>NZ_AZUA01000001.1:0-1228433 GCF_000568075.1 Enterobacter sp. DC1
ACGATCAACAACCTGCTTGACGGCTTCAATTCTAAACTCTTCAGGATAACGCTTACTGCTCATATGCACCTCTCTTTAAGTCATCTTAAATGACTCTGAGGTGTCTGTTAAACCTGTGGCGATTCACTACTCAGCACTGGCAGGCCAACCATGATGAAAACATGTGGCGCTTTGAAAAAAGTGATTGAGTGATTTAATGATTGCGGCTTTATAGGTGAGCTTGGTCTCTGACTGTGCAATTCTGCATTCAGCGCTGAGCCGGGTTGCGGTTCATCACCAGCAATGCGGTCATAAGCAAGGGGCCGTATTCCGCTTCGTCATCAGTCTGTTGTATGGCGGCCAGTCCGGCAGATTCACAGGCCAGTTACTTCGCTGATTGGTTGGCTAACAGGCAGAACCGAAATGAGAGATCTGCAAAAACACCCCTTCCAGATCGCCCAACGTTGCCGGATTTTGGCATGACAGACCGGCTAGCTATCGGTGCGGTTTAGTGTCAGATCTGCACCCCGTATAATGGTAGGTGGAGATCGGAGATGACTTTCCCTGATTCTAACAGTGGCAAGGATCGGCGGTATTGAACGATATCGAGGTTTCAAAACAATAAAATCCAGAAAATAAAATGCGTCTACAACCTCTGATGAATATCACTAGGGAGGAGTTGCAGGGTTTAATAACCGGTAACATTTCACGTATCCGCTTCTACAAGATATATAGAGGTATATATTGTACTCTTTATATACTAAATGTCATTACATATTATATCCATTATCCTGTATCAGCTATCATGAGACTCCAGTCTACAATGTTATGAAAATTATACTACAGCTGATATCGTGACAAAAAAATTATCCAGTACCATTCCTGATTAGGTCTGGCACTGGGGATAGAACTTTTTCGCACAAAATAATTATTACTTCAGTAGTTAAGTATGTCTTTTTTTAATTTGGCAAGAGGCTTCGTTAGCAGTTCTTTTTCATTAGTAGTGATACCCAGAATTATGTTTCTAAATTCATTGTCCGTTATATCCTCTCTAAGGATTTTTTTTACTGATTTTTTATAGCCTTGCGCTAATATTAATCTTCTTTTCAGCAGAAGTGATACATCCTCTTTATGATTACTGTAGATTAATTCATGGCGAAAGAAGTAAGCATTCAACCTATCCTCTTCAGATGTCGGGTTAACGGAGATTTTAAAATGCTCTTTATCCCCATAAAAGCCATTTAACTCATTGTATATTAATTTAAAATACTTTTTGTTGACTGGGTTTTTACAATAGATTTTCTTCCATGGAAATAGGCGATCCTTTTTTATACTACAGTTGCAGTGATAACAAGATGGAGTGAAGTTCGTCAGACTAAGTGCGTATAATGGGAAAACTGACTCTGGAAGCAGGTGATCGATTTGTGCAATCGATTTTACTTTCCCTTCGTGTGCATAAAAATCAACATATTGTCTGTTGCAGTATGGGCATACTGTAATATTTATGTTGCTTAAAATCTCTGCTCGAAGGTTATCCTTTGATTTTAAAAATGCATTATAGTTAAATGCACATTTAATCGAGGAGTTTTCAATTTCAAATTGATCTTTAACTTTTTTGTGAAAAGCTATATATTTTTTATTGCTCTCCGTGTGTGTTTTGTTAAGAATCCCCATGCTCTGTAAAATTGAGTTATGTGCGAATTTACTGATGATAGCTAGTCTCGCTTTAAGATAGAATCTTCTCTTTTCAAAATCTGAAAGTGACTCAGTTGCTAAAGCTACAAAGTCAAAATAACTTGAACTATGCAAAAGAAAATGTGAAATTTCCTGATAATCTCTCAGGAAATAACTTTGTTGTGGTGGGAGGTAAGAAAAGGAAAAAGGGTCAATAGCTATTGCATCGATTAAAGAATTATTTGAATTACCAGTCAGTTTCAGGTTGTGATTAAAAAAATTAATTGTTAAGTTTTTTCCTTTGATAAAACTTCTCACATAGTCTTGATGCTTGGTCGGGTAACTTTTAACAAAGGCCTCTTCCTTACTAATGTTAATCATTATTGCCACCCATTTTTTCGCGTAACTCTGCCAGTTTAGACTCGTGGAAAGCTATTTCCTGTTCTATTGTGAGTTCTTGATCCTCAAGTGTAGAACGATAGTTGATATCGAGATTTTCCCTCAAACGCTCCCTGATGAAGTCATCATCAATATCATTAATTTTTTTAAGTATTTCTTCATACTCAGCCTCATCAATGTTCCTATTGACTTTATTAATATCACCGAGCAAAATATTTATTTTCTTTACGGCAAACTCGCCGATCGTCTGCGTCAAGAAAAATGAGTCGTTCATAATATCGTAAATATTGCTCGCAAAAGTGCTCACGGCTTTACTGCTAACGTAGGGGTTACTGCCTCTCTTTTTTTCCAACTTAATCACGTTATCTCTTAGTAAATCGCTCAGCAAATAGGGATGATGCGTCGAAAAAATAATTTGGAATTCATAGGTGAGATACTTATTCTCTAAAAAGTTAACCAAGTTATTCAAAAAAACTCTGGCCCATTCTGGATGCAAGTTTTCATCATACTCATCGAGTAGAATAATAAACCCTTTCGCATTTGGATTTTCATCAATTGACAGCTGAATACTTTTGCTAATCCCTGCCATTTTTTTGATGAGGTTTTGTTCACCGGAACTCATCCCTGGAAAGTTAAAGTTTCCAGGGATAGCAATATTGCCGACATAGGTTAAAAATGAATCAACAGTTGGATCAAATACACTAAGAGTAATATGACACTCCATTTCAATATGGCTTGTTTTATCGATAGGTATCACGCTTAATTTATTTGATATTTTCACAAACCTTATAATTTTATGCCAATCCAGTGGCGGCATGTGATGTATTAACTCATCACCACTCTCTTTTAAGGTTTCCTCGATTTTACTAATCAACCTCAATAGGTGTCGATGTAATTCCCTGAAGGAAAAATTTTTATCTGAAAATTTATCATCATCAATTATTTTGTAATACCTATCATAATCGTCATTAAAAATATTGGCTATAAGTGTAATTATATATTCTTCGAGGAGGTTGGTGATAAATATATCTTCATTGTCCTTTTGGAATAAAGATTTACTTTTTGATAAAAAACTAGTATTGTCAGTATAACGATAGAGATCGTCATAAAAACTAAATTCATTTCTTAAATCTCGTGATCTGGGGACTGACCAAATAATCTTTCTATCAACATTACCACTAATGAAATCACTACCTTCTTGGGTGATGAATCGATAAAAGCTTAGCGCGTTGCTTTTAATGTAGTTCCTTTTTAATCCATAGTTTCTTTCATCGTTTTTATCTAATTCACTAGAATGAATATATTTAGAGGGAACGTTAGCACTGTGAAGTATGAAATAAGTATCTGTGATTTTATGAGTGTAATTCACTAGCCCTTTATAGATTAGCTCACCTTTCTCAACGGACATTTGGTACGATGAGTAGCTTGGGTGCCCCTTGTTAATTCCCAAAATATCTCTTAGCCCACTTCCCTCAAGATAAAAATCACCACAGTTCTCAAAAATGGCGATCCACTGACTCCCAGGATAGAGATTGAAAATTTCATGCCGTCTAAAGCCGAGTAGGTTTAAGACAGTACTCTTGCCTATGCCATTTTTTCCTACGATCGCGCTGACGTTGACGATATTTTCGCCATAAAACCTATCTCTTCTTGCATGAAGATCAGTATTTATACATAACTTTTGACCTTCGGAAAGTTTAATTTCCATATCTTCAGACAGATTTATCTCCAGATTGAAATCCTGAGAAAAACTTTTAGCCAGATAAAAATAAACCAACCTCATTTATAACTCTCCATAGCAATGTTCTGATAGTATAAGGCAAGCACCACGCAAAAGCCTCAACTATCAGGTCGTGTAGTGGTCCAGTAATACTGGCCACAGTTTTACAGTAAGAATGGTATCTGTTCTATAACTCTTCCGGCGTTAGCGCCCCGTTTTAATGATGAGGTCTGACGCTATTGTAGTAATTCAGGATATAACCGCCGGTTTGCCGCCGGGCCTCGTCCTTACCTGCGTAACCATTCGTTGCCTCTCTTTCTGTTTTCAGGCTACGGAAGAAGCGTTCCATGGGGCTATTATCCCAGCAGTTTCCCCGCCGTCCGACACTTTGCTTTATCCTGTAACGCCAGAGAACTTGTTGATGTTTAAGGCTTGTATACTAGCTTCCCTGGTCACTATGGAACATGACATCATGCAGTTGACCACGCATCTCATAGACCATCCGCAGTGCACTGCTTATCAGTGCGGTAATGGCATGCGCTGACAGACTCCAGCCGATACTCCTGCGAGTAAAAAGATCTATAACAACTACCCTCTGGCGTAACTCATTGAGCCAGATACCAAGCGCCTCAGGCGTATATTCAATCACATGGAATATACGATCACCGTTTTTAAACTGAACGCAGACATCCTATTTTTTATCTGCCCAGTCCAGACCAACATGAGCAGCAAACTAATCTTTCGCAGTCATCACCAACTCCTCTTATCGGGGATTGGTATGCATTCCACGCTCTTCGAAAGAAATATAGTCAGCAGTTTTTCTGCATGCCCTGAGTATTCGTTAGCGAACGTGGAGCACTTACTGGCTCGAAAGCAAAGCGGCAATCATCAAATCTCATGATTCTGGCACAAAGTGGATCCTGAGGAATGAGTTCTATCCTCGTGGTTCTTTAAATGCAGTAAGTTCTACTCGAATCCTGCTACCCATTTGTCCAACATATCAGCCCATTCCTGCATCATCACTTTACGCTCATCAAGATAAGTTGCATGGTTGTATGTGCGACGAACATTGTTGGTATCAGCGTGTGCAAGTTGGGCCTCAATAGCATCAGGTCGATAGCCCATTTCGTTTAAACGCGTACTTCCTGTAGTTCTGGTTGCATGGGGGCTATAAATGCCACTCCAGCCGAGGCTTTTTAGTAGCTGGCGCAGGGAGTGCGATGTCATTGGACCTAGCGGATTATCTCTGCCTGGGAAAAGGTGCTGCCGATGCCCGGTTAATCCCTGTAGTGTTCTGAGCATTTTGACAGCTTGGAAGGGTAGGGGAATAACGTGTTCTCTGCGGGCTTTCATTCGCGCTGCCGGAATGGTCCACAGGGCGTTATCAAGATCGAATTCTGTCCATTCTGCTTCGGTGGCTTCTGCAGGACGCGCCAATGTCCACCACATAAGCCACATGCAATAGTTAACCTGGTATGAGCCACGACAGTTATCAAAACAGCTTAATAGCTTCCCGATTTGTTGTGGGTTTAGTGCCTGTTTGTGCTGTGTCTTATTCGCCGGAAGGGCCTTGCGCACAGGCCATACAGGATCGCTATCTGCTCTAAGTGTCGCTACTGCCATCTCGAAAACAGATGAAATGGTTCGACGGGCTTCAGCGGCAACTGTCGGAGCGCCGCGCTTAGCCGTTTCCTGAAGAATTTTAAGAATGTGATGTGGAGTGATCTCTCTGACTGGGAGCTTACCGATTACGGGAAAAACCACACGTTCAAGCATATCCAGTCGCCGCGATTTGGTGATTTCGGCCCAGTCTTTCATCTGCAACCACTCTTTGGCGATCAGCTCAAAGGTGTTAGAAGCGTCATTGACCTTGCGGATCTTATCTAACTGGCGAGCCTGTGTCGGGCTAACTCCATCTGCGACTTGCTTACGCGCTTGCTCGCATTTCTCGCGGGCTTCGGCAAGTTTGACCGTCGGGTACTCACCCAGCGCAAACATACTGGATTTACCATTGAGTTTAAACCGATAGCGCCATGCCTTATTGCCATTGGGTTTCACTTCGAGGTAGAGACCGTTGAAATCATTAAGTCGATAGAGTTTTTCTTTCGGCTTGGCAGTGCGGCATTGCGTATCGGTGAGCATAACGGGGCCTTGTTTATTTATTATACCGTTATTGTACTCACTTAAAATGAAGATGGAAGAATGTTGTACTCATCCATGTACTCATTTTTGATAGCGTTGTTACGAGATGAATTGCGACATTGTGAAATGAAAAATCCACGCAATTGCGTGGATTTTATAGAATTTTACCGTTTCTATGAGATTCAATGAAACCTCATGAGACGAGAAATTTTATTTAGACGTTAAACAAGAAGTTCATCACATCGCCATCTTTAACGATGTAATCTTTCCCTTCTGCACGCATCTTGCCTGCTTCTTTCGCGCCTTGCTCACCCTTGTAGGTGATAAAGTCTTCAAACGCGATAGTCTGCGCACGAATAAAGCCTTTCTCGAAGTCGGTGTGGATCTTACCGGCCGCCTGAGGCGCAGTCGCACCTACAGGGATCGTCCACGCACGCACTTCTTTCACGCCAGCAGTGAAGTAGGTCTGCAGGTTCAGCAGCTCATAGCCTGCACGAATTACGCGGTTCAGGCCCGGCTCTTCCAGACCCAGCTCGGCCATGAACTCTTCACGGTCAGCGTCGTCCAGCTCGGCGATATCGGATTCCACGGCAGCGCAAACCGCCACAACCACAGAACCTTCAGCCGCTGCGATTTCACGCACTTTGTCCAGGTACGGGTTGTTCTCGAAACCGTCTTCGTTAACGTTAGCGATGTACATGGTTGGCTTCAGGGTCAGGAAGCTCAGGTATTTGATCGCCGCCTTGTCTTCTTCAGTCAGGTTTTTCAGCGCGCGCAGCATGCCCGCGTTTTCCAGCTGTGGCAGGCATTTTTCCAGCGCAGCCAGTTCCGCTTTCGCGTCCTTGTCGCCGCCTTTGGCTTTCTTCTGCACGCGGTGAATCGCGCGTTCGCAGGTGTCGAGGTCAGAGAGCGCCAGCTCGGTGTTGATGACGTCGATGTCGTCAGCCGGATCCACTTTGTTGTTTACGTGGATGATGTTGTCGTTCTCGAAGCAGCGCACAACGTGGCCGATCGCTTCGGTTTCACGGATGTTGGTCAGGAACTGGTTACCCAGGCCTTCACCTTTGGATGCGCCTTTTACCAGGCCCGCGATGTCCACGAATTCCATGGTGGTTGGCAGAATGCGCTGCGGCTTCACGATTTCCGCGAGCTGGTCCAGACGCGGGTCCGGCATTGGTACAACGCCGGTGTTAGGTTCGATGGTACAGAACGGGAAGTTCGCCGCTTCGATACCCGCTTTGGTAAGCGCGTTAAACAGGGTGGATTTGCCCACGTTTGGCAGACCGACGATACCGCATTTGAATCCCATTTCTAAATCACCTTAATATCTTGATAATCAATCCGTTAACGATAACCGACTGATGAAAAGTAAATAACTACGCCTATTATACACGTAACCCGCATGACGCGCGGTAAAAAAGCCGGATCGGGCGGATTATTGCGCTTTGAAAGCGTGCAAGCGGTTTGTCGCTTTGGTTAACCCATCTTTCAGCCAGATTTCGGTGCAGCGCGCCGCTTCGTCTACCGCCTCGTCAATCAGTTTCTGCTCAGAAACCGGGGGCTTACCGAGTACGAAACCGACAACTTTGTTTTTATCGCCCGGATGGCCGATTCCTACGCGCAAACGGTGGAAATTCGGGTTATTGCCCAGCTTGCTGATGATGTCTTTAAGACCGTTATGGCCGCCGTGCCCGCCGCCCAGTTTGAATTTTGCCACGCCGGGCGGGAGATCCAGCTCATCGTGCGCGACCAGAATTTCATCCGGATTGATGCGATAAAACGTTGCCATTGCCGCCACCGCTTTACCGCTCAGGTTCATAAAGGTGGTGGGCACCAGCAGGCGCACATCCGCGCCAGCAAGGTTGATACGTGAGGTATACCCGAAGAATTTAGGTTCTTCACGCAGGGGAGCACGTAACCGCTCGGCCAGCAGATCGACATACCATCCCCCCGCGTTGTGGCGGGTGGCCGCGTATTCTGCGCCCGGGTTGGCGAGGCCGACAATCAGTTTAATCGTCACGATTCAATTCCTAATGGGTTCCAGATCTGGCGCGTAGTTTACTGTCTGGCGCGCCGCTTGACAAAATTCTGCGATCTTCCCAGCGAAATACGAATAATTTCTGATTTGAACAATTAGAATTTCAAGCTGTTCAAAGTCTTATTTGTAAACTTTTGTTTGGGCCTTATCTGTAATTGTGATCATTCACGCAACTCATAAAAGGGGCGTTGTCTATACTTTACACACAAGGATTAGGGGCTTTTCCCCTGACAACCCAAAGTTCCGGAGGTGACACATGAAACGCAAAAACGCTTCGTTACTCGGTAACGTACTGATGGGATTGGGGCTGTTCGTGATGGTAGCCGGCGTGGGTTATTCAATTTTAAACCAGTTACCGCAGCTTGACCTCCCGCAATACTTTGCGCATGGCGCGATATTGAGCATCTTCGTTGGTGCGGTATTGTGGCTGGCAGGGGCTCGCGTGAGCGGCCATGAGGAAGTCTGTGACAAATACTGGTGGGTGCGCCACTACGATAAACGCTGCCGTCGCGACCAGCATAAGCACAGCTAGTGCTACGATAAAGAACGCCGAAACGGCTCCCGAGGAGTCGTTTTTTTTTGCATCAAGGGTTGACCCTCACGTAACGTAAGGCTCCAGAGTGGCGCCACTGGCAAAGAAAAAGGAGCAGTTATGTTGATTCAGGTGGGTGAGCTGGCGAAACGCGCCGGGATCACCGTGCGGACATTGCACCACTATGAGCAAACAGGGTTGTTGCTGCCTTCTGCCAGAAGCGCGGCAGGTTACCGGCTTTACAACCTGGCGGATGTCCAGCGTCTGCATATGATCCAGGCGCTGGCAAAAGCGGGGCTGGAACTTGCTGAAATCAGGGATTTCCTGGAACAGGAGTCGCTGTCGTTAACCGAGTTACTCGATGCGCAAATCACGCTGCTGGATAAACAGCTGCGAAGCATACATACGCTGCGCGACCGGCTGGTGGAGCTGCGGACCGGGCTTATCGACGATGCGACGCCGGATCTGGAATCCTGGCTACAGACTCTGGAGTTAATGAATATGTACGATCGCTGGTTTAGCAAAGAAGAGTTACAGCAGCTGCCGTTTGCGGTGCAGAAGGATGCGCTGGCGGCTATCTGGTCAGGACTGGTTGCAGAGGCCAACACGCTACTGGAGCATCATATACCCGCTACGGACGCGCGGGCGATGGATCTGGCGACGCGCTGGATGGAGCGCCTGGAACAGGACACGGCGGGCAAGCCGGAGTTTCTCACCCGGCTGAACGAAATGCACAGCGTTGAACCGCAGATGCAGGCGCAGACCGGCATCACGCCGGAGATGACGGATTACATCACGCGCGCGTTTGCTGAGTCTAAGCTCTGCATATGGGAGAAGTATCTCACTGCCGAAGAGATGGCCTTTACCCGGGAACACTACTTTGACCGCATGATGGAGTGGCCGCCGCTGGTGGCGAAACTGCATCAGGCGCAGCGGGAAAATACCGATCCTGCCTGTGAGGCGGCGCAAAAGCTGGCTGAAAACTGGCTGGCATTGTTCCAGTCTTACGCAGGCAAGAACCTGGAAACCCAGCAAAAGTTTCGCACTGCCATGCAGCAGGAGCCGCACCTGATGAAAGGAACCTGGATGACGCCTGCCGTGCTTGCATGGCTCCAGCAGGCGATCGGGGTGATGATGCAGAGACGTTTCTCTGCATCAGGTCACTCACAGATCCGCTAACGCGGCTTCACGGTTAGGGTAGAAGGCGAGTCGGCCAGGGATAGGCTGTACGCCCGCGCGCGCCATGGTGCGCAGCGGCTGAAACTCCAGGTTACTCACCCGCAGCTCGCAGCCTTCCGGCAGACGTGCCACAAAGCGCTGGAAGGCATCCAGGCCGCCTGCATCCAGCACCGGTACGGCATCCCATTTCAGCACCACAACCCGTTTGCCCGCGATGCGGGACTCCAGATCGCTGAACAAACCTTCCGCCGCGGCGAAGAACAGCGGGCCAATCACGCGCAGCACCAGCACATCGTCAGGCACCTCGACGTTAACCGGAGAAAGGCGCGTCATCTGCGCGATACGGCGCATAAAAAGCAGGGAAGCCAGCACGATCCCGACGCTGATGGCGATAACCATATCGAACAGCACGGTCAGCGACATGCAGATCAGCATCACGATGATGTCGTCTTTCGGCGCGCGACGCAGCAGGTTCACCACCTTATGCGCCTCGCTCATGTTCCAGGCCACCATCAGCAGCAGGGCGGCCATGGCGGAAAGCGGCAGCCAGGAGAGCAGCGGGGCGAGGATCAGCAGGGCGAGGATCACCAGCACGGAGTGGATGACCGCCGAAACGGGTGAGGTTGCCCCCGCGCGCACGTTGGCAGCAGAACGGGCGATGGCTGCCGTTGCGGTAATACCGCCGAAGAACGGCGCGACGAGGTTGCCTAATCCCTGACCGACCAGCTCGCTGTTGGCTTTGTGCTTGGTGCCGGTCATGCCGTCCAGAACGACGGCGCAGAGAAGGGATTCAATCGCCCCCAGCATCGCCATAGAGAATGCGGCGGGAAGTAAAGCACGGAGGGAATCCCAGCTTAGGGTGAAGCTGGAGCCGGGCATGTCCCACGGCAGCACCAGCTGCGGCAACAGTTGCGGAATGCCGCTACCCTGTGAACCGTCCGCCAGAACATAGTGGAACTGCGAGCCGATAGTCGCGACGTGACCACCGAACATATTGACGAGGGCCATCACCGCGCAGCCCAGCAGCAGCGCGGGAAGGTGTCCCGGCAGACGAATACCGAGGCGAGGCCAGACGATCAGCGTGCCCAGCGTCACAATCCCAATGGCGGCGTCGCCCAGGTTGGCCGTCGGCAGCGCCATAAACAGCGCCCCCACTTTTTGCAGGTAGTGTTCCGGTACGTGGGGCATCTGCAGACCGAGGAAGTCCTTGATCTGCATGGTTCCGATGGTGATACCAATCCCCGAGGTGAACCCCAGCGTCACGGAAAGGGGGATGTACTCGATCAGTCGCCCAAAGCGTGCCAGGCCAAACAGAATCAAAAAGACGCCGGACATCAGGGTGGCGACCAGCAGTCCTGCCAGACCAAACTGCTGCGAAACCGGGTAGAGGATCACCACGAAGGCGGCGGTCGGGCCGGAGACGCTGAAGCGCGAGCCGCCCGTCAGGGCAATGACTATCCCGGCAACGGCCGAGGTGTACAGGCCGTACTGCGGCGCAACGCCGCTGCCAATTGCCAGCGCCATCGCCAGCGGGATGGCGATAATGCCGACGGTGATCCCGGCAATCAGGTCACGGACAAAGCGTGACGAGGTGTACTTCTCTTTCCAGCAGGCGTCGATGAGGGCGCGAAAGGGCAGAACATGTGAGGAGGCTACGTTTTTCACAATTATCTATCATCCGTATGCGCATCATCTGTCATGTGAATGGCAGGTGAAGGAGGCATTAATCATACAAATAAAACCCGGAGACAAAAAAACCCGCCGCAGCGGGTTTTTCGGCCGTGTTCGATTAGTGTTCGAACATTGCTGAGATGGATTCTTCGTTGCTGATACGACGAATCGCTTCGGCCAGCATCCCGGACAGGGTCAACGTACGCACGTTTGGCAGTGCTTTGATCTCGTCGCTCAGTGGGATGGTATCGCATACCACCACTTCGTCAATGACGGAGTTGCGCAGGTTGTTTACCGCATTACCGGAGAAGATCGGGTGAGTCGCGTAAGCGAACACGCGCTTGGCACCACGCTCTTTCAGCGCTTCAGCTGCTTTACACAGCGTACCGCCGGTATCGATCATGTCGTCAACCAGCACGCAGTCACGGCCAGCAACGTCACCGATGATGTGCATCACCTGAGAAACGTTAGCGCGCGGACGGCGTTTGTCGATGATCGCCATGTCGGTATCGTTCAGCAGCTTAGCGATAGCACGGGCACGTACCACGCCGCCGATGTCCGGAGAAACAACGATTGGGTTATCCAGGTTCAGCTGCAGCATGTCTTCCAGCAGTATTGGGCTGCCGAATACGTTATCAACCGGGACGTCGAAGAAGCCCTGGATCTGCTCTGCGTGCAGGTCAACGGTCAGTACGCGGTCAACGCCGACGCTGGACAGGAAGTCAGCGACAACTTTAGCGGTGATTGGCACACGTGCGGAACGGACGCGACGGTCCTGACGGGCATAGCCGAAGTAAGGGATTACAGCAGTGATACGGCCTGCTGAAGCGCGACGCAGGGCGTCGACCATAACAACCAGTTCCATCAGGTTGTCGTTTGTTGGAGCACAGGTGGACTGGATGATGAAAATATCACCACCGCGTACATTTTCGTTAATTTGTACGCTGACTTCGCCGTCGCTAAAGCGACCTACGGCGGCGTCGCCGAGGGAAGTGTACAGGCGGTTGGCAATACGTTGTGCTAGTTCCGGGGTGGCGTTACCAGCAAAAAGCTTCATATCAGGCACGAGAAGAACCTCAGGCATGCGTCCAGTGGTGGATAGCGTTCGCCGCAAACTGTGCGGGCCAGGCAAATGCTATCCAGGCGGTGTATTAAAGAGCGCGATGCAACGTCTGGAACAGGGTGACGTTGTCACCGAAACTCAGTCTGCGCCAGAATGGTCTGCTGTAGGGGGGAAATGTTCATCCCACGTGCTACAAAACCATGCAGCCAAACCGGCGCTTGCTCAAGCACCTGACGAGCGGCGGATTCGGTGTCAAATTCAGCAAAGACACAGGCCCCTGTACCAGTCAGGCGCGACGGCGCGTATTCTAACAGCCAGGAAAGCACCGCATCAACCTCGCGAAAACGTTTTCTTGCGATATCCTCGCAATCGTTGCTGAATTCACAATTTAATAACGTTTCTATTGACCGAACCGGGCTATTCCTTTTCAGGTCAGGATCTTTAAAGATGACCGGGGTCGGAATGCTCACGCCAGGGTGGGCAACCAGATACCATTTCTCCGGCGGTTCAGCCGGGGAGAGGATCTCACCCACGCCCTCAGCAAAGGCCGCATGACCGCGAACAAACACCGGGACATCCGCCCCCAGCGTCAGGCCCAGGGCTGCCAGTTCGTCCTTCGACAGCCCGCAGCCCCAGAGATGGTTCAGCGCAACCAGCACGGTGGCGGCGTTGGATGAGCCACCGCCCAGACCGCCGCCCATCGGCAGGCGCTTCTCGATACGGATATCCGCACCGCTTCCCGCGGGCAAACGGCCTGATTCCGCCGCGGCTTTCATCAGCAGGCGCGCGGCGCGCACGATCAGGTTGTCCTCATGCGCCACGCCTTCGACAGGCGTTAGCAGGCAAATCTGCCCGTCCTGGCGCAGTTCAATGGAGATCGTGTCGCCATAGTCGATAAACTGAAACAGCGTCTGCAGGGTGTGATAACCGTCAGCACGCTGGCCGGTGATGTATAAAAACAGGTTCAGCTTTGCCGGAGAGGGCCAGTGGGTCATCATTTAACGATCCAGTTGTCCATTTTCAGCTTGATGCGCTGGCTGCCCTGGGTCAGTTCCATATTCGATGGCAGCGACGGTTTACTCTTGCTGTCATAGGCGCTGTACACCACTTTCCAGGTTTTACCGTTCTGGGTGTAGTTCACCTGGCTCAGACGGTACTGGTCGTCAAGGCTGTAGTCAGTTGCCTCGCCCGGCAGGCCAAGGATCCACTGGCGCAGGCTGTTGAGCGGGATTGGCATCCCGGTCAGCTTGCCAATCATCTCTTCGGCATCGGTCGCGGTATAGTGCTGGCCTTTGTTATCGGTGATCTGCGCTTCACCCGGTTTCGCGATGAGCTCCAGCTCGGTGCTGCCCAGCGGGTTCAGCAGCAGCAGGCGATAGTTGTCCTGACCCGTCTGCTGCCAGAAGAAGCGGGCATAAACCTTTTGTTCGTCAGAGAGATAAGCGAAAGCACCGCGGGTCTGGTACTGGTTCAAATTACGGACGTCCTGCTGGTGCTGACGCCACTGCGGTGAATCAGGGCTTTTGCCCGGGCCTTTTGGTTGGGTGACGGTACACGCGGTCAGAACCAGTGCTGCCAGCGGCAGCAGGCGAATCAGTCGGGTCATAATGAGGACAAATCCTTGAGATACGTTGCAGTTATAATTGTTAATGCTAGCGTCGAAGGGGGCTACCGTCTACGTTCAAATTATCTCAAAGGGTTGTGTAACCTATTACTCCGAAAGGGGGCAGTCCCTTTTATTGATCTCGCGCATCCTGTATGATGCGTTCTGCTAACCTTATTAACGCTGGTACTACTCCCGCTCAACATGACCCTATTAGCACTCGGCATCAACCACAAAACGGCTCCGGTTTCGCTGCGAGAACGCGTGACGTTTTCGCCGGATACGCTTGACCTGGCGCTGGACAGCCTGCTTGCACAGCCTATGGTGCAGGGTGGCGTGGTGCTCTCGACGTGCAACCGTACCGAGCTGTATTTAAGCGTGGAAGAGCAGGACAACCTGCACGAAGCGCTGATCCGCTGGCTATGCGACTACCACAACCTCAACGAAGACGAGCTGCGCAACAGCCTGTACTGGCATCAGGACAATGATGCGGTCAGCCATCTGATGCGCGTCGCCAGCGGGCTGGATTCGCTGGTGCTGGGCGAGCCGCAAATTCTGGGTCAGGTGAAAAAAGCCTTTGCGGATTCGCAAAAAGGACATCTGAAGGCCAGCGAGCTGGAGCGCATGTTCCAGAAGTCGTTCTCCGTGGCGAAGCGTGTGCGAACCGAAACCGACATTGGTGCCAGTGCGGTTTCTGTTGCTTTCGCGGCCTGCACCCTTGCACGCCAAATCTTTGAATCCTTGTCTACCGTCACCGTGATGCTGGTGGGGGCGGGCGAAACCATCGAACTTGTGGCGCGTCATCTGCGCGAGCATAAAGTGAAAAAGATGATTATCGCTAACCGCACCCGCGAACGCGCGCAGGTGCTGGCGGATGAAGTGGGTGCAGAGGTGGTTGCCCTGAGCGACATCGATGAACGCCTGAAAGAGGCGGACATTATTATCAGCTCTACCGCCAGCCCGCTGCCGATTATCGGAAAAGGGATGGTGGAGCGTGCGCTGAAGTCCCGCCGCAATCAGCCGATGCTGCTGGTGGATATCGCCGTCCCGCGCGATGTTGAGCCGGAAGTGGGCAAGCTGCCTAACGCCTATCTCTACAGCGTGGATGACCTGCAAAGCATCATTTCGCACAACCTTGCCCAGCGTAAAGCGGCGGCGGTTCAGGCGGAAACCATCGTCGAGCAGGAAACCAGTGAGTTTATGGCCTGGCTGCGCGCGCAAAGCGTCAGCGAGACCATCCGCGAGTACCGCGGGCAGGCGGAGCAGGTGCGCGATGACCTGACTGCCAAAGCGTTAGCAGCCCTTGAACAGGGCGGCGACGCAAATGCGATTATGCAGGATCTGGCGTGGAAACTGACCAACCGCCTGATCCATGCACCAACCAAATCTCTTCAGCAGGCCGCCCGTGACGGGGATGATGAACGCCTGACTATTCTGCGCAACAGCCTCGGGCTGGAATAGCGCCCTATACCCATTTTCTAAGACAAGGTGCACTTACGCCTATGAAGCCTTCTATCGTCGCTAAACTGGAAGCTCTGCACGAGCGCCATGAAGAAGTACAGGCGCTGCTCGGGGATGCCGGGACCATTGCTGACCAGGAACGTTTTCGCGCGCTCTCGCGTGAATACGCGCAGTTAAGTGATGTTTCTAAATGCTTTACCGACTGGCGACAGGTTCAGGAAGATATCGAAACCGCGCAGATGATGCTCGACGATCCTGAAATGCGCGAGATGGCGCAGGAAGAGTTGCAGGATGCGAAAGCGCGTTCTGAAGAGATGGAGCAGCAGCTTCAGGTGCTTCTGCTGCCTAAAGATCCGGACGATGAGCGTAACGCGTTTGTGGAAGTGCGCGCCGGTACCGGCGGTGACGAAGCGGCGCTGTTTGCCGGGGATCTGTTCCGCATGTACAGCCGCTACGCCGAATCGCGTCGCTGGCGCGTGGAGATCATGAGCGCCAACGAAGGCGAACATGGTGGCTACAAAGAGGTTATCGCCAAGATCAGCGGCGACGGCGTGTACGGTCGTCTCAAGTTTGAATCCGGCGGTCACCGCGTGCAGCGCGTGCCGGCCACCGAATCTCAGGGCCGCATTCACACCTCCGCCTGTACGGTTGCGGTGATGCCGGAGCTGCCGGAAGCTGAACTGCCGGATATCAATCCGGCGGACCTGCGTATTGATACGTTCCGCTCCTCTGGCGCGGGCGGCCAGCACGTTAACACCACCGATTCCGCCATCCGTATTACCCACCTGCCGACCGGCATCGTCGTTGAATGTCAGGACGAGCGTTCGCAGCACAAAAACAAAGCCAAAGCGTTGTCCGTGCTGGGCGCGCGTATCCACGCAGCCGAAATGGCGAAACGCCAGCAGGCGGAAGCGTCTACGCGCCGTAACCTGCTGGGCAGCGGCGATCGCAGCGACCGTAACCGCACCTATAACTTCCCGCAGGGGCGCGTAACCGACCACCGCATCAACCTGACGCTGTACCGTCTGGACGAGGTGATGGAAGGGAAGCTGGATATGCTGATTGAGCCTATCGTGCAGGAATACCAGGCCGACCAGCTGGCGGCGCTGTCCGAGCAGGAATAATGGATTTTCAGCGCTGGTTACGTGAGGCGGCCGGTGAGCTTTCAGAAAGCGAAAGCCCGAAACGCGATGCCGAAATTTTGCTTGAGCACGTGACGGGTAAAGCCCGCACGTATCTGCTGGCTTTTGGCGAAACCGAACTGACCGCGGAACAGGAAGCGCAGCTCGCCGCGCTGCTTGCCCGCCGTAAAAACGGCGAGCCGGTGGCGCACCTGGTCGGTGAGCGTGAGTTCTGGTCGTTACCGCTGTTCGTCTCGGCGGCGACGCTGATCCCGCGTCCGGACACCGAGTGTCTTGTGGAGCAGGCGCTGGCGCGTTTACCGGCGGCGGCCTGCTGCATTCTCGATCTCGGTACCGGCACCGGTGCTATCGCGCTGGCGCTCGCCACCGAGCGGCCCGACTGCGCGGTGACGGCGGTGGACGTAATGCCCGATGCGGTGGCGCTGGCGCAGCGTAACGTGGAACGTCTCGGGCTCCGCAACGTGACGGTGCTGCAAAGCAGCTGGTTTGCCGCGCTGGAGAATCGCTCATTTGCGATGATTGTCAGCAATCCTCCCTACATCGACGAACATGACCCGCACCTTGCGCAGGGAGATGTTCGCTTCGAACCGCTCACGGCGCTCGTGGCCGCCAACGCGGGATTAGCCGATCTCGATCACATTGTGACAACGTCACGGAAACATTTGCTTCCCGGCGGCTGGCTGCTCGTGGAACATGGCTGGACGCAGGGAGAGGCCGTTCGGGCACTATTTACGCAAGCTGGCTACGCCGCTGTCGAAACCTGCCGCGACTATGGCGGCAACGAACGACTGACGCTGGGGCAGTGGCTATGAGCCTGTTTACCGTGCTCATTACCGTCCACCTCATTTCCGTTGCGCTGACCATCAGCTTTTTTATCGTCCGTTACTGGTGGCGCTACAGCAACAATCCGCTGATGGATGCCCGCTGGGTGCGTATCGCGCCGCACTGCATCGACACGCTATTGCTCCTTTCCGGTGCCGGGCTCATGTGGAAGACCGGCTATCTGCCATTTACTGATAAAGGTGCATGGCTGACTGAAAAGCTGTTTGGCGTTATCATCTACATCGTTTTGGGTTTTATCGCGCTTGGGCGTCGTCGTCCGCGCAGCCAGCAGGTCGGGTTTATCGCCTTTCTGCTGGGTCTGGTGGTGCTGTACATCATCATTAAACTCGCCACCACAAGAATACCGTTACTGGGGTAAGTCATGAGGTCCTTAGCCGATTTCGAATTTAATAAAGTGCCGCTTTGCGATGGCATGATCCTGATTTCTGAGATGATTCGCGACGATTTTACGTCGCAGTTTGTCTACGATGAGCTGGAGAATCTGGTCAGCCTGGCGCGTGAAGAGATTAATCAGGCTCGCCCGCAAGACTGGCAATTAGAGAAGCTGCTGGAGCTTTTCTACGGCGAATGGGGTTTCTGCGACACGCGGGGCGTGTATCGCCTGTCTGACGCGTTATGGCTGGACCAGGTCTTAAAAAATCGTCAGGGCAGCGCCGTGGCGCTGGGCTCTATTTTGCTGTGGGTCGCGCACCGTCTGGATATTCCGCTGGTTCCGGTCATTTTCCCGACGCAGATGATCCTGCGCGCAGAGTGGCTGGACGGCGAAATGTGGCTCATTAATCCCTTCAACGGCGACACGCTGGATGAACATACGCTGGACGTGTGGCTGAAAGGCAATATCAGCCCGGTGGCCGAACTCTTCAACGAAGATCTCGACGAGGCGGATAACGCAGAAGTGATCCGCAAGCTGCTGGATACGCTTAAGTCTGCGTTAATGGAAGAGCGTCAGATGGAGCTGGCGTTGCGCGCCAGCGAAGTGCTGCTGCAGTTCAACCCGGAAGATCCGTACGAAATTCGCGATCGCGGGCTGATCTATGCGCAGCTCGACTGTGAGCACGTGGCGCTGAATGATTTGAATTATTTCGTCGAGCAGTGTCCGGAAGACCCCATTAGCGAAATGATTCGTGCGCAGATCAACGCGATCTCGCACAAACAAATTACACTGCATTAATCTTAATTCCGATTCACACCTGAATAAGGCGATCCTATGAAACAAAAAGTGGTTAGCATTGGTGATATCAAGGTAGCAAACGACCTGCCGTTCGTACTGTTTGGCGGCATGAACGTGCTGGAATCCCGCGATCTCGCCATGCGTATCTGCGAACACTACGTGACCGTGACCCAGAAGCTGGGCATCCCGTACGTGTTTAAGGCCTCTTTTGACAAAGCCAACCGCTCCTCCATTAACTCTTACCGTGGCCCGGGCCTGGAAGAGGGAATGAAAATTTTCCAGGAGCTGAAGCAGACCTTTGGCGTGAAAGTGATCACCGACGTGCATGAAGCCTCACAGGCGCAGCCGGTGGCAGACGTGGTGGACGTGATTCAGCTCCCGGCGTTCCTGGCTCGACAGACTGACCTGGTTGCGGCGATGGCGAAAACCGGTGCCGTGATTAACGTGAAAAAACCACAGTTCGTCAGCCCAGGCCAGATGGGTAATATCGTCGATAAGTTTATCGAAGGCGGCAACGATCAGGTCATCCTGTGTGACCGTGGCGCAAACTTCGGCTACGACAACCTGGTTGTCGACATGCTGGGCTTCAGCGTAATGAAAAATGTCTCCGGCCAGTCTCCGGTGATTTTCGACGTGACCCACGCCCTGCAGTGCCGCGACCCGTTCGGCGCCGCGTCCGGCGGCCGTCGCGCTCAGGTGACCGAGCTGGCGCGCGCCGGCATGGCGACCGGTCTGGCCGGCCTGTTCATTGAAGCGCACCCGGATCCGGCTAACGCGAAATGCGACGGCCCATCCGCGCTGCCGCTGGACAAGCTGGAGCCATTCCTGAAGCAGATCAAAGCGATTGACGATCTGGTGAAGAGCTTCGACGAGCTGGATACCAGCAACTAATAAAAAACCCGCTTCGGCGGGTTTTTTTTATGGGGCATATTGCCGGGTGGCGCTGCGCTTACCCGGCCTACAAAACCCGTAGGCCCTGCAAGCGAAGCGCCGCAGGGCAAAAAGGCTACGCAAAAATCGTCATTAAATAGGCAATAAACAAGGCCATATGCGCCGCGCCGTTCAGCACGTTGGTGCGTCCGGTTGAGAACGAAATCTGGCACAGCAGCAACGAGGCGACCATCACAATCATCTCCGGCGCACCCAGCGCAAACTGCAGCTCGTTGCCCGTCATAAAGGCAATCAGCGTCACCACCGGTACGGTGAGTGAAATCGTCGCCAGTACGGAGCCGAAGAACAGGTTCATTGCGCGCTGCACCTGATTATTCAACACCGCTTTCAGCGCGCCCAGCCCTTCCGGCGACAGGATCAGCAGCGCCACCAGAAAGCCGGTAAACGCCACCGGCGCGTTCAGCTCGGTTAACAGCGTCTCCAGCGGGTTAGCGTTCATCTTGGTGACGGCAATCACCGCAATCAGATGCACGATCAGCCAAACCGTATGCCACGCGCTGCTGTGGGCCGACGGCTTGCCGTGGTGCGGGTCATCATCATCGCCGTCATCTTCATGCTCATACACAAACAGGCTCTGGTGCGTTTTGGTCTGAATCAGCAGGAACACGCCGTACATGGCGGCGGAAATCAGTGCGACCAGCAGCGCCTGCCCGGTAGAAAAATTCGCGCCCGGCAGCGCCATCGGGAAGACCAGCACGATAATCGCCAGCGGGAAGAGGGCGATCAAATACTGTTTAATACCGAACAGGTTCATATACTGGGTCGCAAATTTGCGCCCGCCCAGCAGCAGAGAGAAGCCTACCAGGCCGCCCGTCACTATCATAATGATTGAGTAGAGCGTGTCGCGCATCAGCGTCGGCGCGGCATCGCCGGTCGCCATGAGCGCGGAAATCAGGCTGACTTCGAGAATAACGACGGAAAGGCTGAGAATTAACGATCCGTACGGCTCGCCCAGACGGTGGGCCAGGACGTCCGCATGGCGAACAACGCTAAATGCACTGGTTAAAATACCGACCAGAGCCAGAATATTGATACCAACCACCACTGGCAGTGACTGACTGCTTCCCCATAAGAGCAGCACAGCCAGTGCCAGAACCGGGAAAATGAGTGACGTCTCCTTGTGGCGGGTCTTTACCGCCTCGTGTGTTGCTGTCATGTGCTTCTCCATCAATGCAGGTGCTTGTAATTATAGATAGATTTTTGAGGTCATTAAACTAACAGAACTCTGTTAAATACCCTTTAATTTTTACTTAATTTTACCCTTTGTCATTATTTTCATTCCTGATGTCTGTAATGAGTGGTTTTTATTGGATATTCATTAAATAACAGTCAATTAAAAATATAATGTACTCATAAACTATTGCCAGGTGGCACCATGACGTATCGTCGTCCACACTTATCTCTTTAACCAAAAGAGAGGTTAGTGATGCCCTACAAAGCGAAACGCGAATTACCGGATAACGTGCAAAATGTCCTGCCCGCCCACGCGCAGGATATCTACAAAGAGGCGTTCAACAGCGCCTGGGATCAATACAAAGATAAGGACGATCGCCGGGATGATGCCAGCCGTGAAGAGACGGCGCACAAAGTCGCCTGGGCCGCCGTAAAACATGAATATGAGAAAGGAGACGACGATAAATGGCATAAAAAGAAATAGCCGTGAAATAATTCGCTGCCTTCATTTTGACTTTTCAGGCGGTTGAACTTCCGTTGTATTGCAACTGGTCCGCTAATTGCTTATCGTTATTTAACTGCTGGCAAAATGACCAGCACCTAAGGCCGGGAAGGCGAATTACAGATGTCGCAAGGAAGCATGCAGTGGCGGAGGTGGAAAGTGTTAACGCGTGATTTCTTAATGAAGGCAGATTGTAAGACGGCATTTGGTGCTATTGAGGAATCGCTTCTCTGGTCAGCTGAACAACGTGCGGCGTCACTCGCTGCCACGCTTGCCTGCCGCCCGGATGATGGCCCGGTATGGATTTTTGGCTACGGCTCCCTGATGTGGAACCCGGCTCTGGAATTTGTCGAATCGGCAACGGGAACGCTGCCTGGCTGGCATCGCGCATTTTGCCTGCGCCTGACGGCCGGACGCGGCAGCGCGTGCCAGCCGGGGCGCATGCTTGCACTGAAAGAGGGCGGGCGCACCACGGGCGTAGCGTATCGCCTGCCGGATGCCACGCTGGAAGAGGAGCTCACGCTGCTCTGGAAGCGCGAGATGATCACCGGCTGCTATATGCCGAGCTGGTGCAAGCTGGAACTGGACGACGGTCGTACCGTCAACGCGCTGGTGTTTATTATGGACCCGCGCCATCCGCTGTATGAAGCGGATACCCGTACGCAGGTGATTGCCCCGCTGATTGCCGCCGCGAGCGGGCCGCTGGGCACCAACGCGCAATATCTCTTCTCCCTCGACCAGGAGCTAACCCGCCTCGGCATGAAGGACGACTGTCTGAATGAGCTGGTGGTGAAGGTGAAGGCGCTGCTGGAAGGGAACCCGCTCAACGGCACGCTGCGACCGGGTTTTGCCTGACAATACGCCCGGCTTTCCGGGCGTTTAAACTTATGCTGCCACGTAGCTGACGGAATGCTCCAGCGACTGGCTGTGGCTATCGATCAGCACATCCCACGTGCCGGTATACGGCACGGTAAGCCAGGCCTTATCGTCCTGTACGGTCAGAATATCCGCCTGGGACTGTTTTTGTGCTTTCGAACTCATCAGATGAATACGACAGCGTTCTGAGCAACGCACCACTACCGTATCCCCGCCAAACAGTTTCAAACTTGTTTTTACCAGTGCCATTTTTTTACCCCGTAGTCTTAAACAACGCTCTCCCTGCTGCCATATCCGAGCGTGATGTTGTTCACAATTCACTCATGGCATAACACCAAAGGGGAGGGGGTGGGATGCTGATTTTGATCAAAAAATGGCATAACGATTAAACAAAAATGACAAAATTCCTCAAAATTTACGCTGGCGCGCGTTTTACCCGCTAAACGCGCGCCGGAAGAAGATTAAATGCGGAAATGCCCGGCTGTTTCAGCAAGGTCGCCCGCCTGGCTCTGCAGGGCACCCGCGGCGGCGGCGGATTCCACCACCAGCTCGGCGTTCTGCTGAACCATTCTGTCGAGATGGGTCACCGCGTGGTTGATCTCGTGAATTCCTTTCATCTGCTCGCTGGTGGCGATGGAGATTTCGCGCATGATGCCGGAGACGCTGCCGATGCTGGAGCGGATCTCATCCATGCTTTCCCCCGCCAGATGCACGTAGCGGGAGCCCGTTGCCACGCTGTCGGTGGTGGAATCAATCAGGGATTTGATCTCTTTCGCCGCCTGAGCGCTACGGCTCGCCAGGTTACGCACTTCGCCTGCGACGACGGCAAACCCGCGCCCCTGCTCACCCGCACGCGCCGCCTCGACGGAGGCGTTCAGCGCCAGAATGTTGGTCTGGAAAGCAATGCCGTCAATCACGCTGGTGATATCGCCAATTTTTGCCGACGCGACTTCAATGGACTGCATGGTGCTGATCGCCTGCGATACCACCTCGCCGCCGCGCGCCGCGGCCGCTGAGGCCTTGCTCGCCTGGTCGTTCGCTTCTGCCGCCGATTCATTCGACTGCGTCACGGAGGCGGTGATCTGCTCCACGGCGCTGGCCGTCTCGCGCAGGCTGGATGCCGCCTGCTCGGTACGTCCGGAAAGATCCTGGTTACCTGCGGCAATCTCCTGCGCGGCGTTTTTCACCGATTCGCTGGCGTCACGGAGCTGCACCATCACCACCGACAGCTTATCGCTGAAGGCGTTAAAGGCCTGGGCAATCTGCGCGACCTCATCCTCGCCGCTGTCCGGCAGGCGCTGGGACAGATCGTTAGTGCCGTTAGCAATGCTGTGCATCGCGTCGCGAATGTCGGACAGACGCTTCAGCAGGCGGGCAATCAGGAAATGCACAATCGCCGCGCTCAGGAGTGCGAGGATCACCAGCGAAATCCCCGAGGCTTTAAGCAGGGAACGCATGCCGGAGGTGGCGTCACTGCTGTCGAGCGCGACGACTAACAGCCAGTTTGTGCCCGGCACGGCTGTCGCCACGAAGGTTTTTTCAGCGTCGTTCAGCGTTCCGTCGACCGGGTTACCGCTTTTCAGCGCAGCAAAATCAATGCCTTTTATCGTCTCACCAAACGGTTTCAGCGTGAGGGCCGGATCGTTAGCGGCAATTACGCTGCCGTCGCTGTTCAGAAGCAACCCGCTGCTGGCCGGAGTTGGATGGATCCCGCGCACGTTAGCCACCACGCTGTCCATCGCCACATCGCCCGCCACGACCGCTTTGAGCGTGCCATTTTCTTTCACCGGCACGGCGAAGGTTACCACCAGTTTACCGGTCCCCGCGTCAACGTAGGGCGCGGTGACAACCGGACCGTCCGTGCTGACCACCTGCTGATACCACGGGCGAATAGTCGGGTCATAGTCCGCCGGAACGCCCGCCGGCTCAGAGAATTTCGCCGTTTTGCTGGCGTAGCCCACATAGACGTTGGTGAATCCACCCGCCTGCGCAAGCTGTTTAAACACCGGAACCGGGTCGTCATTCAGCGCAACGGTCTGCGCGGAGGCGATCACCGTCATCTTGCTTTTTACCCAGTCGGCAATCGCCATGTTATGGCTGGCGCTGGTGCTGGTCAGAATATCGCGCTGGGACTGCTGGTTATCCTGGCGCGTGACCTGGAAGTTGATAACGGTATTAAGAAGGAGGGCGACGACCAGACAGCCTGCCGTCGCCACGATGATGCGTGCACGAATCGATCTGAACATAAGTGAAATACCTGCTGTGTTGTTTCCATGCCTATCGGCAACCCCGCAGGTAAACTTGATGCTGAAACCGCGTCCATAAGAAAATAATATTTTTACGGGTTTATTATTAAAAAGTTAATACTTTATCGGCGGACAGCGTCCACTCGGCCAGCTCAATCAGCGTACCAATCTCTACGCCATCAATCAGCGGTAGGCCGGTAATGCCGCGGCCGTCGGTGCAGGTCTTGCACAGCTTCACCGGCACGTTTTGCACGGTGAGGATCTCCAGCATCTGCTGAATGTTATAGCCTTCTGCCGGTTTTTGACCCTTCAGCCCCGCGGTGACCGCGTCCGACATTAAAAAGAGTCGTAACGCCAGGTCACTCTCCTTTTCACGCAGCGCAATCGCCAGGCGCAGGCTGTTGAAAAGGGATTCGCTGCCGTAAGCCGCACCGTTGGCGACGATCACAATCTTTTGCATGTTGACTCCTGTTCTTATAAAGGCACGAATATTGCTTAGCTTTCCCGAGTTTCGCTGTTCTGGAGAGTAAGCATGACATTAATGGCTGGCATTTCGCCAGGCGCTGGCGAATGGCTCGAGCGCGCAAGGATGATGCGCCGGGAGCAGCTCAGCAAGCTGGCACAGCTTGGCGTGCTTGTGCACGGCATTAGCCAACTGGTGCATATGTTACAGTGCGAGCGTGGGGCGTCCAACGTCTGGCTCTGCTCACAGGGTAAGCTCTACGCCCCTGAATGCAAAGCCAGCCGGGCGCTGGCGGATGAAAACCTCGCTGCACTTTATGACATTCTTGAAAAACAGTCGCCGATCCCGGGAAGTACCGTCTGTGAACGTATCGGCGGCGCGCTTCAGAGCCTGGACATGCTTCCCGCGCTGCGCGACGGTGTTATTCAGCAAACGGTAACGGCGCCGCAGGCGATGGAACACTACTCCCGCATGCTTCGCCATCTGCTCAGTATCGTGCCGCAGCTCAATGACAGCATTGACGATCCGCAAATCGCCGGGCGTTTTGTTGCCCTTTATAGCCTGATGCAGGGGAAAGAGCTGGCGGGACAGGAACGGGCCCTGGGGGCGATTGGCTTCACGCAGGGCTTTTTCGATGATGTGACTCGCCAGAGGCTGGTTGACCGCATCGACGGGCAGCAGGCCTGCTTTGAAATTTTTCTCTCACACAGCTCCGCTGACGTCCAGACCACCTTTTCTCTGCACTGCCAGCCCGATCGTGAAACGGAGCAACTCCGGCGCGTAGCCTGTACCCGCCAGCCTGCCGCGGATGATGGCCTTACCGCTCTGGCCTGGTTTGCTCTGCAAACCGCGCGCCTTGAGCATCTGCGCACGCTGGAGGAGACGCTCATCGCCGATCTGATGACGGCGGTGGACGAGCGTATTTACCGTAACGATGAGTACGTGCCTCCCGCCGATGAGCAGGACGACCCGCTGATACAGTATCCGGAAAAACCGTTGCTCACCCTGGTGCGCCAGCAGGCACGCGAGATAGAACAGCTCTCGCGCCAGCTTGCATCGCTGCGCGATACGCTTGAAGAGCGCAAAGTCATTGATAAAGCGAAAAGCGTGCTGATGACCCACCAGAATATGAGTGAGGAACAGGCCTGGACGGCGCTGCGCAAAATGGCGATGGACAAGAACCAAAGGATGGTGGATATCGCCCGCGCGCTGCTGATGGTGAAGAATTTATGGCAGGTAACACCAAAGGAGTAGCTGCACGGTCAGCGGGCATTTTGTGCCTGATTAAGGTGCGTGCAGGCGAGGGGAGTTCGGTTAGCGCCCCGGAAACTGAGGGTTAAAACCTGGCATTCACTTTGCATTATCGGATTAACCATTTTTGACGATGCGCCAACGGCGGCGCATGCGTCTTCGGGATAAAGGCGTCCACTGGTGCTTCGGCATCGTGGGCGCTTTTTTTTGGTTTTTTTTCAGGAGTGGTCATGGCGGATTTGTCGAGACGGCGTTTTTTGCAGGCCAGCGTGCTGGCGAGTGGCGCAATGCTGTTACCGGGTATCATGCAGGCCGCATGGGCGGCAGGCTCGGATAAACCGGAGCAGGAAACGGTGCGCATCGGGTTTATCCCGCTGACCGACTGCGCCCCGGTGGTTATCGCGGCGCTGAAAGGCTTTGATAAAAAATACGGTATTACCATCGTACCCACCAAAGAGGCGAGCTGGGCGGCGGTGCGCGACAAGCTGGTGGCGGGCGAACTCGATGCCGCGCACATTCTCTACGGCCTGCTGTACGGCCTGGAGCTGGGCATCGCCGGCAAGCCGCAGCAGATGGCGAACCTGATGACGCTCAATCAGAACGGCCAGGCGATTACGCTTTCCAGCGATCTGGCGGAGAAGGGCGTACGAGACCTTGACGGGCTGAAAAAGCTCATTGGGCAGCAGGCGCCCGGCACCTACACCTTCGCGCACACCTTCCCGACCGGGACGCACGCCATGTGGCTCTACTACTGGCTGGCCAGCGCGGGCATTAACCCCTTTGACGACGTGCGTACGGTGGTGGTGCCGCCGCCGCAGATGGTGATGAACATGCGCATTGGCAACATGGTCGGCTTTTGCGTCGGCGAGCCGTGGAACGACCGGGCCATCAACGACCGCATCGGTTTTACCGCCGCCACGTCGCAGTCTATCTGGGCCGATCATCCGGAAAAAATCCTCGGTACGCGCCGCGACTGGGTGGAGAAAAACCCGCACACCGCGCGGGCGCTGGTGAGCGCGGTACTGGAGGCGGCGCGCTGGATCGAAGCCTCCCCGGAAAACAAACGCGAGACCGCGCAGATCCTCTCGCGCCGGGCGTGGCTCAACTGCAAGGAACAGTATCTCACCGGACGCATGCTCGGCGAGTACGACAACGGCCTGGGCCAGCGCTGGCAGGACGCGCACCCGATCCGCTTCTTCAACGAGGGGGCCGTCAGCTACCCGTATCTCTCCGACGGCATGTGGTTCTTAACCCAGTTCCGCCGCTGGGGCTTGCTCAAATCCGCGCCGGACTACGCGGGCATCGCGCAGCGCATTAACCAGACCGCGGTCTGGCAGGATGCCGCCACGGCGGTGGGGGGCATCAGCACACCGACTTCACCATTACGCAGCAGCACATTGATGGACGGCACCGTCTGGAACGGTACCGACCCGGAAGGATACGCCAGCCGTTTCGCCATTCACCGTAAAGGGGCCTGATTATGCAGCATCTGCAAAAGACGAATTCACACGAGACGCCGGAGAGTGGGGAGATGATTGTCCTGCCTCCGGTGCAGGTTCGCCGCCGTACGCCGACGTTTGCGCGTCGGATTAACGCGATCCTCCAGCGCATCATCCCGGCGTTTCTCGGTCTGGGACTGCTGGTGGTGCTCTGGCAGCTGGCGGCGATTAACAGCAAAGGTTTCCCGACGCCGCTCAGCACGCTCGATTCCGCCATCACCCTGTTTGCCGATCCGTTTTATCGCGACGGGCCTAACGATATGGGCATCGGCTGGAACGTGCTCGCCTCATTACAGCGCGTGGCGGTGGGCTTTGGCCTGGCCGCGCTCACCGGGATCCCGCTCGGCTTCCTGATTGGTCGCTTCACCTTTTTCTCTCGCATGTTCGGCCCGCTGATCGCGCTGTTACGCCCGGTTAGCCCGCTGGCCTGGCTGCCCATCGGCCTGCTGCTGTTCCAGAAAGCGGAGCCCGCGTCGAGCTGGACCATTTTCATCTGCTCCATCTGGCCGATGGTGATCAACACCGCCGAAGGCGTACGCCGCATTCCGCAGGACTACCTCAACGTGGCCCGGGTGCTGCAGCTTTCCGAGTGGACCATCATGCGCCGCATTCTCTTCCCGGCGGTGCTGCCCGCGGTGCTGACCGGGGTGCGTCTCTCCATCGGCATCGCCTGGCTGGTGATCGTCGCCGCCGAGATGCTCACCGGAGGTTTAGGGATCGGCTTCTGGATCTGGAACGAGTGGAACAACCTCAACGTCGAAAACATTCTCATCGCCATCGTCATCATTGGCGTGGTCGGGCTGCTGCTGGAGCAGGGGCTGATGCTGATCGCCCGTCGCTTTAGCTGGCAGGAAAAATAAGGAGCGAACATGAAACCATTAATTCAGGTCCAGGCCGTGAGCCAGCGTTTTTCCACCGCCAGCGGCGAGTTTGTGGCGCTGCAAAACGTCTCTTTTGATATCCACGAGGGCGAAACCGTCAGCCTGATCGGGCACTCCGGCTGCGGCAAATCGACGCTGCTGAACCTCATCGCCGGTATTACCCTGCCGACGGAAGGCGGGCTGATCTGCGACAACCGTGAAATCGCCGGGCCGGGTCCGGAACGTGCGGTGGTCTTCCAGAACCATTCGCTGCTGCCGTGGCTCACCTGCTTCGACAACGTGGCCCTGGCGGTCGATCACGTGTTTCGCCACAGCATGAGCAAGGCGGAGCGCAGGGAGTGGATCGAGCACAACCTCGACCGCGTGCAGATGGGGCACGCCCTGCACAAGCGACCGGGGGAGATCTCCGGCGGCATGAAGCAGCGCGTCGGTATTGCCCGCGCGCTGGCGATGAAGCCGAAAGTCCTGCTGATGGATGAACCCTTCGGCGCCCTCGACGCCCTGACGCGCGCGCATCTGCAGGACTCGGTGATGCAGATCCAGCAGGCGCTGAACACCACCATCGTGCTCATTACCCACGACGTGGACGAGGCGGTGCTGCTCTCCGATCGCGTGCTGATGATGACCAACGGCCCGGCGGCCACCGTCGGGGAGATCCTGCGCGTGGACCTGCCGCGCCCGCGCAACCGGGTGCAGCTGGCCGACGACAGCCGCTATCACCACATGCGCCAGCAGATCCTCCATTTCCTCTATGAAAAGCAGCCGAAAGCGGCGTAACGAGGGGTTTTGATGCGACTGGTCATTATCGGAAATGGCATGGCGGCCACGCGGCTGATTGCCTCGCTCACCGGGCGTGCTGACGGTCGTTTCGCTATCACCGTCATCGGTGACGAGCCGGAGCATGCCTATAACCGCATCCAGCTTTCGCCGGTCCTGGGCGGTGAAAAGCAGGCTGCAGACATCTGTTTGCAGGATGACGACTGGTACCAGTCGCGCGGCGTGACGGTGCTGCGGGGCGAAAAGGCGATCGCCGTGAACGTGGACGCGCGGGAAGTGCAAACCACCGCCCGCACGCTGGGCTGGGACGCGCTGGTGTTTGCCACCGGATCAACGCCCTTTATTCCGCCAATCCCCGGCTGCGATGCGCCGCATGTGTTCACGTTCCGCACCCTGGAGGATACGCGGGCCATTCGGACGATCGCCGGTCCGGCGGTGGTGCTGGGCGGCGGCGTGCTCGGGGTTGAGACGGCGGCAGCGCTGGCGCGCTCATGTGACAACGTCACGTTGGTTCATCGCGGTCCGTGGCTGATGGAGCAGCAGCTGGATCGGCAGGCGGGAATGCTGCTGGAAGAGACGCTGGCGGCGCGGGGCGTGCGCTGTGAGCTCGCCTCGGGCATCGCAGCGGTGAGCGGGAATAGCGTGACGCTGCTCAACGGGCGCCGCGTCGTCGCCGCTCGCGTGGTGCTGGCGACCGGCGTGCAGCCCAGCGTCGCGCTGGCGCAGGCCAGCGGCATTCGCTGCGCGCGCGGCATCGTGGTGGATCACCAGATGCAAACCTCCGAACCGAATGTCTACGCCATCGGCGAGTGCTGCGAAATTGACGGGCAGACGTTTGGCCTGGTCGCCCCCTGCCTGGCGCAGGCGGAAATTCTGGCCGCGCGGCTGGCCGGGGACGCTACCGCGCCGTTTACCCTGACCGACAGCGGGATGCGCCTCAAGGTGACGGGCGTGGAGCTGTTCAGCCTCGGCCGTGCGGCGGAGCAGGAGGGCGACGTGGTCTGGAGCGCATGGGATCCGCTGACCCGTCACTATCGTCGTTTATTGATCCATCAGGGGGCGCTGGCTGGCGCGCTGCTGATGGGCGACTGCCGCAGCGCGGCAACGTTTACCGATTTACTGGCAACGGCCACGCCCGCACACGCGGACTGGCTGTTCGATCGTTTCACTACGCAACCGCAGGTTGCAGGACAGAATGCTATGACAAAACCTACTCTGGTGGTGGTTGGGCACGGTATGGTCGGCCATCATTTCCTCGAAGACTGCGTTAAGCGCAATCTGCATCAGCAGTATCAGATCGTTGTCTTTGGCGAGGAGCGCTATGCCGCCTACGACCGTGTGCATTTGTCGGAATATTTTGGCGGCCGCAGCGCGGCGTCGCTCTCGCTGGTGGAGGGGGATTTCTTTGCTGACAGCGGCATTGAGCTGCGCCTGTCGCAGCAGATCGTCGCTATCGATCGCGACGCGCGCGTGGTGCGTACCGCCAGCGGGCATGAGACCCACTGGGACAAGCTGGTGCTGGCGACCGGCTCATACCCGTTCGTTCCGCCCGTGCCGGGCAACGATTTGCCGGGCTGTTTTGTCTACCGCACCCTTGACGACCTGGACAACATTGCTGCACATGCGGCGGGCTCGCGCCGCGGCGTGGTGATTGGCGGCGGCCTGCTCGGACTGGAGGCGGCGAATGCCCTGAAGCAGCTCGGGCTGGAAACCCACGTGGTGGAGTTTGCGCCCAACCTGATGGCGGTCCAGCTCGACAACGACGGCGCGGCGATGCTGCGCAAGAAAATCGAGGCGCTGGGCGTCGGCGTTCACACCAGTAAAGCCACGACGGAGATCGCCACCGCGGACGGCGGGCTGGTGCTGCGCTTTGCCGATGGCGAACAGCTGGAAACGGACATGGTGGTCTTTTCGGCGGGCATCCGTCCGCAAGACGCGCTGGCGCGCAGCAGCGGGCTGGCTATCGGCGAACGCGGCGGGATCTGCATTGACGACGGCTGCCAGACCTCCGATCCGGACGTGCTGGCCATCGGCGAATGCGCCCTGTGGGAGGGGAAAATCTTCGGTCTGGTCGCGCCCGGCTATCAGATGGCGCGCGTGGCCGCCGCCGCGCTGGCGGGGGAGGATAAAACCTTCACCGGCGCGGATATGAGCACTAAGCTCAAGCTGCTCGGCGTGGACGTGGCCTCGTTCGGCGACGCCCACGGGCGCACCCCGGGGGCGCTGAGCTACCAGTGGACGCACGGCCCGCAGCAAATCTACAAGAAAATCGTGGTCAGCCACGACGGCAAAACGCTGCTCGGCGGCGTGCTGGTGGGCGATGCCAGCGAATACGCCACGCTGGTGCAGATGATGCTTAACGGCATCAGCCTGCCGAAAGAGCCGGAAACGCTCATTTTACCCGCGTCGTCAGGCAGCGCGCCAAAAGCGCTCGGCGTGGCGGCGCTGCCGGAAAGCGCGCAGATCTGTTCGTGTCATAACGTCAGTAAAGGCGATATTTGCCGGGCGGTGAGCGCGGGCGCGGCGGATATCGGCGCCGTTAAGCAGTACACCAAAGCGGCGACCGGCTGCGGCGGATGTAGCGCACTGGTGAAGCAGGTGATGGAGTTCCAGCTTGCGGAGCAGGGCGTGGAGGTGAAAAAGGACATCTGCGAGCACTTCCCGTACTCGCGCCAGGAGATTTACCACCTCGTGCGCGTCAACCATATCCGCACCTTTGACCAGCTTATCAGCCGCTACGGACAGGGGCACGGATGCGAGATCTGCAAGCCGCTGGTGGGATCGGTGCTCGCCTCCTGCTGGAACGAGTATCTGCTGAAACCGGCGCACCTGCCGCTGCAGGATACCAACGACCGCTACTTCGCCAACATCCAGAAGGACGGCACATACTCCATCGTGCCGCGCATGCCCGCAGGGGAAGTGACTGCCGACGGGCTGATTGCCATCGGGCAGATTGCGAAACGCTACAGCCTGTACAGCAAAATTACCGGCGGACAGCGTATCGATCTTTTCGGCGCCACTCTGGAACAGCTGCCGGCGATCTGGCAGGCGCTGGTGGAGGCCGGGTTTGAAACCGGACACGCCTACGGTAAATCCCTGCGCACGGTGAAATCCTGCGTCGGCTCGACCTGGTGCCGCTACGGCGTGCAGGACTCCACCGGCCTCGCGGTCCGGCTGGAGCACCGCTACAAGGGCCTGCGCGCGCCGCACAAAATCAAAATGGCGGTCTCAGGCTGCACCCGCGAATGCGCGGAGGCGCAGAGCAAAGACGTGGGGGTGATTGCCACCGATAAGGGCTGGAACCTCTATCTGTGCGGCAACGGCGGGATGAAGCCGCGCCACGCGGATCTCTTCGCCAGCGATCTGGACGACGAAACGTTAATTCGCACCGTCGACCGTTTCCTGATGTTTTACATCCGCACGGCGGATCGCCTGCAGCGCACCAGCACCTGGATGGACAACCTTGAGGGCGGCCTCGACTATCTGCGGGAGGTGATCCTCACCGACAGCCTCGGCATCGCCCACGAGCTGGAGCAGGAGATGGCCCGGGTGGTGGAAGCCTACCAGTGCGAATGGCAAACCACGCTCAGCGATCCCAGCCGCCTGGCGCTGTTCCGCACGACGGTGAACCAGACCGCGTCGGATGAAAGCAAGCGCTGGCAGGAAATTTGCGGCATCGACGATATCCCCGAGCAGGCGGGCATCGGCGCGCGGCTTGGACGTAAGCCGATTGCGCTCTTCCGCTTTGGTAAAACCGTTTACGCCCTCGACGATCGGGAGCCGGGCGGCGATGCGAACGTGCTTTCACGCGGCATTCTTGGCGATGCGGCGGGCGAGCCGGTGGTGATTTCACCGCTCTACAAGCAGCGCATTCGCCTGCGCGACGGCTGTCAGGTAGAGAACGGCGAACCCGCGGTGCGTGCGTGGCCAGTGAAGATTGAAAACGGCAAGGTGTGGGTTGGCAGCGACGCCCTGGTAATGCGTGCGGAGGCCTCATGACGGAAACCTGGACAACGTGCCCCTACTGCGGGGTGGGCTGCGGCGTGGTCGCCCGCGTGGAAGGTGAAGCGGTCAGCGTTCATGGGGATAAAACCCATCCTGCGAACCTGGGGCGCCTGTGCGTGAAAGGATCGGCCCTGGGGGAAACGACGGGCTTACAGGGGCGGCTTTTGCGCCCGGTCGTTGACGGCCTTGAGGTGGACTGGGCGCAGGCGCTGAGCGCGGCAGGAGAGCGCCTGCGGGAGATTATCGATAAATGGGGGCCGCAGGCGGTGGCGTTTTACGCCTCCGGCCAGCTGTTGACCGAGGATTACTATGCCGCCAACAAGCTGATGAAAGGGTTTATCGGCGCGGCAAACATCGATACCAACTCCCGGCTCTGTATGTCCTCGGCGGTGGTGGGCTACAAGCGCGCCTTTGGCGAAGACGTGGTGCCGTGCGGCTACGAGGATATGGAAAACAGCGATCTGGTGGTGCTGGCTGGCTCGAACGCGGCCTGGACGCATCCGGTGCTCTACCAGCGGCTGGTGCAGGCGAAGCACGACAACCCGCAGATGAAGGTGGTGGTTATCGATCCCCGCAGAACCGCCACCTGTGATATTGCTGACCTGCATCTGGCGCTCGCCCCCGGCAGCGACGCCGGGCTGTTTGTCGGTCTGCTTAATGTGATTCAGGGAACGGATGAGTGGCCCGTTGAGCGCGTGGCGGCGTTTTGCGGCCTCTCGCCGCAGGATATAGGCACCTTTTATGACTGGTTTATGACGGCGCCCCGGGCCATCACGCTCTACACCATGGGGATCAACCAGTCCGCCAGCGGCAGCGACAAGTGTAACGCCATCATTAACGTTCATCTTGCCAGCGGGAAGTTCAACCGTCCGGGCTGCGGCCCGTTTTCGCTGACCGGACAGCCAAACGCGATGGGGGGAAGGGAAGTGGGCGGGCTGGCGAACCAGCTGGCGGCGCACATGAACTTTGAGCCGGACGATCTCTCGCGGGTGGCGCGTTTCTGGGGAACGGAACGGCTGGCGCAGACGCCGGGCCTGATGGCGGTGGAGCTGTTTGACGCCATTGCCCGCGGCGAGGTGAAGGCGGTGTGGATCATGGGCACCAACCCTGCCGTGTCGCTGCCCGACAGCCACGCGGTGTGTCAGGCGCTGGCGAACTGCCCGCTGGTGATGGTTTCTGAGGTGATGAAGGATACCGATACCAGCCGGTTCGCCCATATCCGTTTTCCGGCGCTGGGCTGGGGGGAGAAGGACGGGACGGTGACAAACTCGGAACGCCGCATTTCGCGCCAGCGCGCGTTTCTGCCCGCGCCGGGCGAAGCGAAGCCGGACTGGTGGATCGTCGCGCAGATGGCGAAACGGCTGGGCTACGGCGAGGCCTTTGCCTGGCAACATCCGCACGAGATTTTTTGCGAACATGCGGCGCTGACGGCCTTTGAAAATGACGGCGCGCGGGCATTGAGTCTTCATGAACTGGCTGCGCTAACCCGTGAGGAGTGGGATCAGCTTGAGCCTTATCAGTGGCCGACGGGGAGTTTTCCGCGCCGAAACATCGTTCCCGTTATCCCTCTGTCGCACGGCGCGACGGTCAGCGCCTTATACCCGCTGATTCTCAACTCGGGGCGCATCCGCGATCAGTGGCATACCATGACCCGAACGGGATACGTGGCGAGGCTGATGCAGCATATCGCCGAACCGTTTGTTGAGGTTGGCCCGGCAGACGCCGTTCGGTTTTCCCTGTGCGACGGCCAGCTGGCGCGCATCAGCTCGCCGCGCGGCGTGATGGTGGCAAGAGTGCGAATCAGCGACGGGATACGGGAAGGCGAGGCGTTTGCCCCGATGCACTGGAACGCCGGGTTTGCCCGCCAGGGAAAGGTGAATGCGCTGGTGGAAGGGCGCTGCGATCCGGTTTCGGGCCAGCCAGAGAGTAAACAAACCGCCGTCAGGATCCTGCCCTGGCAGCCCGCCTGGCAGGGGGAACTCTATGCCCGGGAATGGCCGGAAATGCCCTCTTCGGCTTACTGGTGGCGTAAAGCCTCACGCCTGACGGTGGCGGGCGATCAACCGCTGCTGCCGTGGGTAATGGAATACGCCAGCGCTCGTGGCTGGCAGCTGCAGGTTGCGCAAACCGGCGAACGCAGCAGCGTGCTGGCCTGGCATGAAGGCCAGCTGATGCTGGGCTTCTGGGAGAGCACCGCGTTACCGGCGCTGGCGCATGCGGTGATTGAAGCCGCTTTTCAATCCCCACCCGTGCTTCTCGCAGAACGCCACGCCTTGTTGAACGGACAGAGCGTCGGGAAGGCGGCGGATCCGGGACGCATCATCTGCAGCTGTTTCAGCGTCGGGGAGAATGCGATACGGGAGGCGATCGTCGGCGGGTGTGATTCCGTCACCGCGCTGGGGGCGACGCTGCGCTGTGGTACGAACTGTGGCTCCTGCGTGCCGGAGCTGAAAGGGCTGTTTCAGGATAATCCTGAAATGTCCGCCAGAACTGCATTTCAAGGCTTATCGCGTTAACATAATAGGAGTTTATTCATAAACACAGGTTCTTATTTACGACGTTGATGGCTGTATCGTCCCGCATTCGTTTGCTGTTATTACTCTCCCTTGTTACGGTCGGAGCCGTTCACGGTGCGCCGAATTCCTTTATCCAGCAGGCGCAAAATCCCTTTGATAATAATGGGGATAGTTTGCCCGACCTCGGCATGGCGGCGCCAACGGGCGAGGGGGAAAAACACCTGGCCGAAATGGCGAAAGCCTTCGGTGAAGCCAGCATGACCGACAACGGCCTGACAACGGGCGAGCAGGCGCGTCAGTTTGCGTTTGGCCAGGTGCGCGACGCGGTGAGCGGCGAAGTGAACCAGCAGATTGAGTCCTGGCTTTCGCCCTGGGGGAACGCCAGCGTGAACTTGCTGGTGGATAACGACGGCAAATTTAACGGCAGCAGCGGGAGCTGGTTTATCCCCCGGAACGATAACAACCGTTACCTGAGCTGGAGCCAGCTTGGCCTGACCCAGCAGGCGGATGGCCTGGTCAGTAACGCCGGAATAGGCCAGCGCTGGGTCGCCGGGAAATGGCTGCTGGGTTACAACACATTTTACGATAACCTGCTGGACGAAAACCTGCAGCGTGCCGGGCTGGGCGCGGAAGCGTGGGGGGAAAATCTGCGCCTGTCAGCCAACTATTATCAGCCCTTTGCCGGCTGGCGCGATCGCTCCGACGTCCAGGAGCAGCGCATGGCGCGCGGCTATGACGTCACCGCTAAAGCCTGGCTGCCGTGGTTCCATCATCTGAATACCAGCGTGAGCTTCGAGCAATACTTCGGCGATAACGTCGATCTCTTCAATAGCGGAACGGGCTATCACAATCCCGTAGCGGTGAATCTGGGGCTTAACTATACCCCCGTTCCGCTGGTCACCCTGACCGCCGCGCACAAGCAGGGCGAAAGTGGCGCGAGCCAGAATAACCTCGGGTTGAAGCTCAACTATCGCTTTGGCGTGCCGCTGGTTAAGCAGCTTTCCGCCGGTGAAGTCGCAGCCACGCGCTCCCTGCGCGGAAGCCGCTACGACTCGCCGGAGCGCAATAGCCTGCCGGTGATGGAGTTCCGCCAGCGTAAAACGCTGTCCGTCTGGCTGGCGACGCCGCCGTGGGATCTGAAAGGGGGCGAGACCGTTATGCTGAAGCTTCAGGTTCGCAGCGCGCACGGCATTCGTGAGATCCACTGGCAGGGGGATACGCAGGCGCTGAGCCTGACGTCGCCGTCCAAAAGCAACAGCAGCGACGGCTGGAGTGTAATTATGCCTGCCTGGGATGACAATGAAGGGGCGACAAACCGCTGGCACCTGTCGGCGGTGGTGGAAGATGAGAAAGGCCAGCGCGTCTCGTCCAATGAGATCGTGCTGACCGTCGTGCAGCCGCTGGTCGCATTGCCGGACAACGACCCGCGCTGGAAGCTTCTGCCGGAGGAGTAATCCTTAAAAAATGCGTTCCTGATGCACCCACACCGCGGCTTCAACGCGGGATTTGAGCTTCATTTTCTTCAGCATATGCTTCACGTGCACCTTGACCGTGCTTTCGGTGATGTCCAGGCGGCGGGCGATCATTTTGTTCGGCAGCCCCTGGGCAATGAGTTTGAGAATATCGCGCTCGCGCGGGGTTAACTGGCTGACGTCACGGTCAGAGGTGGCGCGATTGGCGCGCAGGCTGGCAGCCAGCACCGGCGTTAAGGCTTCGCTGAGAACCATCTCGCCCGCCGCGGCCTGCTGCAGCGCCTTAAGCAAGTCTTCCGGCTCCATATCCTTGAGCAGATAACCATCCGCCCCGCGCTTCAGCGCCGTTACCACATCCTCTTCATGGTTCGACACGCTAAAGACGACGATGCGCCCGGAAAGCGATTTTTCCCGCAGCTTGTCGAGGGTTTCCAGACCGTTCATGCCGGGCATATTCAGATCGAGCAGGATCAGGTCGGGATCGAGGGATTCGGCAAGCTCAATGCCCTGTTCACCGTTGCTGGCTTCGCCAACCACGGTGATATCGGGCGCCATGCTGACCAGCTGTTTCACGCCAGTACGCAGCATCGGATGGTCGTCGATCAACAGGATGGATGCCGGTTCCTGATTAGTCATGGGTTTCTCCTTGAGCAGTTGTAAGCGGTTTCTCGGGAATAAAGGTGACCACGACTTCCGTGCCACCCGTCTCTCTCCGGCGAACCTGGCAATCACCGCGCAGGCTTTGGGCGCGGTCTCGCATAATAATTAAACCATAGTGGTTAGTGCGTTCGGCATTTTCCGGCACGCCGCGGCCGTTGTCGTGAACCGTGAGCTTCACCTGATTATTGTGCTGGCTGACGGTGACCGTTACCGCCGTCGCGCCGGAATGCTTAAGCACGTTGCTCAGCGCTTCACGGGCGATCTGCAGTACATGTATGGCCTGGTGGGAGGGGACAAACCGCGGCGGCAGCTGGTAGTCCAGCTTCACCGGGAACCCCAGTCGGGCGCTAAATTCGTGACAGCTGGACTCCAGCGCCGGACGCAGGCCCGGCTCGGTCAGCTGCAGACGGAAGGTAGTCAGCAGCTCGCGAAGCTGTATCCAGGAGGTGTTCAGCTCGTTGCGGATCTGGCTGAGCAGCTGCTTGTTGCTTTCGGGCATCTCCGCATCCTGCATCTGCAGGCAGCTCACCTGCATTTTCATACAGGAGAGCGACTGGGCGATCGAGTCGTGAAGCTCGCGGGCGATGGTCGCGCGCTCTTCCATGACGATCAGCTGCTGCTGCTTTTCCTGATGCCTGTCGAGCGCCAGCGTGGCCGTTAGCTGTTCGACCAGCGTATCGACCAGCTGCTGCTGGTCGTGGCTCAGGTGACGCCCGGCTGGCAGCGTTGCCAGCAGAATACCGTACTGGGTGTGGCTGTCGGTCAGGCGCCACTTCAGGGTGGTGCCGCCGGACGTCAGCGGCGGCAGGCCGCGAGGGCAAAGATGGCAGCCTTTGTCATCGCAGGACATATCCGACTGACAGGTAAATTCCTGATGGTTATCTTCGTCTTCCACATCGTAGACGCGCAGCTCAAGGTCGTGAAGCAGGGTCAGATTTTGCAGGCCGTTCAGCACCGGCGAGAGGCGTTCGCATAGCGGTACCTGCATGTGCAGACGACGGTTGGCCTGCCACAGGAAGGAGAGGATCTCGTTTTTCTGCTCCAGTCCGGCCGTTTTTTCCTGAACGCGCTGTTCCAGCACCGCGTAGCTCTCGGAGAGTTCCGCCGACATGGTGTTGAGCGCCTGGCCGAGCATGGCCATCTCGTTGCGCCCGCTGATGTGCGTGCGCTGGGTAAAATCGCGTGCGGTCACCGCGCGGGCCATTGCCAGCAGCTGTTTCCACGGGTTCAGCAGCCGCGCGCGGAGCCAGACGATGGTGAAGATCAGCAGCAGCCCCATAAACAGGGCCATGGCGCGGTGCACCATCACCACCCGGTCGATGCGGAGTTCGGTGGTTTGGTCGAAAGAGGAGACCAGCGCATCAATGCGTGAGACGAATCCCGCCACGTCCTGCGCAACGGTTTCCGTGCTGCGCGCCTGCTTCAGCCCGGGCTCCAGCTGGCTGTGCCAGTAGCCCTGAAGGGCGTTAAGCTGGGACTGCTGACCGGCGCGGATGGCCGCGTTTTCCAGTTCGGGGCTGAAGACCGTGCGCTCCATTTCATCAATCAGGGGCCGATCGTCCTGCGTCAGGGGAACCGACGCCAGCAGGCGATAACTCTGCATGCGTAGCGAGCCTGCCTCGTTGATGGCATGCGCATTACCCTGTACGCCCTGTACCAGCCAGCCGGAGATCGCCATGCCGGTCACGCCGATGGCGGTGGACAGCAAAACAATCAGAGCGAGCTGATTCACGAGCGTCAGCGGAGATAAACATCTTTTTAACATAGAGGTGGCGTGCTCCTGACGTGGCCTGCTTGCAGGAATGGCGCTATTCTGGTGCATACCCTGGAGTATACCCATACCAATAAAGGATTACCCCTAAATTGCCAACGGAGTAGGGGAAAGGAGGTGGGGGTAGCCAGGAACCGTCAGTGCCGTGAAAAACCACGTCTTTTTTACCGAATTAGCCTACTCACTAAGGGTGAGGCCTTATTTTGCGTCGCAAATCCTCCCACTTTTCCTTTGATTTATATCAACTTACCGCCGCCCTAAAACCCTAATGTTTGCAGCATCATTCGAGAATCAGAGGTGTCTATGAGTCACTCATCCGCTCCCGAAAGGGAAAACGGTGCCGTTATTACAGACTGGCGTCCAGAGGATCCGGCGTTCTGGCAACAGCGCGGCCATCGTGTAGCCAGCCGGAATCTATGGATTTCCGTGCCGTGTTTGTTATTAGCGTTTTGCGTATGGATGTTGTTTAGCGCGGTGGCGGTAAATCTGCCGAAAGTGGGTTTTACGTTTACGACCGATCAGCTGTTCATGTTGACCGCGCTGCCGTCGCTGTCAGGCGCGCTGCTGCGTGTACCTTACGCGTTTATGGTGCCGGTATTTGGCGGTCGTCGCTGGACGGCGTTTAGTACGGGCATCATGATCGTCCCCTGCGTCTGGCTCGGCTTCGCGGTGCAGGATACCTCTACGCCTTTTAGCGTATTCGTGATTATCTCCCTGCTGTGCGGTTTTGCGGGCGCGAACTTCGCCTCCAGCATGGCGAACATCAGCTTCTTCTTCCCGAAAGCGAAGCAGGGCGGCGCGCTGGGCATTAACGGCGGTCTGGGAAATATGGGCGTGAGCGTGATGCAGCTGATTGCCCCGCTGGCGATCTCTGTTTCTATTTTTGCGGCCTTTGGCGGCGGTGGCGTTGAGCAGGCGGATGGTTCTTCTCTCTATCTGCAGAACGCCGCCTGGATCTGGGTACCTTTCCTGGTGGTCTTCACCCTCGCAGCCTGGTTCTTTATGAACGACCTGTCCGCATCGAAGGCGTCGCTGAGCGAACAGCTGCCGGTGCTGAAGCGTGGACACCTCTGGGTGATGGCGCTGCTGTATCTGGCCACCTTCGGTTCGTTTATCGGCTTCTCTGCGGGCTTCGCGATGCTGTCGAAAACGCAGTTCCCGGAGATTCAGATCCTGCACTTTGCCTTCTTCGGGCCATTTATCGGTGCCCTGGCGCGTTCGCTGGGCGGCATGGTCTCTGACCGTCTCGGCGGCACCCGCGTGACGCTGGTTAACTTCGTCGTGATGGCAATCTTCTGCGCGCTGCTGTTCCTCACGCTGCCCGTCGACGGACAGGGCGGTAACTTCATCGCCTTCTTCGGCGTGTTTATGGTGCTGTTCCTGACGGCCGGGCTGGGGAGTGCGTCTACCTTCCAGATGATCTCCGTGATCTTCCGTAAGCTGACGATGGATCGCGTGAAGGCGCAGGGCGGGAGCGAAGAGCAGGCCATGCGTGAAGCGGCGACGGATACGGCTGCGGCGCTGGGCTTTATCTCTGCCATCGGCGCGATTGGCGGCTTCTTTATCCCGAAAGCCTTCGGTATCTCTCTGGACCTGACCGGCTCTCCGGCCGGTGCCATGAAGGTCTTCCTCGTCTTCTATATCGCCTGCGTTGTGATTACGTGGCTGGTATATGGCCGAAATACCAAGAAAAATAAGTAAGTGTGATTATCCGTTTACGCGGCCTTCGGGCCGCGTTTTTTTAGCCTGAATAATAGTTACAACATACTTACGGCTTTTACAGCAGACGTCAGCGGTGACACTGCGATCGCCATCGCTTTGCAGGTGGGTCTACCCCTTAATACCTGAGATGTTAAATTTTGACTGGCTTTTTGTACGATAAAATAAAAATAACTTTATATTTCATTGTGATATGAAATTTTTGAAGATACCGCTTTGGTGGTATTTGGTATAACCCCTCCCCGAAAAGTCCCTCCTCGTCTTGATCGTTATCAATTCTCCCCCTCTTTCAGGGCGTTACCTTCGCTGCAAATCAGCAATGTCGATTTAGAGAGCCACAGGCTCCACACAGGAGATACCCGATGAGCAAATTTTTGGACCGGTTTCGCTACTTCAAACAGAAGGGTGAAACTTTTGCCGATGGGCACGGCCAGGTTCTGGATACCAACCGGGACTGGGAAGACGGTTACCGCCAGCGCTGGCAGCATGACAAAGTCGTCCGTTCGACCCACGGCGTGAACTGTACTGGCTCATGCAGCTGGAAGATTTTCGTTAAAAACGGTCTGGTGACCTGGGAAATGCAGCAGACCGACTATCCGCGCACCCGCCCGGATATGCCAAACCACGAACCGCGCGGCTGCCCGCGTGGCGCCAGCTACTCCTGGTATCTCTACAGCGCCAACCGTCTGAAATACCCGCTGATGCGCAAGCGCCTGATGAAAATGTGGCGTGAAGCGAAAGTGCAGCACAGCGATCCGGTGGATGCCTGGGCGTCCATCATCGAAGACGCTGACAAAGCAAAAAGCTTCAAGCAGGCTCGCGGTCGCGGTGGTTTCGTTCGCTCCTCATGGAAAGAGGTAAACGAGCTGATTGCCGCCTCCAACGTCTATACCGTTAAAACCTACGGTCCTGACCGCGTGGCGGGCTTCTCGCCAATTCCGGCGATGTCGATGGTCTCTTACGCCTCCGGGGCGCGCTATCTGTCGCTTATCGGCGGTACCTGCCTGAGCTTCTACGACTGGTACTGCGACCTGCCGCCTGCGTCTCCGCAGACCTGGGGCGAGCAGACCGACGTGCCGGAGTCAGCGGACTGGTACAACTCCAGCTACATTATCGCCTGGGGCTCAAACGTTCCTCAGACGCGTACGCCGGACGCGCACTTCTTTACCGAAGTCCGTTACAAAGGTACCAAAACCGTGGCGGTGACCCCTGACTACGCGGAAATCGCCAAGCTTTGCGATCTGTGGCTGGCGCCGAAACAGGGTACCGACGCCGCGATGGCGATGGCGATGGGCCACGTCATGCTGCGTGAATTCCATCTTGATAAGCCAAGCCAGTACTTCACCGACTACGTTCGTCGCTACACCGACATGCCGATGCTGGTCATGCTGGAAGAGCGTGAGGGCTACTATGCCGCTGGCCGTACGCTGCGCGCCGCCGATCTGGTGGATTCGCTGGGCCAGGAAAATAACCCTGAGTGGAAAACCGTTGCGTATAACAGCAACGGCGAGCTGGTGGCGCCAAACGGCTCTATCGGCTTCCGCTGGGGCGAGAAGGGCAAGTGGAACCTTGAGCAACGTAACGGCACCACCGGCGAAGAGACGGAGCTGCGCCTGAGCATGCTGGGCAGCCAGGACGAGATCGCTGAAGTCGGGTTCCCGTACTTCGGCGGTGAAGGTTCAGAACATTTCAACAAGGTTGAACTGAAAAACGTTCTGATGCACAAACTGCCGGTTAAACGCCTGCAGCTGGCCGACGGTTCTACCGCACTGGTCACCACCGTTTATGACCTGACCATGGCGAACTATGGTCTGGAGCGCGGTCTGGGCGATGAAAACTGCGCAACCGGCTATGACGACGTGAAGGCCTACACCCCGGCCTGGGCGGAACAGATTACCGGCGTGCCTCGCGCGCACATTACCCGTATCGCACGTGAGTTTGCAGAAAACGCGGACAAGACGCACGGCCGTTCGATGATCATCGTCGGCGCGGGTCTGAACCACTGGTATCACCTCGATATGAACTATCGCGGTCTGATCAACATGCTGATCTTCTGCGGCTGCGTCGGTCAGAGCGGCGGCGGCTGGGCGCACTACGTCGGCCAGGAAAAACTGCGTCCGCAGACCGGCTGGCAGCCGCTGGCGTTTGCCCTCGACTGGCAGCGTCCGGCACGCCACATGAACAGCACCTCTTACTTCTATAACCACTCCAGCCAGTGGCGCTACGAAACGGTCACCGCGCAGGAGCTGCTGTCGCCGATGGCGGATAAATCCCGCTACAGCGGCCACCTGATTGACTTCAACGTGCGCGCTGAACGCATGGGCTGGCTGCCGTCGGCGCCGCAGCTGGGCACTAACCCGCTGCGCATTGCGGAAGCGGCGAAGAAGGCGGGAATGTCCCCGGTGGATTACACCGTGAAATCCCTGAAGGATGGCTCAATCCGCTTTGCGGCTGAACAGCCGGAGAACGGCAAAAACCATCCGCGTAACCTGTTCATCTGGCGCTCCAACCTGCTGGGCTCGTCCGGTAAAGGCCACGAGTACATGCTGAAATACCTGCTCGGTACCGAAAACGGTATTCAGGGGAAAGATCTCGGCAAGCAGGGCGGCGTGAAGCCGGAAGAGGTCGAGTGGAAAGACAACGGTCTCGACGGCAAGCTGGATCTGGTGGTGACGCTCGACTTCCGTCTGTCCAGCACCTGCCTGTACTCCGACATCGTGCTGCCAACCGCGACCTGGTACGAAAAAGACGATATGAATACCTCGGATATGCATCCGTTTATTCATCCGCTGTCTGCGGCCGTTGACCCGGCGTGGGAATCGAAAAGCGACTGGGATATCTACAAAGACATCGCCAAGAAATTCTCCGAAGTCTGCGTGGGGCACCTGGGCAAAGAGACCGACGTGGTGACGCTGCCAATTCAGCACGACTCCGCTGCCGAACTGGCGCAGCCGCTGGACGTGAAGGACTGGAAAAAAGGCGAATGCGACCTGATCCCGGGCGTGACCGCACCGCACATTATTCCGGTTGAACGCGACTACCCGGCAACCTACGAGCGCTTTACTTCTATCGGCCCGCTGATGGAGAAAATCGGTAACGGCGGGAAGGGGATCGCCTGGAATACCCAGAGCGAAATGGATCTGCTGCGCAAGCTCAACTACACCAAAGCGGACGGCCCGGCGAAAGGCCAGCCCATGCTGAACACGGCGATTGATGCGGCAGAGATGATCCTGACCCTGGCCCCGGAAACCAACGGCCACGTTGCCGTGAAAGCCTGGGCGGCGCTGAGCGAGTTCACCGGCCGCGACCATACGCACCTGGCGACGAATAAAGAGGAAGAGAAAATCCGCTTCCGCGATATTCAGGCGCAGCCGCGCAAGATTATATCCAGCCCGACCTGGTCAGGCCTGGAAGATGAGCACGTGTCCTATAACGCGGGCTATACCAACGTTCACGAGCTGATCCCATGGCGCACCCTGTCAGGCCGTCAGTCGCTCTATCAGGATCACCAGTGGATGCGCGACTTCGGTGAAAGCCTGCTGGTCTACCGTCCGCCAATCGACACCCGCTCCGTGAAAGCGGTAATGGGCGCGAAATCGAACGGTAACCCAGAGAAGGCGCTGAACTTCCTGACGCCGCACCAGAAGTGGGGTATTCACTCCACCTACAGCGACAACCTGCTGATGCTGACCCTGTCGCGCGGCGGTCCGATTGTCTGGATGAGCGAAGCGGACGCCAAAGATCTGGGTATTGAAGATAACGACTGGATCGAAGTGTTCAACAGCAACGGTGCCCTGACGGCGCGTGCGGTGGTGAGCCAGCGCGTACCGGCCGGGATGACCATGATGTATCACGCGCAGGAACGTATCGTTAACCTGCCGGGGTCAGAAATTACCGAGCAGCGCGGCGGGATCCACAACTCCGTGACCCGCATTACGCCGAAGCCGACCCACATGATCGGCGGCTATGCGCAGCTGGCCTACGGCTTTAACTACTACGGCACCGTAGGATCGAACCGCGATGAGTTCGTGGTGGTACGTAAGATGAAGAACATTAACTGGTTAGACGGCGAAGGTAATGACCAGGTACAGGAGAGCGTAAAATGAAAATTCGTTCACAAGTCGGCATGGTGCTGAATCTGGATAAATGCATCGGCTGTCATACCTGCTCGGTCACCTGTAAAAACGTCTGGACCAGCCGCGAAGGTATGGAGTACGCCTGGTTCAACAACGTCGAAAGCAAGCCGGGCACCGGCTTCCCGACCGACTGGGAAAACCAGGAGAAGTGGAAGGGCGGCTGGATCCGTAAAATCAACGGCAAGCTGCAGCCGCGCATGGGTAACCGCGCAATGCTGCTGGGTAAAATTTTCGCTAACCCGCACCTGCCGGGAATCGACGATTACTACGAGCCGTTTGACTACGACTATCAGAACCTGCACAACGCGCCGGAAAGCAAGCACCAGCCGATCGCTCGTCCTCGCTCGCTGATCACCGGTCAGCGCATGGACAAGATCACCAGCGGTCCAAACTGGGAAGAGATTCTGGGCGGCGAGTTCGAGAAACGCGCCAAAGACCAGAACTTCGAGAACATGCAGAAAGCGATGTACGGCCAGTTCGAAAACACCTTCATGATGTATCTGCCGCGCCTGTGCGAGCACTGCCTCAACCCGGCGTGCGTGGCGACCTGCCCGAGCGGCGCCATCTACAAGCGTGAAGAAGATGGCATCGTGCTGATCGACCAGGACAAGTGCCGCGGCTGGCGTATGTGTATCACCGGCTGCCCGTACAAAAAAATCTACTTCAACTGGAAGAGCGGCAAGTCTGAGAAGTGCATCTTCTGCTACCCGCGTATCGAAGCCGGGATGCCAACCGTCTGCTCCGAAAGCTGCGTAGGCCGTATTCGCTACCTCGGCGTGCTGCTGTATGACGCGGACGCGATTGAAAACGCCGCCAGCACCGAGCACGAGAAAGATCTATATCAGCGTCAGCTGGACGTCTTCCTCGATCCGAACGATCCGAAGGTGATTGAGCAGGCGCTGAAGGACGGCGTGCCGCAGAGCGTCATCGATGCGGCGCAGCAGTCACCGGTGTACAAAATGGCGATGGACTGGAAGCTGGCGCTGCCGCTGCACCCGGAATACCGCACCCTGCCGATGGTCTGGTACGTGCCGCCGCTGTCGCCGATTCAGTCTGCCGCTGACGCGGGCGAACTGGGCAGCAACGGCATCCTGCCGGACGTGGAAAGCCTGCGTATTCCGGTTCAGTACCTGGCTAACCTGCTGACCGCAGGGGACACCCAGCCGGTACTGCTCGCGCTGAAGCGTATGCTGGCGATGCGTCACTTCAAACGTGCGGAAACCGTAGACGGTGTGACCGATACCCGCGCGCTGGAAGAGGTCGGCCTGACCGAAGCGCAGGCGCAGGAAATGTACCGCTATCTGGCGATTGCCAACTACGAAGACCGTTTCGTGGTGCCGAGCAGCCACCGCGAGCTGGCCCGCGAAGCCTTCCCGGAAAAAAATGGCTGTGGCTTTACCTTTGGCGACGGTTGCCACGGGTCAGACAGCAAATTCAACCTGTTCAACAGCCGCCGCATCGACGCCATGGATGTGACCAGCAAAACGGAGCCGCACCAATGATTGAACTCGTCATTGTTTCGCGTCTGCTCGAGTACCCGGATGCTGCGCTTGCGCAGCATCAGCAGGAACTCTTTGATGCACTCGCGTCATCTGAAAACCTGGATAAAGACGATGCCCAGAAGCTGGGCGTTTTCCTCCGCGATCTGCTGGCGCGCGATCTTCTGGATGCCCAGTCGGACTACAGCCAGCTGTTTGACCGGGGCCGTGCGACCTCGCTGCTGCTGTTTGAACACGTGCACGGTGAGTCCCGTGACCGCGGTCAGGCGATGGTGGACCTGATGGCCCAGTACGAACAGCACGGTCTGCAGCTCGACAGCCGCGAGCTGCCGGATCATCTGCCGCTGTATCTGGAGTACCTGGCGCAGCTGCCGAAAGAAGAGGCGCTGGGCGGTCTGCAGGACATCGCGCCGATCCTGGCGCTGCTCGGCGCGCGTCTTCAGCAGCGGGAGAGCCGCTATGCGGTGCTGTTCGATCTGCTGGTGAAGCTGGCCAACGCCGCGGTCGACAGTGAAAAAGTGGCGGAGAAAATTGCGGATGAAGCCCGCGATGATACGCCACAAGCGCTGGATGCGGTCTGGGAAGAAGAGCAGGTGAAATTCTTTGCTGACCAGAACTGCGGCGAGTCTGAAATCTCCGCTCACCAGCGTCGTTTTGCCGGCGCGGTTGCCCCGCAATATTTGAATATCTCTAACGGAGGACGGCACTAATGCACTTCCTGAATATGTTCTTCTTTGACATTTACCCGTATATCGCGGGCACCGTGTTCCTGGTGGGAAGCTGGCTGCGCTACGACTACGGCCAGTACACCTGGCGTGCTGCCTCCAGCCAGATGCTGGATCGTAAAGGGATGCATGTGGGCTCTAACCTGTTCCACATCGGTATTCTGGGGATTTTTGCCGGTCACTTCCTGGGGATGCTGACGCCGCACTGGATGTATGAAGCGTGGCTACCGATTGAGGTGAAGCAGAAGATGGCGATGATCGCCGGCGGTGCCTGCGGCGTGATGACCCTGGTGGGTGGCCTGCTGCTGCTGAAACGCCGTCTGTTCAGCCCGCGCGTGCGTGCAACCACGACCGCAGCGGACATCCTGATCCTCTCCCTGCTGATGGTGCAGTGCGCACTGGGCCTGCTGACCATTCCGTTCTCGGCGCAGCATATGGACGGCAGCGAAATGATGAAGCTGGTCGGCTGGGCGCAGTCCGTGGTGACCTTCCACGGCGGAGCCTCCACGCACCTGGACGGCGTGGCGTTTATCTTCCGCGTTCACCTGGTGCTGGGGATGACGCTGTTTGTGCTGTTCCCGTTCTCTCGTCTGGTGCATATCTGGAGCGCGCCGGTGGAGTACCTGACGCGCAAATACCAGATCGTGCGCGCCCGTCGCTAATTCACCGTTTTGACACTCACCCCGCACTCGCGGGGTTTTTTTTCGCCCCAGCCCAGGTTGTTGCCCGCTGCAGCAAACAGGATCAGCGCGCCGCCAGCGAGCTGCGTCAGGTTCAGCGAGTGTCCGAACACCAGATTATCGACAACGATTGCCACCACCGGATAGATAAACGACAGGGAGCCGGTAATGGGCGTAGGCAGCTTCTGAATTGCGCTGTAGAGCAGCTGGTACATAATGCCGGTATGGACGATGCCCAGCGTGAGCAGGATCGGCCAGGGAAAATCACCGGAAAATGACGGCATGCTGGCAAACGGTAAAAGCATCACGACGCCCGTCAGCACCTGGATAAAGGCAATATGCTGCGGCGCAACGGATCTGAGCTTGCGGGCAATAATGGCCGTGACCGCATAGAAGAAAGCCGCGGCTATCGCCAGGCCGATTCCGGCGAGCCATTCACCGCCGTGCGCGCCGGTCAGCTCGCTGGAGAGCAAGATCACCACGCCGCCAAAGGCGAGGATCAGCCAGCCCCATTTCACGAGGCTGACGCGTTCACCTAAAAACATCCCCATCAGGACCAGCATAAACGGCTGGGTGTTATAGACCACGGTCGAAAGACCAATGGAGATCCGCTCATAGGCCGCGAAAAGCAGCAGCCAGTTCACCACGAGCGCTACGCCACCGAGAATGGCCAGCAGCAACGTGGTGCGGGTGAGGGGACTGAAGGGCTTTTGACTTACCCGGATAAAAATAAAAAGCGCCATTGCCCCGATAAGACAGCGCCAGAACACCACTTCCGTCACCGGCAGGCCGCTGAGTAAAACAAACGCACCGATAGAGCCGGAAATTAACATCGCCAGGCTCATTTGCCAGACGCCTTTATGGAAATCACGCATCATCCACCTCCTGATTAGTGACGCTATTGTCGAAAATTGCTGTCGGGTTTTACAGGGGTGAGATAAGGTTGAATACGTTAATGGCTTTTTAAAATTAGGTGAAAGCGATGGAATACCTTCTCGATGATATCGACCGACAGATTCTAGCCTGTCTGGTCGAGGATGCGCGCATGTCTTTAAAGGTGCTCAGCGGACGCATCGGTCTGACTTCCCCCAGCACGGCAGAACGCCTGAAGAGGCTGGAAGAGCGCGGTGTGATTCAGGGGTATGGCGCACGGGTGAATCTGGCGGCGCTGGGGTATACGCTGCAGGCGCTGGTGCGCGTGCGGCCTTTGCCGGGGCTGTTGCATAAGGTGGATAAATACATTCAGGCGATGCCGGAGTGTATTGAGAGCGACAAGGTCACCGGGGAAGATTGCTTTGTGATTAGGCTGGTGGTGCGCTCGATAGAGCAGCTGGATGTGCTGCTGGACGGCCTGGCGGAGCATGCCCAGTGCAATACGTCGATTGTGAAGAGTTCGCCGGTGAAGCGTCGTTTGCCGCCGATGTAGGCTTCTGTCGCCGGGTGACGGCTGCGCCTTACCCGGCCTACGAAGGCGAACGCGGTTCGGTTGTATTATGATTGTGGATTTTCTGGAAGTGATGGTGGTGGGGGAAGGATTACTCGGCGCGTTGCGCCTCGCCCTTCGGGTCGTTGCCTGCGGCAACGCTTTCTCGCTACGCTCGAATCGAACCTTAGTCGAAGCTTCTCATCCTTCCCCGTTACGGAAATGCATGATGCGTGGTGCGAGCAGAAGGTTTGGAGTTATTTGAAAGTGATGGTGGTGGGGGAAGGATTCGAACCTTCGAAGTCGATGACGGCAGATTTACAGTCTGCTCCCTTTGGCCGCTCGGGAACCCCACCAGGGGTAATTCAAATTTTGAGGTCGTGCTGAGAGATGGTGGTGGGGGAAGGATTCGAACCTTCGAAGTCGATGACGGCAGATTTACAGTCTGCTCCCTTTGGCCGCTCGGGAACCCCACCACGGGGTAATGCTTTTAACTGGCCTGCTTCCTGCTGGAAGCGGGGCGCATCATATCAAATGAGACGCCCCTGTAAAGCATTCCTTTAGGGAAATGAAGCTGTTTGCCTGCTTTTTATCCGTAAAGGCGCAAACCTAATCAATTCATTTTCCGAAAGATTAAAGAATGATGGTTCTGTTGCCGTAGACAAAGACACGCTGCGCCAGCACCTGATACAGCGCACGACTCAGCACGTTCTTCTCAACGTCACGCCCTGCGCGCATCATGTCCTCGGCCGTGTAGGTGTGGTCCACGTGAATCACGTCCTGCATGATGATTGGACCTTCGTCCAGGTTGTCATTCACGTAGTGCGCGGTCGCACCGATGATCTTCACGCCGCGCTCGTAGGCCTGGTGGTAGGGACGCGCACCAATAAAGGCCGGCAGGAACGAGTGGTGAATGTTGATGATCTTGTTCGGGAAACGCGCCACGAAGGATGGCGTCAACACGCGCATGTATTTCGCCAGCACCACGTAGTCTGGGTTATGCGCTTCAATGGCCTGAGCCATCAGATCGTCGTGTTCTTCACGGGTATGGCCTTCGTGGCTCACCAGCTCGAACGGAATATCAAAACGCTCGACCAGCGTGCGCAGCGTCTCATGATTGCCAATAACGGCAGCTATTTCCACGTCCAGACCGCCGTAGTTTGCTTTCATCAGCAGGTCGCCCAGACAGTGTGCTTCTTTTGTCACCAGGATCACAATGCGGCGTCGACCGGCTGGGGTCAGTTCGCGCACGGAACCTTCCGGAAGCGCACTGTCGAGATCGGCAAGCAGGGTGGTGTCGTTGAAAATACCTTCGAGCTCGGTACGCATAAAGAAGCGGCCGGTACGGTGGTCAACGAACTCGTTGTTCTGCACGATATTCAGTTCATGTTTGTAGCAAATGTTGGTAATTCGTGCGATCAGTCCTTTTTGATCGGGACAGATGGTGCGCAGAACTTTACGTTGTAATGATTGCATCGCCGGGAAATCCTGTTTGTATTTGCGAAGTCTGGGCTGTCAGGCATTACTGCCCGCAACACTTTTTAAATTTTTTACCTGAACCACACGGGCAGGGATCGTTACGACCAAACTGTGGGCGCGTTCCGTCAATATAATACCACTGCCCGCTTTCCTTTAAGAACCGGGAACGCTCGATAATGGCTCCAGGTTTATTATTCTCGGTAAAGCGGGCAACGAAGCTGACGTAACCTTCATCCACATGACTGCCCGTTGAGGATTCATAGACGGTAAGGCCGAGCCACTGCGTGTTCGCGAAGCCGGCTTCGATGTCCTGTCTGAATTCGGCAGCCTGGCAGGAGGGATGCCAGGTTTTAATCAGGTAGTCTGCGTCTTTGATCACAAAAGCAGTGTACCGTGAACGCATGAGGTGTGACGGGTCTGGTGCAACCTGATCGCCAGACAGATATCGCTGGCAACATAGGCTATACTCCAGAGCGCTACCACAAGGGCAGAGTTGAGACACGATTCTCTTCCTGGAACAAATAATAAAGGCGTAAAACGCTTCGGGTAGCACTATGTTAACTGAGCTGTTGCGTTGACGCTATGTCAGGAATCCAGGGGAAGTAAAACAGGACTAATGAGAAAGGTTAAAATTGGACTGGCGCTGGGCTCAGGTGCAGCCCGGGGATGGTCACACATCGGCGTGATTAATGCCTTAAACAAGATGGGCATTGACGTAGATATTGTCGCGGGTTGTTCAATAGGATCGCTTGTCGGCTCCGCTTACGCGTGCGGGAAGCTTCCGGAACTCGAGACCTGGGTGCGTTCCTTCAGCTACTGGGACGTCCTGCGTCTGATGGACCTCTCGTGGCAGCGTGGTGGGCTGCTGCGCGGTGAACGCGTCTTTAACCAGTTCCGCCAGGTTATGCCTCTCGAAGACTTTACTGATTGTCAGATGCCCTTCGGCGCCGTCGCGACGAACCTCAGCACGGGACGCGAACTCTGGCTGACCGAAGGGGATATTCACCTTGCCGTGCGTGCCTCCTGCAGCATGCCGGGGCTCATGGCGCCTGTCCCGCACAACGGTTACTGGCTTGTCGACGGTGGCGTCGTGAACCCGGTTCCCATCTCTCTGACCCGTGCAATGGGGGCGGATATCGTGATTGCCGTCGACCTGCAGCACGACGCTCACCTGATGCAGCAGGACCTCATGCCGGTCAATCTCCAGAGCGAAGATGCCGAGGGCGAGAAACTGGCCTGGCATGAGCGCCTGCGCGGCAGAATCGGGCGCATGGCCGCGCGACGCTCGGTTGCCGCGCCGACGGCGATAGAAATCATGACCACGTCAATCCAGGTTCTGGAGAACCGCCTTAAGCGCAATCGTATGGCAGGCGACCCGCCAGATATTCTTATTCAGCCTTACTGTCCGCAAATCTCTACTCTTGATTTCCATCGGGCTGAGGCCGCCATCGCAGCGGGCTCGTTAGCCGTCGAAAAGAAAATGGACGAATTGTTGCCTTTTGTGCAAACAGCACGTTAAGCACCTTTTTTTGACTACTTCAGCAAAATCTGACAGGCGATAGTGCCGATCGCATGCCACTATTTAGTTACTGTCAGCCAGGGGAGGAACCATGACGCAGCCATTGGCCGGAAAACACATTTTGATTGTAGAAGACGAGCCCGTTTTCCGATCGCTACTGGAATCGTGGTTATCCTCGCTGGGAGCAATCACTTCACTGGCTGAAGATGGTATCGACGCCCTGGAAAAAATGATCAGCATTACGCCCGATTTGATGATTTGCGACATTGAGATGCCGCGCATGAATGGGCTGAAGCTGGTTGAACATCTGCGTAACGAAGGCAACCAGACGCCGATTCTGGTGATCTCTGCCACAGAGAATATGGCGGATATCGCCAAAGCATTGCGTCTTGGCGTCCAGGATATTCTGCTTAAGCCGGTCAAGGATCTGAACCGGCTGCGAGAAACGGTCTTAGCGTGCCTTTATCCGAATATGTTTAATTCCCGGGTAGAGGAAGAGGAGCGTCTTTTCCAGGACTGGGATGCCCTGGTGAGTGATCCTCCTGCTGCCGCGAAACTGTTGCAAGAACTTCAGCCGCCCGTTCAGCAAACTATTTCGCACTGCCGCGTAAATTATCGCCAGCTGGTGGCGGCTGACCAGCCGGGACTGGTGCTGGATATCGCACCATTATCTGATTCCGACCTTGCGTTTTATTCTCTGGATGTCACCCGTGCGGGGGATAATGGCGTATTAGCCGCGTTGCTTCTTCGCGCGCTATTTAATGGTTTGCTGCAGGAACAGTTATCGCATCAGGGACAACGGCTGCCGGAGTTAGGCAGTTTGCTCAAACAGGTAAACCAGCTTTTTCGTCAGGCTAATTTGCCCGGACAGTTCCCGCTGCTGGTCGGCTATTACCACAGCGGTTTAAAGAATCTGATCCTCGTCTCAGCAGGTCTTAACGCTTCACTGAATACCGGTGAACATCATATTGAGGTGAGCAACGGTGTGCCGCTTGGGACATTGGGTACGGCGTATCTTAATCAAATTAGCCACCGCTGTTCCTCCTGGCAGTGCCAAATTTGGGGCGCCGGGGGACGGCTACGCTTAATGTTGTCCACGGAATAAGCAATTGGATCTTAATTTTAAGATTGCTTTACCTGTGTTTTACGGGGAGTGCTACTATCGCTGCCCAGTTTCATGCGTATTTATCCTAATTGATCGGCAACGCGTTCTTTTCAGACCCGGACTGCGGGGCGAGGCTGATATACTTAACGCGTTATTTATTGCATAAAAGTTCAAAACTTGAACAGCTCAGGAGAATTTGAATGGCTGCCCTAAATTCGAAAGTCAGAAAGGCCGTCATCCCGGTAGCGGGATTGGGGACCAGGATGTTACCAGCAACTAAGGCAATTCCTAAAGAGATGCTGCCTCTGGTTGATAAGCCATTAATCCAGTATGTCGTTAATGAATGTATCGCTGCCGGCATCACTGAAATTGTGCTGGTTACGCATTCATCAAAAAACTCTATCGAAAACCATTTCGATACAAGCTTTGAACTTGAAGCCATGCTGGAAAAGCGTGTTAAGCGTCAGCTGTTAGAAGAAGTTCAGTCTATTTGCCCGCCACACGTTACCATTATGCAGGTTCGTCAGGGCCTGGCTAAAGGTCTCGGCCACGCTGTTATGTGTGCACATCCGGTTGTAGGTGATGAGCCTGTAGCGGTAATTCTGCCTGACGTAATTCTGGACGAATACGAATCCGATCTTTCTCAGGATAACCTGGCAGAGATGATCAAACGTTTCGACGAAACCGGCAGCAGCCAGATCATGGTTGAGCCTGTTGAAGACGTGACGGCATACGGTGTGGTTGACTGCAAAGGCGTTAACCTTGAGCCGGGCGAAAGCGTGCCAATGGTTGGCGTGGTAGAGAAGCCTAAAGCCGACGTAGCGCCTTCAAACCTGGCCGTTGTAGGTCGCTATGTCCTGAGCGCTGAAATCTGGCCTCTGCTGGCGAAAACGCCTCCAGGAGCGGGTGATGAGATTCAGCTGACGGATGCCATTGATATGCTCATCGAGAAAGAGACCGTTGAGGCTTACCATATGAAAGGTAAGAGCCATGACTGCGGTAATAAGCTTGGTTATATGCAGGCGTTTGTTGAATATGGTATTCGCCACAATACTCTTGGTGAAGAATTTAAAACCTGGCTCAAAGAGAGCGTAGGTATTAAGAAATAAGCCACGGTTACATATGTCCGAAACCGGTGAGGCGCTGCCCACCGGTTTTTTTATGCCCTAAACACTTCTGAAACCTGTCTCTAAGTACAGTTATTAAAATTGCCAAATAATGCTTTATGACAGAGTGTAAGGGGATGTTTGCGACAAATTTAGGTTAAAAAAAATCCCGCATTACGCGGGATTTTTCTGAATACGGCTCGATTAATCCTTGATCAGGAAGTCGTCCAGCTGTTTACCTTGTTCGTCCATGGCTTTCTTGATAACAGCAGGAGTGCGGCCCTGGCCAGTCCAGGTTTTAGTTTCGCCGTTCTCGTCAACGTAGCTATATTTAGCAGGACGAGCAGCACGCTTGGCTTTAGTACCGGTTTTAGCTGCAGCCATGCTGTTCAGCAATTCATTTGGATCGATACCATCAGCAATCAGCATTTCACGATATTGCTGCAGTTTACGAGTACGTTCTTCGATTTCAGCAGCAGCTGCGCTTTCTTCTTCACGACGTTCATTAACTACAACTTCTAATTTTTCCAGCATTTCTTCAAGCGTTTCGAGGGTGCATTCTCTTGCCTGCGCACGAAGAGTACGGATGTTGTTCAGAATTTTAAGTGCTTCGCTCATTGTAGTAATCTCAAACTTATAATGGGGGGTGGTTTGTTGACCTAATAATAGAGCCATAAATTCAGTTGTGCAATAGCCAGGAATGTAAGGAATTCAAAAAATACTAAATAATGCCGCTATTATTAATTACGCTAACTTAAATTTCATCAACCACCAGTCTCGTTTGTTATCACGTCACCCGGCAGAACCCGGCCGATTGCATCTTTTTTTTGTGACATTTGCCTCAGGAATTATAGTTGCGGCGGAAAAATATCAGCCTTTTGTATTAGTACCCCAGCGTGATGTTAAGACTGTAATAGTTAATAAATAGTGAATTTTAAAGAACGGGGATTCCACTATAAAAAGCAGTGTTATGTTTGGCTGAACATATAACATATTGGCCGGGCAGAAGGAGTTTACTTCATGTTTTAACGGGCTATTTTCATGAAAGGAAGGTTGTGAAATCCGCGCTGAAACGCTTCCTCTGTGTGCTACATCGCTGATGACCAGACAAATTATGGTACAATGAATCATCGGGAATATTACACATTGATTAGGGTTTTACGGCCAATGGCACAACTTTATTTCTACTATTCGGCAATGAATGCCGGGAAATCCACCGCGTTGCTGCAATCCTCGTACAATTACCAGGAGCGCGGGATGCGTACCGTTGTTTATACGGCTGAAATTGACGATCGCTTTGGCGCAGGGAAGGTGAGTTCCAGAATAGGGCTCTCGTCGCCTGCCAGACTGTTTAACCCTAAAACCGATCTGTATGAGGACATTCGCACAGAACATGCTGTACAGCCCATTCACTGTGTTCTGGTAGATGAGAGCCAGTTTCTGACGCGTGAACAGGTTCATGCCCTTTCAGAGGTGGTCGATGAGCTCGATATTCCCGTGCTGTGTTACGGCCTGCGTACGGATTTCCGCGGTGAGCTCTTTGCCGGTAGCCAGTATTTGCTCGCCTGGTCGGATAAGCTTGTCGAATTGAAAACAATCTGCTTCTGCGGTCGCAAAGCCAGCATGGTGCTTCGTCTCGACCAGGCCGGGAAACCTTATGCAGATGGCGAGCAGGTGGTTATAGGCGGTAATGAACGCTATGTTTCAGTCTGTCGTAAGCATTATAAGGAAGCGTTGTCTGTAGGCTCGCTGACGGCGATTCAGCACGACAACAGGAAATAACGCCAGCCTTGTTATACAGACATAAAAAAACCCGCCATAAAGGCGGGTTTTTTCATCTGCTGCTAATTATGCGCTTTTCTTCGCTTTCTTATCAGCTTTGATGACAGGAACTTCTGTTTTCACAGCGGCAACGTCACCTTCTTTGAACTCACGACCGTAGAAGGTATCCAGCAGAATCTGTTTCAGCTCGGAGATCAGTGGGTAGCGCGGGTTAGCACCAGTACACTGGTCATCGAATGCATCTTCAGACAGCTTGTCTACGTGAGCGAGGAAGTCAGCTTCCTGAACGCCTGCTTCACGGATAGATTTAGGAATACCCAGCTCAGCTTTCAGGCTTTCCAGCCATGCCAGCAGTTTCTCAATCTTCGCAGCAGTACGGTCGCCCGGTGCGCTCAGACCAAGGTGGTCTGCGATTTCAGCGTAACGACGACGCGCTTGCGGGCGGTCGTACTGGCTGAAAGCAGTCTGCTTGGTTGGGTTGTCGTTAGCGTTATAACGGATAACGTTGCTGATCAACAGGGCGTTCGCCAGACCGTGAGGAATGTGGAACTGAGAACCCAGCTTGTGCGCCATAGAGTGGCAAACACCCAGGAAGGCGTTCGCAAACGCGATACCGGCGATGGTTGCTGCACTGTGAACGCGTTCACGTGCTACCGGGTTTTTAGACCCTTCGTTGTAGGACGCTGGCAGGTTTTCCTTCAGCAGTTTCAGAGCCTGCAGAGCCTGACCGTCAGAGAACTCAGATGCCAGCACAGAAACGTAAGCTTCCAGGGCGTGAGTTACCGCATCCAGACCACCGAACGCACAGAGTGATTTCGGCATCTCCATGACCAGGTTCGCATCAACGATAGCCATGTCTGGGGTCAGCGCATAGTCCGCCAGTGGGTATTTCTGACCAGTTGCATCGTCCGTTACTACTGCGAATGGCGTAACTTCTGAACCGGTACCGGAAGTGGTGGTTACCGCGATCATTTTCGCTTTTACGCCCATTTTCGGGAACTTGTAGATACGTTTACGGATGTCCATAAAGCGCAGCGCCAGTTCTTCGAAGTGGGTTTCAGGATGCTCGTACATGACCCACATAATTTTCGCGGCGTCCATTGGGGAACCGCCACCCAGTGCGATAATCACATCTGGTTTGAAGGAGTTAGCCAGTTCAGCACCTTTACGCACAACGCTCAGGGTAGGGTCAGCTTCAACTTCAAAGAACACTTCAGTTTCAACGCCGGCCGCTTTCAGTACAGAGGTGATCTGGTCAGCGTAGCCGTTGTTGAACAGGAAACGGTCAGTCACGATGAGCGCACGTTTGTGGCCATCAGTAATCACTTCATCCAGCGCGATTGGCAGTGAGCCACGGCGGAAGTAGATAGATTTCGGAAGTTTGTGCCACAACATGTTTTCAGCTCGCTTAGCAACGGTTTTCTTGTTGATCAGGTGTTTTGGACCAACGTTTTCAGAGATGGAGTTACCACCCCAGGAACCACAACCCAGAGTCAGGGAAGGTGCGAGTTTAAAGTTGTACAGGTCACCGATACCACCCTGAGAAGCAGGGGTGTTAATCAGGATACGTGCAGTTTTCATCATCTGACCGAAGTGGGCAACGCGTTCTGGCTGGTTATCCTGGTCGGTGTACAGACAAGACGTGTGACCGATACCGCCCATGGCAACCAGTTTCTCGGCTTTCTCTACCGCGTCTTCGAAATCTTTCGCACGGTACATGGCAAGCGTTGGAGACAGTTTTTCATGTGCAAACGGCTCGCTTTCGTCGACCACTTTCACTTCACCGATCAGGATTTTGGTTGTAGCCGGAACGGTAAAGCCTGCGAGTTCAGCAATTTTGTACGCTGGTTGACCCACGATGGCAGCGTTCAACGCGCCATTTTTCAGGATAATGTCCTGAACGGCTTTCAGCTCTTTGCCCTGCAGCAGGTAGCCGCCGTGGCTGGCGAAACGTTCACGAACAGCGTCGTACACGGAATCGACAACAACAACAGACTGTTCAGATGCACAGATCACGCCGTTATCGAAGGTTTTAGACATTAGTACAGACGCAACGGCACGTTTGATGTCAGCAGTTTCGTCGATAACAACAGGGGTGTTACCCGCGCCCACACCGATCGCAGGTTTACCGGAGCTGTATGCGGCTTTAACCATGCCAGGACCACCGGTCGCCAGGATCAGGTTAATGTCCGGGTGATGCATCAGGGCATTGGAGAGTTCAACGGAAGGTTGATCGATCCAGCCAATCAGATCTTTTGGTGCGCCAGCAGCGATCGCCGCCTGCAGGACAATATCTGCCGCTTTGTTAGTCGCGTCTTTCGCACGTGGGTGTGGAGAGAAGATGATTGCGTTACGGGTCTTCAGGCTAATCAGTGATTTGAAGATAGCCGTAGAAGTTGGGTTAGTTGTCGGAACAATACCGCAGATGATGCCGATAGGTTCAGCGATGGTGATGGTACCGAAGGTGTCGTCTTCGGACAGCACGCCACAGGTTTTCTCATCTTTATAGGCGTTGTAGATATACTCGGAAGCAAAGTGGTTTTTGATCACTTTATCTTCCACGATACCCATGCCGGATTCGGCAACGGCCATTTTAGCGAGAGGGATTCGAGCATCTGCAGCAGCCAGTGCGGCCGCGCGGAAGATTTTATCAACCTGTTCTTGGGTGAAATTGGCATATTCACGCTGGGCTTTTTTAACGCGCTCGACGAGGGCGTTCAGTTCAGCGATATTAGTAACAGCCATAATGCTCTCCTGATAATGTTTAAACTCTTTTAGTAAACCAGCGCTCGATACGTCACACAGTATAGACAGAGCCGATACGACTTGCGTAACACAAAGTAAAACAAAGAGTTACTTTCTGCTTCAGCACACTAATTTACTAAAAGAGCCTTACCTTAGCATCATCCCTTTTTGTCAGGCGATCTCCCTGGGGGGCGTAACCAAGATTACTCACTTCTGAGTACGGAAATCATGATCTGCGTCAATTTTCCCCCAAGCTGATACCTTTCAGCAGGGTTATTTCGTTGAGGCTTTTCAAGTGTTAAATAATTACGTAAGTAATGGAAGCGGCGCTGCCATTGATTATACATATATTTAACATCCTGAAATGATAACGTTTTGCCGCAGATTTCGAGTGAAGTATGCTGATAAAAAGGGTATCTTCAGCGCGATTTCTCATGACAAATTGTCAGTCCCGGGCATGTGTATAAGCGGAGCAAAACGTGATCCAAACGCTCTTTGATTTTCCAACGTATTTTAAATTTTTTATTGGTTTGTTTGCCCTGGTCAACCCGGTGGGGATCATTCCTGTCTTCATTAGTATGACGAGTTATCAGACGGCGGCGGCCAGGAATAAGACCAACCTGACCGCTAACCTGTCAGTGGCTATCATATTGCTCACCTCCCTTTTTCTGGGTGACGCCATTCTCCAGCTCTTCGGGATTTCGATCGACTCTTTCCGCATAGCGGGTGGGATTCTGGTCGTGACCATCGCCATGTCCATGATCAGCGGTAAGCTGGGCGAGGACAAACAGAACAAGCAGGAGAAGTCAGAAACCGCTATCCGCGAAAGTATTGGCGTGGTGCCGCTGGCCTTACCGCTCATGGCTGGCCCCGGCGCCATCAGTTCAACTATTGTCTGGGGCACGCGTTACCATAGCCTGATGCATCTGATTGGCTTTTCCGTTGCCATTGCACTTTTCGCGCTCTGCTGTTGGGGAGTATTCCGCATGGCGCCCTGGCTGGTGCGACTGTTGGGGCAGACGGGCATTAACGTCATAACGCGTATTATGGGCCTGCTGTTGATGGCGTTAGGGATTGAATTCATTGTTACAGGAATTAAAAGCATTTTCCCCGGTTTGCTGCACTGATATTTCGTATGAAAGAACGGAGCTACGGCTCCGTTTTTTTACGTCATTATCAGTAAATCCTATAACTAAAGTTGAAATGCTCACATATCATAATAAATTCTACTAATAATGTTCATTGCTTCTATTTCAATGAGTTATTAATTCCAGCCAAACCCGCCTGCGCAGAAAACCTTCGATCGATCTGTTATTTTACTCACATGATACTCTGGGGCTTGCTGAGAGATAACCGAAATGATATTAGTAAATTCAACATTCCCATAGATGAATGTGCTAAATAATAACCAGTTGTTAAATTTTTGTAAAAAATCACTCGATGATAGCGCAGCGACGCGCTTGTAGAGAAAATTTTCTCTATCCTATTGAATGTCATGTTTTTTTAGTGATGTTCGATGTCCGGCAAGGCTGCCCTCAACGATGCGGTACTCACCGTAAAAGAGAATTGCTTAACAAATTTGCAAAATGTATTGGCGCGCGTTTACGCCATTTGATACTTTCCGGCCTAATATTTTGCAGCATAAAACAAGCAGATGAGAATTATTTTCATATGGTTCTCTTCTCAGATATCCAGCGCAGGTCTCAAACAGGGGAGGCCTGTAAAGAATCGACGCAAGACGGCCATACGAGCGGTCAGTAATAAAAAAGTCGGTGATAGCAAGCAGTAAAAGAAGAACCTGACAGCAGCAAAAAAAACTCCTGCGCTGTACAGGCCCCAACAGGGGATTACACAGCTGGCGAAGGCCAGTCATTATAATGAGTGGAGTACCAACACAATGTCCATCATCACAAAAAAAAATCTGGTAGCGGCGGGGATTTTAACTGCGCTAATCGCGGGCAACGCTGCAATGGCTGCGGACGTTCCTGCAGGTGTTCAACTGGCGGAGAAACAGACGCTGGTGCGTAACAACGGTGCGGAAGTTCAGTCTCTTGACCCGCACAAAATTGAAGGTGTTCCTGAGTCTAACGTTAACCGCGACCTGTTCGAAGGCCTGCTGGTGACAGACGTAGACGGCCACCCGGCACCGGGTGTAGCAGAAAAATGGGAAAACAAAGATTTCAAAGTCTGGACATTCCATCTGCGTAAAGATGCGAAATGGTCCGACGGTACACCGGTTACGGCCGAAGATTTCGTTTATAGCTGGCAGCGTCTGGCGAATCCAACCACCGCCTCTCCGTATGCGAGCTACCTGCAATATGGCCACATTGCCAATATTGATGACATCATCGCGGGCAAAAAACCTGTTACCGACCTGGGCGTAAAAGCGATCGATGCCAATACCCTTGAAGTGACGTTGAGCGAACCTGTTCCGTACTTCTATAAGCTGCTGGTTCACCCGTCCGTTTCTCCGGTACCAAAATCTGCCGTGGAAAAATTTGGTGAGAAATGGACGCAGCCTGCCAATATCGTTACCAACGGTGCCTATAAGCTGAAAGACTGGGTGGTCAACGAACGTATGGTGCTTGACCGTAACCCGCAGTATTGGGATAACGCGAAAACCGTCATTGACCAGGTGACCTACCTGCCAATCTCTTCCGAAGTGACTGACGTTAACCGCTACCGCAGCGGTGAAATCGACATGACCTATAACAACATGCCGATTGAACTGTTCCAGAAACTGAAAAAAGAGATCCCTAAAGAAGTTCACGTCGATCCGTACCTGTGCACCTATTACTATGAAATCAACAACCAGAAAGCACCGTTTACCGACGTACGTGTCCGTACCGCGCTGAAGCTGGCACTGGATCGCGATATCATCGTGAACAAAGTGAAAAACCAGGGCGATCTGCCGGCGTACAGCTATACCCCTCCATACACCGATGGTGCAAAACTGACCGAGCCAGAGTGGTTCAAACAGACTCAGGAACAGCGTAACGCGGAAGCGAAGAAACTGCTGGCCGAAGCGGGCTACACCGCAGATAAGCCGCTGACCTTCAGCCTGCTCTACAACACTTCCGATCTGCACAAAAAACTGGCTATCGCCGTTGCCTCAATCTGGAAAAAGAACCTGGGCGCGAACGTGAAGCTGGAGAACCAGGAGTGGAAAACCTTCCTCGACAGCCGTCATCAGGGCACCTTTGATGTGGCACGTGCTGGCTGGTGTGCGGACTATAACGAACCGACCTCCTTCCTGAACACCATGCTGAGCGACAGCTCGAACAACACCGCTCACTATAAGAGCCCGGCGTTTGACAAGCTGATTGGCGACACGCTGAAAACCACTGACGAAGCACAGCGTAAAGAACTGTACTCTCAAGCCGAGCAGCAGCTGGATAAAGATTCCGCGATCGTTCCGGTTTACTACTACGTTAACGCCCGTCTGGTGAAACCGTGGGTAGGTGGGTATACCGGTAAAGACCCGATGGATAATATCTACGTTAAAAACTTGTATATTATCAAGCATTAATGGCAATGAGTGGGGCGGGCGTGCTCGCCCCACGGTGTCTAACCAACGTCACATAATATAGGCACACGCCAGAAGGTACGGGCAATGTTGAAATTTATCCTACGTCGCTGTCTTGAAGCGATTCCAACGCTATTTATTCTCATCACGATTTCCTTCTTCATGATGCGCCTTGCGCCGGGAAGTCCATTTACCGGTGAGCGTACGCTGCCGCCTGAAGTCATGGCGAATATCGAAGCGAAATACCACTTGAACGATCCCATCTCCACCCAGTACTTCAATTACCTGAAGCAGCTGGCCCACGGCGATTTTGGACCGTCGTTTAAATATAAAGACTATTCCGTTAACGACCTGGTCGCGTCCAGCTTCCCGGTTTCGGCTAAGTTGGGTGCTGCGGCATTCATTCTGGCCATCGTTTTCGGGGTCACCGCAGGCGTTATCGCCGCGCTCAGACAAAATACCAAATGGGATTATGCCGTAATGGGGGTGGCAATGACCGGGGTAGTGATACCCAGCTTCGTTGTCGCGCCGTTACTGGTGATGATATTTGCCATCACGCTGAAGTGGCTGCCTGGCGGCGGCTGGAACGGCGGGGCATTGAAGTTCATGATTTTGCCAATGGTGGCATTATCTCTGGCGTACATCGCCAGTATCGCGCGTATCACCCGTGGTTCAATGATCGAAGTGCTGCACTCGAACTTCATTCGTACCGCGCGCGCTAAAGGGCTGCCGATGCGTCGGATTATTTTCCGCCACGCGCTCAAACCGGCGCTGTTGCCCGTGCTCTCCTACATGGGACCGGCATTCGTTGGGATCATCACCGGCTCTATGGTTATCGAAACAATCTACGGCCTGCCTGGCATTGGTCAGCTGTTCGTTAACGGCGCGCTCAACCGCGACTATTCGCTGGTTCTGAGCCTGACGATTCTCGTCGGTGCGCTGACCATTCTCTTTAACGCTATTGTCGATGTGCTGTATGCCGTCATCGACCCGAAAATTCGTTACTAACGCTGGAGCACGCCATGATGTTGAGTAAGAAAAACAGCGAGGCGCTGGAAAACTTCAGTGAAAAACTGGAAGTAGAAGGTCGTAGCCTCTGGCAGGACGCGCGCCGTCGCTTTATGCACAACCGTGCAGCGGTTGCCAGTCTGGTTGTTCTGGTGATCATCGCGCTGTTTGTGACCCTGGCGCCGATGCTGTCGCAATTTACCTATTTCGACACCGACTGGGGCATGATGTCCAGCGCGCCGGATATGGAATCAGGCCACTATTTCGGCACGGACTCCTCAGGACGCGACCTGCTGGTGCGAGTCGCTATCGGTGGCCGTATCTCGCTGATGGTCGGTATTGCTGCCGCGCTGGTGGCGGTGATCGTGGGTACGCTCTACGGTTCACTTTCCGGCTACCTCGGCGGCAAAATAGACTCGGTAATGATGCGTCTGCTGGAAATCCTGAACTCCTTCCCGTTCATGTTCTTCGTCATCCTGCTGGTGACCTTCTTCGGCCAGAATATCCTGCTGATCTTCGTGGCCATCGGGATGGTGTCCTGGCTGGATATGGCGCGTATTGTTCGCGGCCAGACGCTGAGCCTCAAACGCAAAGAGTTTATCGAAGCCGCGCAGGTAGGCGGTGTATCAACCGGGAATATCGTGGTTCGCCATATCGTTCCTAACGTGCTGGGCGTGGTGGTGGTCTATGCCTCACTGCTGGTGCCAAGCATGATCCTGTTTGAATCTTTCCTGAGCTTCCTGGGCCTCGGTACACAAGAGCCTCTGAGCAGCTGGGGCGCGCTGCTGAGCGATGGTGCAAACTCGATGGAAGTTTCACCGTGGCTGCTGCTTTATCCGGCGGGTTTCCTGGTCGTTACCCTGTTTTGTTTTAACTTTATCGGCGATGGCCTGCGTGATGCCCTCGACCCGAAAGACCGTTAAGGAGCGCCGTCATGACAATTATTGAAACGGCCACTGCGCCACAGGCGCAACAGCAGAATAACCTTCTGCTGGATGTGAAAGATCTCCGCGTGACCTTTAAAACGCCGGACGGGGATGTTACCGCCGTCAACGATCTCAACTTCAACCTGCGCGCGGGTGAAACGCTGGGGATCGTAGGGGAATCCGGTTCCGGAAAATCCCAGACTGCCTTTGCGCTGATGGGCCTGCTGGCTGCTAACGGCGTGATTGGCGGCTCCGCTAAATTCAACGGTCGTGAAATCCTCAACCTGCCGGAACACGAGCTGAACAAGCTGCGTGCCGAACAGATCTCGATGATTTTCCAGGATCCGATGACCTCGCTGAATCCGTATATGCGCGTAGGCGAGCAGCTGATGGAAGTCCTGATGCTGCACAAAGGCCTGGGCAAAGCGGAGGCCTTTGAAGAGTCGGTCAAAATGCTGGATGCGGTGAAAATGCCGGAAGCGCGCAAGCGTATGCGCATGTTCCCGCACGAGTTTTCTGGCGGTATGCGTCAGCGCGTGATGATTGCGATGGCGCTGCTGTGCCGGCCAAAGCTGCTGATTGCCGATGAACCTACCACCGCGCTGGACGTTACCGTTCAGGCGCAGATCATGACCCTGTTGAACGAGCTAAAGCGCGAATTCAACACGGCGATTATCATGATCACCCACGACCTGGGCGTGGTAGCGGGCATCTGCGACAAAGTGCTGGTGATGTATGCCGGTCGTACCATGGAATACGGCAAAGCGCGCGATGTGTTCTATCAGCCTGCGCACCCGTACTCGATTGGTCTGCTGAATGCGGTGCCGCGTCTTGATGCGGAAGGGGAATCCCTGCTCACCATTCCGGGCAACCCGCCAAACCTGCTGCGTCTGCCGAAAGGCTGTCCGTTCCAGCCGCGCTGCCCGCACGCGATGGAAATCTGCAACAGCGCTCCGCCGCTGGAAGAGTTTGCACCAGGCCGTCTGCGCGCCTGCTTTAAGCCGCAGGAGGAGCTGGTATGAACGCATTAGATGAAAAACGCAACGTGCTGCTCGAAATCGCCGATCTTAAAGTGCATTTCGACATCAAAGACGGCAAACAGTGGTTCTGGCAGCCGCCTAAGACCCTGAAAGCGGTGGACGGCGTCACGCTGCGCCTGTACGAAGGGGAAACCCTGGGCGTGGTGGGAGAGTCCGGCTGCGGTAAATCGACCTTTGCGCGAGCCATTATCGGCCTGGTAAAGGCTACCGACGGAAAAGTGGCCTGGCTGGGTAAAGATCTGCTGGGCATGAAACCCGACGAGTGGCGCGAGGTGCGCAGCGATATCCAGATGATTTTCCAGGATCCGCTGGCGTCACTTAACCCGCGTATGACCATCGGCGAGATTATTGCCGAGCCGCTGCGCACCTATCATCCGAAGATGTCTCGTCAGGAAGTGCGCGACCGCGTGAAGGCAATGATGATGAAAGTCGGCCTGTTGCCAAACCTCATCAACCGCTATCCGCATGAGTTCTCCGGCGGTCAGTGCCAGCGTATTGGTATTGCCCGTGCGCTGATCCTCGAACCTAAGTTGATTATCTGCGATGAGCCGGTTTCCGCGCTGGACGTGTCCATTCAGGCGCAGGTGGTTAACCTGCTGCAGAAACTGCAGCGCGAAATGGGGCTGTCGCTGATCTTCATCGCGCATGACCTGGCCGTGGTGAAACACATCTCTGACCGCGTGCTGGTGATGTATCTGGGGCATGCCGTGGAGCTGGGCACCTATGACGAGGTTTACCATAATCCATTGCACCCCTACACCAGAGCGCTGATGTCCGCGGTTCCGATCCCCGATCCGGATCTGGAAAAGAATAAAACCATCCAGCTTCTGGAAGGGGAATTACCCTCACCGATTAACCCGCCGTCAGGCTGCGTCTTCCGCACGCGCTGCCCGATGGCCGGGCCGGAATGCGCTAAAACGCGACCGGTTCTCGAAGGCAGTTTCCGACATGCGGTTTCCTGCCTGAAAGTAGACCCGTTATAATCGCAAGGGCTGACATGATGTCAGCCCTTATTTTTTGCGAGGTCACTGTGTCGCGTTTATTCACGTCAGCCCGTCGGCGGCTATATCATTTTTTATTCGATCCTGAAACGGTTTCCGGGCGACGCTTTGAAGGTCTGTGCGGTTTATTTGCGCTCCTCAGCGTGGTTGTCATCTTTATTGAATCGGGTGCCGGGACGCAATACCACCTGACGTTTGACGAATGGCATATCTTTGTCTGGCTTGAACTGGCGATTACCCTGGTTTTTACCGCTGAATATCTCCTCCGGGTAATAGCCTGGCCCAATCCGGCCAGATATGTTTTCAGCTTCTGGGGATTTATCGATTTAGCCACCATCCTGCCGCTCTATGTCATGTGGCTGTGGCCGGAGATTAGCCTGAGTTATGTCTTTGCCTGGCGAGCGATGCGCGTGATTCGGGTATTACGTATTCTGAAATTACTGCGTTTTATGCCGTCATTACGCGTGTTCTGGAGTGCGATCGTCAGCGCCCGGCATCAGCTTATTTTGTTCTACTCGTTTATTGCCATCGTCATGATTGTTTTTGGCGCGCTGATGTATTTAATAGAAGGGCCTAAATATGGCTTTACGACGCTCAATGCGTCCGTCTACTGGGCCATTGTGACCGTCACCACCGTGGGCTACGGTGATATTACGCCCCATACGCCACTGGGGCGCATCGTGGCGTCCGTGCTGATTTTGATTGGCTATTCGGTGATTGCGATCCCAACGGGTCTTATTACCACACACATGAGCAGCGCGTTTCAGAGCCGCAAGCAGCAGCGCAAGTGTCCTCATTGCCAGCAGGGCGAACATGAACACGACGCGCGGTTTTGTCACCGCTGCGGCAGTGAATTGCCGGAGTAAATAAAAAAGGCTGCAATCGCAGCCTTTTTTATTATTCGCGCCAGAGAATATGGCACAGCTTGTGGTCTTTCTCCCGACAGAGCAGGACGCGGGCGAAAATATCGTTAATTTCGCCGCCGTCTTCATCGGCCAGCCCAATCACCACCTCTGCAAAGAAGTCAGGATTCAGGTCGAAATCCACATGCTCAGCCCAGTCTTCTGAAGGGTCGAACAATTCGGCGCCACCGCGCTCTTCGAACTGCAGATTAAAGAGGATCACGTCTGCGGGATCGAGGTTATCAACCGCCAGTTCGAGAAAAATGTCGTAGGCCTGCTCGAGCGTTTCGTCTTCGGTCAGGCGATTGTTCAGATCCATTTCCATGATGACTACCTGTTTAACATCGTTGGGCACGTTTTACAGCAACGGACTAAAGAAGTAAAACAGTCGTTCGGCAATTCTCTGCCACATCGGACGTTTTACCCACAGTCTGGCATCCAGCAGCCGCGAGCGGGAGATATAATCATCCTGCACCGCGGCGAGGTCGCCGCCAAAGCCGGCATCATCAATGACCAGCGTGATTTCAAAGTTTAGCCACAGGCTGCGCATATCCAGGTTGACCGTTCCCACCAGGCTCAGCTCGCCGTCGACAAGAACGCTCTTGGTGTGGAGCAATCCGCCTTCAAACTGGTAAATTTTCACCCCTGCGGCCAGCAGTTCGCTGAAGAAAGCCCGGCTGGCCCAGCCCACCAGTAGGGAGTCATTTTTGCGTGGCAAAATGATGCTCACATCGACACCGCGCTGCGCGGCGGTACAGATCGCGTGCAGGAGGTCGTCGCTGGGGACAAAGTAGGGCGTCGTCATGATCAGATATTCACGCGCCGAGTAGGTTGCCGTCAGCAGCGCCTGATGGATTAAGTCCTCCGGGAAGCCCGGCCCGGAAGCAATGGTATGAATGGTGTGACCGCTCGCCTCTTCAAACGGCATAATATTGCCGTCCGGAGGCGGCGGCAGGATACGCTTGCCGGTTTCAATCTCCCAGTCGCAGGAATAAACGATGCCCATCGAGGTGGCTATCGGCCCCTCCATTCGCGCCATCAAATCAACCCATTGACCTACGCCCGAGTCCTGTTTGAAGAAGCGCGGATCAACCATGTTCATACTGCCGGTGTAGGCAATATAGTTATCGATCATGATCATTTTGCGATGCTGGCGGAGATCCATCCGGCGCAGAAACACGCGCAGAAGATTCACCTTCAGCGCTTCAACCACTTCGATCCCGGCATTACGCATCATGCCCGCCCAGGGGCTACGGAAAAATGCCACGCTACCCGCGGAGTCAAGCATCAGGCGGCAATGAATGCCGCGCCGCGCGGCGGCCATCAGCGATTCAGCGACCTGGTCAGCCATCCCGCCGGGCTGCCAGATATAAAAAACCATCTCGATATTATGACGAGCCAGCTGAATATCGCGGATTAACGCCTGCATGACGTCGTCGGACGAGGTCAGCAGCTGCAGCTGGTTGCCCTTAACGCCGCCAATCCCCTGGCGGCGCTCGCACAGCTTAAATAGTGAGGAGGCGACGCTGCTGTTCTCCTCGGCAAAGATATGTTTGCAGGCTTTAAGGTCGTTCAGCCACTTCGCGGTGGAGGGCCACATGGCGCGGGCGCGCTCGGCGCGGCGTTTACCCAGATGTAGCTCGCCGAAAGAGAGATAGGCAATAATTCCCACCAGCGGGAGGATATAAATGATCAGAAGCCAGGCCATGGCAGAGGGTACGGCTCTGCGCTTCATCAGGATGCGTAATGTCACACCCGCGATTAACAGCCAGTATCCCAAAATGACCAGCCAACTCACCACGGTGTAGAAGGTTGTCATAGGTAAAAAAATCCTTTTGAAAGCGTATTGTTATGAGTGTACGCATCAGGATTCATCTGGCAAATAAAAACGCCAGGTAAAAGCGCTGGTTTGCTGCCGGGTTGGGTTTATAATGGCGGCTCTGTTAGTTAAAGAGTTGTAGACATGAAGCGCAGTAGAACAGAAGTAGGGCGCTGGCGCATGTTGCGACAGGTGAGTCGTCGCAAGGCTCGTTGGCTGGAAGCACAATCCCGCCGCAATATGCGTATTCACGCCATCAGAAAATGTGGATTGACCAGGCATCGCAATGCGTTGCTGTTCGCAGTCCAGGATATCTGAAACCATGAGGGCACCGTAACGGGTGCCCGCTGATTTTATAGCGTCTGATTTTTTAGGAATAGCGTATTTGCAGCGATATTCCTGTTGTGTTTAGCAAAAGGAGGGAGAAGTGTTTGCGGAGTTTGGCGTACTGAATTTCTGGACGTATGTTGTCGGCGCGTTTTTTATCGTGCTGGTGCCAGGGCCGAATACCCTGTTTGTGCTAAAAACCGGGATCGGTCACGGTGTTAAAAAAGGGTATCTTGCCGCCACGGGCGTATTTATCGGCGATGCGGTGCTGATGTTTCTGGCCTGGGCGGGCGTCGCGGCATTAATCCAGACCACGCCGGTACTGTTTAATATCGTGCGCTATCTCGGAGCCTTCTATCTGCTCTGGCTGGGGGGCAAAATGCTCTGGTCGGTGGTGAACCGTCAGCAAAACGCGCATGAGAGCGGCCCCGAACCGGCCAGTATGATCATGAAACGTTCGCTGGTATTAAGCCTGACCAATCCCAAAGCGATTCTGTTCTACGTATCGTTCTTCGTTCAGTTCATTGACGTGAATGCACAGAGCACCGGCACTTCTTTCCTGATCCTCGCGACGACGCTGGAGTTGATAAGCTTCATGTACATGAGCTTCCTGATCTTCTCAGGCGCGTTTGTCACTCGTTATCTGAAAACGAAAAAGAAACTGGCAAAGCTGGGGAACGGGCTGATAGGGCTGCTGTTTGTAGGGTTTGCGGCGAGGTTGGCGTCGCTGCATTGATGAATGAAAGGCTCCTGAGGGAGCCTTTTTATTATGTTTGACAACCCCTCACCATTTAGTTGTATAGTGCAACTAAATGGTGAGGGCACAACATGCACAGCGAAACCCCGGTAGTCAGTGTTATTCGACGTTCCTCGCGCCTGATGGTGCGAGAGTTAGGTTTTATGGCCTCGACCCTGGCCTCAACAAATTACTCCCCTTCGGCCGTCCATACCCTGGTCGAAATCGCCTTACACAAAGAGATGACGGCGAGTCAGCTGGTGCAGCTGCTGGGCCTGGATAAGTCCAGCGTCAGCCGGATGCTGGCTCGTCTGATTGCCGCGGGTGAGCTCGAGGAGGTGACTTCACCTGAAGATGCGAGAGCGAAGAGTCTCAGGCTGACCGCGAAAGGTCATGAGACGGTCAGTAATATTAATACCTTTAGCAACGAGCGCGTGGTCTCAGCAATAAAGAGTCTTGCTCCTGCCCAGCAGCAGACCATTTCTGAAGGACTCTCCCTTTATGCCAACGCGCTGCTGGCGTGCCGTGAGACGGGCAGCGACACGCCCCCCGATGAGCTCACGATAGTGCTGGGGTATATGCCCGGCATGATTGGCCGTGTCGCGGAGATGCACGGGGTTTACTACGCGCGCGAGCACCATTTTGGCCGCTTTTTTGAGGCCAAAGTGGCTACAGGGGTTGCAGAATTTAGTGACCGCCTGGATAAGCCATGCAACCAGATCTGGCTGGCGGTGATGAACGGCAGGATAGTGGGGTCAGTGGCGATAGACGGCGAGGATTTAGCGCCGGGTGAAGCCCATCTTCGCTGGTTTATTCTCGACGATGGCTGCCGGGGACGCGGGGTGGGGAAAAAACTGCTGACCGAAGCGATGCGCTTTTGTGACAGCGCTGGTTTCTCTGCCGTGCATCTCTGGACATTCAATAAGCTGAGCGCCGCACGACGTTTATACGAATCGTTTGGATTTACGCTCGTCAAAGAATGGGAGGGCGATCAGTGGGGAAGCCTTATAACGGAACAGCAGTTTACCCGGCTCAGAGAAGCGTAACCTCTACCATAAAAAAGGCTCCTTTCGGAGCCGCTTTAGTATCAGAACACTTTCTTATATGGTCGAACCGTCACTTTCGCATACACACCTGCTGCAACATACGGATCTGCGTCAGCCCATGCCTGAGCGGTTTCCTGAGATTCAAATTCAGCAATCACGGTGGAACCGGCAAAACCAGCGGCGCCCGGATCGTTGCTGTCTACTGCAGGCATTGGACCGGCGGTCAGTAAACGGCCTTCATCCTGGAGCAGCTGCAAACGTGCCAGATGCGCAGGGCGCACGGCCTGGCGTTTTTCGAGCGAATCAGCAACATCTTCAGAGTAAATCACGTAAAACACGGCGAAGCTCCTTAACCGGTAAAAGTGTCAGTTAAGTTATGTGAAAGGGCAAGCGACTGCAATGTAAAATAAAAACAATGTTAATACCCTGATCTGAATGCGCTTTTTTTGGCCTCACATGCGCTAAAGTTGCGCCAGAACAAAGTGTCTTATTGAATATGATTGCTATTTGCATTTAAAATCAGTGTTCGGTTTTTTAACGTTGATGATTATGACTTCGATGACCCTTGATTTACCTCGCCGCTTTCCCTGGCCGACGCTGCTTTCTGTCGTGATTCACGGTGCTGTTGTGGCGGGTTTGCTGTATACCTCGGTTCATCAGGTTATTGAAATGCCGGCGCCCGCGCAGCCGATTTCGGTGACGATGGTCTCGCCAGCGGATCTCGAACCGCCGCAGGTTGCCCCTCCGCCACCGCAGCCGGTGGCTGAGCCAGAGCCCGAGCCTGTTCCGGCGCCACCGAAGGAAGCGCCGGTGGTGATCCACAAGCCTGAACCGAAGCCAAAACCTAAGCCGAAGCCAAAGCCGGTGAAGAAGATCGAGGAGCGTCCGAAACGCGAGGAACGTCCGGTTGAACCGCGCGCGACCCAGACAGTGGAGAATGCGGCGCCTTCGCGTCCGGTGATGAATAACACCGCAACCGCGCCTAAGCCGACAGTCAGTGCCCCTGCGGGTCCGCGCGCGCTGAGTCGCAACCAGCCTCAGTATCCGGCGCGAGCGCAGGCCTTACGTATTGAAGGCCGCGTACGGGTTAAATTTGACGTCACTGCCGATGGCCGCGTGGATAACGTGGAAATCTTGTCCGCTCAGCCTTCCAATATGTTTGAGCGCGAAGTGAAATCGGCGATGCGCAGATGGCGCTATGAGGCCGGAAAACCGGGCAATGGACTGATCGTGAATATTGTTTTCCGCCTGAACGGCGGGGCGCAGATGGAATAAAAAAAGCCTCCTGATGGAGGCTTTTTTTTTGCCTGTCAATCAGGCCTGCGGAAGTTGACGAGGTTTACCCTCGCTATCCACTGCAACATAAATAAACAGCGCTTCGGTGGCCTTATAACGTTGCCCAATGGGTTCCGAAGAGACTTTCTTGACCCATACTTCGATGTTGATTGAAATAGAGGTGTTGCCGCGTTTGACGCAGCGCGCGTAGCAGCAAACCACATCTCCCACCGCAACCGGGCGCAGGAAGGTCATGCCGTCCACTCGCACAGTCACCACGCGCCCGTGGGCAATCTCTTTTGCCAGAATTGCGCCGCCCATATCCATCTGCGACATCAGCCAGCCGCCAAAAATATCGCCATTGGCATTGGTGTCAGCGGGCATTGCCAGTGTGCGTAAAACCAGTTCGCCCTGCGGGGCGTTAGTTGTTGTCATTGTTTTAACTCGTAACGGAAGACTTCAGGCGGGATGCTACTATGATTTCACAGCGGAGAGAATAGACCAGAACGCCTGTCGTAGACGTTCTGGTCAGTCGTTAATCAGTGGTTGTCATCCTGGGGCATATGACGATAGATGTATACGCCGCTCAACAGCGTGAAGATAAGCGTCAGCGCGGTCAGGCCGAAGACCTTAAAGTTGACCCAGATATCCTGCGGCAGCCAGAAGGCGATATAGATATTAGCGAGACCGCAAAGTATAAAGAAGATTGCCCAGGCGGTATTCAGACGCGACCAGACTACCTGCGGCAGCGTTAGTTCTTTACCTAACATGCTCTGGATCAGGGGCTTTTTCATGAACCATTGACTGAACAGTAATGCTGCTGCAAACAACGCATAAATAACGGTAACCTTCCACTTAATAAATTCAACATCATGTAAGGCAATGGTCAATCCACCGAACACCGCCACTAAAATGAACGTGATAAGCGCCATTTTTTCGACTTTGCGATAGCGAATCCAGCTATAGATCAGCACTACGGCGGTCACGACGATTAACGCTTTTGTTGCAGCAAAAATGTCATACAACTTATAGACAGCGAAAAAGACCGCGAGCGGTAAAAAATCAAGAAACTGCTTCATTCTGTGATTCCATCTTCTGAACGGGGCGGGTGGCAGCGATGCCGCCCGCCTCAGGATTACTGACGAATTAACATATACAGGCGGAACAGATAGACCAGCAGCACCGCTGAAATCAGATTGCTCAGCGTATTCGCCACTACAGCGCCAACGTTCGGCGTTAATACCGCAAAATTCGGTGCAAACAACAGCAGGAGCGTTTTGGCGAGCAGCCAGCCGATCACGGCGGGCGCTACCAGACGCATATTAGCCCATGCCAGTCGGATGCTGCTGCGCATCGCGGTAAAAATCCCCATCTTATCCTGCACCACCATCACAGGCGCAAATGAGAGCACGATAGCCAGTAATACGCCCGGCACCACGACAAGCATAATCCCCATTTGCACCAGCATGGTGGTTAAAAAGATCAGGATAAACAGCTTAGGTAAGACTGGCGCACTGGCACCAATCGCCCGTAAGGCGCTGACCCTGTGACCCGCCGAGACCAGCTGAATCATCAGTAAAACGCCGCCCGCCAGAACCGCATTACCAATCAGGCCTGAGAACGTAGACGCGGCAGACGCCCGCAGCAGAATTTGCTGCTGCTCCGGCGTCATGTTTTGCACCAGCTCAAACAGCCCCACGCTTCCGGCAAGATGGTCGCCCTGGCTCAGGCTGGCAATCTGTTCTTCACTCGGTGAGAAGGCATGGCCCAGCACCACCGTGATAAAGGCACATAGCAACGCGATCAGTAAAAAGGTTATGAACTGATTGCGGAAAAAGTTTCCCGTGTCACGGTAGACAGACTTCGCCGTGATAGACATGCACTCTCCTTGAGTATTGCAGGTGTTAATTAGCCGGCAATTGTACACCGGATGCACCTGCTGTGGCAGCATCAAGGCTTGTATGGAAAAGCATATCTTTGTAAAGCGGCGGTAATCCAACGCGCGCCCGGGCGCGATTGCAGGCTTCGTTGACCTGGCCATCTTCCCCCGACATGGCAAATTCCCGACACGGGCTGGGCCGATCCTCATAGATGGAACATCGGGTAGAGACCCCGGGCTCACCCTGTAGCGCCACGCAGCGGGCCTGCTTTTGGTTTGTGCCGCTCATGCAGCGCAGAAAGGGCGTTAACGGCTCAGTAAGATGAACCGGAACGGTACCGCCGCCATCGCTGGCTTCGGCCCAGTAGAAAGAGACTCGAAAATACGCACAACAGGCTCCGCACGTCATGCACGGGTTGATATCACTCATGGCACACCTGCTAAAGAAGAACGCATCAAATCAATTTGTGAGAGCGATAAATTATCCAGCCGCCAGAGGAAGAGCAAGAGGGGGAAAAGGGAAAATTTTGTAACCGTGAAATGCCAAAAATTGACATGGAAACAACTTATCGCTTTTCAGTGCGTAACAAAAAATTAATCCAGATCAATGAATGTTAAGTTACTGGTTTTAATGTGATCTGTAGCAGATCACTTATTACTCATTTGTGAGTATATTCTCACCCGCGATTAAAACCACAACGATGGAGCGGATATGAAAAAATTAGCGGTGGCAGCCCTTGTATTAAGCAGTCTCTCTGGCGGCGCGTATGCGCATGAAGCAGGCGAATTCTTTATTCGTGCCGGTTCGGCTACGGTTCGCCCAACTGAAGGATCGGATAACGTGCTGGGTATGGGCGGTTTTAACGTCAGTAATAACACCCAGTTAGGGTTAACGTTCACCTATATGGCGACGGAAAACGTTGGTGTTGAGCTTCTTGCTGCAACGCCGTTCCGTCATCGCGTGGGTCTGGGCGCAACCGGTGATATTGCAACGGTTCACCATTTACCGCCAACGCTGATGGCGCAATGGTATTTTGGTGATGCCAGCAGCAAGGTGCGTCCTTATATTGGCGCTGGTGTGAACTACACCACCTTCTTTGACGAGAAGTTTAACGATACCGGTAAAGAGGCCGGTCTGACGGACCTCAGCCTGAAAGATTCGTGGGGTATGGCGGGGCAGGTCGGTCTGGACTATCTGATTAACCGCGACTGGCTGATTAACGCCTCGGTCTGGTACATGGATATTGATACGGACGTACGCTTCAAGGCGGGCGGTCAGCAGCAAAGTATCAATACTCGCCTGGATCCGTGGGTGTTTATGTTCTCTGCGGGTTATCGTTTCTGATCCCCCGTCAAACTGGCCACAGGGTGGCCAGTTTGCTTTGCTCACTTCAAAACGACGGATAAACCGGCCGCTCATCAAGCTTTACGCAGTGCCTCAGGATCTTTTCCCCATCGTATAAATAGCTGAAAGCGTCGCTGGACAGGGAATGAAAAAGAATGTCGCCGTTGGCAAACGGGATAATTTCGGTATCACCCGCACGTTTATGTCCCGCACCGGTTTCAAAATGACCTTGCCATCGTTCCTGGGTATGGTCATAAACGTGCAGAATAACCTCGACAAGTCCTCTTTGCGGACAATTAAGGCGCAGGAAGGTAGAAGAGAAATTCAGGGACAGCGCATGGAAGGGAATCAATAAGGCGAAAACCAGTAAAGCTCGTAAATACATCAAACCGCGAAAACCTCCTTCAAAAGGGAAGTGAGATTTTACTTAAGTCAAAAATTGCGTTTTTGCCGTGGATCAAGACGTCTTATAATTCAATGCGATAAAGGCCCCTCGCGAGGCCCCTGGCGATCATTTTTGAATCAAATAGCGAATGGTCGGGCCATCCTGCTGGATATCCAGCACCGTGTAACCGTGGTTTTTCGCATCCAGCGGAATGTTGTTAATGGACTGCGGGCAGTCGCTGACCACTTCAAGAATTTCCCCTTTTTTGAGCTGCGGTAGCGCTTCAAGCGTGGCAACAGCCGGATAAGGGCAGGGTTCACCGACCATATCCAGACGGTAATCGGGCACGATCTCTTTCATGCAGCATTCTCCTGGGTTTCTGTTTTAACACTCGCACGACGGAAGAAGCGTTTCTCCTGCGCGACAACCAGTAAAAAAGCGACCAGCAGCAGGGCGTAGGTGACCAGCAGGCCGCCGAGAGGACCGAAGGTGCTCAGCAGGTTGACCTTGTCCCAACTCGTGGCAAGCGCCGGGGACAGATCGTCCCAGAAGTACGCCAGAATCGTCGAGCCGATAACATTTCCCAGGCCCACCCACCAGTAATGCACCTGACCTTCAACGGCGCGGTACATCCAGCCGGTTTCACACCCGCCAGCCAGCACAATCCCGAAGCCAAACAGCAGGCCGCCAATCACCGCATTAGGACCAGCCCACATGATTTTCGGTTCGACGCCGAGTTGAACATAGCTGAAGATGCCGATGGCGCTGACCGCCATTCCGGCGATAATCGCCTTCGCCATCATCGTCCGACCGGTGATCCACATATCGCGAAACGCGGAGGTAAAGCAGATCTGCGCGCGTTCAATGAGCAGACCAAAACCCACGCCGAACAGCATCGCCAGGCCGAGTTTGGGCTGATTCATCGCAGTGCAAAGCGCCCAGGCGACCATAGCCAAAAAGACCAGCATACCGAGGCGGAAACGACGACGCGCCTGTTCTGGCTTCTGGGTTAACGGTGACGCTGCGCTGACTTTTGTCATTTTCACCGGAATGCGGAACAGCGGCAGCAGGGTGAATTTTGCGCCAAAGTAAGAGCCGATGGCCGTGGCGACAGCAAAGAACCAGGCGTGAAGCGAAAACTGAGGAATCCCCGTAAAGAAAGCGGCCAGGTTACAGCCCATCGCCAGACGGGCGCCAAACCCGGCAATGATACCGCCGACCACCGCCTGCATTATGCGAATCCGGCTTTTGGGCATCCGCAACTTAACGTTGTTTGCCCACAGCGCCGCTGCGAAACAGCCGCCGAACATGCCGATGATCATCATCCCGTCGATGCGGGTAAGCGGCGTGCCGTCCAGATGAATGAGTTTAAAGTAACCCCACTCTTCGGTATGCACGCCAGCGAGCTGTAGCAATTGGCCACCCCAGCGGGTGAACTCGCCGGTCACGGCCCAGAAGGTGCCGGTGATGCCGAAATAGTAGGTAGAGAGAATGCCTGCCGCGATAACGGCCGGGACAGGTGACCAGAACTTAACCAGGTAAGTCTGTTTGAAGGCGTGCCATGACATGAATAAGCCTCTGAACTCAGAAGGTGTAAGTGAATTTAACGGACTGGAATATATATCTTTTTCGTTTGCCTCAAAACCTCTCCAAACCTTTTCTCCAAAATACCGCCTCTTTTTATGACCTCAGTCATTTAACCGTGCTGCGTTTGGATTCTCGGCACGGCTGCGCAATTCAGAGAAGCAAGAGCCGTTGATATACCAGATGTTCTGACAGAGACTCTGGCTGGAGTGCGGGTGGATCCCGAATCGGCGTTAACACCAAAAACGCACTCTTATTCAGCTTAACCACCTGGCAGTTGTAAAAACTGCACCTTAAATCGTCAGGGCTAAGATTATTCCCGCAATATGAGTCAAATATATACAAAAGGATTTGCTTGAAAGATGAGTTTTAACATTACCGCTGCTCAAAAAGGACTTTTATATCTATCTTTTTTCAGAATATCCTCATGCTAATTGACTTTGCTAAATTAGAATATTCGCATATGAATTGTTATTCTTTGATTTTGTTACTTCCGGTTATTAAACGATATCAGACATAGAGGCTGGCAATCCTAAAATTTTTGTGAATGGACGCCTCCGTTCGTATTATGTACGTCGAGGGCCTGGTGAGGAGAGAGTGATATGGAAGATGTTGTTTATGTTATCGATGATGATGATGCATATAGGCAGTTTGTGGTTAAATTGTTAATGGCGAAAGGTTATCAAACTTTTGACTTCAAAAATGCCGAAGAATTTCTCTCCTGCCCCATAGTTGATCATCCCTCATGCTTAATACTTGAAATTAACACCTCAGACACTAACGGTTTCGATGTGATAGATGCCCTCAAGGAACGTGGCTGTACAATACCGATAATTATCCTGACTATGACCAGCTCAATCCCACTCTGCGTACGAGCGATGAAAGCAGGCGTTCGGGATTTTTTGACTAAGCCAGTCGAACCGGAACAATTTATCAATGTCGTGAAAGATGTGCTAATCGAAGCGACCAATAACTTTTTAGAGCAGCAAAGAATATTCGAGCTTTGTAAAAACTATCAGGCATTAACACGGCGCGAGAAGCAGACCTTTGAGCTGGCGATTAATGGCCTGCAAAACAAACAAATTGCGTCTGAACTGGGCATATCAGAAATTACCGTGAAGGTCCATCGACGTCGGGTTATGGATAAAATGCAGGTTCGTACTTTAGCTGATTTGGTCCATGCTGCCGGTACTTTACAAATTGGTAAGTCCCGATGTCCGCCCCGGAAACGTTATTAAGAAAGCATAATTGAAGCATTCGTCATTACTGGCCTGTCAATTGCGTTCTTAAATAGCAGCCCGCACGTCAGCAGCAGGAAGAGTGATAGCCTGGAAGGGTAACCGTCTGGCAGGAAGCCAGACGGTGGAAGGGTTATGCTTTACGCGTCGCCGCTTTCATTGCGGTCACAAACGCTTTCAGCTCGGCCAGCATCTGCTCGGGCTTGTCCACGTTCTTTTCGATGATCTTCACAATCGCGGAGCCGGAGATGGCACCTGCCGCTTTCGCGTCAATCGCTGCGGTGACCTGCTCCGGGGAGGAAATCCCGAACCCCTGCAGCGGAGGCGCGGCATGGTACTCGGCCAGCTTCTCCACCAGATGATGCAGAGGCAACGCCGCTTTGTTCTCGGCACCGGTCACGCCCGCGCGGGAGAGCAGGTAGGTATACCCGCGTCCGTAAGAGGCAATCTGGCGCAGCAGTTCGTCATCAGAGTTCGGTGGGCAGATGAAAATCGGGGCGACGTTATGGCGCATCGCCGCCTGACGGAATGGCGCAGATTCCTCAACCGGCACGTCTGCCACCAGAACGGAGTCGACGCCCACGCGCGCGCACTCGGCATAGAACTCATCAATACCGCGGTTAAAGACCAGGTTGGCGTACATCAGCAGGCCGATCGGAATGGTCGGGTGCTTCTGGCGAATCGCCGCCAGCATCTCGAAGCACTGGGTTGGCGTCACGCCGGAGGCAAATGCGCGCAGCGTTGCGTTCTGGATGGTCGGGCCATCCGCCAGCGGGTCAGAGAACGGAATACCCAGCTCCAGCGCGTCGGCGCCGGCTTCAATCAGAGTGTCGATAATCTTCAGCGACTGTTCCGGGCCCGGATCGCCCAGGGTGACGAAGGGAACGAACGCGCCTTCCTGGCGGGATTTCAGCTCTGCAAATACGTTATCGTAGCGTTCCATCAGATTTCCCCTCGTGCTTTCAGAATATCGTGAACGGTGAAGATATCTTTGTCACCGCGGCCGGAAAGGTTCACCACCAGCAGCTGTTCTTTTTCCGGGTTTTCTTTAATCATTTTCAGCGCATGCGCCAGGGCGTGCGAAGACTCCAGCGCCGGGATGATCCCTTCGCTGCGGCACAGCGTTTTAAAGGCTTCCAGCGCTTCGTCATCGGTAATGGAGACATAGTCCGCGCGGCCGGTGCTGTTCAGGAACGCATGCTGCGGCCCGACGGACGGGAAGTCGAGGCCAGCAGAAATAGAGTAAGACTCTTCAATCTGTCCCTCATCGGTTTGCATCATCGGGGATTTCATACCGAAGTAGATCCCCACGCGGCCATGCTTCAGCGGCGCGCCGTGTTCACCCGATTCAATGCCGTGACCGGCAGGCTCTACGCCAATCAGACCCACGCTGGTGTCGTCAATAAAGTCTGCGAACATACCGATGGCGTTAGACCCGCCGCCAACGCAGGCGATAACCGCATCCGGCAGGCGACCCTCTTTTTCAAGGATCTGCGCTTTGGTCTCTTCACCGATCATGCGCTGGAATTCGCGCACGATAGTCGGGAACGGGTGCGGGCCCGCCGCGGTACCGAGCATATAGTGTGCGGTTTCATAGCTGCCAGACCAGTCGCGCAGCGCTTCGTTACAGGCATCCTTCAGCGTTGCGGAGCCGCTGTGCACCGGGATCACTTCTGCTCCCATCAGACGCATACGGAAGACGTTCGGAGACTGACGCTCAACGTCTTTCGCTCCCATATAGATGCGGCATTTCAGACCGAGCAGGGCGCTGGCAAGCGCAGAGGCCACGCCGTGCTGACCCGCACCGGTTTCGGCGATGATTTCGGTTTTGCCCATACGCTTCGCGAGCAGCGCCTGGCCCAGCACCTGGTTAGTTTTATGCGCGCCGCCGTGCAGCAGGTCTTCACGCTTCAGATACAGCGTGGTTTTGGTGCCTTCCGTCAGGTTGCGGCATTTGGTCAGCGCGGTCGGACGACCGGCATAATTTTTCAACAGGTCGGTAAATTCAGCCTGAAACGCCGGATCTTTCTGCGCGCTGACAAACGCTTCTTCCAGCTGGCGCAGCGCGGGCATCAGGATTTGCGGGACGTACATCCCGCCGAACTCACCAAAATACGGGTTAAGTAATGTCGTCATCTTCTCTTCCTTAATATGCACGCAGAGTTTTAAAAACCGAGGCCAGCTTGCTGGCATCTTTGATACCCGGTTGGGACTCTACGCCTGAATTGAAATCGAGGCCTGCGCAGCCGGTTTTAGCGGCTTCTACGCAGTTATCCGGGCTTAATCCGCCCGCCAGCAGGACGTTGTCCAGCTTTTCGCCGTTCAGCAGCGACCAGTCAAAACGCTGGCCGGTGCCGCCCTGGCCGTTATCGAGGACGTATTTATCCACATGGTTCAGGTTACGCGAGGGCAACGTATCGCCAACGCTTTGCGCTTTCCAGATTTGCACCTGTGGTGCCAGCGCGGCGCGCAGGGCATCGATGTAGCTCTGGTCTTCATCGCCGTGGAGCTGCACCGCGCTCAGGGGTAACGCCTCGGCTTTGGCCGCAACGTCTGCAATATCTACGTTGCGGAAAACGCCCACGTAGCTGAGCGGAGCCGCTGCGATGATCTTACGCGCCTGCTCTTCGCTGACCGCGCGTGGAGAGGAATCGACAAAGATCAGCCCGCCGTAAATCGCCCCGGCTTCATACGCGGCCTGGGCATCCTGTTCGCGGGTTAAGCCGCAGACTTTGTTTTCACCCAGCAGCACGCGACGCACGGCCGCGTTGAGATCGTCATGCTCCATCATGGCGGAGCCAATCAGGAAACCGTTGGCGAAGTGGCTCAGCTCGCGCACCTGGGCATAGCTGTTAATGCCGGATTCGCTGATCACCGTGACGCCAGACCCCAGACGCGGCGCCAGCTGACGGGTACGGTTCAGGTCAATGGACAGGTCACGCAGATCGCGGTTGTTGATCCCGACAACTTTGGCTTCCAGCGCAATCGCGCGCTCCAGCTCCTCTTCGTTGCTCACTTCGGTCAGCACGCCCATGTTCAGGCTGTGCGCCACGGCGGAAAGCTGGCGATACTGCTCATCGTCGAGCACCGAGAGCATCAGCAGGCAGGCGTCGGCCTGGTAAAAACGCGCCAGCCAGATCTGATACGGGTCGATAATAAAGTCTTTGCACAGGATCGGCTGCGGCGCGATGCCGCTGACGATCGGCAGAAAATCGAAGCTGCCCTGAAAATATTTCTCATCCGTCAGCACGGAGATGGCTGACGCGTGATGCTTATAAATGCCGGCAATACGCGCCGGGTCGAAATCGTCGCGAATAACACCTTTAGACGGGGAGGCTTTTTTGCACTCAAGAATAAACGCGGTGCGTGCACCCTGCAGGGCATCATAGAAACGACGTTGGCTTGGTACGACGTCATTCTGGAAACTGGCAAGCGGCTGCTGTTGCTTGCGGGCTTCCACCCAGATGGCCTTATCGGCAACGATTTTCGCTAAAACGGTCTGCATTCTTTACCCTCTTGCCGCAAGTGCGGTAACGCGATCGTAAGCTGCACCGGAGCGCAGTACATCCAGAACTTTTTGAACGTTGGCCTTCAGGTCTTCCTCACCGTGCAAACGCATCAGCATGGCGACGTTGGCAGCAACGGCGGCCTCATGGGCGACCTCTCCTTTACCTTGTAATAAGCGCGTCAGAATGTCACGGTTTTCTTCCGGCGTACCGCCAGCCAGCGCTTCCTGGTGATACGGCGCGAGGCCGAAGTCGGCAGCCTCCAGCTGATAGCTGAGGATTTCACCGTCGCGCAGTTCGGCCACCAGCGTCGGGGCATGAAGAGAAACCTCATCCATACCGCCGCTGTGCACCACGGCGGCACGTTGGTAACCCAGCACGCGCAGCGTCTCGGCAATCGGCAGAACCAGTTCCGGGCTATAGACACCAATCAGCGCCAGCGGAGGGTGCGCCGGATTGATCAGCGGGCCGAGCACGTTAAACAGCGTGCGGGTTTTAAGCTGCTGACGAACCGGCATCGCGTGGCGGAAACCGGTGTGATACTTCGGCGCAAACAGGAAGCAGACGCCCAGGTCATCCAGCGCTTCGCGGGAACGCTCGGCGTTCATATCGAGGTTAATACCGAAAGCGGCGAGCAGATCGGAAGAGCCTGACCGGCTGGAAACGCTGCGGTTACCGTGCTTCGCGACCTTCAAACCACACGCCGCCGCCACGAAGGCACTGGCGGTGGAGATATTGATGCTGTTACTGCCGTCACCGCCGGTACCGACGATATCGGCAAACTGATAGTCCGGGCGCGGGAACGGGGCGGCATTTTCCAGCAGGGCCGTGGCGGCACCGGCGATCTCCTGCGGGCTTTCGCCGCGCACCTTCATGCTCACCAGCGCGGCCGCCAGCTGTTCAGGCTTCAGTTCACCGCGAACCACGGCGGAGAAGAGCTGGTGGCTCTCCTGCTGGCTCAGGGTCTGCGCCTGGTACAGTTTTTCCAGAATCGGCTGCAGGGTGTTGGTCTGCTCCAGCTTCTGTAACGCCCAGTCGAGCGTCTGCTCCAGCAGGCGGGCGCCGTGGGTGGTCAGGATAGATTCCGGGTGGAACTGCAGGCCGCAGACGCGGTCCGCATCGTGGCGCACCGCCATCACCATGCCTTCAAAAGAGGCGTTGATCGTCAGCCCGGCGGGAATATTGCTGCCAACCAGCGAGTGATAGCGCGCGACCGGGAGCGGGTTCGGCAGCCCGGCAAACATTGCCTGGCCGTCATGTTCAATGCTGGACGCCTTACCGTGGAGGATTTCACCTGCCTGGCCAACGTAGCCGCCATAGGCTTCAACAATCGCCTGATGGCCGAGGCAGATGCCGATAATCGGCAGCTTGCCGCGCATGCGGGTCAGCAGCTCCGGCATACAGCCCGCTTCGCTCGGTGCGCCTGGCCCCGGGGAGAGCATCAGCACCGGGTTTTGCATGGTGGCCAGACGGTCAATCAGGGTCTGCGCGGGAACGTGGTTGCGGTAGATAACGACGTTGTGGCCATTCGCACGCAGCTGATCTGCCAGGTTATAGGTAAAGGAGTCGATATTATCGAGCAGCAGAATGTCAGCCATCAGAAAATCTCCTGTGCATGGTGTGCGGTAGCAATGGCGCGAAGGACCGCACGGGCTTTACTGCGCGTTTCGTCAGCTTCAGACTGCGGAACAGAATCAAGAACAATCCCGGCACCCGCCTGAACGGTGGCAATACCGTCTTCAACATAGGCGGAGCGGATTACGATGCAGGTGTCGAGATCGCCGTGGGCGGTGAAGTAACCCACCGCGCCGCCGTAGCTGCCGCGACGGCGTCCTTCGGCGGCGGCAATCAGCTGCATGGCGCGTACTTTTGGCGCACCGCTCAGGGTGCCCATGTTCATGCAGGCGCGGTAGGCGTGCAGCCCGTCGAGATCGTGGCGCAGCTCGCCGACCACGCGGGAGACCAGGTGCATCACGAACGAATAGCGGTCGACTTTGGTCAGGTCCGCCACGTAGCGGCTGCCTGGGGTGCAAATGCGTGCCAGATCGTTACGCGCCAGGTCAACCAGCATCAGGTGCTCGGAGAGTTCTTTGTGGTCGGTACGCATTTCAAGTTCGATGCGGCTGTCCAAATCGCGGTCCAGCGAGCCGTCGGCGCGACGACCGCGCGGACGGGTTCCGGCAATCGGGTAGATCTCAATCTGACGGCTGGTGGCATCGTACTTCAGCGAGCTTTCCGGCGAGGCGCCGAACAGCGTGAACTCGTTGTCCTGCATGAAGAACATGTACGGGCTTGGGTTACTCTTTTTCAGCACGTCGTACGCTGCGAGCGGCGACGGGCAGGGCAGCGAGAAGCGACGGGACGGCACGACCTGGAAAATTTCCCCGGCGCGAATCGCTTTTTGCATCTGGCGAACCACGGCGCCGTACTGATCGTCAGTCTGGTTAACGTCGCAGGTCATTTTTTCCACGCGCTGCACCGGAAGCGCAGGCGGTGCTTCCGTCATCTGCTGCTGCAGCTGAGCGATGCGGTGCTCAAGGCGTTGTTTCTCAGAGACAGAAGGTGTGAACAGGCTTGCCTGGATGCGGGTATATTGCTTCTGGTGGTCGATCACCAGCAGCGTTTCAGCCAGATAGAAGCAATAGTCCGGGCAGCGATTACCCTGCTCGGTTTCCGGCAACTCTTCAAATCCGGCTACCAGGTCATAAGCAAACAGCCCACCAAAGAACATCGCCTCACGCTCGTCTTCCGGCACGGTGACCAGGTTCTGCAGCAGGCGGAAGGCATCGAAAACGGACAGGGAGCAGAGGCGCGCGTCTTCGTCCAGCAGCTGGCTCACCGGTGGGAAATGCAGAATGCGCATTTCTGGATGACGTTCGTTTTCAATGCCTGAAGGCAGGGCGGCATCCAGCAGCGGCAGCAGCGATGCGCCATTGTCTGATAATGCCTTGATGGTGACAGTGTCACCTAAAGCGGTAATGCGCAGCGCGCTGTCGACCAGCAGCAGGCTCTTGAGATCGTCCTTGCTGTCGATATCCGCAGACTCCAGCAGCAGCGTTGCCGGACGAGCCCCGCACACCTGATGAAACAGCGCGGTCGGGTTGTGGCGATAGGCCGCCTCGCAGGTCAGCAGTTCGAGATGAGGTTTGGCTGTTTGCATGTTGTTGTTCTCATATTTTGTTCAAAAAAAAGCCCGCTGGGTAGCGGGCGGGTATCTGTTTGCATTTCGCAGACGCGTGACACTGCCCGAAGATCAGGAAGTGCGCCACCAGCCGTGCAGAGTGAAATGTGCTGTCATTTTCAGATACCTTTCTCGTGTGAACTTGCGTACTAGTTAACTAGTTCGATGGCAAGTTGTCAACCCTTGATTTCAGAATTTCGCGTTAAGTCGGTATCATGGTGTTTTCGGATGTCTCCAACCTGTTATGGGAAGTGCTTTGAGCGATACCACCTACGCCATTATTTATGATTTACACAGCCATACTCAGGCCTCTGATGGCCTGCTGACACCCGAAGCCCTGGTTCATCGCGCCGTTGAAATGCGCGTCGGCACGCTGGCGATAACCGATCACGATACGACAGATGCCATTCCGGCGGCGCGCGCCGAGATTGCCCGCAGCGGGCTGGCGCTGAATCTGGTGTCCGGCGTCGAGATCTCGACCGTCTGGGAAAACCATGAGATTCATATTGTTGGCCTGAATATCGATATAGACCATCCGGCACTTACGGCATTTTTGCAAGAACAAAAAACGCGCCGCAATCAGCGCGCAGAGATGATCGGTGAGCGTCTGGAAAAGGCGCATATTCCGGGCGCGCTGGAAGGCGCGCAAAAGATGGCGAACGGCGGGGCGGTCACCCGCGGTCATTTCGCCCGTTTTCTGGTCGACGCGGGCAAAGCGACGACCATGGCGGACGTCTTTAAAAAGTATCTGGCACGCGGTAAAACCGGATACGTTCCGCCGCAGTGGTGTACAATAAAACAAGCTATTGATGTGATTCATCATTCTGGCGGTAAGGCCGTGCTGGCCCATCCGGGGCGGTATAATCTTTCTGCTAAATGGCTGAAAAGGCTGCTGGCACACTTTGCCGAATGCGGTGGCGAGGCGATGGAAGTCGCCCAGTGTCAGCAGGCGCCCAACGAGCGCGCGCAGCTCGCGACCTATGCCCGCCAGTTCGGCCTGCTTGGTTCACAGGGCTCTGATTTCCATCAGCCCTGCGCGTGGATCGAACTGGGGCGCAAGCTCTGGTTGCCCGCTGGCGTTGAACCGGTCTGGCAGCTCTGGGAACAGCCGCAGCAAATTGAAGAGAGGGAAGTATGAGTCAGTTTTTCTATATCCATCCGGATAACCCGCAGCCACGTCTGATCAACCAGGCCGTGGAGATCGTCCGCAAAGGCGGCGTGATTGTCTACCCAACCGATTCAGGCTACGCGCTGGGCTGTAAAATTGAAGATAAAGGGGCAATGGAGCGCATTTGCCGTATTCGCCAGCTGCCGGACGGCCATAACTTTACCCTGATGTGCCGCGATCTCTCTGAGCTGTCGACCTATGCGTATGTTGATAACGTGGCGTTTCGCCTGATTAAGAACAACACGCCGGGCAACTACACCTTCATCCTGAAGGGCACGAAGGAAGTACCGCGTCGTCTGCTGCAGGAGAAACGCAAAACCATCGGCATGCGCGTGCCGTCTAACCCGATTGCGCAGGCGCTGCTGGAAACCCTCGGCGAACCGATGCTTTCTACCTCGCTGATGCTGCCGGGAAGTGAATTTACCGAGTCCGATCCGGAAGAAATTAAAGATCGTCTGGAGAAGGTGGTCGAGCTGATTATTCACGGCGGCTATCTTGGCCAGCAGCCGACCACCGTGGTCGACTTAACCGAAGATGCACCGGAAGTGATTCGTGAAGGCGTGGGTGACGTAAAGCCTTTCTTGTAAGGGTATAAGCAGATATACTACGCGGCCATCAAAGCAGGGCTCAGCCCTCTTTTGACCTGATTCGACGCCTGTGAAGGCGACACCTGAGGAAGCTCAATGAGCGAGAAGTTACAGAAAGTGCTGGCGCGCGCCGGCCACGGCTCACGCCGTGAAATCGAAGCCATTATTGAAGCGGGCCGCGTGAGTGTGGACGGTAAAATCGCCACGCTGGGTGACCGCGTTGAAATCGTACCGGGGCTGAAGATCCGCATCGACGGTCATCTTATCTCCGTGAAAGAGTCTGCTGAACAGATCTGCCGCGTGCTGGCTTACTACAAGCCGGAAGGCGAGCTGTGCACCCGCAACGACCCGGAAGGTCGCCCGACGGTGTTTGACCGTCTGCCTAAACTGCGTGGCGCTCGCTGGATTGCCGTCGGTCGTCTGGACGTAAACACCTGCGGTCTGCTGCTGTTTACCACCGATGGTGAACTGGCAAACCGTCTGATGCACCCAAGCCGTGAAGTGGAACGTGAATACGCGGTGCGCGTATTTGGCCAGGTTGATGAGAATAAACTGCGCGATCTGTCGCGTGGCGTTCAGCTGGAAGACGGCCCTGCGGCGTTCAAAACCATCAAGTTTACCGGTGGGGAAGGCATTAACCAGTGGTACAACGTCACCCTGACCGAAGGCCGTAACCGCGAGGTGCGTCGTCTGTGGGAAGCGGTAGGTGTCCAGGTGAGCCGTCTGATCCGCGTCCGTTACGGCGACATTCTGCTGCCGAAAGGTCTGCCGCGCGGTGGTTATACCGAACTGGATCTGACCCAAACCAACTATCTGCGCGAGCTGGTCGGCCTGACGCCGGAAACCACCTCAAAAGTGGCGGTGGAAAAAGATCGTCGTCGCATGAAGGCGAATCAGATCCGTCGCGCGGTGAAGCGACACAGCCAGGTGAGCAGCAGTCGCCGCTCCGGCAGCCGTAACAACAACGGTTAATATAAAAGCCCGGTGAACGTACCGGGCTTTTTTCTTTAGTAATCAATTCCAATTTGCGCTTTGATGCCTGCATCAAACGCATGTTTGACCGGACGCAGCTCGCTGACGGTATCGGCCATCTCCAGAATATCCCGATGACACCCGCGGCCCGTGACGATAACCGTCTGGTGGACAGGACGATTCTTCAGAGCATCCAGCACGGCTTCCAGCGGCAGATAGTCGTAGGCGACCATATAGGTGATCTCATCCAGCAGAACCATATTCAGCGAGGGATCGGCCAGCATTCTCTTTGCATGCTCCCAGACGGCGAGACAGGCTGCAGTATCCGTTTCCCGGTTCTGGGTATCCCACGTAAACCCGGTCGCCATCACCTGAAACTCAACGCCGTGAGGCTCAAGTAAATTCCGCTCACCGTTGGGCCATTCGCCTTTGATAAACTGGATCACGCCCACTTTTTGACCGTGTCCGACGGCGCGTGTCGCCGTGCCGAATGCGGCGGTAGTTTTCCCTTTTCCGTTGCCGGTAAAAACGATGACGATCCCACGTTCGTCCTGGGCTGCCGCGACGCGCGCATCGACCTGTTCTTTCAGACGCTGCTGGCGCTGCTGATGACGTTCTTCACTCATTGCGAAATTCCTGGTTTACGTCCCGGCTGGGCGTCAAAGGTCATCCCGGTTTTGCGGCGGCTGTCGTCGCCCATCAGCCAGAGATAGAGCGGCATAATGTCTGCCGGGGTTTTCAGCTTCTGCGGATCTTCGCTCGGGAAAGCGCTGGCGCGCATTTTGGTGCGCGTACCGCCCGGGTTAATGCAGTTTACGCGCAGATGGCGGCTCTGATACTCCTCCGCCAGCACCTGCATCATGCCTTCGGTCGCGAATTTTGATACAGCATAGGCTCCCCAGTTTGCGCGTCCCTCACGGCCAACGCTGGAAGAGGTAAAGACCAGGGACCCGGACTCGGATTTGAGTAATAAAGGAAGCAATGCCTGTGTGAGGAAAAACGTGCCGTTGACGTTGACCTGCATCACCTGCTGCCAGATATCAGGATCCTGTTCATCCATCGGACGAACCTCGCCTAACAAACCGGCGTTATGCAGCACGCCGTCGAGTCTCGGATAGTGAGCGCTGATGCGCTGAGCTAATTCCTGGCACACCGCGGGTGTGCAGGTCAGTAAATCGAGCGTGTACCACGGGGCCGGCGTGCCGCATATAGCCTCAATCTCCTGAGCGACGTTTTTGAGTTTTTCTTCGTTGCGCCCGATCAAAATGACGTGCGCGCCATATTCGGCGTATGTCAGGGCTGCCTCGCGGCCAATCCCGTCGCTGGCACCGGTGACAAGGATAATCCGGTTTTGCAGCAGATTTTTTTGCGGTTGATAATGCACGGTGACTCCTCAGGCGACCGGTGACGCAATGGCGCCTTTATAATGACTTTTCGGCTTTATGCCCGAATTAGCCTAATAATTCAATCAGTCTACAGGACGCATTACTGTAAAATTAACAATTTGCAAATATTTAAACTCCAGTCCGGGGATTCCTGAAGGCCGCTCGCAGAGGTAATGTCACGAGCGAGACGCATGGGCAGGGCTGTTGTACACTGCCGTGAAAGATTCGTGGTTAAATCAAGGTGGAACGCGTGGAATTACTTTCTCAATATGGGTTGTTTTTGGCCAAAATCGCGACGGTGGTGATTGCCATTGCGGTGGTAGCCGTTCTGATTGTCAACCTGACGCAGCGCAAGCGTCAGCGTGGGGAGTTACGCATCACCCGCCTGAGCGAGCAGTATAAAGAGATGCAGGAAGAGATGTCTCTGGCGCTGCTTGATAGTCATCAACAGAAGCTCTGGCTGAAAGCGCAGAAGAAAAAGCAGAAACAGGAAGCCAAAGCGGCAAAGGCAAAAGCAAAGCTCAATGCGCCGCAGGATAAGGCCACGCCGCGCGTCTATGTGCTCGATTTTAAAGGCAGTATGGATGCGCATGAGGTTTCTTCTCTGCGGGAGGAGGTGACGGCCGTTATGGCCGTGGCGACACCGCAGGATCAGGTTGTCGTGCGTCTTGAAAGCCCCGGCGGGGTGGTTCACGGTTACGGACTGGCCGCCTCACAGCTGCAGCGCCTGCGTGAAAAACAGATCCCGCTGACCGTGGCCGTGGATAAAGTGGCGGCGAGCGGTGGCTACATGATGGCCTGCGTGGCGGACAAAATTGTTGCCGCGCCGTTCTCCATTATTGGCTCGATCGGCGTGGTCGCGCAAATTCCGAACTTTAACCGCTTCCTGAAAAATAAAGAGATTGATATCGAACTTCACACGGCGGGTCAGTACAAACGTACCCTGACGCTGCTGGGAGAAAACACGGAAGAAGGGCGTCAAAAATTCCGTGAAGACCTCAACGAAACGCATCATCTCTTTAAAGATTTTGTACACCGTATGCGTCCAACCCTCGATATTGAACAGGTCGCGACGGGTGAGCACTGGTACGGCGTCCAGGCGCAGGAGAAAGGGCTGGTGGATGAAGTCGGAACCAGCGACGATCTGCTGCTCAATCTGATGGAAGGCCGGGAACTGGTGGGCGTGCGCTTTACCCAGCGTAAGCGACTCCTTGACCGCTTTACCAACAGTGCAGCGGAAAGCGCGGACCGCCTGCTGCTGCGCTGGCTACAGCGCGGACAAAAACCGCTGCTGTAAACAAAAACGCGAGGCACATGCCTCGCGTTTTGCGTTAATCGACCAGGTGATATTTCTCTGAAAGCGTATGCGCCAGGTATTTGAACATGTTAAACACGGCGGTGCTTTTCGGGGTCGGTAAGCCCTGTTCGTCAAGGAAGTATTCGCCGCTGAAAATCAGCACGCCATTACGCTGCTCAACGCCTGTGGCTTCAATGCCCGCCAGCGTATCTTCATGGTCACGGATAAGCTTGTTTGCTTCGATAAGCAGAGAGGCTCGGTCAATAGGTTGGGTCGTATTCTGCATAATCCACTCCTTAAACAGTGACAATAGTCTACGCCGAGGGCGCTTTGGGGGCAAATTTTCCCTGTAATGTGAGGGGATAAGGTGCAGGGTCCTGGCTGGCGGGATCTGCTTTTGCATGCTAATAAAGTTGCGTAACGAATTTTATCAGGTAGAGTGTGCGCTTTCGTCATTCTGGCAACAGAATTGCTTGACATTCAACCGGGAATTCGTCACGAATTACACGAGATGTGAGAAAAATACCCGAAAACTCAATCACCTGGGCGTCTTCTCATTAACGTCCGGTAAGTCAAAGGGGTTGATATCTCCTGACGCAGTCGCAATATCATTGGCTCGTCGTCAGCGGAAGGGAAATCAACGTGCGGCGTATTCCTGGAAGAATTAAATTAGGTAAAGGTGAATATGGGTAAAGCTCTCGTCATCGTTGAGTCCCCGGCAAAAGCCAAAACGATCAATAAGTATCTGGGTAATGACTACGTGGTTAAGTCCAGCGTCGGTCATATCCGCGATTTGCCGACCAGTGGCTCAGCCAGCAAAAAGAGCGCAGACTCTACCTCCACCAAAGGGGCTAAAAAGCCTAAAAAGGATGAACGTAGCGCGCTTGTCAACCGCATGGGTGTTAACCCATGGCATAACTGGGATGCACAATATGAAGTGCTGCCCGGGAAAGAAAAAGTCGTTAACGAGCTGAAGCAGCTTGCTGAAAAAGCAGACCACATCTATCTCGCAACCGACCTTGACCGCGAAGGGGAAGCCATTGCGTGGCACCTGCGGGAAGTGATTGGTGGTGATGACAAACGCTACAGCCGTGTAGTGTTTAACGAAATTACGAAGAATGCGATTCGTCAGGCGTTTGAGAAGCCGGGCGAGCTCAATATTGACCGCGTAAACGCACAGCAGGCACGTCGCTTTATGGACCGCGTTGTGGGCTACATGGTCTCTCCACTGCTGTGGAAGAAGATTGCCCGTGGCCTGTCCGCAGGTCGTGTGCAATCCGTCGCCGTGCGTCTGGTCGTTGAGCGTGAGCGCGAAATTAAAGCCTTCGTGCCGGAAGAGTTCTGGGAAGTCGATGCCAATGTGACCACGCCGGGCGGTGACGCTCTGCCGCTGCAGGTGAGCCATCACAACGACAAGCCTTTCCGTCCAGAAAACCGCGACCAGACCATGGCCGCCGTAGCGCTTCTGGAAAAAGCACGCTATCAGGTGCTGGAACGTGAAGACAAACCGACCAGCAGCAAGCCGGGTGCGCCGTTTATTACCTCCACGCTGCAACAGGCTGCAAGCACGCGTCTGGGTTATGGCGTGAAGAAGACCATGATGATGGCCCAGCGCCTGTATGAAGCGGGCTACATCACCTATATGCGTACCGACTCAACCAACCTGAGCCAGGACGCGGTCAGCATGGTGCGCGGCTACATCAGCGACAATTTCGGTAAGAAATACCTTCCGGAAAGCGCTAATCAGTTCGCCAGCAAAGAGAATTCTCAGGAAGCACACGAAGCGATTCGTCCTTCTGACGTCTCTGTGTTAGCGGAATCGCTGAAAGATATGGAAGCCGACGCGCAGAAGCTGTATCAGCTGATCTGGCGCCAGTTCGTGGCGTGCCAGATGACGCCAGCGAAGTACGACTCCACAACGCTGACCGTTGGCGCGGGCGAGTTCCGTCTCAAAGCGCGCGGTCGTATCCTGCGTTTCGACGGCTGGACGAAAGTGATGCCAGCGCTGCGTAAAGGTGATGAAGACCGAACGCTGCCGGCGGTGAACAAAGGGGATGAGCTCTCGCTGGTTGACCTCGTGCCTGCCCAGCACTTCACCAAGCCGCCTGCGCGCTTCAGTGAAGCGTCTCTGGTTAAAGAGCTGGAAAAACGCGGTATCGGTCGTCCGTCGACCTACGCGTCCATCATCTCGACGATTCAGGACCGTGGCTACGTGCGCGTTGAAAACCGCCGTTTCTATGCGGAAAAAATGGGTGAGATCGTCACTGACCGTCTGGAAGCAAACTTCCGCGAGTTGATGAACTACGATTTCACCGCGCAAATGGAAGACAGCCTCGACCAGGTTGCCAGCCATCAGGCGGAATGGAAAAAGGTACTCGACAGCTTCTTCAGCGACTTTACTGACCAGCTTGAAAAAGCGGAGAAAGACCCTGAAGAGGGCGGCATGCTGCCTAACCAGATGGTTCTGACCAGCATCGACTGTCCAACCTGCGGCCGCAAGATGGGGATCCGCACCGCAACCACGGGCGTGTTTCTTGGCTGCTCCGGCTATGCACTGTCACCAAAAGAGCGCTGCAAAACCACCATCAACCTGGTGCCTGAGAACGAAGTTCTCAACGTGCTGGAAGGTGACGATGCGGAAACTAACGCTCTGCGTGCCAAACGCCGCTGCAAGAAATGCGGCACGGCAATGGACAGCTACCTGATCGATCCAAAACGTAAGCTGCACGTTTGCGGTAATAACCCAACGTGTGACGGGTATGAGATCGAAGAGGGCGAGTTCCGCATTAAAGGCTATGACGGCCCGATTGTGGAATGCGAGAAGTGTGGCTCTGAAATGCACCTGAAAATGGGGCGTTTCGGTAAGTACATGGCCTGTACCAACGACGAGTGTAAAAACACGCGCAAAATTCTGCGTAACGGCGAAGTGGCTCCTCCGAAGGAAGATCCGGTTCCGCTGCCAGAATTGCCGTGCGAGAAATCCGACGCGTACTTCGTGCTGCGTGACGGCGCTGCGGGTGTCTTCCTCGCCGCCAACACCTTCCCGAAATCGCGTGAAACGCGCGCGCCGCTGGTGGAAGAGCTGCATCGCTTCCGCGATCGTCTGCCTGAGAAACTGCGTTATCTGGCCGATGCGCCACAGCAGGATCCGGAAGGCAACAAAACCGTGGTACGTTTTAGCCGTAAAACTAAGCAGCAGTATGTTGCGGCCGAGAAAGAGGGTAAAGCGGCCGGATGGTCTGCCTTCTTTGTCGATGGCAAATGGGTTGAAGGCAAGAAATAATCTTCCCTTACCGTAAGTTACCTGTAAAAGGGCCGGATTTCCGGCCCTTTTTTATTACCTTGTTATTATTTTTTGTTCCGTACTATACAGTCAGGCTATAAATGATATAGTGGTTATAGTTAACCTGTTTCTTATTATTAAATCGTCTTAAGCGATTGACCGCATGCGCTAAATCGGATGGTCTGGCATGAAATTACAGCAGCTTCGTTATATCGTTGAGGTGGTGAATCATAACCTTAACGTCTCTTCTACCGCCGAGGGGTTATATACCTCGCAACCGGGCATCAGCAAACAAGTTCGTATGCTGGAGGACGAGTTAGGTATCCAGATATTTGCCCGCAGCGGTAAGCATCTCACCCAGGTGACGCCTGCGGGGCAGGAAATCATCCGCATTGCGCGGGAAGTTCTCTCTAAAGTCGACGCAATTAAGTCTGTGGCGGGGGAACACACCTGGCCGGATAAAGGTTCGCTGTATATTGCCACGACGCATACCCAGGCGCGCTATGCGCTACCCGGCGTTATCAAAGGCTTTATCGAGCGTTATCCTCGCGTCTCTTTGCATATGCACCAGGGCTCGCCAACGCAAATTGCTGAAGCCGTCTCCAAGGGTAATGCAGACTTTGCTATCGCCACCGAGGCGCTTCACCTGTATGACGATCTGGTAATGCTTCCATGCTATCACTGGAACCGTTCTATCGTGGTGACTCCGGATCACCCCCTGGCGGGTAAAGGGTCGGTCACTATCGAAGAGCTGGCGCAATATCCGTTGGTGACGTATACGTTTGGCTTTACCGGACGGTCCGAGCTTGATACGGCCTTTAACCGGGCAGGGTTAACGCCGCGCATTGTCTTTACCGCGACGGACGCCGACGTGATTAAGACCTATGTGCGGCTTGGTCTGGGGGTGGGCGTTATTGCCAGCATGGCGGTGGATCCGGTGTCAGACCCTGACCTGGTGCGCCTTGATGCGCATGATGTTTTCAGTCATAGCACCACCAAGATTGGCTTCCGTCGCAGCACCTTCCTGCGCAGCTATATGTATGATTTTATTCAGCGCTTTGCCCCTCATTTAACGCGTGATGTGGTTGATACCGCCGTTGCATTACGCTCAAATGAAGATATTGAAGAGATGTTTAAAGACATCAAACTCCCCGAAAAATAATCACACCCGGTATCTTTCCCTTACGGAAAGATACCGAAATAACGCCTCAAAGCTAAATTAGAATTATCATCATCTAGGTACTCCCTGTCATATAATGTCATTATCCATTTAACCTGTAAGGTTATAATGTCGTGAATTGGCGACAAAAGTAGAAACTAATTTACGCCTTCGCAAATTTTTCTTTTCAATTATTTATTTCTGGTCAAAAGATTGAATATTTCATACCTCCCGGTGCGTAAATTCACTGGCTTTTCGGCTAAAGTTTCTTTAGGATTTATCTCAACAGATGATTAATTGTACCAATTGTTTGGTCCTAAATGATAAGCGATATCGATTGTATGAGGTTAGCAATGCCTTCAGGAAGTGAAGAACCGCAAAGGGATCCTGCGCTCAAGCGTAAAGCCTGGTTGGCGGTCTTTCTCGTCTCTACCCTGTTTTGGGTGGTGGTTGCTCTCCTGGCCTGGAAATATTGGGGTTAAATATGGCAGTGACGGTACGTACAGAAACGGTAAAACAGATGTGTCAGCATCGTGACAATGGCCACAGAGGGCGTAAAGCTCCTGCGACTGTTGTACCCGCGTCCTGGAAACTGACGCCGCAGCAGCAAGCGTTTATTGATGTGTTCGCAGAAGACGAACCCAAAAAACAATAATTTAGTTAATTGCGTAATGATGCAAATAGTCTGAATATCGACTCTGCACTTTTGTACTCTTTAATAAATACACATCAGCAATATAGCACTGAGGACTTACCTCGGAACTTTTTATAAATAATGCCTGGTGTCCCTATGATGAATAACATGACGTCTCACAAATACTGGTCATGGATCGGCGTTTTTACCGTGTCGATTCTGTTCTGGAGTCAGCTCATCTGGCTAGCCCTCCACTAAATTGTAAAACCTCGCTACGGCGGGGTTTTTTGTTTTCCCTTTCTGGACCAATCCTAAATTTATCAATTTGGGTTGTTATCAAAACGTTACGACGTCTTTGTGTTATCTTTAATTACGGCCCTGATGATTGTCGGGGCATCTCTGTGATTAAGGAGGAGCTTATGTCGTTAACCCTACGCGAAGCCAGTAAGGACACGTTACAGGCAGAAAATAAAACCTGGCATTACTACAGCCTGCCGCTGGCTGCCAGAACGCTTGGGGACATTTCGCGTTTACCCAAGTCATTGAAAGTTTTACTGGAAAATCTGTTGCGCTGGCAGGACGGTGACTCTGTCACCCTCGAGGATATCCAGGCGCTGGCAGGGTGGCTGGAAAATGCCCATGCCGACAGAGAAATCGCCTACCGCCCGGCCAGGGTGCTGATGCAGGACTTTACCGGCGTTCCTGCCGTCGTTGATTTAGCCGCGATGCGCGAGGCCGTTAAGCGTCTCGGCGGAGATACGGCAAAAGTGAATCCGCTTTCCCCCGTTGACCTCGTCATCGACCACTCCGTAACCGTTGACCGCTTTGGTGATGACGACGCCTTTGGTGAGAACGTGCGTCTGGAGATGGAGCGTAACCACGAGCGCTACGTGTTCCTGAAGTGGGGGCAGCAGGCGTTCAGCCGGTTTAGCGTGGTCCCGCCGGGTACCGGTATTTGTCACCAGGTGAACCTTGAATATCTGGGTAAAGCCGTCTGGAGTGAATTGCAGGATAAAGAGTGGGTCGCCTATCCGGACACGCTGGTAGGCACGGACTCCCATACCACCATGATCAACGGTCTGGGCGTGCTGGGCTGGGGCGTCGGGGGGATCGAAGCGGAAGCGGCCATGCTCGGCCAGCCGGTGTCCATGCTTATCCCTGACGTGGTGGGCTTCAAGCTCACCGGCAGGCTGTCTGAAGGCATTACCGCCACCGATCTGGTGCTCACCGTCACCCAGATGCTGCGTAAGCATGGTGTGGTGGGCAAGTTTGTAGAATTCTACGGTGATGGTCTGGATTCGCTGCCGCTTGCCGACCGCGCCACCATTGCCAATATGGCGCCGGAATACGGTGCAACCTGCGGCTTTTTCCCCATCGATGACGTCACCCTGGAATACATGCGCCTTAGCGGGCGCAGCGAAGAGCAGGTCGCGCTGGTTGAGGCCTATACCAAAGCGCAGGGCATGTGGCGAAACCCGGGCGATGAACCGGTCTTCACCAGCACGCTTGAACTCGATATGGGAAGCGTCGAGGCGAGCCTCGCCGGCCCGAAACGTCCGCAGGATCGGGTTGCGCTGAGTGACGTGCCAAAAGCCTTTGCCGCCAGCAATGCCCTGGAAGTGAACGTGGCGCAGAAAGACCATCGTCCGGTCGACTATGTTCTGAACGGACATCAGTATCAGCTCCCGGATGGCGCGGTTGTTATTGCGGCCATTACCTCCTGCACCAACACCTCGAACCCCAGCGTCTTAATGGCGGCCGGTCTGTTGGCGAAAAAGGCGGTAGAGCTTGGGCTAAAACCTCAGCCATGGGTCAAGGCCTCGCTGGCACCGGGTTCCAAAGTGGTATCGGATTACCTGGCGCAGGCCAAACTGACGCCGTACCTTGACGAACTGGGCTTTAACCTCGTGGGCTACGGCTGTACGACCTGCATTGGTAACTCCGGTCCGCTGCCTGAACCCATTGAAACGGCGATCAGGCAGGGGGACCTGACGGTAGGCGCGGTCCTGTCCGGTAACCGAAACTTTGAAGGGCGTATTCACCCGCTGGTGAAAACCAACTGGCTCGCCTCGCCTCCGCTGGTTGTGGCGTATGCCCTTGCAGGGAATATGAATATCAACCTGGCGACCGATCCAATTGGTCACGATCGCAAGAATGATCCTGTCTACCTGAAAGATATCTGGCCATCTTCGCGTGAAATCGCGCTTGCCGTTGAAAAAGTCTCAACCGAGATGTTCCGCAAAGAGTATGCGGAGGTCTTTGAAGGCACACCGGAGTGGAAAACCATCAACGTCGTGGGCTCAGATACCTACGACTGGCAGGATGACTCGACCTATATTCGTCTGTCGCCGTTCTTTGATGAGATGCTGGCCGAGCCGGCACCGCTTAAGGATATCCACGGCGCGCGCATACTGGCGATGCTGGGAGATTCCGTCACGACCGACCATATCTCTCCGGCGGGGAGTATCAAAGCCGATAGCCCGGCTGGCCGTTATCTGCAAAGCCGGGGCGTCGAACGCCGCGATTTTAACTCCTACGGCTCGCGTCGCGGTAATCATGAAGTCATGATGCGCGGAACCTTTGCCAACATCCGCATTCGTAACGAAATGGTTCCGGGCGTAGAAGGGGGCATGACGCGCCATCTGCCGGGGACGGAAGTGGTTTCGATTTATGATGCGGCGGTCAAATATCAACAGGAAGGTACGCCGCTGGCGGTGATCGCCGGGAAAGAGTACGGTTCCGGCTCCAGCCGCGACTGGGCGGCGAAAGGTCCGCGTCTGCTTGGCGTTCGCGTGGTCATCGCCGAATCGTTCGAACGTATTCACCGCTCGAATCTGATCGGTATGGGGATCCTGCCGCTCGAGTTTCCTCAGGGCGTGACGCGTAAAACGCTGGGACTGACCGGAGAAGAGCAGATTGAGATTAGCGGTCTGCAAAACCTGCAGCCGGGGAAAACGGTGCCGGTGAAATTAACGCGGGCAGACGGGAAAATCGAGGTGCTGGATTGCCGGTGCCGTATTGATACGGCCACCGAGCTGACCTATTACCAGAACGACGGCATTTTACATTATGTGATTCGTAAGATGCTGGACTGATGAAACGAGCCCGGCACCCGTGCCGGGCTTTTTAGCATCACTCTTTCAGCAGATGGCCCATTTTGGCGGCTTTAGTATCAAGGTAGTGGGCGTTTTTCGGGTTACGGCCGACAATCAGCGGTACGCGCTCGACGATGTTGATCCCCGCTTCGGTCAGGATTTCCACTTTTTTCGGGTTATTGGTCAGCAGACGAACTTCGTCCACGCCCAGCAGCTTGAACATATCGGCGCACAGGGTGAAGTCGCGTTCGTCAGCGGCAAAGCCGAGCTGATGGTTTGCTTCAACCGTATCGTAGCCCTGGTCCTGAAGCGCGTAAGCGCGGATTTTATTCAGCAGACCAATATTACGACCTTCCTGACGGTGATAAAGCAGCACACCGCGTCCTTCTTCTGCAATATGAGACAGGGCGGCTTCCAGCTGGAAACCACAATCACAGCGCAGGCTGAACAGCGCGTCGCCGGTAAGACACTCTGAATGGACGCGGGACAGCACCGGCGTCTGCCCTGAAATGTCGCCATAAACCAGCGCGACATGATCCTGTCCGGTTGCCAGTTCTTCAAAACCCACCATCAGGAAATCGCCCCATGGGGTTGGCAGTTTGGCTTCTGCCACACGTTTAAGCTGCATGTGATTCTCCAGAGTAGGCTGACACGTTTCGTGCCTTTGCCCTGTTTTGCTTTCTGTATCAGTTCATTTTGCCACAAGCTCAGCAGGTTCGCCTAATGGGCACCATGCTATATGAACGTTAAACGCACGATCCGACATATCCACCCGGATGATTAATTTCAGTTATGATTGTGACGCTTAGCGAAAAAGGAGAAGACATGCTTTCAATCGCCAGACGTACGGCAGCAGGTGCGGCCATTTTACTGATTATGCCTCTGGCCGTATGGCTTTCAGGCTGGATGTGGCAGCCCGGGCAGAACGCCACGTGGCTGAAAACGTTATACTGGATAACGGAAACGGTCACCCAGCCGTGGGGGATTATTACCCACGTACTCCTCTGCGCCTGGTTTCTGTGGTGCCTGCGCTTTCGTTTGCGCGCGGCGCTGATGCTCTTTGCGATCCTCGGGGGCGCTATCCTTGTCGGTCAGGGCGTGAAGTCCTGGGTTAAAGATCGCGTTCAGGAGCCGCGTCCTTTTGTCGTCTGGCTGGAAAAAACGCATCATGTTCCGGTGGATGAGTTCTACAATTTAAAGCGTAAAGATCGCGGCGCGCTGGTGAAAGAACAGCTTGCGGAACAGCAGGATATCCCGAAATTCTTGCGTAAACACTGGCAGAAAGAGACCGGGTTTGCGTTTCCTTCCGGCCACACCATGTTTGCGGCCAGCTGGGCGTTGCTGGGGGTTGGGCTGCTTTGGCCAAGGCGTCGAACGATCACTATCGTGATTTTACTGGTCTGGGCGACGGGAGTCATGGGCAGTCGCCTGCTGCTGGGGATGCACTGGCCGCGGGATCTGGTCGTCGCCACGCTCATCTCATGGCTGCTGATTATGATGGCGACCTGGCTCACTGAACGATTCTGCGGCCCGCTAACGCCACCGCCAGAAGAGAAAGAAGAAATAGCCGAAAGGGACCAAACGGACGCCTGACGGTTGATATTCCGTATTTTGCCCATAGATCCATGACCTGCGCGTCACTTTTTCCGTTTCGCGCTCGTCGCTAAAATGGTAGTTTATAAGGCTGATTGCGGTGAATTGAACACACTTTATTCGCTTGAACCACATAACGGGAAGTAATGTGAAATATTTACTCATTTTCTTACTGGTATTGGCGATTTTTGTCATTTCAGTCACGTTGGGTGCACAAAACGATCAGCAGGTGACGTTTAACTATCTGCTGGCTCAGGGTGAGTATCGCGTCTCGAGCCTGCTGGCGGTCTTATTTGCTGCCGGATTTGCCATTGGCTGGCTGGTTTGCGGTCTGTTCTGGCTGAAAGTCCGTGTTTCTCTTGCGCGCGCTGAACGTAAAATTAAGCGACTCGAAAATAACATTGCCCCTGCGTCTGACATTCCGGAAAGCTCTGGCGTGCCGGTCGTGAAGGAATAATCGACTATGCTGGAGTTGTTGTTTCTGCTTTTGCCTGTAGCCGCAGCCTATGGCTGGTATATGGGCCGCAGAAGTGCGCAACAAACAAAACAGGATGAGGCCAACCGCCTCTCCCGCGACTACGTTGCGGGGGTGAACTTCCTCCTGAGCAATCAGCAGGACAAAGCGGTAGACCTGTTCCTCGATATGCTGAAAGAGGATACGGGGACGGTTGAAGCGCATCTCACCCTGGGCAACCTGTTCCGCTCGCGCGGCGAGGTCGATCGCGCCATTCGTATTCACCAGACCCTGATGGAAAGCGCTTCGCTGACCTACGATCAACGTCTCCTTGCGGTACAACAGCTGGGGCGGGATTACATGGCCGCGGGGTTGTACGATCGCGCTGAAGATATGTTCGCGCAGCTGGTGGACGAAACAGATTTCCGCATCGGCGCGTTGCAGCAGCTCCTGCAGATTTATCAGGCCACCAGCGACTGGCAGAAAGCCATTGATACTGCTGAACGTCTGGTGAAGCTGGGTAAAGATAAGCAGCGCGTTGAGATCGCCCACTTCTACTGTGAGCTTGCTCTTCAGCAGATGGGCAACGACGACATGGATAAAGCCATGGCGCTGCTGAAGAAAGGCGCCGCCGCGGACCGCAACAGCGCGCGAATCTCCATCATGATGGGGCGCGTCTTTATGGCGAATGGCGACTACGCCAAAGCCGTTGAAAGCCTGCTGCGGGTTATCGACCAGGACAAAGAGCTGGTCAGTGAAACGCTGGAAATGCTGCAAACCTGCTATCAACAGCTGGACAAGCAGGAAGAGTGGGTAGCCTTCCTGCGTCGCTGCGTGGAAGAGAATACCGGCGCCACCGCTGAGCTGATGCTCTCTGACGTCGTTGAGCAGTATGAGGGAAGCGACACCGCGCAGGTTTATATTACGCGTCAGCTGCAGCGTCATCCGACCATGCGGGTGTTCCACAAGCTGATGGATTACCACCTGAACGACGCTGAAGAAGGGCGCGCCAAAGAAAGCCTGATGGTGCTTCGCGACATGGTTGGCGAGCAGGTGCGCAGCAAACCGCGCTATCGTTGCCAGAAGTGCGGTTTTACCGCGTATACGCTTTACTGGCACTGTCCTTCCTGCCGCGCCTGGTCCACCATCAAGCCAATCCGTGGCCTGGACGGGCAGTAATTTTTTAAAACACCCTATTTTAGTTACAACATACTGAAAGCTTTTACCACATGCCGTACATCGTGCGGTTTGCTGGCCTGGCAGGCGCGTAAATGGATCCTGTCAATTTGCGGCGTCGGCAGGTAGAATGCTGGCCGTTTATCTGTTCCGCGCCGCTGCGCGCCCATAGACGAAAAGGGCTGGTCATGACGTCTGTTACATCCTCCACTTCCCGCGTAATTACGGATTCTCCTGTTGTTGTTGCGCTTGATTACAATAAGCGTGACGCCGCACTGGCGTTTGTCGACGGCATTGACCCTCGCGACTGCCGTCTGAAAGTTGGCAAAGAGATGTTCACGCTGTTTGGACCGCAAATCGTTCGCGATCTGCAGCAGCGCGGCTTTGACGTTTTCCTCGACCTGAAATTCCATGATATCCCGAATACCACGGCGCACGCCGTTGCCGCTGCCGCAGAGCTGGGCGTATGGATGGTCAACGTCCATGCATCGGGGGGGGCCAGAATGATGACGGCCGCCCGTGAGGCGCTCCTGCCGTTCGGTAAAGATGCACCGCTGCTGATTGCGGTTACCGTGCTGACCAGTATGGACGAAAACGATCTACGCGACCTGGGCGTGACGTTGTCACCCGCCGAGCATGCCGAACGTCTCGCGCGTCTGACGCAGCATTGCGGCCTGGATGGCGTTGTCTGCTCCGCGCAGGAAGCGGTACGTTTCAAATCAGCGTTGGGCCAGGATTTTAAACTGGTTACGCCGGGTATTCGTCCTGCAGGCAGTGAAGTTGGCGATCAGCGCCGCATTATGACGCCTGAGCAGGCGCTGGCTGCTGGCGTTGACTATATGGTTATCGGGCGTCCGGTGACGCAGTCTGCCAACCCGGCTGAGACGCTTAAGGCTATCAACGCATCGCTGAAAAAGGAGGCGTTATGACCGATTCCAACAGCCGTCTGGTCTATTCAACCGATAGCGGGCGTATCGATGAACCGAAAGCGAAAGCGGAACGTCCAAAGGGTGACGGCATCGTTCGGATCCAGCGCCAGACCAGTGGACGAAAAGGGAAAGGGGTTTGCCTTATCTCCGGCATCGACCTGGATGATGCTGAACTGGCAAAGCTGGCGGCCGAGCTGAAAAAGAAATGTGGCTGCGGCGGCGCCGTGAAAGACGGCATTATTGAAATCCAGGGGGATAAGCGTGATTTAATAAAATCTCTGCTTGAAGCCAAAGGGATGAAAGTCAAACTGGCAGGCGGTTAAAATAAATGAGCCACGGCAAATGCCGTGGCTCGTGTTATATACGTGCGTATGTCAGACCTGAAATGCGTTCAAATATCGCAATACCGGGGAAGGCTTAGATAATAATTATTTGCCAACCTGGTGACCGATAATACCACCGACAGCAGCGCCACCTAATGTACCCAGCGTACTACCATCCGTTAATACTGCACCACCGAGAGCACCGGCACCGGCACCAATAGCGGTGTTACGGTCACGTTTAGACCAGTTAGAGCACGCGCTCAGGGACATTGCTACAGTGATTGCCAGGACAGCGGCGGCTAATTTTTTGCTGGTTAAGGTCATAATACTTTCTCCTGAATTATCGATTCACGGAAAGATGTACACGTTAAGTATAGACGAATCGAATACTTAATTCTGTTCTCCGTGAAAGCTGGTCGCGCAGGCGTTACGTAATCACGCAGGTGATAGTCACTTCCTGTTATATCGCTAACATTAATTTTACGACTTTAATTCAGGTTAAACAGGTAAAAACTCTTAAAGAAGTACCAGGAATCATCTCAGAGATAGAAGGGCGTATGCGCCCGAAATTCGGGCGCGGAGGGAACTCAGGCGGTCGTTTTAATAATATTGACGATCAGCCCGTCATCTTCCAGTTTATTACGATGCGCGTCGCTCAACCGCTCGTCGGTAATCACGCGGCTAAAACGTGAGACGGGGCCCATTGTATAAGGGTGAACGGCGCCAAATTTAGAGCTGTCGGTCAGTACAATGGCTTCACACTCTTTTTCCAGCACGGCATTCACTACGTCAGAGCGCATCATATCCCGGCCGGTAAAACCTGTCTCCGGCTGCCAGCCGTCAATACCGATAAAGGCCTTGCTGAAATGAACCTGCTGGACATACTGACGGGTCAGCGGGCCAACCATGCTTTCACTTTTTTTCTGGTAAATACCGCCCAGCAGAATCACCTCGCAGCGCGTCTCTTTGAGCAAATGCGCGATATAGCTGCTGACGGTGATGATGGTAACGTCTTTTTGATCGGCAAGCGTGCGCGCCAGAAGGGCATTACTGCTGCCGTTTTCAATAAAGACGGTCTCGCCGTTGTTCACCAGGGACGCGGCAAACTCCGCCAGTTCACGTTTGAGCGCGTAGTTATTCATCATGCGCGTCTCAACGTCATCGCTGTCCAGCGGGACAGCATATCCGTGCGCGCGACGCAGGTAGCTCTGTTTTTCCAGCAGATTAAGATCCTGACGGATGGTGACTTCAGAAACGCCAGTGGTTTTAGCGAGATCGACTACGCTTACGCGTCCCTGATCGATGACCATCTGCAAAATGAGTTGTTGTCGGGAATTCATAGCATCCATTTAATAAAGCGAAACGAGGTCGGAGACGGTGGGGTTAAACTTCCCACGGCGCTTTTGGCTGTCCGTTTTCTGGCGCATTGTCAGCACCATTCTGAGCAAGAAGTTCAGACTTCAGGATCTCGAGATTACGGATAGCAGAGTGATAATCGCCCGCCACCAGGATATCCAGCACGGTATCAATTCGTTGTGCTACAGCTTGTGCGTCAATAGTCGACATAATCTCACCCCAGGCGCGAAAAGTTAATATTTTCAATGATGCAGAAAATAGGATCAAAAGAGAAGGGAAAAAATGCAATAACTAAATTACATAAACGTAAGTGATAAATTTATTCCCCCTCATGCAGCAGGCTTAATGAGTGGATTAGTCTAAAACTGCGCGCAAGGCGCTTTTTTATAAGAGGAATTAGACTATGACAGTTATCAATCAGCCTACCTGCACACTGTTTACCGATACTGAACGGTTCACGCAGCTGTCAGGGTATTACGAGGCGGAGCGTCACACGGTCTGGATGATGCTGCGGGCTCAGCCACGTCCTTGCTTTAACCATGCGTTAATAGAGGAGATCATGAACTTTTCATGGCTGGTTCGCCAGTCTGGTTTTGCGGTTGATTTTTGGGTAACCGGTTCGCTGGTTCCCGAAATGTACAATGCCGGCGGGGATTTACAGTTCTTCGTCGAGTGCATTCAGAACGGACGTCGGGAAGCGTTACGGGCGTACGCTCGCGCCTGCGTTGATTGCGTCCATGCGGCTTCACGGGGGTTTGATACGGGAGCCATCTCTCTGGCGATGGTCGAAGGCAGTGCGTTAGGAGGCGGGTTTGAGGCCGCTCTGGCGCACCATTTCGTCCTGGCTCAGCGCGATGCCCGTCTGGGTTTCCCGGAGATTGCCTTCAACCTGTTTCCGGGTATGGGAGGATATTCCCTGGTTGCACGCCGTGCAGGCATGAAGCTGGCGGAAGAACTTATCTACAAAGGAGAATCCCATACGGCTGAATGGTACGAACAGCATGGGCTGGTGGATGTCCTGTTTGAACCCGGACAAAGCTATGTCTCCACTCGAACCTTCATCGATACGCTGCGGCCAAAACTGAATGGCGTAAGGGCGATGCTGCGCGCCCGTACGCGCGTTCTGCAATTGCCCCGCAGTGAACTGATGGACATCACGGAAGACTGGGTTGATGCCGCTTTCTGCCTGGAGCCGAAAGATATCGCCTACATGGAGCGTCTGGTCACGCTGCAAAACCGCCATCACGCGGCGGGCCTGCGTAAAGCCAGTTAACGTTGATTTCGCGCTTGATATCGTTTTAGCCATCGCTCGAATGCGGCAGCGGGCATCGGCTTAGCAAACAGAAAGCCCTGCCGTTCGTTGACGCCATTCTTTGTCAGAAAGGCGTCTTCTTTTGCACTTTCCACACCCTCGGCAATCACCTGCAGATTTAACGCCTGCGCCACCGCGACGATAGCGCGCACCAGCGACTGGGAAATAGACTGCTTATGAATATCCCTGACGAAAGATTGATCGAGCTTAATGGCGTCGATAGGGAAGCGGGCCAGCTGAGAAAGGGAAGAGTAGCCGGTACCAAAATCATCCAGATGAATTTGCGCCCCGAGTCGGCTGAACTGCTGGATCACGGACAGCGCCAGCTCTTCATTTTCGATAAGACAGCTTTCGGTCAACTCGACGTCGACCGGGCAGTATTCAAAATTCAGATCCTTCAGCGCCTGCTTTAAGTCGCTGAAGATGGTCTGGTCGGCCAGCTGGCGTGCAGAGACGTTCACCGCCACGCGCAGGTTAATTCCCTTATCGCGCCATTTCGCCACCTGGCGAACCACGTCAAGCATCACCCAGCGGCCCAGCGGCACAATCAACCCCGACTCCTCGGCATAAGAGATAAACTCCAGCGGCGGGATCAGGCCGCGTTCTGGCGATTGCCAGCGGACCAGCGCTTCAAGGCTTCTGACTTCTCCGCGCCAGGTTATTTTCGGCTGATAGTGGATCAGAAGCTGATCGTTATCCAGGGCCTTACGCAGGTTGGTATCCAGCCAGAGATACTCAAACACGCGCTGGTTCATCTCGGGTGAAAAGACGCAGAACTTGCCCCGGCCGTTCTCTTTGGCGGTGTACATGGCGGTATCGGCGTTGCGAATAACGCTTTCCCGGTCGTTTCCGTGCTGCGGGGCGAGGGCAATACCCAGAGAGCAGCCGGTATAAATCTCAATCAGACCGATTCGGAACGGCTGGCGCAGACGGGTTAAAATGCGCGACGCCATCGCCTCCAGAGAGCCCTGAGAGGTATTGGTGGCCATGACGATAAACTCATCGCCGCCAAGACGCGCCAGCACCTGTTCCTCGTCCAGACAGCTCAAAATGGCGAGGGCGACAGCCTGCAACAGCTGATCGCCAAACATATGCCCGTAAGCGTCGTTGACCTTTTTAAAGTTATCCAGATCGAGATACACCACGCCCACCTGCGTGTCGCCGCGGTTATCGATGGCGTCAGAAATCAGATCGTGGATCGCATTGCGGTTTGGCAGGCCGGTGATGGTATCGGTATTGGCCAGCACGCGCAGCCGCTCCTGAGCGCGGCGCTCTTCGGTGATATCTGTCCCGGAACAGATAAGGAAAATTTCATTTTTACCGCTGCCGCTGTGAACGAATTTGTTTCTGAACAGAAACAGACGCTGCCCTTTACGCGTTTTGATCCAGCGTTCGACTTCGTAGGAGCTGCCGTTGCGAAAAAAACCGGTAATATTGCGCTTTGAGGCCGCCGCTTCGCTGCGGCTCATAAACAGCTTAAATACGTTCTGACCAATGACTTCTTGCTCTTTCAGGCCGGTGTACTCTTCGCTAAGCCGGTTAAAACGCTGAATATTGCCGTGCCGATCGAGAATAACAATGACGGAGTTGGCCTCGGAGACAACCTGCTCCGCGAATGAAAGTCCCTGAGCCAGATCCCGCGCCACGGAGGGGGTATCGTTCCAGGCGGAAGCGGTGCCTGCCCACTCGTTGCGGGTGATTTTACGGCCCACAAGATGAACCGGGACATCTTCTCCGTACAGGGAGAGCGACATGGAAATACTGGAGGTAATAACGGTTAAATGACGGATGAGATCGGCCTGTTCATCGTCCAGCGCCACGACCTGAGTGACATCGGCATTTTCGCTGGTGGAAAGGTGCAGAGCGTTGCTGTCAGCTGACAGGCGCCACCACGGGCTGTGAGTTCCCATGTAGCGAAACAGCAAATTCTGCTCCAGATCGTCCATCATGTTTTCTCCCGCAGCTTTCATTAGCGCACAAATTATTCATTTGCTGTCGACTTTTCCGTTGAGAAACAGCGGCAAAACCGAAGTGAACTTATTGTTTTTCCCTGTTTTCTTATAATAAAACGAGACAGGTTAAAAAGGATACTGAGCGTATTGAAATTCACGTAACCGAATATAACAACTCTCTTTTACTGTAGATAATTATGGCGGTTTTGGGCGAAGGGATGCTGAAAATAGTAAGGAAAAATAATGATTTTGTGGCGGGGATAAAAAGAAAAATTGTCGGCCCTTCCGGAGAGGAAATGGCCGACAATTGAACCGGTTATCAGGCGACAGGGCGCGCGATAATACTGCGGGTTTCCATGCGAACTTCGGCGATAGTGACGTCAATCACGTCAGTGACTTTGTAAACTGTTTCACCTTTAATTTGCACGGTACCGTTTTCCTGGCTACAGACCATTTCGTCACGAACCGCGTGCAGGAAGGGCGCAGGAATAAACGCGACAGCACCGTTATCGACCAGGCGGACGCGCATCCCCCCGCGGCTGATATCGATGATCTCTGCGGCGAAACGGGTATCCGTACCGGCTTTATCCTGCAGGAAGCGTGCGTACAGCCAGTCTCCAACGTCACGTTCCGCCATGCGGTTCAGACGGCGGCGATCGGCCATCTGCAGCGTGGTGTCCTCCTGAGGACGGGCAATGGTTTCACCTTTGATAATCGCTTTCAGCAGGCGGTGGTTAACCATATCGCCATACTTACGGATCGGCGATGTCCAGGTGGCGTAAGCCTCGAGGCCAAGACCAAAGTGCGGGCCAGGCTCGGTGCTGATTTCAGCGAAGGACTGGAAGCGACGAATGCGGCTGTCCAGGAAACCCGACGGCTGCGCGTCCAGTTCGCGGCGAAGCTTGCAGAAGCCCGGCAGCGTCAGCACTTCTTCCGGATCAACGTGCACATCGTGAGTCTTCAGCAGGGCCGCCAGCGCTTCGGTATTCGCCGGATCAAAACCGGTGTGGACGTTGTAAATGCCAAAGCCCAGCCTGTCGCGGAGCACGCGTGCGGCGCAGATGTTGGCAGAAATCATCGCCTCTTCAACGATGCGGTTCGCAATGCGTCGCGGTTCGGCCACGATGTCCAGCACTTCGCCTTTCTCGCCCAGAACAAAGCGATAGTCCGGGCGGTCTTTGAACACCAGCGCGTGGGTTTTACGCCATTCGCCGCGGTTCAGGCAGATGCGATGCAGCAGACGAATTTGCGCGGCAATTGCGTCTGATTCAGGTTTCCAGCTACCGGTATTTTCAAGCCAGTCGGAGACGTTATCGTAGGCCAGCTTGGCTTTCGATTCGATGGTGGCGGCAAAGAACTCGATATCGTCTTCAATCGCGCCATCTGCGGCGATAGTCATGCGGCAGGCAAGGACCGGGCGCACTTCGTTTGGACGCAGCGAGCAGAGATCGTCAGACAATTCGCGTGGCAGCATCGGAATGTTGAAGCCCGGCAGGTAGTTGGTGAACGCACGGATTTTCGCGGCGTCATCCAGCTTGCTGCCTTCGGCAATCCAGGCGGTTGGATCGGCAATAGCGACGGTCAGATGCAGTTTGCCATCGGCACCCTCTTCAGCGTACAGCGCGTCATCCATATCTTCCGTGCTGGCGCTGTCGATGGTGACAAACTCCAGCGCGGTGAGATCGCGACGCGTCAGACCTTCGTCCTGCATCTCGGTCGCTACGCCGTTCGGCGCTTCTTTTTCAAGATTATGGCGTGCCAGCGTGACCCACCATGGCACGAAATGGTCGGCGCCAAAGGTGATGAACTGGGTCAGCTCAGCATAAAAACCGCGATCGCCTTTCAGAGGATGACGACGCATTTCTGCTACGGCCCAGTCACCTTCTTTAAAATCATGCTCAACGCCACGGGCGGCGCGGCAGGGAATGGCATCTTTCAGCAGGGGATGATCCGGCACGATAGCAAGACGATCGTCTTTTCTCTGCACCTTACCCACAAAACGGGTCAGGAACGGTTCGATCAGTTCTTCCGGCTCGGCAGACTCGCGGTCCTTCTCGGTATGAATGACGGCCATAACGCGATCGCCATGCATCACTTTCTTCATCTGCGGAGGCGGAATGAAGTAGCTTTTCTGCGCGTCAACCTCAAGGAAGCCAAAGCCCTTTTCCGTGGCTTTTACGACCCCTTCTGCACGCGGCGTCTGGGAATGCAGTTGCTGTTTAAGCTGCGCTAGCAGCGGGTTGTCCTGAAACATAATGTTCTATTTTCGTAGCCATTGAGCGGCTGACAGTTTTACGCGATTCTCACTGTCTCAGCAAGCGCTCTTTGGGTAATTAGTATGGTTATTCCTATTTACCAAACGCGACTTTCAGACGATTGAGCCAGCCATCAAACGCGCTCCGGGTAAGCAGCATGATGGCATGTTCGCCGGGGAGTCCTTGATCCGTTATCGGGGTAAACTGCGCGGCGCTGAAGCGGTCCGGAGAGCGCGTCAGCAGTTCGACCGCCGCCGAAAGCGCGGGGGACGTCAGCGGGATCGCTTCGCGGGTGTTTAACAGGATTTCTCCGGTCAGGTCGAGCAGCGACGGCTCATGGCAAAGGACCGGCGTCAGCGCCTCCAGCGCGGGTTCTGCCTGCCAGCGAGACAGCGACTCAAGCTGATGCGCACTCGCATAGCGCAGCTCGACGACGGGCAAAAGCGGCACCCACGCGGCGTGGCTCGCGGGCAGCGTGTGCGGCTGAATATGATGGCCTGGCAGCCAGCGAACAGGGTGTCCTAACAGCGCCTGAAAAATCGCGACCACGCGCGCCTGAAAACCGATAAACCCGATAATCTGGTTAATCACCACAATGTCATACGTTGACAGGCCAACCTCATCAAGCTGGTTCTGCGCTTTATCATCGATGACATCAGGGGAGCTGGCGAGCTGGCGGGCATACTGCGTAATTTGCGCCAGACGTCGGTTGCTTTCACGCGAGGAGTCCGGGCCGGGAAGCGGGGCGAGGAGGGCGGCGTAATGGTTACAGAGCCGCTGAACCCCACAGGCCTGGGCGACCGTTAGCGCAGTGCTGAGCCGATCGTAGGCGCTGAGCGTATGCAGGCGGTTCACGGGAATTGAGAGCGGAAACAGCTGGTGGCATAAGGCTCTGGCAGGGGTAAGCCAGCCAGAACAGGCGGTGACAATCTCATCAGGCAGGGCTAAATCGAGCAAAAAACGATCGTCGACGTTAGCGGCTTCGGGCACCAGAGGCAGAACATCTGTCTGCGCGTGGTTCGACTGGGTCTCGTGATACCAGTGGCCTTTGCCGGAAAAACGGCGTTGTTCCATGTGCGTTCCTTGATCTCAAAATGGCGATCAATATCCTGGCGTAAGGCAGATAAAGGGAAAAATATTGTTAGGTGATAACAAATAGCAGAACGGAATAACGAAGGGGTGGTGCGGGGGGAAAACTCTCTTCCCGTGCGGGAAGAGAGTCACAGCTTATTTAATTTCCAGCTCGTTCATTGCAGCGATGTTGAAGCCGCCGTCAACGTGAACCACTTCGCCGGAGATACCAGCGGAAAGGTCAGAGCACAGGAATGCTGCAGAGTTACCCACATCTTCAATGGTAACGGTACGACGAATCGGGGTAACCGCTTCGCAGTGTGCCAGCATTTTACGGAAATCTTTAATACCGGAAGCGGCCAGGGTGCGGATAGGACCTGCAGAGATGGCGTTAACGCGCACGCCTTCAGGACCCATTGCGTTCGCCATGTAGCGTACGTTCGCTTCCAGAGAGGCTTTCGCCAGGCCCATAACGTTGTAGTTAGGGATAGCACGCTCAGCGCCCAGGTAGGACAGGGTCAGCAGGGCTGCGCCCGGGTTCAGCATCGCGCGGCAGGATTTCGCCATCGCCACGAAGCTGTAGGAGCTGATGTCGTGAGCGATTTTGAAGCCATCACGGGTAACCGCGTTCACGTAGTCGCCGTCCAGCTGGTCGCCAGGAGCGAAGCCAATGGAGTGAACGAAACCGTCGAATTTCGGCCATGCTTTTGCCAGTTCAGCAAACATGCCGTCGATGCTTTCGTCTTGTGCAACGTCACATTCCAGAACAATGCTGGAACCCAGCTGCGCGGCAAACTCTTCAACACGGCCTTTCAGCTTGTCGTTCTGGTAGGTGAACGCCAGCTCAGCGCCTTCGCGATGCATTGCCTGCGCGATGCCGTATGCGATGGACAGTTTGCTGGCAACGCCAGTTACCAGAATGCGCTTACCGGAAAGAAAACCCATAGCTTTAATCCTTATATTCATTGCTTATTTTGCCTTGTAATTCATAGCGTTACAGGCAGTATTTCAAAATCATTCGAAATTAGCTCGAAATTATAGCCCACTCACAGCCCCTTGTGTCACGATATTTCTCGCTGTTCTCCGAAGACGCCTGCCCCGAAGAATGTTCCGCGGACTCGCGGGGGCTCAAAATTTCAGCATTCGTCCAGTATATCACCCGGAAACAGCTTCGCCTCATCCAACCAGCGAGGAAGCGCGATCCCGCGAGGGTATTCACGCTTTCCTGAGGTTGTCGATGAAGCGCGCGATGACGATAAAGAAAACCGGTACGAAGAAAATGGCGAGAAGCGTACCGCTAATCATGCCGCCAAATACGCCGGTACCGATGGCATGCTGCGTACTGTCGCTCGCCCCACGGGCCAGCATCAACGGAACAACCCCTAAGGTGAAGGCTAACGACGTCATCAGAATAGGGCGCAGGCGCTGGCCGGCGGCATGAACGGTTGCCGCCAGCAGGGGCTGCCCCTGGCGATGGAGCTGCCTCGCAAATTCAACAATCAGAATGGCGTTCTTGGCCGACAGGCCGATAAGCGTGATCAGGCCGACCTTGAAGAAAACGTCATTCGTCATGCCGGCCACGGACACCGCTATCACCGCGCCGATAAGGCCCAGCGGAACGACCAGCATGACCGCAAATGGAATAGACCAGCTCTCATACAGAGCGGCCAGCACCATAAACACGACCAGTATCGACAGGACGATAAGGCCCGGAAGCTGAGATTCCGATTTTCTCTCCTGCAATGAACTGCCGGCCCACTCGCCCGCCATGCCCTGGGGTAAATCTCTGGACAAACTCTCCATAACCTTCATTGCGGTGCCGCTGGATTCTCCCGGCGCCGCATTTCCGGTAATGCGAATAGCCGAATATCCCTGATAACGCGTCAACTGCTGCGGCGCAACGTTCCAGGAAAGCGTGGCAAACGTTGATACCGGCACCATCTGACCCATCCGGTTTTTCACTGATAATGTCAGTATCTGCTCAGGCTGCATTCGGTAGGGCGCATCGGCCTGAATGATCACCTGCTGAACGCGGCCGTTGTTCGTATAGTCATTGACGTAATTTGAGCCCAGGGTGACGGAGAGCGTCTGGTTGATTTCATCAAACGAGACGCCCATCGCTTCCGCCTTTTCTCTGTCCACCTGGAGCGCAAGGTTTGTTCCTTCCGGCAGACCGTCTATATAGACGTCACTCAGTTCAGGGCGCTGGTTGGCCTGCAGGACCAGCGCGTCGGCAGCGCGCTTTAACGCCCCGTAGCCCAGTCCCGCTCTGTCCTGCACGTACCAGGTAAAGCCCGACGAGGTGCCCATATCCGAAATGGCCGGCGGGAGCAGGCTCATCGTGACGGCATCAGAGACGTTCGCCATGCTGGCCTGTATATGGTCGGCTTCATCCTGGGCCGTCGAGCCCTGCCGGTTTTTCCAGTCCTTCAGCGTGGTGAAGGCCATAGCCGAGTTTGGTCCTGAACCTGAAAACCCAAATCCCAGGATCATAATGTTGCTTTCAATATCCGGCCGGGCCGCAATTTCCTCTTCAAATTTTTTAACCACGTTGAGGGTACGCTGCATTGTGGCATCAGAAGGCAGCTGGATTGAGGACATAAAGTAGCCCTGATCTTCGTCCGGCAGAAAGGACGACGGTAACGAAGACAATCCCAGAAACAGCGCAGCACAAAGCGCAGCGTACAGGAGCAGCATACGCCCGGTTCGCTTTAGAACGGCACCCAGCCCGGCTTCGTAACGGGCGGTGAGCGAACGAAAGCGCGCGTTAAACCCGACCGCGAACCTTCCGCCTCCGCTCTTTGCTGCCTTGTGCGGCTTGAGTAACGTTGCGCACAGGGCTGGCGTCAACGTCAGGGCAAGAAACGCGGACAGCAGTATGGAGACCGCCATGGAAATACAAAATTGTCGGTAGATAATCCCGACGGATCCTTCGGCAAACCCCATGGGGATAAAGACGGCGGTAAGCACCAGCGTGATGCCAATAATCGCCGGGGTGATTTCCTGCATGGCTTGCCGCGTGGCGTCACGCGGGGACAGGCTTTTCTCCTCCATCAGCCGTTCGACGTTCTCCACGACCACAATGGCATCATCAACGATAACCCCTATTGCCAGCACCATGCCGAACATCGTCAGAATATTGATGGAGTAGCCGCTCAACAGCATCACCGTGAAGGTGCCAAGAAGTGCGACGGGAGCAACAATCGCCGGGATAAGCGTGCAGCGTATCTTGTGCAGAAACAGCAGCATAACCAGGAAGACCAGGACCATCGCTTCCACAAATGTCTGAACAACCTTCACGATAGAAAGTTTCACAAACGGCGCGGTGTCGAAGGGGATCGTAAACGCCATTCCTTCGGGTAACACCCGGGAAAGCTCGTCGATGCGCGCCCGTACGCCGGAAGCCGTACTCATTGCATTTGCGCCAGGCGAGAGCTGGATTGCCGCCGCCGTTGCGGGCACGCCATTTTCGCGGATACCAAAGGCGTAGCTCTGCAGGCCAGATTCAATCCGCGCAATGTCGGACAGTTTCAGGCGGGCGCCGGATGCGTCAGATTTCAGGGTGATATTCCTGAACGCCTCTACCGAGGAGAGTTGTCCCTTCACGGTGATGGGATACGTCACCCCTTGTCCTGCAGATGCTGGCTCGTCTCCCGTTTTGCCGGGCGACACAAGGGCATTTTGCTGGCCAACGGCGGTAAGAACATCGCTCACCGAAAGCCCGTAGCCGTGGAGCTTCATGGGATCCAGCCAGATGCGCAGCGCTTTTTCGCCGCCAAACAGCTGAACTTTCCCTACGCCGGGCACGCGACGAAGTTCGTCACTGACGTTTCTGGCAAAATAGTCGCTTAAATCGGCTTCCTCAAATTGACCCGTCGCCGACTTCAGCCCCACCATCATCAAAAATCCAGAGTTAGCGGCCTCGACGTTAATGCCGTTTTGCCTTACCGCCTGAGGTAGACGAGGCTCGACGATCTTAATCTGATTCTGCAGATCCATCTGCGCCAGCTTGATGTCCGTGCCCGGTTTAAAGGTGACGGTAATCGATGCCGAACCGGTTGTGTCACTGGATGATTCAAAGTAGAGCAAATTATCTACGCCGGAGATTTCGCGCTCGATTAACGATACCACCGACGTATTCATGATATCGGGGCTGGCCCCCGGGTAACTGACGGAAATAATGATTCCAGGCGGCGCCACCGCCGGATACTGCGCAACCGGCAAACGGGGAATAGACAGGAGTCCTGCCAGAACGATAAAAAGCGCTACTACCCAGGCGAAAATGGGGCGTTCAATAAAAAAATGCGGCATTAAATTAACGTCCGGTTACGTGAATTTCATCATCAGTGGATACGCGCTTGCCGATATCCCTGAGCTGCGAAAATTTCTCCAGAAGCTGCGGCGCGTCATCGAGGCTCGTTGCGAACATCCACATGTAGGTCATCACGGAGTAAATATGTCCGGCGGTGATGCCGGTTGAGCGCGTCATCCAGACGATGGTCAGCGTAAAAAGCGCGGCAACAAGCACGCCAACCCACAAATAGCCCCACGCCTCGCGGTCAGATAATGCGATACGTAAACGCGCCAGCGTGGAGTAATGTCGGTGAAGCGTGGCCGTGCCCGCCTTATGAACATAATCCACTTCTTTTTCCAGCCGATTATTCAGGCGCATGAACAGCCATTCATTTTTACGGGCATATCCTGAGACAAATCCGAGCAGGATAAATACAATCGCAAAGCACATGGCGCCGGCCCAAAATTCAATAAACAGCAACATGATGGCGGCACCGAAAAGTGAGCTCAGCGAGGTAATAAGCAGGGGAAGGTGCATTTCAAAGAAATCCACATATTCGCGCGAGAGCGTTACCCTGGCGGCGATTGCCGAATGGTTTAGCTGATATTTGCGCTGTGCCAGGACGACGGATACCGCGAGTCCGGCATAAATGCGTGCAAACGTGCGCGTATCAACGCTCCGTCTGGCCGCACCGATGAACCACATACAAAGTACCATCAGGCCATACAGCGCGGCGTTAAGCGTTTCACCGGCGAGGATGGCATTTATCGCGATGCCTGCCAGAACGGGATAAAGTAAAAACGTCACGTTTTCGGCCACCACCAGGAAAAAAGTGACAGCCAGTTTTTTCCGGTGCCGTATCGCGAGTTTTTTTAGCGAGTGCATCACTCCGGCAGGTTCAGAAGAACGAAGATTATTACGGTTCATCATTATGGGTAATTTTTATCAGATTTATTAGGTGAGTTATTTTTGTGCAAAATAGCGTGAGGGAGAGTCTACCGCGCGCCTGTTTAGCGGACATGGGCGGTTTGTGGAGGCTGTGTGGAGCAACGGCTCAAATCATTCTCATAATAAGGTACAGCGGGGCTCCACCAAAAAAAATGATCAAATAACACTCGTAGTAAAAGATTAGATCTTCGATATCGGGCATCGCGTTTAACAGAACGGTGAACGTAATAATGAGATAAACAAAAATCACCATCAGCCAGAAGGCGACGACGAGTAGCTCAGTTAACGCACCGGCTTTATTCTGGATTATCAGAGAGACAACCGACAATGCAATGCAGCCATAGATGATGGGTGAAGAGAGCAGCGTCGAGGCGACTTTTTCATCCATTCTGTGTACCAGTACCAGCCAGGAATAAAGTAATCCCCACGACAGCAGCAGGAACAGGGAATATATACCCAGTTTTTTAGGAGAGAAATATTTAGAAAGTTCCATGTTCATTATTTCAGCCAACTTCATAAAATCTTAAGAAACAGTGGTAATTTGTAACGCGCAATGCACAAAGGGCTATGCCTCAATAGCGATTATGCGCGGACATTGTCGAGTCTTTATTGACTGAATGTGTAGGCTATGTGGAGAAATAACGGGGCATTTAAATCAACCGGGAAATTTTCGTGACCACGGCACTTTTTCGCGGAGGCTGTGTCTTATTGTGCTAAAGATATCTAATAGCGAGCTCAAAGGGATTTCACCCGCGGAGATAAAATGCACAAAAATACGCTGATCCTTGTTGTTGAAGATGAAGACGAAATCGCCGATATATTGATGAGCTACTTAGAGCGTTCGGGAATGAAAACGCTCCGAGCCAGGCAGGGCGAACAGGCCATAGCGCTCAATCGCCTCCATAAACCGGATCTCATATTGCTGGACATTCACCTGCCCGTATGTGACGGCTGGAGCGTACTTACCACGCTTCGTCAGGAAAGTGCTGTCCCCGTCATTATGGTTTCCGCTCTCGATCAGGATGTCGATAAGCTCATGGGGCTGAGGCTGGGCGCGGATGATTACGTGATCAAACCCTTCAACCCTTCTGAAGTTGTCGCACGGGTTGAGGCAGTGCTGCGCAGGACAAAACCCGCGCTTCAGCAGGCGGGTTCCCAGCCGCTCAGGACGCCCTTTATTACTGTCTACCCGGATGACTTCTACGTGGAAGTCACCGTGGGCGAAGAGGTTGTCTCCCCGGTTTTAACGACGACCGAATTTAAATTGCTCACATACCTGGTGAGATATCCGCGAAAGGTCTGCTCCCGCGAAGAGCTACTCAACGCGTGTCTGCCTGAAGGTGATACGCTTGACAGAACGGTCGACAGCCATATGAGCAAGTTGCGTAAAAAGCTGGAGCTGGCTGGCCTTTACGGTGTTCCCGAGAGCATCAGAGGCATGGGCTACCGGCTTGGGGAAAAGAAATGAACAAAGAGTCTGTCCTGAGTCGTCAGATCCTAACGTATATGCTGTTGCTGACGTTTACGATAATTGCCATCGCCATACTCGGCTCCTGGTTTTTTTACTCCTTTATTCTGGATCACCTCCCGGGCGGCCCTGCTGCGGGCGATGACGAGCAGATGACGATGTGGGACTGGGCATGGATTGGGACCGCGACGACGATCAGTATGATTATTGCACTCTTTTTCACGGTCAAACTGTCATCGCGAATACTCACCCCGCTAAACGCGGTAGCGTCCAGCCTGAAAAAGATTTCTCAGGGCGATCTGGACGCCAGGGCATTTTGCGCCAGTTCCCGGCTGGGTGAGATCAATCACCTGGTGACGGATTTCAATGAAATGGCGGAAAAATTACAGACGCTGGATATTCAGAGGAAATCCTGGAATGCCGCTATTGCGCATGAGCTGAGAACCCCGGTCACGATCTTACGCGGACGGCTTCAGGGGTTGGTTGACGGCGTTTTTACCCCGGACCCGGTGCTGTTTAATAATCTTCTCAAACAGACGGAAGGGTTAACCCGCCTGATTGAAGATCTCCGTGTTATCAGTTCGGATGGCGGGGCGGGATACACGTTATGCCAGTCCAGAACGGATCTAAAAGGGACAATACAGAACGCACTCGATACGTTCATGCCCGAGTTCAGCCGTAAGGCGTTTACCGTCAATACAGACCTGAGGGAGCAGCAATGCGTATTCGATCCATTACGCATCAATCAGTGTCTGACCGTTTTATTTGATAATGCCTTACACTATTCAACCTCGCGCACGCTCATCGTGAAAAATGGCGTTTCTGATAAAGGCAATTATATCCTTATTCAGGACGGGGGACCGGGCATCCCCAGAGAGTTTCATGATTTCCTGTTTCAGCCCTTCCAGCGCGATAATGGCGCCAGACATGTGAACCCGGAAGGCTGTGGTTTGGGCTTGTCGGTGGTAAAAGCCATCATGCTGGCTCATGGTGGCGATGTTACCTATACCTTATCGACGCAAAACCACTCGATATTTAAACTCACCTGGCCCGACTCGTGAGCTTCAGCGGCAGGTCAAATGCGCCTGCCGGCGATAAATGCCATATTTTCCCTAACTTAGCATCCCATTCCTGCGGGGTAATCGTCAGTTTACCGCGTCTCGGGCTTAAGGTTATTTCACTGAAATAGATTTCATCTTTTTTTAGCATAAGGTCAACGCGGCAGTAGTCAATTCCATGCGCCAGCTCCTGGGAGGCCAACAGTGCCTGGCGGAACAAAAGCGGTTCGCCAGGATCTGCTGAAGTATTCGGATATTCCATCCGGAAGGGTTGTAAGTTCCAGTGCCTGTCATAAACGTTGATAAACCCTTTGCCGTTATCATCCGTAAAATCCGCTTCTACATAGTGGGCAACGCCATGAAAGCAATGGATCCTCAGCATTTCGGGCGTTGTGTTCCTGTCGGCATCGTCGAAGAGATCGACAAACGGCTCGCAAAGTATACTCGGCGTAATGTTTTTGTACTGCCATTCGCGCGTGGTGTAGTAAAGATTTTTCTTTAACGCGAGGCTCAGTTTTTTACACGCTTCTTTTTCATTAAATTGCGCTTTGTTTGTACATATTATTGTGCTGCCGCTGTCATGGTTGCACTTAAGGACGAATTTGTCAGGAAGAACTGAAAAATCAATCTGCGACGGCTGGGTATAAACGCCAATTAATGGCACCGTTTTCACGCGCGTTGTTCTGGAGGAAACGTATGCCCGAACGGCGAGTTTATCGGCAAGCATCGTGTAGAAGTTATTATGGTCGTAGACCAGACGATGGCATATTTTTTCACTCAACGTCGTGGGCGAGTTAATGTCAGGGGTTTCCCCGGTTGTTTTCTTAAGCCTTAGAGTATGAAAGTGCAGGTCCGTCATTAAAAATGAACGGCATTTTCTGATGAGATACTCTGTGTATTTTAAAACGTAAGTGGCGGTGTTCATTTCTTCTCCTCCGTAATGTCCGGATATTCTGGAGAAGAACTGTTGATTGATATTGCTTAAAATATGGAGCAGGGATGGAGACGAAAAATTAAAGGATTAAATAGCGTGTAAAAGCTATTTAATCCTTATTGAACAGTGCAACGTTTTTTTAACGGTCTTTGCGCCACGCATCGGCGGTCAATGCTTCACCGAAATGACCGGCTATCAGCCGTTTTGTCAGCTCATGAAGCGGGGAGGCCATCACATCCGCCGTGCTGCCGCGCTCGACAACTTCGCCCTGGTGCATGACCATCACCTGATCGCTGATGTGCTTCATCATTCCCAGATGTTGGGTGACGTAGATATACGAGATCCCCTGTTTTTCCTGCAATTCCAGCATCAGGTTAATCAGCTGCGAGCGCATCGACATATCCAGCGAGGCAAGCGCTTCATCCGCAATGATCACTTTTGGCCGCAAAATCAACGCACGCGCCAGTCCCAGGCGCTGTTTCTGGCCTGGGGCCAGCATATGCGGGTAGTAGCTTTCGTGATCCGGCAACAACCCAACCATACGCAGGGTTTCAAATACGCGCTTACGGCGCGCCTCTGGCTCCAGGTCGGTGTTCAGACGCAGCGGAAAATCGAGGATCTGCGAAATGCGCTGGCGCGGATTAAGCGAGGTAGACGGATCCTGGAAGATCATGCGGATGCGCTGGCTGCGGAAAGAGTAATCGCCGAACGTCAGAGGATGATCGTCAATCAACACTTCGCCTGCAGTCGGTTCAACCATGCCGGCGAGCATTTTCGCCAGGGTGGATTTCCCGGAACCGTTCTCGCCGATGATCGCCAGAGTCTGTTTTTCACGCAGCGTAAAGCTCAGCGGCTTCACCGCGTCGACAGTTTGACGATGAAACAGCCCCGTGCGGTAGCGAAAGGTCTTACTCAGGTTGCGAACTTCCAGTAAGGTTTCGACCATTTCACTCTCTCTCCATGTTCAGCGGGAAATGACAGGCGTATAGATGATTTTTGGCCCCGCTCAGCCGCGGCGTCTCGATACATTTACGCTGAGCATAGGGGCACCGCGGACCCAGACGACAGCCTATCGGCAGGGATTCCAGCAGCGGAATCGCCCCCGGCAGGGTATTCAGGCGACTCTTATGCGGCATCGCGCTGCCAAAATCCGGAATGGCGCGGATGAGCGCCTGCGTATACGGATGATGCGGGGCGACGATCAGATCTTCACTCGGCGCGGTTTCGACCGTTTGCCCGCAGTACATCACGTCAATTTTATCCGCCCATTTGCTGAGCATTTGCAGGTCGTGGCTGATCAGCAAAATGGTGGTGTTGTTGTTCTGGTTGAGACGCGACAGCAGGCGGAAAATTTGCGCCTGGGTGGTGGGTTCCATCGCGTTGGTGGGTTCATCCGCAATCAGCAGACGCGGCTGATTTGCCAGCGCGATGGCAATCATCACTTTCTGACATTCGCCGTCGGTCAGCTCATAGGGGAAGCTGCGCATCGCATCTTTGTGATCTTTGATCCCGACGCGGTGTAAAAGCTCGATGGCGCGACGCTTGCGCCAGCCAACGCGTTGCCACCAGCGGCCTTTATAGGTCCAGCCGGGAATGTTCTGCATGAGCTGTTTACCCACGCGTTCGGACGGGTCGAGACAGGACTGCGGCTCCTGGAAAATCATCGAGACGTTATGCCCGACAAGCTTACGCCGCTCGCGAGGGGAGAGGCGCAGCAGATCGATATCATCAAAACGCATACGATCTGCCGTCACGCGCCAGTTGTCTTTCGCCACGCCGCAGATAGCCTTGGCAATCAGGCTTTTTCCCGAGCCGGATTCCCCCACCAGCCCGCGAATTTCACCCTCCGCGAGGGTGATGCTGATGCGATCGACGGCTTTAACCCAGCCTTCACCGGTTTTGAATTCGATGGTGAGGTTGCGAATATCAAGAAGCGGCATTATTGCACCCCCGCGTTAATTGCACGGCGAATACCGTCGCCCAGCAGGTTGATAAGCAGCACGCTCACCATAATGGCCGCACCCGGCAGCATGACCGTCCACGGTGCCACGTAGATTAGCTCCAGCGCGTCGCCGAGCATCGCACCCCATTCGGGCGACGGCAGCTGTGCACCGAGGTCGAGGAAGCCGAGCGCCGCAATGTCCAGGATCGCCATCGACAGGGCGCGGGTGATCTCAGTCACCAGCCCGGCGGCAATGTTGGGCAGCACGGCAAACCACAGAATATTGAAGGTCGTCGCGCCGTCCAGACGCGCGGCGACGACGTACTCTTTTTCCAGCTCATCATGCACCATGCTGTAAACCGAGCGCACGATGCGGGGCAGGATAGCCAGCCAGACGGCGAACATGGCATGCGACAGGTGCGGACCGGCAAAGGCAACAACAATGATCGCCAGCAGCAGAGACGGAATCGACAGCAGCGTATCCAGAATGTGGTTAAGGACCGCCGAACGCAGGCCGTGCGTGGAGCCTGCAAAAATACCGAGCGCCAGCCCGCAGATCGTTGCCGCGAGCGTCACCACAAATGCGCCGCCCACCGTCGGGGCTGCACCGCTCAGCAGGCGGCTCAATACGTCACGCCCGAGGTCGTCCGTTCCCAGGAAGAAAGAGACTTCGCCGTAGCGCGACCAGGACGGCGGCAGCAGCTGATAGCCAAGGAACTGCTGGTCGATGCCGTACGGCGCAAACCACGAGCCAAAGACGCAAAGCAACACCAGGCCGGCGCAGCCGTAAAGGCCGATCATCGCCGTGGTATCACCATAGAATTTACGCCACACGGTGCGCAGCACACCGGGCGTGCGCTTTTCACTGTATACGCTATCGTAAGGCATACCATTCCTTATGCTTCAATGGGTTAGCCATAGCACCCAGAATATCGGACAACACGTTAACAATAATCACCAGCGAACCAATCACCATCACGCCCGCAGAAATAGCGGCGTAGTCCTGCTGGCGGATGGCGTTAATCAGCCATCGCCCCAGGCCTGGCCAGCTAAAGACCATCTCGGTAATCATTGCCAGCGTCAGCATGGTGGAAAACTGTAATCCCAGACGCGGAATAACCGGCGGCAGCGCGTTGTGCAGGACGTTGCGGCGCAGTATGGTCAGGCGTGACAAGCCGCGCGTGGCGGCGGCTTTGACGTAGTTCTGGTCAAATACCTCAATGGTGCTCAGGCGCATCAGGCGGATCACTTCGGTTGTCGGCGCAACCGCCAGCGTCAGTACCGGCAATACCATATGGCGCAGGGCGCTGACGATCATCTCATGGCGCCATACCGAATCGGACAGCCACGCGTCAATGATGGCAAAACCCGTCACCGTTTTAACCGTATAGAGCAGGTCAAAGCGACCCGAAACCGGCAGCCAGCCCATCGTCAGCGAGAAGAACAGCGTCAGCAGCAGCGCCAGCCAGAATACCGGGATGGAGAAGCCGAACAGGGCGAGGGCACTGATAAACTTATCCTGCCATTTATTGCGATAGATCCCGGCCAGCATGCCCACGGGGATGCCGACCATCAGGGCAAAGCCGAAGGCCAGAATGCACAGCTCCATCGTGGCCGGGAACACCTCTTTCAGCTGCTGGGAAATCAGCTGTCCGTTAATGCTGGATACGCCGAAATCCCAGTGCAGCAGCCCGTTAAACCAGAACAGCCAGGCATCCCACAGCGACGACCCCTGGAGCGGGGCGTGGGGCGTGAAATAGCTCAGGCTGAAGCCGACAAAGTTCAGGAAAAAGAGCGTCACCAGCAGCAAAAGGAGCCGACGTAAGGTAAAAATAATCATGGTTTTTTCACCTCTTGTTCTTTTTCACGCGACACGCCGGCGAACGAGGCGTTGCCGAACGGACTCAGCACCAGACCTTTAATATCATAACGATAGGCCTGAAGACGCAGGGAAGAGGCCAGCGGCAGCACCGGCAGTTCCTGAGCAAGGATCTTCTGCGCTTCATCATAGGCGTCGATGCGCGAGGCCAGCTGCTGGGAAGCCAGCGCTTTTTGCAGCACGGCGTCAAACTCCCGGTTACACCAGTGGGCGTAGTTGGTCTGCGAGTTTATCGCCGCACAGCTCAGCAGCGGCCGGAAGAAGCTGTCCGGATCGTTACTGTCGGTCGCCCAGCCGGTCAGGGTTAAATCATGATTCATGTCCATCAGGCGCGCCTCCTGGAAACGGCCTTCAACCGGTACGATGATCACCTTAACGCCCACCTGCGCCATATCTGCCTGCAGCAGTTCGGCGGTCTTGAGCGGGCTCGGGTTCCACGCCTGGGAGCTGGTTGGCACCCAAAGCTGCAGCGTGAGATTTTCCGCCCCCAGCGCCTTCAGCTGTTCACGCGCTTTTGCCGGATTGTATTCCGTAATTTTAGCTTCACCGTCATAGGCCCACGAGGCGCGCGGTAAAATTGAGGCGGCGGTTTCCGCCGTGCCGTAGTAGATCGACTGCATCAAACGCTGATTGTTAATCGCCAGCGCCAGAGCGTGACGAACGGCAGGGTTATTCAACGGCGGCTTATCCGTGTTAAAGGCCAGATAAGCGATATTCATGCCGGGGCGCAACGTCAGGCGCAGACGCGGATCGTCGCGCAGAATGGTGAGCTGGCTGGCCGCGGGCCAGGCGAGCACGTCACATTCCCCGGTGAGCAGTTTCGACAGACGTCCCGTTCCACCTGAACCGAGATCGACCACCACCTGCGGCATCAGCGGAGTGCCGCGCCAGAAATGCTCATGGCGCTGCAGGCGAATATACTGCCCGGCGCGGTATTCAGCGAGCTGGAACGGACCGGTGCCGACCGGCTGACGATCGAGCAACTCCTGACGATCTTTTTTCGTCAGGTTCGCCGCGTATTCAGCGGACATGACAGACGCATAGTGGGTCGCCAGGTGCCAGAGGAAGGAGGCATCCGGGCGCGTCAGCGTAAATTCAACCGTCCGGTTGTCCAGCTTGCGCACGCTTTTGACGGTGTCGGCAAACTGCAGGCTGTCGAAATAGGGGAAGTTGCTGCCGTTAACGTTATGCCACGGGTGGTTGCGGTTAAAGATGCGCTGGAAGGTAAAGACAACGTCATCTGCGTTCAGCTTGCGCGTGGGGGTAAACCACGGCGTGCGCTGAAACGCGACGTCATCGCGCAGGTGAAAACGGTAGGTTGCGCCGTTATCCAGCACTTCCCAGCTTTCCGCAAGCTCGGGCACCAGACGGTAGGTGTATGGGTCAACATCAAGCAGACGGTCATAAAGCTGCGCGGCAAGGGTATCCACGATCAGGCCGCTGCCCGCTTTTTGCGGGTTGAAGGTGTCCACCTGGCCACTTACGCAATAGACGAAGCCGCTGTCACGAATGTCAGGCTGCGGCGTTAGCCCGGGCGCGGCAAAGGCCAGGCTGCTAAACAGACCGAGTGCAAAAAAGGACGATAAAACCAGACGCATAATTTTTAAGGTTTTTAGGTTCGATCTGCAAAGTGTATCGCACTTACGCCTGCTTCGTAAAAATGTCTGCGGGTAAGTGCTGATATTGTCAGCGCATTTGATGCTTTTTAAGCAATGCCCTTAACTGATGGTAGGTCAGACCCAGCAGTTCAGCCGCCCGTTTCTGGTTATATTTTGCCGTCTTCAGGCTTTGCTCCAGCAGCTGTTTCTCCTGGTCGTTCTGGAAGTGGCGTAAATCAAGGGGCAGAGTAGGGAGATCGCCTGAAGGCGTTGGTGCGGGCAGCGGCGGCACGCTGCGCTGAAAAGGATCGATAATAATATTGTCCAGCTCCGTCTCGCTGCTGCCGTGACGATAGACGGAGCGCTCCACGACGTTTTTCAGTTCGCGGATATTTCCCGGCCAGTGATAAGCCAGCAGCGTCTCCTGCGCATAATCGCTGAAGCCTGGGAACAGCGGCAGTCCGAGCTCGCGGCACATCTGAATCGCAAACTGGTCTGCCAGCAGCATGATGTCGCTTCTGCGCTCGCGCAGCGGAGGAAGTTGAACGACGTCAAAGGCCAGGCGGTCAAGCAGGTCGGCACGGAATTTCTCCTCCGCCACCATCTCCGGCAGGTTGGCGTTCGTGGCGCACACCAGGCGCACGTTAACCTGCAGCGGCTGGCTGCCGCCGACGCGCTCCAGCTCGCCGTACTCAATCACGCGCAGCAGTTTTTCCTGCACCAGCATGGGGGCGGTGGCCAGCTCATCCAGAAACAGCGTACCGCCGTCGGCGCGCTCAAAACGTCCGGGATGGCGTTTCTGGGCACCGGTAAACGCGCCCGCTTCATGGCCGAAGAGCTCGGTGTCGAGCAGGTTTTCGTTCAGCGCCGCGCAGTTAAGGGAAATGAAGGGGCCATCCCAGCGCCCGGACAGGTAATGCAGACGGTTGGCTATCAGCTCTTTCCCCGTTCCGCGCTCACCAATGATCAGCACCGGTTTATTGAGCGGCGCCAGGCGAGAGACCTGTTCCAGCACTTCGAGAAAGCTGTTTGCTTCGCCGAGTAAATTGTCTTTGTATCCAGGCATGATGAAATTAACCACTCCTTAGCGATATTCACCAGGTAAGAATAGTTCTTCACTGCATAAAAATCAATCATAGTCAGTGAAATCAATAAGATAAAAAGTTGGCATGATGTTTGTATTATCACTACAGCAGGGCCTGGCCCTATAACAGAACTATGAGGATTAGATTATGGGTATTTTTTCTCGTTTTGCCGACATCGTGAACGCCAACATCAACTCACTGCTTGAGAAGGCGGAAGATCCGCAGAAGCTGGTACGCCTGATGATTCAGGAGATGGAAGACACGCTGGTTGAAGTGCGTTCTACCTCCGCCCGCGCGCTGGCGGAGAAAAAACAGCTTACGCGTCGCATTGAACAAGCTACCGCTCAGCTGAACGAATGGCAGGAAAAAGCGGAACTTGCGCTGCGTAAAGATAAAGAGGATCTGGCCCGTGCGGCGCTGATCGAAAAACAGAAGCTGGCTGATATGGTCGCGACGCTCGAGCATGAAGTGACGCTGGTGGACGACACGCTCACCCGTATGAAAAAAGAAATTGGTGAGCTTGAAAACAAACTGAGCGAAACCCGCGCGCGTCAGCAGGCGCTGACCCTGCGTCACCAGGCGGCAAGCTCCTCCCGCGACGTGCGTCGTCAGCTGGACAGCGGTAAGCTCGATGAAGCGATGGCGCGTTTTGAATCGTTTGAACGTCGTATCGACCACATGGAAGCGGAAGCCGAAAGCCACGGCATCGGCAAGCAGAAGTCGCTGGATCAACAGTTCGCCGACCTGAAGGCCGATGATGAAATCAGCGAGCAGCTGGCGGCACTGAAAGCCAAAATGAAGCAAGACAACCAATAATAATTCCTGCGGCACCTGAGCGTGCCGCATCATAAGACAAGGAGTACACATGAGCGCGCTTTTTCTGGCCATTCCCCTGACAATTTTCGTGCTGTTCGTTTTGCCAATTTGGCTATGGCTGCACTACAGCAACCGTTCTTCTCGGGGCGAACTCTCCCAGAGTGAACAACAGCGTCTGGTACAGCTCTCCGACGAGGCGAACAAAATGCGCGAACGCATTCAGGCGCTGGAAGCCATCCTGGATGCTGAGCATCCAAACTGGAGGGACCGTTAATGTCTGGACTGAATCTGAACAAAAAGTTGTGGCGTATTCCACAGCAGGGCATGGTGCGCGGCGTTTGTGCCGGGCTGGCTCACTATCTTGATGTCCCGGTCAAACTGGTCCGCGTGGTCGCGGTGCTATCGATCTTCTTTGGCCTGGCGTTTATTACCCTGGTGGCATACATCGTCCTGTCGTTTGTTCTTGACCCGATGCCGGAAGGAGAACTGGCTGCGGAGGGAGCACCGACCAGCAGCGATTTGCTCAATGCCGTTGATGAGCAACTCGCCGCCGGTGAGAAGCGGCTACGGGAAATGGAACGCTATGTCACGTCGGATACCTTTACGCTGAGAAGTCGCTTTCGTCAGCTTTAAGAGAGAGATGAGATGAAACAACACTGGCAACAGGCCGGTCAGAAGGTAAAACCCGGCCTGAAAATCGCAGGTAAACTGGTCCTGCTGACCGCGTTACGGTTCGGCCCGGCAGGTGTGGCGGGTTGGGCAATTAAATCCGTTGCCCGCAAGCCGGTGAGAATGGTGCTGGCCGTGGCGCTCGAACCGCTGTTGCAAAAGGTGGCAAAACGGCTTTCTCGCCGCTACTTATCCCAATAATTCCCGCTGGCGTTAGTCCTTTCCCTGACGGGGGAGGGACTGGCGACGGTTAACCGCATTTCCTCTTTTCCCTGTTCTTTCTTTGCGGCAGCTCACAATATTGCGCTGAGCTGCTTTGCAATGACCTTTTTCTCTTTCCTGGTCCGTTGACAGATATTTTTCATGGTAGTAGATTGCCACTCCGTGGGACCGCTACCATGGAAAGTAAAATGAAGACAAAAATTAAAGAGATCATTAATCTTGTTTACGGGGAAACGTTTTCTGACGCCCATCTTAATGTGCTGCTGGAAAATATTGGAAAGGCCGCATCTGTTATTACGGAAAAACGTAAAACGGGTTGGGATGAAAAAGACGTTGTCCTGATCACCTATGCCGATCAGTTTTCAGCGAAAGGGGAGAAGGCGCTGCCTGTTTTTACACGTTTTTATAACAGGTGGCTTTCTCATTCTTTTTCTCATGTCCATCTCTTGCCTTTTTATCCATGGTCTTCAGACGACGGATTTTCTGTTATTGATTATCATGAGGTTTCACCGGAAACCGGAACGTGGCGAGACGTTGCCGAATTAAAACAGTCAGCAAGTTTAATGTTTGATTTTGTATGCAACCATATGTCAGCCAAAAGCAAATGGTTCGCTAATTACCTGCAGCAAATGCCAGGATATGAAGATTTCTTTATTTCTGTCGATCCTGAAACAGACTTATCCGCGGTGACGCGTCCGCGTGCCTTACCGCTTCTTACGCCTTTCACGCTGCATGATGGCAGCGTGCGGCACCTGTGGACTACCTTCAGCGAGGACCAGGTTGACCTCAATTTCGCCTCTCCGCAGGTGCTGATCGCGATGGTCGACGTGCTGCTGCATTACCTGATTGAAGGGGCGCGGTACATTCGTCTGGATGCTGTAGGCTTCATGTGGAAAATACTCGGAACAAACTGCATCCACCTTGAGCAAACCCACCAGCTCATCCAGCTTTTCCGCGCCATCACCGAGGCTGTCGCCCCGGGAACGGTGATTATTACCGAGACGAACGTTCCGCATAAAGATAACGTTGCTTACTTCGGTGACGGTGAAAATGAAGCGCAGATGGTTTATCAGTTCTCTTTGCCCCCGCTGGTGCTGCATGCGGTGCATAGTCAGAACGTACGGACGCTGAGCCAGTGGGCGGCGTCGCTGACGTTGCCTTCCACGAAAACCACCTGGTTTAACTTCCTGGCCTCGCATGACGGGATTGGTCTGAATCCGTTACGCGGAATTTTACCCGAGTCGGAAATCCTCTCGCTTGTTGAAAAACTTCAGGCTGAAGGGGCGTTGGTTAACTGGAAAAATAACCCGGATGGCACACGCAGTCCTTATGAAATTAATGTGACCTATCTGGATGCGTTAAGTACGCGTGACAGTCCTGACAGCCAACGGATTGCCCGCTTTATTCTGGCGCATGCCGTCCTTTTAAGCTTCCCCGGCGTGCCCGCGGTTTATATTCAGAGCATTCTCGGCTCGCGTAATGATTATGCAGGTGTTGAACGCCTGGGATACAACCGTGCGATTAATCGTGAGAAATACACCGCAGGGCAAATTGATAGCGAGCTTGAAGATAAAAATAGCCTGCGCTCTCAAGTTTATTGCTCGTTAAGCCAGTTAATCGCGCTGCGTCGGGCGGAGAAAGCATTCCACCCTGACAGTGAATCTTATTTTAGCGCGTCAGGTGAACATGTTTTAAAAATCGTTCGCGTGGCGGGTTGTGGCGAGAAAATAACGGCGCTGTTTAATTTCAGTGACGGCATTCAAACGGTGGAGTCTGATATTAAATCCGGAAAGGACTTGATTACCGGAAACGATATTACAGACAAAACGCTGACCCTACATCCATGGCAGGTGTTGTGGATTAAAGAAAACTAAAAAGGACCTTAATAATGAAAATGCCCAGAATTGTGCTGATTTCAGCACTGGTTTCGTGCGCCTTGTTATCAGGCTGCAAGGACGACAAAAAGACTGCTGTCACCATTGAGTTTATGCACTCTTCAGTTGAGCAGGAGCGCCAGGCGGTAATCACGAAGCTTATCGAAAAGTTCGAGAAAGAGAACCCCGGCATCACGGTGAAACAGGTGCCGGTCGAAGAGGATGCCTACAACACCAAGGTCATTACGCTCGCCAGAACGGGCGCGCTGCCAGAGGTGATTGAAGTCAGCCATGACTACGCGAAAGTCATGGACAAGGAACAGCTCCTGGATCGCAAAGCTATCGGCGAAGTCATTAAAGCGGTAGGCGAGGACACCTTCTATGACGGCATCTTGCGTGTTGTTCGTACGGAAGACGGTTCTGCCTGGACGGGGGTGCCAGTCAGCGCCTGGCTATCCGGCGTCTGGTATCACAAAGATGCGCTTGCTGCGGCGGGTATCCAGGAGCCGCATAACTGGGAACAGCTGCTGAAAGCCAGCCAGAGGCTCAACGACCCGGCCAAAAAACATTACGGGATTGCGCTGCCCACCGCCGAAAGCGTGATGACGGAGCAGGCGTTCTCCCAGTTTGCGCTTTCCGGCGGCGCGAACGTTTTTGATGCCAAAGGGAACGTCGACATCGATACCCCTGAAATGGCAAAAGCCCTGGCGTTTTATAAAGATCTGGCCGCTACCACCATGCCGGGTTCAAACGACGTCATGGAGATCAAAGATGCCTTCATGAACGGTTCTGCGCCGATGGCGGTTTACTCTACCTACATCCTGCCGGCGGTATTCCATGACGGAAACCCTGCCAACCTGGGCTTCGTCGTCCCCACAGAAACCTCTTCTGCCGTTTACGGCATGGTCACGTCGCTGACGATTACCACCGGTCAAACCGAAGATGAAACTCAGGCGGCAGAAAAGTTTGTGACCTGGATGGAGCAGGCTCAAAACGCAACCGACTGGGTCATGATGTCGCCCGGCGCGGCACTGCCGGTGAACAAGCTGGTGGTGGGCACCGATACCTGGAAAAACAACGATGTGATTAAAGCGTTTGGGCAACTGCCTTACGAACTTATTGCGCAGTTCCCAAATGTGCAGGTGTTTGGCGCCGTGGGCGACAAAAACTTCACCCGCATGGGCGATGTTACCGGGTCCGGCATCATCAGTTCCATGGTGCATAACGTCACGGTGGGGAAAAAAGATCTCAGCAACACGCTTAGTAACAGCCAGAAGCGTCTGACCGATCTGATTTCACAACGATAGGAGCGCTCTGCGGAAGGAAATTATGAAGACGTTGTTTTCTGGTCGTTCAGATATGCCTTTCGCCATGCTGCTGTTGGCCCCCAGCCTGATTTTGCTGGGGGGCCTGGTGGCCTGGCCAATGATTTCCAATATTGAAATCAGTTTCTTACGTCTGCCGCTCAACCCGCGTATTGATGCGGTGTTTGTCGGGCTGGATAACTACATCCGCATTCTGGGGGATGCTGCGTTCTGGCACTCCCTGTGGATGACGTTCTGGTACACCGCGCTGGTGGTGATCGGCAGCACGGGATTGGGGTTGGCGGTTGCGATCTTCTTTAACCGTGAATTCCGTCTGCGGAAAACGGCGCGTTCGCTGGTGATTTTGTCCTACGTGACCCCGTCCATTTCGCTGGTGTTTGCATGGAAATACATGTTCAACAACGGCTACGGCATTGTGAACTACCTCGGCGTTGACCTGCTGCATCTGTATGACCAGGCGCCCCTGTGGTTCGACAATCCTGGCAGCAGCTTTGTACTAGTGGTGCTGTTCGCCATCTGGCGTTACTTCCCGTACGCGTTCATTTCGTTCCTGGCGATTTTGCAGACCATTGATAAGTCGCTGTATGAAGCGGCGGAAATGGACGGCGCGAATGCCTGGCAGCGTTTTCGAATCGTTACGCTGCCCGCGATTATGCCGGTGCTGGCAACGGTAGTGACGCTCCGCACTATCTGGATGTTCTACATGTTTGCGGATGTCTACCTGTTGACGACCAAGGTCGATATTTTGGGCGTCTACCTCTACAAAACGGCATTTGCTTTCAATGATTTGGGTAAGGCTGCGGCGATCTCCGTCGTGCTGTTTGTGATCATCTTCGCGGTGATTCTGCTGACCAGAAAAAGGGTAAACCTCAATGGCAACAAATAAACGCGTACTGAGCCGTATTGGTTTTTATCTCGGTCTGGCGGTGTTCCTTGTCATCACGCTGTTCCCGTTCTTCGTGATGCTGATGACGTCGTTTAAGAGTGCGAAAGAGGCGATATCGCTTAACCCGACCATATTGCCGCAGGCGTGGACGTTGCAGCATTACGTCGACATCTTTAACCCGCTGATTTTCCCGTTTGTGGACTATTTCAAAAACAGCATGGTGGTGTCGCTGACCTCCTCGGTGATTGCCGTATTTCTCGGCACGCTGGGGGCTTACGCCTTGTCCAAACTGCGTTTTAAAGGCCGCACGACGATCAACGCGAGTTTTTACACCGTCTACATGTTCTCCGGAATATTGCTGGTGGTGCCGCTGTTCAAAATCATTACTGCCCTTGGGATCTACGACACCGAGCTGGCGCTGATTATTACCATGGTGACCCAAACGTTACCGACAGCGGTGTTCATGCTGCGCAGCTATTTCGACACCATCCCGGACGAAATCGAAGAAGCCGCGATGATGGACGGCCTGAACCGCCTGCAAATCATCTTCCGCATCACCGTGCCGCTGGCGATTTCCGGGCTCGTGTCGGTGTTTGTCTACTGCTTCATGGTGGCGTGGAACGACTATCTGTTTGCGTCCATTTTCCTGTCCAGCGCCAGCAATTTCACCTTGCCGGTCGGGCTGAACACGCTCTTTAGCACGCCAGATTATATCTGGGGTCGCATGATGGCGGCATCGCTGGTAACGGCGCTTCCGGTGGTCATCATGTACGCCCTGTCTGAACGTTTTATTAAAAGTGGTTTGACCGCCGGTGGCGTGAAGGGCTGAGGCGGCCAATTTTAACAAGGAGTCAGTCATGAAAAAATTAGTAGCGACAGCGCCTCGCGTGGCGGCGCTGGTGGAGTATGAAGATCGTGCTGTGGGAACACATGAAGTGAAAATTCGTGCACGCTTTGGCGCGCCGAAGCACGGCACTGAAGTCGTGGATTTCCGCGCGGCAAGCCCGTTTATTGACGAAGAGTTCAACGCGGAGTGGCAGATGTTCACGCCGCGTGAAGAGGGAACGGCCCGCGGGATCGAATTCGGTAAGTTCCAGCTGGGCAACATGATTGTTGGCGAGATTATCGAATGCGGTGATGACGTCACGGAATATCAGATCGGCGACAGCGTCTGCTGCTACGGCCCGCTGCAGGAAACAGTCATCGTTAACGCCGTGAACAACTACAAGCTGCGTAAAATGCCGCAGGGCGCGTCCTGGAAAAACGCCGTTTGCTACGATCCGGCGCAGTTCGCCATGAGCGGCGTGCGTGATGCCAACGTGCGGGTCGGCGATTTTGTGGTCGTGGTCGGTCTGGGAGCCATTGGGCAGATTGCGATTCAGCTGGCGAAAAAAGCCGGTGCGGCAGTGGTTATCGGCGTCGACCCTATCGAACACCGCTGCGAGATCGCTCGTCGTCACGGTGCGGACCACTGCCTGAACCCAATCGGTACCGATGTGGGTCTGGAAATCAAGAAGCTGACCGGAAAGCAGGGCGCGGACGTGATCATCGAAACCAGCGGCTTTGCAGACGCGCTGCAGTCCGCGCTGCGCGGGCTCGCCTATGGCGGCACCATCTCCTACGTAGCCTTCGCAAAACCGTTCGCGGAAGGCTTTAACCTTGGCCGCGAAGCGCATTTCAACAACGCGAAGATTGTATTCTCCCGCGCCTGCAGCGAACCCAACCCGGACTACCCGCGCTGGAACCGCAAACGTATCGAAGAGACCTGCTGGGAACTGCTGATGAACGGCTATCTGAATTGTGAAGATCTGATCGACCCGGTCGTGACCTTTGCCACCACCCCGGAAAGCTATATGAAGTATGTCGATCAGCACCCGGAACTCAGTATAAAAATGGGCGTCACTTTTTAAGCTAAGGACAGCAAATCATGAAGATCGCAACACAAAACCAGGCCTTTTTCCCGACCAGCATCATGGAAAAATTCGAGTACATCAAAGCGATGGGCTTTGATGGCTACGAAATTGACGGCCGCCTGCTGGTGGAGAACCTCGATGAAGTGAAAGCGGCCATCAAAGCCACCGGTCTGCCGGTAACGACGGCCTGCGGCGGATACGATGGCTGGATCGGTGATTTCATTGAAGAACGCCGTCTGAACGGGTTACAGCAGATCGAACGCATTCTGGAAGCGCTGGCGGAAGTCGGCGGAAAGGGCATTATCGTGCCTGCTGCCTGGGGGATGTTTACCTTCCGTCTGCCGCCAATGACCTCTCCACGCAGCCTGGACGGTGACCGCAAAGCCGTAAGCGCCTCCCTGCGCTGGCTGGATGAGGTGGCGGTGCGCACCGGAACAATCGTCTACCTGGAGCCGCTGAACCGCTATCAGGATCACATGATCAACACCCTGGCTGACGCGCGTCGCTATATCGAAGAGAACGGCCTGAAGCACGTGCAGATCATCGGCGATTTCTATCATATGAACATCGAAGAAGACTCGCTGACGGATGCGCTGCATCAGCACCGCGATCTGCTGGGCCATGTGCACATCGCAGATAACCACCGCTACCAGCCGGGCAGCGGCAGCCTCGATTTTGCCAGCCTGTTCGACCAGCTGCGTGCCGATAACTACCAGGGGTACGTGGTGTATGAGTGCCGTGTTCGCGCCGAGGATCCGGCTCAGGCATACCGGGATTCGCTCACTTACTTGCGTAAAAGCTAAGGATGACGAGCGTGATGAGTGCTTCTACACCTTCGCCTCTGCGCGTAGCCATCATTGGCGCCGGGCAGGTCGCGGATAAAGTGCATGCCTCGTATTACGCCACGCGCAGTGATGTTCAGATGGTGGCTGTCATGGACAGCCATCCTGAACAGGCTCGGGCGTTTGCGGAACGTCATGGTATTTCCTCGGCATGGCAGGATGCGCGAGAGATGCTCGAGGCGGTTAAGCCGGATGCGGTGAGCGTCTGTTCGCCTAACCGGTTCCATTTCGAGCACGTCATGGCCGCGCTGGAAGCGGGCTGCCACGTAATGTGTGAAAAACCACCGGCTATGACGCCGCAGGAGGCCGATCGGATGCGCATGGCCGCGCGCAGGGCGGGAAAAGTGCTGGCGTATGATTTTCACCATCGTTTTGCTCTCGATACGCAACTGCTGCGTGAGGCTGTGATGAAGGGGGCGCTGGGAGAAATTTATTACACCACGGCGCAGGCGCTACGGCGCTGCGGGGTTCCAGGCTGGGGCGTCTTTACCAACAAAACGCTACAGGGCGGTGGGCCGCTGATTGATATCGGCATCCATATGCTAGACGCCGCAATGTATGTTCTGGGTTTCCCTGCGGTAAAACGGGTGTCTGCACACAGCTTCCAGAAGCTGGGAAACCGTAAAAGCAGCGGCCAGTTTGGCGAGTGGGATCCCACGCAGTTTACCGTGGAAGATGCTCTGTTTGGCACCATTGAGTTCTGCAACGGCGGCATTCTGCGTCTGGAGACGTCATTTGCGATTAACATCCGCGAGCAGTCGATCATGAACGTCGCATTCTGCGGTGAAAAGGCGGGGGCAACGCTGTTCCCGGCGCACATCTACAGTGACGAAGCCGGTGCTTTAGTCACCCTCACGCAGCGTGAAGAGGCTGACGACCAGCGTCATATGCGCAGTATGGATGCGTTCGTACGCCATGTGCTGGGAGAGCCCGTCATGATCGCTGATGCGGAGCAGGGGCTGATTATCCAGCAGCTTGTCGCCGCGCTGTATGAATCAGCAGAAACAGGGGAAAGCGTGACGTTATGCTAAACGTGTCTGTATTAACCGACCCGGGATTTTGTCCACACAGCCTGAATAAATACGCCTCCATCATGGCCTGCGGTAATGGCTACATGGGAATCCGCGCTGCGCACGAAGAAGATTACACCCAGCAAACACGAGGCATGTATCTTGCGGGTCTCTATCATCGTGCTGGCCGCAACGAGACCACTGAGCTGATTAATCTGCCGGATATCATCGGTATTGATGTCGAGCTGGATGGCGTCAATTTCACGCTTCTGTCAGGCGAAATCCTTGAGTGGCAGCGCGAGCTGGCGTTTGCCAGTGGCGAACTTCGTCGCAGCGTCGTCTGGCGCTCGCCTGACGGGAAACGCTATCGTCTGGAAAGTCGTCGTTTCGTGTCGCTGGACCAGTTGCCCTTAGTGGCCATGCAGCTTTCGCTCACGCCGCTTGATGCCGCCGCGCAGGCCGTGCTGAAAACCGGCATTGACGCAACGCAAACGAACAGCGGCAGACAGCATCTGGATGAAGTGTCGGTCAGGGTGTTCGATCAGGAATACATGCAGGGCGTGTATGAAACGCAGGACCGTGCGTCTGAGATTGTTGTTTCAGCGTATTGTCAGCTCTCAGCGAAGAGCGACAGCTGCTTCACCGCCAAAAATCGTCGTCTCAGCGTTCATCATTCGCTGACGATTGCGATGGGTGACACTGTCACGCTTGAAAAAATTGTCTGGCTGACGCATCGCAGTGATAAAGCGCTGTCGCAGGCGTCTTTCGCGCGCAACGCGCTGGCCGATCTTAAAGTCTGTGCGGCAAGAGGTTACGACGCCTTGCTTGAGAGTTCGGCGCGTGCCTGGCAAGAGGTCTGGCGCGACGCTCGGGTGGAAGTGGACTCTACGGATTATCAGGATCAGATGGCGCTGGATTACGCCGTCTGGCATTTGACGGCCATGACGCCAGCCCATGATGAGCGAAGCAGTATCGCCGCCAAAGGACTGACGGGTGAGGGGTATAAAGGCCACGTCTTCTGGGATACCGAAATTTTCCTGCTGCCTTTCCATCTCTTCACGCGGCCCCAAACCGCCCGTAGCCTGCTGCGCTATCGCTGGCTCAACCTGGCCGGGGCGCGGGAAAAAGCCCGTCGCAACGGCTGGCCGGGCGCGTTGTTTCCATGGGAAAGCGCCGCCAGCGGGCTGGAAGAGACGCCGGAGTTCGCGGCTATCAACATCCGAACCGGAACGCGTCAGAAGGTGGCCTCCGCGCTGGCGGAACACCACATCGTGGCGGACATCGCCTGGGCCGTCGTCGCTTACTGGCAGGCGACGCACGATGAGACCTTTATGAGAAATGAAGGTCTGACGCTCTTGATGGAAACCGCCGCGTTCTGGATGGGACGCACAACGGAAATCAATGGTCGTCTCGAAATCCATGACGTCATCGGACCGGACGAATACACCGAGCATGTGAACAACAACGCGTATACCAACTATCTGGCCTGGCACAACGTCGCCTGCGCGCGTCGGTTTATGGCGATGTTTGGGCGTGAGGATGAAGGTTTTACGCAGAAAGCGACACGGTTCCTGACGCGCTTATGGCTGCCGGTGGCCAATTCAGACGGTGTGATCCCGCAGGATGATACCTTCATGGCAAAACCTGCCATCGATCTGAGCCGCTACAAAGCCAAAGCGGGTAAGCAGACCATTCTGCTCGATTATTCCCGCACGGAAGTAAACGAAATGCAGATCCTTAAGCAGGCCGATGTGGTGATGCTCACCTACCTGTTGCCGGAGCGGTTTACCCCGCGGCAGTGTGCCGCCAATCTGGCGTTCTACGAGCCCCGCACGATCCATGATTCTTCGCTGAGCAAGGCCATTCACGGCATTGTGACCGCCCGCTGTGGTGACACCGAAGGTGCCTACGCCTTCTGGCGCGATGGCGTCGCCATTGATCTTGGGGACGACCCGCACAGCAGCGATGACGGGATCCACGCCGCTGCGACCGGCGCTATCTGGTCCGGCGTCATTCAGGGCTTTGCCGGTATGCAGATAGTGGAAGGGGAGCTGCATCTTGCGCCGAAACTGCCAGCTCACTGGCAAAAACTCACATTCCCGCTGCGCTGGCGGAACGCAACGCTGCACTTCACCTATGAAAATGAGGTGCTAACCATTGAAGCCTCGGCACCTGCCACGCTGACGCTGTGGGGCAGGACGCTACACGTATCGGGGCGGAAAGTTTGCGCTTATAAGGATTTTCTTGCACCTGAAAATGGGACCGCTACCACGGAGGGGCGCCATGACGCTTAAGGCTGTTGTATTCGATCTGGACGGTGTGATCACCGATACCGCACACCTCCATTTTCTGGCCTGGCGCGCAGTGGCGGATGAAATCGGCATCACCTTCGACGAAGCGTTTAACGAACAGCTGAAGGGCATTAGCCGCATGGATTCCCTTCAGCGCATCCTGAAGCATGGCGGGAAAGAGGGGACGTTTAGCAATGAGCAGTGCCTCGCGCTGGCGACGAAGAAAAACGCGCTCTATGTCCAGTCTCTGGCGTCGCTGACGGAGGATTCACTGCTTCCCGGTATTCGCGACGTGCTGGCGGATATCCGTGCGGCGAAGGTCAAAATTGGGCTCGCCTCCGTTTCCCTGAATGCCCCGGGGATCCTGCACGCGCTGGGCATTGATCAGGCCTTCGATTTTTGCGCCGATGCGTCTCGTATTCACCGCTCAAAGCCTGACCCGGAGATCTTCCTCGCCGCCTGTGCAGGCCTGAATGTGCGTCCTGAAGAGGCCATAGGTATCGAAGATGCCCCTGCAGGCGTTGAGGCGATCAACGCGGCGGGAATGTTATCGGTTGGGATTGGATCTGGCCTGAACCATGCGGGATTACAACTTCATTCAACGCGGGAACTGACCTGGAAATGCCTGACCGAGTTTTGGGCATCCCGGACGTATTGATAAGGAATTAACAATGGCTCAACTGTCTCTGAAACACATTCAGAAAATCTATGATAACCAGGTCCACGTGGTTAAGGATTTCAATCTCGAAATCGAAGACAAGGAGTTCATCGTCTTCGTCGGGCCTTCTGGCTGCGGTAAATCCACGACGCTGCGAATGATTGCCGGTCTGGAGGAGATCAGCGCGGGTGAACTGATTATTGACGGGGTGTGCATGAATGACGTGCCCGCCAAGTCACGCGATATCGCGATGGTGTTCCAGAACTATGCGCTTTATCCGCATATGACGGTCTACGACAACATGGCGTTTGGCCTGAAGATGCAAAAAATTGCGCCTGCTGTTATCGAAGAACGCGTTAACTGGGCGGCACAGATCCTCGGATTACGCGAGTACCTCAAGCGCAAACCCGGCGCGCTGTCCGGCGGCCAGCGTCAGCGCGTGGCGTTAGGCAGGGCGATTGTGCGCGAAGCGGGCGTGTTCCTGATGGATGAACCGCTCTCTAACCTCGATGCTAAGCTTCGCGTGCAGATGCGGGCTGAAATCAGCAAGCTGCACCAGAAGCTCAACACCACCATGATTTACGTGACCCACGATCAGACGGAAGCCATGACGATGGCGACCCGCATCGTGATCTTAAAAGACGGCATTATTCATCAGGTCGGTGCACCAAAGCAGGTGTACAACGAACCGGCAAACATGTTTGTTGCAGGGTTTATTGGATCGCCAGCCATGAACTTTATTCGCGGCGCTATCGACGATCGCTATTTCGTCACGGAAACACTGCGTCTGGCGATCCCGGAGGAGAAGCTCGCTTCACTGAACGCCGCAGGGTATCAGCGCAAAGCGGTGGTCTTTGGGATCCGCCCGGAAGATATTCTCACTCTGCAGAGCAGCGGTAAGAATATAGCGGCGAAAGTCAGCGTAGCAGAACTGACCGGCGCGGAGTTCATGCTCTACGCCACCGTTGGCGGTCATGAGCTGGTTGTTCGTGCTGGCGCCGCGATTGATTATGCCGCTGGGGATATTATCGACATCCAGTTCGATATGAATAAGTGCCATTTCTTCGACGCTGAAACCGAAGCGGCTATTAGATAAGAAAGGTGTTCGCCGGAAATCCAAATTTCCGGTTTTTTTGTTTGTTACTTATAAAGGGAAAATTTAATGGGTACTCTACTAAGAAGTGCTGCGCTCGTGCTGTGCGCAGGGGTGAGCTGTGCACAAGCATCAGAAACAGCGAAACAGTGGGAATTTAATATTGGGGCGATGTATGAAATCGAAAACGTTGAGGGGCAGGGCGACGATAAAGATGGATTATATGAACCTTCCGTGTGGTTTAATGCAACCTGGGATGCGTGGACTATTTCGCTGGCGATGTATCAGGAGGGGCCGGTTGATTACAGCAGTATGACCCGTGGAACTTATTTCGATCGTCCTGAATTTGAATTACGCTATCGCTTTATCGGAACCGATAATTTCACCTTCGGCCTGACCGGCGGTTTCCGTAATTACGGCTACCACTTTAAAGATGAACACGGCGCCAGAGACGGCAGCGCGAATATGCAGCGTTACAAAATTCAGCCTGACTGGGATATAAAATTAACCGACGACTGGCGTTTTGGCGGCTGGTTTGCCATGTATCAGTTCGCTAATGACCTTGAGAAAACCGGTTATTCTGACAGCCGCGTCGAAACCGAAACGGGCTTTACCTGGACCATTAACGAAACCTTTGCGGCTAAAATGAATTACTATTTAGAGCGCGGTTTCAATATGAACGGTTCACGTAATAACGGCGAATTCTCCACCCAGGAAATTCGCGCCTATCTGCCTATTTCATTGGGCCAGACGACATTAACGCCTTACACCCGACTGGGGCTCGATCGCTGGACGAACTGGGACTGGCAGGACGATCCTGAGCGTGAAGGACACGATTTCAACCGCCTGGGTATGCAGTATGCCTATGACTTCAACAACGGTTTATCCATGACGCTTGAATACGCCTATGAATGGGAAAACCATGACGAGGGTAAAAACGACCGCTTCCACTATGCGGGCGTTGGGGTAAATTACGCGTTCTGACCGAGGGCACGCCAGGGGCGTTAAGCCCCTGGTTTTAGCGCAGCGAGGCCGCCAGTAAAAAGTGGGTATCAACGAGAATTTTTTGCGGTGCGGGCTGACCCGCAATACGCCTGAAAAGAAGATCGCAGCTCTCTTCCCCCAGTTTTCGGGTGGGGATATCAAAGCCGCCAGGGGCGGGCGTTAAAATGAGAGACAGCATCGGGTCACTGTATCCGGCTATCACCACCTGCTCCGGGATCATCAGGTTCAACTCATCCGCCGCGCGATAGAGGCTAAGTAACTTCATGCTGTCGGTAGCGAATACCGCATCAGGCGGCGTGGATGAAGACAACAATTCCAGCGCCGCCGTAAGCGCACTCTCATGGGTATAACCGCCGTCCCTGATCCAGTCCGGGTTAAGGGCAATATGGTGCTTTTCAAGACTGGCTTTATAGCCCGCAAGACGATCGATCGAAACATGATAATCAAGCGGGGCATGCAGACAGGCAATTTTACGGCGTCCATTTTTAATAAAAGTTTCGGTCAGCGTGGCGCTGTCATGGAAATTATCCGTGTCGACGGAATAGATATTTTGATACTCACCTTCCACTTTGCCGATAACCACTACCGGTACGCCATACTCATCCAGCGTGGTGAAAAAAGATTCATTTGCCGGTGAGCTCAGCATAATGATCCCTTTGATCATCTTTTGCTTTATTTTACTCACGCATTTCAGCAGATCGTCTTCGCTGCTTTTTGACGTTTGTAAAATAACGTCAAAGCCTTCTTCTTCCGCTTTTGCCGTAATGGCATGAAGGACATCGGAGAAAAAAGGATTGCCGGCGGTGGTTTTGGTTGAACGGGTCGAAATAACCATAATGGCATCGAAGCCTGAAGAGGTCAGGGCACGGGCCAGTTTGTTGGGCTGATAATTTAATTCGTCAATCGCCTTCAGCACTTTTTCACGCGCTTCGGGAGAAATATTCGTTTGTTTATTCAGAACGCGGGAAACGGTTGATTTCGATACGCCCGCAACCCGTGCGATATCATAGATGGTGGGTGACATACACCTTACTCACTCCGGACTGACAGCAATGCCGTTCATCTTACTGGAGAGAAAACGGCAATAGCAATAAATAAGAATTGATAATCAACGATCTGCCCCCATTTATTGTATTCTGAAGCCATGCGTTCAAGGCTTCCAGGCAACGAAGGACGGCGATGAAGCGACTTAAAAACGAAATCAATTCACTGGTGAACCGCGGCGTTGACCGTCATCTGCGTCTGGCCGTGACGGGGCTGAGCCGCAGCGGTAAGACGGCGTTTATCACCGCGATGGTAAACCAGCTCCTGAACCTGCACGCCGGGGCGCGTCTGCCGCTGCTTAGCGCGGTACGGGAAGAACGCCTGCTGGGCGTGAAGCGCGTCCCTCAGCGTGATTTTGGTATTCCACGCTTTACCTATGACGAAGGGCTGGCGCAGCTCTACGGCGATCCGCCCACGTGGCCGACGCCGACGCGCGGGGTGAGTGAAATTCGCCTCGCGCTGCGCTTTCGCTCGAATGAATCCCTGATGCGCCACTTCAAGGATACCTCCACGCTGTACCTTGAAATCGTCGATTACCCCGGTGAATGGTTGCTCGACCTGCCGATGCTGGCGCAGGATTACCTCAGCTGGTCCCGCCAGATGACGGGGTTGTTGCAGGGGCAGCGCGCCGGGTGGTCGGCCAAATGGCGACAGCTGTGCGAAGGCCTGGACCCGCTTGCACCGGCAGATGAAAATCGTCTGGCGGCCATTGCCGAAGCCTGGACGGCGTATCTGCACCAGTGCAAGCAGGAAGGGTTGCACTTCATTCAGCCGGGTCGCTTTGTCCTGCCGGGTGATTTAGCGGGCGCGCCTGCGCTTCAGTTCTTCCCCTGGCCGGACGTGGACGGGGTGGGCGAGTCGAAGCTGGCGCAGGCCGACAGGCACACTAACGCCGGGATGCTGCGCGAGCGTTACAATTACTACTGTGAAAAAGTGGTCAAAGGATTCTATAAAAACCACTTTTTGCGATTTGACCGTCAGATTGTGCTGGTGGATTGTCTGCAGCCGCTCAACAGCGGGCCGCAGGCTTTCAACGATATGCGCCTTGCGCTGACGCAGCTGATGCAAAGTTTTCACTACGGGCAGCGGACGCTGTTTCGCCGTTTATTCTCTCCGGTGATCGACAAACTGCTCTTTGCGGCCACGAAGGCCGATCACGTCACGGTCGACCAGCATGCCAATATGGTATCGCTGCTGCAGCAGCTGGTTCAGGACGCCTGGCAAAACGCCGCCTTCGAAGGGATCGGCATGGATTGCCTTGGGCTCGCGTCCGTGCAGGCCACGCAAAGCGGGCTGATCGATCTTAACGGCGAGAAAATACCGGCATTACGCGGGAACCGGCTCAGCGACGGTGAACCGCTTACCGTGTATCCGGGCGAAGTGCCCGCGCGGCTGCCGGGTCAGGCCTTCTGGCAGAACCAGGGCTTCCAGTTTGAAGCCTTCCGCCCGCAGGCAATGAGCGTCGATCGGCCATTACCACACATCCGTCTGGATGCGGCGCTGGAGTTTTTGATTGGAGATAAATTGCGATGACGGAACCGTTAAAACCGCGCATAGACTTTACCGGAACGCTTGAGCAGGATCCTCAGGAGGCGTTCAAAACCGCGCAGACGTTCAGCGGCACGCAGGCTGATAACTTTGCCCCGGCCCTGACAGAGGAGCCGGGCGTCGAGGAAGGTCCGGCAGAGGCGGTTGTGGAAGCCGCCCTGCGTCCAAAGCGCAGCCTGTGGCGCAGGATGGTTACCGCCGGGCTGGCGCTGTTTGGCGTAAGCGTGGTTGGGCAGGGCGTGCAGTGGACGATGAATGCCTGGCATACTCAGGACTGGGTCGCGCTGGGCGGATGTGCCGCGGGCGCGCTGATTGTGGGGGCGGGCATCGGGTCGGTTGCCACCGAGTGGCGGCGGCTCTGGCGATTGCGCCAGCGCGCGCACGAGCGCGATGAAGCGCGGGATCTGCTCCACAGCCACGGCACCGGGAAAGGTCGCGCATTCTGTGAAAAGCTGGCCAGCCAGGCCGGCATCGATCAGTCGCATCCGGCGCTTCAGCGCTGGTATGCCGCCATCCATGAAACCCAGAATGACCGGGAAGTGGTGACGCTCTATTCCCATATGGTTCAGCCGGTGCTGGATGCCCAGGCGCGACGGGAGATCAGCCGCTCTGCGGCGGAATCCACCCTGATGATTGCCGTCAGCCCGCTGGCGCTGGTCGATATGGCCTTTATCGCCTGGCGCAACCTGCGCCTGATCAACCGTATCGCGAACCTTTACGGCATAGAGCTGGGTTACTACAGTCGGCTCAGGCTGTTCAAGCTGGTCCTGCTCAACATCGCGTTTGCCGGGGCGAGTGAGCTGGTGCGCGAAGTGGGCATGGACTGGATGTCGCAGGATCTGGCGGCGCGTCTTTCCGCTCGTGCCGCCCAGGGTATCGGCGCGGGATTATTGACGGCGCGGTTGGGGATTAAAGCGATGGAAGTCTGCCGTCCGCTGCCGTGGATTGATGGCGATAAGCCCCGGCTGGGGGATTTCAGGCGCGAGCTGATCGGCCAGCTCAAAGAGACGCTCAATAAAAAACCAGCTCCGTGAGGTTTTGTTCACTAATCGTGCTGGCTGTCAATATTTGTTGACAGCCATCTTCCGGATCACCGTGTTCTGACATATCATTTTACTGTTATTGGCTTAAAACGGTGAATTTCCCATGCGTCTTGAAGTCTTCTGTGAAGACCGTCTCGGTCTGACCCGCGAATTACTCGATCTTCTTGTTTTACGTAGCATTGATTTACGTGGCATTGAGATCGATCCTGTCGGGCGAATTTACCTCAATTTTGCCGAAATTGAATTTAATACCTTCAGCAGCCTGATGGCGGAAATCCGCCGTATCGCTGGCGTTACGGATGTACGCACCATTCCCTGGATGCCCTCTGAGCGTGAGCACCTGGCGCTGAGCGCGCTGCTGGAAGCCATGCCAGAGCCGTTCCTCTCCCTGGATTTGAAAAGCAAAGTTGAGCGCGTTAACCACGCAAGCTGCCAGCTTTTCGCGCAGAGCCAGGAGAAGCTCAGCAATCATAACGCCGCGCAGCTGATCCCCGGCTTTAACTTCCAGCGCTGGCTGGACAGCAATCCGCAGAACACGCTTAGCGAGCATGTGGTGATTAACGGGCAGAATTTCCTGATGGAGATCACGCCGGTCTATCTGAAAGTGGAAGGGAATACCCGCGTGTTGACCGGGGCGGTGATCATGCTGCGCTCGACGCTACGCATGGGCCGTCAGCTGCAAAACCTCTCCAGTCAGGACGTTGGCGCGTTCAGCCAGATTATTGCCGTCAGCCCGAAAATGCGCCACGTGGTTGATCAGGCGCGCAAGCTCGCAAGCCTGACTGCGCCGCTGCTGATTACAGGTGACACCGGCACCGGTAAAGACCTGCTGGCTCACGCCGTGCATCTGGCGAGCCCCCGTGCGGCCAAGCCTTATCTGGCACTTAACTGCGCCTCTATTCCGGAGGATGCCGTTGAAAGCGAGCTGTTTGGCCACGCGCCGGAAGGCAAGAAAGGGTTCTTCGAGCAGGCTAACGGCGGCTCCGTGCTACTGGACGAGATCGGCGAAATGTCGCCGCGTATGCAGGCTAAGCTGCTGCGTTTCCTGAACGACGGAACCTTCCGCCGCGTCGGTGAGGATCACGAAGTGCATGTGGACGTGCGCGTCATTTGCGCCACCCAGAAAAACCTGGTTGAGCTGGTGCAAAAGGGGATCTTCCGCGAGGATCTCTATTACCGCCTCAATGTACTGACGCTGAATATTCCCCCGCTGCGCGATTGTCCGCAGGACATCATGCCGCTAACGGAGCTGTTCGTTGCCCGCTTTGCCGACGAGCAGGGGGTGCCGCGTCCGAAGCTGTCTGCCGATCTCGGCACGGTGCTCATGCGCTACGGCTGGCCGGGCAACATTCGCCAGCTCAAAAACGCTGTTTATCGTGCGCTGACCCAGCTTGAAGGCTACGAACTGCGTCCACAGGATATTCTGTTGCCTGATTACGACGCGGGGACGGTATCGGTTGGCGAAGAGGCGATGGAAGGTTCGCTGGATGATATCACCAGCCGTTTTGAGCGCTCGGTGCTGACGCAGCTGTACCGCAGCTATCCCAGCACCCGCAAGCTGGCAAAACGCCTTGGCGTCTCGCACACCGCGATCGCCAACAAGCTGCGCGAGTACGGTCTGAATCATAAGAAAGGCGACGAATAACAAAAAGCCTCTGCAAAGAGGCTTTTTACTTTACGTTTATTCCTTCGCCATCGGCGTATTAACGATTTCTGTTTTTGTCTCTCCCTGAATCGACGCAATCCTGTTTTCGACCTCTTTCACCTGCTGCGGGCTGTGCAGCAGGGTATAGGTCAGGTCAAACTGCGCGCTGGCACCGGGCTGCAGCTGCTTAACCCGCTTCTGCTCGCGTTCAATCGTAACGGGGTAGGCGTAGCTGGTGCCTGGCTCAATGCCCGTGACGTAGCCCTGCTTCAGCGTGTCGGTGTTCTTCCATAAGGTCAGCACGGGCAGCTGGCGGGTATCAAACTGGATTGACGCGCCTTTATCTCCGGCTTTATTAACCACCGCCGCAAGCGTTTCGTGGTTATTGTCGGCGAGTGGTTTAATGTTAAAGACCATCTCGTCAAAGCCTTTTGTCGGCCCGGCATAGGTTTGCCAGTCGTTAACGCCCGCTTTAGCGTAGTCATTGAATGGGCTCACGCTTGCCGCCGGAGCAAGGAAACGGGCGCCTTCTTCAAGGATCGGCGTGCCGAAGTTGCTGTGATAGATGATTTGGTAATCATGAGGGTAATCCGCATGATTTGTCAGAACATCATGCAGGCTGAACTGGTTGGTTCCGGGAACGTAGCGCAGTTCGGTCATGGTTTGCAGATCCGATTTTTTAAACGTGCTCTCTTTGATCAAACCGCGAACGCGGATCTCATGCGGGGCGGCATCGGCGATTTCAACCTCGACCTGCGAAACGGGGGTATTACCGGCCCTGCCGTGCAGGGTATAAATTTGCCCGTCCGCGGTGACCGGATGTCCGGTCCACTCATAGCCACAGCGCACCATCATCTCGTTGAAACCATCCAGCCAGCCGAGACCGTTTCGGCTCTCAAGATTAATATATGCCGGATTAACGACCTCTTTAACGGGCGAATTCCAGCCCAGTCGGGTGCCAAACCCTTCTACATGCAGAAGGTTCATTCCACGGGTTGGGCTCAGGGTAATGGTCAGGCCGTCTTTGCTGCTAATAATGATGACTTTGCTGCCTTCCTGTTTACCGCCGTGCAAGACTTTTTGCTCAATGCTGAACGTTTGGTCTTTAACTTTCAGCTCATCACTGGAAATCTTCCAGTTTCCTTTCTCTACGCTGCTTTCAGCGCTTGTCAGCACCCAGGTTTTGGCCGCTGCATGGCCAGAAATCAGTACCGCAAGGAGCGTAAAAGCGAATTTAATCTTCATATATTATCCTTTTTGCTGAAACGATTATTTTCTTTCGTAAGCAAATCTAATGTTTAGACAAAAAGGGAAATGTGATGTGCTTCACTGGGGATGAAAATAGGGAATTTTAACGATTATTATGCGTTATTGATCACGCTCATGTTACATATTGCCTATGTTATTGCATGATTAATGTGACTTGTGCGCATTTGTGCTTTAACGATTCAGCTTAAAGGTAATAAAAAACCCCGCCGCGGCGAGGTTGAGAATAAGTTGTATAGAATGCTAAGTGCTTATTATGCTTTCAGCACGTCCAGCGCGGCAGTGTAATCCGGCTCGGTGGTGATTTCGTTAACCAGTTCGCTGAAGACGACGGTGTCGTTTTCATCAAGAACTAGTACGGCACGTGCTGCCAGACCTTTCAGTGGGCCTTCCGCGATGCTGACGCCGTATTTCTCGAGGAAATCTGCGCTGCGCAGGGTGGAGAGGGTAATCACGTTGCTCAGGCCTTCGGCACCGCAGAAACGGGACTGGGCAAACGGCAGGTCAGCGGAAATGCACAGCACAACGGTGTTGTCCATTTCAGTCGCCAGCTGGTTGAATTTACGCACGGATGCGGCACAAACGCCGGTATCAATGCTTGGGAAAATGTTCAGTACTTTGCGTTTGCCCGCAAACTGAGCCAGTGTGACGTCAGACAGATCTTTAGCCACCAGAGTAAAAGCCTGCGCTTTGCTGCCAGCCTGCGGAATGGAACCTGCAACAGCAACCGGGTTGCCCTGGAAATGAACGAGTTGTGACATAGATATCTTCCTGTTTACATATAGTTAACGTCGTGGCTAGTGTATGCCATCAGCGGATAACACGGCAAACCAAATTTTTCGCCTTTCCGGGCCGCAAGGAGTCAGTGATGAGAAGCGTTAAGGTCTATGAAGAAGCCTGGCCATTGCATACCCCGTTTGTGATCTCCCGCGGCAGCCGAAGTGAAGCCAGCGTGGTCGTGGTTGAAATCGAAGAAGAGGGGGTTAAAGGCGTCGGGGAATGTACGCCTTACCCGCGCTACGGAGAAAGTGTCGCGTCGGTGATGGCGCATATCATGACCCTGGTGCCTGAGCTGCAAAAAGGGCTCACGCGCGAGGCGTTACAGCAGCGTTTACCCGCCGGGGCAGCGCGCAACGCCGTTGACTGCGCGCTCTGGAGCCTTGAGGCCGCTAAGCAGCAGCAATCGATGACGTCCCTGCTGGGCGTGGCGCTGCCGGAATCCGTCGTGACGGCGCAAACGGTCGTGATTGGTGAGCCGGAGCAGATGGCCGCCAGCGCAAAAGCGCTCTATGACGCCGGGGCCACGCTCTTAAAAGTGAAGCTCGACGATCGCCTGATCAGCGAGCGGATGGTCGCCATTCGCTCGGCGGTGCCCTTGGCCACGCTGATTGTTGACGCCAACGAGTCGTGGCATCCCGAGGGGCTTGCCGCACGATGCCAGCTGCTGGCTGACCTGGGCGTGGCGATGCTGGAGCAGCCTCTGCCAGCGAAGGATGATGCGGCGCTGAAGAATTTTATCCATCCGCTGCCCGTCTGTGCGGATGAAAGCTGTCATACCCGCGAGAATTTGAGCGCGCTTAAGGGCAGCTATGAGATGGTCAATATCAAGCTCGACAAGACTGGCGGGCTGACAGAAGCGCTGGCTCTGGCGGCGGAAGCGCAGGCGCAGGGCTTTTCCCTGATGCTGGGATGCATGCTCTGCACATCCCGGGCGATCGGCGCGGCGCTGCCGCTGGTCAATCAGGTCCGTTTTGCCGATCTGGACGGCCCGACGTGGCTGGCGGTTGACGTTTCACCGGCGCTTAATTTTACCAGCGGCGTGCTTCATCTCTGAGGCTGCCAGCGCAGTAGCTCCACCATCGCTTTTAAGTATTTTTCGCTGGCTTCGTCGGAGGAAATCGGCGGGAATTCAGCGGTGATGCAGGGCAGGCTCAAATCGGCGCACCAGCTACCGAACGATCCGGGTGTTTCATAGCCCACGCTGGTGACGAGCGGCAGGGCGAAAGCCTGCGCCAGCCACGCGCCCAGGTCGGAGTGACGCGGATCTTCAATGCAGGCCAGCGGATCGTGGAAGGAGACAACCCATGCGGGGTGGATCTTATGGATAAGCTGGCACAGCGCCTGCGTTTCCGGCTCGGAGCCGGGCTTGTCTCCCGTCAGCAGCACCACGTCCCGCTCCTCGGCGGAGCTGTTCCAGCGATAAACCGTTTCGCCGGCGCGCCAGTTTGCCGCCGGGAAATTACGGTTCAGGTCAACGCCCCTCGCATTCGCCCGTAATCCAAGCTGACAGCCGTCCGGATTGACGGCGAGAATCACGTGGTGACGTCGCAATGACGGCGTCAGCGTTCGCAGCGCGCAGGAAAGCGTGACGATGGACGAGTTCTCATCTCCGTGCGTGCCGGCAATGATCAAACCGCTGCTGCGATCGGCATCGGGCGCCGGGAACCAGATCAGCGATGCGCCTAAAAATGAGCGGCCATATTGCTCAGCGCCCGGCGGAAAGGCCCCGCGTTCAGCTCGTGGTCGGGTGATTGCCATACGAAATCCTGATAAAGAAGTCTCTACTGGCAGTGTTGTGCAAAACTCGCTGTTAATCAAATAGTTTCCGTTACGCTTGAGAATTGCCTTAAATCACTATTCAGGCGTAAGGTATTTGCATTTCTCTGTTTCGAAACAAATAATTACGCATCTGCTTGTTACCTGAATTCATCAAAGGGGATCTTATGAAGCATCCTGTTTCGCGTCTTTGCGCTGCACTGTACCTGTGCGGACTCTCTACACTCTCGTACGCTGCTGATGTGCCTCAGGGCACGGTACTGGCGCAAAAACAGGAGCTGGTCAGGCATATTAAAGACGAGCCGGCTTCGCTCGATCCGGCAAAAGCGGTGGGATTACCCGAGATTCAGGTGATTCGCGATCTTTTCGAAGGGCTGGTGAATCAGAACGAGAAAGGGGAGCTAACCCCGGGCGTGGCGACGCGCTGGCAGAGCAACGATAACCGTATCTGGACGTTCACCCTGCGCGATAACGCGAAATGGTCTGACGGTACGCCCGTCACCGCGCAGGATTTTGTCTACAGCTGGCAGCGTCTGGTTGACCCGAAAACCACGTCTCAATTTGCCTGGTTTGCGGCGCTGGCAGGCATCAACAACGCGCAGGCCATTATTGATGGCAAAGCGGCGCCAGATACCCTGGGCGTGACGGCGGTGGATGCCAGAACCTTACGCGTCCAGCTGGACAAACCGCTCCCGTGGTTTAGCAACCTGACGGCGAACTTCGCCTTCTATCCGGTGCAAAAAGCGAACGTTGAAAGCGGGAAAGAGTGGACGCGTCCGGGCGCTCTGGTGGGTAATGGCGCGTACGTCCTGAACGACCGCGTAGTGAATGAAAAACTGGTCGTCGTGCCGAATACGCACTACTGGGACAACGCGAAAACAGTCCTGCAAAAAGTGACCTTCATTCCGATTAATCAGGAATCGTCCGCCACTAAGCGCTATCTGGCGGGGGATATTGATATCACCGAATCGTTCCCGAAAAACATGTATCAGAAGCTCCTGAAGGACATTCCGGGACAGGTGTATACGCCGCCTCAGCTCGGGACCTATTACTATGCGTTTAACACGCAAAAGGGCCCGACGGCCGATGCCCGGGTACGTCTTGCGCTGAGCATGACTATCGATCGCCGCATTATGGCAGAAAATGTATTAGGTACAGGCGAGAAGCCGGCCTGGCATTTCACCCCTGACGTGACGGCGGGCTTCACCCCTGAACCTTCACCGTTCGAGCAGATGTCCCAGCAGGAGCTGAATGCGCAGGCGAAAACGTTGCTCCAGGCCGCAGGCTACGGTCCTCAGCGTCCGCTGAAGTTGACCCTGCTGTACAACACCTCGGAAAACCACCAGAAAATCGCCATTGCGGTGGCGTCCATGTGGAAGAAAAATCTCGGTGTGGACGTCAAACTGCAAAACCAGGAGTGGAAAACCTATATCGACAGCCGCAATACCGGCAATTTTGATGTGATCCGCGCGTCATGGGTAGGCGATTACAACGAGCCGTCGACCTTCCTGTCCCTGCTGACCTCCACCCACAGCGGCAATATCTCGCGTTTCAATGAGCCGGCCTATGATAAAATTATCCACCAGGCAACGCTGGAAACCACCGCGAAAGCGCGTAATACGGACTACAACATGGCGGAGAAAATCCTCATGGAGAAAGCGCCTATCGCGCCAATTTACCAGTACACCAATGGTCGCCTGATTAAGCCCTGGGTGAAAGGCTACCCCATCAATAACCCGGAAGACGTGGCGTATAGCCGGACGATGTTTATCGAGAAGCACTGATGTTTTATGAGACCTGGCGCGAGAATGCGCCAGGTCTGCAATACGCGGTACGGCTTCATCCGCTATGCGTGGCCCGATGCCGGGTCTCTGTTATTCTAATAGCGCATTAAACTTCGCCAGCCACTGCGGATGTGCGGGCCAGGCGGGAGCCGTCACCAGGTTGCCGTCTACGTGGGCCTGATCGATGCCGATAGTGGCGTAGTGTCCACCCGCGAGGCGTACTTCAGGCGCGCAGGCCGGGTAGGCGCTACAGGTTCGTCCTTTCAGGATGCCCGCGGCAGCAAGCAACTGTGGTCCGTGGCACACCGCGGCAATCGGCTTACGCGCGGCGTCAAATGCCTGTACCAGCTTTAAGACGTCCTCATTTAACCGCAGATACTCGGGCGCTCTCCCGCCGGGGATGAGCAGCGCGTCGTAGTCCTGCTCCTTTACGGCTGAAAAATCGGCGTTGAGGGTAAAGCGGTGACCGGGCTTTTCGCTGTAGGTCTGGGCGCCGTCAAAGTCATGGATTGCCGTCATGATGTAGTCGCCCTTCGGTTTGTCTGGGCAGACCGCATCCACCTGATGGCCAATCATCTGCAACGCCTGAAAAGGCACCATGGTTTCGTAATCTTCGGCGTAATCGCCAACCAGCATCAGGATCTTCTTGCTCATCTTTCCTCACCTCTATCAATAAAGATGATTAAGATATAGCCTGGCGCGGGTGAATTGCCGGAAATAAAAAAGCCCGTCAGAGCACGGGCAACATAAGCAAATGAATAAGTGATTCGTTATCAACGTTGTTGGAGGATAACGCCGCGTATTTTACGCGGCTGTAAGGGAAGCAGATACCTGACATATTCGGTAGGTGAAACAAGCGATTAAACGTGCGTTACGGTGCGTCAAAGGTCGGGTAAAGGCTATTTTCAAGAAACTCGACGAGATACCAGATTTCACCGCTAAAAATAAACCAGAAGCCAAATATAATAAGGAGCAAAATAATTAAGGTGAGTATTATTTCTGTTTTTCCCATTGCGGCTTTTACCCACCTGACGCTAATTGATCCGAGGTGGGCATTGTAGCGGGGCTTTTCCGGATACTCCAGTTTCATGCCGCAAGGACTTTATTGCGTCCGTCATTTTTAGCGCGATACAGCGCATCGTCCACACGCTTAAACAGCTCGTCAATACTCTCCCCCTGATTGTGCCGCGCCACGCCGATGCTGACGGTAAACCGCGGCAAGCCCGGGATCGTAATGCGGGCAACGGCTGCGCGGACTGACTCGGCAATCTGCATCGCGGCATCGAGAGAGGTGCGCGGCAGCAGGATAACGAACTCTTCGCCCCCCCAGCGGAAGACCATATCGCCCTCCCGACTACAGGCTTCCAGCGTCCGGGAAAGGGCGATAAGCACCTCATCGCCTTTCAGATGGCCGAACAGGTCATTAATGTTTTTGAAATGGTCGGTATCCACCAGCAGCAGGCTAAATTGCTGCTGCGCAGGAAGTTTATTCAGGCTGCTTTGATCGGTAATCGCGTAGAACTGGCGCCGGTTGAGTAGCCCGGTCATGGAGTCACGTAACGCTGCATGTTCCAGCTCCTGCTCCAGCCTTTTTTGCTCGGTGATATCGTGGATGATGCAAAGCATCAGTTTGTCACCGTAGATCTCAATGGGCCCGGCATACGTCTGAACGTGGCGGGTGGATCCATCGGCAAGGCGGTGAACAAAATTGAGCGGCTTATGACCACCGGGCAGCGCGGCAATCGCAGTCATAATGGGCATCACATCTCGCCCCAGCGTATTGATTTCCCAGGTATGCTTACTGCACATGTCATCATGTGAATAACCATAAAAATTGAGCGCGGCCAGATTCGCATCGACGATTTGACCGTCGCGGGCCGGATCGATTAACAGCATCGGGGCGCTGTTGGTCAGAAAAAAGCGCGCATAAAAACCCTGTTTCTTCCGACGGTAGGTAGCGGAACGGCTGGCCTTCAATCCTGAGAGTATTTGTTGGGAGATGCCTTCGAAAACAATCACATCTCCCCAGGGCGCGTAGTGGGCAAGCGAGAGGCGACAGCTTAACGGCGTATCCTGTCCATCCCGGCTCGTTGTCCAGATTTCGACGATCTCCTGCTCTGTTTTCAGTTCAGATACATACATCGACAGGACGGTTTGCGCACTGGCTGAATAGATCCCTTTACGCAGGTCATCGAGCGTTTTATCACCCATGATCTGCGTTGCTGACACATTTGCAAAAATGATCTTTTCCGACACGGGTGAAACGAGCCACACGGGTGTTTTAATTACATTTAACGCATCAAAACAAGGTTGCGACATAGGCGTTTCCTGTTCATCGACAACATGTGCCTGGCAATCATGACAGAATTGACTCGCGTGTTCTCCCTTGAAACATACTCCACTTAACCCCGTCAGGCATGACTTTTTTGAGAAATAAATGCGGGGTCCGTTTGAATTTTATTAATGGGTATAATCTGTTTGTCTGAGTTTATCTGCAGCAGTAGCCACGGTACCTGTTCGGCAGGTAAGGGCCGGGAGAAAAGATATCCCTGCAGGTAATCGCAGCCGAGACGGGTGAGAACCGCCTGCTGTTCTTCCGTTTCGATCCCTTCTGCCACCACATTCATCTCCATGGTCCGGGCGATACTGATAATGGTTTCAACCAGCTTGTAGCTTTTTTCATTTTCCAGCATCGACGTTACAAAGCTTCTGTCGATCTTGAGTTCTTTTGCCGGAAGCACGCTCAGCATCAGCAGGTTGGAATAGCCCGTCCCAAAATCATCAATCGAGACGACGATCCCCGCGTGATTAAACGCATTGAGCAACTCAATGCTGCGGTCCAGATTTTTAAGCGCGGTGCTTTCCGTTACCTCAAGGATCAGCCGCGACGGAGACAGGCTATATTTTTCCAGCATCGACGAGATGATCTGGAAAATATCCGGCTGTTCAAACTGGATGGGGGATAGGTTGAGCGACAGCGTCCACTGGCTGAAACCTTGCTCAGTCCAGAAATGAAGCTGTCGGCATGCCGCTTCAATGGCCCAGTTACCTACCGGAATAATTAAGCCCGTTTGCTCCAGGGAGGGGATAAACAGATTAGGCAGCACAACCCCTTGCTCAGGATGCCGCCAGCGCAGAAGGGCTTCAAAGCCGTGAATGTTTTTCTCTCCCGCATGCCAGGTTGGCTGGTACCACAGTTCAAACTGATCGCGCTCAAGCGCCTGAGAAAGCTCCTGCAGGAAACCGGGTTTTGCCGGGATCGCCGTTGACATCTCGGCCCGGTAAATCGCCCAGCCGTTGCGGCCCTCTTCTTTGACGCGATGTAGGGCTGCATCCGCCTTGAGCTTCAACTCGTGCAGCGTTTCGCCATCCTGAGGATAGAGGCTGACGCCCGCGCTGATCGTCGTGCTTAACGTGTGCCCGCAGACAGACAGAGGGCGTCGCACATCTTCAAGCAGCGCGGTGACCAGGGCGTTGAGCCTGTCGTCGTCACATTCAGGCACCAGCAGGATAAAGGCGTCGCCTCCCAGCCTTGCCAGGGTCATCTCACGCGTAAGCCGGGCCGTGATGCGCTGCGCGACCGTGATCAATAGCTCATCACCGACGCTGTGACCCCACGTATCGTTAACGCGTTTGAAGTGATCGACGTTCAGGAAAATAACCGCAAATGGCTTCTTGCTCAGCAGCGCGCTGCGCAGACAATCCTGCATGCGGAGATCCATCTGGTGGCGGTTTGCGAGCCCGGTGAGCGCGTCAAAACGCGCCTGTAGCTCAAGCTGGCGGTTGAGCTGCTGCAGATTATCCGTCAGCCGGCTGGTGCGCCGGTGGGAATCGATAAGTGAAATGATTAACATCACCCCGAGCAGGCAGAGCGTGGTGACTGAAACCCAGATGGATAACCCCAGCTCGCCAATCCCTCCGGGGCGTGTGTGCGCCATTTCCTGAAACTGCGCGGCGCTCATGCCGGTATAGTGCATCGCACAAATGGCGGCACCCATGACGAAGGCCGCGAGAATGCGATTGATAAAGACGCCTTTGTGTTTATCCCGCAGGCGGAAAGCCAGCCACAGCGCCGTGCCGGAGGCAACAACCGCAATAACCACGGACAACCCCACGAGGCGGCGATCCCAGATGATGCTGCCGTCCAGCATCAGGGCCGCCATACCGATGTAGTGCATAGACACCACGCCAGCGCTCAGGATCGCCGTGGCAAAGATCAGCCGGAAGGGAGAAAGTTTTTTGCCCGCGACGGCAATATTAAGTGCCGTGGCCGATGCAACCACCGCGACGCCCAGTGAAGCAAGGGTTAACCAGAGGTCGTAGCTCATCATCATGGGCATTTGCATCGACAGCATGCCGATAAAGTGCATTGACCAGATGCCAATGCCCAGCGTGACCCCACCGGCAATGCGCCAGAAGAGGGCAGCCTTTCGGCTGGAGAGGGGGATCTTTCCGGCGCTGTCCAGCGCCACAAAGGAGGCGATAAACGCCACCAGATAAGAGATAGCGATTAACACAGGGTCCCACGATATATTGAGCATTATGCAATCCCACGCCTGAGAGGGTTACTGATTTCGCCTGCCGGGTACATCTTTATCGGGCAACGAACATGCGCATTCAAACCATATTAGTTATTTATCGTGAAAAATGACCAGTCATATTAATACTCTAAAACTTATTAAGAATATAAAATATATTCTCTTGTTAATATATTAAGCGTTGCTAAACAAGAACGAATAACTGTAGCAAAGCTCCTTAAATATGAGGGCGATCGTGTCGTCTCACCGCGGGCGATACTATCGCTTAAGATGGTGGGAAACCAGTATCACAGCATGCTGAGAAGAACATTTTCACTAATACGCTTTTTTTATCTGACTTAAGACAAATCTCAGGATGCTAACGGCGAAACAAAAAACAAGCGTTGATTGCGATGAAAAACTTTCGGGCCAATGCTATAAGTCTTAGTGCCGACCAAAATATAAAACGTGGGTATTATCATGCTAAAAAATATTAGTGTCAGGACCTTTATTATCGGGTTTCTTTTCTCTCTTTTTTTGGTAAGTGCAGCAGTCGTTGTTCTATTTTCCAGCAATGCGTCTCTCTTTATTTCGCTTAATGTCATCAATTTCGTTGCGCTATTTTTGCTCTGGGTCTATATGACGAAGTATCTTGTGACGCCGATCAATACGGTGAAGAGAAGTATTGAAGAGGTGACCGCAGGCAACCTTGGCGTCTCTATCCCTGAATTCGGCAATAACTGCGCGGGCCGACTCATCCCCGGCATAAACAGCCTTTCCGGCAATATTGCGACGCTGGTGCGTGAGATCAGGGCGTCATCGCAAACCGCCATGACCCTATCGGACCAGCTCTCGGCACGGAGCGCTCAGCTATCGGTGAAAACCGAGCAGCAGTCTGCGTCTTTGGTGCAAACCGCAGCCAGCATGGAGCAAATGGCCGCGAGCACCAAAAACAATGCCGATAACACCCGCCTGGCGAGCGAGCAGGCAAATGTGGCGACGTTACAGGCGCGCAAGGGCGGCGAGCTGATGGGGCAGGTCGCCAGCAATATGCAGTCCATTACCGAATGCGCGCAGCAGATGACGGAGATTATTTCGTTGATTGACGGCATTGCGTTCCAGACGAATATCCTGGCGCTCAACGCGGCCGTTGAGGCGGCAAGGGCGGGCGATCATGGGAAGGGGTTTTCTGTGGTCGCGGAAGAGGTAAGGAACCTGGCACACCGCAGCGCAGAGGCCGCGAAGAATATCAAAACGCTGATTGAAGTCACCAGCAGTAACGTTACGCAGGGAGCCAGCGTTGTGTCACAGGCAGAGAAAAACATGCATGAAATCGTGACGGGTTCGGGGAATGTCAGCCGCTTAATGGACGACATTTCCGCGTCAACCTCAGAGCAGGAGAAAGGCATTTCTCAGATTACCCTGGCGCTATCGGAGCTGGAGCGGGTCACGCAAAGTAACGTGGCAATGGCAGAGGAACTCAACGGTTCGTCTGATGTACTGCGTAATCAGGTGATTGAGCTGCAGACCCGAACGCGTAATTTCAGGCTCGACCCGGGTTCCTCTTCCTTATCATCTACCGGCTCGCCATCCTTCCTCCAGCGGCCAGAGCACTCGCTCTGAAAACCCGCAATCATGTCGCCGCTTTTCTTGCCGGGTGGCGCTGCGCTTACCCGGCCTACACTCTGCAACAATATCAATACATTACCCCCTTCACAGTAGGCCCGCGCAAGCGTAGCGCCGCCGGGCGAAACGCACGACATGTACATTTCCTGAACGATTTCAGCGCGATGGGATACATAGTTGTTGCTTAACACCTGATGAAAGCTAGACTGACACCGAAGAGCTTAAAAGGTGGAGGCGCTGTGGAAAGCATTAAAGGATCTGAACTTAACGTTCCAGACGCAGTTTTTGCGTGGGTGCTGGACGGTCGGGGCGGTGCGCGACCGCTGGAAGATAATGATGTGATCGATAGTGCGCATCCCTGCTGGCTACATCTGAACTACACCCATCCGGACAGCGCGGACTGGCTGGCTTCGACGCCGCTCTTGCCCAACAACGTGCGCGATGCGCTGGCGGGTGAAAGCCTGCGGCCCCGCGTAAGCCGAATGGGGGACGGGACGCTAATCACCCTGCGCTGCATTAACGGCAGCACGGATGAACGCCCGGACCAGCTGGTTGCGATGCGTGTTTATATGGACGATGGGCTGATTGTCTCCACCCGGCAGCGTAAAGTCCTCGCGCTGGACGATATCGTCAACGATCTGAAAGAAGGCACCGGGCCGGTCGACTGCGGCAGCTGGCTTGTGGACGTCTGCGACGCCCTTACCGATCATGCAAGTGAATTTATTGAAGAGCTGCACGACAAAATCATCGACCTGGAAGATAACCTGCTCGATCAGCAGATCCCGCCCCGCGGTTTTCTGGCCTTATTGCGTAAGCAGTTGATTGTGATGCGCCGCTACATGACGCCGCAGCGCGACGTGTATGCGCGTCTTGCCAGCGAAAGGCTCGCCTGGATGAATGACGATCAGCGACGCAGAATGCAGGATATTGCCGACAGGCTGGGGCGCGGGCTGGACGAGATTGATTCCTGTATTGCCAGAACGGCGGTGATGGCGGACGAAATCGCGCAGGTGATGCAGGAGTCTCTGGCGAGAAGAACCTATACGATGTCCCTGATGGCGATGGTGTTTTTACCCAGCACGTTTCTTACCGGGCTGTTTGGCGTGAACCTGGGGGGAATTCCGGGTGGCGCTTATCGATACGGCTTTACCGCGTTTTGCGTGATGTTAGTTGTTTTGATTGGTGGTGTTGCATGGTGGTTGCATCGTAGTAAATGGCTGTAAATTTACGCTTTTTTCGGCTTTTCACGGGATCAAAACGCTCTTTTAATTGAGCGAAGTCAATAAACATCTACCCCGTAAGGTGCAATATTACTCCCGCAGGTGAATGCAACGTCAAGCGATGGGCGTTGCGCTCCATATTGTCTTACTTCCTTTTTTTGAATTACTGCATAGCACAATTGATTCGTACGACGCCGACTTCATAGTCGGCTTTTTTTTGCCTCCTGATTCTCAGCGTCTACCCTAAAAGGGACGACAGCAAATTCTGGAGGGAATGATGAGCATCCTGAACGCTCTGCTACTGCAACAATCGCGTCAATCCGATCCCATCCCCACCGATCCGGTGCCAATGCCCGATCCCATCCCGCGTCCGCAGCCGATGCCCGATCCGCCGCCAGATCAAGAACCGATTAAATTGTCGCATCGAACCGCGAGATCTGCGAGGATACGCGCCATCTGACCGCAAAGATGACCACGAGAGACTACTGTGACCGCTTTTTCTACCCTGAATGTTCTGCCCGCCGCCCAACTTGATAACCTTAACGAGTTGGGTTACCTCACGATGACGCCTGTTCAGGCGGCCGCGTTGCCCGCCATCCTTGAGGGCCGTGACGTGCGCGTGCAGGCGAAAACGGGCAGCGGGAAAACGGCGGCATTTGGCCTTGGCCTGTTGCAGCACATCGATGCGGCGCTTTTTCAGACCCAGTCTCTGGTGCTGTGCCCGACCCGCGAACTGGCAGACCAGGTTGCGGGTGAACTGCGTCGCCTGGCGCGTTTCCTGCCCAACACCAAGATTTTAACCCTCTGCGGCGGACAGCCGTTCGGCGCGCAGCGTGATTCACTCCAGCATGCGCCGCACATTATTGTCGCCACGCCCGGCCGCCTGCTTGATCACCTGCAAAAAGGCACCGTCTCACTGGACGCGTTACAAACGCTGGTGATGGACGAGGCAGACAGGATGCTGGATATGGGCTTCAGCGATGCGATTGACGAGGTGATCCGTTTCGCCCCGGCCGATCGTCAGACGCTGCTGTTCTCCGCGACCTGGCCGGAGGCTATCGCCGCCATCAGCGGGCGCGTGCAGAAAAATCCGCTCACCATTGAAATCGACAGCGTAGATGCGCTGCCCGCTATCGAGCAGCAGTTCTTTGAAACCTCGCAGCAGGGGAAAATTTCGCTCCTGCAGAAATTGCTCAGCCAGCATCAGCCTGCGTCCTGCGTGGTGTTCTGTAATACCAAAAAAGACTGTCAGTCGGTCTGTGATGCCCTGAATGCCGCCGGCCAGAGCGCATTGTCGCTGCATGGCGATCTGGAACAGCGCGATCGCGATCAGACGCTGGTCCGCTTCGCTAACGGCAGCGCCCGCGTTCTTGTCGCAACCGACGTCGCTGCGCGCGGTCTGGACATCAAATCCCTTGAGCTGGTGGTGAACTATGAGCTGGCGTGGGACCCTGAAGTGCACGTGCACCGTATTGGCCGTACCGCGCGCGCGGGAAACAGCGGTCTGGCGATCAGCTTCTGCGCACCGGAAGAGGCGCAGCGCGCCAATATTCTCTCTGAGATGCTGCAGATTAAGCTGAACTGGATGAATGCACCGGCCAGCGTCAGCCTTGTGCCGCTGGAGGCTGAAATGGCGACGCTGTGCATTGATGGCGGTAAAAAGGCCAAGATGCGTCCAGGTGACGTATTAGGGGCGCTGACCGGGGACGTGGGGCTGGACGGGGCGGATATCGGCAAGATTGCGGTCCATCCGGCGCATGTCTACGTAGCGGTTCGCCAGGCGGTTGCCCATAAGGCATGGAAGCAGCTGCAAAACGGGAAAATTAAGGGTAAAACCTGTCGCGTACGCCTGCTGAAATAAAGAATGGAGCGTCTCAGAAGGTCCTTCTGAGACGCTAATCGCTTACTTCACTTCAAGCACGTTCAGACGCAGCTCTTCAAACTGATTGTCATCTTCTTCCGGCTGCCAGCCCGCTGGCTGCATGGGAATATCTTCCCGATCAAACGCCAGGTCCCCGCCGTTCACGACTTCTGACTCGTGGTTGATGCCTTTAAAGTCGAACAGCTCCACATCCGCGAGATGGGAAGGGACGACGTTCTGCATCGCGCTGAACATGGTTTCGATACGACCCGGATAACGCTTATCCCAGTCGCGCAGCATGTCGCCAATTACCTGACGCTGCAGGTTCGGCTGAGAGCCGCACAGGTTACATGGAATGATCGGGAATCCTTTAGCCTGAGAAAAACGCTCAATGTCTTTTTCGCGGCAGTAGGCGAGAGGGCGGATCACAATGTGCTTGCCGTCATCGCTCATCAGTTTAGGCGGCATGCCTTTCATCTTGCCGCCGTAGAACATATTGAGGAACAGCGTTTGCAGGATATCGTCGCGGTGATGGCCCAGCGCAATTTTGGTCGCGCCCAGCTCCGTCGCGGTACGATACAAAATGCCGCGGCGCAGGCGAGAGCAGAGTGAGCAGGTGGTTTTCCCTTCCGGGATTTTCTCTTTCACAATGCCGTAGGTATTTTCTTCGACGATTTTATACTCAACGCCCAGCTTTTCGAGGTATTCCGGCAGAATGTGCTCCGGGAAGCCCGGCTGTTTCTGGTCAAGGTTGACCGCCACCAGGGAAAATTTCACCGGTGCACTTTGCTGAAGATTACGCAGGATCTCCAGCATGGTATAGCTGTCTTTACCCCCTGACAGGCAGACCATGATGCGGTCACCTTCTTCAATCATGTTGAAGTCTGCAATGGCTTCGCCCACGTTACGGCGCAGTCGCTTTTGCAGTTTATTGAGGTTGTATTGCTCTTTTTTGTTAATCTCTTGATTCTCTTGCATTTAGTACTACCTTCGGAGCCAGCAGGGCCAAACATTGTATGCCGCGTATGGTACGGATTCCGGCGGCGAATACCAGCACGTTTTACAGCGGGATTATAACTGGCGCTGCAACACTGTTAGCGTGCGCTGTGATTTCAGGATCTCATATAGCATTTTACTCGGGGTAGTTTTCCATATTTGTTATATGACCGCAGGGAACTTATATGGCATAAGAGCGTTAAATGAACATCAAAAGGAATGACGTTATGTCGCTTTATGAACTCAAAACCGAAGCACTTGCCTTACCGGAGACCTGGCACTCTCATGTATTGGGCCGCATTGGAACTGCAAATCTCAAAGTTTTACGAATGGATGAACGCTCTGTGATGGAAGAGGTACATGAGTATGACGAGGGGTTACTGGTCATTGATGGACGTCTGGAGCTGGGCGTGAAGGGTAAAAAAATCTCTGTAACGGCTGGACAGCTCTATATCGCTAAAGCTGGCACTCCCCATACTGTAGAAACAGGCAGTTTTGGCACACTGGTTATCATTGATTTACCAGAAACGGAAGTGGCCTCGCTTTAAGCGGCTTGCGATAAGGTCACAGATTGTCAGGATTGTTCGACGTGCTGACCCAAACTTTAATCAAACTCAAGGTTATCAATCCCATCACAACGGCAACAGTGGTTACTACAATATAAGATGTCATAAAAAAATCTTTTCTGGTAAGGGTTTTCATTTGACTCATTTCTTTTGCATTAGTTCCCGCAAAGAGCCAGGTTTTAATGAAAAGAAGTGTCGAGTTTTAGTCAATGTTATTTAAATAAAGGTGGGAGGGTTATATTTGCAGGTTTTATAAAAAAACGTCTGCATTTAGCAGGCTTTAATTGTTAGGCGTTTTTATTATTTTAATTCAAAAAATAAAACCTAAAAGCGCTCGCCGCAAATATCGGCGATTTTACTGAGGTTTTATCTTTCCATTTGTGACGTGGCTGAGATTTTTCCGGAAATGCACATCACAAATGGTTTTTTGCGGCATCAAGTATCTTCTGAGAGGTGAGTTCTCTATCAGAGGCAACGTAAACAAAGCTGCGATCGCCGGTTAAAGACGGGAAACCGGCAGACATAATCTGAAGATATATTTCTTCTCCATCCGGATACTCTTGCCTTACGGACGTAACGCCTTGTTGTACCGTGATAACTTTACCAGGCTTCCCATTGAAAAAAACGATGACATTCTTCATAAACCACCCTGTGTTTTTTTAGGAACATTCGAAAACTACAGCAAGCATTTTTTAGCTTTAACGTGTATGGTGGCAGTCCGTAAAATCAGGAGATGCCTATGTCTGGACGTAAAAATACACAATCTCATCGAAATCATTTAGTCAAATGTTCATGCCCAAATTGCTCTAAAGATTCAGAGCATAGTTTTAATCGCGTGCAAAAGGGCGCTCAACTTGTCTGCCCGTACTGCCACGTTTTGTTTAAATCTACTCAACGATTCTAAACCAAAGTAGTTGACAAAATGAGTTAGCTTTGAGTTTTAGACCATTCATGCAGCAGTTCTGCACTTCATCACATTGGTTAGCGTACTCGTTAAGAAAATATGCTGACTGTTGCTATCAATAACAGTCATATAATCCAGGGCCCGTTTACTCAGGAAACCTTGTTGGTAATCACGGGCCATTGATAATATTATCTATCCAGAAGAATGACATTTGCAGCAGCAGGGCCTTTATCGCCGCTTAGAATCGCAAATTCGACTTTCTGACCTTCAAATAGTGTATTAAAGCTTTCTCCCTGCAGGGCAGAGAAACGAACAAGAACATCTTTACTGCCATCAAGGGGGGAGATAAAGCCAAAGCCTTTATCTTCATTAAACCACTTAACCAGACCTTGAATTCGTGAAGACATAAATACTCCTTTAAAGACTCTTTAAATGATAAGAAATGACTAAAACGTATGGACTCAAAAGGAGGGGATATCAGCGATAGCGCCTGGTTATGAGGACAGCGTGGTAAAATATTGTATTCGGTATTGCATCGAACCAACTAAATCATTAAGGCACGGACTGAGTTGATAAGCAAACGTTATTTTAGCCATCCAGGTGGCTTTCGTGGCACGTTTCCGGTCACGGTAAATCTGGTGTCAATTCTCGATAAAAAGTCGTCGGCTTGATGTTCGCCTTTGCGAGTCCGGGGCAGGAAAAAGGGTTGCGCGCATTGACCTTGTGAATATATTTTGATTAGGCTATGTATGTTCAGCACCACGCTTTTTCTTAAAATATTATCCCATTGGAAGGGTTTAACGTGTTCAAACTTAGTTCATCTCTACTGGCTATTTTCCTGCTGTCAGGCTGCAGCTCCGATCTGGTTCTCAGTCCACCTAAGCAACCCGAATACAAGTCAATGCCTGAAATAACCCAGTCTGTGACGCCATCACAGCAGCGTGCAATCATGGCTGGCGAGCGGCCAGACTGGTCAGAAAGAACTCCGATCAATACAATAAAGCGATATTAATAGACACTTATCCACCAGGGCTGCCGTTCGGCGGCCTTTTGTTTCCCCTCAATCTGGTGAGCGAGAACATTTCTGACGCCTGGCATGGTAATTATTACGTTATCGACCATGCTTAAGACAATAACAATTCAATCACTTCAGCATCGTTGAAGCGGCTACTTCACTTAAATCGAGAACCCTAAATGCGCCATGCATCTATCCCCGTAGCTGCAGCCACGACAATGTTTTTGCTCGGCGTTTTTATCATTAATTTACAGGTTTGGTATTCTGCACGGGCCGATAGCCTGGCAGAGGCGCACTACGTCGTGCGGAACATGAATGTTATTCTTAAAGAAGCTCGTCATGCGACTGAGATGGCAATGCAACTTGCCGAGAATGAGTGTGATGCAGAAGGGCAATATCGGCTGGGCACCGAGGCGGCATTACAGCCTCACCTGAGAACGATCGTTATCCTGAAAAATGATGCGGTCTGGTGCTCCTCGTTACCGGGAAACCGCGTATTGTTGGTCAACAGCGCGATGCTACCAGAATCATCATTGTTACTCGTCCCTGCGGAAAGTACCGTCAACGGCCTGCCTGTACTCTTATACCAGACAAATCACGCCGGAAGCCGAATCATCGTTAGCATCAGCGATAGTCATATCCGGGATGCGCTGGATATGCCATTAAATGGCGTTGAATATTCCCTGAGAGTAGGCAATACCCTTTTAGGTCTGACAGGCGATGTGACGGCGGCAGACCATACGAAGAAAGAGGTATTAACGGTAAAAGCCTCTAATTATCCATTCTCGGTACAATTTAACTCTCCACCTCTTTTTAGCCTTAAGAGATTATTCAATCGAGCCGGAGGCGTAGTGTTATTCCTGCTGATAATATCGTCTCTCTCTGCTTATATTCTTCAACGCTATATTTCTAAGGATGTCTCACCCGAAGAGTCACTGCGCATCGCCATTTACAGAAATGAAATTATTCCGTATTACCAACCCGTTGTTAGCGGCAAAGAGGGAACCTTACGGGGTGTGGAAGTGCTGGCCAGATGGAAGCATCCTCAATCAGGGTTTATTTCCCCCGCATCCTTCATTCCTCTTGCTGAAAAGTCCGGTTTAATTATTCCTTTGACTCAGAGCTTAATGAGGCAGGTTGCAATACACATGAATGCTATTGCGACATTGCTGCCGGAAGGGTTTCACGTAGGGATTAACTTCAGCGCTTCTCATATCGTTGCGTCCACCTTTGTTGAAGAGTGTCTCCACTACAAGCGCAGCTTTACTCAACAGGATCTTAACCTTGTCGTTGAAGTGACGGAGCGTGAACCACTCGACATTGATGAACATCTCGTTAATACATTGAATGAGTTACATAACAACGGATTTGCCATCGCGCTGGATGACTTTGGTACGGGGTATTCCGGTCTGTCCTATCTGCAGGATCTGCATATTGATTACATTAAAATCGACCAGAGCTTTGTTGCCAGGGTTAACGCGGATGAGGACTCAACGCTAATCCTTGATTCGGTACTGGAGTTGGCCAAAAAACTCTCAATTAGCATCGTGGCGGAAGGCGTTGAAACTGAAGAACAACTTGACTACCTCACACGCAATCATATCCGGTTTTTACAGGGGTTTTTCTTTTACAAACCTCTTCCTTTTAAGGAACTGGTCAAAGTTCTCTTGTCGAAGCCAAAAGTTAAGATCAGGGTGGAATAATGTTTGTTCGGTTGTATCTGAGAAAATAAAAAGGGGGGACATCATCCCCCAAAAAATGCAGACCATTATTGTTTTAACCACGGCGATATTTTGTTATGTATTGACCAGGTGGTCAAATTAATTGTTTTCAACATTGTGTTTTTAATTCTAAAGCAAATGGGCGAGTGGGAATATTAGCTGCCTAACGTTTAATTTGATTCTAATCAATATTACCGCGTTCCTCTTAAGATTAATGGATGTAATGATTATTGTTTTGTTAACACAATGCTCTTACGCTGTGTTTCGACGTAAGACGTTTCAGGTTAATTTTTTAAGAAAAAAATGCTGTCCGCTAAAGCATAATGAAAAAATGCTTACTTATTACGGCAGTTTAAATGTTAACCAGTGATGCCCAGGGCGCAGTTTGCATTTAGAATAGCCGTCTCACTCTGAGATTTTCGTTAGTTAGCGTATAATGCGTCATCCAAAACCGCTAAATACCCCGTGAATCGAGCTATGACCCTTAATCGCTTTTGTTATTTACTCCTGATTTTCGCTGCGTTCGGCAGCCTTCTTTCTACCCATCCTCTGGTCATGTGGTTTCTGGCGATCAATGTACTGACGTTGGTCATGTATGGCGCCGATAAAATGGCGGCGCGGAAGGGGATGCGCAGGGTGCCGGAAGCGACTTTACTGATATTTGGCGTGACAGGTGGCTGGCCTGGCGCCATTGTGGGCCAACAACTCTTTCGCCATAAAACCCAAAAGCAGCCTTTCAAAACCTACTTTTTCATCAGCGTCGCCGCCAGCATCGCCATGATGGCGGCGGTTTACCATTTATCGTCTTATTCTCCGTTTTATTAATCCCTCCGTCACTGCCAATAGTAGTAGGACTATTCTTAAGTTGTTGCTGTTTTTTGCACAATCTGAATAATACGTGCAACAACACGGACGACAACATCCCATGAAAATAAAGTCTATTATACTGGCAGTGCTGGTGGTCTTTTCTGCGCCTTCCTGGTCTGCTTTTCAGGAGAGAGAATACAATACCTGGTATATCAAAAACGCGGTTCTTTACGATATGACGCAAACCTCGGAAGGTTTCCCGGTTATGGTGAGCGTATCCCAGCCTGGAAGGAAATCCGCTAATTTGCTCGTGTCATATATTACGGAAGGTCGCTGTGGTGAGAATAGTCTACCGCTGAATGTGAATGGTAAAGTGCTGCCCGCAAAATATAATTGTGTCCAGATAGGGCAAAACAGAATTGAGCATTTTTCAGTGGTGGATGCGGAAAGCGTCAATGGCATGGTGATGCACCTGAAATCTGATTTCACTATTCTCCTGCAAAATGATATTAAAATTTGGGCGGCAAATATCAAAACGCCAAAATATGGACTGGCACCGAGATTCTAACTATGAAATGCCTGTATTACGACAGGCATTTTTTTGGATGTAACGCAATCATTTCTAAGTTAATAGTTTTAATGCATTACTAATCAATATAAAGGGTAAGTGGCCCTGGTTTTTTACGTATTTAAATGGACTGTATGCTAAACGGTACAAAATCGCATAAATAATCCTTTCTGACGTTATGGATAAAGCGCATTACCAGACTTACGCTTGCTAGCGGCGTTTTAGTTGTTCAACACATCTTTACTGGTATGGAGCAGAAAATGTTGCAACGTAATAGTCTGGATTTACTAAGCCGTAAAGAAGGAATGTGTCTGTTAGAGCAAAGCATGGGTTTTGTCTGGCAGGCAGCGCTTCGGGCGGTCGCGGTCTTAGGCGTCGCAGATCTTCTGGTTGAAGGAAAAAAATCCGTCAAGCAACTGGCGAAGGAGCTGAATGTCGACGCTGACTATCTTCATAGAATCATGCGCTTATTGTCCTCTCGTGGAGTTTTCAACGAATTATCTGAAGCTGAATACAGTCTTAGCCATTCAGCACAACTCCTCTGTTCTGAGCATGAATTTTCCTTGCGCGCGGCGGTGCTCATGCTGACTGACCAAACATTCTGGCAGCCAGCGGCTAAAATGGATGAGATATTGCAAGGCAAACCTGTTTTTAACGAATTGTTTGGTAAGCCTTTTTACGACTACTGGCAGCATGACGATAGGGGAGCTGACAGCAACGTTTTTCATGCCGGTATGGCCTCTATGTCATCCGTAGAGAATGAGGTCATTGCAGATAGCTATTCGTTCCCTCAAAACGCTGTCGTTGCCGATATCGCCGGTGGGCTGGGGAATTTATTGCTGGCCGTTTTACGTCGAAATCCGACCTTAACGGGGATCCTTTTCGATCAAAAAGACGTGCTTGAGCGGAATAGACTGCACCTGTTAAAGGATAACCGTCGATGGAAGACCGTTGAGGGCAGCTTTTTTGAAGCCTGTCCTGTAGCGGACATTTACCTGCTTAAATATATTTTGATGGACTGGCCTGATGAGAAGGCCATTCAGATCCTTCAATGCTGCAGAAAGGCTATGAAAGAAAACGCCCGACTATTAATTTTTGAGCCGCTTATTAAAAAAGAAAATAATGAGCTGGGACGATTCGAAATTGACCTTCTTCTGTTAACAAGCTTTGATGGGGGGCGGGCACGAACAGAGTCTGCGTATCAGGCCTTGTTTGAGCAGACCAATCTGAAGTTGAACAAAATAATAGACACCCACTCGTATCTGTCAATTTTAGAAGTCGTACCTGTCTGAGCTGTTTAAATAATATTCACAGAGCATGTGCCCCGCATTCCGTTTTACCGTATTCCTGCTACGCTTGTTTGTTGTACCAGGAGCATGAATATGAAAAACAAAGATGAACAAACCGGATTAGTGGGGCTGGCGATTGGGGCCGCCGTTATTGGGCTGGTTTCAGCGCAAAAACCGATCCATCGCAACAGCATTGTCGATGAACTGGTCAGGCTCGGCAGGCAAAAAGGCGATGGCGTAGAAGATGAGGTTTTCGTGAAAGCCGCCGAGCTGGTGAGAAAAGGGGTATAGCTCATGGCTGAAAGACGTAATGCGAAGTGCCATTGCGGCGCGGTGGCGTTCACCGTTGAGCTCACTGATGGCCTGAACACCGCGCGGCGCTGCAGCTGTTCTTTTTGTCGCATGCGGGGTGCGGTCGTTGTCTCTGCGCCTTTGTCAGGCATTAAGGTGACCAAAGGTGAAGATAAGCTCACCGAGTACCGTTTTAACACGGGAACGGCACGGCATTTCTTTTGCTCGGTATGCGGGATCTACACGTTCCATCAGCGGCGTTCTAACCCAAACGAATATGGCGTTAATGTCGCCTGTTTTGAAAACGTTTCACCTTTTGATTTTCCAGAGGTGAAGGTGATGGACGGCGTTAACCATCCCATGGATGGGGATAGTGGGGTATTAGGTTATCTCTCTTTTCGCGAGAAAGGGGAAGAGCAGGCATGATTGCCGCCTGGCCACTCTTTTACTCCTCCGGCTATAGTAGGCAGTGGGTAACTGAAACAGGAGAAACTATGCTCTGTGTTGAAAAAGACGATCCGCGTGAGGCCCCTGAATCAGGTGATAAAAAGCCTCAACCTGTGAAAAAATAACGCGACATACGCGTTTACCCGCCACCGGCACTGCTGGTGGCTTTTTATTTCCCAGGCAACCCTGTTAACTGCCATCCAGATGGTTTAACAGCGCGCCGAGATGCCCGACAATATCACCAAAATCAAAAATTAACGCCATCCACAACAATGCTAAAAGGGTAAGTACGGCAAGGGATACACGACCAAACAACGCTGTTATCCTTAGTGACGAAAGGGCTATCACCGCAGTTTAACCAGCTTTCTTTCAACTTACCCTCAACCAATCCCTTTCTGAGACTCTCTTTTGTGACGAAATTCAAAAAAACAGGCGAGCCCGCATGATTATGCGGGCTCTGACAATCAGAACTGGTAAACCAGGCCTAACGCTACGACGTCATCGGTGCTGATGCCGTTGTTTTTGTAGAAGCTGTCATCTTCATCCAGCAGGTTGATTTTGTAATCAACGTAGGTGGACATGTTTTTGTTGAAGTAATAGGTGACCCCTACATCAGCGTATTTAACCAGATCCTGGTCGCCCTGGCCGTTGCCCAGGTCCTTACCTTTAGACTGCAGGTAGGAGACGGACGGACGCAGGCCGAAGTCGAACTGGTACTGCGCGGTCACTTCGAAGTTCTGGGTTTTGTTCGCCACGGCGTCGGTGTTATCACCATACGGTGTCATATTGCGGGTTTCAGAATACATTGCCGCCAGGTAGATGTTATTGGCGTCATACTTCAGGCCCGCCGTCCATGCATCCGCCTTGTCACCACCCGCAGTGGTATTCATGACCTGCTCGTTGGTGCGGTCAGAAGAGGTATACGCGGCACCCGCAGTAATCCCCATGCCGAAGTCATAGGTGGTAGAGATACCAAAGCCGTCACCGTTCTCGTGACGCGTATCGCGACCGTTGTTGGTGCCTTCCTGATTGTTGCTGGCGTCTTCATTCTTGCCCTGGTACTGCAGCGCAAAGTTCAGACCCTGCACCAGACCGTAGAAGTCAGTGTTACGGTAGGTTGCCACACCGTTGGCGCGGCCGGTCATGAAGTTGTCGGCTTTGGTGTAGGAGTCGCCACCGAACTCAGGCAGCATATCGGTCCAGCCTTCCACGTCGTACATCACGCCGTAGTTACGACCGTAATCGAAGGAGCCGTAGTCACCGACTTTTACACCGGCGAAGGCCAGACGCGTCCAGGACTGATTATCAGACCCTTCCGTGTTATTAGCCTGAATGTTGTATTCCCACTGCGCATAGCCGGTCATCGTGTTGTTAATTTGGGTTTCACCCTTGAAACCCAGACGCATATAGGTTTGATCCCCGTCAGCACCTTTGTTATCGGAAAAATAGTGCAGACCATCTACTTTTCCGTACAGATCTAATTTGTTACCGTCTTTATTATAAATTTCTGCTGCATGTGAAGAACCAGCCATTAACAGAGCCGGAATCATCAGAGCCAGTACTTTTCTTTGCATTGTGATATTCCTTTGCAGTTGTTTTTATTTAATTACCTGTTGAACTTTCAGAATAAGAAAGTTGTCTCATGCTAAATCACTCCTGTGTAAGAGTAATAAAATATAATTGTTACGAACTAAGTAAAATCTTAACCGAATAAATCGGCGGAAATGATCATTTATTTTATGAATGATTTAAAAGTAAGTATATTAAATTGAAATTATTAATCAGGGTTTAATTAATGTAATCTTGAAGCCGTTATATGCCTGTAAGATGATTCATCCATAATTAACATGAATGCTATTAAGGAAACTAAATAGATATTCAATGATTATCTGGATTCGCCCGGTGTGAATACGCCGGGCTTTTTTTATGGCAAAAAATGCCCGGATAAGCCGGGCAGGGGAACTATTCGCTGGTCGGTTTTTCGGCTTTACCCGCCATCTGCGCCAGGAAGTCATAGCGTTTTTGCAGGTCAGCAGCGGCATCTTTCCAGAGCTGCTCAGCCACTTCCGGCTGCTGGGCGTTAAGGCGACGGAAGCGCTGCTCCTGCATTAACGTCTCGGCCAGGGCATCCGACGGCGGACGCGAATCCAGCGCCAGAGGTAATTTACCCTCGTCAGCACGACGCGGGTCGAACCGGTACAGCGGCCAGAAGCCGGTCGCGGTCAGCTGGCGCATCTGGTCGTGGCTGAGGGCCAGATCGTAGCCATGCTCTTCACAAGGGCTGTAGGCAATGATCAGCGACGGGCCAGGATATGCTTCCGCTTCCTGGATGGCTTTTACCGTCTGGTTAAGCTGGGCACCCAGCGAGATTTGCGCGACGTAAACGTGACCGTACATCATCATGCTCACGCCGAGATCTTTGCGCGCCTTGCGTTTACCGTGTTCACCGAATTTCGTTACCGCACCTAACGGTGTGGCTTTCGACGCCTGACCGCCGGTATTGGAATAACACTGCGTATCCAGAACCAGGATGTTGACGTTTTCGGTCAGGCTCAACACGTGATCCAGTCCGCCAAAGCCGATATCGTAAGCCCAGCCGTCGCCGCCAATCAGCCAAATCGATTTTTCGACCAGGGCGTCAGCGTCGGTCAGCAGCTGTTCAGACCCCGCCACGCCCTGAAGCGCGCGGCGCAGCTCGGCAACCTGCTCACGACGTTCTTCTGGCGTCGCGTCCGCGTGAAGCGCGTCATTGAGCTCAGCCGGGATCTGCCCGGCAAACTGCTCCAGCAGGCGCATCACGCGAGCGCGGTGCTGGTCGACGGTCAGGCGGAAGCCCAGTCCGAATTCGGCGTTGTCCTCAAATAACGAGTTTGCCCACGCCGGACCGCGCCCATTCGCGTCGGTGGTGTACGGCGTAGAAGGCAAATTGCCCCCGTAGATGGATGAACAGCCGGTTGCGTTGGCAATCAGCATTCGGTCACCGTACAGCTGGGTAAGCAGCTTGATATACGGCGTCTCACCGCAGCCGGAGCAGGCGCCAGAGTACTCAAACAGCGGCGTAATCAGCTGTGACGTACGAATATCAATACGTTCCAGTTTGCTGCGATCGATTTCCGGCAGATTCAGGAAGAAGTCATAATTGACCTTCTCCTCTTCAACGTGCTCCAGACGCGACATCATATTGATGGCTTTGATCTCCGGATCCTGCCTGTCTTTCGCCGGACACACCTCGACGCACAGGTTACAGCCGGTGCAATCTTCCGGCGCGACCTGCAGAACGTATTTCTGTCCGCGCATATCGCGAGATTTCACATCCAGCGAGTGCAGGCTGGCCGGCGCGGCTTCCATCTCTTCTGGAGAAACCACTTTGGCACGAATGGCAGAGTGCGGGCAGGCCGCAACGCAGTGGTTGCACTGGGTACACAGCTCTTCTTTCCAGATGGGGATCGCTTCGGCAATGTTGCGTTTTTCCCAGCGCGTGGTGCCCATCGGCCAGGTGCCATCCGGCGGTAGCGCAGAGACGGGCAGGGCATCGCCCAGACCGGCCAGCATCGCCGCCGTCACGGTCTTAACGAAATCGGGCGCCGCATCGGACACGACCGGAGGGCGGTTCGGGCTTGCCTCGTTCACCGGCTGAAGCGGTACCTCAAACAGCGATTCGCGCGCCAGCGCCAGCGCCTGCCAGTTTCGTTCGACCAGCTCCTGGCCCTTGCTGCTGTAGCTTTTGGCAATCGCACCCTGCAGCTCCATCAGCGCGCTGTCGCCCGGCAGAATATTGGTCAGGTGGAAGAAGGCCATCTGCATAACGGTATTAATACGCGCAGCAAGGCCACATTCGCGGGCAATTTTCGCGGCGTTGACCACGTAGAAACGGGCTTTTTTCTGGTTCAGCACCGCCTGAACTTCCTGCGGCAGCCGCCCCCAGACTTCGTCCGCGCTGTACGGCGTATTGAGGAGGAAAATACCGCCGGGCTTCAGGCGCTCGGCCATCTGGTATTTATCAATAAACTGCAGCTGGTGGCAGCCAACAAAATCAGCCTGAGAAATAAGATACGCAGAGCGGATGGGCTGTTCGCTCACGCGCAGGTGGGAAACGGTCAGGCCGCCTGCCTTTTTGGAGTCGTAAACGAAGTATCCCTGGGCGTACCACGGCGTTGAGTTGCCGATGATTTTAATGTTGTTTTTGGTTGCGGAGACGCTGCCGTCGCTGCCCAGACCATAGAAGAGCGCCTCAAGTTTGGCGGTCGAGGGCAGGGTATTTTCCGGCAATGACAGGGACAGATTAGTCACATCATCATAAATGCCGACGGTAAAGCGCGGCTTGGGTTTCGCCTCGCTTAACTCGTTGAATACCGCCAGCACGCAGTCCGGCCCAAACTCCTTGGAGGACAAACCATAGCGCCCCCCGATAACGCGCGGCAGCGTTTCACGTTCGCCGTGATTAAAGGCTTCTGCCAGGGCGGTCATCACGTCCAGATAGAGGGGTTCCGCCTGCGCGCCCGGCTCTTTGGTACGGTCGAGCACCGCCACAGCGCGGGCGCTTTCAGGGAGAGCCGAAAGCAGATGTTTAGCCGAGAACGGACGATAGAGACGCACCTTAAGCACGCCAACTTTTTCACCGCGCGTCAGTAGCTCGTCTACCACCTCTTCACAGGTCCCTATGGCTGAACCCATCAGCATAATTACCCGTTCCGCCTGCGGATGGCCGTAGTACTCAAACGGCTTATATTCACGGCCGGTTGCGGCAGCAAAGTCATTCATTGCCTGTTCAACATGGTCGTAAACCGCGTTGTACCAGGGGTTCGTGGCCTCGCGGGACTGGAAATAGGTATCCGGGTTCGCCGATGTCCCGCGAATAACCGGGTGTTCAGGATTAAGAGCCCGGGCGCGATGCGCGTCGATTTCCGCCTGCGGCAGCAGATTCAGGATAGTTTCGTCGGCCAGCGGGACGATTTTGTTGATTTCGTGAGAGGTGCGGAAACCATCAAAGAAGTGAATAAACGGCACGCGGCTTTTGAGCGTGGCGATATGCGAAATTAAGGCAAAGTCCTGCGCTTCCTGAACGCTGCTGGCGCATAGCATCGCGCAGCCGGTCTGGCGCACGGCCATCACGTCAGAGTGATCGCCAAAGATAGAGAGCGCGTGGGTGGCAACGGTGCGCGCGGCAACGTGCAGAACGAAGGGCGTCAGCTGACCGGCCAGTTTGTAAAGCGTAGGGATCATTAACAGCAATCCCTGTGAGGAGGTAAACGACGTGGAAAGCGCGCCGGTCTGAAGCGCACCGTGTACCGTGGCAATCGCCCCGGCTTCAGACTGCATCTCAACCACTCTCGGGACATCGCCCCAGACGTTTTTTAACCCGTTACCCGCCCAGGCGTCCGCCTGCTCGGCCATGGTAGAACTTGGCGTAATCGGGTAGATGGCGATAACTTCACTGGTGCGAAACGCGACTGAGGCAACTGCACCATTACCGTCAATAGTTTGCATAGGACAACACCCTTACATTGCGCAAAAAAATAGGGGTCTGTATTACGGCAACAAACCCTGAATATTATCTGTGTATTCTAGCAAACGGGGGATTTTACGATTTTCGCTTTTGTGTCCTTGGTATTCTTTCCATCAATGAGTAGATCAAACTTTTGGCGAAAAAATTGCGAGAAATTGTTTCCGGAGCGCATAAATACGCACTTCCGCTCTCGACGACACGGGATGTGATGCCTATTATGCATAGGTTTCGCATTATTCATGGGGGAGAGAGCATGCGCTCAGCATTTTTGGTAGGGTGTGCCGCATTATTGTTGTCGGCATGTAGCAGTGAGCCAGTCCAGCAGGCAACGGCAGCCCACGTGGCGCCGGGAATGAAAGCGGCAATGTCCAGTTCAGGTCAGGCCAACTGCGCGATGATTGGCGGTTCGCTGTCTGTCGCCCGCCAGCTTGATGGTTCTGCTATTGGGATGTGCGCCTTGCCAAACGGCAAACGCTGTAGCGAACAGTCGCTTGCCGTTGGAAGCTGCGGTAACTACTGATTATTCTACACGCTTAAACATCAGCGTTTTATCGGCTGTCGCCAGCGTTAACTGGTCCTCAGTCAGGTCGACCTGCGCCCCTTTGCGCAGCATGTCGCCGATAGTCTGATCCAGCTCATTCAGCTGCGGCTCAGTACAGAGCTTACGCGTCATGGCCAGCGTGTTAACCTTAAGCTCGCCTTCGGACAATTTCCCCTGTCCGTTGAAGCGGTTACACATCTGGCCAGAAACGCTGATGTTATTAACCAGGCTGATATCTGGCACCGCGCTAAAACCGATCTCAGGTTGCGTTGTCGCGGTCTTCACGGCCTTACCGTTTACGTTTTCCAGCACAAAGCGGTGGTTTTTAAGTTGCTCCGGCTGTACGGAGGCTTTACCCGGATTAACGCACCCGGTAAGGACAAGACTAATAACGCTTAACGCAATGAGCTTTTTCATTTTTCTTCTCAAACTATAAATACCGTGAATCTTTTTCCAGTGTAACGATACTCTGCCGTGCGTTAATGGGGTTTATCTGAAAGTGCGGGGGGAAGTACCGGGCAACGCAGCGGTTGCCCGGAATGACGTTAATGCGATTTAAACCCTGCCGCCGTCATCAGCATACGGAAGAGCATACTGACAGCAGCCAGCGCCAGTACGCTGCCACCCCAGATAATGGCCAGCCACAGTAATCTTTTCCAGACCGGTTGTTGCATCAGTGATAACCCTCCCCATGCTGAACTTTGCCGCGAAACACGTAGTAGCTCCAGAAGGTGTAGACCAGAATAACGGGAATGATCAACAGCGCGCCCACCAGCATAAAGCCCTGGCTTTGCGTCGGGGCGGCGGCCTGCCACAGGGTGATCGACGGTGGAATAATATGCGGCCAGATGCTGATCCCAAGCCCGCTAAAGCCGAGGAATATCAGCCCCAGCGTCAGAATAAACGGACGGCTATGGCTGGCGGGATTATTCAGGCAGCGCCACTGGTAGAGGCTAAAAATCACCACCAGAGCAGGGACCGGCAGCAGATAAAACAGATTCCGCAGCGTAAACCAGCGCGCAGCGATGGCCGGTTGCGCCAGCGGCGTCCAGAGGCTGATCGCCGCAATAAACGCCAGCAGCACGATTAACAGCATTTTGGACACCTCACGCATCCGCTGCTGCAGCGCGTTTTCGCTTTTCATCACCAGCCAGGTAGAGCCTAACAGCGCATAAGCCACCACCAGCCCCGCGCCGCAAAACAGGTTAAACGCGGTAAACCAGTCAAAGGGGCCGCCGGTATAGGCCCGGCCGGTGACGGTAAAGCCGTTAATGACTGCGCCTACCGTCACGCCCTGGGTGAACGTTGCCAGAATTGAACCGCCAATAAACGCCTTATCCCAGAAGGGGCGGTGGGCAGGCGTGGCTTTAAAGCGAAACTCAAATGCCACCCCGCGGAAAATAAGTCCGATCAGCATTAATGTTAGCGGAATGGTGAGGGCATCAACGATCACCGCATAGGCCAGCGGGAATGCGCCGAACAGGGCGGCACCGCCAAGCACCAGCCAGGTTTCATTTCCGTCCCAGACCGGCGCGACGCTGTTGACCATTACGTCGCGATCGTCGGCGTTCTGCGTGGCCGGGAACAGAATACCGATCCCCAGATCAAAACCGTCCATCACGATATACATCAGCGTGGCGAAGACGATGAACACAAACCAGATAATGGAAAGATCGATACCCATTATGGCTGCTCCTTATGTTCAGTTGTGACGGCAGAAAGCGGGCGCGCCGGACGTCCGTCGGACTCGGTTGCGAATGATTCATGCGGCTGTGGGCCTTTTCGGATGAGGCGCACCATATAGCTGTAGCCCACGCCGAATACCGAGGTATAGACGACGAAGAAGGCCAGCAGGCTCACGCTCATATGCAGGTCACCGTGGGCAGACACCGCATCCTTCGTTCGCTGGAGTCCGTAGACCACCCACGGCTGGCGGCCCACTTCGGTGGTGATCCACCCGGCCAGGATGGCAATCAGCCCGGTTGGCCCCATCAGCAGCGCAAACCACAGGAAGGGGCGCGACGAATACACGCGTTTTTTGTAGCGCAGCCAGAGTGCCATCACCCCGAGCAGCAGCATCAGCATGCCCAGGCCCGCCATAATGCGGAATGACCAGAAGACGATGGTGGAATTGGGACGGTCTTCCTTCGGAAACTCTTTGAGGGCCGGAACCTGTTTATCCAGGCTGTGCGTCAGGATAAGACTCCCCAGCGCCGGGATCTCCAGCCCAAAGCGGGTGCGCTCCTGTTCCATATCCGGCCAGCCAAACAGCAGCAGCGGGGTAGGCTCACCCGGCGGATTTTCCCAGTGGCCTTCAATGGCGGCAATCTTGGCGGGCTGGTGCTTTAAGGTATTCAACCCGTGCATATCGCCAACCATGGCCTGGATGGGGGCGACAATCAGCGTCATCCACAGCGCCATCGAAAACATCGCGCGGATGGCAGGGGTATTATTCCCGCGCAGCAGATGCCATGACGCGGATGCGCCCACAAACAGGGCGCTGCTCAGGAATGCGGCTATCGACATATGCAGCAGGCGGTAAGGGAAGGAGGGGTTAAACACCACGGCGAACCAGTCCACCGGTACCACCTGACCGTTGACGATCTCATAGCCCTGCGGGGTCTGCATCCAGCTGTTCGACGAGAGGATCCAGAAGGTGGAGATAATGGTGCCCAACGCCACCATGCAGGTGGCGAAGAAGTGCAGACCAGGCCCAACTTTGTTCCAGCCGAACAGCATCACGCCGAGGAACCCGGCTTCAAGGAAGAAGGCGGTGAGCACTTCATAGGTCAGCAGCGGGCCGGTAATGCTGCCCGCAAACTGTGAAAATCCGCTCCAGTTGGTGCCAAACTGGTAGGCCATCACCAGCCCGGAGACCACGCCCATGCCAAAGTTGACGGCAAAAATCTTCGACCAGAAATGGTACAGCGAGCGCCAGACCGGATTTTTTGTTTTCAGCCACAGCCCTTCGAGTACGGCAAGGTAGCTTGCCAGGCCGATGGTGATGGCCGGGAAAATAATGTGAAAGGATACGGTAAAGGCAAACTGTATCCGTGCAAGGTGAAAAGCATCTAAACCAAACATGCACAGCCTCAATGTCAAACGGTGTGCTGTTATGGTATAGGGGCAAAGTTCGGACTATCAGACGCAGAAAAGTGATTTTTAACCATAACAGTTGGCTTAAAACTCATGCTTTAGCGATCTGATATACCTCGCGTGAGGAATAAAAACCCTATTTTTATGAATTTTACGCATAAAACCGCTTGCCTTGTCGTCTGCGCCGTGCGTTAATGGTCTTCTGGTTTTGAGTCCAAATAAATATCTGACGTAGTTTTATAAAGCAGTTCTCATCACGTTGTGCCTCTCCGCAGCCTCTCTTGGGTCTTTATCTACTTTCCGATTCGTTTTGTTTAAAACCATTATTGCCCAATCGGCCCATTAGTAATTTACGTTTTACGTTTCAGGAGAATCCTATGACTTCTTATATTCATTTCCGCTGCCCATGCTGTCATGGCTCGCAGTACCGTACCTCAGTTTTTGATATGTCTGAGAAAAACCCACTCGGCGCGAAATGCATCTTTTGCAAATCGTCGATGATCACGCTCGATCACCTGGCCGCTGCACGCCAGGCGCAAAGCCACGTTACCGAGTACCGTAAGTAATTTGTTTCACGAACTATAACAGTTAGCTAAATCTTCTCTTTTTCTCCTGCTGATATACACTGTCGGTCACAAGGAGAATTTGATGAAAAAATACCAGCGTCTGGCGCAACAAATTATCTCGCAGATTGAGCTTGGCGTATGGCTGCCGGGCGATAAGCTGCCTTCGCTGCGAGAGCAGGTGGCGAGCAGCGGCATGAGTTTTATGACCGTTGGCCACGCGTATCAGATGCTGGAAAGTCAGGGGCGCATTGTCGCCAGACCGCAGTCGGGCTATTACGTTGCCTCGCGCCCGACCGCACATCAGCCTGCTCCACCTGCCCAGGTGATGCGTGACGAAGTGGTGGATATTAATACCTACATCTTCGACGTCTTACAGGCCAGCCGCGACCCGTCCGTTGTTCCTTTTGCCTCCGCGTTTCCCGATCCACGACTTTTCCCGCTGCAGCAGCTCAACCGCTCGCTGGCGAACGTCAGCAAAACCGCGACGGCGATGAGCGTGATTGAGAACCTGCCGCCGGGTAACGTCGATCTCCGCCACGCCATTGCCCGTCGCTACGCGCAGCAGGGGATGAACATCTCCCCGGAAGAGATTGTGATCACCGCAGGTGCGCTTGAAGCGCTCAATCTCAGCCTGCAGGCGGTAACCGAGCCGGGCGACTGGGTGATAGTCGAAAACCCGTGTTTCTACGGCGCGCTGCAGGCGCTGGAACGCCTGAAGCTCAAAGCGTTGTCGATTGCGACGGATGTTCGCGAGGGGATTGACCTGAATGCCCTTGAACAGGCGCTGAAGGAGTACCCCGTTAAAGCCTGCTGGATCATGACCAACAGTCAGAACCCGCTTGGTTTCACGCTGAGCGCGGAGAAAAAAGCGCAGCTTGTCGCGCTGTTAACGCAGCACAACGTCCCCCTGATTGAAGACGATGTCTACAGCGAGCTCTATTTTGGCCGCGAAAAGCCGCTCCCGGCGAAAGCATGGGATCGTCAGGACATGACGCTGCACTGCTCGTCCTTTTCAAAATGCCTGGTGGCCGGTTTTCGCATCGGCTGGGTTGCGGCAGGAAAACACGCGCGACGCATTCAGCAGCTGCAGCTGATGAGCACGCTCTCCACCAGCTCACCCGTGCAGCTGGCGCTGGTGGATTATCTGGCGACGAAACGCTACGACGCCCATCTGCGCCGGCTGCGGCGGACGCTCGCCGAGCGAAAACAGCAGGCCTGGCAGTCTCTTTTGCGCCATATGCCTGCCGGCGTCAAAATTCACCATAACGACAGCGGCTACTTTTTATGGCTGGAGCTTCCGGCGCAGCTGGATGCGGGGCTGCTGAGCGAAAAAGCCTTAACGCACCATATCAGCATTGCTCCCGGAAAGATGTTTTCCACCTCCGACGCATGGACACCGTTCTTCCGGTTTAATACCTCCTGGGCCTGGGGAGAGCGAGAAGAGCAGGCGGTCATTCAGTTAGGAAAATTAATTAGCACGATGATGGAATAAACTTTTCTGCGTTATTTAAATAATCAATTCTTATCCTGATGACGGCACGGCGAATATTTCGCGGTGTCCTGTCATAGGAAATCTGCATACCGTCTCTCGCGGCTAACTCCTTGTCTATAATCCAGTTAACGGGGAATGCGCCCTCGGTCACACCTTGATGAAATTTCCTGAAGCCGTACGGTGCGGCGCATTTGCGCGGTCTACGTTTAATAAGGGAGATATTTTTACGGCACGGCTGCCGCTAAATTTCATTGCGACAGGAGTAACTCTTATGAGCAAACATTTTGCCCGCAGCAGCCTGTGCGCGCTCGGCATGACTATCATGACAGCGCAAGCCGCAGAACCACCAAAGGCCATCGGCGAGGGGGAAGGTCGGCTGGATATTATCGCCTGGCCGGGATACATCGAACGCGGACAGACGGATAAAAATTATGACTGGGTCACCCAGTTTGAAAAAGAGACCGGGTGTGCGGTCAACGTCAAAACGGCGGCCACGTCGGATGAAATGGTCAGCCTGATGGCGAAAGGGGGATATGACCTGGTCACCGCCTCCGGTGATGCCTCCCTGCGCCTGATCATGGGGAAACGCGTCCAGCCCATTAACCCCGACCTCATCCCCAACTGGAAAACGCTCGACGCGCGGATTGTGAAAGGGGAATGGTTTAACGTCGGCGGGAAGGTCTACGGTACGCCGTATCAATGGGGGCCAAACCTGCTGATGTACAACACCAAAACCTTCCCGACGCCGCCGGACAGCTGGAGCGTAGTCTTTACCAAACAGGATCTGCCGGACGGTAAAACCAATCAGGGACGCGTGCAGGCGTACGACGGGCCGATTTATATCGCCGATGCCGCGCTGTTCGTCAAAGCCACTCAACCGCAGCTGGGTATCAAAGACCCATACCAGCTCACCGAAAAACAGTATGCCGCCGTGCTCAAGGTGCTTCGCGACCAGCACGCGCTGATCCACCGCTACTGGCATGACACCACCGTCCAGATGAGCGACTTCAAAAATGAAGGCGTCGTGGCCTCCAGCGCCTGGCCGTATCAGGCGAATGCCCTGAAGGCCGAAAACCAGCCCGTTGCCACCGTCTTTCCGAAAGAGGGAGTGACCGGCTGGGCGGACACCACCATGCTGCACGCGCAGGCAAAACACCCGATGTGCGCCTACAAATGGATGAACTGGTCGCTGACGCCGAAAGTGCAGGGCGATCTGGCGGCCTGGTTTGGCTCCCTGCCCGTGGTTGCAGAAGGGTGTAAGGCCAGCACGCTGCTGGGCGATAAAGGCTGCGAAACAAACGGTTATAACGAGTTCGACAAAATCATGTTCTGGAAAACCCCCATCGCAGAAGGCGGCAAATTTGTCCCTTATAGCCGCTGGACGCAGGATTACATCGCCATCATGGGCGGTCGTTAATTGCCCGGGAGCAGAACATGACGTACGCGGTAGAGTTTAACAATGTTTCCCGTCTGTACGGCGACGTACGGGCGGTGGATGGGGTCACCATTGCTATTCGTGACGGAGAATTTTTCTCCATGCTGGGGCCTTCGGGCTCCGGCAAAACCACCTGCCTGCGTCTGATTGCCGGCTTTGAGCAGCTGTCAGGCGGCACGATTTCTATCTTCGGCAAAGAGGCGAGCGAACTGCCTCCCTGGGAGCGGGATGTGAACACCGTCTTTCAGGACTACGCGCTGTTCCCGCATATGTCGATTCTCGACAATGTTGCCTACGGGCTGATGGTCAAAGGCATCGACAAGAAAAAACGCCATGCGCAGGCCCGTGATGCCCTGGAAAAAGTGGGCCTGAGCTTTGCCGTTGCCCGCAAACCCTCGCAACTTTCCGGCGGCCAGCGGCAGCGTGTCGCGATTGCCCGGGCGCTTGTCAATGAGCCGCGCGTCCTGCTGCTGGATGAACCCTTAGGTGCGCTCGATCTCAAACTGCGTGAACAGATGCAGTTCGAGCTGAAGAAGCTTCAGCAGGAACTCGGTATCACATTTATTTTTGTCACCCACGATCAGGGCGAGGCCCTTTCCATGTCAGACCGGGTGGCGGTGTTCAATAACGGGCGCATCGAGCAGGTGGATACCCCGCGCGATCTCTACATGCGTCCGCGCACGCCGTTTGTCGCTGGTTTTGTCGGCACCTCTAACGTCTTTGATGCGGGCCTTGCGCAGAAAATTTGCGGTATGGAAGGCAGTTATTCCCTGCGCCCGGAACATATTCGCCTAAATGAGGGCGGAGACGTTCAGGTTCAGGGTATCGTGCAGGCCGTTCAGTATCAGGGTGCGGCCACGCGGCTGGAGCTGAAGCTCGCCGACGGTGCCAAGCTGCTGGTGAGCCAGGCTAATCTCAGTGAAACCTCGCCGCTGAGCGGCATTTTGCCGGGGCAGGCGGTGATGGCGTCGTGGTCACGCGAGGCGATGATTCGCCTGCTCGAGGAGAGGTGAAATGTCTATGAGCGTTGCGCATCCTCCCGCCTCGCACGGCCGCTTAAGCCGCATGACGGCGCTGTTCTGGCGTAAACCGTCGCTCGGCCTGTTCCTGCTTCTGCTCGCGCCGCTGATGTGGTTTGGCATCGTCTATTTAGGATCGCTTCTGACCCTACTGTGGCAAGGTTTTTACACCTTTGACGATTTCACCATGGCCGTCACGCCGGATCTGACCCTGGCGAACATTCAGGCGCTTTTCAACCCTGCAAACTACGACATTATCCTGCGCACGTTAACCATGGCGATTGCGGTGACGATTGCCAGCGCCATCCTGGCCTTCCCGATGGCGTGGTACATGGCGCGATACACCCGCGGCAAGTGGAAAGCGTTTTTCTATATCGCTGTGATGCTGCCAATGTGGGCGAGCTATATCGTCAAAGCCTACGCCTGGACGCTGCTGCTGGCGAAGGACGGGGTGGCGCAGTGGTTTCTCAACCATATGGGGCTGGAGCCGATCCTGACCTCACTCCTTACGCTCCCGGCGATTGGCGGCAACACCTTGTCCACCTCCGGTCTGGGGCGATTTCTGGTCTTCGTCTATATCTGGCTGCCGTTTATGATCCTGCCGGTCCAGGCGGCGCTGGAACGCCTGCCTGCCTCGCTACTTCAGGCCTCAGCCGACCTCGGCGCGCGTCCTCGCCAGACTTTTCGCTACGTCGTTCTGCCGCTGGCGATCCCGGGTATTGCGGCAGGCTCAATATTCACCTTTTCCCTGACGCTGGGGGATTTCATCGTTCCACAGCTGGTGGGGCCGCCGGGCTACTTCATCGGTAACATGGTCTACTCGCAGCAGGGTGCCATTGGCAATATGCCCATGGCCGCCGCGTTCACGCTGGTGCCCATCGTGCTGATTTCACTCTATCTGGCGTTCGTGAAACGTCTGGGAGCATTCGATGCACTCTGAACGCGCACCGCTGTTCCTGAAAGTGGCAGCCTGGGGAGGCGTCATCTTCCTGCACTTCCCGCTGCTGATTATCGCGACCTATGCCTTTAACACCGAAGACGCGGCCTTTAGCTTTCCGCCGCAGGGGCTGACGCTGAAGTGGTTTAGCGTGGCGGCGGGGCGCGGCGATATTATTGAATCCGTGACGTTGTCACTTCAAATTGCCGCGCTGTCCACCGCGATTGCCCTTGTGCTTGGCACGCTTGCTGCAGCGGCGCTGTGGCGAAGCGAGTTTTTTGGCAAGAATGCGATCTCGCTGCTGCTGCTGTTGCCGATTGCGTTACCGGGGATCATCACCGGCCTGGCGCTGCTGACGGCATTCAAAACGATTGACCTTGAGCCGGGGTTTTTCACCATCGTGGTGGGACACGCCACCTTTTGCGTGGTGGTGGTGTTTAACAACGTGATTGCCCGGTTCAGACGCACCTCCTGGAGCCTGGTGGAAGCGTCGATGGATCTCGGGGCCGACGGATGGCAAACCTTCCGCTATGTGGTGCTGCCCAATCTGGGTTCCGCGCTGCTGGCCGGAGGAATGCTGGCGTTTGCCCTGTCGTTTGACGAGATAATCGTCACAACGTTTACGGCGGGACACGAGCGCACGTTACCGCTGTGGTTGCTCAATCAGCTCGGCCGTCCGCGCGACGTGCCGGTCACCAACGTCGTAGCACTGCTGGTGATGCTGGTGACGACCATCCCCATTCTGGGAGCCTGGTGGCTAACCCGCGACGGCGAGAACATCGCCGGCAGCGGGAAATAACAGTGAATTCAACAGGAAAATGCTATGCAAACACAACTGCTGATAGAGGGAAAACTGGTAACCGGAGAGGGAGAGAAACAGCCGGTCTATAACCCGGCCACTGGAGAACTCCTGCTGGAGATTGCCGAGGCGTCAGCGGCTCAGGTCGACGCGGCGGTTCAGGCGGCCGACCGTGCTTTTGCGGAGTGGGGGCAAACCACGCCGAAGACGCGTGCCGAGTGCCTGCTGAAGCTGGCGGATGCGATTGAAGCGCATGGGGAGGACTTTGCCCGGCTCGAATCCCTCAACTGCGGCAAGCCGCTGCACTGTGCTCTGGGTGATGAAATTCCGGCGGTGGTCGACGTTTTCCGTTTCTTTGCCGGGGCCGCCCGCTGTCTGAACGGGCTGGCCGCCGGGGAGTACCTCGACGGCCACACGTCGATGATCCGCCGCGATCCGGTGGGCGTGGTTGCCTCTATTGCCCCCTGGAACTATCCGCTGATGATGGCGGCCTGGAAGCTAGCGCCCGCCCTGGCGGCTGGGAACTGCGTGGTGATTAAGCCCTCAGAGATCACGCCCCTGACCGCGCTGAAGCTGGGAGAACTGGCAAAAGATATCTTCCCGGCAGGTGTTCTGAACGTCCTGTTTGGTCGCGGTAAAACGGTGGGCGATCCGCTTACCGGGCATGAAAAAGTTCGTATGGTCTCGCTGACCGGTTCGATTGCTACCGGGGAACATATCATCGGCCATACGGCATCCTCCATTAAACGCACCCACATGGAGCTGGGTGGTAAAGCGCCGGTTATCGTCTTTGATGATGCCGACCTGGATGCGGTTGTCGAAGGGGTGCGGACGTTTGGTTTCTACAATGCCGGGCAGGACTGTACGGCGGCCTGCCGTATTTATGCCCAGAAGGGCATTTATGCCGCGCTGGTGGAAAAGCTGGGCGCAGCGGTCGCCAGCCTTAAAATGGGTGCGCCGGAGGATGCCTCTACCGAACTGGGCCCGCTCAGCTCGGCCGCCCATCTTTCACGCGTCTGTCAGGCGGTCGATGAGGCGAAAGCGCTCGGCCATATCCGCGTTGTCACGGGCGGAAGCAAAAAAGAGGGGGCGGGCTACTACTTCCAGCCAACCCTGCTGGCGGGGGCAAAACAGGACGACGCCATCGTTCAGCGGGAGGTGTTTGGCCCGGTGGTGAGCGTCACCGAGTTTGATGACGAGGCGCAGGTGCTGGCCTGGGCGAACGATTCGCAGTATGGCCTGGCGTCATCGGTCTGGACCAAAGACGTGGGCCGCGCCCATCGCCTGAGCGCGCGCCTGCAGTACGGCTGCACCTGGGTGAATACTCATTTTATGCTGGTGAGCGAAATGCCGCACGGGGGCATGAAATTATCCGGCTACGGCAAAGATATGTCGGTCTACGGGCTTGAGGATTATACGGTCGTGCGGCATGTCATGATCAAACACTAAGTCCGTCGCGCCTGGTCGCATGCGCGGCCAGGCGTTTCCCACGCCCGCCATGAGTGTTACGCAAGATACTCAATTGTTATTATCCGTAATTTTTAAGTGGTTATTCTGTAACGAAAAAACTTGATCTGTATCAACATATGACGCATATTGCGTGCGGTTATTTTTTCGGCTCTGGTATACAGAATGACGTTGTATCAAAAGATGTTGGTTTTTTACGCAATCATGGCTTCCATCTGCGCATTAATTACCTGGTTCCTCTCTAAAGACCGCAAACGTATCCGCCTGCTCAGCGCTTTTCTGGTGGGGTCAACCTGGCCAATGAGCTTTCCGGTTGCGCTGCTGGTCTCGCTTTTCTGAAGCACGCTTCCATTTTTAAAAGATGAATATGGCATTCCAGATACGGTAACTGTATAAATACACAGTACATCGTAAAAGGAGTGCTTATGAACAGTTTTTACTCGCAGCAGGCCGGTTGTACCGTGCGCTGGCATGACCTGCCCGGCACCGGCGATCCCGTGGTGTTCATTCACGGGCTGGGCTGCGCCTCTTCCTATGAATATCCCCGTGTCGCTCATGACCCGCTGTTTGGCGCGCGCAGAGCGATTCTCATCGATTTGCCCGGCAGCGGCTACAGCGACAAGCCTGAACACTACAGCTATAAAACCACCGACCAGGCCCACGTTGTGGCGGAGCTGATTGACGACCTTAAGCTGGATGTCTTCTGGTTATATGGCCACAGCATGGGCGGCAGCATTGCAATCGAAACGGCGGGGCTGCTTGCAACGCGCGTGAAGGGGCTGATGGTGTCAGAGCCCAATTTTCATGCGGGTGGGGGGATGTTTAGCCGGTCTATTGCAGCGCAAACCGAGCAACAGTTTCTGAACCAGGGCTATGACGCCATGCTCAGCGCGGAAAAAACGGCGTGGGCGGGGTGTCTGCAAAGCAATGCGCCGTATGCCGTCTGGCGGGGCGCATTGAGCCTGGTGACAGGCGTTGAGCCCGAATGGGAAGCGCAGTTCCTGTCACTTCCTTGCCCGGTAACGTTGATTTTCGGCGAGCTGTCCCTGCCGGATGACGATGTGGACAATCTGAAGCAAAAGGGCGTTGAGGTAAAAATCATCCCTGCGGCGGGGCACTCGATGTCGTGGGAAAACCCGTCTGCGCTGGCACAGACGTTAGCCGAGTGTATGACGGAGTGATGTGCGCAAAAGTTTCGCCCGGCAGCGCTACGCTTACACGGGCCGACAACGATGAAGAATGTAGGCCGGGTGAGCGGCAGCGCCACCCGGCAAGAAATGCGGCTACATTGTTAATCAGCGTTTAGCGTAATAACGCGTGTAAGGCCTGACGCGCACCGGGCTGAACATCATGCGGATGCTGGTAATCAATGTTCTCTATCGCGCGGCTATAGAGTGCGACCAGCCAGTCGTAAACGTACGCGGTGGCCGCATGCACAGGCTGTTCCCCCAGTCGCGTCAAGCGGGGCTCGGCGCTGCTTACCACTGGCGTAACGAAGATTGACTGGCCCTTGCGGATGCGGCTTGCCGGACGTAACGCCACGGGCGTCTGGTCGTAACCCAGCCAGCCAATGAAATTGCCCATCACGGCATGCAGCTGTGCCGCGCTGCTTTTATCCGCTTCGACGATACGCTGAAGCTGTTGAGGCAGATCAAGTCGGTAGCTGGTGACCACCAGCACATCCGCGATTTGCTGTAATACCGAAGGCTCCAGCCCAAGGCGCGCGGCCGTGGCCTCATTGCGGCTCCACTGACGCAGATGATTCATCCAGACTCTGTGCGCCAGACGCGCTTTGTCTTTTGTCTGGAACAGGCCGGTGCTTTCCTGCGCATTCTCGGCAAACAGGTCAATGGTGTCCGTAAACAGCCCGTTCACCTGCTCCTCGCGCGGCTGCTGAACGGCGAGCAGCGTTTCAAAGGCTTTCAGCGGCGGCAGCAGGCCTTCAAGCAGTTCGCCGTGACGGGCGGCGCTGCTTTGCAGCGTGCGCACCATGTTTTCGGCCTGAGCGCGTCTTGTCCCCGGCTCTTCAACCAGAGGTGCCAGATAGCTCTGCATCAGCGATGAGAGCTCCTGTCGCAGCAGGCCTTTCAGCGTGCTGAGACGCTTCTGTCGCTGCGCGGGCAGCGTGGCCTGAGACAGCCATTCGATGACGCGCTGCATGCTGTGGCTGTCCAGCGCCTGCAGCGTGCCCCAGCGTAAACCCGGCTTTCCGAGCAGATGCTGTACGGCTTCATCGAGATTCTGCCGGGTGGTAAAGCGGGCGTCGTGTGGCGTAATCGCCCACACCAGCCCCGGCAGGGCAGATTCTTCAGCAGGCTGCGTCTCCTTGACCCAGTTCATCAACACTTTTGCTTTTTTGGCCGTCTGTTCGTGCTGCGCCGTCGCATTACAAATCACCAGCACATCAGGCTGAAGCTGCTGACGGTAATGCTCGAGCAGCCACTGGGATTTCGCCTGGCGTAGCGGGTCGGCACGGTTATCTTCAAAAACCGGAATATCAATAATATCGACGTTATCCAGCGCGCCGTTCTCAACCGGCAGCACCAGCTCGCGGGTCAGGAAGGCCAGCACGTCGACGGGGATGCTGATGGCGTTTAGCATTTCACCGCTGTTCAACGGATGAAGCAGCGTCTCCTGTGCGTCCTGAAGATCTAACGTACCGTCGTGCGTAAGGAACCCTTCACCCGGCAGGCCAAAGCTGTCCACCAGCAGGCTAAGCGGGGCAGCAAGCTCGCTGGCATGGCTGGTCTGATGCAGCACATGGGCCAGTTTTAACCACTGCTGGGTCAACTCCTGCTGCTCGCCCCACAGCAGCGACCAGACGCTGGCCCGCGTGCTGAGATCGAGCGATGGCACCAGCCGGGCGAACTCATGCCACAGGGCATCGTCAATTTGCTGTTTCGCGGCGGGTACGGTGCTTTGCCAGAAGCGGGCAATTGCACCCACTTCCTGAGGGGTGATACCGGGCACGCCCTGCGGCTGGCGCAGCCCGCGCCATTTATCCAGACGTGTCTCAATGACCGCCTTATCTACGGCGCGCATCTGCGGATGCAGCGTCGTGCGGGCAATAAACAGCTGTACCAGTTCGGCCTCGGTGACCAGGCTCAGACGCAGCGGGAACGCCTCATCCGCCACCTCCGGGCTTTCCCGGGTGAAGCGGACGGCCATGTTGGTCAGGGCATGTCCCGGATTGATATGCGAAAAATAGTCAAAGGTGCGCTGGCCCGGCGTCACGTTCAGGCGTCCATTACCGCTGCCGCACAGGGATAACAGCAGATGGGCTTTCGCGCTCTGCGAATGACCGTAAAGCCCAATGCTGCTCTGGCGCGTCATGGCGCGTTCAATGGCCTGCTCCCGCGCCTGCGCCGAGTTGATGCGAGCAAGCAGGGCGTCAGCATCGTTATCCAGCACAGGGGCGTTCAGGCGCGTCTCATTAATCCACCCGATTAAGGCCTGAGTGGTGGTCGTCGTCGCTGTCATTTCAGGTATACGCTCCCGCTGTCGATCCAGTAGTGGCTACCGCTGTGTCGGCGATCGGCCAAGGTATTCAGTTTGAAGGTTAATGCGTCAGGCGCAACCGGCGTGCCGTCCTGCAGCCAGGCATCGCTCAGCTCGAAGGCCTCCGGGCCTTCCTGCTTGCTGCCGCCACAGAGCTTCAGCCGCACGTTCAGCACGCCGTCACCGGCAATGGCTTTCGCCAGTTCAGCCGAGTTAATGCTGAGCGTGTAGAGCGGCGTGGCGGGCCAGCGCGCGTTCGCCAGCTGGCGGAAGCCGAGGGTGACGTTACCGCGCAGCGGGAAGTGCAGGCGTGCGTCGAGCTTCGCGCCCGGCTTATCGAGATCGATATCCTGATACCAGACGTTTTCCTCGCGCAGGGTATTGACGGTGTTATCCAGCACGCCGAGATACCGCACGGTTGAATACGCGCCAATGTCCGCGGCTTTAAAGTTGAAGCGCGGCAGACGCAGGTCGAGCGCCAGGCTGCAGAGCATGGCTCCCACCGCGGCCGTCGATTTAGGGTTGCCAATGCGCCCCTGCTGGCTGAACGGATACCACTCGTGCACCTGGTATTTATCCAGCCAGACGATGCGGTTGACCGGCACCGGCTGCAGATGACGAATGAGCGCCTGAACGCCAGGCAGGCAGCCGGGGCGTCCGGTGATCAGCAGAATATCGCAGCTGTAATGGGATATCGCCTCGCACACCGCGTGGAGCGGCGAGGCCAGCGTAAACTGCCCGGCCAGCATCGCATCCTGCATTTCGCGGAAATTCACGTGCAGCGGCACGGCGAACAGGTCAAACGCGTCTGAACCCGCAGGCAGGGCATGATCGATCGCCTGCTGCAGGTAATTCATCACGTTACGGGTCGGTTTCTGCGGCAGGAGATCGCCAAAGGTGGCATGCAGACCGGCCAGCGGATCGTCAACGTCGCTCGATTCCCACGCGGCAAGGATGGCATGGCCAATCGGCATAAACAGCTGAAGCGCCGTTTGCTGACGGAGCACGGCCTGGGTATCGATGCGCCCGGAGTCGCCGAACAGCGAAGCCATCAGCAGCGAGGCGTCCGCGATGCCGGATTTCTGCAGCTGCGTTTGCAGGGCGGGCAACACGTAGCGCTGAATCACATCCAGAAGCGTATCGTCGCCCGCAACCTTAAACCCTTCACGGAACAGCAGCTGCGGGGTGATCTTGACGTTATTGCCGGAACCGTCGTCCAGCTGATAATGGGTGATCGCCATATCCGTTGTGCCGCCGCCGATGTCGATGGACGCGACGCGCAGCGCGCGGCCCGGCTGGCTACCCGGCTCAGGCTCACGGTCCGGGCGGGCCAGGGAGGCGAAGAAGGCTTCGGTCTGACCGCCAAAGCGGGAGATCGCTTCGTTATACAGCCAGACCAGCTGACCGCAGCTGGCTTCATCCCACTCCATCTGGATTTCAGGAACCGGCACCACGCTTTTATCCTGCTGTTTGCGGGTGACAAAATCCTCATCCTGCGGGTGCCATCCCATCGCTTTCCAGACGATGGCGATGGCTTCAAACATGCGGCGACGGAAAATCTCGCGCTCCTGCTTTGGCATGGCCGAGGGCAGGGTCAGGATCAGAGTGCGCAGCTGGCGCGGCGACGCCGGAAAGCCCAGACGCAGGCGCGTGGCGACGCTGTTGATCTGCCCCAGCGCCTGCGCCAGCAGCTCGCACAGCATGTGCGTCATCAGCGTACTGCGGCTGTACTGCGGCGAGAAGACCGGCAGCCGCTCGTCCTGCGGCAGCGTGAAGAGCGGTTCGCCGTCATCGTTCATCAGGTTCATCAGCGGAAACGCGGTGGCAAGCGGCTCACGCTGGGTTTTACTGTTCATCTGGCTAAAGCGCCAGTCCTGCACGACCGGCGTTTCATCCCACAGGTAGCGACGCGGGCTGGAGATGCCGCTGTTGCCTTCGGTCCCAAGACGCTGCATCGCCAGCTTGCGGGCTTCATCGCCCACGCGAACAATCGACGGCCAGACAAAGGCATCTTCGCGACCGCTTTCAACCGAGAAGTGCTGCTTGCCAAAGCGCGCTTCCGAAAACTCAAGACGGCTGGTGAACAGCGGCGCATTCAGGAACTGTGGCTCGCTTAGCGAGCGGACCTGCAGCTCGGCGGTCTGGCGCAGGCCATCGTTGGCGTCGCCGTGGTCTTCAATAATGACGCCGCAGGTGTGGGTATTGCCCACGTCGAGGATAAGGTCGACCGGAATGGCAGGCGTGCTGAGCGTATGGGTAACAAATTTCACTTCCGGCACGGTGAGCTGTTCACCGAGCATGGTCATCAGGTTGAGCCAGTGGGCCTGATATTCAAACCCGCGCATCGCCTGCTGGAGATCGCGTTCTGAGCGGTTTTCAACGCCGTCGGCATACTGGGTAAATGCCTCGCGCAGCCAGCCGTCAATCCAGGTCTGGTCGAGGAAACTTTCAACCTCATTGTCTCGCCAGGCCAGCGCGAAACGGGTCCCGTTCAGAATATCGTTTTCAACCGGAGACAGGGCGGACGTGGCGTGTTCGGCAATCTGGCTGTCAAGAGCGAGAGTAACGCGGTGCGTATTGCCCGCCGTATCGGGTGTATCCAGCCTGCGCACCTGAACGCGGGCCCAGTTATCCGGCCCCTCAACAAAGGTTCGCGGCGGGTTGAAGCGCAGGAACGGAACCGGAAGCCAGACGCCGTCCAGCACCGCCAGGGACTGATGCAGCGGGATGGTGGTTTCCGGTTTAACCACTTCAGGCTGTCCGCCGTTCGTTCCCGGCACGGTATAGCGCCCGTTAACCAGGTCGAAATCGAGCCGCAGCAGCGGGCCGTTCGCGGTTTTACGTACGAAGCGCCCGTTGCTGGCGGTGTCCTGCGGCGTCAGACCGAAATCAAGGAACTGCACGCCGCTGTTGGCAATAAGCGTGACGCTTTGTTTATAGTCGCAAAGATTTACCAGCATAGGATCAGGCACCTGCTTTCTTGAACGTCAGGGGAACGACGGTATTGGCATCATAACGGGCGCGACATTCCGCGATATCGCTGGCGCCTGCTTTACAGGCAACCTCCGGCATCGGGTAGCGGGAGCCGTCGGTGCAGCGGGCAGTACCGCGACTTTTAATCATCAGCTCGCCGTTGCTGTGCAGGCCGGAGAAGACCTCCGCGCGGCAGACAACGTTGTCGCCATGGACAACCCGGGCGAAGCCTTTATTGTTCTGGATCTGATAGCGCATTGACGGCGGCTTGCCGGTGACCGGATCTTTCACGTCGAGAACCGCACGCCAGGTGCCGTTCAGGAAACGCGTCGATCCCGCTTTCACCTGATTCGCTTCCATTACCATGGCATCTTTCGGGATGGCGACAATCACCACCGGGGCAGGCTCTGGCGCAGGCGCCAGAGCAGGCTCTTTTTCTTTGCTTGCCAGGACCTCTGCCTGATGCAGCGGTAATTTCATGGCCAGCGGCTCAACCGCTTTGATCGGCTTTGGCGCAATCTCTACGGGCTGAGGTGCTGGCACCGGGGCGGGCTCAGCGGAAGGGGACTGTTTTGGCCACAGCTGCGGTGCGGCAACGGCGGCAACGATCGCGACGGCAACCGGCAGGGTCCACAGGGGAACGCGGCGCTTTTTCGCGACGATCGGCACAGCCGTCTCCTGAACGGGTTGCGCAACGGCCGGTGCCGGCTCTGGCTCATACAGCTCTTCCGGCGTGATGCGCACCACCGTGGAAGGGGCGATCAGCGGCTCGTCGGCGTGTTCAAAGGCCACCACCGGTTCTGGCTCAGGCTCAGGCTCGGGCTCAGGATCTTCAATGACAACGGGGGCGGGATCAGGGACCAGCGATTCACGCAGGCAGTCGAGAACATCGTCGCGCGCATTTTCGTTCAGGTTTACAAACCCCCAGAAGCTGATGACCGGCTTTCCGTCCACCAGGAAGAGGAAGTTTTCACCCGGGAACTGAAACGCCTTTGACAGCAGAGACCCAAAAAGCTGCTGCGCGGTTTTGGGAGAATGGAGGCATTTCCTGCTTAACGACTCAACGCTGGCCAGCGTGTTTTCCAGATAGCGCAGGGCGCGATAGCGGTCATCTTCATCGGCCGCTTTCCAGCTGGTTACGCTCCCTTCAACGGGGGAATACCAGTCCACGCGGTCACCGCTATCGTTGACCTGAGGAATAGCCAGACAGTCAACGATGGCCTGTTGTTTGCGCAACCGGAGCGCTTCCCGGATTTGTAACGCTGATTCAAAAACGGCTTGTCCGCCGCCGCCAACGGCCTGAAAGTCATCCAGGTTACCGCTGCGTAAAAGAGTTTTTGCCACGATTTGATCCCATATACTTCTTCACACCGTTACTTTAACGAAACGAGGAAGCAACCAAACGGGGGAAGAGACGCTAAAAGGGCCGATTTCTTGCGGCATAGAAAGTGACGGTTGTGCTTGACGAATAATGGTCCTTAAGGCAAATCAACTTTTTGGGGGCTGGCGGTTAAAACAGCAAAAAACGCGGCTTTAGAATAACCTGATAGTGTTTCGTTATTTGCCAGGTCATATCGCCTGTGCTGTTATTACTGTCTTATATAATAAAACTGTCAGGGTTATAACCATGTCTACAGGGAAAACACTGCTCGCCCTTGCGCTGAGCGCGCTGTTACCAGCAGGTGCCGCATGGGCGGCAAACAACGACACCCTTATTTACTGTTCTGAAGCGTCCCCCGAGTCCTTCAACCCGCAAATCGCCAGCTCTGGCCCGTCTTTTGTGGCCAGCTCTCAGGTGCTATACAACCGCCTGATCAATTTCGACCCGGTGAAAAACACCCCGGTTCCGTCGCTGGCGGAGTCCTGGACGATTTCGCCGGACGGCAAGACCTATACCTTTGCCCTGCGCAAAGGGGTGAAGTTCAACAGCAATAAATACTTCAAACCGACGCGCGACTTTAACGCCGATGACGTTATTTTCTCGGTTCTGCGTCAGAAAGACCCTAAACACCCGTATCACAACGTGTCGCAGGGCAACTACGAATACTTTAACGACGTCGGGCTCGATAAGCTGATTCAGGACGTGAAAAAGGTCGACGACTATCACGTTCAGTTTACCCTCAGCGAGCCTAACGCCGCGTTTCTGGCCGACTGGGGGATGGATTTCGCCTCGATTCTCTCCGCCGAATACGCCGACGCGATGCTGAAAAAAGGCACGCCTGAAAACGTGGACACCTGGCCGATTGGTACCGGGCCTTATGTCCTGCAGCAGTACAAAGTGGATTCGCTGATTCGCTACGTCGCTAACCCGAACTACTGGGAAGGCGAGGTGCCGACGAAGCATCTCATCTTCTCCATCACGCCGAATGTGGAAACCCGTCTGGCGAAGCTGCAGACCAACGAGTGCCAGATCATTCCTGCACCGTCCCCGGTTCAGTTTGACGCGATCAAAAACAACAAAGACCTGACGCTACACTCGGTCGATGCGCTGAACGTCGGCTATCTGGCGTTCAACACCGAGAAAAAACCGTTTGATAACGTGCTGGTGCGTCAGGCGCTTAACTACGCGACCGACAAAAAGGCTATCGTCAATGCGGTCTTTATGGGGTCCGGTACGGTGGCAAAATCGCCGATCCCGCCAAATATGCTGGGCTTTAATAAAGACCTGAAGGACTACAGCTACGATCCTGAAAAAGCGAAAGCGCTGCTGAAGCAGGCGGGGCTGGAGAAGGGGGCGGAAGTCACGCTGTGGTCAATGCCGGTTCAGCGTCCTTATAACCCGAACTCGCGCCGTATCGCGGAGATGATCCAGAGCGACTGGGCGAAAGTCGGCGTGAAGGCCAAAATTGTCTCTTACGAGTGGGGGGAATATCTCTCCGGGATGCGTAAAGGCGAGCATGACTCCGCGCTGTTTGGCTGGATGTCCGATAATGGCGATCCGGACAACTTTGCCGACGTGCTGCTGGGCTGCAACAGCATTAAAACCGGATCAAACGCCGCGCGCTGGTGTGATAAGGGTTATGATGATCTGGTGCAAAAAGCGAAGCTGACCAGCAGCCCGGCCGAGCGCGCCAAACTCTACGGCCAGGCGCAGGAGATCTTCTACCAGCAGGCGCCGTGGATCGCACTGGCAAACGGGAAAACGTTCTATGCAACCCGCAGCAACGTGACCGGATACAGCGTGAGCCTGATGGGCAGCGATTTCTCCAAAGCGAAGCTGAACTAAGCGTTTTATCGCCGGGTGGCGGCTACGCCTTACCCGGCCTACATTTGGACCCCGTAGGCCCGGTAAGCATAGCGCCACCGGGCACATAAAAAGGAGTGACAATGTCACATTTAAATGAAGTTACCGCCCGTGTCGATGCCGCCATCGAAGAGAGCGTCATCACCCATATGAATGAACTGCTGATCGAATTAAGCGATGACGCAGAGCTCAGCCGTGAAGATCGCTACACCCAGCAGCAGCGCCTGCGTACCGCGATTTCACACCACGGTAAGCAGCATAAAGAAGAGATGGACGCGCGTGAGGAACAGCTGACCAAAGGCGGCACCATACTGTAACGTTCAAAACTGGCGTCGCGCCACCAGCCAGGCTCCGACGACCAGCATCACCGCGCCGCACACCGGGCCAATCAGGGCGCGCAGCGGAATGCCATTGCTCCTCAGCACGTCCATAACCAGCCCGCCAATCAGCTGGCTTGCCACCAGCACGGCGATAGTCGTCGCCGCGCCAACGTTCTGATACCCGCTGATGCTGGCAAACACGAAAAACGACCCCAGCAGCCCCGGGATAAGCGTCCACCAGCGCACCGTTGCGGCCAGCTCGCTAAATCCGGCGACGCCCTGTTTCAGCAGCAGAATGCTGACAAACAGCACAATGCCGACCAGGGAGTTCAGCAGCATCGCGATAAGAATGGTGGACGAGGACTGGGTGATACGCACCATTAAGGTGTTTTGCACCACCAGACCTATTCCCGCCGCCACCAGAAACGCCAGCGTCAGTGACTGATTCATGGGATAGCGTCCGGATCGCTGCGCTCGTCCAGCTGCAGCTGCATAAAGGTTAAGTCCAGCCAGCGGCCAAACTTGGTTCCCACCTGCGGCATCTGCCCCGTGGTGACAAAACCAAGCGTTTCGTGGAGGTGAATCGAGGCATGGTTTTGCGCTTCAATACCGGCCACCATTACGTGTTTACCGATGGCACGGGCCTCGTTAATCAGCGCGATCATCAGCGTGCGGCCAATGCCTTTGCCCTGATGGTCCGGGTGGACGTAGACCGAATGCTCAACCGTATGACGGAAACCGTCAAAGGCGCGCCAGTCGCCGAAAGAGGCGTAACCGGTGATAACGCCGTTCTCTTCACTCACCAGAACCGGGTAACCCGCGAGCGTGCGCGCCTCAAACCACGCGATTCGGTTATCGGTATCGACGGTTTTATCGTTCCAGATCGCGGCAGTATGCAGCACCGCATGGTTGTAGATTTCTCCAATCGCGGCGCAGTCTTCTTTGCAGGCATGACGAACGATCATGATTAACCCTCTGTGTGTTGTTCACTATAGTATTACGTTATTCCTACGATATTACACAATCGTATCGCCCGATCGCTACGGCATAAGCCATATTTTTTTGTTATCAAAAGCCCATTGAAATGCCGTTCATACACTATAGTATGACGTCATGAACACCATAACAGACACGATGAATCAACGGATTAGCGCAAGAATTCGCCTTGAACGCGAGTCTCGCGGATGGTCCCTGAGCGAGCTTGCTGACCGGGCAGGGGTCTCGCGCGCGATGATCCACAAGATTGAACGCGGAGACAGCAGCCCGACGGCCACCTTGCTTGCTCGCCTGTCCGGCGCGTTTGGCATCAGCATGTCAACGCTTATTGCCCGGGCCGAAATGCAGGAAGGCAAGCTGCTGCGCCTTGCAAACCAGCCCGTCTGGCGCGACCCACAGACGCACTACCTCCGCCGCCATGTTTCTCCCCGCACCGATCTGCCCATCGACCTTGTTCAGGTTGAACTGCCCGCGGGCAGCGATGTTCCGATGCCTGCCTCCTCTTACGCGCTGGCACGTCAGCTTATCTGGCTCCAGTCCGGCGAGCTGGTGTTCCAGGAGGGCGATACGCGCCACGAAATGCGCGCCGGAGACTGTCTCGAGCTGGGGCCGCCAAATGACTGCCGGTTCATCAACGAAACGAATGAAACCTGCATTTATCTGGTTGTACGGCTTAACCAGTCTGCCTCGTAATGCTAATGCGATAACGCCGATCGTGAGCCAGGCTGTAATGACATGTGTACCAGAAGGAGATCCCGATGAATCAACCTGTTTCGCAAAATCGCCACTGGGTACTGGCCTCTCGTCCACAGGGGGCGCCGGTCGCGGAAAATTTTCGTCTCGAAACGCAGCCTGTTCCCGCCCCGGCTGAGGGGCAGCTTTTGCTGCGTACCGTCTGGCTGTCGCTGGACCCGTACATGCGGGGGCGCATGAGCGATGCGCCATCCTATTCACCGCCGGTTGAACTTGGCGCGGTGATGGTGGGGGGAACGGTTAGCCGCGTTGAGCAGTCAAATCATCCCGACTTCAAAGCCGGGGAGTGGGTGCTGGGCTACAGCGGCTGGCAGGAATATGAACTCTCAGACGGCAGCGGCCTGGTGAAGCTGGGCGAAAATCCGTCACATCCTTCCTGGGCGCTGGGTATTCTTGGCATGCCGGGCTTTACCGCCTATATGGGATTGCTGGATATCGGGCAGCCAAAAGCGGGCGAAACGCTGGTGGTCGCCGCGGCGACAGGCCCGGTTGGCGCGACCGTCGGGCAGATCGGTAAAATCAAAGGTTGCCGGGTGGTCGGCGTCGCCGGTGGTGCTGAAAAATGCCGCCATGCCGTTGAGGTCCTCGGGTTTGATCTGTGTCTGGATCACCACGCGGCCGATTTTGCCGAACAGCTGAAGCGCGCCTGCCCGAACGGGATTGACGTCTATTATGAAAACGTAGGCGGGAAAGTGTTTGACGCCGTGCTGCCGTTACTGAATACCTCCGCGCGCGTGCCGGTGTGCGGCCTGGTGAGCGGCTACAACGCGACGGGCCTGCCCGAGGGTCCGGATCGTCTGCCGCTCCTGATGGCGACCATCCTGAAGAAACGCATTCGTATGCAGGGCTTTATCATCGGCCAGGACTACGGTCACCGCATTAAGGAGTTCCAGGAAGCGATGGGACGCTGGGTGCAGGAGGGCAAAATTCACTATCGCGAACAGGTAACGGACGGGCTGGAGAACGCGCCCGAGGCGCTGATTGGCCTGCTTGAAGGGCGTAACTTCGGCAAAGTCGTGATTCGCGTCGCGAGTGACAATAAATAAACAGCATTATGGCGGGGGTTTCCGCCATATTTATTTGTGAAGATACGATATATTGTCTTTAATTAATGGACATGGCATTTCGCGCCCGCTTTCCGGATGGGCCCGAAAGCAATAAAAAAAACAAATTTTGCTTTTTTGATGTTTTTACGTACTTCCCACCACCAGGCATGACGATACAGGATATATCGGACCAGCGTCGTTTTATTAAAACTGGCGTTTAAAAAATAGCATTAAGTTTTAGCTACAGGAATTGAACATGCTTGATTTGGACCACTTAGAAAAAGCCCAAAGGGTCAGTCTTACCATGCAAGTTGAACACAGTTTGAAAGGAGCGTTAATTACAGGCTCACTCAAACCTGGGGCACGACTGATTACGAAAGAGATCGCCGATAAATTAGGTACCAGTATTACCCCGGTTCGCGAGGCGCTGTTGCGCCTGGTGTCATCAGGGGCGTTACACGCCACGCCGGCCCAGGCATTTCTGGTTCCGGAGGTCACGCTGGAGCGCTATAACGAGATTAACGCTATCCGCAAGCAGCTTGAGCCGATGGCGGTCGCCGCGGCCTGTCAGAATATGTCTGATAGCAAGCTGGAGGCGTTGCGCAAATTGTCGGATGCCTTTCATGAGGCCATGCGCAACGGGAACGTCCAGCAGGCGTTGCATGCGAATCGCGTCTTCCGGTTTACGCTTTATCAGTATGCAGAAATGCCAACGCTTAATGCCTTAATTGAGCAGTTGTGGGTACGCATCGGGCCCTGTATGAACTATCTGCATCAGGAGCTTAACGACATCAAAGCCTCGACATATCACTATGACGAACTGCTTTCTGCCCTTGAGCGAAGAGATGTTGTTGCCTGCCAGAAGGCGATTGATAAGGTGATTGATGAAGCGAATTTGCTTTTACAGCGACAATATTTTAACTAAGAGATTATTTAGCAGAGCGACTATATTCCGCCCCTAATTATTTATCTGGTGAATAACTCCTGATGGTTTATTGCCATCAGGAGCGTTATTTCATTAATAAAATAAACTTTTCTTATCGCTTACTCGAAGCGATAAGAGACCGACAGCCCGACCCCGTAGTTGCGGCCTGGTGCAGGCTCGTAATAACGACCGTTAGACTCGTTGACAATAACCGAGCCCGCGTACTCTTTATCAAACAGGTTATCGACGCGGCCAAAGACGTCCATGCCCCAGCTGCCGTAGTTGAATTTGTACCCGGTGTTCAGCCCGACCACCGTATACGACGGCGCTTTCGCCGTATTCTCGTCGTCGGCCATGATATCGCTCATGTAGCGCACGTCAGAACCCGCGTACCAGCCTTCTTCCGGCTGCCAGCCAAACGAGGCGTAACCCATGTTGCGGGCAATGCCCGGCATCCGGTTACCGTTACAGTCTGCGTCGCTGCAGACGTTAGTCCGGTAGGTGGCATCCAGGTAAGTCCACGCCATCTTCAGCTTCCAGTTCTCGGCAAACTGCTGGTCGAGGGAGACTTCCACCCCCTGACGACGGGTTTTACCGGCATTTTTATAGCTGGTACGCCCGCCAGAGCTGGCATCCACCACGATCTCATCATCCGTATCGGTGCGGAACAGCGCCGCGGTCAGCAGGCCATTGCCGATGCGGGTTTTGCTGCCCACTTCATACGTGTTGTTGGTGGACGGCTGCAGGCCGATGTTCAGGCCGCCCTGGTTATCGGCACGATAGGAGAGTTCGTTGATGGTTGGCGTTTCAAAGCCGCGCCCTGCGGCAGCGTAGAGGTTCCATGCGTCCGTCACCGCATACTTCACGGAACCGGCCGGGAGCCACTTGTGATAGCTCGCGTCACCGCTGTCGTCACCGTTGCCCGGCGTAACGTAATGGTCGTTGGAATCAAACCACACCGAGCTGTAGCGCACCCCCGCATCCACCGACAGTTTCTGCGTCAGCTGCCAGCTGGTTTGCAGGTAAGGGTCAACGTTCCACATCAGGTTACGTTCGTTTCGACGCTTGTCACCCTTCACGCCGTAATCCGGCACGCCGTTGTTCATCACGAAGTTCTCGTATCCGCGACGATCTTCGCTCAGGTTTTCGTAGTTCAGGCCGGTGGTAAACGTCACCGGCACGAGCAGCTCGCCGCGGTGCGTCCAGCGGGTATCGATACCCTGATAATGACGCTGCATATCAATCACGCCGCCGGAGTGGGAGGCTTTCAGCTGCGGCTGATACGGAATCGACTGGTACTGCGTCATTTCACGCTCGCCGGCGTACATCATCACGCTAAGGTCGTCCTGCGTGCTGAGCTGACGATCGTAGCGCAGACCGGCCTGGGTCTGCTTGATGGTCTTGCGCGTGTTGTACTGATCGCCGCGCGGAGACTGACGCGGATTGTTCTGCCACTCCTGATAGCTCAGCCCGCCCGGATCGTTGGCTTTCATGTCCACGCTGTTGAAAATCAGCGTTAGCTTGCTGACGTCGTCAATACGCACGCCCAGCTTTGCATTAGCCAGATTCTTCCGCGCGCCGCTGTGATCGCGGTAGCCTTTGGTGGTGAAACGGGTGGTGGAAACGGTGTAATCCACATCGCCCGCGTGGGTGCCGTCACCCATCGCGCCGGTGGCCTTCATGCCGTAGCGCCAGGTACCGTAGCTGCCGTAATAGCTGCTGGCTTCAATGGTCGGCGGCTGCTGCCCGGTCTGGGTGTTGATGTTAATCACGCCGCCGGAGGCGTTGCCGTACAGGGCAGAGAAGGGGCCGCGCAGCACTTCAACGCTCTCCACGCTGGAGAGATCGATGTTGGAGGTCTGGCCCTGTCCGTCCGGCATGGTGGCAGGGATACCGTCGACGTACATACGGATACCGCGCACGCCAAACGTTGAGCGGGCACCAAACCCACGCATCGAAAGCTGGAGGTCCTGAGCATAGTTCTGGCGGTTCTGAATTTGCAGTCCCGGGACGCTGCCGAGGGATTCAGACAGGTTGATGCGCGGCGCGGCGTGGCGCATGTCATCGCCGTTGACGACGCTGACCGCGGCCGGGGTATCCAGCTCCGATACGGTTTGCGGCGTGGCGCTGACGATCATGGTCTGTTCATCCGCGCTCATTGCAGTTAGCGGCGCGAAAGTAACGGGAACCAGCAGCAGCGGGAGAGAAGCCTTACGGGCAGAAATGATTTTCATGAATAAAACCGGTTGTGGTGTATAAACGAACCAAATGGAACATGTCCATACATGTTAAAGGTTTTGTAAATGTTTTGAAAACTATAACCGCACATTGCGTTAATGAAAGGCGAGACGCGAAAGAAAAACTCCACATTCAGTCCATTAATGATTACTATTCTCATTATCAAAAGGCAATGCCATGACGTTGCCTGCCGGAAGTGATGTCAGCGGAAACCCCTCTTTTCAGAAAAGGAATTGTTATGTCTTTACGTCATCTGTGCTCGCCGCGTCTGAGCCTGTCACTGCTGTCTGCCACTTTACTGCTTGCCGGGACGTTCCAGGTGCATGCCGCCGAAGAGGTGCTGCGTAAAGCGGTGGGCAAAGGGGCGTATGAAATGGCGGTCAGCCAGCAGGAAAATGCGCTGTGGGTGGCGACCTCGCAAAGCCGCAAAACCGATAAGGGCGGGGTTATCTATCGCCTTGATCCGGTCACGCTGGACGTGACGCAGGCGATTCATAGCGATCTCAAACCCTTTGGCGCCACTCTCGACGGCGCGACGCAAACCCTGTGGTTTGGCAACACTATCAACGGCGCGGTGACGGCCATCGATGCGAAAACGGGCGACGTGAAAGGGCGTCTGGTGCTCGATAATCGCCAGCGCAGTGAAACCGTCAAGCCGCTGCAGCCGCGCCAGCTGGTGGCGGATGACGCGAGCAACACGATTTACATCACCGGTGTCGGCAAAGAGAGCGTGATTTGGGTGGTGGATGGCGCAACGCTGAAGCTGAAAGACACCATTGCCAATACCGGTACGTACAGCACAGGCCTGGCGCTGGATGCGCAGGCAAAACGTCTGTACACCACGAATGCGGACGGCGAGCTGGTAACCATTGATACGGCCACCAACAAAATCCTGAGCCGTAAAAAAGTACAGGATGACGGTAAAGAGCACTTCTACCTGAACCTGAGCCTCGATACCGCCGGCCAGCGCGCGTTCCTGACCGATTCAAAACAGCCTGAAGTGCTGGTGGTGAGCCTGAAAGACGGTAGCGTGATGGAGAAGATCGCCGCGCCTGAATCACTGGCGGTCCTGTTTAACCCAACGCGCAATGAAGTCTACTTGACGCACCGCGAAGCGGGCAAGGTGAGCGTGATTGACGCGAAATCTTATAAGGTCACAAAAACCTTCGACACGCCGGTTTACCCGAACAGCCTGGCGCTCTCTGCGGATGGCAAAACCCTGTACGTGACGGTGAAACAAAAATCGACTCGCCAGCAGGAAGCCACCCAGCCTGACGACGTCATTCGTATCGCGCTGTAAGGTGGGAACTGCCCGGTGGCGCTGCGCTTACCGGGCCGACAAAACCATGAGAAGTAGGCCGGGTAGGCGAAGCCGCCACCCGGCTTTTTTATTAACGCGAGGTTTCTTCCATCAGCGGCGCGTCGTGTTTTTCATCGTCGTGATGAACCGGCGCGGTGCTGTGGATCTCGTGAACGCGCTTACGCACGCCGAACCAGCCGGCAATCAGCAGCACGGCCAGCAGCGGAATGGTCGCGATGGTGTAGGTACCGTTCGGGTAATCGAACGCCATCAGCACCAGCACGCTGAACAGGAACAGCAGGGTGAGCCAGGAGGTCACCGGTGCGCCCGGCATCTTGAAGCTCACATCGGCCGCTTTGCCTTCTTTGATCGCTTTGCGCAGACGCATCTGGCAGACCACAATAAAGGCCCAGGAGGCGATAATGCCCAGTGCAGCCACGTTCAGAACGATCTCAAATACGCGGGACGGCACAAGATAGTTCAGGAACACGCCAAAGACGTAAACCACCAGCGTTGCCAGAATCCCCGCATAGGGAACCTGCTGCTTGCTCATCTTCGACATGAACTTCGGCGCAGAACCGCCCATCGACATTGAGCGCAGGATACGACCGGTAGAGTAAAGCCCGGAGTTCAGGCTGGAGAGCGCCGCCGTCAGGACCACGATGTTCATGATGCTGCCAACGTAAGGCACGCCCAGCTTGGAGAAGAAGGTCACGAACGGACTTTGACCCGCCTGATAGGCAGTCCACGGGAGCAGCAGAACCAGCAGCACCACGGAACCGACGTAGAACAGACCGATACGCCAGATCACGCTGTTGATGGCTTTTGGCACCATGGTCTGCGGATCTTTACATTCACCTGCTGCGGTTCCCACCAGTTCGATGGAGGCGAAGGCGAACACGACGCCCTGAACCAGAACCAGCGCAGGCAGCAGACCGTGCGGGAAGAATCCGCCGTTATCGGTTATCAGATGGAAGCCGGTGGCATTGCCGTCCAGCGGCTTGCCGCTGCCGAGGAAGACGGTACCCACGACCAGGAACACCACGATGGCCAGCACTTTGACCAGCGCAAACCAGAACTCCATCTCCGCGAACCACTTCACGCCGATCATGTTCATGGTGCCGACAATCGCCAGCGCGCCAAGCGCAAAGACCCACTGCGGAACGTCGCCGAACGCGCCCCAGTAGTGCATATACAGCGCAACGGCGGTGATATCGACAATACCGGTCATTGCCCAGTTAACGAAGTACATCCAGCCCGCAACGTAGGCCGCTTTTTCACCGAGGAATTCACGGGCGTAAGAGACGAAGCTTCCGCTGGAAGGGCGATGCAGCACCAGTTCGCCCAGCGCACGAAGAATGAAGAAAGAGAAGATCCCGCACACCAGATAGACCAGGGCGAGAGCCGGGCCAGCCATTTGCAGACGCGCACCCGCACCTAAAAACAGACCCGTTCCGATAGCGCCGCCGATGGCGATCATTTGAACCTGACGGTTGCCCATCGCTTTGTGGTAGCCCTCTTCGTGGGAGTTCAACCAGCGACGTTTAGCAGCATGATGATCGGCTGCGCTTTTATTGCTTGTTTTCATTGAGTTACCTGTTTGCCTGTCTGAACCATTATCGTGATAGTCCTGCCTGGCAGAGCGCAATACAAACGATTGCTTCTGCGCAAACACATGTCGCCTTCCCAGTCATTCTGCGTATGGATAAGGCGAAACATGGCGAGGCATCCTACCTGCAATTCATAAGCGACGCAAAATATAAGCGTGCCGAAAGTGATGCACGTCGAAGGAAATCGTGTGGTCAGAGCAGACGGCGATCACAACACGCTGAATCGTGATGAGTTTTTAGGCAAAATATTCGGCGGGTTGATTATTTAATCATCAGATTTTCTTAATTATTACCAGGTGGTCAAGATTTTGACTTCTGGAGAGCCTCTAACAGTAATCTGAAAGCGGTAGTGTGCTGGCGACGGCTCGGATAATAAAGATGATACCCCTCGAAAGTAGGGCACCACGATTCAAGGACACCGATCAGCCGTCCGTCACTCAGCGCCTCCAGAACCGACGCCTCCGGTACGTAGGCTAATCCGAGGCCATTCTCAGCGGCATCGATGCGCTGCGACAGGCTGCTCAGCGTAAGCTGCCCATCAACCCGAACGCGAAGCTCGCGCCCGTCGCGTTCAAATTCCCAGTGATACAGTCCGCCTCGCGTGGGCAGGCGCATGTTGATGCAGCGGTGGTCAGCGAGCTGCTCCGGCGTCTGCGGCACGCCAAAGCGTGCCAGATAATTCGCGGAACCGACCACGGCCATGCGCATATCCGGCGCGATCCGTACCGCAATCATATCTTTTGCCACCTGTTCACCCAGGCGGACTCCCGCGTCGAAACGGCCATCCACGATATCCGTCAGGCCGTTATCTACCGTCACTTCGACGTTAATCTCAGGATACTGCACCATAAACGCCTTCAGTACCGGCCAGAGCACGGCATCCATCGCATGCTCTCCGGCGACGATGCGAACAGAACCTGCGGGTTTGTTGCGCACGCTACGAAGCGCCGCGAGCTCCTGCTCAATCTCCAGCAAATGTGGGCTTAAGCGCGTAAAGAGCTGCTCACCCGCCTGGGTGGGAACAACGCTGCGGGTTGTGCGGGTTAAAAGGCGAACGTCAAGCCGCGCTTCAAGCTTGCGCATGGCATGACTCAGGGCCGATTGCGAGACGCCCAGCTGCGCCGCCGCGCGCGTAAAGCTGCGTTCGCGGGCGACCACCATAAAAGAGAGCAGGTCGTTGAAATTATCTTTTAGCATCGCGATTGCCTCTATTTATGAATTTAAATCATATTTCCTATCTGATTATGCACGCTAATGCTCCGGAGTGCTTTGCGCTACTGTTAACGCAACAGACAACGAGGAGCACAAGATGAAAATTATCCGCAGCGGGTCATTACCTTCAGCAAAGGGACCGGAAGCCTGGTTTACCGGCACCGTCCGCATTGACGCGCCATTTCAGGCGAGCGAACCTGCCAGCGTCGGCGGGGCAACCGTGACCTTTGAGCCGGGCGCGCGCACCGCGTGGCATACGCATCCCCTTGGGCAAACGCTGATTGTGACGCAGGGGCGCGGCTGGTTACAGGAGTGGGGCAAAGCGGCGGAAGTATTGAATCAGGGCGATATCGCCTGGATCCCACCCGGCGTAAAGCACTGGCATGGCGCAAGCGCGCAAACGGCGATGACGCATATTGCCATCGCCGAATCCGTTAACGGCAGCCCGGTAGCCTGGCTGGAAAAAGTCACCGACGAGCAGTATCCGAACGGCTAACCGCCAAAAACGGCAATCGCCTGCTGCAGGCGCGAGGTGCGCTGCGTCAGGTGATTCGCCGCGTGAGTGACGTTATCCACCATCCCCGTATTGTTGTGTGTCATAGCGCCGATACGGGAGATGGATGCGTTGATGAGCGTCAGCGCCTGGGTTTGCTCCTGCGTGGCGTGGCCGATTTCCTTAATCAGGGAGGAGACCCGCAGCACGTTGTCGATCATAACCGTCAGCTGCGTTTCGGTCTGTTCCACTTTTTCCACGCCAGCGTTGACGCTGGCGACGTTTTTCTCAATCAGCGCTTTGATCTCTTTCGCCGCAGTCGCGGAGTGCTGCGCAAGATTGCGCACCTCGGCCGCCACCACGGCAAAGCCGCGCCCGGCTTCACCTGCGCGCGCCGCTTCCACGGCTGCATTCAGCGCCAGAATGTTGGTCTGGAAGGCAATACGATCGATAACGCTGATAATATCGACTATTTGGCTGTTATCCTGCGACACGGATTGCATCATACCGATGGTCTCTTTCATCATCGCTTCGCCGCAGTGGGCGCTGTCGCGGGTGCGATCCGCCATCTCCGTGGCTTCTTTCGCGGTTTCTGCCGTCTGCTTCACCGCGCTGGCGATCTCTTCTACCGCCGACGCGGTTTGCTGCAGAAAGTCTGCGGTCTCTTCTGAACGCGTCTGCAGCGCCGCGCCTTCTTTCGCGACCTGCTGGCTGATGGTGCCAATCCCGCTGATTTGCGCCCCGACGTCATCGACCAGCGAATTGAGGTTCAAACCTGATTGATTCACGAGGCGCATCATCAGCCCGATGTCGTCGATCCTGTCAAAATGGTAATAGTCCGTTTTACGTCCTGAAACCACGCGCTGCATCTGCTGCACAATGGATTTTACCGGCCGGGCGATCTGCGCATGAAGATAATAAGCCAGGGAAGTAAACAGCAGTACCAGGCTTCCCGACTGCACAAGTTTATCAGGGAATAAATACACCGCCAGGCAGGAGAGTAACGCCGTCGTCGCAATACCCAGATGTATACGTTTACTGGTGCTGAGACATTTAAAGAGCGACATAAACGAAAATAAACCGCGCCGAACCAGTAACCCTTTATAAAAGCGGTGATGTTTTAATTCGTTATTACGCGCTTTTGCATACAGTTTTTCACTGGCCGCGATCTCTTCCCGCGCGGGGATATTTCGTACGGAAATATACCCCGTCAGGGATCCACCCTGCCAGACCGGCGTCACGTTTGCCCGCACCCAGTAGTGGTCGCCATTATGACGACGGTTCTTCACCAGCCCCGTCCAGGTCTCACCTTGCTGCAGGGTAAACCACATGTCGCCAAACGCTTCGGCAGGCATGTCGGGATGGCGGATGAGGTTATGCGGCTCACCCAGAAGATGTTCTTCTTTATATCCGCTGGCTTCAATAAAAGCGGAATTAGCATAGGTAATATGGCTTTTTGTATCGGTGGTCGACATTAACGTCGAACCATCGTTAAGTAAATACTCGTTTTGTGTAACGGGACTGTTACGCCTCATGAGTAACTCCATGATGATGTGCAAGAATAAAAAATGCCCGGAAAATGCTCCGGCAAGATTAATATGATTATTTTTATATAACGCTCTGCTGCATATTCTCTCTGAAATTCAGACCGCCTGAAATACCCGTCGTTCATTATTTTTAATCTGTTAATGCTAGCGAATGTAATAAAAATGAAAATATTTTCAGGGGTGTTTTTTGGGCGGCGCTGCAAATAAACAACATAACCCAAACTGAAAGAGGGAGATCGTCTCTCAGGAAAAATTGCCATGCTGAAATAGCGTTTCGTTAACAGGATGAAAACGCTATCATTTGGTCAGTTTTCGTTATTACAGTGAGGCTGAGGTGAAAATTAACGTCATCGGAACCAGCGGGAGCGGAAAAAGCACGCTGGCGAAGCAGATTGCAACCGAACTGGCTATTCCCTATATCGAGATGGACAGACTCTACTGGCGACCCGACTGGCAGGGAACGCCGGACGATGTGTTTCAGGAAAAGCTGGAGCAGGCGCTACAGGCTTCGCCAGACTGGGTGCTTGACGGCAACTATAACCGCACGCGGCCGGTGAAATGGCGTAATGTCGACGTGGTGGTTTGGGTCGATTATGGCTTTGCCCGCACCCTCTGGCAGGCCGTCATCAGGGCAATCAAACGGGCCTGGCATAAGCACGAGCTCTGGCCCGGAACCGGGAACAAAGAGAGTTTTCGGCGCGCGTTCTTTAGTAAAGAGTCGATTCTCATCTGGACGATGAAAACCTGGCGTAACAACCGCACGCGTTATGAAGCCGATCTGCAAAACCCGCAGTATGGGCATATTCGCTTCATCCGCATTACCCGGCGCGAGCAGGGGAAAACGCTGATTGCCGACTTAAAGTCTTATTCTTAGCATGGTTTTATATATCTGATTTCCGGCAAACTAAATGTAAATTAATTGTTTCTCAGTGGTGAAATGCGCCTTTAATAATGTCGACATGTTAAGTCAAACGAGAACGCAACATGTCATGGCGAATCAGCATTCTGGATAAAAGCCCCATCGCTGAAAACGAAACGGCTGCCGATGCGCTGGCGCGTACGCTGGCGCTGGCGCAGCAGGCAGAAAATCTGGGCTATCACCGCTTCTGGATTGCCGAACACCACAACACTCCCCACCTTGCCAGCCCCTCGCCGGAGCTGCTGATTGCCTGGATCCTCGGGCAGACAACGCGCATCCGCGTCGGATCCGGCGGCGTGATGCTCCAGCACTACAGCCCGTATAAAGTCGCCGAGAATTTCAACGTGCTGGCCGCGCTGGCGCCCGGTCGCGTGGACCTCGGCGTCGGGAAAGCCCCCGGCGGTTTACCGCTCTCAACCCGCGCGCTGCAGCAGGGCCTGAATCAAGAGGAAAAGGGCAGCTTCGCCGAACAGCTGGCCCAGCTCGATCGCTGGATCCGTCCTGAGCATCAGTCTCATGAAGAGGCCGTTCGCGCCACGCCGCTGCCGCCGCTGCCTGCAGAGGGTTTCCTGCTGGGCGCGAGTATCGATAGTGCGCTGCTGGCCGCCGGGCTCGGCTGGCACTTTGTGTTTGCCGCGCATCTGAACGGTGACCCTGACCTGCTGCGCGAGGTGGTCTCGACCTGGCGTAAGAACAGCGCGCGGGACGTGATTGTGGCGGTACAGGCGATTGTTGCGCCGACGCAGGCAGAGGCGGAAGCCCTGGCGCAGAAGGTCGAAGTGTGGGGCGTTGAGCTGGCAAACGGCCAGCGTGTCACCGTGGCCAGCGAAGAGCAGGCCTACGCCTTTGCGCGTCAGGCGGGCAGCGAGCCGGTGCGCATTGCACGTCGGGCGCAGTCGCTGCTGGCCGGGACGGCTGAGTCGGTGCTTGAACAGCTTAACGCCCTGCATGAAAAGTGGGGCATTGACGAATTTATCATCGACACGCCGGTAGCGGAGGGAGCAACGCGCGTCGCGTCGCTGCGCCTGCTTGCTGAGGCGCGTCTTAACAAGGAGGTCACCGTATGAGCTTTGGCGAACAGCTGATTGCCTGGCGTCGCGAGCTGCACCAGAACCCGGAGCTCTCCGGCCAGGAAGTGGAGACCACGACGCGCCTGCGCCAGTGGCTGACGAATGCCGGGATTACCCCGCAGCCTTATGACCTGTCTACCGGACTGGTGGCGGAAATCGGCTCGGGCAACAAACTGATTGCGCTGCGCGCGGATATCGACGCTCTGCCGATTGAAGAGCGCAGCGGCGTGCCGTTTAGCTCGCAGCGTGCAGGCGTAATGCATGCCTGCGGGCACGATATCCACACCAGCGTGATCCTCGGCGCCGCGTTGAAGCTGAAAGAGCGGGAAGCGTCGCTTAACGGCCGGGTGCGGATCCTGTTTCAGCCTGCCGAAGAGAACTTTGGCGGTGCGAAGAGCATGGTGCGGGCCGGTGCCCTGCGTGACGTCAGCGCCATCTTCGGCATGCATAACGAGCCCGGCCTGCCGGTCGGTGAGTTCGCTACCCGCGGCGGTCCGTTTTATGCCAACGTCGATCGCTTCGTGATCCGTATTACCGGTAAGGGCGCGCACGCCGCACGTCCGCACGAAGGCAACGACGCCATCGTGCTGGCGAGCCAGCTGGTAACGGCGCTGCAAAGCGTCGCCAGCCGCAACGTCAATACGCTGGATTCGGTGGTGCTGAGCGTGACGCGCATTGCGGGCGGTAACACCTGGAACGTGCTGCCGGAAAGCGTCGAGCTGGAAGGCACGCTGCGCACCCACCGCACGGAAGTGCAGCAAAATGTGAAAGCCCGCGTAGGCGAAATCGCCGCCGGGTTTGCCAGCGCCTTTAGCGCGCAGATTGATATCACCTGGTATGCCGGGCCCACCGCACTGGTGAACGACGAGCGCTGGGCCGATTTCGCCACCTCGGTCGCCAGAGATGCAGGCTACGAAACCCGGCACGCCGAGCTGCATATGGGCGGGGAAGATTTCGCGGTCTATCTGCAGCAGATCCCAGGGGCGTTTGTCAGCATCGGCAGCAACAGCCCGTACGGTTTACATCATCCGGCCTTCAATCCGGATGAAGCCCTAATTGAGCCCGCTGCCCGCTATTTTGCAGAGCTTGCGGAAAAAGCTCTGCAACACGTTTAATTCTTAAGAGGTGAATATGTCTGCACATCGTCAACTGCGGCTGGGGACCATTTTGCATGGTGCATCCGGAAATATGTCCGCCTGGCGTCACCCTGAGGCCGTCGCCGATGCCAGCATCAATTTTGATTTCGTCAAAGCGACGGCGTTAAAGGCGGAGGAGGGCAAACTCGATTTTTTATTCGTTGCCGACGGTCTCTATATCAACGAGAAATCGATCCCGCATTTTTTAAACCGCTTTGAACCGCTGACGGTGTTATCCGCTCTCGCCAGCATCACCTCGCGCCTGGGGCTGGTGGGAACCTTATCCACCTCCTACAGCGAGCCTTTCACCACGGCGCGCCAGTTCGCCAGCCTCGACCACCTGAGCAACGGTCGCGCGGGTTGGAACGTGGTGACTTCGCCGCTGGAAGGGTCAGCGAAGAACTTTTCCCGTGAAAAACACCCCGAGCATGCGCTGCGCTATCGCATTGCGGATGAGTATCTCGACGTGGTGAAAGGGCTGTGGGATTCCTGGGAAGGCGACGCCTTTGTGCGCAATAAAGAGAGCGGTCAGTTTTTTGACCCGGCAAAATTGCATGCCCTGGACCACCACGGTGATTTCTTCCAGGTCGCTGGCCCGCTGAATATTGGTCGAACGCCACAGGGACGACCTATTGTCTTTCAGGCGGGCGCGTCGGACGACGGGAAAAAGCTGGCGGCGAAACATGCCGACGCCATTTTTACCCATCACGAGACCCTCGACGAGGCGAAAGCGTTTTACCGCGACGTGAAACAGCAGCTGGAAAGTAACGGACGCCGCGCGTCAGATTTACATATTTTCCAGGGCGTCAGCGTGATTGTGGGTAAAGACGCCGACGACGTGGAAAACCAGTATCAAACCACGGCGGCGCTGGTGTCGATTAACGATGCCCTCAACTACCTCGGACGCTATTTCGAACATCACGATTTCAGCCAGTATCCGCTCGACGAGCCGTTCCCGGATATCGGCGACTTAGGCAAAAACAGCTTTCGCAGCACCACCGATGAAATCAAGCGTAACGCCCGCGAGCGCAGCTTAACCCTGCGTCAGGTAGCGCTGGAAGCCGCTTCGCCTCGCCCGCGCTTTTCCGGTACGCCGGAAGAGGTGGCCGACGGCCTGCAGGCCTGGTTTGAAGGCTATGCCGCAGACGGCTTCATCATTCAGGGTGGTACGCCGGACACCTTCCCGCGCTTTGTTGACCAGGTGGTGCCCGTTTTACAGGCGCGCGGCCTGTTCCGTACCGACTACCCGGGCACCACGCTGCGCGAAAGCCTGGGCTTAGACGAACCCAAAAACCAGTTCACACAACAATAAAAGAGAACACCGCTATGCAGAAAACATCGCTTATTCTGGCGCTCGCGCTGGCCTTTACCCCTGCCGTCTGGGCAGAGAATGTGAATATTAACGGCACCGGCGTGAGCATCGAGGCCAATAAAACGCCGGTTAATACCGTTAAAAACAATGATGCGGTGGCACAGCTGCCGAAAGATTATCGCTTCGCCGTGCCGGGGAAATTTACCGTGGCGGTGGCGGGCCTCAATCAACCGCCGCTGACGGTGTTTTCCGATGACAACAAAACGCTGCTGGGAAGTGAGGTGGACGTCGCCCGTCTGGTCGCTGACAGCCTGGGGCTGGAGCTGAACGTGGTGCCGACCTCCTGGGAAGACTGGCCGCTGGGCGTGGCCTCCGGGAAATATGACGCGGCCATCAGCAACATCACCGTCACCAAAGAGCGTAAAGAGAAGTTTGATTTCGCCACCTACCGCAAAGATTCCCTCGGGTTCTACGTGAAATCAACCAGCCCGATCAAGTCGCTGCAAAAGGCTGAGGACATCGCCGGGCTGCGGATTATCGTCGGCTCCGGCACCAACCAGGAGGCCATCCTGCTGGCCTGGAATGCCGAAAACCTCAAGAAGGGGCTGAAGCCCTTTACCCCGATCTACACCAAAGACGATGCGGCACAAACGCTGGCGCTGCAGTCCGGGCGCGCGGATGCCTACTTTGGCCCGAACGTGATTGGCGCCTGGAAAGCGGCGCTGAACGGGAAAACCAAACTGGTGGGTAGCGTCGACGGCGGCTGGCCGAAGGCGGCGCACATCGCGGTCACGCTGAAGAAAGGCAGCGGGCTGGTTGAGCCGGTGCAAACCGCGCTGAACGGCGTGATCAAAAACGGCGACTACGACAAAGTGCTGAACCGCTGGGGGGAAGGCGTTGAGCGTATTCCTCAGTCAGAAGTGAACCCGGCTGGCCTGGGCGATTAAGGAGGCGTGATGAGCGAACGATTTCGTGATGTTTCACCGGAAGACGCCGAGCTTCAGCCCATTATCGAAGGGCTGTTCGGTGAATATGCCGCCCGCTACGGGGACTACTTCTCCAAAGACGCGGAAGTTGAGCTTACAGAGTGGTATTTAGCGCCGCAGGGGCTGTTTATTGTACTTGAGCGCGACGGGAAGATTATCGCCACCGGCGCGTACAAACCTTTCGACGAACGCACCGCGGAAATCAAACGCATCTGGACGGACAAAACCCTGCGTCAGCAGGGGCTTGCCGGGCGCGTGGTGCAGGAGCTTGAGCGCAGGGCGGTGCTGGCAGGATATAGCCAAATCTACCTGACAACCGGCTTTCGCCAGCCGGAAGCGGTACGGCTCTATCTCAGCCAGGGCTATCAGGCGCAGTTCGATCTGAACCGCGATCCGGAAGAGTACAGCCAGCCGCCGTTTGACGGTCGGCTGCGCTTCACCAAAACGCTGGTACGCGAAGCGTTCAGTAAAACCGCATGAGGAACGACGATGAGCAACGTTGAAACCATTAAGGTGGTCCCGGCGCGTTATCCGCTGCGGGCCGTCGGCGCCGCGGTGGCGCTGTTTGTCCTGGCGGTCGTGATTCAGTCCGTGGCCTTTAACCCGCGATGGGAGTGGGCGGTGTTTGCCCGCTGGTTCTTTGACCCGGTGATCCTCGAAGGTGTCGGGCAGACCCTGCTGCTGACGCTGATCGGCACCGCGCTGAGCGTAGTGTTTGGCGGCATGCTGGCGCTGGCGAGACTGTCCTCGTCATGGCTTCTGAGCAGCCTGGCCTGGGGATACATCTGGCTGTTTCGATCGCTGCCGCTGATCGTGGTGCTGATCGTTCTCTACAACTTTTCCTATCTCTACGACACGCTCTCGCTCGGCGTGCCGTTCACCGGCATCACCTGGGGCAGCTTTGAAACCATCAACGTGCTGGGGCAGTTTTCTACCGCCGTGGTGGGGCTAACCCTGGTGCAGAGCGCCTATACCGCCGAGATCATTCGCGGCGGATTCCTCGGGGTCGATCACGGCCAGTATGAGGCCGCCGCTGCGCTCGGCCTGCCGGCCTGGCGACGCACGGTGCGCATCATTTTGCCTCAGGCGCTGCGCACCATTCTGCCGTCGGGGTTCAATGAAATCATAAGCCTCGCCAAGGGCACGGCGATGGTGTACGTCCTGGCGATGCCGGAACTGTTCTATACCATCCAGATGATCTACAACCGCACGCAGGAGGTGATCCCGCTGCTGATGGTCGGTGCCGCCTGGTACCTGGCGATCACCACCGTCCTGTCCGCTATTCAGTATGGCGTCGAACGCGGGCTTGCCCGCAGCGAACGCCGTTCTGCCGTTAACCAGAACCGTGCCGTCCGTCGCACCCGTTCTGTCACCACCACGCCAGCACAGGAGCCCGTCCATGCAAGCCTCTCCTGAAGGACATATTTCGATTACCGGCGTCAGCAAGTTTTTTGGCCGCCATAAGGCGCTCGACAACGTTTCGCTTGAGATCCCGCCCGGGTCCGTGACGGTCATCCTCGGGCCGTCCGGCTCCGGTAAATCGACGCTGCTGCGCACCATTAACCACCTGGAGCGCGTCGACGAAGGCTTTATCCAGATCGACGGGGACTACATTGGCTATCGTCGTCAGGGCGATAAGCTCTATGAGCTAAAGGAGAAGGAGATCCTCAAGCAGCGCGTCAACGTGGGCTACGTGTTCCAGAACTTCAATCTCTTTCCCCATCTCACGGTGCTGGAAAACCTGATTGAGGCGCCCATCGCGCATAAAAAGCTCAGCAAAAAAGAGGCGGTGGAAAGGGCGTACAGCCTGCTGGACGTGGTTGGGCTACGAGATAAAGCCGATGCCTGGTCACGCCATCTCTCCGGCGGTCAGCAGCAGCGTATTGCCATTGCCCGCGCGCTGGCGCTGCGTCCCCGCGTGATGCTGTTTGATGAGCCCACCTCGGCGCTCGATCCGGAGCTGGTGGGGGAAGTGTTAGACGTGATCAAGAAGCTGGCCCGGTCCGGCACCACTCTGGTGGTAGTGACCCACGAGATCGGCTTTGCCCGTGAAGTGGCGGATCAGGTGGTGTTTATGGTCGACGGAAAAATCGTCGAGCAGGGAAGCAGTGACGAGGTATTAAACCGTCCGTCACATGCGCGAACGCGCCAGTTCCTCTCCAAAGTCTTGTAAGGAGTGCCAATGAAATATGGACTTCTGGCGGGGCTGGTCTTCACGACGGCGAGCCACGCCAGCATTGATTTGAAAGCCAACGAGCAGCCGCTGCCGGTGACGGTGGATCGGCAGGCCGTGGCGAAGATCCCCGCCAATTACAAATTCGTGGAGCCGGGTACGCTGACGGTCGCCGTTTCGGCGCTGAATTCGCCGCCGCTGGCGCTGCTGGCCAGCGATAACCGTACGCGCATTGGCAGCGATCCGTATATCGCTCGCCTGCTGGCGGGCAGCCTGGGGCTAAAGCTGAAGCTGGTGCCGACGGCGTGGGAAGACTGGCCGCTGGGGATCGCTTCCGGGCGCTACGACGTGGCGCTGGTGAACATTGCGGTGACCGAACAGCGTAAAGAGAAGTTTGATTTTGCGACCTACCGCGTCGATTCGCTGGCGTTTTCGGTGAAATCCACCAGCGAGATCCAGTCAATCAAAAGCGCGGAAGATCTGGCCGGGAAAAAGGTGATTGTCGGCTCCGGTACGAATCAGGAGCGCATTCTGCTGGGCTGGAACGAAGAGAACAAAAAGGCGGGAAGGGCGCCTGCGCTGCCGGTCTATCTCCACGACGATGCCTCGGGCAATCTCTATATTCAGTCCGGCAGGGCGGATGTGTTCTTTGGCCCTCAGTCGGTTTCAGCCTACAAAGCGGCGCTCACGGGCAAAACCCGCGTCGTCGGTTTAGGGCCGAAAAAAGCCTATGTCGCGACCACCACCAAAAAAGGCAATGAGCTGGTGTACGCGCTGCAGGCCGCGCTGGACGGCGCGATTAAGCGCGGAGATTACCAGAAGGTGCTGGCGCGCTGGGGCGAGCAGGGGGAAGCGGTGGTGCAGTCGGAGGTCAACCCGCCAGGGATAACCTACTAATGGTGCTCTATACCCAAAATAATTCGAGTTGCAGGAAGGCGGCAAGGGAACGAATCCCCGGGAGCGTACATAAGTACGTGACTGGGGTGAGTGAGTGCAGCCAACGCACCTGCAACTTGAAGTATGACGGGTATACACTTAGGGTTTTCATCCCGGAGGAGGCAACATGATTAAACTCTATGGCGTACCCGGCTGGGGCTCGGCGATCGGTGAAGTGATGCTAACCCTGGCTGATATCCCTTATCAATTTATCAACGTGGACGGATTTGATCAGCCCGGCCCGCAGCGTGAGCTGCTGCAAAAGCTCAACCCGCTGTGTCAGGTCCCCACGCTGGAGCTGGAAAATGGCGCCATCATGACCGAAACGGCGGCAATTGCCCTGATGGTGCTCGACAGATGTCCCGATCTTGCGCCGCCCGTGGGGCAGGCCGAACGCCAGCAGTTTCAGCGCTTGCTGATCTGGTTTGTGGCCAACGTCTATCCCACGTTTACGTATGCGGACTATCCCGAGCGCTGGGTGCCGGACGCGCCGGAACAGCTGCAGAAAAACTGCATCGAATACCGGAAGTCCCTCTATTTGTGGTTCGAAACTCAGCTCAAGGCCGCCCCGTTTGCGTTGGGTGAACGGCTGACGCTGCTGGACGTGTATATCGCGGTGGCGCGAACCTGGGGGCCACGCCATGACTGGTTTGCGGCCAATACGCCGAAACTGACGGCCATCGCAGATACCGTATGCCAGCTGCCGGAACTGCACAAGGTGTTAAAGGCCAACGGTATTATCTGATAACGTGGAGCCCTGACTCACAACTGGAAGCCTGCATATGCCACACGTAGATATCAAATGTTTTCCCCGCGATTTGAACGACGAACAAAAAACCGCACTGGCCGAGGATATTGCTGAGGTCATTATTCGCCATTTCAACAGCAAAGACAGCTCGGTGTCCGTTGCGTTGAATCAGGTGAACCAGGAGGACTGGAAAGCGCAGGTCTGGGATACCGAAATAGGACCGAAGCTGGACGAATTAATCAAAAAGCCAGGCTATTCAATGTAAGCGCAACTGCCGGGGGGAACTCTTCTCCCCGGTTTTTCCCCGCCTCGTCTTCCCGCTTTTCGCAAAAATCGATAAAAATGCGTTTTATCTTATCCGTTACACTTTATGTTTCTGGCTGACAGCCCATCAATCCTTAGGAAAGATCTCAAACAGAATCAGTTAAGGACAGACACGTTAAAGGATAATTTTCTCATGACAAAATTACCCCGTTTTTCACTCGCCTTTCTTCACCCCCGTTACTGGCTAAGCTGGGCCGGCATTGCCGCGCTGTGGCTCATCATGCTGCTCCCTTATCCGCTGCTGTTCCGAATCGGCCACGGCCTCGGTCGACTGGCGATGCGCCTGCTTCCGCGCCGCGTTGAGATTGCCCGCCGTAACCTGGAGCTCTGTTTTCCGGAGATGAAAAAGGATGAACGCGAGTCACTGCTGCAGCGTAATTTTGAATCGGTAGGAATGGGGGTGATCGAAACCGGGATGGCATGGTTCTGGCCCGCGTGGCGGGTGAAGAAATGCTTTACCGTGCAGGGGTATGAGCACATGGAAAAGGCGCGGGCAAAGGGTAATGGAGTGGTGCTCGTTGGCATGCATTTTCTCACCCTTGAGCTTGGCGCGCGGATCTTTGGCATGCTTAACCCCGGTATTGGGGTGTATCGTCCCAACAATAATGCGCTGCTGGACTGGCTTCAGACGCGCGGACGCCTGCGCTCCAATAAAACCATGCTCGATCGTCATGATTTAAAGGGCATGATCCGTTCGCTGAAGCAGAATGAGATTTTGTGGTACGCCCCGGACCATGACTATGGCAAAACCAACAGCGTCTTTGTGCCGTTTTTTGCGGTGCCGGATGCCGCCACGACCGCTGGGAGCTATATGCTGGTCAAAAGCGCTAAGCCTGCCGTCATTCCTTTTGTGCCGCGCCGCAGGGCGGACGGCACCGGCTACGAGCTGATTATTCTGGAGGATATCAGCGAGGCGCTGCAGGGGGGAGATAAAGAATCTGTTGCGACGCAGATGAACAGGGCGATTGAGCAGGCGGTACGGATGGCGCCAGAACAGTATATGTGGCTGCACCGGCGCTTCAAAACGCGTCCTGAAGGTCAGCCTGACCGGTATGCCCGCCGCAAGAGCGTGGCACCACGGGCTGATATCCTGTCCGCCGCCGATCTTTCCGACCGGTCGGGCGTCCAGCACTGAGTCAGCGAGCCTGCCCTCACCGTGCAGTGAGGGCAGGCTCGAGGCTTACAGCGCAGACCTGCGGTACGGCGCATAGTCCGCCTGCCACCAGGTCTTCTCAATACGCGCCATCAGCGTCTCATCATCTATCGCCGGAGCCACGCCCTGTTCAATAGCGGCCCGGGCGACGGCGACGGCAATCTGGCGTGAAACCGTTTCAATCTGATCTACCGGCGGCAGCAGTCCGCCTTTTTCCGTGATGACCAGCGGAGACTGTGCGGCCAGGCTGCGGCTTGCTGCCATCAGCATCTCTTCCGTCACCCGGCGCGCGTTGCAGGCCAGCACGCCCAGCCCCAGGCCCGGGAAAATATAGGCGTTGTTACACTGGGCGATCTCGTAGTGTTCATTCTCCCAGAATACCGGGGCGAACGGGCTGCCGGTGGCCACCAGTGCGGCACCCTGAGTCCAGGCGATAAGATCCTGCGGCTGGGCTTCCGCCCGCGAGGTCGGGTTCGAGAGCGGCATGATGATCGGGCGCGGACAGTGGCGATGCATCTCTTTGACAATCTCTTCGCTGAACAGCCCCGGCTGGCCTGAAACGCCGATCATCACCGTAGGATGCGCGTTCTTCACCACGTCCAGCAGAGAAATATTCTTCGCGTCTACCTGCCAGCTGCAAACGGCGTCGCGCGCGGTAAGCAGGTTTTTCTGGAAATCGAGCAGGTTCGTCATGTCGTCGGTCAGCAGGCCGAAGCGGTCGACCATAAAGATCCGACTGCGCGCTTCGGACTCGCTCAGGCCGTCATCCACCATCAGCGCTACAATTTTTTCAGCTATCCCGCATCCGGCAGAACCGCTGCCCAGGAAGACCACGCGCTGGTCGCGAATGCGCGTGCCCGCCGCATGCGCCGCCGCCATCAGCGTACCGGCGGTGACGGCGGCCGTGCCTTGGATATCATCATTGAAGCAGCACAGCTGGTCGCGGTAGCGCTGGAGCAGCCTGGTGGCATTTTTCTGCGCGAAGTCTTCAAATTGCAGGAGCACATTGGGCCAGCGCGCTTTAACGGTGCTGACAAACATATCCATAAACTCAGCGTACTGGTCGTCGCTGATGCGCGGATGACGCCAGCCCATGTACATCGGGTCGTCGAGGTGCTGCTGATTATTGGTGCCGACATCCAGCATAATCGGCAGGGTAGAGGCCGGATGGATCCCGCCGCAGGCGGTATACAGCGACAGCTTGCCAATTGGTATGCCCATTCCGCCGATACCCTGATCGCCAAGCCCTAAAATACGTTCCCCGTCCGTCACCACAATCACGCGAACGTCGTTGCGCGAAAAGCTTTGCAGCATCTCATCAATACGATGGCGGTTAGGCCATGAAATAAACAGGCCGCGCGCGCGTCGATAAATCGTAGAGAAATGCTCGCAGGCTTCACCGACCGTCGGGGTATAGATAATCGGTAACGTCTCTTTCAGATGCGAACGCAAGAGGTTATAAAAGAGCGTTTCATTGGTGTCCTGGATATTACGCAGGTAAACATGACGCGAAATATCGCTTTTAAAATGACAGAACTGCACCCAGGCGCGCTCGGTTTGTTCTTCAATAGTTTCAACGTTGTGCGGCAATAGTCCATGGAGATTAAAATTGTCACGCTCTTCTTTAATAAATGCGAGCCCTTTATTTAGCAGCGGATTTTCCAGCAATACGGCCCCGTTATAGGGGGTGTACAGAACTTCTTTCCGGGACATGGTTAACTCCTGAATTTTTTATATAAAGCAGATTAAGAAATAAAATAGATCATAATGCCTTCGGTCACGACCCCGACGGCAGTGCCAATTAATATGGAAGAGGATGCGGTATCAATATAGGTATCGCTGCGTAAGGCAAACATCCCCGCGGCAATCGCGGAAGGTGTTGCGCCAATAATGACGACCTGCTGCAGTAAGGTATGGCTCAGGCCAAAGGCGACTCCTGCGGCGGCCATCATTGCCGGCTGAATAAGGTTTTTAATACTGATATTGGTAAACGTCTGCACGTTTAGTTTTGGACGTTCACCGTAAAACAGCAGGCCGAGGGCAAACAGGGACAGTCCGCCTGAAACCTTTCCCACCATCTCAATAGGCATGCTGAGAATAGAAGGGATTTGCACGCCGGCCAGACTGAGCAAGACGCCGGAGACCGGGATCCAGACGATAGGATTGCGTGCCGCTTTGATGAGGTTTTGCACGATCATCGCGCCCGGGTGCAGCGCCTCCAGGCCATCATGTCCGTTTTTATCACCCATACGAATCAGGACGATAGTCAGGGGGATCATGATAACGCTGGTAATAATGTTGCCGATCAGCACGCCGATAAATCCTTCCGGCCCAATCAATACCGCCAGGACCGGTGCGCCAAAGTAGGCCATATCCGGAAAAGCGCAAACCAGAGACTGAATGGCGCTGGTTTTGATATCGTGGCGAAAGATGTAGCGCGAAATAAATAACGTCAGTAAATACGACCCCATTAAACCGACAACCAAAACGGCCATAAAGGTCAGGTTCTTAATTTTATTGGGATCGGTATGCAATGCACCAATAAAAAGATGGAAAGGAAGGGCGAAACGAATCACCACGGTTGCCATGACGTTTGCATCTTCACGCCGGGAATATCCCAGCTTTCCACTTAGCCATCCAAGTAACATTATAAAGACGAGCGGAAACAGTGACTGTAATAGTAATGAAGGCATAGTATTTCCTGTAGGGTATTTTATGTGTTTTATTGCAGCGCTAATCTAGCGCTTAGAAAGCAGGGCAGGAGTGACAAGGGTCACACTCTCTCTGGTTTTATTAATTTCAAAAAGATTGCATTAGTTGGATAAGTAATACTTTCGTCAAATATTGATAAGACGCAAGAAAGCAACAATAGCTGTTATAACTAACTTTAGTTACTTAACGCTGAATTAAGTTATTTAAAGGCAAAGAGCCGAATCGTTCACATTTCTCCCGGTACACCCGTGATAATTTCACATTGAGCCTGTTTTTAGAAAAGGCCATCTAAATCTTTATTTATATTTAAGAACATTTATTCGTATCAGGAATAGTTTCAGTTATTCCTTTCTCTGTTTATCCGAACACAATTTCAGGTGATTATATGAAAGATAATCCTGTACCGACTTCTGAGCTGTCGACCTCGCGTTTTGCCTTTGGGCTCAACAATAGCGAGGTGGGCACGGTCCCGTTGATGCTGTTCGTCGGGATTGCCGCCATTGTGGCGACGTCCGCCTGGGCAGGGCTGCTGCCGAAAAATATGATTGGTGGACTCGCGGTTATCATGACCCTCGGTTTCGCGTTTGCCAAAGTGGGGCGTCAAATCCCGGTGCTGAAAGATATCGGCGGTCCGGCGATCCTGTGCCTGATGGTCCCCTCCGTGCTGGTCTATTTTGGCGTATTCGGGAAACATACCCTTGATACCGTGCATCTGCTGATGAAAGAGGCGAATCTGCTCTATTTCGTCATCGCCTGCCTGGTGGTCGGCAGCATTCTGGGGATGAACCGGGTGCTGCTGATCCAGGGGATGATGCGCATGTTTGTTCCGCTGGTGGCGGGGACATGCATGGCCGTGCTGAGCGGCCTCATTGTGGGCTCACTGTTTGGCTATACGCCTTACCACACCTTCTTCTTCATCATTGTGCCCATCATCGGCGGCGGGATTGGCGAGGGGATTTTGCCGCTGTCCCTGGCCTATTCGGCAATACTGGGGCAGACGCCGGACGTCTACGTTGCGCAGCTGGCACCCGCTGCGGTCGTCGGGAATATCTTCGCCATTATTTGTGCGGGCTCGCTGGCGCGTCTCGGCGCGAAACGTCCTGCGCTTTCGGGAAATGGCATGCTTACGCGGAGTAAAGACGACGCCAGCCTCTTTGCCGGGGCGCAAAGCACGCAGCAGACGGATTTTCATCTTATGGGGGGCGGATTGCTGATGGTGTGCGCGTTTTTCATCGTCGGCGGATTGTTTGAAAAACTGGTACACATTCCCGGCCCGGTGCTGATGATCCTGATTGCCGTTCTGTGTAAATACTTCAGGGTGATCCCGGCCTCAATGGAGCAGGGCGCGCACAGTTGCTATAAATTCGTCTCGGCTGCGCTGGTCTGGCCGCTGATGATCGGCCTCGGTATGTTATACGTGCCGCTTGAGAGCGTGGTGTCGGTCTTCTCGGTGGGATACGTGGTGGTATGCGGTTCGGTTGTGATTGCGATGGCGCTGAGCGGCTATTTAATCGCGTCGCGTCTGAATATGTATCCTGTGGAAGCGGCCATTGTGACCTGCTGCCACAGCGGGCTGGGCGGAACGGGGGACGTGGCCATTTTGTCTGCGTCTAACCGGATGTCGCTCATGCCGTTCGCGCAGATCGCCACCCGCATCGGCGGCGCGTCGACGGTGATTTTCGCCACGCTGCTGATGGGCTGGATTATGGCGCACTGATCCGATACGTCAGGATGCTGAATCGCAACGACATTTTCAGGGTGCCGCTGCGGTTCAGTCCTTTATAAAACTCACCGCGCTGTATAGAATTACCGCATCCACAGTGACGGGATACCACACGATGACCGGAAGAGTTGATTATCAGATTGAAAAATATCTCCTTACCGAAGCCGCCGAGCCGGAGCGCCTGACGCGCCAGTGGGCAGAGGTGATGGAGGAGTGTCGTGAGCAACAGTCCGGTGCAGAGGAGCGGCTGCGCCTCGCGTTGCTTAATGTGGATTACGTCACCAGCTTCGAGCTGCCCTTCAGGCTGCTTCTTACCCGTGCGCCCCAGCTGATAGACGTTGTCAGAAAAGAGCTTCAGCTCAGTCAGAAAAATGTTCTGTTTAACGGCAAGCGCTTTGGCTGCGTCTATAGCCTGAAAAGGGATCTCGACGGAATCCCTGACGAATTTACCTATCAGCTGAAAACGCGTATCCAGCGCAGCGATGCGACGGGGTGTAATGAATTACCTTACAGGCAAATTGCTCAGCAGGTTAAAGCCCCCCGCGAACGACTTAAGCTGGCGCTGGAAAATGGGTTAGCGGTAACGGCACTCGACGGGCTTTTCTGGTTCGGCATTCAGCGCATCGCGGCGGATGTACAGAGATTACGCAAGTCAGGGATGAGGATCGCGACGTCCGACGCCGAGGTGTTTGATACGCTCACCAAAACAACCCGGCGGATCCCGGTCTATCGCCTGGAAGGGACTGAAATTATCTAACCTGCAGCAGTATCGCCATCAGCCCCGGAAAGCGGGCATCCAGATCCTCTCTTCGCAACGAAATCATGTTTTCCCGCCCCTGCGGGCGCTGCCAGATCACGCCGCTGTCGCGCAGTACGCGCCAGTGATGGGTCATCGTGGACTTCACCACATCTTCCGGGCGCAACGCGTTACAGCTGAGTTCGCTGCCATCGGCCAGCCGGCGAATTATCGCAAGCCGGAGCGGGTTGCCGAGGGCAAACAGCACATTTTCCAGCAGTATTTGTTCAGTTTCAGGGTGGTTTGGGATCATCGTTTTCCTGCGTTTGGCGTCAGATTGAGCTATATCAACAATAGGTCAACCGTTAAAAAATAGTTCGATAATACTCGTACAATAGGACTATTATAGCAAACGAACGAATGCACGACCATCCTGGTCGTCACAGACAAGTCATAAGACTTAAGGAAATATCATGCCCCGACCCATCCCTCTCGAACGTTATCGCAACATCGGTATCTCCGCGCATATCGATGCCGGTAAAACCACCACCACTGAGCGCATCCTGTTTTATACCGGGATGAGCCACAAGCTGGGTGAAGTACACGATGGCGCGGCAACCACTGACTGGATGGCGCAGGAGCAAGAGCGCGGGATCACGATCACCTCTGCGGCCGTTAGCTGCTTCTGGCCTGGTATGGACAGAGGCTATGAGCCACACCGGATTAACATCATCGACACCCCGGGGCACGTGGATTTCACCATTGAGGTGGAACGTTCCATGCGCGTGCTCGACGGCGCCGTGATGGTGTATGACTCCGTGGGCGGCGTGCAGCCGCAGTCGGAAACCGTCTGGCGTCAGGCCAATAAATATCACGTTCCGCGACTGGCCTTCGTCAACAAAATGGACCGCCCGGGTGCCGATTTCTTCCGCGTCGTACGGATGATGCAGGAGCGCCTGAAGGCCAATCCGGTGCCGATTGTCATTCCGGTGGGTGCCGAAGATCATTTCACCGGCGTGGTGGACCTCATCAAGATGCGCACCATTCTGTGGGACGACGCGACGCAGGGCATGGTGTTTTCCTATGCTCCCGTGCCGGACGATTTGGCCAGTACCGCCCAGGAATGGCGGGAAAAAATGGTCTCTGCGGCGGCGGAAGCCAGCGATGAACTGATGGACAAATACCTGGAAACCGGCGACCTGACAGAAGCGGAAATTATCAAAGGGCTGCGTATTCGCACCATCTCGGGTGAAATTCAGCCGATGCTGTGCGGCAGCGCGTTCAAAAATAAAGGCGTGCAGCGCATGCTCGATGCGGTTATTGAGCTCATGCCGTCGCCGCTGGACGTGCCGGCCATTGATGGCGTGGATGAAAAAGGGCAGCACGCGGAGCGTCATCCGAGCGATGATGAGCCGTTCTCAGCCCTGGCGTTCAAGCTGATGAGCGACCCGTACGTCGGGCAACTGACCTTTATCCGCGTGTACTCTGGTGTGCTGCGCAAAGGCGACGCGGTGTACAACCCGGTGAAAGGGAAGAAAGAGCGTATCGGACGAATCGTGCTGATGCATGCCAACGATCGCCACGAGGTGGACGAACTGCGCGCCGGGGATATCGCGGCCTGCGTTGGGCTGAAAGATGTGACCACCGGCGACACGCTCACCGATCCGAACGCCGTCATCACGCTTGAACGTATGGAGTTCCCGGACCCGGTTATCTCGCTGGCGATCGAGCCGAAAACTAAAGGCGATCAGGAGAAAATGGGGATCGCGCTACAGCGTCTTGCGGCGGAAGACCCGTCTTTCCGCCTGCATACTGACGAAGAGTCCGGCCAGACCATTATCTCCGGGATGGGTGAACTACATCTTGAGATCATCGTCGACCGCATGAAGCGCGAGTTTGGCGTCGAGGCGAACATTGGCCGCCCACAGGTAACCTACCGTGAAACCCTGCGTAAAACGGTGAAGGATATCGAAGGCAAATTTGTCCGTCAGTCCGGCGGTAAAGGGCAGTACGGCCATGTGGTGCTGAGCCTGGAGCCGCTGGAGCCCGGAAGTGGCTTTAAATTTGAAGATGCCACCAAGGGCGGCGTGGTGCCGCGCGAGTATATCCCGTCCGTTGAGAAAGGGCTGCGGGAAGCGATGAACAGCGGCGTGCTGGCGGGCTATCCGGTCGTCGATGTCAAAGCGACGCTGACGTTTGGCTCGTATCACGACGTCGACTCCTCGGAGATGGCGTTCCGCATGGCGGCGATCCTCGGCTTCAAAGAGGGCGCCCGCAGGGCGGATCCGGTGATTCTCGAACCGATCATGCACGTGGAGGTGGAAACGCCGGAAGAGTACGCCGGTAACATTATGGGCGATCTCTCCTCCCGCCGCGGCATGGTGCAGGGGATGGCAGAGCAGTACGGAAGCCAGATTATTCGCGCTGACGTGCCGCTGGCAGAGATGTTTGGTTATGCCACGACATTGCGCTCGATGTCCCAGGGTCGCGCGACGTATACGATGGAGTTCCATCATTTTGCGGAAGCACCGCGGAATGTTGCGGATGAGATTATTTCACGACGTGCGAAGTAGTTAATTAATTGCACACGGTAGCCGCTGGGCTACCGTGTGCTTTTTCCTCTGCAACAGAGGGCGTTTCCTTTCATATCACGTTTTTACTTTATCAGCGTGGCCGAGCGAACTTTCCATACGCCTTTTTCCTGAACGAGACAATCTGCTACAACGTGATCTTGTTTCTTCCCAAACGCGATATAGACGTTTGTGCAAACGGCATCAAAATCAGAATGTAAGACGGTTATCTGATTCCAGTCTTCATCCCAATCCTGCGATTTGATAAACATATCCGCATCTGGCATGTCTTTTTCGTTACTGTCACCAGAGTACATCTCTTTAATTGCTGCAAGGGTTCCTGAGGCTACGTATTCGTTCAAGATGTCTGGATTAAGTACTGGCGGTTTGTTCTGTTCTAACTGCGCGATATACCATTGATTGAATTTAAGCGCCGCCTGGCCCGGTGCATAAATGTTATCTGCGACAGCGAACGAAGACAGGGCGAAAAGAAAAAAGCAGAGTGTTTTCATTAGTCATGCCTGAACAGTTCGTAATGGGGCTGTATGTTTCGGTAAGCCTGTCCGGGATACAGAGTGCGTTGTACAAAATCGCTTATCCACTGCTGACCATCGTAGATGCAAACGTGCCCGCTATCGTGACCCACAATATTTTGGATAACGGCTACGTCACCGGCATGAGGATGATCGTATACCAGGCGGAATCCAGCATTGACCAATGTACGCCCCATGTCTTTTGCCAGACGCGTATTGGGGATTTTTAATCTTCCACCCGTTCTGATCGCTTCGGTGACGTAGTGAGCACAATACCCCGTGCTCTTCGGTTGGGCGTGTGATTTGGCATACGAGATTGCGCCATCTTTATTCCATGTCATTGATATTTCCTTAACGCGAGAGTGCTAATGCAGCAACTCAGGAAATATCCTCCGTTTTACGACGCAGTAATAAACATAAAATGCCATAGAAATTTACTATAATTCAGTAGGATATGATTAAGTAAATCAATCCAGCGCCTTCACCATCTTCCCACTTGCCACAAACGTCCCTGCACCAAGATGATGAAGCGTATTTAGCTTATCCCCGTCAAACTGCCAGCGTCCGGCGACAAACGCGCGTTCATCGGCTGCCGCTGAAACCACTTCCCCAAACAGCGTATCGTATTTTTCTGCCGCGGAGGTGACGGGTAATAACCGACACTCCATCCACGCCAGACATTTTTCTTCTATCACCGGCAGGCCAAGTTCAGGGCCGTTCACGACCGGGATCCCGTAGCAGTTAAATTTGTCCTCATCGCGCCCGCTGACGCTACCGACCGCGTATGTCCAGTTGGCCGCCGCCACGCCGGGGATGACGATGCCAAATTTCCCGCTGCGTTCAATCAGCTCTCGCGACCAGGTGCTTTTATCCACGACTATTGCGATACGCGGCGGCTCAAACTCAACGGGCATTGACCATGCGGCGGCCATCACGTTGCGTCTGTCGAGGCTTTCATCCCGACTGGTGATAAGCACAGTAGGGCCGTGGTTCAGCAGACGGCTGGCGTGACGTAATTCAACAGGTCGAAAGTGGCTCATTAGGATCTCCTCATCTACACCGATGAGTATGACGAAAAAGCACGGAAATCAAAGTGAGTGCGTAAAATTAGTTTATAAACAGAACATCACAATCAAAGGAAACTGATTCATGTCCCCATTCCTGACCGCCTATTTCGCCCGCATCGGCTGGACGCAGCCGACACGAGTGGATATCGACACCCTGCGCGCGCTGCATTTACATCATAACTGTGCGATCCCTTTTGAGAATATTGATGTCGTTCTGCCGCGCGAAATCCAGCTTGACGATCGGTGCCTGGTCGACAAGCTGGTCGCCGCACGTCGCGGAGGGTACTGCTTTGAGCAAAACGGCCTGTTCGAACGCGTATTGCGCGAGGTCGGGTTTACGGTGCGTAGCGTGCTGGGGCGCGTGGTATTAGCGAATCCGCCGCAAATGCCGCCGCGCACGCACCGCCTGCTATTGGTCGAGCTTAACGGTGAGCGCTGGATTGCCGATGTCGGCTTTGGCGGCCAGACGCTGACGGCGCCGATTCGACTGCTCGCCAGTGAAGAACAGGAGACGCCGCACGGGCTGTATCGACTGCTGAGCGAGGGTAATGACTGGGTGCTGCAGTTCCGTCACCACGGGCACTGGCAGTCGATGTACCAGTTTGACCTGACGACGCAGTATTTCAGCGATTACGTGATGGGAAATTTCTGGTCGGCGCACTGGCCGCAGTCGCATTTCCGTCATCATCTGTTGATGTGTCGCCATCTGCCGGACGGCGGCAAGCTGACGCTAACCAACTTCAACTTTACCCACTGGCAGAACGGTCACGTAGAAGAGCAGCTCCATCTTCCCAACGCTGCGGCGCTGTATCAGCTGATGCAGGAGCGCTTTGGTCTTGGGGTTGACGATCCGAAGCACGGCTTTACACTGTCAGAATTGACGGCGGTGATGGCAGGGTTTGATACGCATCCGCAGGCAGGAAAATAGCCTGGTGGCGACTACGCCTTACCGGGCCTACAAGGGCTCGAACGTAGGTCGGGTAAGGCGTAGCCGCCACCCGACAATATCAAAGGCATACTGATATGGAAATCTTGATTCGGAATAAATTCAGTTCAGTGGGAATGTTGCTCGGGGTTATTGCACTGCTTCTCTCATTAGCTCAGTTCACCCTCGGTCCGTTTTCTTCAAAGTCGACAGCGCTTGAAGTTGTTGTGGCTGAAAAGGTTTCGGCGGTAAAAAAAGGAATAATGGCTGGTATAAAAGGAGAGCAGCCGACCGTTGAGAAGAAAAAGGAACCGGTAGATATTGACCGGTTACTGATCGCTAGCGGAATAATGTTATCTGTCATGGCGTTGGGACTTGCTTTCATTAGTGGCCTGCGTAAAGAGAACAAATGGACCGTGAGTGGGGCACTCTTTTTTTCCGGGGCCACGATCGCTTTTCATGCGGCGTTACTGGCTTTTGGTCTTATCGCTGCGGTTTTGCTCCTGATATTAGTTGTTTCAATCATAAGCGGAAGCACTCCGTTCTGACCTTATAGCCCGGGGGCGGCTACGCCTTACCGGGCCTACAGGGTTCGAACGTAGGGTCGGGTAAGGCGAAGCCGCCACCCGACACAGTCAGCGGCGCGATCTCACCACCTGGTACCGACGCGTGAACTACTCAAACGGTGCGCTCCACACGTGCACCAGGCGTTTGGAGTATTAAAATAATTCGAGGGAAATAAGCTTATCGAGATGCTTATTAAATGCCGCGTCGTCCATTTCGGGCATGTTTAAGATATACATTCCGTCAAGACCGCACACCAGACCAATCAAGCGCCAGGCAATATTTTCCGCCCGATCGCCCGGCTTCAATTCTCCGGCCTCCGTTCCCGCTTTGATTAGCGCCACCGTTTCCTGGTGCCACATCTCCATGGTCATCACATAGGCGCCTTTGATGTCGGCATCGCGGCTGGCCAGGATCTGCGCCTCACGCCACAGTCGAATATAGGGCTCAAACCTCCCGTCATCGCTGCCGAGCATGGCATGAAGCTGTTCCCGCCAGCCGGCCTGTTTACCCGCGACATCCGCATCCAGCAGCTCGCGAATTAGCCGTACGAAGGCCAGCGATTTTAGTTCGCCGCCGGACGTAAAATGATGATGCACCTGGCCGGTGGCGACTCCGGCCTCGGCGGCAATACGGCGTACCGTCATTGCAGCCAGTCCTTCAGCCAGCGCCACGCGCATAGCGGCCTGTAAGATGGCTTCCCGCCGTTCATCCTTGCTCAGATATCGCATATTTACTCACTCTCAATGGGAATGAAACGAGTGTAACAAAAAGCTGGACATGCGTTCAACTTTACGTAGGATCGCATCCTGGACATGTGTCCATGTTTTAAAAGAAAAGGAAATTTATGTTTCGTCAGTGGTTAGCGTTAGTGATTATCGTGCTGGTGTATATCCCGGTGGCGATCGACGCGACGGTGCTGCACGTGGCGGCGCCGACATTGAGCATGACGTTGGGCGCCAGCGGCAATGAATTGCTGTGGATCATCGATATTTACTCGCTGGTGATGGCGGGAATGGTGCTGCCGATGGGCGCCCTGGGTGACCGCATTGGTTTTAAACGATTGCTCATGATTGGCAGCACGCTGTTTGGCCTGTCGTCGCTGGCGGCAGCGTTTGCCCCGTCAGCAGGGTGGCTGATTGCGGCGCGCGCCTCGCTGGCAATCGGCGCGGCGATGATTATTCCGGCTACGCTGGCTGGGATCCGCACGCTGTTTATCGACGCGCGGGATCGTAATATTGCGCTCGGCGTCTGGGCCGCGGTGGGGTCCGGTGGGGCGGCGTTTGGCCCGCTGATTGGCGGTATGCTGCTCGAGCATTTCTACTGGGGCTCGGTGTTTTTAATTAACGTGCCGATCGTGCTGGTGGTGGTTTCGCTGGCCGCGCGTTTTGTGCCTCCTCAGCAGGGCCGCCCGGAGCAGCCGCTGAATATTAGCCATGCCATTATGCTGATTGTGGCGATTTTGCTGCTGGTCTACAGCGCGAAAACCGCGCTAAAAGGCGCCCTGTCACCGTGGGTAGTCGCGTCCGCGCTGGTGACCGGCTCGGTGCTGCTGTTTATCTTCGTGCGTATTCAGCTCCGCGCTCGCGTACCGATGATCGACATGCGTCTGTTCTGCCATCGCATCATTTTAAGCGGCGTGGTGATGGCGATGACCGCCATGATTGCCCTGGTCGGATTTGAGCTGCTGATGGCTCAGGAGCTGCAGTTTGTTCATGGCTTTACGCCGTTTGAAGCGGGAATGTTCATGCTGCCGGTGATGGTCGCCAGCGGGTTCAGTGGTCCGATCGCGGGTGTGCTGGTCGGTCGATTAGGGCTACGCATCGTCGCCGCCGGCGGAATGGGGCTCAGCGCCGTCAGCTTTATCGGCCTGTCAATGCTCGACTTCAGCACGCAGCAGTGGCAGGCGTGGGGGCTGATGGTGCTGCTCGGCTTCAGTGCCGCCAGCGCGCTGCTGGCCTCGACCTCGGCAATTATGGCGGCCGCGCCTAAAGAGAAGGCCGCCGCCGCAGGGGCAATTGAAACCATGTCCTATGAACTGGGCGCCGGGCTGGGGATCGCCATCTTTGGTCTGCTGTTGACCCGCAGCTTCTCGGCGTCAATTGACCTGCCGCACGGGCTGAACGCCTCGCTCGTTGATAAAGCCTCGTCATCCATTGGTGAGGCGATGAAGGTGGCGCAGGATCTGACCCCGACGCTGGCGGAGTCGGTGATTGAGGCGGCGAAAAGCGCGTTTATCACCTCGCACAGCGTGGCGCTGGGCAGCGCGGGCGGAATGCTGCTGCTGTTGGCAGTGGGGATCTGGTTCAGCCTGGCAAAGGTCAAGCCGCAGTAATACAGGGCGCGCGGTTGGCGCGGGCGGGGCAGATGGGCTATGTTTTTTATAGGATTATCTGACTCTTGCTGGAAAATATGAGCCCTCGCCACAGCAGTGAACCGTCCCAACCGCTCTCCCGGTTAACCCTGCTTGCAGGAGGCGCGCTGGGCGTCGTTTTTGGTGATATCGGCACCAGCCCGCTCTATACCTTCCGCACGGTGCTTTCGCTCTCTGAGCATGACCCTACGCCCGGCGTCATACTGGGCCTGCTCTCCCTGATTACCTGGACACTCATCCTGGTAACGTCCATAAAATATGCCGCTTTCGCCATGCGAATTGATAATCATGGCGAGGGGGGCATCATGGCCCTGATGTCGCTTCTGGTGGAGAAAGGCAAAGGCGGGCGCTGGGTCATTTTTGCCGCTCTGATTGGCGCAGCGCTGATTTACGGTGACGGCGCGATAACCCCGGCTATCTCCGTGCTTTCTGCCCTTGAAGGGCTGGAGATGGTCATTCCTGAGTCCCAGCCGTACATATTACCCCTGACGGTGGCGGTTTTGCTGGCGCTGTTTCTTATCCAGCCTTTTGGTACCGCCCGCATAGGGAAAATATTTGGTCCGGTGATGGCGCTGTGGTTTTTGGCGATTGCTGCGCTGGGCGTGCGGGGGATCGTCCAACACCCCTCGGTACTGCTGGCCCTCAATCCTGCGTACGGCATCGCGTTTTTGTTCTCGAACGGGTACACCAGTTTCCTGGTCCTGGGCGGCGTTTTTCTCTGCGTGACGGGTGCCGAGGCCCTGTATGCAGACATGGGGCACTTTGGTAAAAAGCCGATCTGGCTTGCCTGGTACGGTATCGTCTTTCCTTCGCTGCTGCTCAACTATGCTGGCCAGTCAGCGCTGATTCTGGCCGGTGACGACAGCAAGCAAAACCTTTTCTACACGCTCTGTCCGCCTGTGCTCCAGGTTCCGCTCATCGTTCTTGCCGCGCTGGCGACGATCATCGCCAGTCAGGCGATTATTACCGGCGCTTTTTCCATGACGCGCCAGGCCATTCAGCTTGGCTGGCTACCCCGATTACGCATCAAACAGACGGCGGCAGAAAGCTACGGCCAGATTTATATCGGGATAATCAACTGGCTGCTGATGGGGGTGACCATCGGGCTGGTGGTGTTCTTTAAATCCTCCGATAAGCTTGCCGCCGCGTACGGTATTGCCGTGTCGTTAACCATGCTGATGACCACGGGGCTGCTGTTTGTGGCAATGCGCGAAGTGTGGCGCTGGAGCCTGGCCAGCAGCGCGGTGATTGCCCTCTGCTTCCTGGTGATTGATGCCACCTTCTTGTTTGCCAATCTAATTAAGGTCCTGGAGGGCGGCTATATTCCACTGCTGATGGCCGCAGCGATTTGTACGGTGATGCTGATCTGGCACCGCGGCGTTAAGGCGGTATCCGCATCGGTGGGCGAGAAGGGCGTCAGCGTGGATGCGTTCTTTGCCCAGCTTCAGCAAAAGACGGTGCCCAGAGTGGCGGGGTCCGCCGTCTTTTTGACCCGTACGCAGAACAATATTCCGCCGGTCATGCGCTGGCACGTCGCGCGAAACCGGGCGCTACAGCAGGATGTGTTGTCGCTTACCATTGATATTCTGAATGTGCCCTACGTGGGGGAAGAACAGCGTATCAGGGTAGAGCAGCGCGCGCCGGGCTACTGGCACGGCGTGGCGCAGTATGGCTTTATGGAACACCCGGACATCCCGCGTTTGTTGCAGGGCGTCAGCGAGATTAACGCGCTTTTTGCCACGGATGACGCCACCTGGTATGTCGGGCATGAAACCATTGTGGCAGGCGAGGGTGAGGCAGGCATGGCGGCCTGGCAACGGCACATATTTGCTTTTATGAAGCGCAACTGCACGCACGTCATCAACCACTATCACCTTCCCAGCGATCGGGTTGTAGAAATCAGCCGACGCGTTGCCGTGTAGACTCAGGCGAAAGCAGAGGTCCTCTGCTTTCGCACCGTTCTACCTCTCAAGGGCCGCGGACAGGACGCTATGCAATAACACATTCGCCCCTTTCTCCGACCACTCTGGCAGGATCCTCTCCGCTTCGTTATGGCTGATGCCTTTCACGCAGGGGATAAAGATCATGCTGGCGGGCGCAATTTTGCTGACATAGCAGGCGTCGTGTCCCGCACCGGAGACCATCGGTTTCGACGTATAGTCCAGTGCCACTACGGCCTTCTCCGAACGAGCCAGGCATTCGGCATCAAACGCGATGGGCGCATAGTCAAAAATGCGTTCAACGGCAGCCGCGACGCCGCGCAGGCTGAGGCTTTCAGCCACCTTATGCAGCGCCGCTTCCATGGTTTCCAGCGCCTGCTGCGCCGGATGGCGAAACTCAACGCTGCATTCCACGCGAGACGGCACGACGTTGCGCGAGTTTGGCGTAACCTTCGCCATACCGATCGTCGCGCGTCCGTCCGGCGCATGCCGATAGCCAATCTCTTCCACCTTCAGCGCCAGCTCGGCAAAGGCGGTCAGCGCGTCGCGGCGGCTGTGCATCGGCGTCGTGCCCGCGTGGGCGGCGAATCCGTCCAGCGTCAGGGTAAACCAGCGCTGGCCCATTGCCGCGCGGACTAACCCGATATCGATGGCTTCATCTTCCAGGATCGGGCCCTGTTCGATGTGCAGTTCGTAGCAGGCGTGAACGGGAAACGCGCGGGCAGGGGTTACACCCCGGTAGCCAATGCTCTCCAGCGCTTCGCCTACGGTGGTGCCATCGTTATCCGCGCGGGCATGGGCGTACGCTTCGCTAAACTGTCCCGTCCAGACCCCTGAAGAGAGCATGGCTGGCGCAAAGCGCGCGCCTTCTTCGTTAGTCCAGTTCACCAGCACAACGTCACGCTCGGTCTCAACGTTATGGTCGTTAAGGGTTCGCAGCAGTTCCAGCCCGGCCAGCACGCCGTACACCCCGTCGTAGTTACCGCCCAGCGGCTGGGTATCCACATGTGAACCCGTCATGACCGGGGCAAGCTGCGGGTTTTTCCCCGGTCGGCGGATAAACATATTGCCCATGCTGTCGACGTCGCAGCTGAAACCCGCGTCCAGCGCCCAGTCGCGCAGCAGGTTACGCGCAATACGATCTTCCTCGCTCAGTGCCAGACGGGTCACGCCACCGGCGGGCGTGCCGCCGATCTGCGCCATCATCTCAAGCGTTGCCCACAGCCGTTCGGCGTTAACGCGGATCATGTCTTGTCCTTACTGCTGCGGTAGCGGAAATCACAGCACGAACCGCCCTGCATGATGGTGGTCGTGCGGGTCAGCTTCACGTCCGGCGCATAGCCAACGATGAATTTTTCATCGCGCGCGCAGGAGAGCAGATGACCAATCTCGCCCAGCCCCATCTCGTGATACATCTCCGCGTAGCGGCAGCGGGTCACGTTGTAGTTGTACTGCTGGTCGTCGGCGTCGATCACCTTCACGTCCAGGGCGTTATCTTTTTCCCACAGATACTGCAGGGCGATGAAGCTCTTGACGTCCGCGCCGTTGGGTTCTTTGCTGGCAAACGCTTTGCCTGCGTCAATCGCGGCCTGCTCGATAGCCTCGCCAATGACCGCCTGGGCGCGGGTTTTCCCTATCTCGCGCACCAGGATTTCATAAATTGGCTTAATAATTTCTGCTTCAATTTTGCGGCGGGCGAGAATGCCCAGCTCGTTATTATCACTCATCACATTGCCCTCGCTGCGTTACTTCGCTTTTGCGCCACCCAGCACGGTCTGCGGCTGCCATTTGCCGTCGACAACTTTGTAAACGGTGAAGGACGGCGATTTCAGGTTACCTTCTTTATCAAACGCGATCTGGCCGGTGACGCCGGAGTAGCTGATGGCGCGCAGGGCGGGCAGATAGTCGGACGGCTCAACGGAGTTTGCTTTTTCCATCGCCGCGACCAGCACGCGGGTGGCGTCATAGGCGAACGGGGCGTGCAGTTCGATATGGGTATGGTAGCGGGACTGATAGTCCTGTTCGAATGCTTTTCCACCCGGCATCTGGTCAACTGGCAGGCCTGGTTCGAGGGCGACAACGCCTTCGCCTTCTTTCTGCGCCAGCTGCAGGAACGTCTGGCTGACAAATCCGCCTGCGCCCATCAGGGTGGCGTTCATGCCCAGCTGTTTGATACGACGCGCCAGCGGTGCGGCCTGGCTGTCGACGCCGCCGAAGAAGATCAGATCGGCGTTTTTACTGCGAATAGCGGTCAGCACGGCGCTAAAGTCCACCGTTTTGTCATCCACGTACTGACGATCGACAACCTTCACGCCCTGCGCTTCAAGCGATTTAATAAACTGGTCCGCCAGTCCCTGACCAAAGGCGGTACGGTCGTCGATCACCGCAATGCGTTTGGCTTTCAGCGTATTAACCGCGTACTGACCGGCTAGCTGACCGCCGTCGTCGTCGTGGCCCATCACGCGGAAGCTGGTATCAAAACCCTGTTTGGTATAGGCGTGACCGGTCGCGACCGGTGCCACCTGTGCGATGCCCGCATCGTGATAGACGCGTGCGGCAGGAATGCTGGTACCGGTGTTCCAGTGACCGACCACGCCCGCCACGCCGCTATCCACCAGACGCTGCGCAACAGCCACGGCGGTGCGCGGGTCGGACTGATCGTCTTCGGACTGCAGTTTGAAGGTCACCGCTTTGCCGCCGATGGTCGGGTGCTGTTTGTTAATGTCGTCAATTGCCAGCTGCGCGCCGTTCTCCAGATCCTTACCGATACGGGCGGACGGGCCGGTGAGCGGGCCTGCCAGACCGATAACCACGGTTTCACCGTCGGCTGCCCACGCGGCCGTCGAGGCAAAACTGCCGAGGAGGATAGCGGCGCTGAGCGCACTGATTTTTACTGTTTTCATTGTGTTTCCCTGATGTTGGCTGGTGTTGTTAAACGGGCATTTCGCCCAAATAAATCTGTGCAATCTGGTCGTCATTGAGCAGCGCTTTCGATTCGCCATGATGAACAATGCTGCCGCTGTCCATCACCCACGCGCTGTCGGTGACTTCCAGCGCGAGACGGGCGTTTTGTTCGATGAGCAGCAGGGCAACGCCGCGTTCGCGCAGGCCGGCAATGACGGCAAAAATGTTTTCGACCATCTTCGGCGCAAGGCCCATCGAGGGTTCGTCGAGGATCAGCAGCCGCGGGCGGCTGAGCAGGGCGCGGTTAAGGGCCAGCAGCTGTTGCTCTCCGCCGGAAAGCAGGCCGGCGAGCTGATGCTGGCGTTCTCCCAGGCGCGGGAAGCGTTCGAAAATGGCATTCATCTCTTGCTTAACGGTGACGGTGTCACGCCTGAGCCAGGCGCCCATCTGCAGGTTTTCCAGCACCGTCATTCGGGAGAAGATCCCTCGTCCTTCCGGGACCATGACCAACCCGTCGCGGAGCAGGGTTTCGGGCCTGTGCTTACGTACCGCTTTACCGTTGAACTCAATACTGCCGCTAAAGCTTTCCAGCCCGGTAATGGCGCGCACGGTGGAGCTTTTCCCCGCGCCGTTAGCGCCGATCAGCGTAGCCTGTTCTCCCTCGTGCAGGGTAAAAGAGACATCGCGTACGGCCTGAATGCCGCCGTAATGCACGTCCACGCGTTCCACCTTCAGTAATTCAGACATGGGCGTTGCCTCCAAGCCAGGCGGCGATCACTGCCGGGTCGCGACGCACGCTCTCCGGCGTGCCGCTGGCGAGCGTTTTGCCGTAATCAAGCACCGTCAGGCGATCGCAGATGCCCATCACCAGCTTGACGTCATGTTCAATCATCAGCAGGGTTTTGCCGTCATCGCGAAGGCGGATAAGCAGCTCGCCGAGCGCCACTTTTTCCGCTGCGTTCATCCCGGCGGCGGGTTCGTCCAGCGCCAGCAGCAGCGGATCCGTTGCCAGCGCGCGGGCAATCTCCAGACGGCGCTGGTGGCCATAGGCCAGATCGCAGGCGCGGTAGTGGGCGAACTTCGCAATGCCGGTGTACTCCAGCCAGTGCCAGGCCAGTTCCCGGGTCTGCGTCTCTTCCGCGCGAGCGCGTTTGTGACGGCTCAGCGCGGCCCACAGGCCGTTACGGGTGCGCACGTGGCGGCCTACCATCACGTTTTCCAGCACCGACATGTCGTTAAAGAGGCGCACGTTCTGAAAGGTGCGCGCAATCCCGGCGGCGGTGACTTTCTCAATGTGCTTTGGAAAATAGGGCTTATCGGCAATGGAAAATTCACCGCTGTCCGCCGGATAAAGGCCGGTGATCAGGTTAAAACAGGTGGTTTTTCCCGCGCCGTTGGGGCCGATCAGCCCGTAGATCTCGCCCTTGTTCACGGCGATCGAAACATCATCCACGGCGGTAAGCCCGCCGAAGCGTTTTGACATGTTGCGTACGGTTAACAGACTCATGTATTCACCTCCTTGTGGCGTACCGGCCAGATCCCGGCAGGACGTACCAGCATGACCAGCACCAGCGCCAGGCCGTAGAACAGCTGACGCAGCACTTCCGGGTCAATCAGTACCGTACCGAACAGCGCCTGCTGAACCGGGGCTGCCTGACTGCGCAGCAGTTCCGGCAGGGCGGTAAGCAGTATCGCGCCGAGGATCACGCCCGGAATGTGTCCCATACCGCCCAGCACCACCATCGCCAGCACGGCAATGGATTCCTGTAACGTGAAGGATTCCGGGGAGACAAAGCCCTGAAACGCGCCGAACAGGGCACCCGCCACGCCGCCAAATGAGGCACCCATCGCAAAGGCCAGCAGCTTATAGTTACGCACGTTGATGCCCATCGCGCGGGCCACATCCTCATCTTCACGGATGGCGTGCCAGGCGCGACCAATACGGGAATGCTGCAGGCGCAGGCAGACAAAAATAATCGCCACAATCACCAGCATCAGCAGGTAGTACCACAGCCACAGCGCGGGCACTTTGAAACCAAACCAGTGGTATACGCCGCTGAACTTCAGGCCGAACAGATTCAGCGTATCCACCCCGGTAATGCCCTTCGCACCGTTGGTGATGTTCACCGGACGGTCGAGGTTGCGCATCAGGATGCGGATGATTTCGCCAAAGCCGAGGGTCACTATCGCCAGATAGTCCCCGCGAAGCTTCAGCGTAGGAGCCCCCAGTAAAATGCCGCAGACCGCAGCGACGAGCGCCGCCAGCGGAATAATCAGCAGATATGAGGTGTGCAGCCCGTCCGGGAACCAGACGCCGAGGAGAGGAAACACCTCCAGCAGGTGTGGCGAGGCCATCAGCGCGGCGAGATAGGCGCCGACCGCGTAAAAGGCAATAAACCCCATATCCAGCAGGCCGGTATAGCCCACCACAATATTGAGCCCCAGCGCCAGCATAATGTAGAGCAGGGCAAAGTCGATAACGCGCACCCAGTAGTTGCCGCCAAGCTGCGTGGCCACCACGGGCGCAACCAGCAGCGCGAGGCAGAACAGAACCATGCCTGACCAGAATTTGCGCGGCACCGCCGGGGGTTGTAGTTGAAGCGTTGTCATTGTTTTCCTTATGCCCTGTGCGCCACGCGCTCGCCCAGCAGGCCTGCCGGACGGAAGACCAGCACCAGAATCAGGACCATGAAGGCAAAGACGTCCTGATAGTTGCTGCCGAAGACGCCGTGGGTCAGTTCACCCAGGTAACCTGCGCCCAGCGCTTCGATAATGCCGAGCAGGATCCCGCCAATCATTGCGCCACGAATGTTGCCAATGCCTCCCAGCACGGCGGCGGTAAAGGCTTTGATCCCGGGCAAAAAGCCCATCGAGAAGCTGGCGTTGCCGTAGTTGCTCGCCATCATGACGCCTGCCAGCGCGGCAAATACGCCGCCAACGGCAAACGTCAGGGTAATAATGGCATTGGGGTTAACCCCCATCAGCGTGGCAACGCGCGGGTTTTCCGCCACGGCGCGCATGCCGCGGCCCAGGCGGGTGTATTCCACCAGCAGCCATAGCCCAGTCATCACCGCAAGCGCCAGCGCCACGGTAACAATGCCGGTGACGGTCACAATGGCTGGAGGATGCAGTTCGCTTCCTGACGTCACGGCGATCGGCTCCATGGGCAGGATCTGCGGGAACATCAGCGGGTTGCGCGTCCAGATAATCATCGCCACGGTTTGCAGCAGGACCGAGACGCCGATACCCGAGATAAGCGGCGCGAGGCGCGGGGCGTTGCGCAGTCGGCGGTAGGCAAAGCGCTCCACGGCCATTGCCAGCAGGGCGCAAACGGCCATGGCAATCACCAGGGCAACGCCAAGCTGCAACAGCAGCGGCATGTGCGGAAAGGTGGCGTTCAGGGCGTTAATGGCGGAAAGCGTAGTGAGCGCACCGACCATCAGAATATCGCCGTGAGCAAAGTTAATAATGCGCAAGATGCCATACACCATGGTATAGCCCTGCGCGATCAGCGCGTAAATGCTTCCCAGCATCACGCCGTTGATCAATTGTTGTATGAGTGTATCCAACGTTTGTACCCGCAAAGTGCTCTTTCTGCGGCTACCATCCGATAAATGAATTAAATTGTAAAATACACATATATTATTTCTTATGATAAACCGCTATTGCTTTATCTTAATGATTTATATAAAGATAATGTAATCGCGTTTTAAGGTAAAAAGCCTAAAGAAATCAACATATGAATAAAACAGAACAATCGTCGGGTTTGTCTGCGTATGCAGATAGTCGGCTGGCGAACGATCCGCCGCTTCGGGCTGTGCGGGCCTTTGAGGCCATCGCCCGGCTGGGCAGCGTCACGCTGGCCGCGCAGGAGCTGGATATCTCACCGTCGGCGGTCAGTCATCAGCTCAAGGTCCTCGAAGGGTATCTGCAAATGCCGCTGACGGAACGTCAGGGGCGCAGGCTGGTGCTGAGCCAGCACGGACGTGAATATTACCGCTCGATCCGTGCGGCGTTTAACGTGCTGCGCCAGGCAACGGAGCATCTGGCAGAGCAGGCGCAAACGCGTCAGGTCACCATCAGCCTGATCCCGCTTTTTGGCATGGGGTGGTTTATCCCGCGTCTGCCTGATTTCATGCGTGCCAACCCGCAGACCGAGATCAACGTTGTGTATGCCAACCATCGTAACTATCTGAGCGATGCGTCGGATATGTCGATTCGTTTTGGTAACGGCCAGTGGGCGGGCTATCAGAGCGAAAAGCTGATTTCCGGACAGATGGTGCCGGTGTGCAGCCGAGCGTTTTTGCGCATTCATGGCCATATTGATACGCCTGAGCAACTGCTGCAAATGCCGCTGCTGCATGATGAGGAGCGCACCAGCTGGCCGCAGTGGTTTCAGCTGCAGGGGGTAAAACGATCTCTGCGGCGCAGCGGCCCCCTGTTTGAAGACGGGCTGTTGACGCTGGCGGGCGTACAGGCCGGGCTGGGCTGCGCGCTGATGCGCGAGCCGCTGATCGCGCCTTATCTTGAGAGCGGCGAGCTGGTGAAGATATTTGACTTACCCATTGACGACGGGCGCGACTATTACCTCTGCACGCGTGCCGATTCAGAGATGACCGAGGACGGTAAGCTGCTGCAAAACTGGCTTCGTCGGGCGGCAGGTGTCGAACCGCTTACGGCGTAAGCAGGCAGTGTTTATCAAACGCTTCAATTTCCGAACCGCTGTAGCGTGCGTATTGCCCGGTCAGGCCAAAAAACGCGGGTTGGGTTTCGGTGTAGATTTCCGCGGCGAGCACCAGCCGGCGTCGCTCATCTTCGCCCATCTCAAGCAGCGTCCAGGGAATGAAATAGCGCGACGTTGAGGTCAGTTTGAACCACAGCGGGCAGCCGCAGCCGGGACAGAACCAGCGTTCGCCGCGCGCCGATGACGCGAAATGAGAAGGGGCGATGGAGTCTTGCTCAAGAAGCGGTTCGCCCTGCGGCTCAAGATACATGGCAATGCCGCCCGACCACTTCTGGCATTGGGTGCAGTGACATGCGTATACGTCAAAATTATTGAGGCTCACGCTGAACTGACTCATTCCGCACAAGCAGCGTCCTTTGAATATGTGCATGGCGTACTCCTTTTTGACGCCAGAAATCCGTATAAAAAAAGCCAGCCGCATGGGCTGGCCTTTTATCGTGACAAATCTTAGAACTGGTAGGTCAGGCCTACAGCTACGATGTTGTCGGTAGCAACGCCAGTTGCTTTGGTGAAGCTGTTGTCATCAACCAGGTTGATTTTGTAATCAACGTAGGTAGACATGTTTTTGTTGAAGTAGTAAGTCGCGCCAACGTCAACGTATTCAACCAGATCCTGGTCGCCGTATGAACCCAGGTCTTTACCTTTGGATTTCAGGTAAGCGATGGATGGACGCAGGCCGAAGTCGAACTGGTACTGAGCAACAACTTCGAAGTTCTGAGCTTTGTTCGCGATATAACCGTCACCGAAGTTGGTCATGTTGCGGGTTTCAGAGTAGGTGGTTGCCAGATAGATGTTGTTCGCATCGTATTTCAGGCCAGCAGCCCATACTTCTGCGTTCTCACCGCCAGCGTTAACGGTGTTAGCAACGCGACCTGCAGCAACCTGACGGTCAGTACGGTCAGATTTCGCGTAGGTTGCACCGACACCGAAGCCGTCCATTTCATAGGTAGAAGACAGACCCCAGCCGTCACCGTTCGCTTCGGTGATGTCGTTACGGTCGTTTTTACCCTGGTACTGAGCGGCAACGTTCAGACCGTCAACCAGACCGAAGAAGTCGGTGTTACGGTAGGTTGCAACGCCAGTCGTACGGCCAGTCATAAAGCCATCGGTCTGGGTCCAGGTATCGCCACCGAATTCTGGCAGAACGTCAGTCCATGCGCCGATGTCGTAAGCAACACCGTAGTTACGACCGTAGTCGAAAGAACCGAATTCGTTGAATTTCAGACCCGCGAATGCCAGACGAGTTTTGCTGCCGTCAGAGCCCTGTGATTCAGAACGGTTGCCTTTGAACTCATATTCCCACTGGCCGTAACCGGAAAGCTGATCGTTGATCTGAGTTTCGCCTTTGAAGCCCAGACGAACGTAAGTTTTGTCGCCGTCGTTATCAGTATCATCAGAGAAATAGTGCAGACCTGTTACTTTACCGTACAGATCCAGCTTGTTACCGTCTTTGTTATAAATTTCAGCCGCGTTTACAACGCCTGCTGCCAACATGGAAGTCACTGCCACTGCAACTAATTTAAGTTTCATCTTAAATGTTCCTTATAATTTTCTTTGGTATTTCCTGAGCCACTTTGAACGATTTCTAAACGAGGCTGATCGTCAATGGCATGCTATTTTTAAAAATCTTGTAGTCCTATTTCAATAATAAGTTTCAAATTATTAGCAATAATTTCATTTAGTGTGATCGAGATCGGGTAAATGACGATGAAATAGCGCCTAATGATTAGTTTTTAATCAATTAATTGCGGGATTGATTGCTGTGAATATAGTTTCTTTATGGTTTTATAAAAAGTGGTAATTATCGGTATTTCCGTTCATTTTGGTGAGTTGAAGGGTTATTGTAGCTATAATTCCTTGCTTTAGAACCTTAATGCACGGAATTTCCGTTCTGTAAGCTGAAATAAACAGAAACATACTATTGCACTTTGTGCTATTAATATCGTGAGTATTTGGAACGTATTAATCACGTGCAGGTGTCAATTTATGTCAATTTGGGAGGGCCGGAATTTACGAAAGGGGGGTGGAATATAAACAGAATCTAAACACGTGCTCTACTGTTCAGGTGAATATTTTGGCGCGCGCTCACATATTAAATTTATGTTAATTATTTGCTGTCGGGATAAATATTTCACGACAGCAAAACCGACATTATTGTCTTGTTGCGTACCAGCAGAGCAACGACCCGGCGCAGACCATCAGCGCGCCCTGCCAGAACGAGAACGAGAGGGGGGAACTCAGCACTGCGGCGGCAAGCGCGGCGGAGAGGACAGGGGTAAAATAGGAGACGGCGGCAAGTACCGTGACGTTACCGTGAAGGATGCCAATATTCCATGCGGCGTAACCAAACCCAAGCGCAATACCGCACATGACGAGTTTCACTACCACCGGAAGCGTGAACACCATCTCGGGCTGATCGCTCAGGAAATATTTCACCCACAGGCTCAGCGCGGTCAGCAAAACAAACAGGGTAATGCCGTTTTGTCCTTTCGCAAATTTGCTGGTGACCGTGCAGTAGGCGGCCCAGATAAATGCTCCGGCAAACGCCAGCGCGTAGCTCAGCGGGCTGGAAACGATATTGCGGGTTATTTCATCAAGATGTAAACCCTGTTCACCGCCCAATACCCAGCAGACACCCAGCAATGAGACGGCTAAGCCGGGGATCACCCACAGGGTCGATTTCTGCCCGTTGAACAAGATGGCAAACACAATGGTCAGGCTTGGCCAAAGATAATTGACCATGCCCACTTCAATCGCCTGCGATCGCGTTGCGGCATAGCCCAGCGACAGCGCCAGGCATATTTCGTAGCTGACAAATAAAACGCTGCCGGCAATAAGATAGCGGGGTGAAAACCGCCTGATATCAGGAAATCCTACCGTCACCAGACACAGTAATCCGCTCAGCGTGTAGATCATCGCCGCACCGCCTACCGGGCCTAATCCCTCACTCACGCTGCGAATAAGGCCGACCATGGTGCTCCATAACAGTATTGCCGCCAGCCCAATAAGCGTTGCTCTCTTTCTGTCCATTACTTCGCCATTGCAATAAAAATCAAAGGAAAAATGTATCGCATTCATCCTGACGCTGTCGCCAATTATTCTCTTAAACCGTTAATCAAAAAGGGGTATTTAAAGATTCCGGGGGTGACTATTAAGGGGGTGAAGGCAGATGACCTTGATTTGACGCAAAAAAAACAGGGGCTTTGCTGTTAGTTTGCGGCGCGAAGTCTTATTCGAACACGAGGACAACAATGGACGTCAGCCGCAGACAATTTTTTAAAATCTGCGCGGGCGGTATGGCCGGAACAACGGCAGCCATGCTGGGATTTGCTCCCAAAATGGCGCTGGCTCAGGCACGCAACTATAAGCTGCTGCGCGCGAAAGAGATCCGTAACACCTGCACATACTGCTCCGTAGGTTGTGGGCTTTTGATGTATAGCCTGGGCGATGGCGCGAAGAACGCCAGAGAAGCGATTTACCATATTGAAGGGGATCCGGATCATCCGGTGAGCCGCGGCGCACTTTGCCCGAAAGGGGCGGGGCTGCTTGACTATGTACACAGCGAAAATCGCCTGCGCTACCCGGAATACCGCGCGCCGGGTTCTGATAAATGGCAGCGTATCTCCTGGGATGAGGCCTTCTCCCGTATTGCCAAATTAATGAAAGCCGACCGCGACGCCAATTTTATTGAAAAGAACGCGCAGGGCGTAACGGTTAACCGCTGGCTTTCAACCGGCATGTTATGCGCCTCGGCGGCGAGTAATGAAACAGGCATGCTGACGCAAAAATTTGTGCGCTCTCTCGGCATGCTGGCGGTAGACAACCAGGCGCGCGTCTGACACGGACCAACGGTAGCAAGTCTTGCTCCAACATTTGGTCGCGGTGCGATGACCAACCACTGGGTTGATATCAAAAACGCTAACGTCGTGGTGGTGATGGGCGGTAACGCCGCGGAAGCCCATCCGGTGGGGTTCCGCTGGGCGATGGAAGCGAAAAACAACAACGATGCGACGCTTATCGTCGTCGATCCGCGCTTTACGCGTACGGCATCGGTGGCCGATATCTATGCGCCAATCCGTTCCGGCACGGACATTACGTTCTTGTCCGGCGTGCTGCTGTACCTGATCGAAAACAACAAAATTAACGCGGAATACGTTAAGCACTACACCAACGCAAACCTGCTGGTGCGTGATGATTTTGCCTTCGATGACGGGCTGTTTAGCGGTTATGACGCCGAAAAACGCCAGTACGACAAGTCTTCCTGGAACTATCAGTTCGATGAAAACGGCTATGCGCTGCGTGATGAAACGCTGACGCACCCGCGCTGCGTGTGGAACCTGCTGAAGCAGCACGTTTCCCGCTACACGCCGGAGGTGGTGGAAAACATCTGCGGCACGCCGAAAGCGGACTTCCTGAAGGTGTGTGAAGTGCTGGCCTCAACCAGCGCCGCAGACAGAACCACGACGTTCCTGTACGCGCTGGGCTGGACGCAGCATACCGTCGGCGCGCAGAACATCCGCACCATGGCGATGATCCAGCTGCTGCTCGGCAACATGGGGATGGCAGGGGGCGGCGTAAACGCGCTGCGCGGGCACTCCAACATTCAGGGGCTTACCGACCTCGGTTTGCTCTCCACCAGCCTGCCGGGCTACCTGACGCTGCCGTCTGAAAAGCAGGCGGATCTGCAAACGTATCTTGAGGCCAATACGCCGAAAGCGACGCTGCCGGATCAGGTGAACTACTGGAGCAACTATCCGAAGTTCTACGTCAGCCTGATGAAATCCTTCTACGGCGATGCTGCGCAGAAGGAGAACGACTGGGGCTTTGAGTGGCTGCCGAAGTGGGACCAGGCGTACGACGTCATCAAGTACTTCAACATGATGGATAAGGGCGACGTCACGGGCTATATCTGCCAGGGCTTTAACCCGGTTGCCTCCTTCCCGGACAAGAACAAAGTTGTTCGCAGCCTGAGCAAGCTGAAGTACATGGTGGTTATCGATCCTCTGGTGACCGAAACCTCAACGTTCTGGCAGAACCACGGGGAATCAAACGATGTCGATCCGGCGTCGATTCAGACCGAAGTGTTCCGCCTGCCGTCCACCTGCTTTGCGGAAGAAGATGGTTCGATTGCCAACTCCGGCCGCTGGCTGCAGTGGCACTGGAAAGGACAGGACGCGCCGGGCGAAGCGCGTAACGACGGTGAGATCCTCGCCGGGATTTACCATCGCCTGCGCGAAATGTACCGCACCGAAGGCGGCAAGGGTGCTGAGCCGCTTTTAAAAATGGGCTGGAGCTACAAGCAGCCTGACCATCCTGAGTCAGAGGAAGTCGCCAAAGAGAACAACGGCGTCGCGCTGGCGGATCTCTATGACGCCAGCGGCAACCTGGTGGCGAAGAAAGGCCAGCTGCTGAACAGCTTCGCGCTGCTGCGCGATGACGGCACGACGGCGTCGTCCTGCTGGATCTACACCGGCAGCTGGACGGAGCAGGGCAACCAGATGGCCAACCGCGACAACGCCGATCCGTCCGGGCTGGGCAATACGCTGGGCTGGGCATGGGCGTGGCCGCTGAACCGTCGCGTGCTGTACAACCGCGCGTCTGCAGACGTAAACGGCAGGCCGTGGGATCCGAAGCGCATGCTGATCCAGTGGAACGGGGCGAAATGGACGGGGAACGATATCCCGGACTACAACACCGCCGCGCCGGGCAGCAACACCGGGCCGTTCATCATGCAGCCGGAAGGGCTGGGACGCCTGTTTGCCCTCAACAAGCTGGCAGAAGGGCCGTTCCCGGAACACTACGAGCCGATGGAAACGCCGCTGGGCACGAACCCGCTGCACCCGAACGTCATCTCCAGCCCGGTGGTGCGTATCTACGAAGACGACGTCTTGCGCCTGGGCAAAAAGGACAAGTTCCCGTACGTAGGGACGACCTACCGCCTGACCGAGCATTTCCATACCTGGACCAAGCACGCGCGGCTTAACGCCATCGCGCAGCCGGAACAGTTTGTGGAGATCAGCGAAACCCTGGCGAAAGTAAAAGGTATCGCCAACGGCGACCGCGTGAAGGTGAGCAGCAAGCGCGGGTTTATTCGCGCGGTGGCGGTGGTGACCCGTCGTTTGCAAAGTCTGAACGTGCATGGTCAACAGGTGGAAACCGTTGGGATCCCGCTGCACTGGGGCTTTGAGGGCGTGGCGCAGAAAGGCTACATCGCCAACACCCTGACGCCAAACGTCGGCGATTCCAACTCGCAAACGCCGGAGTACAAGGCGTTTCTGGTCAATATCGAGAAAGCGTAAGGAGCGATTCAATGGCGATGGAAACACAAGACGTTATCAAACGCTCCGCGACTAACCCGATAACGCCCGCGCCACGCGCGCGGGACTACAAGGCAGAGGTCGCCAAGCTTATCGACGTCTCCTCCTGCGTGGGCTGCAAGGCCTGCCAGGTGGCGTGCTCGGAGTGGAACGATATCCGCGACGAGGTGGGGCACTGCGTGGGGGTCTACGACAATCCGGCGGATTTGAGCGCCAAATCCTGGACGGTAATGCGCTTTAGCGAAACCGAGCAGAACGGTAGGCTGGAGTGGCTCATCCGCAAAGACGGCTGCATGCACTGTGAAGATCCGGGCTGCCTGAAGGCGTGCCCGTCTGCCGGCGCGATTATTCAGTACGCCAACGGGATCGTCGACTTCCAGCAGGACAACTGCATCGGCTGCGGGTACTGCATCGCGGGCTGTCCGTTTAATATCCCGCGCCTCAATAAAGAGGATAACCGGGTATACAAATGCACCCTGTGCGTGGACCGCGTCAGCGTCGGGCAGGAGCCTGCCTGTGTGAAAACCTGCCCGACCGGGGCTATCCACTTCGGCACTAAAAAAGAGATGCTGGACGTGGCGCAGGCGCGCGTGGACAAGCTGAAAGCACGCGGCTACCAGAATGCGGGCATTTACAACCCGCAGGGCGTGGGCGGTACGCACGTGATGTATGTGCTGCACCACAACGACCAGCCGGAGCTGTACCACAACCTGCCGAAGGATCCGGCGATCGATACCTCCATCAACCTCTGGAAAGGGGCGCTTAAGCCGCTCTCGGCGGCGGGCTTTATCGCCACCTTTGCGGGGCTGATTTATCACTACATCGGTATCGGGCCAAACAAAGAGGTGGATGACGACGAGGAGGAGCATCATGAGTAAGTCGAAAACGATCGTGCGCACGAAGTTTGTCGACCGCGCCTGTCACTGGACGGTGGTGATCTGCTTCTTCCTGGTAGCGGTGTCGGGGATTTCGTTCTTCTTCCCGACGCTGCAGTGGCTGACCGAAACCTTCGGCACGCCGCAGATGGGGCGCATTCTGCATCCGTTCTTCGGCGTGCTGATTTTCGTGGTGCTGATGTTTATGTTCTTGCGCTTTGTCCACCATAACATCCCGGACAAGCAGGATATCCCGTGGGTGAAAGGGATCGTCGAAGTCCTGAAGGGCAACGAGCATAAGGTCGCGAAGGTGGGGAAATACAACGCCGGACAGAAGATGATGTTCTGGACCATCATGAGCATGATTTTTGTGCTGCTGGTGACCGGGGTGATTATCTGGCGTCCGTATTTTGCGCACTATTTCCCAATTCAGGTGATTCGCTACGCGCTGCTGATCCACGCCACGTCGGCCATCATTCTCATCCACGCCATCCTGATCCATATGTATATGGCGTTCTGGGTAAAGGGATCGATTAAAGGGATGATTGAAGGGAAGGTGAGCCGCCGCTGGGCGCAGAAACACCACCCGCGCTGGTATCGTGAAGTGGAACGCCTGGAAGCGAAACGGGAAAGCACGGAAGGAATGAAGTAAGACCTGCGCCGTCGGCTTTGCCCGGCGGCGCTGCGCTTGCGCGGGCCTACGTTATGTATTGGTCACTAACGCATCTATCGCCGCGATAACAGTACTTCTCGCGCTGCGAAGATTACATACATAATCTTTATTATTTAGTTTCTGTTTCTCCACGTGTGTTATGCCAGCGGTGTTAAGGAAATAGCGCTCGAAATCAATATTCACTAAAGGCATCGCGGCATTGATATGTCCACGTAGATAGCTATGGTAGCTTAATGGAATAATCAGTCTTGTTGATAAATCATCATAATAGTCATGTTGAATTATCATAAAATAAGGCTGGTAGTCCCGTGTTCTTTCTGAAGGGTTACGGTAAAAGTCAAACTGAAAGCACTTTAAATCCCTCCAAAGAAAGGATCGTCTGATAATAATCCCGCTTTAGCCGTAAATTCATTCATGGCTCTTATGAATTCTTTATCTTGCTGACGATCTCGTCTTCGAGCCTCTGGTGTACGGGCCTCGGGGGGGACTCCACTCGCCATGCTTTCCCTTTTGCCATAGTCTTTGTTTCGGTTTGGCTTCATTTTCAGCTCCTTTGTTGGTGCGGTCATTATCAACCGCACCAACAAAAAACAATACCGTATCCCCTGGTAATCTACATTCTGCGAGGCGTATTCCAGTAATTTCAGAACCGCTCCTCCACATACCGGAACGGGTATTTTGTGGGTTTGGCTTTACCAATTTTACGCTTCGGCAAATCCACCTTTTCGACGTGAATTTCTTTATAGGGAATTTGGGTGAGCAGGTGCGAAATAATATTCAGGCGCACGCGTTTTTTATCTTCTGAACGTGCCACAAACCACGGCGCCCATGCGGTATCTGTCGCTTCAAACATGGCGTCGCGCGCGAGGGTATACTCGTCCCACAGGTTAAAGGACTTAATATCCATCGGCGATAGCTTCCAGATTTTACGACCATCGTTAATACGGTCGCGCAGGCGGCGCTCCTGCTCTTTAGGCGTGACCTCCAGCCAGTACTTCAGCAGGATAATCCCGGCATCCACCATCGCTTTTTCCATCACCGGCGCACCATCTAGAAACTTTTCAACCTGCTCGGGGGTGCAGAATCCCATTACCCGCTCGACACCCGCGCGGTTGTACCAGCTTCGGTCGAAAATGACGATCTCCCCGGCGGCAGGCAGATGGGGAACATAACGTTGAAAATAGAGCTGGGTTTTCTCTTTCTCGGTGGGTGCAGGGAGTGCAACAACGCGAAACACGCGAGGGCTGACGCGCTCGGTGATCGCTTTAATGGTGCCGCCTTTACCGGCACCATCGCGTCCTTCAAAAACAATACACACTTTTAGCCCTTTGGCGACGACCCACTGCTGGAGCTTAACCAGTTCAACGTGGAGGCGACGTAGCTCTTGTTCGTACTCTTTGGTCTTTAACGGTGCATTCTTTACGACATCAACAGCGACACTGGTTTTCTTTTTGCTTCCCATGATGGTCATCCTCAGATTGTCCGGCGCGGATAAAAGCGAGGCCGCACTATGAAGTGTAATCCACCTGGTATTATGCGTAATGTTTTTAGGTAATTAATTTCACAACACTTTTTTTAAGCAGATACTGAGGTATTCGCGAAGGTGTTTAGCACCCGTTCCCCTATGTAGATGCAATAAAATCAGCACTTTTAATCCCACACGCTATTTGTGGTTAGCGTAATAATTTCCTTCTCACTTACTTAAAGGAACTAAGAATGAGTTGGAATAAAGAAGCTGCGGTTTCGTATCTCCGTTCACATGCTCTGGGGCACTCTCATAGTGAATGTGCTAAGTTTACCCGCCTGGCCATTCTGGCTGGAGGCGTTAAGGTGCCGAACACAGATTATGCAAAAGATTATGGGGCGGAATTATTACGTGCTGGGTTCAGTGAGCTGCCGCCCGGTTCAACGTTAATTTCTGGCGATGTGGCTGTGATACAGCCATACCCTGGTGGAAATGGCATAGGTCACATGACTATGTATGACGGTACGCAGTGGATTTCTGACTTTGTTCAAAAAAGCATGTATCCGGGGCCTGGATACCGCAAAATGCAACCATCCTTTAAAATTTACAGGATGCACTGATGAAAAGAATATTTTTATCATTCGTTATGCTGTTGGTGGGATGTAGTTCAGCGGCCAATCGAGATCAGAGTGCGCAAGACGCTACCGAATCATTTTATAAATCCTATCTTTTCGCATTCGGCAGCGATGAAGCCAGGCCTTATCCTGCCAACGAACTGCGTAAATATGTTTCTGCTGATACTCTTACTCGCATTAATGCCATTCAGGAAATCTCTGAACAAGAGTTAATAGAGTCAGATTATTTTACGTATACCCAGGATTACTCTCGCGAATGGATACCTGCGTTGCGAGTGGGGAACGCAAGGCCATTTTTAAACGGTGAAGTAGTCCAGGTCACTGAAGGGGCGGATAACGGGAGAAGCATCCACCTTGAAGTATTTCTTCGTCGTGAAGGTGATGCATGGAAAATCTACCGCGTTCGTGACATAACGAACAATTACGAGCACCCTATTTTCAATGCTGGCGCTATTACACGCGCTAAAGCAGCGGCAGAAAGCGCACTGTAAAAGCTAGATCTTAAAACCTTTCAAGCTCTGACACCTGCCGGGGCTGTTTGTTTTTTCTTCCCGCTGCGCAGTAGTTGGAGAAAACTTCTGAATTAATGGATTAACCTGTCAGCCAGCTGATTTGAACTGGCTCACCATACAAGATTATTCAATAATGCCCGTCGCGAGTCATTAACCAGTGGTTGAAGTATGAAAAAGACAATTTTTTCGTTGGCACTTGGCACATTTGGCCTGGGAATGGCCGAATTTGGCATTATGGGCGTGTTAACCGAGCTGGCGCATGACACCGGTATTTCGATTCCCTCCGCCGGGAATATGATCTCGTTTTATGCTTTCGGTGTGGTGATTGGCGCCCCGATTATGGCGCTGTTCTCAGGTAAGTTCTCGTTAAAGACCACGCTGCTGTTTCTGGTGGCGATGTCCGCTGTCGGCAACGGTCTGTTTACGTTCTCCACGTCGTACTTCTGGCTGGCGCTGGGACGGCTGATTTCCGGTTTTCCGCACGGGGCCATTTTTGGCGTCGGGGCGATTATCCTGTCTAAAATTGCGCCGCCGGGTAAGGTGACGGTCGCGGTGGCGGGAATGATTGCCGGTATGACCGTGGCGAACCTGGTGGGCGTTCCGCTGGGGACCTGGCTCGGGCACCAGTTCAGCTGGCGCTATACCTTTTTTCTGATTGCCGTGTTCGATGCGCTGGTGATCCTCTCGGTTCTGCTCTGGGTGCCGGACATCCACGACACGTCAGAAATCAAATTGACCGAGCAGTTCCACTTTCTGAAAAAACCAGAACCCTGGCTGATCTTTGCCGCCACCATGTTTGGCAACGCCGGGGTGTTCGCGTGGTTCAGCTTCGTTAAGCCATTTATGGTCAACGTTTCAGGCTTCACCGAAGGCGTGATGACGATCGTCATGATGCTGATGGGGCTTGGCATGGTGTTGGGCAATCTGCTGAGCGGTAAGCTCTCGGGGCGTTTTAGCCCGCTGCGCATTGCGGCCACCACCGACATGGTGATTGTCGCCTCGCTGCTGCTGCTTTTCGCCTTTGGCGAACTGAAAACGGCCTCGCTGGTCATGGGCTTTATCTGCTGTGCCGGGCTGTTCGCGCTCTCTGCGCCGCTACAAATTCTGCTTCTGCAAAATGCTAAGGGCGGTGAGATGCTGGGGGCGGCAGGGGGACAGATGGCGTTTAATCTCGGCAGTGCGATTGGCGCGTACTTTGGCGGGATGATGATCGTCCTCGGCTTTAGCTGGCGTTACGTCACGCTGCCGGCGGCAATACTCTCTTTCTCGGCCATGAGTGCACTGCTGATCTACGGTCACCTGCGGGCCAGACGGGCTCAGGCTAACGCTCGCGCGCTAGCCTGACAGGTTTCAGGCAAGCCAGGGCTCACCCAGGGTCAGCATCAGGCGGTTGGCCCACGCGAAGAACGCGGCGGACTGCACCAGATCAAGCTGCGCTAAGGTATCCAGCCCCTCTTTTTCCAGCGCGGCAAGGTGCAGCGGCGTGGCGGCAGGCGGCGTGACCGACAGCGCCGCCGCAAAATCGATTTCCGCCTGCCAGCGTGCGGATTGCCCCTCGCTCAGGGTCCGCCCCGGCCTCACGGCCAGCAGGGCCTCTACCGCCGCGTCATCCTTTGAAAGCTGGCTTGCTTTACGCGCATGGACAGATGCGCAGTAAATGCAGCCGTTGATTTTACTGGCTACCGTTGCGGCCAGCTCGCGCTCGGCGCGCGGCAATCCCCCCGATGTATAAAAAATTCCTTTATCCGTCAACGTGCGCTGTTCAAGCACCGGCAGGTTGCGCCCCAGCAGGCGGAAGTAGTCGGAATCGGTATGGCCAAATTTCGCCAGAATGGCAACCTCATCGTCACGGAAGTCCGCCAGCGGTTTGGCCGCTATCCACGGTTCCCATCCCAGCTCCTGCTGGGTAAACGCGACGGGGGCCGACTTCCCGGTGACCGTTGTTGCGGTCGTGTGCCAGATGCCTGCCGACACCGGCGCATCGCTTTTGGCGACGGGCCTGTCGTTCAGCAGCCGCAGCCCGGTGATGAGTCGGCTCTGGAAGCTCACAAACGCAATAAGCTGCGCCAGGGTAACAATGCCTTCCTTGCTCCATCCCGCCTGGGTCAGCGCCCTTAACGCCGCAGGCGTCGCTTCGACGGGGGAGAACGTCAGCAGCCGCGCAAAATTCAGCGCCGGGGTCAGGCGTTCTGAGGTGGGGTCGGCCAGGCCAAACCCCGCATAGTGCGCGGCCAGCGCCTCCGCGCTGTGCCACCTGGCGACTTTTGCCGCCACGGCGAAGCGCTCGTCGAGTGCAAAATCATCATTCTGCTGGCTAAACAGGATTTCGTAGCTGCCCTGCGCGTGGCGCGTGGCGGCATCACGCGTGGCGCGCGCCTCTGCCAGAGGGGAACCGGGTTTAATTTCCGCCAGCTCGGCGAGAATGTCCTGACTTAATGACATAGGTGTCTCCTCAAAGTATGTGGGGGGCAATGCGTTCGGCGATCAGTTCAATTGAACGCAGCGTGTCGCGATGCGTAGGTTCGACCGAATGGACCTGAAATGAGATATCCGTGGCGCGCCTGAGAATGGAATCAGCATTCAGCGAATGCAGCACCGTATCGGGCGAACCAATATGGGCGTCGAACTGACGGCGATAATCAGTGACGTTGTCACCTTTTACCGTATGACCGGCAGCGCGATGCTGCTCGGCTTGTTTGGTAAGACCCGGCGTTGCGACCTTCAGCGCATAGTCGTCGCTGTCGGCGACGAACGCCGTACGGGAGGCCAGGATACGCGGTGCGATGCCCGCAGGCAGCGCATCGAGGTAGGCATCCACAATCGGGTTCTGGATCTCGTCGAGCGTTAAATCCAGCCGATCTGCAGGGCGCGGCTGCGTGCGCGAGAGCATTAAACCGTGTCCGGCCTGCGCGGCGCGAACGGCACCGTCAACCGAGAAGGTGGCAATCCAGATGCGTTCAGCAAGCTGTGGCGCTGGCGGGTAAAGGTGGTTATCCGGATGGGTCAGCGAATCCCCGCGCCAGGCGCTTTGAATCACATGCAAATGGTCGGCAAAGGCCGCGCCGCGCTCCTCAAACGTCAGGCCGAACGGCAGAAATGAGGTCGGTGTGCCGCCCGATCCAAAACCGACTTCAAGACGGCCATCGGCGAGTAAATCGAGCACGGCGGCATCTTCCGCGACGCGCAGCGGGTTTTCCATCGGCAGGGTAATGATGGCCGTGCCCAGGCGGATGGTTTCGGTATGCGCGGCTACATGCGCCAGAAACAGCAGCGGCGACGGCAGACCGCCTTCACTTTCATGGAAGTGGTGCTGCGCAATCCAGGCGCTGTCAAAACCGTGGCGTTCGGCGTGGCGGATCTGTTCGTTTGCCAGACGATAGCGCTCCTTCGGCGTAGCGTCGTCAAGCAGGCGGGTGAAAAAGCCCAGGCGTTTTCGCGTCATGCGAACTCCTCCGTAGCGGGTGAAAAATGGGGAATGGCGTCAATCAGCTCGCGGGTATAGTCGTTCTGCGGCGACGCGAATAAGGTTCCGACGTCGCCCTGTTCGACCACCTGACCGCTGCGCAGCACCGTAACGCTGTGGGCGATCCGGCGCACGGTAGACAGATCGTGTGTGATAAAAAGGTAGGTCAATCCCAGCTGCTGCTGCAGCTGCTGGAGCAGAGCCAGAATCTGCGCCTGCACGGTGACGTCCAGCGCCGAGGTGGCTTCGTCCAGCACCAGTATGGTCGGCTCCAGGATCAGCGCCCGGGCGATGGCAACGCGCTGACGCTGTCCGCCTGAAAGTTCCCGGGCGGTGCGGGTCAGGAGTTCGACGGGCAGGGCAACCCGCTGCGCCACGGTCTCCACCCGGACCTTTCGCGGCGCCTTACCGAGGCGAGAAAAATTCTTCAGTGGCTCTACGATGATCTCAAACAGCGTCTGACGCGGGTCGAGAGAGGCAAACGGGTTCTGGTAGACGAACTGGATCTTCTGGCGCAGCTGACGGCGGGCCTCGCGGCTGAGCGCGGTGGCATCAATATCATCAATGATGACCTGCCCGCTGTCGGCCTGCTCAAAACCCAGCAAAATACGGGCGAGGGTGGTTTTCCCGGAGCCGGATTCACCAACCAGCGCATGCGTACTGCCGCGCCTGACGTCAAACGTCACCCGATCCAGCGCCTGAAGCTGATGACCTTTGCCCAGGGAGAATTGCTTGCTGATGGCGCGGGCGCGAATGGCCGGTGATGCGAGCGGAAGACCTGATACCGGGGCGATGGTCAGGCGCTGGCCCTGGAGATCGCTCAACAGCTGGCGGGTGTAGGCGTGCTGCGGCGTGCGGACGATATCGGCGGTGTTGCCCTGTTCCTGAACCTCGCCATCGCGAAACACCAGCAGCCTGTCCGCGCGCTGTGCGGCCAGAGCAAGATCGTGGGTGACAAACAGAACGGCGGTACCCGATTCCCGGCGCAGGATATCCAGCAGATCGAGAATGCGTTTTTGCACCGTCACATCCAGCGCGCTGGTGGGCTCATCGGCAACGATCACGTCCGGGCGCAGGGCAATGGCGATGGCAATCAACACGCGCTGTTTCATCCCTCCGGAGAGCTGGTGGGGATACTGCGTCATGCGCTGTTCGGGGTGGCTCAGGCCGACCTTTGTCAGCAGGGCGAGCACCTGCTCGTCGCGCTCGGCGCGGGTCACTTTCTGGTGTAGCTGAACGATCTCTCCGACCTGCGCACCGATGGTTTTCACCGGGTTGAGCGAATTACCCGGATCCTGCGGAACCAGGCTAATTCTCGCCCCGCGAAGGGTATCGAGACGCTTCGCGGACCATCGGCTGATCTCCTCGCCGTTGAGCGATATTTTTCCCGCATCGCGCCGGGCGTTATCGGCCAGCAGGCCAATGATCGCCTGTGCCGTGGTCGTTTTGCCGGATCCGGATTCGCCGACAAACGCCAGCATTTCCCCTCGCCCGAGCGTGAAGCTGACGTTATGCACCACCTCTCGCCACTGACGCGCGGTACGGTAGCTGATCGTCAAATTTTCCACTGAGAGAACGGTCATTAGCGACCTCCGCTGAACTGTTGGCTGATGCGGTTGGTGGCCAGCACCACGGCGATGACGACGACGCCGGGGAAGGTGGTTAGCCACCAGGCGGTAGAGAGATAGTTACGGCCTTCGGCAATCAATAATCCCCATTCCGGCACGGGCGGCGGGGTGCCGTAGCCGAGAAAGCTCAGCGTGGAGAGCGCCAGGATGGCCTGACCAAACTGCAGCGTGGCAAAGGCGAGGACGGCGGTTAACGCGTTGGGCAGGATGTGTCGCCACAGCACGGCGAAAAACGTCCCGCCGCTGCCAAACGCCGCCTCGACGTAATCCGTGTGCCGGATGCGCACCACTTCACCGCGCGCGAGGCGGGCGAAGCTGGCAATGGAGGCAACGCCGACGGCAATCGCGGCGTTAACGGTGCCAAACCCGAGCAGAATAATCACCGTCAGCGAGAGCAGCAGAGACGGGATGGAGAGCAACACGTCGACGAAGCGCATCAGCAGAGACTCGACGCGTCCGGCGAAAGCTCCGGCAACCACCCCTAAGCCGGTGCCGACCACCAGACCCATCGTCACGGCGGCCAGCGCCGCGCTCAGGGAGTGTGATGCACCATAAACAATACGCGTGTAAACATCGCGGCCAAGCTGATCGGTGCCGAGCCAGTGTCCCGCCTGCGGCGCCAGGCGTTGTGCCCCGGCGATGCCCTCAATCGGGCTGTAGTGGGTTAACAGGCCGGGCGCCACGGCGGCAAAGGCGGCGAGAATAATCACCCCCCATGCCAGCCACAGTCCCGGTTGCCATTCCACGCCCTGCCAGGCTGGAACGCGTTTTCGCGCGGCGGCAGCGTAATCGACCAGACTCATGATGCACCTCCGGTAACGGTTTGCAGGCGGGGATCCAGCAGCGGCATCAGCAGATCCACCAGCAGATTGATCAGGACAAAACCGAGGGCGGAAATCATCACTACCGCCTGAAGTACGGCGATATCCTGGTTATTCACCGCCTGCTGGGTCAGCTGTCCGAGCCCGCTGCGGCCAAAAACGGTTTCCGTGATCAGCGCCCCGGCAATCAGCTCGCCCAGCAGCAGCCCGGCAATGTTCAGGACCGGCAGCAGGGCGTTGCCGGTCACGTGGCGCCACAGGACGGCGGTTTCACTCAGCCCTTTGGCCCGGGCGACGGCGACAAACGGCTGCGTCGCCACCTGGTCCAGGCTGCGCATCAGAATTTGCGCCAGCGGGGCGGATATCGGGATCGCGACGGTCACGATCGGCAGGATCAGCCCCTGCAGCGGCGTCGGGTTAATCACCGGGATCAGCCGCAGCTGAAAAGAAAAGAGCTGGATGAGGGCAATCCCCAGCCAGAATGTGGGTAAGGAGATAAACAGGACCGGCAGTGACTGGAGGGTATTACTCAGCCAGCGCAGACCCGGCAGACGCGATGCGAAGGCCAGCGCGAACGCCAGCAGGACAGCGAGTACAAACGCGGGCAGGGCGAGACTCAGGGTATCCGGCAGATTGCTGGCAATCAGCTCGCTGACCGGCACGCCGGCCTGTAACGAATAGCCGAAATCCCCGCGCAGCATCGCCAGCAGCGTGTGGCCGTATTGCTGCCACAGCGGGCTGTCCGCGCCGTAGGCCACGCGCATCTCCTCGATTTGCGCCGGGCTTAAGCCCAGGTCCGGGTTCTGAAATTTAATCAGCACCGCGTCGCCCGGCAGCACCTGGAGCAAAACGAACGAGAGGGTAAAGGCGGCCCACAGTACCAGCAGCCCGTGCCCAAAGCGTTGAAGAAGTGCGTGGCGCATCGTCAGCTCCTCAGTGTTTCTCAATCCACGCGCCGTAGAACGACGGGCGGCCTACCGCTTCAAAATTGACGCCTTTCAGCCACGGCGCACCGGCAAAGACCTGCGGCTCTTCGAAAATCGGAATGACGTAGGCGTTATCCAGCAGGTAGCGCTGGGCGTCCCCCGCCAGCTGCAGGCGTTTTTGCGGATCGACCTCAGCCGAAATATTCACCAGCAGTTCATTCAGCCTGTCGTCGCGGAAGTTTTTGACCTTGTCGCTGGATCCGCCTTTTTGCAGCAGCGCGTCGCGGTTAGCCGGGTAGAACATACTTTTCACTACGTCAGGATCGGCGCGGCCTACTTCGGAGACGGTTAACGGGGTTTTCAGCGGGTCAAGGTTATCCAGCGTGCGGCTGCCTGCATCTCCGGCTTTGACGCTCAGCGCCACGCCCACCTGTCGCCACTGCTGGGCAACCAGCTGCAGCACCTCTTTGTTTTGCGGCTGCGGCAGGGATTCATACACCGTCAGCGCCAGACGTTGGCCGTCTTTGGCGCGGATCCCGTCGCCGCCTGCTTTCCAGCCCGCCTCGTCCAGCAGCTGGTTGGCTTTTGCCGGGTCAAAGGTCAATTTGTCGCTGAGGTCGACAAAGCCCGCGGCGGAACCGGCAATCACCGACTTCGCCTGCGGATAGTTGGCCGAGAAGAGGGTCTCAACCACCTGTTTTGCATTGGTGGCATGCAGCAGCGCCTGGCGAACGCGAATATCGGAGACCAGCGGGTTATCCGGGCGGAAGCTGATGCTGTCGTTTACCCCGCGCGTTGGGGCGGCGTAGATTTTATAGCCCTGGTCTGTCGCCTGCTTTTCGTCATACGCCTGCACCTGGCGAATAAAGTCTGCCTGACCCGCCAGCAGGGCGCCGACGCGCACGCTGTCTTCCTGAGTGACGATAAACTTAATGCCATCGAGATTGGCGGGCCCCTGTTGCGCCAGGTTTTTCGGTCCCCACTGATAGTCTTTGCGCGCTTCGAGCGTCACTTCACGACCCAGCTTCTCGTCCTTCACCACAAACGGGCCGGAGCCAATGATATGGCGGGCATCCCCCAGCTCTTCGAAATTGCGCTTCAGCGTGCTGAGCGAAACCAGACCCGAGCCAATGGTGGCGGTGCCTTGCAGGAACCCCGGCGACGGTTTTTTGAAGTAGAACTTCACGGTCAGCGGGTCGATGACTTCGCTACGATCGTAGTTATTGATCACTTCAGACACCGGCAGGCGCTGCGCCTTATTGCCTAAACCATAGGTATCAAAATTTTTCGCCACGGCGTTCGCGTCCAGCGGCGTGCCGTCGGAGAAGGTGATGCCGGGACGAAGTTTAAAGGTGTATTCGGTTTTATCGGCGTTGGTGGTCCAGCTTTCTGCTACCCAGGGTTCCACCTGCAGCGTCTTTGGGTTCTGCCACGTCAGTTTGTCGGTGATTTGATTCAGAATGCCGCCGTTCGGGTAAAAGCCACCGGCAGGAGGATAGAGGTTGGTGTGTGCCTGTTGCTCCAGATAAATCAGCGTGCCGCCTTTGACGGGCGCATCTGCTGCCCAGGCTGCGGTTGTCGCCAGAATAAGCGCCGTCAGCAGCGGCAGACGAAATGGGGTTTGCATGGTGAATTCCTTTGTTATCTTCTTGTTAGCGTCGGATTCATCATCGGGCGCGGGGGAAAGCAAGGGAACAAAGGAATTAAGATAAGGATTGCCGGAAACTGAAAATAAAAAACGCCCCGTTAGCGGGGCGATGGCGGGGGGCTAAACGAATTTCGCCAGAGGGTCGGCGGCGGCAAATGCGACCGTTTTGTCTGCTGCTGGCGGATAGATCAGCTCGTTCGTGATGGCGATTTTGATCTTCTTCGCCTCGTCGCGGACGGATTTGACGGCCTGTTCCCAGCCCTCGGTATAGACCGCGCCCCACGCGCCTAAATCCAGACAGGTAACATAGTTCACCTGACGATAAGGATATGGCGCGATGTTTAGCAGGCTGGCCGCCGCGTTGTGTCCGGCAAATTTTCCAAGCTGGATCGCGTGCTGGCAGGTCATCAGCGCCGTGTTGCCCGCATCGTCCGTTTTGGCGTGCGCCATGTCGCCCGTTGCATAGATGTCCGGATGGGCTGGAACCTGCAATGACTCGGTAACGATAAGTCGTCCCTGGTTGTCACGTTCGCCGTCAATCTGCTGGCTGAGGGCGTTGGCCTCGACGCCTGCCGTCCAGACCACGGTAGAGGCGGCAATACGTTCGCCATTTTTTAAGGTAACGCCGTTTGCGTCGATGGCTTCCACTTCACTGTTAAGACGCCATTCAACGCCCAGCTCGCGGCTTGCGTCTTCAATGGTCTTGCGCAAGGCTTCGCTGTAACGTCCACCGATAACTGCACCGCGTTCAACTAAGACGACTTTAATCGCTGTATTTTCACCTAATCGAGAACGAAGCCGGGTAGGGAGCTCGGTCGCCAGCTCAATGCCGGTGAAACCGCCGCCGCAGACCACAACGGTGCTACGTTCGGGGGAGGCAGGCCGTGAAGCCAGTGAATCCAGGTGCTGCTCAAATACCAGCGCCGATTCCAACTGGTCGATATCAAATGCGTACTCGGCAAGCCCGGCAATGGAAGGGCGTTTGGTCTGGCTACCCGTCGCCAGTACTAAACGTTCGTAAGCCACCGAGGATGTTATCCCCTGATTATCACGCCATATCACCGTTTTTGCATGAGTATCAATATGTTCTGCGCTTCCGGCAATGAACTCAATATCCAGCTCAGCGAACAGTTCGGTCAGCGGCGCGACCAGCGTTGAGACCTTTTCTTCATAGAAGCGTGGGCGAACGCGCAGCTCAGGAACCGGTGCCAGCACGGCAATCTTAAGATTGTCTTTTCCTTCCAGCGCCGAGAGGCGAGCGGCACTGACCGCAGCCCACATACCGGAAAAGCCGCTACCCACAATTAAAATCTGCTTTTTCATACTCGATCCTTTTGATCGCCAGGCTGTGTACCTGACGTAACTGCCACTATACTTGTCGGAGTTAACTGCGACAACTTCTTTCTGAGTTAAAAATCGTTATAATGGCCTGAACAGCAAACTGGGGTTAAACATGGCGTTTTACAGTTCCGGTGTGGAATATGGCATTCACAGCCTGATGTGCATGGTGGATGCGAAGGGTAATGAGCGGGAAATGAGCGTCAGGGAGATGGCTGCCCTTCAGGGCGTGCCGTACGATTATCTCGGTAAAATATTCACCCGCTTGTCGCGTGCCGGTCTGGTCATCAGTACGGAAGGCAAGGGTGGGGGCTTTCAGCTGGCGCGCCCGGCGGAACTGATCACCGTGCTGGACGTAACGCACGCCATAGACGGCGAGAAAAATATGTTTGAGTGCAGGGAGATACGCCAGCGGCTGGCCGTGTTTGATGAAACGCCGCCTGCTTGGGTATGTGACGGTCCGTGCGGGGTACGTTCGGTGATGGACAGCGCCCAGCAGAGAATGGAAGAGGAGTTAGCACGGCATACCATTCTCGATCTGGCGCGCAAAATGTATCGAAAAGCACCGGACACGTTCCAGATTGAGGTTCAGGAGTGGATTTCGGACCGGCGTTCGTCGTAACAGTAGGCCGGGTAGGGCAAAGCCGCTACCCGGCGATAGTTTTTTACGAGCGTAGATCAATGACCATACGGCCGCGGATCTGGCCCTGTTCCATCTCTTTAAAGATGGCGTTGATGTCCTCGATTGGACGCATCGTGACTTTCGGCACCACCTTACCTTCAGCGGCGAACTGGAAGGCTTCCTGCAGATCCTGACGGGTGCCGACCAGCGAACCCACTACCTGGATGCCGTCCAGCACCAGACGCGGAATATCGAGGCTCATCGCTTCCGGCGGCAGGCCAACCGCAACCACGCGGCCACCAGCACGCACGGCGTCAACGGCTGAGTTGAATGCAGCTTTTGCGACGGCAGTAACGACTGCGGCATGCGCGCCGCCGGTTTTCTCCTGCACGATTTTCGCGGCGTCTTCGCTGCGGGAGTTGATGGTTAAATCCGCACCCATGCTGGCCGCCAGCTTCAGCTGTTCGTCATTAACGTCAAGGGCGATGACTTTGGCGTTAAAGACGTTTTTAGCGTACTGCAGCGCGAGGTTGCCCAGCCCGCCCAGACCATAAATTGCAATCCACTGGCCCGGTTTAATACCAGATACCTTCACCGCTTTGTAGGTGGTAACGCCAGCGCAGGTGATGCTGCTGGCCGCAGCGGATTCCAGACCGTCCGGCACTTTTACGGCGTAGTCAGCGGTGACGATGCACTCTTCCGCCATGCCGCCGTCAACGGAGTAACCGGCGTTTTTCACATCGCGGCACAGGGTTTCGTTGCCGGTATTACAGTATTCGCAGTGGCCGCAGCCTTCAAAAAACCAGGCCACGCTTGCGCGGTCGCCGACTTTCAGCGACTTCACGCCTGGGCCGATTTCTTTTACGATACCAATCCCTTCGTGGCCCAGGATAACCCCGGTTTTATCGCCAAAATCACCGTTCTTCACGTGGAGGTCGGTATGGCATACGCCACAGCATTCCATCTTCAGCAGGGCTTCCCCGTGCTTTAGCGGGCGTAAGGTTTTTTCGGTGACATTAACCTGATGATCCTGAGTGACAACAGCAGCCTTCATGTGTATCTCCTTGTTCATGATGAGTATCTGCATAGCAGGTGTAATACTCCTCAAGGATTAGTGGTTTGGCGCTGTAATGCAAGGCAACGGCAACATAATGTCATTATTTGATCCATTTTCAGAATAAGAATACGGCGTTCCTCTAATAATTTAGGAGGAAAATACTGGCCCGACGAGAGAGACTCGCCGGGCGCAGACTTACAGCTGTGCCTCTATCTCCTCTATCTCTTTACGCCATTGCGCCTGCAGCTGCGGCTTTTGATGCTTCGGCTTACGCGCCAGATCGTCTTCCAGCAGCGTTTCCAGCGCGACCAGCCGTTCGAGCAGATCGTCATACGGCGAGGATTGAACCGTCTCCGCATCCATGACTGGCGCGGCGGTGGTCACCAGCCCCGCGCTTTCACGCAGGCGCTCAAACACCGCTTCTGCATCGTGCCACTCGCTCAGCTTTCCCTCTTCAATCAGCCAGAAACGGTTGCAGCTTTGGCTAATTAGCTGACGGTCATGGCTAACCAGCAACACGCCGCCTTCGAACTGCTGGAGGGTTTGCGCCAGCGCCTCTTTGCCTTCCATGTCGAGGTGGTTGGTCGGCTCATCCAGCATCAGCAGGCTATAGCGTGCAAGCGTCAGGCCTACAAACAGCAGGCGCGAGCGTTCGCCACCGCTGAGCGTGCTGACCGTTTGCCCGTGACGCGCCCACGGGAAACCCGCGCTTATCAGCGCCATTTTGCGGTTCTGCGGATCCGGCGCGAAAGGCTCCAGCGCGTCGAGCAGCGTGGCGTCATCCGGCAGCTGATTCAGCGTTTGATCGTAATAGCCTGGCGAGACGCGCGGATGGATTTTCAACCCGCTGTCTGCGGGCTCATCGGCAAACTGTTGCCAGATAAGCCTCATCAGCGACGATTTGCCGCAGCCGTTACGACCGACAATCGCCACGCGATCGCCGCTTTTTAGCCGCGCCATTTCGATGTCAAACAGCGGCGGTAGCCCGGGCGCAGGCGGGACGCTGAGGTTTTCCATCTCCATCAGACGGTCGGCCTGCAGCGCGTCGCCGCGCAGGGTTAACGTCCACTGGCTGCCTGCCGTGAGCGCCGTCTGGCTCTCCTTCAGCCGTTCGACCTGTTTTTCCATCTGTTTGGCTTTGCGGGCCAGGTCTTCGTTGTCGTAAACCTTGCCCCAGGTCGCCAGCCGCTTCGCGCTGGCGGTCACGCGGTCGATCTCCTTTTGTTCCGCCTTGTGGCGCTGCGCGTCGCTTTCATCCTTTGCTTCAAGCGCTTTGCGGGCCGCCGTGCAGGGAAGGGCGAAGTAGTGCAGCGTTTTATCGCGCAGGATCCAGCTGCCGTTGGTGACGGCATCCAGCAGCTGTCGGTCATGGGAGACCAGCACGAAGCTGCCTGACCAGTTCTGCAGAAAGTGTTCCAGCCAGAGCATGGTCGGCAGGTCCAGGTGGTTGCTGGGTTCATCAAGCAGGAGCAGATCCGGCTCGTGAATCAGCGCCCGCGCCAGCAGCAGGCGGGTGTGCTGTCCGCCGCTCAGCGTGGCGGATTGCAGCATCATATCCTGCGGCGTGAAGCCCATGCCTGCCAGCAGCGTTTCGGCTTTCCAGCGCAGGCTATCGCGCTCGGCAAAAGGCAGCTGTGCGAGTACGGCATCCAGCATGGTCAGCGGGAAAATGGCGTCCGGAAGATGTTGCTCCACGCGCGCCATAAGGCAGTGTCCGGCCAGCGCGACCGTTCCGGCGGCGGGGGAGTCAGTGCCGTCCAGCACCTTCAGCAGCGTGCTTTTACCGCAGCCGTTGTCGCCCAGCAGGCCAATGCGGTCGCCTTTTTTCAGCGTAAAGGAGAGTGAGTCGAAGAGCGTGCCAAACGCCGTATCAACGCGTAAAGATTGTGCAGTGAGTAAAGTGCTCATTGTTGCTTACCCAAGAGTTACAGGCATGTTTATGCCTCGTCAAACATCGCTGACGATAACTCAGTAAGCCCGAGAGAAGGGATTTCAGGGGTTGGTGTCTTCGCTCAAGCAGAAGTTATCGCAGCACGATACCGATAACGCTTGAGCTGGTGCGATCACCAAATGTATGTGAAACATTGAAAATTTCACAGTACAGCATAATTGGCCTCCTTATATATTCAGTAGGTTAATGGATGAAGGGAGTGTAGCGGGGGAAAAGGGGTTTGGCTAGTGGGGATTCGATTGTGCGGCTTGCCGCCCTCACCCTAACCCTCTCCCACAGGGAGAGGGAAAACACCCTGCCCGTAGGCCCGGTAAGCGAAGCGCCACCGGGCGATTGGGCCGCACCGCGTCTCCCACATGGAGAGGAAACGGTCGTAGCGAATTAAATCGAGGTACGGCGATAGCTACGGTATTCAGGCTTCCAGAAGTTGTCGTCGATGGCCTGCTGCAGCGCGTCGGCAGAGGTTTTCACCGCCACGCCCTGCTGCTGCGCCATTTTACCTACCGCAAACGCGATGGCGCGCGACACCTTGTGAATATCTTTCAGCTCCGGCAGCACCAGCCCTTCACCGTTGTTGACCAGCGGCGAGTAGCCCGCGAGGGTTTCGCTCGCCGACATCAGCATTTCGTCGGTAATGCGGGATGCGCCGGACGCGATCACGCCCAGACCAATGCCCGGGAAGATGTAGGAGTTGTTGCACTGGGCAATTGGATAGGTTTTATCCTTCCACACCACAGGATCGAACGGGCTGCCGGTGGCGACCAGCGCGTTACCTTCGGTCCAGGCGATGATGTCCTGCGGCGTCGCCTCCACGCGGGAGGTCGGGTTGGAAAGCGGCATCACGATAGGGCGTTCGCAGTGCTTGTGCATCTCGCGAATGATCTCTTCGGTGAAGAGGCCGGTTTGCCCGGAAACGCCGATCAGAATATCCGGCTTCACGTTGCGCACCACGTCCAGCAGGGAAAGGACTTCGTTGTCGGTATCCCAGTTTTTCAGGTTCTCGCGCTTCTGCACCAGCTTGTTCTGGAACGGCAGCAGGTTCGGCATAGCGTCGGTCAGCAGGCCGAAACGGTCAACCATAAAGACGCGGGAGCGGGCCAGCTCTTCGCTTAAGCCTTCGCGCTGCGTCTGGGCGATGATCTGCTCGGCGATACCGCAGCCCGCAGAGCCTGCGCCCAGGAAGACGATTTTCTGGTAGCTCAGCTGGCTGCCGGCCGCGCGGCTGGCGGCGATAAGCGTACCCACGGTCACGGCTGCGGTGCCCTGGATGTCGTCGTTAAAGGAGCAGATCTCATCGCGATAGCGGTTCAGCAGCGGCATCGCGTTTTTCTGCGCGAAGTCTTCAAACTGCAGCAGAACGTCCGGCCAGCGGTGCTTCACGGCCTGAATGAAATCGTCGACAAACTGATAGTACTCGTCGTCGGTAATGCGCGGATGGCGCCAGCCCATATAGAGCGGATCGTTGAGCAGCTGCTGGTTATTGGTTCCGACGTCCAGCACCACCGGCAGGGTATACGCCGGGCTGATGCCGCCGCAGGCGGTGTAGAGAGAGAGTTTACCGATTGGGATCCCCATCCCGCCAATGCCCTGGTCGCCGAGGCCGAGAATACGTTCGCCGTCGGTCACCACAATCACTTTGATATTGTGGTTCGGCACGTTCTGCAGAATATCGTCCATGTTGTGACGGTTCTGATAGGAGATGAATACCCCGCGTGAACGGCGGTAGATCTCTGAGAAACGCTCGCAGGCCGCACCCACCGTAGGGGTGTAGATCACCGGCATCATCTCTTCGAGATGGTTCTGCACCAGGCGATAGAAGAGGGTTTCATTGGTGTCCTGAATGTTGCGCAGGTAGATGTGCTTGTCGATTTCGGTTTTGAAACCCTGATACTGGATCCACGCGCGCTCTGCCTGTTCTTCAATGGTTTCAACCACTTCGGGCAGTAAACCCAGCAGGTTAAAGCTGCTGCGCTCTTCCATGCTGAAGGCGCTGCCTTTGTTGAGCAGGGGGAATTCGAGTAAAACCGGTCCGGCGTATGGGATGTATAAGGAACGATGTTTTTTCAGTTTGTTGTCCATGTCACTCACTCTTTTTATGAAGATCCGTCCCTGACACTGCTGTTTGTCATCTTTCTGGCCTGTGCGATGGGGTGCGGTCAGGCGGTATTATAAAGGAGCTAAATATTAATTACCGCAACACATAAACAAAAACACCATCGGGATTACCGATGGTGTTCTGGATCTCAGTCTGGAACTTACTTGCCGGCGTGGCGTTTTCTGCCGGTGGCGTGAGTGACCTGCGTTTCGTGGTCGCCTTCAATCACCACTTTACGCTGATTGGAAAGCTTGTAGTTCAGTCCCAGAATATGGCGTGCCTGACGGTTCGATTTCATGTTAACTCCTCAATCCTGTTGATAGTTTTAAGGACCAGTTTGCTTACGCAAACGAAATGTAACCCCTTAGGTTGCAGATCCAGCTTAGCAGGTTTTTACAATGGTGCGTTTTGCCCGCTGACGACGTAGTTAATGGTCTGCTGGTAGATGTCACTGAGGATGTCATTATCCGTGGATTCCACCCATTTGGTCAGTTCCATCAAAATGTCATCTTCAGTCACAGCACCGTGCTCGGCGTGAAGACCCTGCGCAATCGCGTTAACGAGTTCAGGTTGTGCTGCTGCGGTATTAGCCGGGTAATAAGTAAACATGCTGCCTCCGTGTCGTTGTCTGTTTAATGGTACGGCTCGCAAAAAATTTAATTCATAAACAGAATGGCAAATATTTTCCCGGTTGTGGTTCAGATTCATCTTAGAAATAAAAATGACATAAGTGCATGCTTTTATGCGCTTTTAAAAGGTGTGGCTATATCGACGGGTAACGGCGGGGATATTTTGGCGATGCTCCTGCTATCGCGGAAATATAGCAGGAGCCGTTTTTAAATTACCACTTCATTTCGCCAGTATTCACTTTGGCGCTTAATTCCAGCGAGCTTTCGTCAGCGAGGCCTGGATACTGTTTTTTCAGGGTGTTGATAACGCCTGCGGAATCTTTATGCGCGGCTAAAGCCTTTTCAAAGCGCTGCAGATAGTCGCGGGTAAAATCAATCGCGCCAGTACCCGCTGGTGGGGTGCCCAGATAGTGGCCCGGGATCACGCGCTCAGGTTTGTGAGCGGCCATATTTTCCAGCGTTTCCTGCCACTGCTTGCGGCTTTCCGGCGTCTGGGTGTCTGCCGTCCAGACGTGAATACCCCAGGCTACCCCGGTGCCGCCGAGGATCGTTTTTGCCGACGGAATCCACACATAGGCCGCGTAGCTGTCTGGCTGTTCGATATCGACCTTTTCCCCGTCAACCATGAACGTGGTGGAGGCAAGCACCTGCGGGACGACGAGCTCCGTTGGCGCGCCGTCCTTCATCTGCGGCCCCCAGAAGGCGAGCTTGGCATCTTTGGTGGCTTTAATATGGTCAACCACGTGCTGCGTGGCCACCACTTTGGCATTCGGGAAGGCTTTGACCAGCGGCTGCAGGCCAAAATAGAAATCCGGATCGCCGGAGGTGATCACAATCTTATTCAGGGTTTTACCGCTGCGGCGGATTTTTTCTACCAGCGCTTCGCCATCCTTCACGCTGAACTGCGCGTCAAACAGCACCGCCTCTTTCGGGCCGGAAACCAGCGTGGAGGAGACCGGGAAAATGCCTTTTTCCTGCGGGTTATAGGTATCAATGGTTAACGGCGCGGCAAAAACAGCCGGAGTGAAAAGGGTGGAAAGCAGGGCAAGGTGAATGAATTTCATGCTGTTGTCTCTGTTGTTCAGGAATGTGTCTATTGTACGGATATTCGTATTTGCCAGAATTCCTGAAACAAGACATGCTTAGTTTCATAAATCGAGCAAATGGAGCTTATATGGATCGCGTTATCGCCGCTCAGGTCTATAACCGGATATGCGAGCTGGGCAGTTTGAGCGCGGCGGCCCGCGCGCTGGGCATTTCCCGACCGATGGTGAGCCGCTACCTTGAACAAATGGAGAAGTGGGCGGGAACGCGGCTGGTAAACCGCTCCACGCGCAAGCTGACGCTGACCGCAGCAGGGGAAAAGGTGCTGCAAAAAACGCGGACGCTCTCGCAAATTTCGCAGGAAATTGAGGGGCAGTCGGAGAAAGATCTGCCGTCCGGCACGCTGCGGGTGGCCTGCGCCCATTTTACCGCCATGCACCTGATTGCGCCGGTCCTGCCCGGTCTGCTCTTGCGCTACCCGCAGCTGCGCATCGAGCTGGACGTGAATAACCACCCGGTCAGCCTGGTGGGAGAGCGCATTGACGTCGCCGTACGCATTACCGACAACCCCGAGCCGGGTATGATTGCCCGCCGGCTGGGGGAATGTCGCTCGGTGCTCTGCGCCTCGCCGGACTATCTTGCACAGCACGGTATCCCCCTCAGCCCCGAAGAATTAGCGCAGCACAACTGCCTGCACTACAGCTTTTTCGCCGGGCAGTCCTGGCACTTCCTGACGCCGGAAGGTGAAGGCCTGAGCGTGGCCGTCAGCGGCAACCTGAGCGCCAGCATCTCTTCGCTGTTGATGGACGCGGCGATTAAGCACTGCGGTATCGCCATGCTGCCGGAGCGCGAAGCGTCTGCCGCACTGGAACAGGGATTACTGGTGCCGGTGCTGGAGGCCCTGGAGCCTAAACCGCTTGCCATCCATGGCATTTATCAGTCCCGGGAATACCAGCCTGCCGCGCTGCGCGTGTTTCTCGACGAACTGTCGCGCTACCTGGCATAAGAGGGGATTACTTAGCCTTTAGCCAGGGAGACGCCGTGCTCCAGAAAATAATATCGGCCCCGAGATAACTTTCGCCGAAGCGGACAAATTCCGCTTTGGTGAACGGTTTTCCGGTCTGAGGATCCTTATAGGTCAGGGTCGGCTCCTGAACCGCCATGGCGATGAGCGGCAGCGTCTGTTTATTTTTATTAAAGAAGGGATAGGCATTCTTCATGTGGGCCTTGCGGTTGGGAACAATGTCCGGCCCGCCCAGGCCGATGCTGTTGGCGCTGGCATATGCAAACAGACGCCCCATGTAGTTGTGGTCATTATCCCATTCGCACGGCCAGAAGTTCACGTATTGCACCACGAGAGTTTTCTGAAAAGCCTTCGCGCAAAGGCCAGGTTTTCCATTTCACCCGCGAAATAGCTGTCGCAGGTGAACCCGGCGGGCGGATTTTTTTCGTCGATATCAATGGCTGTTTCGGGCAGGTTTACCCCGTACACCTTGCCATCAAAGCGTTTCGCGAGGGCGGCCAGCAGCGCCTGATAGCGCTCGCGCACGGCGGGATCCCACTGACGCGCCACCCATCCTGAACCGACTGGCTTGCCTTCGCCGGGGTTATCGAACTGCGGCGCAATCCCGCCACCGTATCGCTTATCGTGCATCAGATAGTCCGGCACGTAGCGGGCGTCCGGCTCAAAGAAACGATCCTGGATTTGAATAAAGAGCTTTTTTCGTGCGGACTTAACGCGCGCCAGATCCTGTTCAATCCGCGAGAAGTCATAGCTGTCCTTCTCGGGTTCCAGCAGGCGCCAGTTGTAAACGATCTGCACGCCGCCGATATCGCTTCGCGCAACAAGCGGAAACGCCGCGTCGAGATCGCCCGAGCCGGTATAGATAAAATTCTCCGGCGTTTTCGCCAGTGAAGACAGCGACAGAGCCAGCGTGGTTACGGCGACGGCCATCCTGATTTTTAGCGCCATATCATTATCCTTTTTGTTGGTACAGCAGGTGAAATTCCTGGAATTGTCTGTGTTCCAGGGTGGGCCAGATGCGTAGTCTATACTTAACCCTTTGTAAGCCAAAAGGAGAGCAAGAATGACTATTCATAAGCACGGTTCGGCACACTGGTCTGGCGACATTAAGCGCGGAAAAGGAACGGTTTCCACCGAGAGCGGCGTTCTCAATCAGCAGCCTTATGGTTTCAATACCCGCTTCGAGGGTGAAAAGGGGACCAACCCCGAAGAGCTGATTGGCGCGGCACATGCGGCCTGCTTCTCAATGGCGCTGTCGCTGATGCTCGGGGAAGCGGGCTATACCGCCGATTCCATTGATACCACCGCGGACGTCTCCTTGGATAAAACCGACGGCGGCTTTGCCATCACAAAGGTTGCCCTGAAAAGCAAGGTCACCGTTCCAGGCATCGCCCCCCAGCAGTTCGACGGCATTATTCAGAAAGCAAAAGCGGGCTGTCCGGTATCGCAGCTCCTGAAAGCTGAAATTACGCTGGACTATAAGCTTAACTAAGCCCCAGCCGGGTTCGCGCCCGGCTACCCCTTCAGCGCGGCGGGGAACACCTCCGCCAGCCAGGCGATAAAGACCTTCAGTCTGTGCGTCAAGTGACGGTTCTGCGGGTAAACCACATGAAACGGATACGCGGCAGGGCGCCAGTCGCCCAGGATCGCCGTCAGCTTTCCTGCCTGCAAATACGACTTTGCCGAATACTCAAAGGTCTGAACGATCCCCAGCCCCGCCGCTGCAGCTGCCAGATGGGCATTACTTTCATTAACGCCGAGATAGTGCGGAACGTTGATTTCCAGCGCCTCGCCGTTTTCTCTGAAACGAAACGGAAATGCCCGCCCGGTGACGGGCGAAAGGTAGCTGATCAGCTTGTGGCCGTTGCACAGCTCCTGCGGATAGGCCGGGACGCCGTGATTTTTCAGGTAACCCGGCGTCGCGCAGGTGACCATCTCGGCGTTACCGAGATGACGGGCGATGAGGGTTGAGTCGTCCATCGGACCGCCGCGGATCACGCAGTCTACGTTACCGCTGATGAGATCGACCGGCCGGTCGGCCACGCCAAGGTCGATGCGGATATCCGGGAAGCGCCGCATAAAATCCGGAAGCAGGGGGATGAGCACGTCCCGTGCGGTGGAGCCGCCCACGTCAACCCGCAAATGCCCTTTTGGCGTCGCGCGGGAAACGCGAAACGAGGTGTCGATATCTTCTATATCAATCAGCACCCTGAGCGCTTTTTCATAGTATTCCATCCCTTCAGGCGTCGCGACCACCCGGCGAGTCGTCCGGTGCAGAAGGCGTATCTCCAGGTGCGCCTCAAGCGATTTAACCAGCTTGCTCAGCGTGGCGATCGGCATATTCAGCGAGTCCGCCGCTCGGGTAAAGCTGCCGGAGTCCACGACCCGCGTAAAAGCGCGCATCGCCATGAGCTGGTCCATGATGACCTCTGATTATTTCTGTATGTGAATAGTCATTTTCATTTTTGCCCGTTTTTCACTAATGCCGCAAGGGCTAAAGTTTGTCCAACGCGAGCGAAAGCGCGCACCGCAAACCCAACAAAAGGTAAATGACATGAACACCACTCTCTCAGGAAAAATCGCACTGGTCACCGGCGGCAGCACCGGTATTGGTCTTGCCACGGCGCAGGAGCTGGCGACTCAGGGCGCGAAGGTATACATCACCGGGCGTCGCCAGGCCGAGCTGGACGCGGCGGTGGCGGAAATTGCTTCAACCGCAACAGGCATTCGCGCCGACGTCTCTAAGCTTGCCGACCTGGATGAGGTCTATGCCCGGATAGCAAAAGAAGAAGGCCGTCTTGATATCCTGTTCGCCAATGCCGGTGGCGGCGATATGCTGCCGCTGGGCGCGATCACCGAAGAGCAGTTTGACCGGATTTTCGGCACCAACGTCCGCGGAGTGCTGTTTACGGTGCAGAAGGCGCTGCCGCTGCTGTCCACCGGATCGTCGATCATTCTGACCGGCTCGACGGTGTCCATTAAAGGGACGGCCAACTTCAGCGTCTACAGCGCCAGTAAGGCCGCCGTGCGCAACTTTGCCCGCTCCTGGGCGCTGGATTTGCAGGGCCGCGGGATCCGCGTCAACGTGGTGAGCCCGGGTCCGATCAAAACGCCGGGTCTCGGCGATCTGGTGCCGGAAGAGCACCGTCAGGGGCTGTACGACGCGCTGGCCGCACAGGTACCGCTGGGGCGTTTAGGCGCGCCGGGCGAGGTGGGTAAAGCGGTGGCGTTTCTGGCCTCCGACGCGGCCAGCTTTATTAACGCCACCGAGCTGTTTGTGGACGGCGGGATGGCCCAAATTTAACCCAGACTGCGCCAGCAGCGGACGTTACGGCCCTCGCGTGAGGGCTGTAGCGGCTGGGGACGCTCACACCCCTGCGCTGCCATCGGACAACGGTCGCGGAAGAAACAGCCTTCGGGCAGATGACGGTTGCCGGGAAGCTCCGTTTTGCGTAACGCCAGATTTTCATCCAGCGGTTCACCGGTGCGGGGAACCGAGTCTAGAAGCAGACGGGTATAGGGATGGCGCGGCTCGCCAAGCACCTGCGCGGCGCTGCCCAGCTCCACAATTTGCCCGAGGTACATCACCGCCACCCGGTCGCTCATGTGTCTGACCACCGATACGTTATGCGAAATTAACACGTAGGTCAGATTACGCTGCTGTTGCAGGTTCACCAGCAGGTTGAGGATTTGCGCCTGCACGGAGATATCCAGCGCGCTGGTGGGTTCATCAAGCACGATAATATCGGGGTCGGACGAGAGCGCCCGGGCGATGGCGATGCGCTGGCGCTGTCCGCCGGAGAAGGCATGCGGAAGCCTGTCGAGATATTCCGGGCGAATGCCAACCTGCAGCGCCAGATCCTCCGCCAGCTGGCGGCGCTCGCGCTCGCTGCTGCGTTTTTGCACCCACACCGGTTCGGTGATGATGCGCCAGACCGGCAATCGCGGGTCGAGCGAAGAGAGCGGATCCTGAAACACCATCTGCATGCCGCCCGCGTGGTGCGCCCGCTGGCACGCGCCGGTGCTGGGCTTAAGCATGCCCATCAGCAGCTGGGCCAGCGTGCTTTTCCCGCAGCCGGATTCCCCGACAATGCCCAGCGTTTCCCCCCGACGGATCTGAAGATCGAGCCCGTTGAGGGCATGGACCTGTTCCGTCACGCGGCCCAGCCAGTTTTTGCGCGCCGCAAAGTTTACGTGCACGCTATCCAGTTCAAGCAGTACATCAGACATGGTGTTTCTCCCGTTGCGGATACCAGCAGGCGGCCTGTTGGCCTTCTGCGCCACTGGGCGCTAAGCGCGGCGTTTCGCTGCATTTCGCCCCGGCGGCAAAGCAGCGCTCGCGGAAGGCGCAACCCTGCGGAAGCTGGCTAAGGTTGGGCACCGTGCCGGGGATGGCGGGAAGCAGGTCGCGCGGCTGGCCGTTTTCCGGGGCGCACTGCAGCAGGCCGATGGAATAGGGATGCACGGGGCGGTGGATCAGCGTTTGCGTGGCACCGCTCTCGATCACGCTGCCCGCGTACATCACGTACATTCTGTCGCAAAGCTGCGACACCACGGCCATATCATGGCTGATAAACAACACCGAGGTACCGCTGGCCCGCGCCTTATGCTTCAGCAGGCGCAGCACCTGGAGCTGGACGGTAACGTCCAGCGCGGTGGTGGGCTCGTCGGCGATGATCAGCTCCGGCTCGCAGGAGAAGGCAAGGGCGATCATCACCCGCTGGCGCATGCCGCCGGACAGTTCAAACGGATAACGCTCCATGACCTGCTTCGCGTCCGGGATTTGCATCTCTTCCAGCAGGGTAATCGCCTTGTGCTGCGCCTCGCGCCGCGAAAGCGTCTGATGCTGGCGGATCACCTCCACCATCTGTTTGCCAATCCGCCGCGTCGGGTTGAGGGCGGTCATGGGTTCCTGAAAAATCATCGCCACTCTTGCACCGCGCCACTGGCGAAGCTGCTTCTCGGACGCCGTCAGGACGTTTTCGCCGAGTAACTTCACCTGACCGTGATGAATGCGGTAGCTTCCTTCCGGCAGCAGCCGCATGGCGAGCATGGCGGTCACGGATTTACCCGATCCCGACTCGCCTACCACGCCGACAATTTCGCCCCTGCCGATCTCCAGCGAGACGTGGTTCAGCGCGTGGACCTCACCGCGAAAAATCGGGAAGCTCAGGTGCAGGTCCTCAATACGTAATACCGGTTCGGTCATTACTGTTTTCCTCCCGACTTCGGATCCAGCAGATCGCGGATACCGTCGCCAAACAGGTTAAAGCCCACGGCGGTAATCAAAATCGCCGCACCGGGAAAGGCGCAGTACCACCACTGGTCCAGGACGTAGTTACGGCCCACGGCCACCATCGCCCCCCATTCGGCGGTGGGCTGCTGCGCGCCCAGGCCGATAAACCCCAGCGTGGCGGCCATCAGAATGGCGCTGCCGATATCCAGCGAAGCCTGCACAATCAGCGGCGGCAGGGCGTTGCGCAGGATATGCCAGCGGATCAAATGCCAGCGGGACGCGCCAAACGTGCGGGCGGCCTGGACGTAGGTAAACTGGCGCACCACCAGGGTTTGCCCGCGCGCCAGGCGGACGTAAAACGGGATGCGGACAATCGCAATCGCCAGCATGGCGTTAAACAGGCTCGGACCGAGCGCGGCGGCCAGGGCCATGGTCAGCACCAGGGAGGGAATGGAGAGCATAATGTCCATCACCCGCATGATGATGGCGTCGCCGCGCCCGCCCAGTACGCCGGACAAACAGCCCAGCAGCGAGCCGATGCCGCCCGCAATCACCACGACCGCCAGCCCGGCGGTAATCGACTGCTGGCTGCCCGTCAGCACGCGGCTGAACAGGTCGCGTCCTACCTCATCGGTACCAAACCAGTGTTGCGCAGAAGGCGCCTGCAGGCGGGCGGTCAGATCCAGCGCGTTCGGGTCATGCGGCACAATCCACGGCGAAGCCACCATCAGGAAGAGCATCGCAATCATAATGACGCCGCCAACGATCGTGAGCGGGCTTTGACGCAGCATCCAGAACAGCTTTGCCCAGTTGATGCGTTGTCTGGCGGTTTTAGCCGGGACGGGCGTTTCCTGGGTTAACATCATTCGGCACCTCCGCGCCCGATTCGCGGGTCAATCCACAGGTAAAGCAGATCGACCACCAGATTAACCAGCACATAGGCCAGCGAAACGACGACGGCAAAGCCCATCACGGCAGGGAAATCGAGCGCCTGAATGGACGTCACCACCCACGCGCCCATGCCCGGCCAGGCAAAGACGGTTTCGGTCAGCACGGCGCCGTAAAGCAGATCGCCCAGCGCCAGCCCGAGCACGGTAATGGACGGGATCATTGCATTGGGCAGGGCGTAGCGCAGGACGATGTACCAGCCGGGCAGGCCGCTGGCGCGCGCGGTGCGGATGTAGTCCTCGCTAAGCTGCTCCAGCATCGCCGAGCGAACCTGGCGCGCCACAATACCCAGGTGAACAAACGCCAGCGTCAGCGAGGGCAAAATCAGGTGCTGAAGCGCGTTGAAAAAGACCTCACCGTTGCCCTCCAGCAGCGCGTCCAGCAGATAAAAGCCGGTGACGTGCGTCGGCGGATCGAGCCAGTCGTCCAGCCTGCCGCCGCCCGGCAGGATCTGCAGGTGCCCGTAGAACAGCACGATGACGCCCAGCCCAAGCCAGAAGGCCGGCGTGGAGATCCCGGTCATCGCCATTAAACGCACCAGGTGATCCAGCCAGCGGTTGCGGTACACCGCCGACAAAATCCCCAGCGGCACGCCGATGACCAGCGCCAGCAGCAGAGAACAAAAGGCCAGCTCCAGCGTGGCGGGGAAAAAGGCCTTCAGGTCTTCCGCGACCGGGCGTCCGGTACGGATGGACGTGCCTAAATCGCCGTGCGCCAGAGCGTCCACGTAGCGGCCAAACTGTATATACAGCGGCCGATCCAGCCCTAGCTGCTGGCGGATGTTCTGCACGATTTCGTCGCTGGCGCGATCGCCGGCCAGCAGACGGGCCGGGTCGCCGGGGATCAGGTGTGAAATAATAAAGGTGATAATACAGACACCGGCCACCACCAGGATTAACCCCCAGCAGCGCTGGCGCACGATGCTCCAGAACGTCATACGCTTTCCCCCCGGCGAAAACCGTTATTTGCTCATGGTGGCGATGTTGAACACCTGCTCGAGCATCGGATTAAAGGTGAAGCCTTTGATCTCTTTGTTCATCGCCAGCTGGTAGTTTTTCTGGAACAGATAAACGTAGGCCGCCTCGTCGATGACCACCTTTTGCGCCTGCTGGTAATCTTTGGTGCGTTCCGCCTGGTCGGTGGTTTTCAGCGCGGCCTGCAGCAGCGAATCGACCTCTTTGTTCTCATAGAACGAACGGTTTCCCGGCAGCCCTTTTTTGTCCGATTCGAACCAGTAGTTCATGAACATGTACGGGTCGGCAAAGTCCGGGCTCCAGTTGCCGATGGCAATGTCGTAATCGCCTTTTCCGACGCGGTCGCGCATGGTGGCATTGGCCAGTTTTTCCAGCTTGACGTTAATGCCGATCTTGCCAAGGCTGGCCTGAGTGGAGAGGGCGATAGGCTCCCAGTTCGGATCGTTGTCCGAGTAGAGGAAGGTCAGGCTGGCGGGTTTGTCTTTGACCTTCTCCAGCGCCGCTTTGGCTTTGGCCTCGTCAAAGCTGTACTGCATTGCCGTGGCGTCAAAGCCCCACATGCCTTCCGGGATCGGGCCGCGCATCTGCTTGCCGTTGCCGCTCAGAATGCCTTTCACCATCCCCTGGTAATCCGTCGCCCAGGAGATGGCCCGGCGTAAATCCACCTGATTGAGCGGCGCTTTACCGTTGTTGAGATAGAGGTAAGTCACGCGCAGGGACGGGTATTCCGCGACGGCGACTTTACCTTCCTGCTTCAGGGCCGCAAGCTGATCGACCGGCAGGGCGTCGGCAATGTCCAGATCGCCGCGGGAAAGCTGCAGTCGGCGCGAGGCGCTCTCACCGATAATTTTCACCGAGACGCGCTTAAAGTGCGGCTTTTCACCCTGCCAGTGGGGGTTAGGCACCAGGATCAGCTGCTGGCCTTTCTGCCAGCTTTTCAGCATAAACGGCCCGGAACCGGCAGTGTTTTGCGCCAGAAAACCGCGCGCATCGTCCGCCGCATTGGCCTTCAGCACCGTCGGGTTAACGATGGACGCCCCGTCGTTTGCCAGCGTATACAGGAAAGGCGCGAACGGCTGGCTAAGGGTGAATTTCACCGTATGGTCATCAACGGCATCAATTTTCAGGTCTTTCGGAAAAGCTTCAGACGGCCCCTGGCCGAGCTTCAGCAGGCGCTCAAAGGAGAGTTTTACCGCCTCAGCGGTGACCGGCGTGCCGTCAGAGAATTTCGCGTTATCCGCCAGGGTAAAGGTCCACTCTTTCTGGTCGTCGGACGCCTTCCAGCCCGTCGACAGATCGCCTTCCACCTCGGTAGAGCCTGGCTTGTATTTGACCAGACGCTGGTAGGACGGATAGGTGACGGTCCAGTCGTTGTTATCAATGGTGATGGCAGGATCGAGCGTTTGCGGGTCGGCGGCTTTGCCGATCGCCAGCATGTCTTTCGGGACGGCAGCCAGCGCCAGCGGTGCGCTCAGGGCCAGCGTGGCGGCGATCAGAGTCGAGACAAGCGATGTTTTCATGGCAATGCTCCAGGTTTAAAGAGAAGTGTGCGTCAGGGGAAAACAGGCAAAACGGTCGTCAAGCAGCGGGTAGCTGGCGGCGTTCGGCAGTTCGAAGTGCCACCATTCGCTGCTGATACCCACAAAACCACCGCCGAACATGATGGCGTTCAACAGCAGACGGTTGCGCTGAGCGTGCGGCGGCACGGAAGGGTGATACGGATGCGAGCGGTCGTGCATTTCGTCAAAACCGGCACCCATATCCAGCACGGCGTTATGTTCATCCATCAGGGTGACGTCGATGGCCGTACCGCGGCTGTGATTGGAGCCAATCGCCACGTCGACCACGTACTCCGGGTTCGGGCAGGCATCCCACAACTGGGCCTGCGCCTGCTGCGGCCGATAGGCGTCGTAGACCACCAGCTTCAGCCCGGCCAGCGAGGCAATGCTGATGGCTTTTGCCAGCGCGGTGGCCGCGTCGGTATGCAGCAGGCACAGCGCCTCCTGATAGATCGGACGGCCGGTGATGTTGTCGGCGGTGGCGTACTTCAGATCGATATGCAGCGTGGGAAACGTCTTCGCCACATCAATCAGTTCACTCTCTTCGGGCATAGCTCCGCTCCTTTAGCGTTCGAATTGACCAAACTCTTGTTGTAATTGTCGGTTGACCGCCAGACGCGCCGGGAGCGCATCACCCAGCGCTTCCACCACGCCCGACAGCAGCAGGTTGAACAGACAGCTCACGGGGGCAAGCGAATCCCAGAAATGACCGGTATCGGTTTTCACCTGCAGTAAATCCATCGGGTAATCCCGCGCCCACGGGCACCAGATGTCGGTGATTAAGGCCAGCGGAATGCCTTTCTCGCTGGCAACGCGGCAGTACTGGCGGGCCATCGAGGAGTAGGTGCGCGTGTCGGTCAGCACGACGTACGGGTGCGAAAACCCCGAGTTGAGGGATTCCACCCAGCTGCCGGAAGCCCCCTCCGAATAGCTCACGCGCGGGCGGAGGTATTCAAGGTGGCTGAAAAAGGCGTTGGCAATCCCGCGCGTGGACTGGATCCCCAGCACAAACACCGCGTCGGCGTGGGCGAGGTTGTGCACCACCTGACGGAAGGCGTCCGTTTGCGCCAGCTGGTACACCTGCGTGATGGCATCCACTTCCAGCGACAGGGCATGCTGAAGGCGGCTGGAAAGGGGGCGCTGCTGCTGCCAGGAGTCCAGCCTCTCGTTCATGCCCCAGGGCTGATACGGATCGCGCAGGCTCTTTTTGGCATCTTCCAGGTTGCGATACCCCAGCTTGCGCAGAAAGCGTCCGACGGTAATTCCGCTGGTCCCGCTCGCCTGACCGATGCTCTCCGCCGTTTCAAACGGGATTTGCGCGGCGTGCGCCAGCAGCCAGCTTCCGACCCGCTTTTCGCTGGGCGTGAGCTGGCTGAACGTCGCTTCGATACGGCTCAACATCTCGGGTTTCGTCGTCATACCGCCTCGCTGTTAACAGGCTGTCAATGGCCGAATTTTTGTTACCTGGTTAACAATGCATGACGCGTGCCATGTTCACAGGGCGGATAAAACCCGCTGTGCAGTAAACTTCATGCAATATTTGTTTAACCAATGATCAACATTTGTGCAGCGTAGTTCACTTTTGGTGCACTGTCTGACGCGGCAGGTATGAATTTGGTGAATACGTCAGTCCGTTCACATTTTTGATAAGATAGATGTACCGTGAATATAAAAAGGATCCCGGCATGGCAAATTTGCCCTGGCGAGTCAGCGTGCGCCTGATGACGCTTGCAAAGAAAATAGGGATTGTCGTCGGGATCGTACTGGTCGTCCTGCTGGCGGTTCGGGTGTATCTCTCCCAGCAGGGACCGGAACTGCACCTCTGGCATACCTGGCGGGCCGACGAGATGTCCGTGCGCGAGATGGATAACGCCGATTTTTCCCGGTATATCGCCCGGGAACGCGCCATTTTCGCCGATCTTGATAATGCGGTGACGGCGAAAACAGAGGGCGAGGAACGTACGCCGTTAAACCGCTATTATCGCCAGAGCCTGGTGTGGCCGGGACAGTTTACGCCCGATGCCAACCGCTCGTTTGTATTGATGCCTGCCGGAAAGCCGCGCGGCGCGGTGGTGCTGCTGCACGGTCTGACGGACTCGCCTTACAGCGTCAGGCGCCTTGCGGTGAACTATCAGCAACGCGGTTTTGTGGCCGTGGTCCCGCGTCTGCCCGGGCACGGCACCGCGCCCGGCGCGCTGACGGACGTCGACTGGGAGATGTGGCTCGCGGCGACGCGTCTTGCGGTGCGGGAGGCCACGCGTCTGGCGGGTGAGGCGGTGCCGCTGCATCTGGTGGGCTACTCCAACGGCGGGGCGCTGGCGATGAAATATGCCCTCGATGCGCTGGACGCGCCTGCGCTGCGTAAACCGCAGCAGGTGATACTGCTCTCACCGATGATCGGCGTGACGGCCTTTGCGCGGTTCGCCGGATTCGCCGGGCTACCGGCGCTGCTGCCGGCATTTGCCAAAGCGGCGTGGCTGAATATCTCTCCGGAATATAACCCGTACAAATATAACTCGTTCCCGGTGAACGCCGCCCGCCAGTCATGGCTGCTGACGAAGGCCCTGCAGGAGCAAATCGGCCGCGAGGCGCGGGAGAACAGGCTGGCGAATTTGCCGCCGATCCTGGCGTTCCAGTCGGTCATGGATTCCACGGTCAGCACCCGCGCTGTGGTGACCGGCCTGTTTGACCAGCTTCCGGCAAACGGCAGCGAGCTGGTGGTGTTTGATATCAATCAGGCAGCCAGCTTCCGTCCGCTGTTCAAACCGTCGTCGTGGACGGCCACCTCGGCGCTGCTGCCGGTTGCGCAGAGACGTTACGGTGTCACTATTGTTACCAATGCAGACGCACACAGCTTCTCGACGGTGGCGAAAATCACTCCGGCAGGCAGCACCCGGGAGACGGTTGTGCCGCTGGCGCAGGCCTGGCCGCAGGATGTCTATTCCCTGTCGCATATTGCGGTGCCGTTCCCGCCGGATGACGATCTCTATGGCCGCGAGCCTGGGGTGAAAAACCGCTACGGCATCAGCCTGGGGACAATTGCGCTCTGGGGCGAAACCTCCGTGTTGAGCGTCGGAAAAGAGGCGCTGATGCGGGTCACCTCGAACCCGTTTTACGACTATATGCAGGAGAGGATCGACAGCCGGGTCGAAGGCGCGGAAAAGTAACGTTCCCCTGTGGCGTGAATATGTTAGGTCGCATTGATTAAGTATGTTAAATAATAGCTTCAAGGCACCTCTTTTTCTCATTGGAACCTATTTTTGTGCTGACGACTCTGATTTACCGAAGCCAGTTGAATTTATCCCGCCCCTCCACCGAGCTGCGGGAGCTGGTTGAGCGCGCCCGGATCCGCAATGCCAATCTGAATATCACCGGGGTTCTGCTTGCAAAGTGCAGTGACGTGCTGCAAATCCTCGAAGGGTCGGAAGAGAGCGTGCTTAAGCTGTTCCATAAAATCCGTGACGACAAGCGGCACAGTGGAGTGGTTGAACTGATGCGGGATTACGGTCCGCGCAGACGCTTCGAAAACGTCGGCATGCTGCTGTTCGATCTGCAAACGCAGTCGCCGAAAGAGGTGCTGCAGTCGGTCCTGCATTACAGCAAGCTGGACAGCTATCTCACCTCCGACGATCGGGTGTTCAAATTTATTCAGACGTTTATTATGGGCAAACGCCCGGCCCCGTCGGGCGCGCGCTATGTCCCTGAAAAATGGACGCTGTCACCCGAGGCGTTACCCTTTGGCGAACGCCTGGGGCTGATGGCCAACCAAATCTGCCAGTTTGCGCTCCAGCCCATCGTTGAGCCCTCCGAAGGGAAGATCAGCTCGCTGGAAGCCCTTATTCGCGGCAACGACGGCGGCAGCCCGGAACATTTCTTCAGCACCCTCGACCCGGACAAACTCTACGAAGTCGATCTCCAGACGAAAGCGTATGCCTTTGCGCTGGCGGAAAAGCTGGGCATTGGTAGCCATAAAATTGCGGTCAATCTGCTGCCGATGTCGCTGGTGAATGTCCCCGGCGCAGTGGAGTTTCTGGTCGATCAGATTAAAAAACATGGCCTTCAGCCGGAGCAGGTAGTCATTGAAGTGACGGAAAACGAGATGATCTCCGGCTTCAACCAGTTCAATAGCGCCATCAAGCAGCTTCGCGGTGAGGGCATTGGCCTCGCAATCGATGATTTTGGTTCCGGATATGCCGGTCTTTCGCTGCTGACCCGCTTCCAGCCGGATAAAATTAAAATAGACCGGGAGATAGTCAGCAATATCCACCTCAGCGGCCCGAAGCAGGCGATTGTGCGATCCATCGTCAGCTGTTGCTCCGATCTCGAAATTACCCTGGTGGCCGAAGGGATCGAGAAGATAGAGGAGTGGTGCTGGCTAGAGTCTGCCGGGATCCGCCGCTTCCAGGGCTTTCTGTTTGCCCGTCCGCAGCTTAATGGCGTCGGTGATATCCACTGGCCGCATCTGGTGCGTTAGCCAATTTTCCTCCCGCGTTATTTCCCCTTCGCCCTGCCTGTGCTTAAATAGCTAAAACGGTTTAATATTGTTTAGCTGCGAGGAGCACATGAAAAAAATCTGGGTACTTGGCGATGCAGTGGTAGATTTGCTGCCCGATGGAGAAGGCAGATTGCTGCAGTGTCCCGGCGGCGCACCGGCAAACGTTGCGGTCGGTATTGCCCGGCTGGGCGGCCAGAGCGCCTTTATCGGCAGGGTTGGCGACGATCCCTTCGGGCGCTTTATGGCGAAAACTCTCGCTGACGAAAAGGTTGACGTGAAGTCTATGCGCCTTGACCCGGCGCACCGCACCTCAACGGTGGTGGTCGATCTCGACGACCACGGCGAACGCTCGTTTACCTTTATGGTGCGCCCGAGCGCCGATCTGTTTCTGGAACCTGCCGATCTGCCGACGTTCAGCGCCGGGGAGTGGCTGCACGTCTGTTCCATCGCGTTAAGCGCAGAGCCGAGCCGTTCCGCGACGTTTGAGGCGATAGGCGCCATTCGCGAGGCGGGCGGCTACGTCAGCTTCGACCCCAATATTCGCCCGGACCTCTGGCCGGATGAGAACGAGCTGCGCCGCTGCCTGGAGCTGGCCCTGCAGAGCGCCGACGTGGTGAAACTCTCCGTCGAAGAGCTGGCGTTTTTAACAGGAAATGTAGATGTTAACGTCGGTCTGCATGCGCTGATGGCGCGCTGCCCGGCGCGTCTGGTGCTGGTCACCCAGGGAAAAGAGGGCGTCATCGCCTGGCATGACGGCGCCGTGAAGCACTATCCGGCAACCCCCGTTCAGTGCGTCGATACGACCGGCGCGGGCGATGCCTTCGTTGCCGGACTGCTCTACGGCCTGGCCGCCGGGCATGACCTGACGCCCGTCATCGCCTTAGCCCAGCGCTGCGGCGCATTAGCCACCACGGCCAAAGGGGCGATGGCCGCCTTGCCGTGGCAGCACGAACTGTAATTCTTTCCTCCACTGGCCGCCATCCGGCGGCCTGAATTGTCGCCTCGATCACACTTACTAAAACGGTTTAGCAAAAAAGATTGCCGATCCAAAATTCAGAGGTTTAGTATCAGTAACCTAAACCGGTTTAGCAATTTAGCACGTTTAATGACTTCTTTTAGGGATGCGACAAAATGTATAAAAAACGCAGACTTGCCGTGATGATAGGCATGCTGGCCGGAAGTACCTCTGTTTTTGCCCAAACGGATATGACAAGTATCGAAGCGCGTCTTGCCGCGATGGAGCAGCGCCTCCAGGCGGCGGAAACGCGTGCGCAGGTTGCTGAGAAGCGCGCCACCGATGCAGAACAAAAAACGCAGCAGCTGGTTGCCGCCCAGCAGCAGACGCAAACGACAGCCCAGGCGGTGGAGCAGCGCACCACCGCGCTGGAGAAGAAGGCGGATCAAAGCAGCGGGTTTGAGTTCCACGGCTACGCCCGTTCGGGCCTGCTGATGAACGATGCGGCCTCCAGCAGCAAAAGCGGTCCTTATCTGACCCCGGCCGGTGAAACCGGCGGTGCGGTAGGGCGTCTGGGTAACGAAGCCGACACCTACGTTGAGCTGAACCTGGAGCACAAGCAGATCCTGGACAACGGGGCCACCACGCGCTTCAAAGCGATGCTGGCCGACGGCCAGAGAACCTATAACGACTGGTCAGCCGATACCAGCGACCTCAATATTCGTCAGGCCTTCGCGGAGCTGGGCAATCTGCCTGATTTTACCGGCGCGCTGAAGGGCAGCACCTTCTGGGCGGGTAAACGCTTTGACCGCGACAACTTTGACATTCACTGGCTGGATTCCGACGTGGTGTTCCTCGCCGGTACCGGCGGCGGCGTCTACGACGTGAAATGGAACGATTCGCTGCGCAGCAACTTCTCGATCTACGGCCGCAACTTCGGCAGCGTGGAGCAGACCGACAATAACGTTCAGAACTATATCCTCAGCATGAACCACTTCGCCGGACCGTTCCAGCTGATGGTGAGCGGCCTGCGGGCGAAGGATAACGACGACCGTAAAGACACCAACGGCGATCTCATCAAAACTGACGCTGCGAATACCGGCGTTCATGCCCTGGTCGGGTTGCATAACGAGAGCTTCTACGGCCTGCGGGAAGGGACAGCCAAAACGGCGCTGCTGTACGGCCACGGGCTGGGTGCGGAAGTGAAAAGCATCGGCTCCGACGGCGCACTGCTGTCTGAGGCGGATACCTGGCGCTTCGCAAGTTACGGTGTCACGCCAATCGGCGCTGGCTGGAGCGTGGCGCCCGCCGTACTGGCGCAGAGCAGTAAAGATCGCTACGTCAAGGGCGACAGCTATGAGTGGGTAACGCTCAACACCCGCCTGATTAAAGAGGTGACGCAGAACTTCGCCCTGGCGTTTGAGGGAAGCTATCAGTACATGGATTTAAATCCGGAAGGCTATAAGGACCGCAACGCCGTTAACGGCAGTTTCTACAAGCTGACCTTTGCGCCGACGTTAAAAGCGAGCAAAATCGGCGATTTCTTCAGCCGTCCGGAGCTGCGTCTGTTTGCCACCTGGATGGACTGGAGCAGCAAACTGGATCATTACGCCAGCGATGATGCCTTTGGCAGCAGCGGCTTCAACGCCGGCGGGGAGTGGAACTTTGGGGTCCAGATGGAAACCTGGTTTTAACCCATCACGCTCCCGCCCGGCGGGAGCGTTTCGCACATCATAAAAAGAAGTCAGGCAGAGGTATCTATGGATTTTAATCAAATCGCCCGCGAGCTCATTCCGCTGCTCGGTGGCAAGGAAAATATCGCCAGCGCGGCGCACTGCGCAACGCGTCTTCGTCTGGTGCTGGTCGATGACGCGCTTGCCGATCAGCAGGCGATCGGCAAGGTCGACGGCGTAAAAGGCTGTTTTCGTAACGCCGGGCAGATGCAGGTGATTTTTGGCACGGGCGTGGTCAACAAGGTTTACGCCGCGTTTATTCAGGCTGCGGGGATTAGCGAGTCCAGCAAGTCTGAGGCCGCGGATCTGGCGGCGCGCAAGCTGAATCCGTTCCAGCGTATTGCCCGTCTGCTCTCCAATATCTTTGTCCCGATCATTCCCGCGATTGTGGCATCCGGCCTGCTGATGGGCCTGCTCGGCATGGTGAAAACCTACGGCTGGGTCAATGCGGATAACGCTCTCTACATCATGCTGGACATGTGCAGCTCCGCGGCGTTTATCATTCTGCCTATTCTGATTGGTTTTACCGCCGCGCGGGAATTTGGCGGCAACCCGTATCTCGGCGCGACGCTGGGCGGCATTCTGACGCACCCGGCGCTGACCAACGCCTGGGGCGTGGCCTCCGGCTTCCACACCATGAACTTCTTCGGCCTTGAGATCGCGATGATTGGCTATCAGGGCACGGTATTCCCGGTGCTGCTGGCCGTCTGGTTCATGAGCATCGTGGAGAAAAACCTGCGCCGCGCGATCCCGGACGCGTTAGACCTTATCCTTACGCCGTTCCTCACCGTCGTTATCTCCGGCTTTATCGCCTTGCTGATTATCGGCCCGGCGGGGCGCGCGCTGGGCGACGGCATCTCCTTTATCCTGAGTACGTTAATTGAACACGCGGGCTGGCTGGCCGGGCTGCTTTTCGGCGGGCTGTATTCGGTGATTGTGATCACCGGTATTCACCACAGCTTCCACGCGATCGAAGCCGGGCTGCTGGGCAACCCGTCGATTGGCGTGAACTTCCTGCTGCCTATCTGGGCCATGGCGAACGTGGCGCAGGGCGGTGCCTGTCTGGCGGTGTGGTTCAAAACCAAAGATGCCAAAATCAAAGCCATTACCTTACCGTCGGCATTCTCTGCAATGCTGGGCATCACCGAAGCGGCCATTTTTGGTATCAACCTTCGCTTTGTTAAGCCGTTTATCGCCGCGCTGATCGGCGGCGCGGTGGGCGGGGCCTGGGTGGTCTCAGTCCATGTCTACATGACCGCCGTTGGGTTAACCGCCATTCCGGGCATGGCCATCGTGCAGGCCAGCTCGCTGCTCAACTATATTATCGGTATGGTGATTGCCTTCGGCGTGGCGTTTACCGTCTCACTGCTGCTGAAATATAAAACGGACTCTGAATAATGACGTTACCTTCCCGCTGGCCTGCGATCCTGCAGGCCGTTATGAAAGGCCAGCCGCAGGCGCTGGCGGATAGTCACTATCCGCAGTGGCACCCCGCGCCGGCGACGGGGCTGATGAACGATCCCAACGGGTTTATCTGGTTTGCCGGCCGCTACCACCTGTTCTATCAGTGGAACCCGCTGGACTGCGAGCATCGGTTTAAATGCTGGGGGCACTGGAGCTCTGCGAACCTGGTGCACTGGCGGCACGAGCCGCTGGCGCTGATGCCCGATGAAGCGTATGACCGCAACGGCTGCTACTCCGGTAGCGCCGTGGATAACCTGGGCGTCCTGACCCTGTGCTACACCGGCAACGTCAAGTTTGATGACGGCAGCCGCACGGCCTGGCAGTGCCTCGCCGTGGAACAGCCGGACGGAACTTTTAAGAAGCTGGGGCCGGTGCTGGCCCTGCCGGAAGGCTACACCGGACACGTGCGCGACCCGAAGGTGTGGCAGCACGACGGGGAGTGGTACATGGTGCTCGGCGCGCAGGATGTGCAAAATCGCGGCAAGGTGCTGCTGTTTAAATCAGCCGATTTGCACGCCTGGACGTCCTGCGGGGAAATCGCCGGTCACGGGGTCAACGGCCTGACGGATGCGGGGTATATGTGGGAGTGTCCGGACCTGTTCGCGCTCGACGGAACGCACGTCCTGATCGGCTGTCCGCAGGGGCTGGCGCGCGAGCCGCATCGCTATCTCAACACCTATCCGGCTACCTGGATGAGCGGGGCGTTTGACTATGCAAGCGCCGCATTCGATCACGGCGATCTGCACGAGCTGGACGCGGGCTTTGAGTTTTACGCTCCGCAAACGACGCTGGCGGAAGACGGTCGACGCATTATGATCGGCTGGATGGGCGTGCCGGACGGGGAAGAGATGCTTCAGCCAACCCGGGCGCACGGCTGGATGCACCAGATGACCTGCCCACGTGAATTACGCTATCGCGACGGCAGGCTCTGGCAGACCCCGGCGCGCGAGCTGGCGGCGCTGCGCGAAGATGAGCAGCGCTGGCAGGGACGCGCCAGCGAGGCTCCAGGCCTGGACGCGACGCGCCTGGAGTTTGAGCTGAGCGCATCGCAGGTGAATGTCGATTTTGGCGGCGCGCTGCGTCTCACGGTCGATGAGCAGGGTATACGTCTCGAACGCGCGAGCCTGAAAACCGGTGAAACGTTGACCCGCTACTGGCAGGGCGACGTCAGCCATTTGCGCGTTCTGTGCGACCGCTCCAGCGTTGAAATTTTCATCAATCACGGTGAAGGGGTGATGAGCAGCCGCTATTTCCCTGACCATCCGGCCCGGGTGCGATTCGAAGGTGCGTCCGATATCACATTACGCTACTGGTCGCTGCGCGCCTGCATGATAGAATGAGGGTTTTGGCAGCCGGATCTAAGTCGTTGTGAGAAAAACAAAACGCGTCACCATTAAAGACATCGCGGAGCTGGCGGGTGTGTCAAAAGCCACCGCCAGCCTAGTCCTGAACGGGCGCAGCAAAGAGCTTCGCGTGGCGGAAGAGACGCGCGAGCGCGTGCTGGCGATTGCAAAAGAACACCACTATCAGCCCAGCATTCACGCCCGGTCGCTGCGCGATAACCGCAGCCACACCGTTGGTCTGGTGGTTCCGGAGATCACCAACTACGGTTTTGCCGTGTTTTCTCACGAGCTGGAGACGCTGTGCCGCGAGGCGGGTGTTCAACTGTTGATCTCCTGTAGCGATGAAAACCCGGGCCAGGAGACGGTGGTGGTGAACAACATGGTGGCGCGCCAGGTGGACGGGCTGATTGTTGCCTCCAGCATGCTTAACGATGCGGACTACCACAAGCTGAGCGAGCAGCTGCCCGTTGTTCTGTTTGACCGCCACATCAACGACAGCGCGCTGCCGCTGGTCATCACCGATTCCATTACCCCAACGGCGGAACTGGTGGCCGACATTGCGCGCCAGCATCCTGATGAATTCTATTTTCTCGGCGGCCAGCCGCGCCTTTCTCCGACGCGCGATCGTCTGGAAGGGTTTAAGCAAGGTCTTCGAGAGGCCGGCGTGGAGCTACGCCCCGAGTGGATCATTCACGGCAACTATCACCCGAGCTCCGGGTACGAGATGTTTGCTGAACTCTGCGCCCGTCTGGGTCGTCCGCCGAAAGCGCTTTTCGCCGCCGCCTGCGGGCTGCTGGAAGGGGTGCTGCGCTATATGGGCCAGCACAACCTGTTGCAAAGTGATATTAGGTTAGCCAGTTTTGACGATCATTATCTCTACGATTCGCTGACGATCCCCGTGGATACCATTCGCCAGGATAACCGTCAGCTGGCGTGGCACTGCTTTGATTTGATTAGCAAATTAATCGAAGGGGAGACGCCGCAGCCGTTGCAGCGCAAGCTTAATGCCACCCTCCAGCGACGCTATAAGCCAGCGAAATAGCCCGGTTCGATACTTCAATAACTTTAATTAATTTAAGTTTTGGAATGGCCGATAACCATAAGGAATAATTCTCCTTGAGGTATTGGTTTATGTCGTTGAAAAAGTCGTCCCTGATCGTCCTGTTCTCGCTGCTTTTCTTCTTTGTTGCCAGCACTGTGACCAGCGTTGGCCTCATCATTAAAAGTAATAATTCCCTGGATAACGTCAACAAAGAGATCCAGGTTGTGCTGTCCATTATTGACCCGATCAACCACAGCCGTACGCTGCGCGTGCGGGTGATGGAGTATGTGAAGATGGTGGAAGCGGGCAGCTCGGCGGACGGGGCTGCAAAGCTAACCGCCGTGAAAGAGGCGCTGACCAAAGCGGACCACGCCTTTGCGGCCTTTATGGCTTCGCCGCGTCTGACGGATGAAGCGCCGCTGGTGACTGCCTATCAGGATGCCTGGCAAAACTACCGCAACCAGGGGCTGGCGCCGCTGATCGATGCCGCCGAGGCGCACGATGTCGCCAAATTTAACGCGCTGATCCCGGAAGTCTCTCGCCTCGACCGTCAGTACGAGATCGTTCTCGACCAGGTCCTTTCCGTCCACCAGAAATACGCCAAAAGCCTGAACGAAGATGCGAGCAGTAACTTCGTCTCTGGCCTGGCGATCGTTGCCGCTATCGCCTGCCTGTTTGTGGTGGTGATTGTCGCCGTCAGCCTGCTGATGAAGCGCTTTGTCTTTGCGCCGGTAAACCTGGCGCGCGAGCACTGCAGCCAGATTGCGGCAGGCAAGCTGGACGTTCCGGTACCGGTCAAGGGGAGCGCACATAACGAAATCGATCATCTCATGAGCTCGATGGAGCAGATGCGTCAGGCGCTGCTGGCGACCATCGCCCAGGTGCGCGATGCGAGCCATACCGTAACGCACGCGGCGCAGGAGATTGCCTCCGGGAATATCGACCTGGCGTCACGTACCGAACAGCAGGCTTCCGCGTTGACCCAGACGGCGGCCAGCATGGAAGAGCTGAGCGCGACGGTGGCGAACAATACCGACAACGTTTACCAGGCCGGTAAACTGGTACAGGATGCGGTGAAAAATGCCCACACCGGTGAAGCGGTGACCCGTGAAGTGATCGACACGATGAATACCATCGCGGCGAACTCGAAGCGCATCGAAGATATTACCAGCGTGATTAACAGCATCGCCTTCCAGACCAATATTCTGGCGCTGAACGCGGCGGTTGAAGCGGCGCGCGCCGGTACGCAAGGTCGCGGCTTTGCGGTCGTGGCCAGCGAAGTACGCACCCTGGCGCAGAAAAGCGCGGTTGCGGCTAAGGACATCGAGAGCCTGATTGCGCAGTCGGTCTCCAGCGTGAAAAACGGTGCGGAGCTGGTCAGCCGCTCGGGCGAGGTGATTGACTCGATTATTTCATCGGTGAACAAAGTGAATACGCTGATGGAGCAGATCTCCGTCGCCTCTGAAGAGCAGAGCCGCGGGATCAGTCAGGTCGGCCAGGCGGTGACCGAGATGGATGGCGTGACCCAGCAGAACGCCGCGCTGGTGCAGCAGTCCGCTGCGGCAGCGGCCTCGCTGGAAGAGCAGGCGCAGCAGCTTTCGCGGAGTATTTCGAGTTTTAGTTTGCCGGTGCAGGCTTGATTGTATGAGGGAGGCTCCGCAGGGGGCCTCGTCGTTAATTACTTCCACCACAATTCTTTTAATTCTGATAGTTTTCGGCGGTGTTTTTTACATTTTTAATGACCAACCTGCTTTTTTATTGGCTATGGAGCAAGGTAGCTATTGTCACATGTAGTGAACATTTCTGGTGGTCGGTAGGTCTTTTTATTAATCTTTTTTTCGAAATATTTTTTCTATATCGCTCTGTCTGAAATTACGTTCGAAACGAAAAACGCAAACCTAGATACCTCTAAAATACAAGAAGCTAAAACGGGTAGACTTACAGTAACAACACCCCCTTACAGAGGCATTTTCGAAAGCCACCTTCTATAAAAGTGGTTGAAGGTGGTCTTTTATTTTTCTCTATGTGGTCTGATTTTGCATTGATAATTTATAATTTACGACATGAGTGCTGGCACGATTGAATTGGTATAATGAAAACCCCCACAGAATGCTAGTGATGCAATAAATGTAAGATATCAGTCTTAGCATGTTTTTTCTGCTATTTACAGACTGGATTTCTTTTTCAATCCACCATTTATACGACAATCTATCATCAAGTAGTTTCGTGCATGCTATAAAGAACATTGAGTCTTTAGAGATTGAGTTCAGGGTACTTTTGCAATCCTCTTTACTATGAACGGTGGCGTTATCAATGGATCTGTTAAGTGATGTTATGATCAGCTTTTCTTTAGAAAGGTAATAACTAAATTCCTTGTAGTCGATTTTTACGAATCCATCTACAATCTGGGCTTGCTCAATCCATGCATAATTTCCCATGCCAAATATAACCAACCCCATCAAATAGGATAAGGTTAGTTTCTTTTTCGACATTTTTATGGTGATGTCTCCCCATGAACTGGTAAATAAAAACCATGATGGCTTTAACACCCCCTCATTTAGCCCTCTTTGTATTAGTCGTGCGTCGTTTAGGTTGGTGGTATTAATTCCATTGATGACTTTGAATAGTTGTATATCAAACCATGTATTATCAAGTTTTTTCATTCTTACATCTGAGTAGCCAATTGCCAAGTAGCGAAAGATAAATCTTAATAAATTAGATATTCCGTACGCTCTGTTGACAATTACTATAAACACAGCGCCATAGATAAAGTAAATGATAAAATCTTTATTTTTAAAAATATCAGACAACATTTTGGGGCCTCAAAATTATGTGGTAACTCATAAATCGGCAGTTGTTAGTAAAACTTTAATGCCTCGGGCAGTCTGTGGTTTATGAATTTTGTGCCATTTTATATAACCTTGCAGTATCATTACCTTATTATCATTGATCATGTTTGATAGAGGGGCAACAACGAAAATGGGAAAGCGCAAGGGTGCTCTGGTTTATGTCCTAACCGTCATTATATTTTTGCTTATTATTCCTGAGATCATTCTCAGTGCATGCACGTCCGAGCAACTTGGCCGTATTAGCGACTTCACCAGTTTAGGTGGCTTGTTAAATCCACTATTATCCTTGCTCATCTTCCTCGCACTGGTGTCGATCATACTGGCCGCCATCGCTATCGCATTCGTTAAGCGAATCTTTCGAAAAAAATGATGGCCTGTAGGAGACTCATAGCGTCCGCCAGCTGTAACTGCTATAAGTCCAAATTCGTTAGCACAAAAAAATTTATATTCCCCCCAGCAATATTTCCCTCCCTCATCCGTCTACCTCATCACAAGCCATAATCAGTTACTGTAAACGAGGTAAACACCATGAGAGATTTTGAAATGCACGGCAGAGGTCACGGGCGCGGATTCGGTCGCCACCGTATGGGCAAGGGCTTAGTCATCGGCGCGGTGATTTTCATCGTGCTCGGCCTGGTGGTGATGACCCTGTGGAATGCTTTGCTCCCGGCCATCCTCGGCGTTAAGGCCATCGGATTCTGGCAGGCGCTGGGCATTCTGGTGCTGAGCCGCATTCTGTTTGGCGGGTTAGGTTTCCGTCCGGGGATGTTTGGCGCGCATCGCCGGATGCACGAGCGCTGGATGAACATGACGCCCGAGCAGCGCGAGGCGTTTATTCAGCAGCGTCGCGAAGGGTTTGGTCGCCACGGCCGCGGCCACTGCGGCTGGCACGGTCATCGTGACGATAAGCGCGACGACGCCACGCCAAAAGCGCCGGAAGCAGAGTGAGCGAAATGAAAGCCGGGGAGGCGGGCGGATCCATGCTGATGTCGGCGCTCAATGCCTGCCGCGCCCGGCTGAAAGCCTTCATTCGCGGACGGACCTCCGTTCGCGATGATGCCGACGATATTTTGCAGGAAGTGACCTATCAGCTGATGAAAGTGGAGCAGCCGGTCGAAAACGTCGCCGCCTGGCTGTTTCGCGCGGCGCGTAACGAGATGACCGACCGGGCGCGTAAAAAGCGCGAGGTCTCACTCTCCGGCTATTTTACGGGCGAAGACGAAGAGGGTTTCCCGGAGGACGAGCTGGCCGAAACCCTGTTCGGCATGCCGCACACGCCGGAAGAGGAGTATCTCAAAACGCTGCTGTGGGAAGAGCTGGGGCAGGCGCTGTCTGAACTGTCGCCGCCGCAGCGCGAGGTATTTGAAAAGACCGAACTCCACGGCTACAGCATTAAAATGCTGGCTGAGGAGACCGGTGCCAGCGAGCAGGCGCTGCTATCCCGCAAGCACAAGGCGGTGCTGTTTCTCCGCACAAGGCTGCGCGACGTCTATGACGCGCTGACGGGCGAATAGCGGCGACAGACAAAACCTTACACTTCCGGCACTTGTAGATTCATCACTATCGTTTATGATCGGGGCGTCTTGTTACTCTGGAACGTTATGCGCAACCGTCAGCTCCTCGGAAAATGGCTTTTGATCGTCACCTGTCTCGCGATGGCGCTTTGCCTCGTGCAGCGTGCGGTGATGCTCAACCATTTTTTACAGGGACTGGATCCGCAAATTTCTCTGAGCGCAGATGCCCCGGCTCAAAGCAACAACACTGAACAGCCCGGCCCGTCGCCTTGTCAACTTGGCGCTCACTCGCTGCTTTGCGCGCAGCCGCTGTTCTTCGACGGCGCGCTGCCGGCCATTATCATCTTCTTCGCGCTGCTGCAGCTGTTTACGCAAGGGCGGACATTGGCTCCCGCGGAACAGCCCGTTCAGGCACCGCCTCCCCGAATACACCTTAAAAACTGCGTTTTCCGTGAATGAAAATCATCGTCCTCACACGATAATTTTCACTGTTCACGGAGTAAAACATGGTTAACCTCTTCAGGGGATTCGTCTTCCTGTGGCTGTCCTGCATCGGCATTGTCCATGCGGCGGACACAGGCTGGCTGGTTTCCCCACAAAACGATCACGCCCGCATCCGCTTTCAGGCGGAGAGGGAACAAACGCACGTTAAAGGCCTGCTCACCGTTGAGCTGAAGCCCGGCTGGAAGACCTACTGGCGATCGCCGGGCGAGGGCGGCGTCGCGCCAAAAATCAGCTGGCCGGAAGGCGTGACGGATAGCTGGTCCTGGCCGGTCCCGTCGCGCTTCGATATCTCCGGCATGACGACGCAGGGCTATCACGATAAGGTCACTATCCCGATTACGCTCGACGGGGTGAAGGGGGACGCGCTCGTCGGGACGCTCACGCTCTCGACGTGCAGTAACGTCTGCCTGCTGACGGACTACCCGCTGCATCTCGATTTTACCCAGCCGGTGGATGAGGGCTTCCGTAGCGAGTTCGAGCAGGCGATGCGCGCCGTGCCCGGTACGTCTGGCGTATCCGCAGATCTCTCCGCCTGGCTCTCTGGCGACAAGCTGGTGATTACCGGCACGACGGACGGGAAGTGGGATAATCCGGGGATCTACTTTGACCCGCTGGAGGGTGACATTCTTCCCGGCGAGCCGGTCATTAAACACGACGGCAATACCCTTCGGGTGACGGTACCCGTGACCGACGAATGGGGCGATAAACCCGCCTCGCTGGAAGGAAAGACGCTTTCGTTTGTACTGACCAGTGGCGGCAATGCTCAGCAAACCACCATGACCGTTGGCGCGACGCCCGTAGCGCCCTCTGCGCCTGAAGGGACGGGAAAAATGGTGCTCTTTGCGCTGCTGGGCGGGCTGATCCTCAACCTGATGCCCTGCGTGCTGCCGGTCATGGGCATGAAGCTTAACAGCATCCTGCAGGTGGGATCGGACAGGCGCGCGATCAGGCTGCGCTTTCTGGCCACCAGCGCCGGGATCCTCACCTCCTTTATGCTGCTGGCGGGGATGGTGACCGCGCTGAAGCTGGCCGGGGCGTCGCTGGGGTGGGGCATTCAGTTCCAGAACCCGTGGTTTATCGGCCTGATGGTCGCCGTCACCTTCCTGTTTGCGCTGAACCTGTTTGGCGCGTTTGAGATGCTGCTGCCTTCCGCCGCCACGGGACGGCTGGCTACGGCAGGAGGATCGGGGATTGGCGGCAGCTTCTGCGAAGGAATGTTCGCCACGCTGCTGGCCACGCCGTGCTCCGCGCCGTTCCTCGGTACCGCGGTCGCCTTTGCCCTTGGCGCACCGCTGCACTCCCTGTGGCTGATCTTCCTGATGCTCGGCGTGGGCATGAGCCTGCCGTGGCTGTTTGTCGCCCTGGTGCCGAAAACGGCCATGCTGCTGCCGAAACCCGGCCGCTGGATGAATACGCTAAAAGTCGTTCTGGGCCTGATGATGCTCGCCTCCAGCTTGTGGCTGGCGACATTGTTAAGCGTGCATCTGGGCGAGGCGGTCAGCCAGATTGTGATGCTGGTGCTGATCGCCGTCGCGCTGGCGCTGTTCGCGCTGAAGGGGCAAAAATCCTCCCCATTGTTTTGGATCGTTGTGATCGCGCTGTCGGCGCTCGGCGGGTATCAGGCGCGCGGGCTGCTTAACGCGCCGCCTGACGCTATGGCGCAGAATGCCGCTCAGACCATCCCGTGGCAGCCGCTCAGCGAGGAAGCCATCCAGCAGGCGCTGGCGCAGGGGAAACGGGTGTTTGTGGATATCTCGGCGGACTGGTGCGTGACCTGCAAAGTTAACGAGCATCGGGTGCTGAATCAGCCGGACGTTATTGCCGCGCTGCGCCAGCCGGACGTTGTGGCCCTGCGCGGAGACTGGAGCCAGCCGTCCGCGTTTATTGCGGATTTTCTGGCGAAGCGAAACCGCTACGCCATTCCGTTTAACGCGGTTTATGGCCCCGGTCTGCCCGAGGGGGAAATCCTCTCGCCGCTGCTGGACAAGCGCACCCTGGTCACCACCCTGAACAACGCAAAAGGCTAAACCTGTTATGAAAAAACTCCTTATTACGCTGCTGCTCCTGCTGGCCCCGGTTCAGGTGTTCGCTGCCCAGCCGCTGACGCCGGACCAGGAGCAGCGTGCGCAGAAGATCATCGCTGATTTCCTGTTTAACGATCCGAACTCCCCGCGCATCGGCGCGAAAAACCCCAAACTCATCCTGGTGGTGTTTACCGACTACAACTGCCCGTACTGTAAAAAATTCGATCCGTACCTGGAGAAGATCGTCGAAAAGCATCCGGACGTCGCGGTGGTCTTTAAGTTTTTACCTTTCCGCTCGGAAAGCTCGCTGACCGCCGCGCGGGATGCGTTAACGCTCTGGCGTCAGGAGCCCGGGCAGTTTATGAAGCTAAACCATGCCCTGATGGCGAAAAAGGGGTACCACGATGACGCCAGCATTCAGGAGGCGCAGAAGCGGGCGGGCGTGAGCGTTACGACGCCGGATGACGAGAGCATGCTGACGATCAAGCGCAGCCTGATCGTCGCGGAAAAAATGGGGATCCAGGGCACGCCCGCCACGCTCATCGGCGAAGGACTGCTGCCCGGCTGGGTGCCGTTTGAACAGTTCGACGAAATGGTCAGTGACGCACTGAAAAACCGCTAACCTGAAGGGGGCGTAATGCCCCCGACAAACCGGAGAGGGAAATGAAAAAATTACTGTTACTTTCAGCGCTGGCGACGTCAGGGCTGGTACAGGCCGCTGATGCCATACCGGAGGTGGTTAAGCAGTTCAGCGAGCAGCAGAACATTAAAATCATCAAGAAGCTGGATGCGCCCGGCGGCGCACCGGCCTGGCTTGGGCAGTATCAGGATATGGGCGTAACGCTCTTTTTAACCCCGGACGGCAAGCACGTCATCTCAGGCTATCTGTACGATGACAAAGGGAAAAACCTCAGCGAGGGCTATTTCCAGAAAGAGATCTACGCCCCGATGGGGCGCGAGATGTGGAAGAACCTCAACGCGGCGCATCCTCTGAAGGAAGGTGCGGATAACGCTCCGCGTAAGGTCTTTGTGTTTGCCGATCCGTTCTGTCCGTACTGCAAGCAGTTCTGGGCCGAAGCCCAGCCGTGGGTGAAGGCGGGCAAGGTTCAGCTCAACACGCTGCTGGTGGCGTTTCTCAACCCTAATAGCGGACGTAACGCCTCAGCGATTCTGAATGCGAAAGATCCGGTTTCGGCCTGGCGCGAATACGAGCTTTCCGGAGGGAAAAAATTGCCCAAGCCGGAAGGGGACGCATCCCGCGAAACGGTCGAGATCCTGCAGAAGCACCAGACGCTGATGGACAGCCTGGGCGCTAACGCTACGCCGGCCATTTACTATCTGAATGCGGAAAATGAGCTGCAGCAGGTGGTCGGTATGCCGGATGCGCAGCAGCTTGAGGCGATGTTCGGGCCGAAGCCGTAAAAAAATCAGGCAGAAACGGGGCGTTTCTGCCTGATAGTCTCTTAGCTTCCCCAGCGTCCTTTCAGGTAGTTCACCGCCTGCTGCGTCTGCGGCTGGTTCAGGTAATCTTCCCGGAACAGGATGGTGCCGTTCACGTTGGGCAGCGAATCGTTGAGATCGAGCTGCTTTTTCAGCTCCGGCACGCCGCCCTGAACCGTCCAGTCCGGCTCATTTCTCGACGGCTCGCCCACCTTGTAGAACGCAATGCCGATATACAGGCGAGTGTGGGTCGGCTTCACGACGTCGGCCCACCATTTGGTCAGCACGTCGTAGCGCGCGGCATCCCGTGAGAAGGGCCAGTAAATCTGCGGAGCGATGTAGTCCAGCAGGCCCTGCTGCACCCACTGCCGCGTATCGGCGTAGGATTCATCATAGGCCGCGGCGCCGCGGGTGTCTGAACCCGCCGGGTCAAAGGAGCGGTTTCGCCACACGCCCGCCGGGCTGACGCCAAACTCAACGTCGGGCTTGGTCTGTTTAATCGCGCGGGAAACCTGCACGATCAGCTGCTGCGTGTTGTGTCTACGCCAGTCAGCCTTTGAGGAAAATCCCTGACCGTACTGCCGCCAGGTCTGTGCGTCATTGAGCGCTGAACCAGGCGTTTCGGTATAGAAGTAATCGTCAAACTGCACGCCGTCTACCGCGTAGTTCTCCACCACTTCGGTCACCACTTTGGTTATCCAGTCGCGCACTTCCGGAATACCGGGGTCGAGAACAAAGCGGTCGCCCGAGATGCGCACCCACTCAGGGTGCTGGACATAGACGCTGGACGGGGTCTGATAGGAAGTCCGGTTCAGGGCGGCGATGGTTGACGGCTTAGTGTTGGTCGACACGCGGTACGGGTTGAACCAGGCATGGACCTTCATGCCGCGCTTGTGTGCTTCATCCAGCATAAACTGCAGCGGATCGTATCCCGGATACTCGCCGATGTTGCCCGTCAGCATATCCGACCACGGTAAAATTTTGGATGACCAGAGGGCCGTGCTGTCCGGCTTCACCTGGAAAAACACCGTGTTAATACCGAGGTGCTTAAGGTTGTCGAGCTTGCCAATCAGCGCCTGCTTTTGCATCGCGATGCGCTGGTCAGCGCTGCGGCCGTTCACCGAGGCCACCGGCGGCCAGTCGAGACGCGAGACGGTCGCCAGCCAGATCCCGCGCATCGGCTCGTTTGCCTGCGGCGTCGGCTTGCTCGCGGTGGGAAGGGGGGTAACCAGTGATTTGGGTGGTTTTGAGGAGCAGCTCACAAGTAAAAGCGCGCAGGCAGCCAGCGCACCAATCCGTTTTACGTGTCGCGTCATTTGCGTATTAGCTCTTGATAATCCGACTGTTGGCCCAGGGATTAAAGGCGGGCTCCGCCTGTTCTGTGCTCACCACATCGTCGAGGGAGTCCAGATACAGGGCTTCGACTTCCGCGCGCGCCCACGGGGTGCGCCGCAGAAACTTCAGGCTCGATTTAACGCTGGGATCTTTTCTGAAACAGTTAATTTTGATTCGGTCGCCCAGTTCGCTCCAGCCATATTTTGCCACCAGGGCATTGACCATCATCTCCAGCGTTACGCCATGCAAAGGATCTTTGGAAATATGTGCAGTCATAGGTGTCCGGATGTCTCAATGTTTGTGGGGGCAGGGTTTCCGGTGAAAGGGTACAAGAAAGCAGGGGAAGCGGCAATTTTCCTTTTCCCTCGCTCATTTTATGATGGACTCCGTCCGCTGATTTTCACCAACTCTTTTTCCCGCCTTGTTTTCAATCGTAAACCCGATCGACACCTCATCCTGACCCACGGGCGTGGCCGTCAGCGTTTTGACCATCGTTCCCGAATCTGCGGGGATTGTCATCGTCATCGTCCCCTTTGCCAGCACCTTATCGCGCTGGGTGATGCGCCAGTTAAGACGGCACTCGCTGCACGGTTTCCAGGTGTCGTTGATGGCCCAGAGACGCACGGTCGCCGCCGTGCCGGATTTCCACTGCGGGGTGACCGGTTCAATGGACGGCAGAATCGGCTGATATGCGCGTTTTAACGCGTAAAACCCGGCTTTAGGCTTACGCAGGTAGTCCACCACGCCCCAGTTGATGGAGGGCCAGGTCTCGACAAACATAAAGTGAAACAGAGCCGTCACCGGCTGGTAGCGCTGTCGGCGGTAGCTCTCGGCAGCCGTGGCGACGAGCCGCGCCTGATACGCCTGGGTATTGCGGATCATTTCCTGAATGTTGTTTCCGCGCGGGATACCGGCAAATTTAAACGTCTGAAAGGGCTGGAAGTTATGGTATTTCCAGACGGTCCAGCCGGGATCGTCAGCGGCGGTGGTTTTTGGCCAGAGATGCGCAGCCGGGATGATGGTTTTTAGCGTGGACAAGCGGGGCAGCGCCTGCGCGCCAAACTCGGTGATGATCCCCGTTTTGGCCGGCGTCAGCAGGTCACGTACGCTACCGAAATACCAGCCCGCCCAGTAGTGCTCCTCAACGGCGGAAAAGCGATGCACGATGCGGGAGGTATCTTCGGCAAGCGTGTCCGCTACCCGCTGCGTGAGCTCGCGGTTGAGGTTTTTGTTCCAGTCCGGGAAGCGTTTTTCCATCCACGGCGAATTCCAGGGCGGTTCGTTATGGCCGCCCCAGACGATGATGGCGGGGGAGTTGCCAAACTGTTCGATCATCTCCCGCGTCTGTCGAACCGCATTTTGGGTAAAGGCGTCGCTGCTGTCGTAGCCCCACTGCAGCGGAACATCCTGCCAGATCATCATGCCCATTTCATCGGCAACGTCATACAGCGCGCGCCCGGCAACGTGTCCGTGCACGCGAATGGCGTTCGCATTCATGGCTTCTGCCAGACGAAGATCGCGACGATATTTTTCTCGCGTCATGGTGCCGAGCCAGGGAGAGCCAATGTAATTGCTGCCCTTAACAAAAAGGCGCCTGTCGTTAATGAGCCAGCCTTTGTTGTCTGGCTGCTCAACGATCTTGCGCAGTCCGGTGCGGGTGACCGCCGTATCCATTAACCCTTTTTCATCCCGTAATGAGACGCGAACCGTATACAGATGGGGTTTCCCGGTGCCGACGGGCCACCACAGTTTTGCCGCAGGCATGGGCAGCGTAACACGGGCGGAATGGGCGCCGTTTTCCAGGGTAAGAGGAAAATCTGCCTGGAAGCGTTTGCCGCTGAAATTAGCGGGCGTGGCGGTGAGCCGCACGGTTGCCGGGCCCTGACCGAGCGCGCGATAGCGAATCTCAGCCTTCAGTGCAGGGCTTTTCAGCCCCTGCGACCAGTCAGGCCGAAGGATGATTTCATCCAGGGTGGCGCCCCGGCTCAGATGCAGCCTGACCGGTGCCCAAATGCCGCCAGAGTTGGCGTCCTGTCCTTCCGGCGACCAGGCACCGCCGGGACGCGTATCATGCTGATTAAGAATCCCCTTCATGACCGTTTTATGCAGCGGCCAGACCTTGTGCGGATCTTCGTAAGGGCTATCCACCCGAACCACTAACTGGTTGTGACGTTGTAACGCGGCGCTGGCATCCAGCGAAAAGCGCTGAAAATAGCCCTCGTGCTTGCCCAGCGGCTGGCCGTTCAGCGTCACGTCGGCAAGGTAATCGACGCCGTCAAACACCATGGTGCTCATTACGTCGGGCGGTTGAAGGGGTAGCGTAAATGCGTGCTTATAACACAGCGCGCCCTGATGATCGTACCCCGCGCTGTACCAGTTGGCGGGGACTTTCAGCCCGCGCCAGCCTGATGCGGGAGGAGGCGTGCCGTCGTTGGCGTCCTGAACCTGCCAGGTGCCCGCAAGCGACCAGCTTACCGGCGCTGATGCCGCCACCATTGTGGGGAGAAACAGGGCAAAGAGCAGCATGCAGTTACGAGTCATGAGTCACGTTTACCCCGCGCGCGTTGAGCCACGCCGCCAGGCGCAGCGATTCCTTGTGAAGTTGTTCATTCAGCGCCGCAAGCTGATGCCTGTCCTGCGAGTGCGCCTCGTTCTCCAGAGCCTGCAGCTGACGGGCGAGCAGCCCGAAATCCAGCGTGACGGCTTCTCCGCGCAGCTTGTGGGCCGTGCGGCGCAGCGCTTCACGGTCATCGCTGTCGATTGCCCGGGCGATCGCTCTTATGGCCTCCTCCAGCCCTTCGCCAAACAGGGCCAGTAGCTCCTGAACCAGGGCAGAGTCGTCAGCGCACTGTTTCAGCAGGCGCGCTTCATCAGGAAAAACGGAGGAATCATCATGACGCTCGAGCACGCGAGCTATCTCCTCAGCGAGACGCTCCTGGCTGATGGGCTTGGCAATGTAGCCGTCGAAGCCCATGTTAAGACAGCGCTCCTTATCCCCCTGCATGGCGTGTGCGGTCATGGCGACGGCGGGCTGGGCCGATCCTGGCCGGGCGCGTTCCTCCTCGCGAAGCAGGCGAATGGCGGTCTCGCCGTCCATCTCGGGCATCTGAAGATCGATCAGCAGAACGTCCCACACGCCCGTGCGCCAGCGTTCAAGCAGCGCGACGCCGTTGTCGACGATCTGACAGGTATGGCCGAGGCGTTCCAGCAGGCGCGCGGCAACCTTCTGATTAACGAGGTTATCTTCAGCGAGCAGGATCCGCAGCCCCGTAGCGCCCGGGGCGGTGACGGGGGCGGGCGCGGTTTCCCCCACGGTCTTCGGCGCACGTTCAAACGCCGCGGCAATCGCCTGATGCAGCTCGTCCTGAGCGATAGGCTTATGCAGATAGTTTTTGATGCCAATTCGCTTCAGCATATTGATATCAAAATGTCGGCTCATAGAGCTCAGCATGATGATATGGCTTTCAGAAATCTGCGGCAGCACCGAAAGCTCAAGGGCCAGAGACACGCCGTCCATATCCGGCATCTGCGCGTCCAGCAGGATCAGCGGCCAGGCACTCGCTTTAACCCGGTTGATGGCCTCGCTGGCGTTGTTGACGCAGGTGGGTTTTAGCCCCATCTGGCTCAGCATGGCGGCCAGCAGCCGGAGGTTGGTTTCGTTATCATCCACCACCAGCACGGGCTCACCGTTAAAGCGCTGGCTACGCGGGCGTTCCTCCGGGGCAACAAACTGTGTTGCAAGCGGCAGGACGAAAGAAAACTCGCTGCCTTTCCCCGGCTCGCTGGTGACCGTCAACTCGCCGCCCATCGCCGCAACCAGTCGAGCAGAAATGGTTAACCCGAGCCCCGTCCCTCCATAGCGGCGGGTGGTTGAGTTATCCGCCTGGCTGAACGCTTCAAAAATGGCCATTTGTTTATCCGCCGGGATGCCAATGCCGCTGTCGCGCACCCGGAAACGCCAGCGATCCGCGCTATCGCCCGGCTCAACAATCAGGATAACTTCTCCCTGGTGCGTAAATTTCAGCGCGTTGCCCAGCAGATTGGTCAGGATCTGGCGCAGCCGGGCGCCATCGACCAGCAGCACGTCGGGAACGTCGGGCGCAATATCAACCAGAAGCTCAATGCCTTTTTCGCTCGCCCCCGGCATGTGCGGGCGAATAAGCGACTGAATGAAGGGACGGACAGGCACGGGGTCCGTCTCCAGCTCCACTTTGCCGGCTTCGATACGGGAAAAGTCGAGAATATCGTTGATGATATGCAGCAGAGACTGGGCCGAACTCATCACCAGCGTCAGGTAATCCCGCTGATCGGAACTGAGAGACGTATCCAGGCACAGCTGGGTCATGCCGATAATGCCGTTCATCGGGGTACGAATTTCATGGCTCATATTCGCCAGGAACGCGCTTTTTGCCTCATTGGCTTTTTGTGCCTCAATGGCCGAGGCGAACGCCTGAATTTCAGCCTCCTTGCGCCGCGTAATATCCTGCAGCGTGCCAATTACGCGCTCGGCGTTTCCCTCAATGGAGAGTGTGACCACCTGGCCTGACAGCAGCATCCAGCGCAGTCCTTCGGTAGGGTGATGCACGCGAATTTCACATTCAAAGACCGGACGGTGATCCTGCTTCGAAGCGTGCAGCGCCTTGCGCAGCGCTGCGCGATCGTCCTCGTGGACCTGATTGAGCAGAAAAAGCACCGGATATCGCCACTGGGTGCGCGACTGACCCAGCATGGCAAGCAGCGTGTCGTTAACCTGTAACGCGTCGCCGGAAACCTGCCAGTCCCAGATCCCAATATGAATGGATTCTGCCGTCAGCAGAAAATCGTCATGCAGCTGGTGGCGCGAGCGCTGCGCCTCATCCAGCTCCGTAATATCGCTGTGCAGGCTGACAATACCGCCGTCCGCAAGGCGCTGATGCTGAACGAAAATACGCCGCTGGCCCACTTGCCGCACCTCACAGTGTTTATCCTGCCGACAGTTGCGTACGACCGACTCGCGTAGCGTCTGGCGCAGGCCGGGGTCGACGTTGTAAACAGCGTCGATAAAGCGTTCCGCCAGCTCAGCAAGGGGCTTACCCACCTGCAGCCAGGGGGTGATGACCGGATAAAAAAGGGCCACGTTGTCATTCCAGGCCTGCAGGCGCTCATCGCAGTCATAAATCATGACGGCGGCCGGCAGCGCGTTAAGATCGTACGTAAATGTGCTCATCGCGATCCTCCCTACGCGCGGTAGTGCAGTTCGGCCTGTCGGCGCAGGTACTCCAGCCCGGGCGCGATAGCCATCGCCCAGGCCGTCAGGATCTCTTCGTCGCACTGCGGGTCGCGCTCGCTCACCGCGTTCAGCATCGCTTCTCGCCAGAGCGCGAAAAATCGTGGGGGAAGGTGCAGGCCGTCGTCGCTTTGCTCCCGCGCCAGCCGCTCGAGAAAATCAGGGACGATCAGGGCGCCGTCTACCGCAAGCATGGCGAAGAAACTTTTAAACAGGGTCTGCTGACCTTCCCGATCCGGCAGGCGAGAAAAATGCAGCTCCGTCTCGGGTGACATATGGACGAAGGCGTCATAGAACGTCTGAAAAAACGCCGTTTTGTCATTATCCGGAAAGACGCGGTTCAGACTGGATTCAAACAGATCGCGGTAAAACTTCACGGCGTCCTCCTTAGGGCGTTTTCGCCCGGCAGACAGTGCCCGACTGGCGTATATTCCTCTGCCACACGGCGCGTAAAGTAGCTCTCTTTCCTAGACCGGCGGGCGTCAAACAGCGGCCCGGCGTTGTGCTTAAAGAAAAGGGCTTCCAGAACCGTGGCATTGGTAGAAAGGGTCAGGGAGGCGTTGGTATCGCCCGTGGCTTCCAGGCGGCCTTCGTACCAGCCTTTCTGCGGATCGTTAAGGTGCTCGGTGACCGACATCAGGACGTCGGTATAAGAGGTATCCCACAAGGCCCACAGCGCAAAAACCGCTTTTGTCGAAACCTGCGCGAGGCGGGTGTAATCCCGGCCATCATCGCCAACAGAGTTCCAGGCATAGCCATTTCCCCAGACCGTATCCTGAATGTGCCAGGGGGCCTGTGGGAGCGAAAAATCCGCTCTGGCCGTCAGGATCTTCTCGGTCTCCCAGCGGCTTTTCTGGCTGAGCCAGACGTTTTCCGCCTGCTTGCGCAGACGCTTTTGCAGATCGGCCGCAACGCCTTCCGGCTCCCAGCCAAACTCCAGGCCCGGCAGCATATAGGGAAGGGTGGTGATCAGGGAGGGCTGCCACGTGGTGCGCGGATCGCGGGCGTCCACGGCCAGGCGCCGCTGAGCGATGATGACGTGGTGCGCAGGGGGCGTAAACGCTTTATCCGGGGAAAAACCCCACAGACGAAACGCCGTCGCGGCATATTCGCTTTCGCCCAGGCGCAGCTCCTCGCGGACCACCGGCTGGCCGTTTTGCAGGGAAGAGGACCACAGTTCGCCTTCGCCATCGATGACCGGGCAGAAGTTCCAGCGCAGAATGATTTTATCCAGATACTCGCTGTACTGCGGCTCCCGCTCAGCGGTCAGGCGCAGGGCGAGCATCAGACGAGCCATGTCGCGCGCGGACCAGCCATTTTTAGCGGGCTTGCCGCTAAAGTCGATCGGCGCCGCTGTCTGGCTGGAATAGAGCCGCCCTGGCGTCCGGGTCTCGGTCAGCATCAGGCGGTTGAGAGTGCCCATCAGCCGCGTCAGGCGGGCGTCATAATCGGCCTCATCAATCAGCCCCAGCTCTTTTGCCGCCAGCAGGGCGATAAGCGTATCGCCCATTTGCCAGAGCGTAACGCGGGGCTGTTTGTCGCTTCCGTTGACCAGTCCGGTTTGCGGCTGCGTATTGTTCACGAAATAGCGCCAGGCGATCGCCGCCCATTTCTGTTCTTCCGGCGTCAGGGCAGCGATACGCGCGCTGGAGTGCCAGCCGCCGTTGATTAGCCAGCGCCAGCCGGCCCCCTGATTGCCAAACAGAGCAAAGATGACCACGCCTGCGAGGAGTAATCCCGCGAGCCCTCTGGCTATGGTTTTAAGCATTGCGCTGTCACCGGAGGCAGTTTAACCGGCTCGTCCGCGCTGCAAGACGCGCACTGACAGGCCTGGCAGGCGGGTTTGGTGCGCTGCGTGATGCCGGTCCGGTCGCACCAGCTTTTTACGGCCGGCGTGCTTGTCAGGAACGGGCGGCTGCGCAGGGCGTTGTTCTCTTCAAACTGATCGAGCAGCTTTTGATCCCACAGCGACGGCGCAAAATCCTTGCTCTTAGGGTTGTCGGTATTGAAGGCCAGCAGTTTGCCCTCTTTTTTGAACAGCAGGGCCTCCAGCATGATGCCGTTATTGTTCGCGGTGAACTCCTTGATCGGCCCGTCGCCGTTTTCATACAGCCCTTCGTAGTAGCCTTTTCCCTCTTCGTTGGCATTCTCAATGGTGTTCAGCAGGCGGTCGGTATAAGGCGAGTTCCACAGGACCCACATCCCCAGCGCCGCTTTAAGTGAAATCGCGGCAGCGTTAGGGACGAACTGGCCCTTGTCGGTGATGGTGTTCCAGTTGTACCCGTCGCTGAAGACGGTGTCATAGACGAAGTAAGGGGCTTTATCGAGCTGGTGCTCAGAGCGCGCGGTGAGCACGCCGGTGATGGTATAGCGGTTCTCCTGAGCCTGATAAACGCGATCGGCAAAGTTTTTCATCCACGTCAGGGAGTAGTCGCGCGGGGCGTTATCCCGGTCGGTCGGCTTATCGAAGCCGAACTCCAGACCGTAGAGCAGGTAGGATTCCGTCACCACGTAGTTATGCTGCGACGTATTGCGCGGGTCGCGTGTATCGTACGGGACCAGCACGCAGTAAATCTCGGCCAGCTCGTACGGCTGCGGGCGGCTGGCTTTACAGGTATTGAACCCCCACAGCTGAAAACCTGCCGCGCCGTACTCTTCATAGCCCAGGCGGCCTTCCTGAACATACTTCGGTTGACCGTTTTCGAGATAGGCGCCGTACAGCGTGCCGCAGGGGTCAATTGCATGGCTGAAATCCCAGCCGAGCACCACGTTATCAACGCTGTTGCCGTATTCCGGGTAACGTTCTTTGATGATTTTCAGCCAGACCAGCATTCGCCCGATATCCAGGGCCGAGAAGCCAATTTCGCCGGGCTTGTTGGTATAGTCCACCTTCTGGCCGCTGATGGTGTTATAGGCTTTGTTGGGCAGCTCGTTGCGGAACAGCACCAGGGTGTTTAGCGTGGCGAGAAATTTCAGCATCCGGCGGTCGAATTCTGCTTTATCAATGATCCCCAGCTCGCGCGCCGCCGTTAGTGCGGCCAGATAGGAGGCGCTGTCCCACATGGTGGTGGAGGGATATTTATTAACCGCATTCACCAGGCCCGTCGTGGGCTGATAGTTTGAGACGAAATACTGCCAGGCGTTTTTCGCAATCGTCATCTCTCGGGCGGTCAGCTCGCCGCTGCGCGGGGAGTAACCAGATGCAGGCAGCCCGGTTTCCGCGCGCGCGGTCGAGAGCGCCAGCCAGCAGATCGTTATTCCCGTGAGCAGGTGGAAAAGGATCGGGGATCTTGGCTTCATGGCGTTGCTCCTGCGGGAGTGGATGAATGGGGGGCCGTGTTAAGGCAGGCCAGACAGAGCATCTGGCCGTGCGCGATGTAGGACAGACTTTCCAGCACGATGGCGTTGGTGTCGGCGTCCACGACGCTATTAACGCTGTTATTAAGATTGAAGCCGCGTTGCCAGCCTTTACCCGGCACCAGAAGCGGCAGAACCTGCTGGCGCAGCGCTTCGCTCCAGCCGTTGCGGAACAGGGCATACCAGGCAAACGCGGTGCGGGTGGAGGCGATCGCCACCTTCTCCGGCACCTCTTCGCGCAGGGCGCGCGCCTGTACCGGCTGCCTGTTTGGCAGATCGGTAACGTAATCCGGCGCCGGTTCGGCATAATCCGTGCTGATGGGAGGTTTTGGTGAACGCAGACCGTGGCGCCGCTGCTGGATCTGCATAATCCGCCACGCAATTTCAGCGCTCTGTGCGTCAAAGCCAAGCTCAAGGCCGGTTAATAAATAGGGGAGGCTGATTAGGGAGGTCTGCTTGCCCCAGGGCGTGCGCAGCCCTTCATCGGGAACCATGATCCCGTCCAGGTCGATCATCTTTTGCCCTTCAGGCGGATTGGTGACCGCGAGGCCCGCCGCACTGTCAATTAAGCGCAGCGTATGGCTGGCATACAGCCGATAGCCAAAGCTGTCCCGCTGTTCGTCATTGGTCAGAGTCCAGTGATGGAGCGGCACGGCCGCCTGGCTTTGGGTGTTGTTTTCCATCAGCGCGCCGGTGCGCCAGATGCTAAATAGATCGCGGATTGCGGCTGCGTGCTGAGGATAGCGCCAAAGGAGGGTCTGAAGCGCCGTCAGCAGGCGGCTCAGGCCTATTGCGGAGGCGTCAGGTTTTCCCAGAATTTTAAGGGTGTCCGCATGGTAATACGCGGCAGGGAGGCCTTTCTCATTAAGCGGCAACTGCCCCAGCGTAAACAGGGCCGCGCTGATCCTCTCGTCAAACTCATCGGTGGAAATGATATTGAGCTGCTCTGCGGCAGCGGCCGCAAACAGGTAGCTCCCCACGCTCCAGAGGCTCAGCCAGGGCTCTCCGTCGCTGGCGTTCGCCAGGCCGTTTGGCTGGGTATTATTCACGTAGTATTGCCAGGCCACCCGCGCCCAGATGGCCTCTTCATAGGTCAGCCCGCGTTTCGCGGGCAGCGGAGGGAAATCTTTGCTGAGCGCGATGCCGCCGCTGCTCTCCACGCGCGACGGCATTTGTTTCTCAACCCATACCACAATGGCAAAGCCGAGCAGGAACCCCAGCAGAATAGTGAGATAACTGCGCGCGGAAAGCAGGGCATCACGTATTCTCATTGGGTGACCTCATCGTCTTCGGCGGGCGTCCACATGGCTGCGAATATCAGCGGCAGCATGGCGGCGATGTTCACCCCTCCCCAGAAAATATTGATGACGTAGCCAGAAGGATCGTCGACCTGGCCGCGGGCAACCTGAATCCCGCCCCAGATAAGCCCTGCGAGGGTCAGCACCACGATGGCAATCTGCGGCTTCACCAGATAGAGAAAACGGCCCGTCTGCCTCTCTTTTGGCGTGACGTGAAATTTGATCTGTTCCCCCCGCAGCACCGTATTAAGCGCGCGCAGATTCATGGAAAAGAAGGAGAGGTAGGAAGCCCTGCCGTCCCAGGCCGAAATCCCCCATGTCCCGAACATAAAGGCCAGCTCGGAGAAAATAAAAAAGGGGAGAAAATGGAGATAGAACGGCGTCGACCAGGCCGATACCGGCGGAATGCCGGTGAACAGATAAATAATGGGTGAAATCAAAAACACCGTGTTCCATACGCAGGCCATATAGGACCAGAAGGTCGTGGCGTACATCAGCGTCTGGGGGAGTGAAAGCCTGAAGCGACGACGGCTAAAGATGTTGTCATGGAACAAAATATCCAGCGAACCTGCGGCGTATTTAAAACGCTGGATCATCCAGGTCAGCATATCCTGCGGAGAGAGCATCTTCGACTCAACGCGCGGGTGCATGACCGAACGCCAGCGTCGTGCGGCGTCACCGTGCAGCAGCACCGAGGTGTAAATATCTTCGGAGACGTGGAATTTGTAGGGCGTTAACTCAGTGTCAAATGCCACGTGCGGGCGCATCGCCTCCTGGAGCGCACTCCGCGTTTCGTCATCGCGGATGTCATGGGTATGGCGATGGATCTCCTCTTCGACGGACCAGACGTAGCTTCTCAGCGCGGCCTGCATAACCGCCTCGCGACGGTGGATGGACGCCGCGCCGCAGCAGAACGCCGCGTTCGCCCAGTTGCGCCGCCGCAGGATCACGTCATAGAACATGCGCGGATCGTTAAAAAACGGGTCGCGGCCAACCGTGACCGGCCCCACGAATTTTTGTATCAGCCAGCCCAGGCCATAGCCCGCTTTTCCCGCTTTCCGCTGGCCCCAGCGCGACAAACTTTCTCCTTCCGGAAGATCGAAAAACCACTGCGGCGTCTGCACCCAGGCCACGTCCGGGTCGCGGAAATAGCCCAGCGTATGGCTGAGAAGGGTGGGAAATACCCGGGTATCGGCGTCGCAGATGACAATAAAATCGCCGTCAGTTTGCTCAAGGCCATTGCGCAGATTACCGGCCTTAAAGCCGATGTTGGTCTGCCGACTGATGTAATTGACGCCTTCCTCATCGCAAACGGCTTTCATCTCCGGGCGACGGCCGTCATCGAGGACGTGGATCCGGTAGTCAATCGGGTACGGGTAATCCATCTTCAGGGCATCGCGAATGGACAGCCTCACCAGCTCGGTGTCTTCGGAGTAGGTGGCAATGAACAAATCCACCTTAACGGGACGGGGCTCTACGGCCTCCTCCGGTGACAGGCAGTCGTTAATCTCGCTCGGAGGCGGGCTCTGGGGAGGATCCTGTTCTTTCCATAAGTTAATGGTAAACAGCACGGTACCGATCCAGGCCAGGGTTTCGGCGAGGACCAGCGGTATGGCGTACCATAGCGCGTCCGTATTCAGGGAGGCGGTCCAGCGCCAGTAAATATAATTTGCGCCCAGAATAAGCGCCGCGACCGCTAGCACCTGCCAGGTCATCATTACCCAGCGCGGCGTTTTTAACGGTTCCGGAGGTCGACGATGTTCAAAACGGGAAAAATAAAAATCCATAGTTCCGGCGTTCCTGATTCCGTGAAAATGCAGACCCATTCTGCTGCGCAGGCAGTTGCCCAAAAGCGAAAGAAAATAGCGATTAAACAAGATTTAAGATAAGTGTAGAACGCCGGATAAAAGTGTCCAGCGCCGTTTTTATTAATATGTAGCAGGAGTTAATCCAGATTTAATTCTGCTTAATATATTTCATCTGCCAGCGATAAATTGCAGTTACTATTCCTTTAGTCTATCTACTTTATTTAGACCTTAATTTTCGTTTTCAGGCAAAGGACACCCTATGAGCCATGTTGCGCCGTCGATTGCGCAAGAAGATGACGCTAAATCAACAGCATGGCAGTATGCCGTTGCAGGCGCTCGGGACCTGAGAATTGACTTTATGCGCGGAATAGCCCTCGTCATGATGGTCGTGGCGCATACGGAGGTGATGTCGGTATTTAATATATTCTCCTGGGAGCGTTTTGGGTTAACCACAGGTGCAGAAGGTTTTGTTATTCTCTCGGGATTTATGCTGGGGATGCTGAATCGCGCTCGTCTGCAAAAAGTGGTTTTGCTCACGGTTTCGTGGGGGCTTTATCTCAGAGCGTGGAAAATATATCGTGTAAATATCATTATCATAGTGTCGTTTATTCTCCTGGCCTATATCCCGCATATTAATCTTTTCGAGGTCACTCATTTTACCGACCGCTTTTCGGGTGAAAGCTGGTCGCTTTATCCGGTCACGCCGCAAATAAAAGAGACCTGGTTCAACATTATCCTCTATTTGCAGATTGGCCCTCATCAGACGCAAATTCTGGGGCTATATATCTTTTTGCTGCTCTTCAGCCCGCTATTTTTGGGGTTGCTGCAGAAAGGGAAAGTCTGGTGGCTGCTGGGGCTGTCGCTGCTGGTGTACGGCCTGTGGCAGCGGTGGCCGCTTCGGCTGACGCCGTCGGAATTCGAATTTGCCTTCCCGCTGCTGGCGTGGCAGTTCATCTTTGTGCTGGGCATGGCCAGCGGCTGGTATAAAGCCGAACTGCTCTCTTTCGCACGCACGCCTGCTGGTAAAGTGGTGGTGGTTGCGCTGGTGATAGTGGCGCTCATTCTGGGGTTCATAGCACAGAACCATACCAACCCGTTTATGCCCCCCGCGCTGCTGATGCACGTGATTCCGCCTGACAGCTTCAATACGTTTTACCACACCTGGGCGGCGAAGAATGGGCTGGGCCCGGTGCGGGTGTTAAACGATATCGCCCTGATGGTTACCGTCTATCTGGTGCTGACATACTGCTGGACGCCGCTCGACCGCCTGCTGGGATGGTTTCTTATTCCGCTAGGCCAGCACTCGCTTTATACCTTCATTTTGCATGTGTACGTGGTGCTGCTGGTCAGTCAGTTCATCACCTTCGATTTGTGGCGTCATGCCTGGATAGAAAATACGTTAGTGCATGCTGCGGCACTGGGCATTTTGTGGCTCATGGCAAAATACAACGTCGCCGCACGCTGGATACCTAACTAAGGATGGCGGTTATGCGCGAAAAATGGCTCCTGGCGGGCGTCTTGCTCGCCGTAATACCCGCGGCGGATGCGGCGCAGAGCAGTGAGAAAGAGACGTTGCGCGATAAGAACGGCGAACCCGTTCAGGCAGGCGTATTTACCAGCCGGTGGGGGCGTCTGTTCTCAGGCAATGACAAGAAATTTTCAGGCGCCCTGAGCTTCAGTTCAGGGCTGAAAGAGCAGATGGTGAGCGTGCCCAACAGCTCGGACAGCGCCGCGCAGGCGAAAAAAATTAACCAGACGCTGAATCTTAGCCTGCAGTATTCACCCTACAGCTTCTGGTTTGCCAACATTACCTCCCGGTTGCCACTCAGAGATACCACCCGCTATACCGCCGATTTTCGCTACAGCTTCGGCTATGACGACTGGCATGCCAATACGTTCAGCCTGGTCTACGGCAACTACGGCGATAACCACTTCTGGACGTCGGGTAGCCGGAGACACACCTATTTCGAACAGGGCGCCTTTACGCTGGCCTACAAGTTTTCGCTACCGAAACCGGTTGAAAACACGCTCCTGATTAATAAAGGGGATTCCATCATTTGCCAGGTCGGGTACAGCTGGGTTCCGCGCTACTACGACCTAAGCAGCAATGACATCCGCAAAAATAAAAACGTCATGCTCGGCGGCTGCGGCTATACCTTCAAACAACATTTCTTCGTTCGCGCAACGGCGTTCTGGTTCCCGGACAGCAGCCAGCAGCAGCCCTGGAACGGCGATTACAGCTACAGCTTCGGCTATGCGGGCTATACGCCCGGATCGTTCTCCGTCCAGTACGCTAACTACGCGGGAACCCGCTATCCGGGGCACGGGAACGGTAATGCAAAATTCAGGGAAGGGACCGTGAGCCTCATCTGGTTCTTACCGCTATAGGAGGGATGTATGTCAGCGCTGCACGTGTTAATCGTTGAAGATTCGCTGATTTATCGTCGGTTGCTCTCCCGAATGCTCACCCAGTGGGGGTATATCGTGAGCGAGGCGGAAAATGGCGTTGCCGCGCTGGAAATATTGTCCAGCCAGCCGATCAGCATGGTGATAAGCGACTGGGAGATGCCGGAAATGGACGGGCTTACGCTCTGTCAGACGATCCGCAGCCGTCAGTTTGGCCACTATGTGTATATCATTCTGCTGACGGCCCGCGAGAATGCCGGGGATTTAACGCAGGGTTTTGATGCGGGGGCCGATGATTTTTTAAGCAAACCCGTCGAACAGGCTGAGCTACGGGCGCGGCTCCATGCCGGGGTACGTATTTTGACGCTGGAAGCGACCCTCGCGGCGCACAACAAGCGCCTGAGTGAAGCGTTACGCCAGATTGAACAGGATCTTGAGCTGGCGGCGCGCGTTCAGCACTCGGTTCTGCCTTCACACCGCCTGCGCTTCGGGGACTACTTTTCCGACTGGCTTTTCTTACCGTCTGCCTGGGTATCGGGCGATGTCTTCAATATTTTTCCTCTGGACTCTCATCTGGGGTTCTATTGCGTGGACGTGTCCGGTCACGGCGTGGGGGCAGCGATGATGTCCCTCGCGGTAGCGCGTCAGTTCCTGCACGGCCGCGTGGTGGACCGTTTTTTGTTTACCGCAGAGGGCGGAATTCAGTCGCCTGCTGAGGTCATCAGAATATTGAACAGCCGCTTTTGCAGTGAAGAAAACGACATCACCAGCTATTTCACCATCATCTACGGCGTGATCGATCCCGTAAGCGGTCAGGGACTGTTGTGCCAGGCGGGGCATCCTACTCCCGTGATTGTGAACGCAGAGAGTGCCGTCACTTACGTTGGCGAGGGTGGACCGCCTGTCGGACTGATGCCCGATCTCAGCTGGGAGGACGTCGCTTTTACCCTCAATCCAGGGGATCGCTTATGCTTATTCAGTGACGGCATCACGGAGTGTGAGAACAGCGAGGGCGAGCAGTTCGGCCCGCAACGTCTGGAACGCTGGCTTCATGAGCATGCCCATCTGCCGGTTGACGAGCTCCTGCCGCGGTTCGGCCAACACCTGACCGGCTGGCGCAATGCAAACAGACATGAACCGACCGCCTTAACCGATGACGTTTCACTGTTAGTGATTGAGCGTCAGGGAGAACAGAATGATTATTAACACTGAACGATTACCGCATGCCAACATTCTCACGCCAGCGGTCCGGCGGCTGGATGCGTCCATTGCCGCGGCGTTTAAGGCCTCTGTGACGGAAGAAATTGGCAGCGATCGTAAAGCCTTAATTGTCGACTTTAGCAAAGTGGACTTTATCGACAGCAGCGGGCTGGGGATGCTGGTGTCGTTGTTTAAGCTGATGAACGGGAAAGGCGAAATGGCGCTTTGCTCCCTGAACCCCGGGATCATGAATATGTTCACCCTGACCCGAATGGATCGCATATTCCGCATCTATCCGGATAAAAACAGCGCGCTTGCGCAGCTGGGGCAGTAGATGCAGACGCCGGAGCATGCGGAATTTCCGGCAGAGCTCGGCTCCCTGACGCCGCTTGCCGGCTGGCTGGGAGACAGGCTGAGCGCGCTTGCCGTTGACGATGAGTGGCGTTTCGCGCTCGATCTGGCCGTCTGTGAAGTGGCGACGAATATCATCCGGCACGCGCTGCATGAGGATGCCTCACGCGCATTCGACGTACAGTTCGACATCCGGGACCATAATGTCCGCGTTGTCTTTACCGACGCGGGTGATGCGTTCCCGCTGGAGCGGCTTGAGGCCGCCCGAAGAGACCGCTTCTGCGAAATCTCGCCGCTGCTGGAGAGCGGCAGGGGGCTGATGCTCATTTTGCTGAGCGTCGATCGTTTCTCGGTGGAGCGAAAGGCGGATAAAAATATTGCCACGCTTGAAAAGAAAATAAGCGTATGACCTGCTGGCCATACGCCCGAAATTTTCCCTATTTCTTCTCAGCGAACAGCTCCGGCGCCCACGGACGCGGATCCACCTCCATAAACGGCGCGCGCTCGAAGCGGTCCTTCAGCGCCCACGGCACCGTGCAGTCGAAGATGGTCTTGCAGGAGATGCCGTTTGCGCGAATTGAGTTGCTGTAATCCGGCGACTGGGACGGATCCAGCTGGTGGCCGCGGATCCCCGGAATATTCGTGATGCTGACATCGCCCTGCATGCGGGTGGTCATCGCCCACAGGATGTCGTCGCTGTCGAAAATATCCACGTCTTCGTCGACAAGAATGATGTTCTTCAGCTCCGAATAGGTGGCTAAGGCAATGAGCGCCGCCTGTCCCTGACGTCCTTCGTCTGACGGCTGGCGTTTTTTCACCTGCAATATCCCGAGGAACTTACCGCCGCCCGCGGTATGCGCATAGACGTTTTGCAGGAAGCCCGGGATCGCCTCTTCAACGGCATTGCGGATGCTGGCCTCCGTCGGCAAACCGGCCAGCGTGGTGTGTTCTTCTCCCGGCCCCACCAGCGTTTGCAGGATCGCGTGGTTTCGCATGGTTACGGCTTTCACTTTGATCACGGGCAGGGACGGGTTCGCCTCGCCGCAGTAGCCCGGGAACTCCGGCATCGCGTGGCCGGTATTGGTGTGCTGATCTTCTCTTACGCGCACGCCCGGAAGAAGTTCGCCCTCGATGATGATTTCCGCCCGCGCGATCGCTTTCTCTTTTACCGCCACGCCCTGCACCAGTTCTACAGGCTGCTGGCGCAGCGCCCCGGCGACGCCCAGCTCGTTGTAGCCAAACGGCGTGGTGGGGGCCTCAAAGCATGCGCCGATATAGATGGCGGGATCGAGCCCCATATTGATCGTCACCGGCAGCGGTTTTCCGGCCTCTTCGGCTTTTTTGCGGAAAACTTCGATATGGCGCCCGGCGGCAAGGAACATCGAAAGCTCGTCGCGCTCCTGGACGCAGAGGCGGTGAATGGTGACGTCCGTCAGCGAGCTGTCTTCCGGATCGCTTGCCAGCACCAGCCCCAGACAGAAGAACGGGCCGGCATCAATCGGCGTATTTGTTGGGGCCGGAAGCAGCTTGCGCAGGTCGAAGTCTGGGTCGTCTGCGTAGAAGACCTGTTCCTGGCAGGGCGCCTGCGAGGCGGGAACGACAACCGGCGCAACCGGCTTTTTCACCGCCTGGCCGACGTGTTTTGCCAGCTCAGAGGGCTCGCAGCCCAGAAGCAGCGCCGCGCGCTCGCGGCTGGCGTGCATGCCCACCAGGATGCGGGAGCCCGGATAGCCCTTCACGCTGTTGAACATCATGGCCGGGCCCGTACGGGTGGGACGTTTTACCGTGCCGCCCGCGCCGATATGGCGGTAGACTCCCGCCAGCTCCGCGTTGGGATCGACCGGATAATCGGTTTCAAGATACTGCCCTTCGTGGCGCTGAAGCAGGGCGATGGCGCTACGGAGATCGTTGATCGGGTTTTCCATATTTTCCTCCCTCGTTTGAATACTTCCATTTTTATGGCAATGACCAATAGCATCAATTGCATCATTACTGCTAAATTGATAAGTAATTTCATATCGAAAAAAGGAGACGTTCCGTGCAGTTTCGTCAGATGCGCCATTTCATCGTCGTTGCCGAAGAGCTCCACATGCACCGGGCCGCTGAGCGTCTGAACATGGCGCAACCGGCCCTGAGCCAGCAGATAAAGGCGCTGGAAGAACGTTTAGGCGTCACGCTCTTTAGCCGGGCGAACCGCCGCTTAACCCTGACGCCCGCGGGCGAAGCGTTTCTGGTGAAAGCCAGGCTCGCCATCTCCCTGACCGAGCAGGCGGTTCTCGACGCCAGGCAAACGGCAAGGGGCGAGCAGGGGGTATTAAACCTGGGGTGCGTGTCGAGCGCGATGTTCGACGGCAGGCTGCCCGCCGCGCTGCGCCAGATGCATACGCGCTGGCCGGCCATTACCATGTCGCTGGTGACGGGAAACGTGCAGACGCTCTACGCGGCCGTGCAGAGCAACCAGCTCGATGTGGCCATTATCCGGGCGCCGCTGCCGTCGCTGCCTGACGATCTGCAAAGCCGCCCGTTCACCGCCGAGAAAACGGTGCTGGCGCTGTATCGTCAGCATCCGCTGGCGGGATCGTCCGCGCTGACGCTTTCGTCGGTGAAGGACGAAAAATGGATCTCCCTGCGCGACCCGGAGGGGATGGGGCTGGAACAGTACTTTTATGACGTCTGCAGCGGGGCGGGCTTTCAGCCGGACGTGGTGCAAAACGCGACCGACGTGCCCACGGTGATAAGCCTGGTCTCGGCGGGGGTTGGGCTGGCGCTGCTGCCCGCGTCGGCAAAGGCGGTGAGCGTCGAGAACGTGGTGTACGTGGACATCCTCGACCGGCTGCGTGAAAGCGAGCTGACGCTGGTTTGCCACCGGATTATTCGCTCAGAAGTGCTTAAAAAATTCCTGATTACCCTCGATCACGCCTGACGCCCGGCGGCCTGCAGCAGCTGCTCGCGCAGCCAGACGTTCGCCGGATCCTGGCTGTTTTTCGGATGCCAGTACATGTAGATGGTAATCGGCTGGAGCGGCAGCGGCGGCGCAAAGAGATCCAGCGTGCTGGCAAACTGTTTCAGCATCCGTTCCGGCAGGGTGCACACCAGGTCGGTACCGGCAACAAGCGCAGGCGCCATGGCGTAGCTCTGCGTGGACATCGCAACGTGTCGCTGATAGCCCAGCCCGGCCAGGGTTTGATCGACAAAGCCGGTAAACGGATCTCCCGCCGATGACACCACCAGATGAGAAAGCGCGCAGTAGCTTTCCAGGTCTAACGCTCCGGTCCCGCGCGGATGGCCTTTGCGCTGGGCGGTGGCAAACGCGTCGTCGAGCAGTTTGCGCCTCACCCAGCCGTCATGGGCGCCCGCGCTTACGCCGGTGTAGATATCCACATCTCCGTTTTCCAGCTGCTGCGCCAGTTCGGACATGTGTGGAAGGGCGAAGCGCAGGCGAATACCTGGAGCTTCGGTACCCACCTGGGTAAGCAGCCCGGTGCCCAGCATCAGCGCCGGGTTTTCGTGCAGCGCGATGACAAAGGTCCGGGTACTGGTCTGCGCATCAAACGCGATGGGGGCAAACAGCGCGCTGATGCCGCGCAGCACGCTCTCCACCTGAGGCTTGAGCGCTTCCGCTCGCGGCGTGGGCAGCACCCCACGTCCATGTGGGGAAGGAATAAACAGCGGTTCGCCAAACAGCGTTCGCAGACGCGCCAGACGAGCGGACAGCGCGGGCTGGCTTATGCCCAGCCGCGCGGCCGCATGGGTGATATTCCTGTCCTGAAGCAGGGCGTCCAGGGTCAGGATCAGGTCGATGTCCATGTCAGAGACGGGCGTCATCTTATTTCGCGCTGCTGGCGTCGCGGTTGGTATAGGTCACAGGGACCCAGGCATAGCCGCCGTTTTCGCCTTTGGTGACATAGCCGATACCCGGGAACGGCAGATGGGGCGCGGCAACCAGGTCTTTATTTTTCACAAAGTCCGCAAACGCATGTTCGCGCACGCTTGCGGCTTTGTTCTGATCTTCATCGTAGGTAATGGTCACGTCAGGCTGCGGGAACTGTACCGCCGCGGCATGAATGATGTCGCCAACAAAGGTGATTTTCTCGCCTTTGCTCGTCAGCGTGTAGAAGGCTGAGCCCGGCGTATGGCCGGGATGAACCGTGCCGGTCAGCCCCGGGAGAATCTCCGATGTGCCGCTAAACGGCACCACTTTACCGGCGTCAAGATAGGGTTTTAAGGTCTTCTGCGCGACGTCAAAGTAGTTCTTGCCGTAGCCGGTTTTTTTCTGATTCTCGTCGTTAAAGAAAAAGTCGACGTCCGGTTTGCCAACGAAAACGCGCGCGTTGCTGAACACCACCTTGCCGTCTTTCACCAGGCCGCCCGCGTGATCGGAGTGGGCGTGGGTCAGCAGGACTTCAGTAATGTCCTCGGGTTTAATCCCCTGGGTGGCAAGGCTCTCAATCAGACGTCCGCCGTTGCCGGGGCCAAAGAGCTGGCCTGAGCCCGTATCCACCAGAATTTTATGTCCGGGCATCGCAATCAGGAACGCGTTGATGGACACCTCAGGCGGGTTGGTCTGGAAATTTTTCGCGAGCAGCGCATCAATTTTTTGCGGCGTTGTCCGGCGCAGCAGCTTGTGCAGATCCTGCGCGACGGTCCCGTCCGTAAACGAGGTGACCAGAACGTCGCCGACCTGAACGCTGTATCCGCCCGCCGGTTGTTTAACGACGTGCTGGGGCGTCTCTGCCGACGCCTGCAGCGCAGGGTAGAAAAGCAGTGAACTGGAAATAAGCGTGGACAGAGCAAGTTTTTTCACGGTAAGCATACGAGTCTCCTTTGAAAGCGCTCATCTTACTTCTTCGTAAAATTATAAGAACCTGCCCAGAAATGATAGGACCTATAAACGCGGTGGATAGCAGAGCGTAGAAGCCGGGTGGCGATGATGCCTTTCCCGGCCCGTAAAACGTTATTTTTTCAGCGGCGCGTTCCAGCCGTCCGGCGTGGCTTTAGACCAGGCGCCATAAGCGGCATTAGGCAGCACAATCCAGTCGTTACCGAAGTGTTCCGCGCTGGCCTCAACCAGCTCGCGCTGCTGCTCGCTCGACTTTTTGTTTTTAAACTGCACGGCGAAATCCGGCAGGCTGTCGCCAAACAGCATCACGATCTGCTGTTTTTTGAGGATGCTCTGGCGACGCTCTTCCTTGCTGACAGTATCCAGAAGCACGCTTTCATCGGACACCTGCGGAAGTCCCAGGGCTTTTAACGTCCTGAGCGTATCGGCTTTATTTTCCTGCATGCGGTCCGAGACGTAATAGATACGGACCTTGCTTTGATTCACATGGTCAAGAAACGCCTTCGCGCCCGGAATTAAGCCGGGTTTACCCTGTTTCTCCCAGTCGCTCCAGGTGTCCCATTTTGTATAGTCGTGACACTGCTCGGTGTCACGCACCAGCAGAGGGGTGTTATCCAGCACCGTTTCATCCAGGTCCATTACCACGGCGTAATTTTCAGGCGTTTTCAGTTCTTTTAACTTTTCGTTGAAACGCTCGGTGGCAAACCGATACGTCTGCAGCTGAAGAGCCATGATCTCTGCCGATTTCTGCTGATACCGCAGCGCCATTTCGTACGCTTTGGGTTCACACAGCTCGCCCCCGGCGGCCGTCGCCGCTGCCGTTGCACTCAAAACAGGTAATGCCAGCAGTAATGCCTTAGCCATTGAATTCACACTTCTTTCCTCAACACCGTGGTTAAAATCCCGAAAGCCTAATGAAATTCAATGACAGAAATATGAAGGCCGCGCCGCTAGACCAGCATGTAATACCAGAACAGGGCGACTTCGTCTTTTTCCGGTAAGGCGTTGTAGAGATAACGATCGTATCCGCCCAGGGTGAACCCGTAGTTACGGTAGAACAGGCAGGCAGAGACGTTCACATTTTGTGTTTCAAGCCGTAATCCCGGGGCGTTTACGCTGCGGGCCCAGACGTGGGCTGCGGCCATTAATTTTTGCGCGGCGCCGGTTCTGCGTTTTGTACGCTCAACGGCAATATAATCCACCGAGATAAACTTATTCCAGCCGATTGACGCGGTAATAAATCCGGCAATTTCACCGTCATCCGTTTCGGCAATAAGAAATATGGCGTCCGGATTAACGCAGTGGTTTTCAAGGGTTTGGATATCGAGCTCGTAGGTTTTAATCCAGGGCACGGCGACGGCTTCGATATGCAAATCGCAGTGGATAAAGGGCTCTCGCGCAATGTGGCTAATGGTGAAAGAAAAGTCACAGCATTCAAGGCGTGTGAGGTCGGTACTGAGTCCTTTTCGAATCTGCATAGTATTCCCGGTAGTGAGTTATTTCATAAAGAATAGACGAAGCGGTTAAATTCGCTGGCCTAACACACTTTTAATCCTGAACTAAGCTTGTACTTCGTTCCGCGTAAAATGTGGGTCATTCGAGGACAATGAATGGAATTCAGGACATTTCAAAAGCAGTGGGGTGCTGAGTTTATTTCCGATGACGTTGTACGTTTTCGCGTCTGGGCAGAAGGACAGAAAGAACTTACGCTACGTCTGGCCGCCGCCGACGTGCCGATGACGGCAACCGGCGACGGCTGGTTCCAGGCAGACGTACCCGGCGTCACGCACGGTGCAGAATATCAATTTGTTCTTCAGGACGGCATGACGGTGCCCGATCCCGCCTCTCGCGCGCAAAAGGGCGAGGTTAACGGCCCCTCCATCGTTATCGATTCCCAGCGCTATCAGCCGGTCAACCGGGACTGGGCAGGGCGGCCGTGGGAAGACACGGTTATCTACGAGCTGCACATCGGCACATTTACCCCGGAGGGCACCTTCCGGGCCGCCATCGACAAGCTCCCGTATCTGGCAGAGCTCGGTATTACCCAGCTTGAAGTGATGCCCGTCTCTCAGTTTGGCGGTACCCGCGGCTGGGGGTATGACGGCGTGCTGCTGTACGCCCCGCACTCTGCCTACGGTACGCCGGAGGATTTCCACGCGCTTATCGACGCCGCGCACGGGCTGGGGCTTTCCGTGGTGCTGGATATCGTGCTCAACCACTTCGGCCCCGAGGGGAACTATCTGCCCCTGCTGTCGCCCGCGTTTTTTGATGCACAGCGGATGACGCCGTGGGGCAACGGCATCGCTTACGAACGCGAGCCGGTCAGGCAGTACATCACCGATGCGCCGCTCTACTGGCTGACGGAGTACCGTCTGGACGGCCTGCGCTTTGATGCCATCGACCAGATTAAAGACACCGCGGAGACGCACATTCTGGAGGAGATTGCTGCAAAAATCCGCGAGGCGATCCCGTACCGCCATGTTCACCTGACCACGGAAGACAGCCGCAACGTGATTTTCCTGCACCCGCGCGATGAACAGGGCAACACGCCGCTGTTTACCGCCGAGTGGAATGATGACTTCCACAACGCTGCTCACGTGTTTGCCACCGGCGAGACCCACGCGTATTACCAGGATTTTGCCTTTGAGCCGGAGAAAAAGTTCGCCAGGGCGCTGGCGGAAGGTTTTGTCTACCAGGGCGAGGTGTCGCTGCAAACCGGTGAATCCCGCGGAGTGGAGTGTCAGACGCAGCCGCCGCAGTTCTTCGTCGATTTTATTCAGAACCACGATCAGACCGGGAATCGCGCCCAGGGCGAGCGGCTGATCGCCCTGGCCGGTGCCGACAAGACGCGGGTGCTGCTTGCCGCGCTGCTGCTTTCTCCCCATATCCCGCTGCTGTTTATGGGCGAGGAGTTTGGTGAAACGCATCCGTTCCTGTTCTTCACCGATTTTCACGGCGATCTGGCAAAGGCTGTACGGGAAGGGCGCGCGAAAGAGTTTACGGGCCATGCCGGGCACGATGAAACCGTCCCGGATCCGAACGACGTGAACACGTTTATCCGTTCAAAACTCGACTGGAATAAGATTGCCACCGACGAAGGCAAAACGTGGCTGCGCTTCACGCGCCACCTGCTGACGCTGCGTCATCGCCATATCGTTCCGCTTCTGCGTCACGGCGGCACCGTTAAGGGCAAGGTAATCAAGACCGCGCCCGGCATGGTGGCGGTGGGCTGGTATTTCCCGTCGGGGACGCTCTCTCTGGCGCTGAATATTAGTAATAAGCCCGTCGCGCTGCACGATCTCGCGGGTGAGACGCGCTTTGCCTGGCCGGAAGTCACTGACGTTTTACCGCCGAACGGTATTGTCGTTCGCTTTGCTGATGGAGAAGCATCGTTATGATCCCTTCCGCCACGTACCGTATTCAGTTCCGTAATGGCATGACCTTCGACCGCGCTGCGGCGCTGGTGCCTTACCTGAAAGATCTCGGCATCAGCCATCTCTACGCGTCGCCCGTGTTTACCGCCACAGCGGGTTCCACCCACGGCTATGACGTCACCAACCCGAATGAAATTGACCCCGCAATCGGCGGACGAGACGGTTTCGACCGCATGGCCGCGGCGCTTAAGCAGGCCGGCATGGGGCTGATTCTGGATATTGTCCCGAACCATATGTCCACCTCGCTGGAAAACGCCTGGTGGCGGGACGTGATTGAATACGGCCAGCAGAGCCGCTATTTCCGCTATTTCGATATCGACGGCTCGCGCCCGCTAACGCTGCCGTTTCTTGGCGACAGCTTTGAGGCGGAGCTGGAGAAGGGTGCGATTACCCTTAAACGTGACACTGTCACCAACAAGGCCGCGCTGGTTTACTATGACGCCGAGTATCCGCTCAACCCCGGCACGTACAGCGAGGATAAGAGCATCGCTGAGCTGCATGACGCGCAAAGCTGGCGGCTGATGTCCTGGCGGGAGGCGCCGAAGCAGCTCTCGTGGCGGCGCTTCTTTGAGATCACCGGGCTGGTCGGCGTTCGGGTTGAAGATGACGCGGTCTTCGACGATTCGCACCGGCTGATACTGGAGCTGGTTCACGCGGGCGTGGTGGACGGCCTGCGAATCGACCACGTCGACGGCCTGGCCGATCCGCTGGGGTATCTGCAGCGCCTGCGGCAGAAAACTGGCCCCGACTGTTACATCACGGTTGAAAAAATTCTCGCGAAGGGAGAACAGCTCCCCGCAGACTGGCCGATCTCCGGCACCACCGGCTACGAGTTTATCGCCTCGCTGGCGGAAGTGCTGGTCGACGACGCTAACCTGCCGCGCCTGGAGACCATTCACGACGAGACGCTGGGAATAACGGTCGATCGCCACGCGGAACTGCGCGATGCCAAAGGCCTGATGACCGATCGTAATTTTGAGGGTGAATTCACCACGCTGCTTAACCTTGCTGACGATCTGGCCCGGCGCAATGAGGTTGCGCTGCCGCGCGAGGAGATCCGCCACGCGCTGCGCGAGCTGCTTATTGCCTTTCCGGTGTACCGCACCTACGGCACCCGGGAGGGATTAACCCCGCCGGACGTGGCGCTGCTCAACCGCGTGGTCGCCAGCGTGGAGACGTCTGAAGCGGCGCTGAGCCTGATTGTGCGCATTCTTACCGGCGACCTGCCGGAAGATTGCCGCGAGTCCGCCGCGCTTTTCAGAACCCGCTTCCAGCAGCTTACCGGGCCGCTGATGGCGAAATCCGTTGAAGACACGCTGTTCTTCCGCCACAACCTGGAGCTGGCGCTCAATGAAGTGGGCGCCGACCCGACGCCGCGCGCGTTTTCATTATCCCGCTTCCACCAGGAGATGCGCATTCGTCTGGCCCGTCAGCCCGACGCGCTGCTGGGCACCTCCACGCACGATACCAAGCGCGGGGAAGACGCCCGGGCGCGTCTCTACACCCTGACGGAGGCGCCGGAATGGTGGGGTGAAAACCTGGCCCGCTGGCGACAGATGAACCAGACCCAGGTGCGTTTTCTCAATGACGGCACCGCGCCGAACGCCGCCGACACCTGGATGATTTATCAGGCGCTGGCGGGCGTCTGGCCCGCCGCGCAGTCACCGGACGATGCCGAAGGGCTTAAATCATTGGAAGAACGTTTTCTTGGTTTCCTCGAAAAAGCGCTGCGCGAGGCAAAACAGCGCACCGACTGGATCGACAGCAACGAGAGCTACGAGAGCGTGGTGCTGAGCTATGCGCGGCATCTGCTTTCGCCGGACAACGCGCTGTTTCTGCATGATTTTAGCGAGGCGATGCAGCCCTTTATCCGGGCCGGGTTGATGAACAGCCTCAGCCAGACGGTAATCAAGCTGACGGCTCCCGGCGTGCCGGATATCTATCAGGGCAGCGAGGCGCTCAACTTTAGCCTGGTCGACCCGGATAACCGACGGGAGCCGGACTTCAACGCGCTGGTGCACAACCTCAGCGCGGCGGATGCCACGGTGTTTGACAACCCGGCCAGCTGGCGAGACGGGCGCGTCAAACAGTTCGTCACCGCCACGCTGCTGCGGCTGCGTCCGCATTACGACGCGCTATTCCGCTACGGCGACTGGCTGCCGCTTAAGGTCACCGGCGAGCGCGAGGAGAACCTGATTGTCTTTGCGCGCGTTAAGGACGACGAGGCGCTGGTTGTCGCCGTGCCGCGTCTGGTTTTTGATGTCACCGATAATCATCAGCTGTGGGTCAATACCACGGTGGCGATACCCGAGGAGCTGGCGGGGAAACGCTATCGGGATCTGTTCAGCGGTGAAAGCCGCATTCTGCAAGAGACGCTGGATTTAACGTCAGAAAAGGGATGTGTACTGGTTCTGCTTACCTGCGAATAATCGTGGAGAACGAAAATGGCAAAGGATACAACGTTTGAAATTCGGGCCGGTCATGGCCTGCAGTTGGGGGCGAATTATGACGGGAAGGGCGTCAACTTCGCGCTGTTCTCCGCTCACGCCGAGCGGGTGGAACTCTGTCTGTTTGACCCGTCCGGGAAAAACGAAATCGCCCGGCTGGAACTGCCGGAATATACCCATGAGGTCTGGCACGGCTATGTGCCGGACCTGAAGCCTGGCGCGCTGTACGGCTATCGCGTCTACGGCCCCTACGATCCGGAAAACGGTCACCGCTTTAACCCGCACAAGCTGCTTATCGACCCCTACGCCCGCGAACTGGTGGGCGATATCGACTGGAACGACGCGCATTTCGGCTATGAGCTGGGGCATGACGAACTGGATCTCAGTTTTGATACGCGCGACAGCGCGCCGTTCACGCCGAAATGCAAGGTTATCGACCCGGACGCCTTTGACTGGCAGGACAACAGCTGGCCGAACGTGCCCTGGCCGCATACCGTTGTCTATGAGAGCCACGTGAAGGGCTTTACCCAGATGAACCCGGCCATCCCGCAGGAGTTGCGCGGCACGTTTGAGGGGATGGGGCACAAAGCCTCGGTCGACTACATCAAGAGTCTTGGCATCACCTCGGTGGAGCTGCTGCCGGTTCACTGGTTCCCGGACGACCAGCATCTGCTCGACCGTGGCCTGAAGAACTTCTGGGGCTATAACACGCTCGGCTTTTTTGCTCCGGCGTCGCGCTATTACGGCCCGGCTGGGATCCAGGGCTTTCGCGACATGGTACGCGCGTATCACGACGCGGGCATCGAGGTGATTCTGGACGTGGTGTACAACCACACGGCGGAAGGAAACGAGCTTGGCCCCACGCTCTCGTTTAAGGGGATTGATAACTACAGCTATTACCGCACCCTGCCGGACCAGCACCGATACTACATCAACGACACCGGGACGGGAAACACGGTCAATACCTCGCACCCGCGCGTGCTGCAGATGGTGATGGATTCGCTGCGCTACTGGGCGGAGTCGATGCATATTGACGGTTTTCGTTTCGACCTGGGGACGATTCTTGGCCGCGAGCCCGAAGGGTTTGACCCGCGCGGCGGTTTCTTCGACGCCATATCGCAGGATCCGGTGTTATCGAGACTCAAGCTGATTGGTGAACCCTGGGATATTGGCCCCGGCGGGTATCAGGTCGGCGGTTTCCCGCCGGGCTGGGGGGAGTGGAACGACAAATACCGTGATACCGTTCGCGAATACTGGAAGGGCGACAACGTCTCTACCGATTTTGCCGCGCGTCTGCTCGGCTCCGGCGATCTGTACGACCTGCGCGGGCGTCGTCCGTGGGCCAGCGTCAACTTCATCACCGCTCACGACGGCTTTACGCTGAATGACCTGGTGTCGTACAACGAAAAGCATAACGCCGACAACGGCGAGGACAATAACGACGGGCATAACGATAATCGCTCGTACAACTATGGCGAAGAAGGGCCGACGGAGAACCCGGATATTATTGCCACCCGCGAGCGGCAGAAGCGTAATTTCCTGACCACGCTGCTGTTTTCCCACGGCACGCCGATGCTGCTGGCCGGGGACGAGTTTGGCCGCACGCAAAAGGGCAACAATAACGGCTACTGTCAGGACAGCGAGATCTCCTGGATCGACTGGAACGGGATAACCGAAAACGACGCCGCGCTGCGCGAGTTTACCCGACGGCTTATTGCCCTTCGCGCGCAACAGCCGTTATTGCGCCGTGAAAGCTGGCGCGACGGGCTGGAGATCCGCTGGTTTAATGCCGGAGGCGGTCCGCAGCAGGCCGAGCAGTGGGATGAAGGCTCGACGCTCGGCGTCTCCATCAGCAGACCGGATCTCAGGCAGGAGGACGGCATCTGGCACGACGTGCTGATGCTGTTCAACCCGTTTGAAGGCACCGTGCCGTTCCAGATCCCGCAGTTTGGCGAAGGGGGATGGGTGCTGGAGCTGTCTACGGCAGATGACGCTGCCACTGGGACAGCGTTCACCGAAACCGTAGAGTACGAACTGGCCGGACGCAGTATTACCCTCTTCAGACGTCCTTAGCTTTAGAGTGATGCCGCCGCGCGGGCGGCGGTGTCATACAGGGAGGAGATCGTGCGTAACAGCTGTGCGGTTTCGCCAATCGACTTCCCGGCAATGCCGCTCTCCGCGTGGATTGCGATCAGACACGCCTCCCGCACGTCCCGGTATTTCATACACAACGCTTTTCCTTCCTCGGTAGTCGAGAAAAAGAGCTCTTTGCCCGCTTTCTCGCTCGTCACGTAGCCCGCTTTGACCAGCTTTTTCAGGGCGTAGGTCACCACGTGGGTATCTTCCACGTTGAGAACGAAACAGATATCGGCCAGCTTTTTCTTGCGGTCGCGGTGGTTCACATGATGCAGCAGCGAGACGTCAAATGCGCCCATATCCGGTTCGCCGGCTGCGGCCATGCAGCGCACCATCCATTTATTGAACGCGTTGCTGGTCATGATCAGCGCGTACTCCAGCTCTGACAGTTCCGCGCAGCGCTCGGACACCAGATGGCGGGAAGAGACGATCCGGCCATCGTTGATATCGTCGCGATCGGGTGAAGCACTCTTTTTCGAGGTCATAACGTTCCTTAGCCAGAAATGTAAACTCATCGATAAAATAAGAACATTTTATTGATAATTTGTTTACATGTTTTTGAGGTTCAGATATAGCTTTTTAGCGCAGGTTTTCCGAAACCTGACGAAAAACACAACATCGCTCGCCGCAAATTAAAAAAATAGCCGTCGGCGCGCAACGCTCACTTTGGATAGGGTAATCGTTATGGACGGTACTACGCTGTTGCCGCTGATCGGGATACCGATCGTGGTTATTGGTTTTGCACTGCGCTTCAACCCGCTGCTGGTGGTCGTGGTGGCGGGGCTGGCGACGGGTCTGCTGGTCGGTATGGATTTCGGGATGCTGCTGGAGACCTTTGGCGAAAAGTTCGTGAATAGCCGATCGCTGGCGACCTTCATTCTGATCCTGCCCGTGATTGGTCTGCTGGAATATTACGGGCTCAAGGAGCGTGCCCAGGCCTGGGTGGCGAAGATCGCCAGCGCGACCTCGGCGCGAATTCTGATGCTCTATTTTGTCGCCCGTGAAGGCACCGCCGCGCTAGGGCTGATGTCGCTTGGCGGTCATGCCCAGACGGTGCGCCCGCTGCTGGCGCCGATGGCCGAAGGGGCGGCGCTGAACGAATACGGCGAGCTGCCGCAGCACATCCGCGACAAAATCAAAGCCCATGCCGCCGCGTGCGACAACATTGCGGTCTTCTTTGGGGAAGATATCTTCATTGCGTTCGGTGCGGTGCTGCTGATCGACGCGTTCCTGAAAGAGAACGGTATTCCGGGCATCGAACCGCTGCATATCGGCCTGTGGGCTATTCCAACCGCCATTGCGGCATTAGTTATTCATATGACGCGCCTGCTGCGCCTCGATGCCAGCATCCGTCGCGACGTCATGGCCTGGCGTGCAGAGCAGGGTAAACAGGAGGTGGCGCAATGATGACGCTTATCACCATTAACCGCGTGTATTACCTGATCGGCTTCGTCGTGATGCTGCTGGTTGTGATGACCCTGCGCGATCGCGCCAATCCGAAGCGTTTTACCACGGCGCTGTTCTGGTTCTTATTCGGCGGGATCTTCCTGTTCGGCGACCTGATGGTGCAGGAGCTGGGGAAATCGCTGGCGTACCGGATAATCGGCGGGGGCGTTATCGCTATCGCGCTGCTGGCGGGCTTTGGTCTTGTCGGGAAAGGGCACTATAAAATGTCCACCGAAGACGAACGTATCGCTTCGTCAAACCGCCTTAAAAACTGGCTGTTCCTGCCAGCGCTGATGATCCCGGTGGTGACGGTTATCGGCACCCTGTTCCTGAAAGGGGTTTCGGTTGGCGGCGTGTTCCTGCTCGATCAGAAGCAGCTCACCCTGGCGGCGCTGTGCGTGGCCTGCGTCGCGGCGATCCTCACCGGCTGGTGGCTGACCAAAGGCACGCCGCTGCACGCCATTCGTCAGTCTCGTCGTCTTGTCGATACTATCGGCTGGGCGGTGATCCTGCCGCAGATGCTGGCCATGCTCGGCGGCGTGTTCGTGGCGGCCAATACCGGCGATTCGGTGCAGAAGGTGGTGAGCCTGTTCGTTAACCCGGATAACCGCTTTATGCTGGTGGTGATTTACTGCGTGGGTATGGCGCTGTTTACCATGATCATGGGGAATGCGTTTGCGGCCTTCCCGGTGCTGAGCGCGGGGATCGCGTTGCCGTTTCTGATCAACGTGCATCACGGCAACCCGGCGCCGCTGCTGGCGATTGGCATGTACGCGGGCTACTGCGGCACGCTAATGACGCCGATGGCCGCGAACTTCAATATCGTTCCCGCCGCGCTGCTGGAGCTGAAAGATAAATATCAGGTGATCAAGATCCAGATCCCGACCGCGTTAACCCTGCTGGTGGTGAACGTGTTCCTCATGTATTTCCTCGTGTTTCGCTAAGGAGCTGTTATGGAATTAACGCAACATCAGGCTGACGCGTTTGCCCGCATGCCTTTGACCTATTTGCGCCAGGAATACCCGAACCACATCATGCATCTGCTGAATGATGATGGCGACGTGCTGCCGCCGCGCGAACTGCACCCCATTTTCTACGGCTGTTTTGACTGGCACTCGGCGGTGCACGGCTACTGGCTGCTGCTGCGCTGCGTGCGCCTCTACCCGGAACTGCCGAGCCGGAACGCGATCGTCGCGCTTTTCGACGAGCACCTGACGGAAGAGAACGTGGCGAAGGAGCTGGCCTATTTCACCGCGCCGTTCCGCGCCTCGTTTGAGCGCCCGTATGGCTACGGCTGGCTGCTGGCGCTGGCCCAGGAGCTAAAACAGTCGTCGCTGCCGCAGGCCGCAGGCTGGTACCGCACGCTAGAGCCGCTAACCCAGGATATTCGCAATAGGCTGGTGGATTACCTCAGCAAGCTCACCTATCCGATCCGCGTCGGGACGCACTACAACACGGCGTTTGCCCTCGCGCTGGGGCTGGACTACGCCCGAGCCGTCGAAGATAGCGCGCTTGAGCAGGCGATTGTCACGGCGGCGGAGAGGTTTTATCTCGCCGACACGCGCTATCCTGCCCACTACGAGCCCGGCGGTGATGAGTACATTTCCGGGGCGCTGACGGAAGCGCTGCTGATGAGCAAAGTGTTGGAGGGCTTCCCGGCCTGGTTTGACGCGTTTCTCCCGGAGGTCGGCCTCGTTGCGGCGCTGATGAACCCGGCGGAAGTGAGCGATCGTACCGACCCGAAAATCGCCCATCTCGACGGATTAAACCTCAGCCGCGCCTGGTGCATGAAGCATATTGCCAAAGCGCTTCCCGCTAACCATCCGGCGCATCCGGCGCTGCGCGAGGCGGTGACGAAACACCTGTCGGCAAGCGTCGAGCATGTGGTTGGCAGCCACTACAGCGGCGGGCACTGGCTGGCGAGCTTTGCGCTGCTGGCGCTGGAGTAAACGAACGCGCCGTCTTTCTTGCCGGGTGGCGCTGCGCTTACCCGGCCTACATTGTGCAAAGCTTCCTTGTAGGCCCGAGCAAGCGTAGCGCCGTCGGGCGAATCAGGCTGATGCGCGAACCGCAGGGCGCAGACGACTCACGCTAAACAACACCGATCCCGTCGAGGCGATGACGGCTATCCACAGTGCAACCTGGATGGCATGTTGATGGTCCCATCCCGTCGTCGCGGCCAGCAGCACGCCCACCGCGGCGGCACCGAGACACTGTCCAAACGTCCTGACGATAGACAACACGCCGGAGGCGTAGCTGGCATATTCCCGCGCCACGTTAGAGAGCATCTCCCGGTTATTGGGGCTCTGAAAGCAGCCAAACCCAATCCCGCAAACCAGACTGCGCAGGCAGATATTCCATGCGGAAGGGCTTTCCGGCAACGTCGCCAGCAGGACCAGCCCACCGACAAAAATCATCAGCCCGATTGTCGAGATCAGCGGCGCGGAAATCGTATCTGCCCAGCGCCCCGCGTGCGGCGCGATCAGCACGATGCCAATCGGCCACGGAGTGAACAGCAGCGCGGAGACCACCGGGCTGTAGCCATACACGCTCTGAAACAGGAACGGCAGCGCGACAAAGGTGATGCCCTGGCTGACAAACGAGGCCAGCGAGGTCAGGGCGGCGAGGGTGAAGCGTCCGTTTTTGAACATGACGGGCGGCAGGATGGGACTTTGCGCGCGCCGAATCCGCCAGATAAAGGCGAGGGCGCTGACCAGCGTGAGCAGCCCCCAGCCGACGGTCTCCTGGCCAATGTGTTGCGTCACGCGCTGAAGGCTGTCGGCCAGCATTATCGCCGAGCCTAACAGCGCGGCGGAGAGTACGGCACCCGGCGCGTCAAAGGATGAGCGGTCAACGGCCGTTTCCCGCGGCAAGGCGCGCCACGCCAGCAGCAGGGCGATGCTGCCCGGAATAATGTTAATGGCGAACAGCCACTGCCAGCTCAGCGCGTCCAGTATGGTTCCGCCCAGCACGGGGGCAATCGCCGTGCTGGAGGCGATAAGCAGCGCGTGCAGCCCCAGAATGCGGCCAAGCAGTCGACCCGGAAAAACGGATCGCAGGATCGCCGGGGCGATACTCAGGGTGGCCGCGCCGCCGATGCCCTGCAGAATACGCATGCCGATCAGCATTTCTGGCGTAGTCGCCAGCGCGCAGCCGATCGAGGTGAGCGTAAAGGTGGCAAGCCCGCACAAAAAGACCGGGCGATAGCCTACGCGCGCCGCCAGCGCCGCGAAGAGGGCTAACGTCATTGCCGCTGCCAGCAGGTAACCGTTGGCGAACCAGACCGCCACGTTCGCGGGAACCTGCATCGCCGTTGCCATGGAGGGCAGCGCGATGTTGATCATGGTGCCGTCAAAGACGCCCATCAGCGTGGTGGTCATGACGGCGGCCATGACCCGGGCGCGTTCATGCCCGGGCAAACCTTCATCGCCGGGCTGGTTTGAAAATAGCGTCATCGTCGTTACTCCGGATAAGAATAGTGATGACGAAACTATAATCATGCGGTATACAGGGCGGAAGACGCATCAGCTGCACTTAATCATTGCATATAACGCCTTATCTGAGGAGCCATCGTGTCCGATCCTGACTTTAACCTTCTGGTTGCACTCGACGTTCTGCTCGCAGAGGCCAGCGTGGCGGGCGCGGCGCGACGTTTGAACCTCAGCACCTCCGCCATGAGCCGCACCCTGAGCAGGCTGCGGGAGGTGACCGGCGATCCTATTCTGGTGCGGGCCGGGCGTCATATGGTGCTGACGCCCTGGGCCGAAGCCACGCGGGACCGCGCCAGAAGCGCAGTGCATGAGGCGAGGGCGGTGCTACAGCCCTCCACCGACGCGCTGAAGGTGGAAAATCTCGAGCGGCTTTTCACCATCAGAGCCAACGACGGTTTTGTGGTGGCGTTTGGGCCGCTGCTTATTGCGGCGGTAGCGAGCGTTGCCCCCGGGGTGTGCATCCGCTTCTCGCCGAAACCTGAAAAAACGTCGCGCTATTTGCGCGAGGGGCTGGTCGACCTGGAGATCGGCGTGCAGAGCAATATGGGGCCTGAAATACGGCTGCAACGGCTCTTTCAGGATCGGTTTGTTGGCGCGGTGCGCAAGGGGCATCCGCTGTCATTACAGCCTGACGTCAGCCTTGATGATTATGTCGCGTGGGGCCACGTGGTGGCCTCACCGGACGGATCGTTACACGGGTTTGTCGATGACGCGCTGGCGGAACGGGGGATGAAGCGCAAGGTCGCCAGCGTGGTGCCCGGATTTCCGACGGCGCTATCCGTGGCGTTGGCGTCCGATCTGATTGCCATGGTGCCGGCGCTGTACCTGCTCAATCAGCCGATGAACGAGCGCGTACACGTCTTTGAGCTGCCGTTTAAAACCCGGACCATTACGGTGTCGCAGATGTGGCATCCGCGCATGGAGCGGGACCCGGGGCATCGATGGCTCAGGGAAAAGGTACTGGAAGTGTGTCGGCCCGTGCGCTGACGCTCAGGCCGCTTTTCCCGGCACGGAGAGGATGAAGCGCGTCGACACCGCATCCGATTCCACGCGGACTTTTCCGTGGTGCGCGGTGACGATGGACTTCACAATGGCAAGCCCGATCCCGCTGCCTTCGCCTTTGCGCTGTCTGGACGGATCGACGCGATAGAAACGGTCAAACAGCTTCGACAGATGTTCCTGAGGGATCGGCGTACCGGGATTTTCTATCATCAGTTCAACGTCGTTATCCTGATTTCTGATGGAAACCGTCACCGCTTTTCCTGCTGGCGTATAGCGCAGGGCATTGGAGAGCAGATTATTCACTGCTCTTCTGAACATCTGCGGATCGCCTTCTATCAGGCAGGGCATCCCGTTAAATTTCAGCGTAACGTTGCGTTCTTCCGCCCAGGCTTCGAAGAATTCGAAGACTTTCATGACCTCGGCGCTTAAATCAAACATCACCCGGTCAGGGATCAGCTGGTTATTATCCGCCTGCGCCAGGAAAAGCATATCGCTGACCATCCGGGTCATCCGGTTGTACTCTTCCAGACTGGAGTACAGAACATCTTCCAGCTCTTTCTGCGAGCGGTTCTGGCTCAGCGCGATTTCCGTTTGCGTCACCAGGTTGGTGATGGGAGTTCTGATTTCATGCGCGATATCGGCGGAGAAATTCGCCTGACGGGTAAAAACATCTTCAATCTTTTCGATCATATGGTTGAAGGAGATGACCAGCTGTTCCAGCTCAACGGGCACGCGGGACGGCTCCAGCCGCGCATCCAGGTTTTCTGAGGTGATATTTTTAATGGCGTTGCTGACGTTACGCAGGGGCAAATGTCCCTGACGAACCGCGATGCGGATGACAAGAATAATCAGCAGGCTGATCGCCGCGGCAATCATCAGGAGATTCTTTTTCAGCGCCTCCAGGTAGTGCAGATGAAAATTAATGGAAAGCCCGATCAGCATCACGTAGTTCTGCGTTTTGCCCTGCAGCGTTGCCGTGCCTGAAGAGGCGATAATCCGGTACGTTTCCATGTTCATGTCGGACCCGGCGTGCATGTTTTCGGCAGGGTCTTCAACCGTCCAGAGAAACACATCCTGCGCGCGGCGGTGATCGCTAAAGTCCGCCGTGTTCATCGCAGGGCGCAGTGCCGCTCCTTGCGCCGAGCTGAACAGGATATTGCCCTGCGGATCCAGGAGCAGAACGGCCACGTTGCGGTAGCTGGCTATCGACTCTTTGATCTTGCTGATTTTCTTTTGGTCGGGATCGACCGGCGATTGCAGTATGCGGTGCATCGCGGTGCTGATTTGCTGCAGATCGTTGATATCCTGCTCGGCGAAATGCTTTTCAACGGAATGGAGCATAAACCAGGTAAAGGCGAAAAAGGCCAGTATCGTGGAGAGGCTGATAAAAAAGGTCAGCCGCAGGGCGAGAGAAAAGGGGCGCCCGGGAAGCTTAACGCGCATCCGGTACCTCCAGCATATAGCCCACGCCGCGCACCGTCTGGATCAGCTTCGGTTCATAATCGTTATCGATTTTCGCACGAAGCCGCTTTACCGCCACATCAATCGCGTTTGTGTCGCTGTCAAAATTCATGTCCCACACCTGGGAGGCAATCAGGGAGCGGGGAAGCACCTCTCCCTGATGACGCATGAAAAACTCCAGCAGGCTGAACTCTTTGCTGGTTAACGAGATGCGGCTTCCGGCCCGGCTTACTTTTCTCGAGACGAGGTCAACCGTCAGGTCTGCCACCTGAAGCTGGCTTTCCGCGATCACCGTATTTCCGCGTCTTAACAGCGTCCTTACCCGGGCGAGCAGCTCCGCAAAGGCGAAAGGCTTAATCAGATAATCATCCGCGCCAAGCTCAAGCCCTTTAACCCGGTGTTCAATCGTGCCGAGAGCCGTGAGTAACAGGATGGGCATCCCTTTTCCGGCAGAGCGGAGCATGCGGACAATGTCCCAGCCGTTCACATCGGGCAGCATGATATCCAGAATCAGAAGATCGTATTCAGCGGTCATGGCGAGATGGTAGCCGTTCAGGCCATTATCCGCGTGGTCCACCACAAACCCCGCTTCAGTCAGCCCCTTACTCAGGTACTCACCGGTTTTAATTTCGTCTTCGACGATCAGTATTTTCATCATGCTCCCCTGACTGGCTGCTGATGACATTCTAGTGAGCCTGCGACCGTTAACAATGACTTACGCTAAAAATGACAACATTGTCATTATCCTGTCACCCGTCAAACAGGATGCGTTCCGTAGAGTAGCCCTAAAACTACTCTGGACTTCATTTGAACCGTTATGTTCCTGTTAAAACGACTAAGCATCAGCACGGTATTTATTCTGGCAGGCTGCGTCTCGCTGGCCCCAGAGTACCAGCGACCGGAAGCACCTGTACCCCGGCAGTTTTCGCTCTCCCGTAACGGCCTGACGCCTGCGGCGGCGGGGTATCAGGACACCGGCTGGCGACGCTTTTTTGTCGATCCTCAGGTTGCGGGGCTGATTACGGAAGCCCTGAATAACAATCGCGATATCAAAATGGCCGCTCTGAAGGTCGAGGAAGCCCGGGCGCAGTTCAACGTGACGGATGCGGATCGTTATCCTCAGCTGAATGCCTCCTCGGGCATCACGTACAGCGGCGGGCTGAAAAGTGACAAACCCACCGCGCAGCAGTACGACGCGGGTCTTGCGCTTAGCTACGAACTCGATTTCTTCGGCAAGCTGAGGAACATGAGCGATGCCGACCGACAAAACTTTTTCGCCAGCGAAGAGGCCCGTCGCGCGGTGCATATCCTGCTCGTCTCTAACGTTTCTCAGAGCTATTTCAACCAGCAGCTGGCGTATAAACAGCTGCGCATTGCCCGGGATACGCTGACAAATTACCAGCAGTCTTATGCGTTCGTTGAGCAGCAGCTGGTGACGGGCAGTACGAACGTCCTGGCGCTGGAACAGGCCCGGGGACAGATCGAAAATACGCAGGCAGAGATTGCCAAAAGAGAGGGAGAGCTGGCGCAGGCCAATAATGCCCTGCAGCTGGTCCTCGGCACGTATCGCGCGCTGCCGGGCGACAGCGGCATGAACGCCAGCGACGTTGCGCCGGTAAAACTGCCTCCCCACCTTTCCTCGGCGATACTGCTGCAGCGCCCGGATATTATGGAAGCGGAGTATCAGCTTAAAGCGGCCGATGCAAATATTGGCGCGGCACGCGCTGCTTTTTTCCCGTCCATATCACTCACCAGCGGGCTTTCAACCGGCAGCACGGAATTGTCCAGCCTGTTCACGTCAGGGAGCGGGATGTGGAATTTTATTCCTAAAATCGACATTCCCATTTTTAATGCGGGCAGAAATAAGGCCAACCTGAAGCTGGCCGAAATTCGCCAGCAGCAGTCGGTTGTGAATTACGAACAAAAAATTCAGTCCGCCTTCAAACAGGTTGCCGACGCGCTCGCGCTGCGTGACAGCATTAACCAGCAGCTTGCTGCGCAGCAGCGGTATCTTGATTCGCTACGCATCACCCTGCAGCGGGCCAGAGGGTTATATTCCAGCGGTGCGGTCAGCTATATCGAAGTGCTTGACGCGGAGCGTTCTCTTTTCTCCACGCAGCAAAATATTCTCGACCTTATTTATGCCCGGCAGGTTAATGAAATTAATCTCTTCACCGCGCTCGGCGGCGGTTGGGTCGAATAACGTTATTTAATTAAACAGGAAAATAAACATGCGCAATTCAATTAAGGCCGTTGTATTCGGTGCGATCTCCTTTGCGTTTTCTGCCGGCCTTCAGGCTGAGGTTCATCAGCACGAGGGGATGAATTCTACCAGCGAAGGGACCACAGAGCAGCTCATCACCGGGACCGGCATCGTGAAGGACATTGATCTCACGAATAAAAAAGTCACGATCTCTCATGAGGCTATCCCGGCGATTGGCTGGCCCGCGATGACCATGCGTTTCACCTTTATTCAGGCTGACGAGAGTATCAATGCTTTAAAAGTCGGCAGTCACGTTGATTTTTCGTTTGTTCAGCAGGGCAATCTCTCTTTACTCAAGTGCATTAAATAGCGAGACGCGGCATGGCCTCATTAAAAATAAAATATGCTGCCATGATAGTCAGCAGCCTTATTGCGGGAGGGCTGATATCGGTGACGGCCTGGCAGGCTCTTCATTCATCTGAAAAAATGGAAAATAGCGCACCAGAAAGAAAGGTGCTTTTCTGGTATGACCCGATGAAGCCAGACGTGAAATTCGATAAGCCCGGTAAATCGCCGTTTATGGATATGGATCTGGTACCGAAATATGCCGATGAAAACGACAATAAAAGCAGCGCCGGTATCCGTATTGACCCGACGCAGGTTCAGAACCTGGGATTAAAAACGCAAAAGGTGACGCGCGGAACGCTGAATTATGCCCAGACGATCCCGGCTAACGTCAGCTATAACGACTATCAGTTTGTCATTGTGCAGGCGCGCGCGGAAGGCTTCGTGGAGAAAGTGTACCCGCTGACGACGGGCGATAAGGTGAAAAAAGGCACGCCGCTTATTGATATTACTATTCCTGACTGGGTAGAGGCGCAGAGCGAGTTTCTACTGTTATCCGGCACCGGCGGAACGCCAACGCAAATAAAAGGGGTTCTGGAACGGCTTCGCCTGGCGGGTATGCCGGATGAGGATATTCAGAGGCTGCGTTCCACCCGCACTATCCAGACCCGGTTTACCATCAGGGCGCCGATCGACGGGGTGATCACGGCCTTTGACCTGCGTACCGGCATGAATATTTCCAAAGATAAGGTGGTGGCGCAAATTCAGGGGATGGATCCGGTCTGGATCGGCGCGGCAGTGCCTGAATCCATTGCTTATCTGCTGAACGATACCTCGCAGTTTACTGTTTCGATACCGGCCTGGCCGGATAAATCCTTCCCGGTTGAAAAATGGAGTCTTCTGCCGAGCGTGGATCCAACCACCCGTACGCTGCAGGTGCGCCTGCAGGTCGCTAACAAGGATGAGCTGCTGAAACCGGGCATGAATGCCTACCTGAAGCTGAATACCCGAAGCCAGGAAATGCTGCTGATCCCCTCCCAGGCCGTTATTGATACCGGCAAAGAACAGCGCGTGATTACGGTTGATGCGGACGGGAATTTTGTACCGAAAAAGATCCACATTCTGCATGAATCTCAGCAGCAGTCCGGCATTGGCAGCGGGCTGGAAGAGGGGGCGTCGGTAGTGGTCAGCGGTCTGTTCCTGATTGACTCCGAGGCCAATATTACCGGCGCGCTGGAGCGCATGCGCCACGCTGAAGCCGCTGACGGCGCGCACTCTGGCCATTAAGGAGACGATGATGATTGAATGGATTATCCGGCGGTCGGTCGCCAACCGTTTCCTGGTCATGATGGGGGCGCTGTTTCTCAGCGTCTGGGGGACATGGACCATTATCAACACTCCGGTCGATGCCTTGCCCGACCTCTCTGACGTTCAGGTGATTATCAAAACCAGCTATCCCGGCCAGGCCCCGCAGATTGTCGAAAACCAGGTCACCTATCCACTGACGACCACCATGCTGTCGGTTCCCGGCGCAAAGACCGTGCGCGGTTTTTCGCAGTTTGGCGATTCGTACGTGTACGTCATTTTTGAAGATGGCACCGATTTGTACTGGGCGCGTTCGCGCGTGCTGGAGTATCTGAACCAGGTTCAGGGCAAGCTGCCTGCCGGCGTGAGCTCTGAAATCGGTCCTGATGCCACGGGCGTTGGCTGGATATTTGAGTATGCGCTGGTGGATCGCAGCGGAAAACACGATCTCGCAGAGTTACGCTCGTTGCAGGACTGGTTCCTGAAATTTGAGCTGAAAACGATCCCTAACGTGGCCGAAGTGGCCTCCGTCGGCGGCGTGGTGAAGCAGTATCAGATCCAGGTCAATCCGTTAAAACTGGCACAGTACGGCATTAGCCTGCTGGAGGTGAAGCAGGCCCTTGAGTCGTCTAACCAGGAGGCAGGAGGATCGTCAGTTGAAATGGCGGAAGCGGAGTATATGGTCCGGGCCAGCGGCTATCTGCAGACGATGGACGATTTCAATAACATTGTCCTGAAAGCCGGAGAGAACGGGGTACCGATTTATCTTCGCGATGTTGCCCGCGTACAAACGGGGCCGGAAATGCGCCGCGGTATTGCCGAATTAAACGGGCAGGGGGAAGTTGCGGGCGGCGTGGTGATCCTGCGTTCGGGCAAAAATGCGCGTGAGGTCATTACGGCGGTGAAAGATAAGCTGGAGACGCTGAAGGCCAGCCTGCCGGAAGGCGTTGAGATTGTCACAACCTACGATCGCAGCCAGCTCATCGATCGGGCAATCGACAACCTGAGTTCCAAGCTGCTCGAAGAGTTTATCGTGGTGGCCATCGTCTGCGCCCTGTTCCTGTGGCACGTTCGCTCTGCGCTGGTCGCGATTATCTCTCTGCCGCTTGGCCTGTGTATCGCCTTTATCGTCATGCATTTCCAGGGACTAAACGCCAATATTATGTCGCTGGGCGGCATTGCCATTGCGGTCGGCGCGATGGTGGATGCCGCCATCGTCATGATTGAAAACGCGCACAAGCGGCTGGAAGAGTGGGATCACCAGCATCCGGGAGAACAGATTGATAACGCCACCCGCTGGAAGGTGATCACCAACGCCTCTGTCGAGGTAGGCCCCGCGCTGTTTATCAGCCTGCTGATTATCACCCTGTCTTTCATTCCCATCTTTACTCTTGAAGGTCAGGAAGGGCGGCTGTTTGGTCCGCTGGCCTTCACCAAAACGTACTCCATGGCGGGTGCGGCCGCGCTGGCCATCATCGTTATCCCCATCCTGATGGGATTCTGGATCCGGGGTAAGATTCCCGCTGAGACCAGTAACCCATTGAACAGGCTGCTGATTAAAGCCTACCACCCGCTACTGATTAGGGTGCTCCACTGGCCAAAAACAACCCTGCTGGTTGCGGCCTTGTCCATCTTCACGGTGATCTGGCCTCTCAGCCAGGTGGGCGGCGAGTTTTTACCGAAGATCAACGAAGGCGATCTGCTGTATATGCCGTCAACATTGCCGGGCGTCTCTCCGGCAGAAGCGGCGGCGCTGTTACAGACGACGGACAAGTTAATCAAAACCGTGCCTGAGGTGGCCTCTGTTTTCGGCAAGACGGGTAAGGCCGAAACGGCTACGGATTCCGCGCCGCTCGAAATGGTGGAAACCACCATTCAGCTCAAACCTGAGGATCAGTGGCGGCCCGGCATGACGATTGACAAGATTATTGACGAGCTCGATAAGACCGTTCGGTTGCCCGGCCTGGCGAACCTCTGGGTTCCACCCATTCGTAACCGCATCGATATGCTTTCGACCGGCATCAAGAGCCCGATTGGTATCAAGGTGTCAGGTACCGTTCTGTCGGATATCGACGCTACGGCGCAGAGCATCGAGGCGGTAGCCAAAACGGTGCCGGGCGTGGTATCTGCCCTGGCTGAACGTCTGGAGGGGGGGCGCTACATTGACGTTGATATCAACCGGGAAAAAGCCTCCCGCTACGGGATGACGGTGGGCGATGTGCAGCTGTTCGTCTCCTCGGCCATCGGCGGAGCGACGGTGGGTGAAACGGTGGAAGGCGTCGCCCGATACCCGATTAATATTCGCTATCCCCAGGACTACCGGAACAGCCCGAGCGCGTTGAAGCAGATGCCTATCCTCACGCCGATGAAGCAGCAGATCACGCTGGGCGATGTGGCGGACATCAACGTGGTTTCCGGCCCCACGATGCTGAAAACGGAAAATGCCCGGCCTGCGAGCTGGATTTATATCGATGCCCGCGGCAGGGATATGGTGTCGGTGGTGAACGACATTAAGACGGCCATCAGCCAGGACGTAAAGCTGAGGCCGGGCACCAGCGTCTCATTCTCCGGGCAGTTTGAGCTGCTCGAGCACGCTAACAAGAAACTGAAGCTGATGGTGCCGATGACGGTGATGATCATCTTTATTCTGCTGTATCTGGCGTTCCGTCGCGTGGATGAAGCGCTGCTGATCCTGATGAGCCTGCCGTTCGCCCTGGTCGGGGGAATATGGTTCCTCTACTGGCAGGGCTTCCACATGTCTGTGGCAACCGGCACCGGTTTTATCGCTCTGGCCGGGGTGGCGGCAGAATTTGGGGTGGTCATGCTGATGTATTTGCGTCATGCCGTTGAGGCACAGCCGGCGTTATCCCATCGGGAAACGTTCACCGAACAGGGGCTTGATGACGCTCTTTATCATGGCGCCGTGCTGCGCGTGCGGCCAAAGGCAATGACCGTCGCGGTGATTATTGCCGGTCTGCTGCCCATTCTGTGGGGGACCGGTGCCGGGTCAGAGGTCATGAGCCGGATAGCCGCACCGATGATTGGCGGGATGATTACGGCTCCGCTGCTATCGCTGTTTATTATTCCTGCGGCGTATAAGTTAATTTGGCTGCGCAGGCATAAAAAGCCATAAAAAAACCCGCCAGCGATGGCGGGTTTTTTACGGGACGAACGCTCAGCGCGCTGTTTTAGCACGCGTGTGGCTGAGAAGCTTGCGCCAGGCTCGATTATGCAGAGTAAACAGCAGCATCTTATAGAAGGCGGTTGAAAGGATACAGCTGCCGCTAAGCAGTAGCATGCCGATACTCACTAGCGCCGCGGTCAGACTGACGCCCGGAGCTGCGCTACCGCTCAGCGCGACCAGCAGATAGGCTGCTGTTAATACCAGGCTTATCACCGCCAGCGTAAGGTGTAACCGCACGGCGCGCATGCTGCCTTTGCCAATCATAAACATCGTCACGCCGTTAAGGCCAGCGAACAGAAGGGCGATCAGGACAACCCAGACGAATACGTGTTCCGCTGGCTGGTCGAGTCCGGCGAGTACGCCATACCCCAGCCACAGCTGAGGAATAGCGAAACTGACAATCACCCCGAGGGTACTGATCGCCGCTGGAATACCCATGGTGTGTAGACCTACAGGTTTGCCCATTTCGTCAGCCAACTCAGTTTTTAGCTGTTGCAGCTGTGTTGGGGAGGCATTGCTTATGCTGGTAGCCACCTCGTTACAGCGTTGCAGGTGACGGGATACTATTTTAATCATATTAATAATCAATGTTTTGTTTCTCTCACTCCTTGAGTACCGGAACGGGTAGGGAATAAGCCCATCGAGTAATAGAAATGTCACTTCATATCCTCGCAGTGAAACATGTCAGCTCAGGAAATATTAAAGCTTACCGGCAGACTTTCTCAGCACAGTAATATCCCTCTTAGGCGATTGACCGAACATCCGCGAATATTCCCGGCTGAAATGGGATAAGCTTTCGTAACCGACAGCATAGGCCGCCGTGGTGACATCGTAATGCTCATTCAGCATCAGTCTTCTGGCTTCATTGAGGCGCAGCCATTTCTGATAACGGAGTGGACTCATTCCTGCAAGCTGTCTGAAATGTTGGTGGAAAGAGGGCGTGCTCATTTGCACGCGGCTTGCCAACTCCTCGACACGTAAAGGTGACGCGATATGGGTCTTTAACCAGTCAATAGCTTTACCGATACGGTAGCCATGGCCGTCTACTGCGGCAATCTGCCGGATATGATCGGACCGATCGCTCATCAAAAGCCTGTAATGTATCTCTCTTTGGATCAGCGGCCCGATAACAGGAATGGCTTGAGGCTCGTCAAGCAAAGAGAGCAGGCGGCAGAAAGGCTCCAGTAAAACATCAGTAACTGTACCAATCCCTACACCCGTTCCCGCGTCTCGTTTTTTGACGGGCGGCAGGCTTCCCTGTGCAATTAATTCCATCAGCACGCGCTGGTCAAGTTTATAGGCTACGCCGACACAGGGCCGGGTTGCCGACGCCTGTAATACTTCCGAGCTGGCTGGCAGGTCAAGAGAGGTGATCAGGAATTTTTCCGCATTGTATTCGTAAGGTTCACCACCAACCCACATGATCTTCGCGCCGTCGGCCACCAGAACGATACTGGGAGGGACCAGGCAGCTCACCGGCGGAGCGGGTTCATTTCGCCGGAATAATTCTAGTCCTTCTACGGCTGTAGGGAAATCACCCGTACAGGGTGTGCGCTGAGCAATATCCCGGGAAAGCTCACCGAGTAGTTTCTCAACCGACTTGTCCGAAATCATTCTGTAATGCCTCACATTTTACGACGTAATTAACGTAGCAGTTATGAAAATTGAAATATACGCTTTGGCATCAGGTTTAGAGGATCGGGCAAATAATGCAGAGTATTTTAATAACACCTTTCGTTAAAGACTCCCAAAATAACAACCCTGAATTCACTGAATGAAAGGTTTTAATAGCATGACGACAAAATCTTCAACGCGATTCTTAAACGGCGCACTCCTTGCCGGAGCGATGGCTCTGATTTCAACAGAAACTGCGGTCGCCCAGCCTGCACCAGGCGCAACAGACTCTTCACCGCGTCTGGTTCAGACGTGGGATAAAACCTTCCCAAGGAGCGACAAAGTGGATCATCAAAAAGTGACTTTTAAAAACCGTTACGGCATTACGCTGGCCGCTGATGTGTATCTCCCAAAAGATCGCGGAAATAAGAAGCTTGCTGCACTTGTTATTTCCGGGCCTTTTGGCGCGGTAAAAGAGCAGGCCTCTGGTCTCTATGCGCAAACCTTAGCCGAGCGCGGATTCGTGACGCTGGCATTTGATCCGTCTTATACCGGTGAAAGTAGTGGGGAACCCCGTAATATCGCTTCACCTGATATTAATACCGAAGACTTTATGGCAGCAGTCGATTTTATTGGACTGCAACCTTATGTGGATCGTGAACGTATCGGTGTCATAGGTATCTGTGGTATGGGGGGGATTGCCCTGAATGCTGTTGCCGTGGATAAACGCATAAAAGCGGTGGTTGCCAGCACCATGTACGATATGAGCCGCGTGATGTCGAAAGGTTACAATGACAGCGTAACACCGGAGCAACGCGAGCAGGCCCTGGAGAAGATGAGCCTACAGCGCTGGGAAGATGCGGCAAACGGCAAACCGGCCTACCAGCCAGCCTACAATAAGCTGAAGGGCGGTGAAGCACAGTTCCTCGTGGACTATGCGGACTACTACATGACCAAGCGCGGATATCATCCACGAGCCGTCAACTCTGGCAATTCATGGTCTGTGACAACGCCGATGTCCTTCATGAATTTCCCGCTGATGACTTACATTAAGGAAATTTCTCCGCGTCCAATCCTATTCATTCATGGCGAAAAAGCGCATTCGCTTTACTTCTCCAGAACAGCTTATGAAGCGGCAAATCAGCCAAAAGAGCTTCTGATTGTTAAAGATGCCACGCATGTCGATTTATATGATCGTATGGATAAGATCCCGTTCGATAACATCACGGCATTCTTCAATAAGTATCTGAATAAAAGATAACTTCCTCAGTAACCGATGCAGTGGCCAAAAGGCCACTGTATTGATATGAGAGGGAAGGCAACTATGAGGGTCTTGACTGGACGGTTTATGGCTTATTCTCTGATGCCCATATCGTATTTAACATAATATACATTATGCGTACTAATATGAAGTAAGGCGAAATCTGGCGTTTTTTGGACATCCTTGTCCTGATGATAATGGCCTCTGAGTGTGACTTCTCAAGTGCTGCCATCGTCACGCTGATCATCTCAACATGCATGACTTACCGTTTTGCCCTGTTGATATAAGCCTGTAAACCCTCAGCAAGAAAATCAAACACCGTTTTACAGGCCCGGCTGTGGCGTAAATCCTCATGCATCACCAGCCAGGTGTCCAGATGAAACGCAAAGTAATCAGGCATTATCCTCTGCAACGGCGGAGAAAAATCTGCCAGTTGTACCTGACACATTCCGATACCGGCCCCTGCGCGAATGAGGTTTAATTGTGCAATATCACTGTCGGTCCGCACGCTAAACAGCTCGCGGTTTAGCTGTGGGTATTGTTTAAGTGCCTGTAAAATAAAGGGCGTTAAATTATCGAAACCGACAAGCGTATGGGTTAATAACTTATCAATACTTTCCGGAGCACCACGCCGCGACAGATAGGCTGGCGCGGCATGCAGGCCTATTTCGACCCTTCCCATCCGACGTGCAATCAGTTGCTCCTGCACCGGTGTGGTCATGCGTACCGCAATGTCCGCTTCCCGGTTCAGTAAATCCTGAACGCGATTAGACAGAACCAGTTCAACGGTTATTTGCGGATATTCTTCTTTTATCTGTGCAATCACGGGAGGCAGAACCTCCGTTCCGATGATTTCACTGGCGGCGACGCGCACCACGCCCCGCAATCCGGTTGCGCCGGAGCTGAAACTGGCCGCCGACCGCTCAATCATCATGGCCGTATTTTCCATTGCCTGCGCATGGCCCTTCAGCTCGACGGCGGCGTCCGTAGCCTGCAATCCCGTCTGCGAACGGGTAAATAAAACAAGCCCCAGGGCTGATTCCAGTGCCGCAATATGACGTCCGGCGGTTGGCTGGGTGATGGCAAGCCTGCGTGCGGCTCCTGACAGCGACCCTTCCTTCATCACGGCCAAAAAAGTGCGATACCATTCCCACGGGATATTTAGCTTCATACAAAAATGCATACCTGCTGACTTATATTATGCAATTACATTTAGCCCGTGTGGCCCTTAAGATGTCAAGCAGATATCCAATAAGGGCCAGACGATGAAAAGCACAAATAAGGTACTGATACTGGGCGCAACGGGTGGGATCGGTGGCGAAATTGCCCGTAAATTGATCCGTGACGAATGGGATGTACGTGCATTGCGCCGCAGCGTTCCGGGAAATGACTCCCATAACAAAAGCATGACGTGGATAAGCGGCGATGCGCAGAATGCTGAACAGGTTCAGGCAGCGGCGTCAGAATGCAGCGTGATTGTTCATGCCGTTAACCCGCCGGGTTATCGAAACTGGGAACGGCTGGTTTTACCCATGCTGCATAACACCATCAGCGCAGCGGAGCAAAACGGTGCATTAATCGTTCTGCCGGGCACCATTTATAACTACGGTCCTGATGCTTTTCCCCTCTTACGCGAGGATTCCCCACAGAATCCGGTTACCCGAAAAGGAGCAATACGCGTGCAAATGGAGCAAGAGCTCGCAGCCTATGCACAGCGTGGCGGTAAGGTGCTCATTTTACGGGCGGGCGACTTTTTTGGTCCCCTCGCAGGCAACAACTGGTTTTCACAGGGACTGGTAAAACCGGGGTATCCACCGAAGGTCATTAAAAATCCCGGGCAAACCGGCGCAGGACATCAGTGGGCTTATCTGCCGGACGTCGCCGAAACCGTTGCGGCACTGCTGGCGCGGCGGGATGAACTCGAACCGTTTTCCTGTTTCCATATGCGTGGTCACTGGGATCCAGATGGGACCACGATGACCACAGCCATAAAGCACGTCGCGGAGCATGCCGGTATTAAGGCGAAGGTGAAGTCATTTCCATGGTGGCTGATCTCTGCAATGAGTCCGTTTAACACCACGCTGCGTGAAATGCGGGAGATGCGCTATCTCTGGGAGCAGACAATAGAGATGGATAATTCAAAACTGATCGCCTTTTTAGGCCATGAACCGCAGACCCCTCTTACCGAGGCCGTGCGTTCTACGCTAGCGGGCCTGGGCTGTATTTAACATAACCTGCACGTTTAGAAAGGGTTGAAAAATGTCTGATATACTTCAGCTTTTGATAAACGCTGTCGTAAGCAAATGGAAATTGAATTAAATAAAAGCTTTAAAGAGAGAGTTTTCCATGCTGTCATTTTTGAAGTGACGGCCAACGTTATCATCGCGCTGTCACTCGCCTGGCTGATGAACGTGTCGGTACTTCAGTCAGGTTCGTTGTCCGTGATATCTGCCCTTACCGCAACGGTCTGGAATTTTATTTTTAATAAGCTCTTTGATTCCCTGCAAAAAAAACATCAGTTTCAACGCACATTTCTCGTTCGCGCAATCCATGCGGTGGGTTTTGAAGCGGGACTGATCGTCACCTTAATCCCTGTCGCGATGGTTATGCTGAATTTAACCATGACTGAGGCATTTTTCGTTGAGATTGGTCTGGTACTGTTTTTCCTGCCATACACAATGCTGTTTAACTGGCTATACGATTATCTTCGGTGGATATTTGTTGGGCGGAAACGGGTTGCTATGTAGCGGTTGTGCGTTATAGCGCACGGTGATAAACTGGCCTTCTTGATTGACAATCAGCAGTGAGGCGCCGCTTTATGAATAAACTTCTTATACTCTTCCCCGCTCTGTGTTTAAGCGGTTGCGTGGATCTGGGTAAAGTTGGAACGCATCCGGAAGTGGCATCCTTTTATATCAATCATCCCAAAAGCCAGGTTGCTGATTGCCTCATGTATGCATCATCCAGAGAACATTTATCGCTGGAATTTGATGATACCCTTCCTGACGGTAGCGAAAGATATAATCTCAAGGATAGCGATTATACCGATGTTGCCTGGGTCGAAGTCAGTAAATTTAGCGGGAAACAGACTTCCGTTGAATTTTATTATGCACCTCACGATCCTGGGTTGCATAAATCAATTCTGTCTATAGTGAATCAGTGTAAAAAATGAAGAGGAAGAAAAATGCGAAGTCTCCTGGCTAAAGGAATTTGTCTTGCGTTAGCGTTGTCCGCCGCCGGGACGGCTCAGGCCGCTCAGAAAGAGAGACATGACGACAAGCTCACCGGGATAACCATTTTCGCTCAAAAAGAGTCTCAGGGAAGCCAATGGGACAGTACAACGGGCGAAGCAAAATATATGGTCAGCTATAAGGTTACGCTGGATAACGCGTCGGGTAAAAGTATTGAACCGGGCAAAGATAATAAGATATGTTTCTTCCTGTTTGATCAAAACGGAAAAACATTTATGAGCACCGGAATTGAGCTTGAGATGTTGAAAAAATATAAACCGCGGGACAACAGAACAGGAGTGGTCTATTTTTCCAGCTCAAACCCTGACGTTTTAAATATGCCATTTGTCCGTTTCGGCATCGGGAAAGACTGCATAAATTGATGACGGTCACATTGACACGTTGTTTAGCATGTTCGCCCCCACTCTCCTTCTATACTGGTTATTTCTCCATCTCATAAAGGAAGGAACCATGTTCGACCATGTGAAATTCGGCGTCAGTGATTATGAAAAAAGTAAAACCTTCTTCCTCTATGCGCTTCAGCCGCTTGGCGTAGAGCTCATCGATGAAGGCACGCCAGACTACGGCGTCGAAATGAGTTCAGGCGACGTTTCGCTATGTCTTTTTCAGACAAATGAAAAACCTGCGCCTCTGCATCTGGCGTTTGTGGCCGACACGCGCCAGCAGGTCGATGCGTTTTACCATGCCGCCCTGCGCGCCGGTGGGCGTGATAACGGCGGGCCGGGTCTGAGGTCATACGGTGAAAATTACTATGCCGCGTTTGTCATCTCGCCCGATGGCCACAATATTGAGGCGGTGTGCCATGCGCCGGAGGGCGTGTAGCACAAGGCTTCTTCAGTCACTCTCTGAGGTCAACACGACGGAGACCCCCTTTTCCGAGACCGCGCGGATCCAGTCCCGATCGGTATTGTCTTCTACGACGATGGTGTTCACCGATGACACATCGCCAATCACAAACGAAGACGCTGTGTTGACCTTTTCCGGAGAAGCCAGGACGACCGTCTCCGCGGCTCTGCCGGAAAATGCACGTTTGATGCACGCTTCTTCGAAATCGCCGGTTGTCAGCCCCGCCTCAGGATGGATCCCGGTCACGCCCATAAAGAATAGATCTGCATGAATATTTTCGATGCCTTCGATGGCCGCAGCGCCGACCGTAACAATGGAGTGCTTATACAAGCGACCGCCGATCAGAATCACCTCGATGGACGGATGCTCCACAAGCCCCAGGGCGATGCTCGGACTGTGCGTTACCACCGTGATGCGCAGGTCAGGAGGGAAAAACGTAATCAGCTCCGAAGTTGTCGTGCCACCGTCGACGATCACCACCTGGCCTGATGAAATCAGCTGCGCGCCTTTGCGGGCCACCCTTTTTTTTGCATCCATCTTCACGGATTGCCGTTCGGCAAATGGCGCAACAGCAGAAGATGACGGCAGCGCGCCGCCGTGAACACGCTGTAAACGCCCTTCTGCCGCCAGCTCGCGTAAATCACGCCGAATGGTGTCTTCCGAGACGTCAAAGAAAATACTTAGTGCTTTTGACTGGACATGACCTTCGGCGCCGAGCTTTTCGAGGATCAGTTGTTTTCGCTGACTGGTGAGCATCATGAATTCCTGATGTTGCATGTTTTATCTTGAAAATGCACGATAATGCTGTTTATGATAATTACTCTACGTAAGGAGGAACAAACGTGCAATCAAAACGTGCAGATGTGCGCATCATTGACAGTGAAACCCTGTCAGATAACTGGTACAACCTTAAAAAATACACCTTCGACCTGCAGCGCCGCGACGGCGAATGGCAACGACAGCAGCGAGAGGTCTACGACCGTGGCAACGGTGCGACTATTCTTCTCTACAACCGTGAGAAAAAAACGGTGATCCTGACGCGCCAGTTCCGCTTCCCTGTCTTTATCAACGGCCATGAGGACGATTTAATTGAAGCCGCGGCGGGACTGCTGGACAACATGGATCCCGAAAGCCGCATAAAAGCAGAAGCGGAAGAAGAGACAGGATTTCAGGTTTCGAGCGTGCAGAAAATCTTTGAAGCCTATATGAGTCCAGGCTCCGTCACGGAAAAACTCTATTTTTATCTTGCCGAGTACCATCCGAAAGACAGAACCGGTGAAGGCGGCGGGATAAAGGCTGAGGGAGAAGATATCGACGTGCTGGAAATGACGCTTGAAGAGGCATTATGCGGCATTGAAACAGGCAAGATTGTCGACGGTAAAACCATTATGCTGCTTTATCATATTGCTCTTAAAGGCATTATGTAGTCTGCGGGTTAAAATCCTGATGAGAATCAGCTTCGGTACGCTTGTCCGGTACTCGAATGTAAAGCGGAAAACCTCCTAAATTTTGCAGCCTACTATATTTAGTGAACTATTTCGGGATTCGATAAAATCACCAACAATTCGCTGAGTCATCTGCATTTGCCATTTAGAAATGCCAAACGTTCGACAGGCTACCCGCTTAGGTAGCCTGTCTTATCTGTTGACTGGATTAAAATGCGACTCGCTACAGATAACGAAGCATATTATACTTGCTCCTCCACTCGAACAGGAGGCAAGCAACTCACGTGAAGGACACATATTACAACGACATAACGATCAATACGCTAATTCAGAGTGAGCTGGACGCGTTTTTTGAGGACTTCAAAGGGATCGTCTTCGCCTACGCCATTATGAACAAGAAAGATCCTTCACAAATGCGGATAATCAATAACAGCCCCGAGTGGTTTGATATCTACCTCGACAGGAAATATCAGTTCATTGACCCTGTTATCATTCGGGCTTTGCGCTGTGTTGAAGATTTTTTCTGGGAAAGTGATGTCATCCTGTCCGATGGTTATAACCTGACGCGCATTTTCAACGAAAGCGTCCAGTATGATATCTACCAGGGGCAGACTTTCCCTCTGCATGACTATCTGAATAATCTTGTTGTCTTATCCGTCATCAGTCCTAAGCATTCTGGTATTGATATTGAAAAATATCGGCCACAATTTCTAAGCTTCCTTGTTCAACTGCATCAGAAGACACTCAATCTGTATAGCCAGCATCAACAGAAAAAGAATGTTTTTCTGTCGCCACGTGAGCGACAAATCCTTAAATGGGTCAGCGCCGGGAAAACCTACGCAGAAATTTCTGTTATTTTGTCTATTGCCGAACGCACCGTTAAATTCCATATGGGGAATGTAATGAAAAAACTCGGTGTGAATAATGCCAGGCACGCAATTAAACTTGGAACAGAGCTACGTTTACTGGACGACTGAGCCTCAGCCACTGGTTATAAGTGGCGTAAATGCTCCAGCATTTCGCGAAGCCAGTGACTGGATTTGTCTTTGCTAATAATATCTTCAATAATGCTGGTGCTGGCAGGCATATAAATATAGTAAATAACCTCCCCTTTTTCAGAAACACCGCGTTGAATAACTTCAACTTTCCAGTTCGCATGGCGAAATATTGCATACATACCACGACTGGCTACTGCGTACATTCCATGGTATTTTTTCTTTATACAATACATATTCATTGCAAGAAACAATGCCTTACTGGCGGGCACGCCCTGCAGACTTGCGGAGTCTCTTCTTTCTTTATCTAAAAATAAACGGCTAATTTCACAGCAGGGAACATCTGCCGGGAAAAAAATTGTTTCGGAAAAATAATTGTGAAAAATTTCGCTTATCATCGTCGGATGCGTCGAGTTAATAAATCGCGCGCCGCATAACAACTCTCCCTCATACATACCCAACAAGTATGTCGTGTTTGGGTTGTCAAATTGATCCTTTTCCATATCTTCAACGCATTCAACTTTCCAGTCGAGTCGGTCCCGAAAGGTTTTTCTCCTGAGTCGGTAGAGTTCGCGGGCTAATGCTGACGGCAAATCATCGTATTCATGCAAAAAAAACTCAATAACAGAATTCATTGCTCTCATTCCTGATAATAACACCTGAAACTATTATCCCCTGTCTTTTAGGACAGCTTCCATTGTTCAGGGTATTCCTTATACTTAAAGAGTACCCGGCCACTAAGTCCTCGTGAAACTCAGTGGCCAGGAGGTCAAAGACCTACGAAACACCAGGGATATATCCATTCATGATTATCTAATATTTATAGTTTCGGGTACAGAGCGCAAGAAGCACTTAGCCGATAAAATATTAAAAAACGATAATCATAAAATAATTACAATTAAAGTATTGCCCCTTAAGAATTTAAGGGGTAATATTTCCTCTTTCTTATTTTTTCCTATTATCTCTGTTCTTACTGCTGTGCTACTCTTGCAGAAGCATGCTAAACGGAGAACCAAAATGGCCGACTGGAATCCTTCTCTTTACCTGCAATACGGCGCGGAAAGAACGCGTCCTGCCGCTGAACTGCTCGCCAGAATTTCTCTGGATGAAGTCTCCACCATCGCTGATTTAGGCTGCGGGCCGGGAAACAGCACCGCGCTGTTGAAGCATCGCTGGCCTTCGGCGCACATTACCGGTGTCGATAACTCCCCTGCAATGCTCGAGGAAGCAAGAGCCGCATTGCCTGACTGCCATTTTGTTGAGGCCGATATCCGCCAGTACAAGCCTGGCCAGCCGCTGAACCTGATTTATGCCAACGCTTCGCTGCAATGGGTTCCTGACCACTACGATCTCCTGCCTCATCTCGTTTCTTTGCTCACGCTTAACGGCGTATTAGCAATCCAGATGCCTGACAACTGGCTTGAACCCACTCACGTAGCAATGCGTGAAGTGGCGCTTGAGCAAGACTACCCTGACCGCGGCCGCGAACCTCTCCCGGGTGTGCATGCCTATTACGACATTTTGTCGGAGGCGGGCTGTGACGTGGATATCTGGCGAACAACTTATTTCCATAAAATGAGCTCGCACCAGGCCATTATTGACTGGGTAAGCGCCACCGGTTTGCGCCCGTGGCTCCAGGAACTGAATGAGAGCGAGCAGAAACGTTTCCTGAAACGCTACCATGAACTGCTGGAAGAGCAGTATCCGCTCCAGGAAAATGGGCAGATACTGCTGGCCTTTCCGCGGCTGTTTATTGTGGCTCAGCGTCAGCCCTGAACAGGCTATGAACGGGCTTCTTTGAGCAGCTGCTGGATGACCTTTTCCTGCAGCTCATAATCGCCTTCGCCAAAGGCGGTATAGCGTAGCTGGCCTTTGGCATCGAAATAGTAGTGCGCTGGCCAGTACTGGTTCCCGAAAGCGTTCCAGATTTGGTAGTTATTATCCGTCACAACCCGGTACGGCAGCTGCCATTTATTTACCGCGTTTTTCACCGAGGCGAGCGGTTTTTCCCAGGGGTATTCCGGCGTGTGAACCCCAATCACGACAAGACCCTGCGACTGATACTTCGTGGCCCAGTCTCGCACGTGCGGGAGCGTATGCTGGCAGTTAATGCAATCCCACGTCCAGAAATCAATCAACACCACTTTACCTCGCAATGATTCAGACGTGACAGGGTCACCGTTAATCCACCCTGTTCCGCCGCTTAACGAAGGCAGCTGGCTGCTGGGCTCTGCCATCATGACCGGCTGGAGCTTCACCGGCGCGGCTGCGGGTTTCGCCAGCGTCAGGAGTGTTGTCTCCAGACGGTCCGCAACGCCGTTTGCTCCTTTCAGAAATGAAGTCATTCCTGTCGCGTTAAATACGACAGCTGCCAGCATCACCACGCCCGCCCCCTGCCGCAGCTTTTCCATCAGCGCCGATTTTGCTCTTAGCGGCGCCATTAGCGTGCGGCCTCCTAAAACGAGCAGGCTTAACATCAGAGCGCATCCGCTGCCATAGGCCGCCAGCAGCGCGCCCGTCGCAATGGCCGAGTGGCCCGCGATATTAATGCTGAAAATGGCGCCCAGTATGGGACCGGCACAGGGAGACCAGAGCAGCCCGACCGCTAGCCCCGCCAGAAAAGCCGATGCCAGACCGCGCGTTTGCCCGCTTCGGGCGTTGAGTATATTGCCCGCGCTGACGGCCGGACCCGCAATACGCTGGGCGAATGACGGAAAAATTAAGGCCAGCGCGGCCGTGGCCAGAATAACGAGGGCAATCCAGCGCCCGACGATGGTTGCCTCTGCTATCCACTCGCTGGCGACGGTGACTGCCATCGCCACCAGGGTGAACATCACGATCATCCCCACGAGCAGGGCCAGAATATGGCGTCGCTGCCCCTTAAAACCGGCGAACAGGAGCGGGATAACCGGGAGCGTACATGGGCTGAGCAGGCTTATCATCCCGCCCAGAAAAGCGATTACCAGAAACATAGACACCTCACAATACAAGTCCTGCGACGCTGCAGTGAGGCTATTTCATCGTGCGGATGTGTTCAGGATATGTGTAAAAAAGCAGGTTTTGTCTGGATCTGTATCACCCGGGCCGGGAGATACAAAACCGTACAATTAGCTAACGGCGCGGTAGCGTAATGGAGACGTCCAGCCCGCCTCCGGCCCGGTTCGTCAGGTTGAGCTTTCCTTCCAGCTGAGCGGTAAGCTGTGCTGCAATCGCCAGCCCGAGTCCTGTTCCTCCGGTATCGCGGTTGCGCGATGTTTCAACCCGATAAAACGGCTGTAATACCGCCTCTAGTTCGTCATCGGGTATTCCCGGCCCGCCGTCCGTGATGTGAATCACCACCTCTGCGGAAGACGAATCATCAATCGCAATGACGGCATACTCACCGAACTTAAGAGCATTATCCAGCAGGTTGGTCATCACCCGGCGAAGCGCCTGCGGGCGCGTGACGATCGGTAAACGGGCCTCGCCTGCCTGAAACTGCACGTTTTTACCGATGTCCTGATAATCGCAGGCGATGCTGTTGACCCAGGCGTTCAGCTCCAGCTTCATCGGGGTCTCTTCCAGGGATTCTGATGACCGGGCATACGCAATACCCTCGCGGACAAGACGCGTCATGCTATCGAGATCGTTCAGGAGCTTGTCGCGAAGTTCAGGTTCCCCTGCCATCTCGACGCGCAGCTTCATGCGGGTAATGGGCGTCTGGAGATCGTGAGATATAGAGGCCAGGATCTGCGCGCGCTCCCGGAGATAAGACTGAATGCGCGCCTGCATCGCGTTGAAGGCATGCGCTGCACGCTGCACCTCCAGCGGCCCTTTCTCCGTCATTGGCGTGCTGGCCGCCGGATCCAGTGAATCCACCGCGCGGGTAAATTGTGAAAAAGGCCGCACCACCTGCCGCACGGCAATCCAGGCGCACGCAGCCAGCAACAGCAGCTGTAGGATGAGCACAACCGGCAGCCAGCTGGCGACCGGCGGCATGCGCGGGATGAGGTCAATGGTCAGCGGCGAGCCATCGCGTAACGTAAGATGCGCCTGGATGTGTGAAATGGCGCCGGGAACGGCGGTGAAGCTGAGCGGATACTCTGGCGCGAGCGTCGTTTTTAAGGTACGGATGGCATCCTGCGAACGCTTATCCGTCGGCGCTGCGCCGGGCTCCCCTGTGCCCAGAATATAGCGATAGTTACCCCGTTCAAGCCTCGGCAGCCAGGCCGCGCGCTCGCTGGCCGGTAGCCGGTTTAAAATGGCGACGCTGGTTGCGACGTCGTTTTCCAGATTACCGAGCATCACCGTGCGGGCGCTGTGCATTCGTTCAATCATGACCAGCGTCAGGCTCAGGGCGTTAGCCAGCAGCAGGCCGGACAGCACGACGAGCAGCAGGCGGGCCAGCAGCGAGCGTGGCCAGAGCGTCATTCGTTAGCCTCTTTGATGGTGACCGGCATCGTAAAGACGTAGCCTTCGCTGCGCACGGTTTTGATATAGGCGGGCGTACGGGCATCTTCATTCAGGCGCTGACGAACCCGGCTAACCAGCAGGTCGATTGAACGTTCAAACAGCTCGGCGTCTCGCCCCTGCGTCAGGTTGAGCAGCTGATCGCGGGTCAGCACCCGCTGAGGATGGTCAAGGAAAACGCGCAGCAGGCGATACTCCGCCCCGCTGAGCGCCACGATCACCCCTTCCGGGTCGATTAAGTGGCGGGCAACGGTATCGAGCTGCCATTCACCGAACATCACCAGCCGCCCGGCTTCTGTCACCTGCAGATTGGGCGGCATCGTGCGAAAACGCCGTAAAATCGCTTTGATACGCGCCAGCAGTTCGCGGGCGACAAACGGCTTCACCACGTAGTCATCCGCGCCCATCTCCAGACCCAGGATCCTGTCCGTCTCCTCATTGCGGGCCGTCAGCATCAGGATGGGCAGATCTTTATATTTCCCGACGCGTAGCTCTCGGCACAGCGTAAGGCCGTCGTCGCCGGGCATCATGACATCCAGCACCACCAGGTCGATATGCTGTTTATCCAGCACGACGCGCATCTCTTTACCGTTGGCCGCGCCCGTCGCGCGATAGCCAGACTTACCGAGATAATCGACAATCAGTTCACGAATATCCCTGTCGTCATCGACGACAAGGATATGATCAATATGCTCCACCGAAATCTCCAGACCGAAGGGTAACGTACTGAAAATAGCACATTTCAGAGCTTGTCAGCGTCAACGACGGCCTTGACGAAATCCTGCGGATCTTCCTGTGGCGGATTGTGCCCCACGGTTGCCCCGAAGGTGCGGTGCTCATATTTACCGGTAAATTTACCCGCGTAGGCCTGCGGTGCCGGATGCGGCGCACCGTTGTTTCCGCCTTCGATAGTGATCGTTGGAACGGTGATATTCGGCAGCGTAGCGAGTTTTTGCTCGTAGCTGTCGTATTTGCGCTCGCCTTTTTCCAGCCCTAAACGCCAGCGATAGTTGCTGAGCGTCACGGCGACGTGATCCGGGTTATCGAGGGATTTGGCGCTGGCGTTAAAAACAGCATCGCTAAATTTCCAGTCAGGCGAGGCCTGAGACCAGATTAAGCGCGCGAAGTCATGCGTGTTTTTAGCATAGCCCTCAGCACCGCGCGCGGTGGCGAAATAGAACTGATACCACCACTGCTGCTCCGCTTTTGGCGGCAGCGGCTGTTTGCCAATCTGCTGGCTGCTGATGAGATACCCGCTCACCGACACCAGTGACTTAACGCGCTCTGGCCACAGCGCCGCAACGATATCCGCCGTACGAGCGCCCCAGTCATATCCTGCAAATACCGCCTGCTTAATATTCAGGGCATCCATCAGGTTCACAATATCTTTCGCCATGGCTGAAGGCTGGCCGTTGCGCGGCGTTTTGGCTGACAGGAAGCGCGTGGTGCCGTAGCCGCGCAGAGAAGGCACAATCACCCGATAGCCTTTTGCCGCCAGCGCGGGCGCAACGTCGGCGTAGCTGTGAATATCGTACGGCCAGCCGTGCAGTAAAATAACCGGCTGGCCATTTTTCGGGCCGATGTCGACATAACCGACATTCAGATCGCCGGCGTTAATTTGCTGTGGATGATCAAAGGCTGCCGCGAAAGTTGTGCCGGTAACTTCGGCCTGACAGGACATCACGGTGCCAAGCGAAACGGTCAGTGCGAGAGTTGAGTACGCGAATTTGCTAAACATGTTGGTATCTCCGGTTGAGTACAATTCACGGGGATATAACAACACGGCAATGTATAGCGGATATGTGCGAAAGCGGGTTTATTGCAAGCCTGTGTATGTATCCGGGACGCAGATACAGTGTGATACAAACACAGGCGTTGTCGTCTTAAAGGGAGAGGCGATAGCGGACGTAGTCGTCAGCCTCACCATATTTGTCATAGAGTTTACGCGCCGGGTTGTTCTCCCGGGTGACCCAGTACAGTTTTGACCACCCTTCGCGCTTGCCTTCCTCAATCAGAGCATCAATGAGCGCCTTACCGGCTCCCGCTCCGCGTTCGTCGGCATCAACAAACAGATCTTCCAGGTAGCAGACGGGGGCCGTTGACCAGGTTCCTTCATGCAGAATGCACATCGCGAAACCGATGACCTTTTGGTCCTTCTCTACCACCCGGCAGAACATCGGTGAATGTGCTGAAAGCGCCCTTTCCCATGTCGATGCGGTGACGGATTCCTCAAGGTAGCAATCATAAAAATGGGTATAGCCATCCCAAAGCGGTCGCCACCGGGAATAATCGTCTTCGCATAGAGGTCTTACTGTGACAGCCATGTGTTCCTCACATTACAAATCGATCGTCATTTCGAAACAGCGTAAATCAGCACCCGCCATACGCGAGTGATGATAGGTTTCGCGCAGCGTCACAAACCCCAGCTTCTGGTAAAACGGCTGGGCGTTAGGCGTTGCATCCAGCCTCAGGCGGGTTATCCCCCGGCTGCGGGCCTCGTTTTTGAGCGCCTCGATAATCCGGGTCGCCATGCCTTTACCGGATGCCGCAGGCAAGGTGAATATCGCCTCCAGACAGTGGGTATCCAGATCCAGATAGCCGGTCGCCGCAACGTCGCCCTTTTCATCTTCCACCACGTAAAAAGGGTATTCAATGACCATCTGCCGATAGCGTTCGGGCATGAGATCCGGCGTCCAGCGCGCAATGACGTCGGCATCGTAGCTGGTTTTACAGCCGTGACGAATCGCCTGATTACGAATATTCCAGAGTATTTCGGCTTCCTGTGGGTTGGCCCGTCTTAATGCCATGCTGACCTCTGCAATTGTTAGTAGTATGGGAAAAGAGTTCGCTGGGATTGAGTGCCGTAAAGATGAAAATACCAGAACGCAAACAAAAGCATAACGCTTAAATATGGAGATCCGCGGATGACGATACCGACGCTCACGACAGAACGCCTGCTGCTAAAACCGCTGGTTGCCGAAGATGCGGCCCAGATTCAAAAGCTTTATCCGCGCTGGGAGATTGTCCGCTATATGGTCTCTTCCGTGCCCTGGCCCTACCCGGACAACGGCGCAGAAAACTATGTCAACAACGTGGCGCTGCCGGATATGGCAAAAGGGATCGCCTGGTTCTGGAGCATCCGACGCCGAGAGACGCCGGATGAATTGATGGGCATTATCTGTCTGTACGACGTCGAAGATAACAACCGAGGATTCTGGTTGGGCCCGGAGTTTCAGGGCCAGGGATACATGCGCGAGGCCAGCATTGCCGCGACGGATTTCTGGTTCAATACGCTAAACAAACCCGTATTGCGCGCCCCGAAAGCCGCCGCCAATAGCCGCTCCCGGCGTATTTCAGACAGTAGCGGCATGCGGCTTATCAGAACGGAACAAAAAGCCTACGTCAGCGGCATGCTGGATTCCGAACTGTGGGAGATCACACGCGACGAGTGGAACGCCCGTCAGGTCAGCTGATAATACTTATCCGGCATCAGCCTTTCCGGAATGTTCTCTTCATCGTTCATCTGCAGCAGATCACGTTCCATCATGTTGCAGATGGCGTCCAGCGGCAGATCGTTATCTTCTGTGCCGAACGGGTCTTCCAGCTCTTCCGCCAGGGTGTCCAGCGAGATAAAGGTGTAGGAGATCAGCGCCGAGACAAAAGGCGTCATGTAGTGCAGATCTACAACCAGCGCGAACGGCAGCATGATGCAGAACAGATACACCGTGCGGTGCAAAATCAGCGTATAGGCAAAGGGCACCGGCGTGGTCGCAATGCGCTCGCACCCGGAAAGCACGATGGACATATCGTTCAGACGGTTGTTCAGGCTGTGGAACAGGATGTCTGAAAGCTGCCCGTTTCGCCGCCGCACGGCCAGCCACTCCCCCATGATCAGTAAAATACGGTTCGCCGGCGAGTTGGCGCTCATCACGTGACGTAAATCATCCGCAGCAAGATAGCGAGAGAGCTGTTCGGCGTTCAGGTCCCGGCGCAGGGTCATGCGCAGGCAGTTGGCAAAAGCTATCTGCAGGCGGACAAATTCCCCCAGGTGCTTATCGTCAGGCAAGGTGTTTTTTACCTCGCGAAACAGCGAGCGTGCCGCTATCATCAGCTGCCCCCACAGCAGGCGAGCCTCAACGTAGCGCGAATAGCAGGCGTTGTTTCTGAAACCGAGAAAGATAGCGATCGCCACGCCGAGAATGCTAAATGGCGCCACGGTAAATTTGATGCCCAGCGAGGTATACCACGGCAGCATCAGGATAACTGCGATAGAAAGGAGGAAGTTGAGCAGTAGTCGGGTGTAAATTTTGGGAAGTACCGAACCGTGCCAGACAAAAATCAGTTGTAGCCAGTGCTGTTTAGGACGAACAATCATAGTGAGTTTCAGGAAGGAAAAGAGCGTGGCTATTAAACGTGATCTCCCTCACGGTTGCAAGCATGTTAACGGGACATTGAATTTTATGACCTGCTTAACGATAACCGCACGGTGCTGCATGCAGTTTTAAAAAAAAAGAGCAAATAGTATGTTGTAACTAAATTAAGGTGTAATTAAACCCGGCCGAAGCCGGGTGACGTCATTAGCAAAGGGGGTTAACCGCTGCGCGCATTCCCTTCAGGAGAATCGCGTCAAGATCCAGGGTCACCTGGTCGACAAGTCCGGAGACCTGCGTGAGATCCAGTTCCCAATGCTCGCTCACGCTCAGCACGGATTGCACCAGCTCACGCGTGCTCAACTGCTGGTCGCGATGCTGCGCCCAGAGCTGCTGATAACGTTCCAGCCAGAATGCGTCATCCTGCACCGGATAGTTCTCCCCGTTACGCTCCCCGCGATAAAACGCGATCAATGCAGCCAGAGCGAACGTCAGACGTGCAGGCAATTGTCCGCCTGCCTTCTGCCCTGCCAGAAGCTGCGGCAGGATGCGGGTGCGGTATTTGGTCATGCCGTTGAGCGCAATGGAAAGCAGCTGGTGTCGGATGTAGGGGTTACGAAAACGCCCTGTTACCGCACTGGCGAATGATTCCAGCTCGTCACGCGGCAGATCGAGTACAGGAATAATCTCCTGATAAATCGCTTTCTCGACGAATGCGCAGATCTCTTCATCATTCATCGCCTCGCCTACCGTATCCAGCCCGGCCTGGAATGCCACCGGCACAAGAGCCGTGTGCGCGCCGTTCAGGATGGCGACTTTGCGCTCTTTGTAGGGCCTGATGTCGTCGACAATCAGCACATTTAACGGGTACTTATCCAGACGGAGTTCCTGAGCAAGAGATGCCGGCCCCTGGATAACGAACAGATAGAAATGTTCAGCCGTATCCAGGAACCCATCGTGATAACCCAGCTCTGCTTCCAGCGTGGCCGCTTCATCGCGCGGGTACCCGGTCACGATACGGTCGACCAGCGTCGAGCAGAAGCTGTTTGCCTCGTTAAGCCACTGGATAAAGGCCGCAGGCAGCGCCCACTCCCGGGCATAGCTCAGGACAAGTTCACGCAGCGCATCGCCGTTGTAGTCAATCAGCTCGCACGGAATGATGATCCAGCCTTTATCCGCTGCACCGTTGAAGTGGCTATAACGCTCAAACAGCAGTCGAGTTAGCTTCGCCGGGTAGCTCACCGCAGGGGCATCGTCGAATCGGTCACCCGCGTGGTAGCTGATACCCGCTTCGGTGGTGTTCGAGAAAACAAAGCGCATATCCGGATTGTGCGCCAGTTTCAGAAACGCGTCATAGTCGTCGTAGACGCTAATTTCACGGTTAACCGAGCGAATAAGACGGCTCTCACTCACCGCTTCACCCTGCCCGTTCAGGCCGCGAATGATAGTGGTATAGAGGCCATCCTGAGCGTTCAGCGACGGCGGGAAGTCGCTCTGAATAGGACGGACGATAACCACTCCGGCGTTAAGATCGGTGTGTTCATTTAGCAGGTCAATTTGCCAGTCGACAAACGCACGCAGGAAGTTGCCTTCACCAAACTGAATAATGCGTTCCGGGTATTGAGCACCGGGAAAATCACGACGGTTGAGCGTGTTCACAAGGGGGTTCCTTTTATGATTAGTCATACAGCCTGATAAGATTGGTACGATAACTTATCAAAACTTAACGACCAGGAACCCTGTTTTGATCAATCCACGGCGTAGTTGTACAAAATAATCATAAGAACTTATAGAACACGGACGTGGCCGTCATCGCGCCGCCCGGCATCAGGGCATAGCGCGGGATCTCCCCTACTTTTTGCCAGCCGGCGCGCTGGTAGAACGTCTCGGCGCCGCTGCCGGTGGAGGTATCGAGCACCAGAACCGAAATATTTCTGGCCCGCGCCTCCGCTTCAAGCGCTTCCATCAATGCCATCGCGGCACCTTTCCGGCGCGCTTTCTCGTGAACCAGCAGCTTCGCCACATCGGCGCGATGCGGCTGGTTTTCCGGCTGGTCGACGATCAGCTGCACCGTTCCGATGACGCCGTCCTGCGGGTCGACACAGGCCAGCACGAGGCGCTCGTTGCGCCCTACGCTTTCAGCGATGCCGCGCCAGAAAGAGCGGCCCTTCTCCAGGCTAAAGGGAAGCATAAAGCTGACGGACGCCCCGCCGTTCACACAGTTTTCGAGGATCCCGGCCAGCGCATCAAGATGGGTGAGAATTTCGTCTCGGGTGAGGTTTTTGATTTGCAGTGAGGTATTCATTGTTTTTCCTTACGTTGAATACCGTCACTGTGCATTTAACATCTTCTTAACGCAAACGGATCGGACATACGCTTTTGTTATGCTACCGGGCGCGCTGGCGCTGCTGTTTCATGGCATACATCTTTTCATCGGCCTCTTTTAACCACTGCTGCAGGTCGTTGCCGTTATGATCGAATTCACTGAGCCCCCACGAGAAATGGAGCGACCAGGGGTGAAGCTTCCGGGCGTTATAATTTTCTACCTGCTCGGCAAGATACTGCATGGCAATCCAGGCGCCCTGCTCATCCGTATCCGCGAACAGCACGGCGAACTCGTCCCCGCCAAAACGAACCAGCAGATCCGCCTCACGGAAAGAGGCGCGCATCAGCTGCGCCATCGCTTTCAGCGCCTTATCCCCCTCTTCATGCCCGAAGCGATCGTTAATTTCCTTAAAGCGATCCAAATCCAGCCAGCCTAGCGTCAGCGGCTCGGCCCGGCGCCGGGCAACGGAAAGTGTGAAGCGCACGAGCTGATTAAAGCCCCGACGGTTGAATAGCCCGGTTAATTCATCGGTGGTCGCCGCGCTGATGGCTGCAAATTCATCTTCCGCCAGCGCGCCAAGATCTCCCAGAACGGCGAGGTCGGCGGCAGAAAACTCCCGGGGAGCGTAATCAATCAGGCACAGCGAGCCAACGCTTGCGCCGTCGCGCAGGCGCAGCGGGAAGCCCGCGTAAAACCGCACGCGAGGCTCACCGGCCACCAGCGGGTTATCCGCAAAACGATCGTCCTGAAGCATATCCCCCACCACCAGCGGCGCTTCGGTGAGGATCGTATGGCCACAAAATGAGATATTACGCGGAACGCTGCCGGGTGCCTGGCCGTCGGCCGACTTCACAATTAGCGAATGCTCATCAATGAGATTGACCATCGCCAGCGGCACCTGGAAGAAGCGTTTTGCCAGACGCGTTAAGCGGTCAAACGCCGGGGAGCTGTCGATCTCAAGCAGGCCCGATTCTCGTAGCGAGTTGAGTCTGTCTGTTTCATTTTCAGGGGTTGCAGGTGCTTTCATAATGTCTCCTGACGTAAAGCGTTACTAAAAGCGTAGCTTAAACAGAGACATTGTCAGTGTTCTGACATCCTGTTAAGCCGCTTACTATTCACGTCAATGCCTTATGACGATTAACGCAGCTATGTTTCACTCCCGGAGGGCGCGGCAATTTGCTCGTCCGCCACCCGGGCGCTGGTGCGGTTTCGACCCGCTTTTTTGGAACGATAGAGATGATCGTCCGCTTCGGCCATGAGCTTGTTGAAGACCTCGGTCAGCTGCCAGGCCTCGGCCTTTCCGCTGCCGAGGCCAATGCTGACCGTCAGATAGAGAGTCTGGTGACGCCATGTAAAAGGATGGCAGGCAACGGTGGATCGGATACGTTCAGCCAGTTCAAAACCGTGCTGCGCGTCGCCGGAATTGACCACCACGGCGAACTCTTCCCCGCCCATGCGCGCCACCATGCCGTCTTCGCCGACAACCTGCTGAACCTGTCGGGCAAACGACGCCAGCACGCGGTCTCCGCACTCGTGGCCGTAGTTATCATTAATGCTCTTGAAATAATCAATATCCAGCAGCATGACGGTCAGAAAACGCGTGTGCCGGTACGTCTCTTCATGCTTTAACGCCTCATAAAGCCCGGAACGCGAGTAGACGTGCGTTAAAAAGTCATAATCCGCCCTCAGTGAAACCTGGCGGATCAGGGAATTAATCGCCGCCATGCTGACGGATACCATCACCGGACAGATCGCCATCGTGGCGATCCCCAGCCGGGCTGAAAACATCATTGGCGTCGTAAACGGCGTCGCCACGGCAATATTAATAATCGAGTTGGCGACCAGAATAATTTCAGTGGCGCCCGTGATAAACGTCAGCAGACAGGTCGCAGGCAGCGAGTAACGAACCGCACACCAGATAAGCGCGGGCAGAGGAAACGAGAGGCTCCCCGCTCCGCCAATCACCACCGACGCGATCACCGAGACGATCAGCGCCATCACCGGCAGCAGCTGCTCCAGACGTAGCCTGAGCTCGCGCCCGGGCATGCGTAACGTGAGCATACAGGGCACAACAAGCACGCCGGTTGAGAACTGCTCGCTAAACCAGTCGGCAAACAGCGGCCAGAAGGTATGACTATCAATCCCGACCGACCCTACCGCGCCGAGCAAGGCGCAAAGCAGCGCGGCAATCAGACAGTAGTTAAACAGGCGTAGCGCGTTAAGCGGATCGGGGGTTTTCTTCATCAGCCGCTTGTCGCGCTGAACCAGCACCGCGACGACGACGATAAAGATCATGTTAGACAGGTTAATCACCACTGAGGCCATACCCCAGTTGGTCGTTACCGCGTCGTACAACAGCATCGCGACATAACATACCGCATAGTAATGCAGGCGATTCAGGTAAACATAGCGGGCGAAGATCCCTGCCATGACGCCATTCAGCGGCCAGAACAGCGACAGGGCCTCAACGAGCCGTAATTCCGCGCCTACAAAATAGAATAAGGTTGTAAGGATGAAGATCGTCGCTGCATTTCGCAGCGGCGTGTCAACCTGGAACGGCCTGAAAGCGGTAAGAGCAGAACGCATTAAATATCATTCCATATGAAAGCTTATGGCAATTATTGCGGTCGTCAGCATGATCGGGACTAACTTGGGATGCATCTATAACACAAATACCACGGGAGCATAACTCGTCAAATTTAGGCGTTCATCTGCAGCACCAGCCAGTGGTGGATGACGCTGACGATATAATTTTGTTGCGGCGCGGTGAGCGTTACACCCTGTGGAATGTTATGCCATTTTGCCAGACAGCCCCGACAACAGGTGGCGGTGGCATGCTGGGCGATAAATACCGGGTGACCGCGCATGGGCGTCTGTTTACCGTCGTTTGCAGGATGCGCGGGCGCAAGGCGCTTTTCGACAAAATCCGCGGCGTGCCGGTCAATGGTTTCGGGGCCTTTGTCCCAGCAGTACTGTCGTTCCTTATCGCCTAAGCGAAAGCGCGAGCGAAATGCCGATCGCGCCAGGCGGGAAAAGAGAGGATCCAGATCGGGCATCAGTATACGGAACGTCCCAGGCGCTGGGTCAGTTTCTCCAGAACCGCCACCCCGGCAAGCGAATTTCCCGTTTCATCCAGCTCCGGGCTCCAGACGGCTATCGCCATTTCATGCGGCACAATCGCCACGACTCCGCCGCCGACGCCCGATTTAGCCGGAAGCCCAACGCGCCAGGCAAACTCACCGGCGTTTTGATACATCCCGCTGGTGGCCATCAGCGCGTTAACCTGACGAGCCTGAAGCGGAGAAACCACCTCCTGATCGAGATGCGGCGCGTGCCCCTGGTGCGCAAGGAACAGGAACGTCTGGGCCAGCTCAACGCAGCTCATTTTCAGGGCGCAGTAATGGAAGTAGTTTTGCAGCACGGTCGCCACGTCGTTGTGGAAATTACCGAAGGATTTCATCAGCCACGCGATAGCCGCGTTACGGGCGGAGTGTTCGAACTCCGAGCGTGCCACCACCGCATCATAGGCAATATCGTCAACGCCCGAGAGCTGGCGAACAATCTCAAGCATTCTCTGGCGCGGTGCGCTGAGGCGGCTTTGCAGCATATCGCAGACAACCAGCGCCCCGGCATTGATAAAGGGATTTCGCGGTTTACCCTGTTCAATCTCAAGCTGAAGCAGCGAGTTAAAAGGCTGGCCGGATGGATCTTTACCGACACGCTGCCAGATCTCGTCTTCTTCATACTGGCGCATCGCCGCAACCAGACTCAGCACTTTCGAAATGGACTGAATGGAAAAACGCTCAGCCGCATCGCCTGCCTGGTATCGCTGTCCGTCGATGGTACAGATAGCAATCCCCAGCTTATTCCCGCTCACCGAGGCAAGGGCCGGAATATAGTCGGCAACCTTCCCCTTTCCAATTAAAGGACGAACCTGCGCCAGAATCTCGTCCAACATCTCATTATGGATGACCGCAGCCACACTTTGCTCCTTGCCCTCAGGCTAAAACGGGCTGCGAGTATAACAGAGGCTTATGTATTGCGTCAGGCGCTAAGACGAAAACGCGAAACGGCCTGCAATAAAAGATCGGATTGCTTTTGCAGCCGCTCAGAGGCATCCGAGGCGTCTGAGACCAGCAGGTCCGTCTGGCGGGAGACCTGATTCAGCGCCTGAAGCTGGCGCGTCATCTGGTGAATACTGTCTCCCTGACTGAGCGTGGCGGTGGAGATCTCATTAAGCAAACTGCTTAAATTGCCCACCAGACCGGTGACCTGCTGCAGATTTTCCTCCATCAGGTTAACGGCGCGGGAACCTTCTTCAATGCCCTGCAGCGAGCGGTTAATAAGCTCCTGAATGGTCTGCGTCGAGTGGCTGCTTTTTCTGGCCAAAAGCCCGACTTCCCTTGCGACGACGGCAAAGCCGCGCCCCTGGTTTCCGGCATGGGCCGCCTCGATGGCGGCATTCAGCGCCAGGATGTTGGTCTGAAACGCCACGCTGTCGATCATCGCCACGATCCCGCGCATCTCAGAAGATCGGTCGACGATCGCCTGCATGGACGCATTCACGGTAGACATCATCCGGTCACCGCCCACGGCGGCCTGCCGCGCTTCATCGGCCCGAGAGCTGGCGAGCCTGGCATAGCCGGTATTCCCTTCCACATGGCTTTCCAGCGCCGCGATATGCGCCGTCACATCCTCAAGCTCTTTCGCCTGGCGCGCTGACTGCTGATACAGCTTCTGATTACCCTCCGCCAGGGAGCCAATATTCTCCACCATGGTGGCAGTGGCATGGCTGACCTGCGTCACCAGCTGCTGCAGACCGTGCTGCATCGTCGCAATACTGTCGCTAAGCTGCCCTATCTCCCGGTTGAAGCGCATGACGTCCGGCGGCGTGCCGGAGAGATCCCCTGCCGCCAGCCGGTTAATATGCGCAATCAACCGACGCAGCGGCGTAATCACCCATCTGGACATGCCGAACCAGACGGCAACCGCGATGGCGAGCAGCAGCACCGGTGCAAACAGGAACAACGTTTGCAGGCCTGAGAGCTGTGCCATTAGGCTCTGGCGCCCCTGCATGGCCTGCTTCTCGCTTGCCTGCTGATAGCGCGCATAGTTGTCGTTAAAATCAGACTGAAACGCCTGAGCCGGTACGGCAAAAAAAGCGTCGATGGTGTTGGTCTTGAGAAGCCCTTCAGCCTGCTCGTTGATCGCGCCGTAGAAAAGCTGATAGCTGTTAACCAGAGCATCGTCTTTCGGCGGATTCAGCGCCAGCCAGGCCTTCCACGCCTGCTGAGAAACCGCCAGCGCCTTTTGCGCATCGTCCATCAGGCTGTGCCAGCTTCCGTCGGAGCCGGTCTCTTTATCCTGCATAAACCAGACGCCGGACCGGTTAAGCAGATCGCTTGCCGCCAGCAGGGAAACGCGGGCCAGATCCAGCTTGCTCTGCTGCTGCCAGGCCAGCAGGTTTTGCTGCTCGTTGCGCTGGGCGTCGTTCAGGGAGGCGTTAAGCAGGAAGGACGAGGAGAGCTGCAGCGCGGAGAAAAGGCCAATAATGCAAAAGATACCCGTCAGCAGGCCAAAGTGACGAGGGGTGAGACGCTGCGCAATACGGCGAAAAATTTGCGTTAGGTTCATAATTATCTTCATTAACAATGCGTTAGACGCGTGCGAGTCTACGAAATGAAAATGACAGAACCATTGCAGATAAATGACAACGGCCCTCGTGATGAGGGCCGAAATCACAGGCGGGCGATAAATTACACGCGATCCTTCCACACCGTTTGCACGTTGCAGAACTCGTGCAGCCCAAAGTGGGAAAGCTCGCGGCCAAAGCCGCTTTTCTTCACGCCGCCGAAGGCCACGCGCGCATCGCTGGCGCTAAAGCCGTTGATAAACACGCCGCCGCACTCCAGTTCGCGGGAGAACTTATCCGCAAGCGTCGCGTCAGCGGTAAAGACGGTGGCGGACAGGCCAAAGTCGCTGTCGTTGGCAAGCGTCAGGGCGTGCTCCGCGTCTTTTGCTACCGTAACGGCCGCGACCGGACCAAACAGTTCCTGGCGGAACGCCGTCATCGACGGGGTGACGTTGGTCAGCACGGTTGGCGCGTAGTAATTGCCCTCTCCGCTGATTTTCTCTCCGCCCAGCAGCAGCGTTGCCCCTTCGGCTAGGGTGGCCTGCACCTGCTGATGCAGCTCATCGCGCAGGTCATAACGCGCCATCGGGCCGATGAAGTTCTCTTCCCGATCCGGTGCGCCCAGCTTCAGCGCAGAAACGGCCTCGACAAAACGTTGGGTAAAGGTCTCTGCAATACCCTCCTCGACGATAAAACGTTTGGCCGCCGCGCACACCTGCCCGGTATTCTGATAGCGACCCGCCACCGCCGCCTTCACGGCAAGATCCAGGTCGGCATCGTTAAGTACGATAAACGGGTCGGAGCCACCCAGCTCAAGAACGCATTTTTTCAGCGCGGCTCCTGCCTGCGCGCCAATGGCCGCACCGGCACGCACGCTGCCGGTGACGGTCACGGCCGCAATACGGCGATCGTTAATCGCCTGGCTTACGCCGTCATTGGTGGCGTTCACCCAGCCGAATACGCCTTCAGGGAAACCGGCATCCGCAAAGATCTGCCCAATAAGATCCGCTGAGCCGAGCACGTTTGGCGCATGCTTAAGCAGATAGCTGTTACCTGCCAGCAGAATGGGTACCGCGCCGCGCAGCACCTGCCAGAGAGGGAAGTTCCATGGCATCACCGCGAGAATCGGCCCCAGCGGACGGTATTCAATGACCGCGCTGTGGTTTTCCACCAGCGTAGGCTCCGCACGCAGCATCGCCGGGCCATGCTCGGCATACCAGTCGCACAGACCGGCGGATTTTGCCACTTCCGCCCGCGCCTGCAGGATGGGTTTTCCCATTTCACGGGAGATGGTCTGCGCCATCTCTTCCGCGCGGTTTCGCAGCGCAGCGCCGAGATCCCGCAGCTTCTGCGCCCGATGGGACACGCTTTCGCGTCGCCACTGGCGATACCCCGCTTCAGACTGAGAAATCGCGCGTTCAACCTCTTCCGGCGTCGCCCAGGGATACGCAGCGAGGGTTTCCCCCGTTGCCGGGTTAACGGACAGGGCATGTGTAGCAGATGAATATTTCATGATGTTCTCCACGCATTTCGGTTGATTCATTGTGGCTCACTCTGCTATTTCTTAAAAATGAATAATACTAACCACCTTATTCACGAAACGAGAATGCCATGGACTTAACCCAGCTTGAAATGTTTAACGCCGTCGCGCTGACGGGCAGCATCACCCAGGCGGCGCAGAAGGTGCATCGCGTGCCGTCCAACCTGACGACCCGCATCCGCCAGCTGGAAGCCGATCTTGGCGTTGAGCTGTTTATACGTGAGAACCAGCGTTTGCGCCTATCCCCCGCCGGGCATAACTTCCTGCGCTACAGCAGGCAGATCCTCGCCCTGGTGGATGAAGCGCGCATGGTCGTCGCGGGTGATGAGCCGCAGGGGTTATTTGCCCTCGGCGCGCTGGAAAGCACCGCTGCGGTGCGCATTCCTGAAACGCTGGCGCAGTTTAACCAGCGCTATCCACGCATCCAGTTTGCCCTTTCTACCGGGCCTTCCGGGACAATGATTGATGGGGTACAGGAGGGAACGCTAAGCGCCGCCTTTGTCGACGGGCCGCTGTCGCACCCGGAGCTGGAGGGCATGCCGGTCTACAGGGAAGAGATGATGCTGGTCACGCCTGCCGGGCATGCGGAGGTGACGCGCGCCACGCAGGTCAGCGGCAGCGACGTTTATGCCTTTCGCGCGAACTGCTCGTACCGTCGACATCTGGAAAGCTGGTTTCATGCGGACAGAGCCACGCCCGGCCGTATCCATGAGATGGAGTCCTATCACGGCATGCTCGCCTGCGTCATTGCGGGCGCGGGCATCGCGCTGATGCCGCGCTCGATGCTGGAGAGTATGCCGGGACATCATCAGGTTGAAGCCTGGCCGCTGGCGGAAAACTGGCGCTGGCTCACTACCTGGCTGGTGTGGCGACGCGGGGCGATGACCCGCCAGCTGGAAGCCTTTATAGCGCTGCTAAACGAACGTCTTCAACCAGCGCCTTCTCCATAAACAGGCTGAGCGGATCGTCAGCGTACGGAGCAAATGCCGGACGCAAATCGTACCCGCACTGCTCGTACAGACGAACCGCGGCGCGCTGTTTGATGCCCGTCTCCAGCCTTACGGTATGACAATGGCGGCTCAGTGCTTCATCTTCCAGGGCGGCCAGCAGCGTCTCGCCGAGATGCTGCCCGCGATGGGCCGGATCGATATAAACCCGCTTCATCTCCCCCGTTCCGTCGCCGTTGAGCACGATGGCTCCGCAGCCCACGGCGCGCAGCTGCTGGTCTCGAATGACCATCAGGATCAGCGAGGCTTCCGGCAGCGCGGACAGGTCGAGAAGATGATTGCTTTCGGCGGGATAGAGTTCGCTCTGGTAGCGGTCAAGCGCCGCGATCAGGTTGAGAATGTCCGGATGACGTGCAGATTCAGAGGTAATGGAATACATGGCAGGCTCCTTGCTGTTTTTATATCAACATAGCTCAGGCCTGCCGGGGTGGTTCATAGTATTAACTTATCTCACCGCGCTGTTAGCGCAAAAAGATACGCCCTTTCAGATACAGCGTAGCCTGGCCGCCAATCAGCACGCGGTCGCCCTTCAGCTCGCAGCGCAGATCCCCGCCACGGTACGACACCTGGCGGGCATTGAGTGATGTTTTGCCCAGCTTTTCGCTCCAGTACGGGATCAGCATGCTGTGGGCAGATCCGGTAACCGGATCTTCCGGCACCCCCTCGCCCGGACAGAAGAAGCGGCTGACGAAGTCATATTCTTCTCCCGGCGCCGTCACGCAGATCATTTTATCCAGCGGAAGCATGGCCCCGATATCCGGCGTTAACGCTTCCACCTGCTGCTGGCTCTCCAGCACCACCATGTAATCCCGTCCGACGCGCACCTCTTTTGCCGCCGTGATGCCCAGCGCGCTAAACAGCACCTCGGGAGGATTCTCCACAACCTCCGTCGACCATGCGGGGAAGTTCAGCGTCAGCCAGTCGCCGCTGCGTTTAACCGTCAGCTCACCCACGAAGCGGGTGGTGAAGGTGATTTCGGTATGCGGGTAATCAAGGTATTCGAAAATGACGTGCGATGCGGCCAGCGTGGCGTGACCGCAGAGGTTAATTTCATCCAGCGTGGTGAACCAGCGCAGCTCAAACCCGCCGTCGGTGCGCACGAAAAAGGCGGTCTCAGACTGGTTATGCTGCTGCGCCATTTTGAGCAGCGTCTCGTCCGGCAGCCACTCTTCCAGAGGACATACCGCTGCGGCATTGCCGCCAAAGGTTTTATCGCTGAAGGCATCCACCAGATAAAAATCAATTTCCTGCATTGTCTCTTCCTCTCTTGTTATGGGTTTTTAGCGCAGAAAAACTGTGCCTTTCAGATAAAGCGTTGCCTGCCCGCTCATCAGCACGCGTGAACCTTTCAGCTCGCAGCGTACATCGCCGCCGCGCGCTGAAACCTGACGGGCAAACATCGTGGTTTTGCCCAGCTTTTCGCTCCAGTAAGGGATCAACATGGTGTGCGCGGAGCCGGTGACCGGGTCTTCCGGGACGGAAACGCCCGGGGAGAAAAAGCGGCTGACAAAATCATATTCCCCCTCACCGCGCGCCGTAACGCTCACCTTATGCTCGCCTGGCGTCATCGCCGAGAAGCGTGGCGCAAGCGCTTCAACCTGCTGGCGATTCTCCAGAACGATCAGCCAGGCGCGCCCTTTACGGGCTTCAACGTAGCGGCTGATACCCAGTGCCGAAAGCATCTCCGGAGGTGGCGTCTCCTGATGGGTTGGACATGCCGGGAAGTCCAGCGTCATCCACTCCCCCTCCCGGCTGACGGTCAGGCGGCCAGAGGCGGTATCAAAGTGGATCCGCGAATCCGGGTAATCCAGCTCGGTAAAGAGCACGTGCGCGGCCGCCAGCGTAGCGTGGCCGCAGAGATTGACTTCGGTGAGCGTGGTAAACCAGCGTAGCTCAATGCCCCCTTTACTGCAGACGAAAAAAGCCGTTTCCGACTGATTATGCTGCTGCGCCATTTGCAGTAAGGTCTCATCGGGTAACCACGCTTTCAGCGGGCAAACGGCTGCCGGATTGCCGCCAAATGAGGTATCGCTGAACGCATCTACCAGATAAAAATCAATCTCCTGCATTGTCTTACCGCCTGTTTTTATTGTGTTGTTCTTTTATATTCAATGAAAACGGCGTTCCCGGCTACCGCTTTCATAAGGTAAATATTGAGATCTGCGTCACATAATGGTTGAGTTTTCTCCGTTCAACGTTTTAAGATCGTCTCCTCTTCTTTTCAGCAACGAATCTCCGACATCCCTATGACAACGAACACAGTTTCCCGCAGGGTTGCGTGGCTACGCGTGGTCACGCTGGCCATTGCCGCGTTTATTTTTAACACCACAGAATTTGTTCCGGTTGGGCTGTTGTCTGACATCGCTGAAAGTTTCCAGATGGAAACGGCCCAGGTGGGCATTATGTTGACCATCTACGCCTGGGTAGTGGCGCTGATGTCCTTGCCGTTTATGCTGCTGACCAGCCAGATGGAACGGCGCAGGCTGCTGATCGGTCTGTTTGTGCTGTTCATCGCCAGCCATGTCCTGTCGTTTATGGCGTGGAATTTTACGGTGCTGGTCATTAGCCGAATCGGCATTGCCTTTGCCCATGCGGTGTTCTGGTCGATCACCGCATCGCTGGCTATTCGACTCGCGCCAGCGGGTAAACGCGCCCAGGCGCTGAGCCTGATTGCCACCGGTACCGCGCTGGCGATGGTGCTGGGTCTGCCGATTGGCCGCATCGTAGGGCAATACTTCGGCTGGCGTACGACGTTCTTCGCCATTGGTATGGGCGCGCTGGTTACGCTGGTATGCCTGATTAAGCTGCTGCCCGCGCTGCCGAGCGAGCATTCCGGCTCGCTGAAAAGCCTGCCGCTGCTGATGCGACGCCCGGCGCTGCTGGGTATCTACCTGCTTACCGTCATCGTGGTGACGGCCCACTACACGGCGTATAGCTACATTGAACCCTTTGTGCAGGTGGTGGCGGGCTTTAGCGCCAACTTTGCCACCATCCTGCTGTTGATCCTCGGCGGAGCGGGCATTATTGGCAGCGTGCTGTTCGGTAAGCTGGGTAACCGGCACGCCTCGACGCTGGTGAGCTGCGCTATCGGTCTGCTGCTGGCCTGCCTGCTGCTGCTGATGCCTGCCGCAGGCAGTGAAAGCCATCTGGCGATCCTCAGCCTGTTCTGGGGCGTGGCGATCATGATTATTGGTCTGGGCATGCAGGTAAAGGTCCTGGCCCTGGCACCGGATGCAACGGACGTCGCCATGTCGCTGTTCTCAGGAATTTTCAATCTGGGGATTGGCGCGGGCGCGCTGGTGGGAAATCAGGTAATACTTCACGTATCGATGTCGGCGATTGGCTATCTGGGCGCCATTCCGGCTCTGGTGGCGCTGGTCTGGTCGGTGCTCATCTTCCGTAAATGGCCGGTGGCGCTGGAGGAACAGGGTCAGCACGGGTGAGATTTGTTGGTGCCGGGTGGCGCTGCGCTTACCCGGCCTACAAGCCCATAATAACGTAGGCCGGGTAAGGCGTAGCCGCCACCCGGCAATCGCATCAGTGATAGGTCTTAATAATTTCCAGCACGCCGTTAATAATAAACTGCACGCCCATACAGACCAGCAAGAAGCCCATCAGACGGGAAATCGCCTCGATACCGCCCTTGCCTACCCAGCGCATAATGGCGCCAGAACTGCGGAGCGACGCCCACACGATAACCCCGATAATCGCAAAAATCAGCGGTGGCGCAACCGTCAGCACCCAGTCCGGGAAGGTTGCGCTGTCGCGCACCGTTGATGCGGAACTGATGATCATCGCGATGGTACCCGGCCCCGCCGTGCTCGGCATGGCGATCGGCACAAAGGCGATATTCGCACTCGGTTCGGTTTCCAGTTCTTCCGATTTGCTGGCCGCTTCCGGCGACTCATGCGCTTTTTGCGCCGGGAACAGCATGCGGAAACCGATAAAGGCCACAATCAGCCCCCCGGCGATACGCAGGCCAGGGATGGAAATCCCGAAGGTATTCATCACCACCTGTCCGGCATAGTAAGCCACCATCATGATGGCAAACACATACACCGAGGCCATCATCGACTGATGGTTGCGCTCGGCGCTGTTCATATTCCCTGCCAGCCCGAGGAACAGCGCCACCGTCGTTAACGGGTTAGCCAACGGCAGCAAGACCACCAGCCCAAGGCTGATTGCTTTTATTAAATCCAACATAGTGCGTTGTCGTCCTTATCCATATTCAACACAGCAATTATAGGGTGAAAGTGTGACATTGAGCCATGGGCGCAACGTAACGATTATTTCCGTCCGGGAAAGATAACTGGCAGTTATCTATATGATTTGAAAGACCTCAAAAAAAGTTCATGAAACGTTTTAGCAATTCGTGGCATCGGCTGACTCATTCAGTTGACTTATACTTGCCTGAGCAATAATATCTGCCGTGACTAACTACTTGCCAGGGCAACCATTGTGAAAAGCACCAGTGATATCTTTAACGACGTTGTTCCGCTGGGTCGTCTTATTCATATGGTAAATCAGAAAAAAGATCGCCTGCTCAATGACTATCTGTCACCGCTGGATATCACCGCAACACAGTTCAAAGTGCTGTGTTCCATTCGCTGCGAAGTGTGTATCACACCGGTTGAGCTGAAAAAGGTGCTCTCTGTCGATCTGGGCGCGTTAACCCGCATGCTCGATCGTCTCGTCTGCAAAGGATGGATAGAACGAAGCCCTAACCCGAATGACAAACGCGGCGTACTGGTGAAGCTGACCAGCGATGGCGCGGCCATGTGCGAGCAATGTCATCAATTAGTAGGACAAACACTGCATCAGGAACTAACAAAAAACTTAACGGCAGATGAAGTGGCAACCCTTGAGCTTTTGCTTAAGAAAATACTGCCGTAAACAGAAAAAGAGGTATGACGATGTCCAGACGCAATACTGACGCTATCACCATTCATAGCATTTTGGACTGGATCGAAGATAACCTGGAATCGCCGCTCTCCCTTGAAAAAGTGTCAGAGCGTTCAGGTTACTCCAAATGGCACCTGCAACGGATGTTCAAAAAAGAGACCGGTCATTCATTAGGTCAATACATTCGCAGCCGCAAGCTGACGGAAATTGCCCAGAAACTGAAAGAAAGCAATGAGCCGATCCTTTATCTGGCGGAGCGTTACGGATTTGAATCGCAACAAACCCTGACGCGTACGTTCAAGAACTATTTTGACGTGCCGCCTCATAAGTACCGAATTACCAGCGTGCCGGGCGAATCCCGATACCTGTATCCGTTAAAACACTGTAGTTAACCATCGCCTGTAACAGACGTAACCGAGGAAATCATGAAAGTTACCGCCTCCGCCGCCCTCGCCTTGCTGGTGCTGTTCTCCAGCCAGACCTTCGCGGAGCAAACCCCTCGTGCAACGCAGCAAAATAATCCTGATACGATGATTTTGCCGTCAGCACATGACCAGTCGCCTTATGATTTCAACCATATGGGTGCTGGTAGCGACAAATCCGACGAATTAGGCGTGCCTTATTATAATCAGCACGGCCTCTGATTCGTTTTTGCCCCGCAGACGCGGGGCTTTTTTTATGCCTTTCTTACGCGCGTCGCCCGACGCACGCGCAGGCCAAAGACGTTAATGTACAGCCCGGCCATGATCAGCACGGCGCCTAACAGCTGCAGCGCGCTCAGCGTCTCATCCAGCAATATTGCCGCACTGGCAAGGCCCACCACCGGCACCAGCAAGGATAACGGTGCGACGCGCCAGGTTTCATAGCGCCCCAGCAGCGATCCCCAGATCCCGTAGCCCACAATGGTGGCGACAAAGGCCAGATAGACAAGAGAAAGGATTGTGGTCAAATCAATTTCGACCAGACTGTTCAGCATTACATCTGGACCATCCAGAATAAACGACGCCGCCAGAAACGGGATTATGGGGATCAGCGCGCTCCAGACCACCAGGGACATCACCGCCGGACGCGCCTCGTGCTGCATAATCAGCTTGTTGAAGATATTCCCGCAGGCCCAGCTCAGCCCCGCCGCCAGCGTCAGCATAAAGCCGAGCAGCGCCACGTCCTGGCCGTTCAGACTGGCCTCTATCAGCACCAGTACGCCAAAAACCGCCAGCGTGATCCCCGCCAGCTGTTTGCCCTGCAGGCGCTCGCCAAACACGAACGCACCGAGAATAATGGTAAAGAACGCCTGCGCCTGTAAGACCAGCGAGGCCAGACCGGCCGGCATCCCGAACTTGATGGCGCAGAAGAGAAACGCGAACTGGCCGAAGCTAATGGTGAGACCGTAGCCCAGCAGCAGCTTTAACGGGATCTTCGGACGGGCGACGAAAAAGAGCGCCGGGAACGCGACCAGCAAAAAACGCAAACCGGCCAGCATCAGCGGCGGCATATTGTGTAACCCCAGCTTGATGACCACAAAATTGAGCCCCCATACTACGACCACCAGCAACGCCAGCAGCCCGTCTTTACGCGTCATACCCTGCCCCTGAATTATTAATTATTTGTTAACAGTTCAAGGTAACAGAAAAAAGCGCGCGGCGAGAAGATCATTAATTCTGGCAGTCAGGCGAAGCACTTACGGATAAATTGGGCGCTATACAAGCCCCTTATGTCGTGATAATCCTTTTAGGACACAACATAAAAAGCATAAGCATTTGTCGGGCAGGAATATGAAACCATCTCTCAGGCGCTCAACCGCAGCGCTGCTGGCGTCGTCATTGTTATTAACCATCGGTCGGGGGGCAACGCTGCCGTTTATGACCATTTATCTCACGCGCGTCTACAGCATGAGCGTCGAGAATATTGGTTATGCCCTGACGATTGCGCTGACTATCGGCGTGGTATTCAGCCTGGGATTTGGCATTCTTGCCGATAAGTTTGATAAAAAACGCTACATGCTGATCGCGATCGTGGCCTTTATCGCCGGGTTTGTCGCGATCCCGCTGGTCGATAACGTCACGCTGGTGGTGCTGTTCTTTGCGCTGATCAACTGCGCCTATTCCGTCTTTTCGACGGTGCTGAAGGCCTGGTTCTCCGACGTGCTCACCACGAGCCAAAAAGCGCGCGTCTTCTCGCTTAACTACAGCTTCCTGAACATTGGCTGGACGATCGGACCGCCGATTGGCACCCTGCTGGTGATGTACAGCCTGCAGCTGCCGTTCTGGCTGGCGGCCTTCTGCGCCGCGCTGCCGCTCGGATTCATCCATTTCTTCGTGCAGAAAAGCGTTGCGCTGGATACCGCCGAGGAGAAGATGCCCTGGCAGCCGTCGGTGCTGCTGAAAGACCGCGCGCTGTTCTGGTACACGCTCTCTGGCCTGCTCGCGTCATACGTCGGCGGATCGTTCGCGACCTGCATTTCGCAATACGTTCTGGCCGCGCATGCAGACAGTAATTTCGCCGAAAAGGTGGTCGCCGTGGTATTGCCCGTCAACGCCGCCGTGGTGGTGACGCTGCAATATGCGCTGGGCCGCAAGATCTCAGCCAGCAATATTCGCCCGCTAATGACCCTCGCCACCCTGTTTTTTATCGTGGGACTGGGTGGCTTTATGATCTCTGGAGAAAACCTGGTCTACTGGGGCATCGCTGCCGCCATTTTTACCCTGGGTGAGATTATTTATGCACCGGGCGAATATATGCTGATCGACAACATTGCCCCGCCGGGGATGAAGGCAAGCTATTTCTCGGCGCAGGCGCTGGGCTGGCTCGGCGCGGCGGCAAACCCGATGATCACCGGCATCATTCTGACCAACCTGCCGCACTGGTCGCTATTTGTCATCATGATGGTCGCCATCGTCATTGCGTGGCTGATGATTTTGCGCGGGATGAGCGTGAAGGCGTGGTGCGAAACGCCCAACGTGGCGTGAGAGGTTCAACTGTCGGGTGGCGCTTCGCTTACCCGACCTACAAAACCCTAATCGTAGGCCGGGTAAGGCGTAGCCGCCGCCCGGCAAAAGCAACAGACTAGTGGTGCAACATCTCCTCCACCACCTGCTCTTTGTACATCTCATTCGGATAATAGGTCGGCCAGTTATCCATCTCTTTCAGCAGCGCCTCGTGGGAGGTGTTGCCCATGAAAATGTGAAAATGCGAAGAGGCTTTCGGTCCAATGGTGTGGTCGCTGAACTGAACAAACTTCGGTGCCTTGCTGCCGGCGTCCTTACACTCAAACAGGTAGCGAACGCCTTTTTTGCCCGATGCGTAGGTCAGTATTTTGTAGCCGCTGTAATCATACTGACAGCGGCTGACCGCTTTGCCCTTATGAAATTCCATCACGTTATTTTCGATGCCGATGGCATCCACGTCCGTCGCATAACCCTTGCGGTAGTACGCTTTGACCTCGTCAAAGTTTTTGCTTTTGTCTTTCTGCGCTTTCTGCTTAAAGACCGGATCCAGCGAGCCGTCCAGCAGGAACGGATAGACCGACTGCCAGGTCCCGTCCCAGTCAGACAGCGCTCTGTCCTTCACGTCCTTATCCTCAAACACGCCGCTCGCCGCTTTCTGTTCCGCTTCGGTCATCTGGTGGCCGTGCGAGTGAGCAAAAAGCTGGCCGCTGACCAGCAGCGCCCCCAGAGTCATGGCAAATTTCCCAATATGTGCAGCCAACATAACACCCTCATTCCGTTTTGTAAGAATGCGAATGTTATATTATAACATTTTAAATCGCAACCAGCCCGCGAACGCCCTCCAGCTCCATGTTTTCACCCCGTCCACGCTGAATAATCGTACCGCGCGACATCAGCAGGTAGCTGTCTGCAAGCTCGGCGGCAAAGTCGTAGAACTGTTCGACCAGCAGGATCGCCATGTCGCCCCGATCCGCCAGGGTGCGGATCACCTGGCCAATCTCCTTAATCACCGACGGCTGTATGCCTTCGGTCGGCTCATCCAGAATCAACAGCTGCGGGCGGCTCGCCAGAGCGCGGCCAATCGCCAGCTGCTGCTGCTGTCCACCGGAGAGATCGCCCCCGCGGCGGTGCTTCATCTCTTTAAGCACCGGGAACAGCTGCCAGATCTCATCCGGAACCTGCTTCGCCTCGCGGGCGGAAAATCGCGACAGCCCCAGCAGGAGGTTCTCTTCCACGGTCAGGCGCGGGAAAATCTCGCGGCCCTGCGGGACGTACGCCACGCCAGAGTGCACCCGCTGGTGCGGCCTGCTGTGGGTGATCTTTTTACCCTGCCAGATGACCTCCCCGGTTTTCGCCGGGATCAGCCCCATCAGACACTTCAGCAGCGTGGTTTTCCCGACGCCGTTGCGCCCCAGCAGACAGGTGACTTCGCCGGTGACGGCCTCAAAGCTCACGCCGCGCAGGATATGGCTGCCGCCGTAGTACTGATTCAGTTCGTTAACCTGTAACATCATCGCTCCTTAGCGCCCCAGATAGACCTCAATCACCTGCTCGTTGGCCTGCACCTCGCGAAGCGAACCTTGCGCCAGCACGCGTCCCTGATGCAGCACCGTGACGCGATCGGCGATGGTCTCAACAAAACCCATATCGTGCTCCACCACCATCAGCGAATGCTTACCCGCCAGCGTTTTGAACAGCTCGGCGGTGTATTCCGTTTCCGCGTCGGTCATTCCGGCGGCCGGTTCATCCAGCAGCAGCAGGTGCGGGTCCTGAACCAGCAGCATACCGATTTCCAGAAACTGTTTTTGCCCGTGCGAAAGCAGCCCGGCGCGTCGGTCGCGCTCGCTGCTAAGGCGCAGCAAAACCAGCATCTCATCGATGCGGTCGCGCTGTTCGCCATTGAGCATTGCCCGCAGGCTCGCCCAGACGGATTTATCGGTTTTCATGGCGATCTCCAGGTTTTCCCACACCGTCAGCGCTTCAAAAACGGTGGGTTTCTGGAATTTACGCCCGATCCCCTGGCGGGCTATGGCCGCAGGCTCCAGCGCGGTCAGGTCGATGGACTGATCGTAAATCGCCCTGCCGCTCTTTGGCCGCGTTTTGCCGGTAATGACGTCCATCAGCGTGGTTTTACCGGCGCCGTTGGGGCCAATCACGCAGCGCAGCTCGCCCACGCCGATATTCAGCGAGAGATCGGTCAGGGCCTGAAACCCGTCAAAATTGACGTTAATGGCCTCAAGCTGAAGCACCGGGTCGGTCTGTTCACGGTAACGATCGCCGGGCAACTGGCGGGTAAATAACCCTTCGGCTGGCTGCATTATTTCTCTCCCTTTCGAAACAGACCGTAGACGCCGCGCGGTAAAAACAGCGTGACGGCGATGAAAATCAGCCCCAGGAACAGCTGCCAGTATTCCGGCATCGCGACGGTGAAGAAACTCTTGGCGCCGTTCACCAGCGCCGCGCCAATCACCGGACCGACCAGCGTGCCGCGCCCGCCCAGCGCCACCCAGATGGCCGCTTCTATTGAGTTGGTTGGCGACATTTCACCGGGATTGATAATGCCCACCTGCGGGACGTACAGCGCCCCCGCCAGGCCGCACAGCACGGCGGAGAGCGTCCATACCAGCAGCTTGAAGCCGCGCGGATCGTAGCCGCAAAACGTCAGGCGGTTTTCAGCGTCGCGAACGGCGGTCAGGATGCGGCCAAACTTGCTCTTCGCCAGGGCAAATCCGGTGCCCAACGCCAGGATCAGCAACAGCACGGTCGCCAGAAACAGCGCGATACGGGTGGTCGTTTCCGTCACCGAAAACCCGAGCAGCGTGGTGAAGCCGGTAAAGCCGTTATTGCCGCCAAAACCGGTTTCGTTGCGAAAGAACAGCAGCATCCCGGCATAGGTCAGCGCCTGGGTCATAATCGAGAAGTAGACCCCTTTGATCTTTGAGCGGAAGGCGAACCAGCCGAACACCAGCGCCAGCAGGCCCGGCACCATCACAATCAGCACCAGCGCCCAGGCAAAATGCTGGGTTCCCCACCAGAACCACGGCAGTTCGCTCCAGGAGAGAAACGACATAAACGCGGGCAGACCGTCACCCGCGGCCTGGCGCATCAGGTACATCCCCATCGCATAGCCGCCCAGAGCGAAGAAGATGCCGTGCCCGAGCGAGAGCATCCCGGCGTAGCCCCACACCAGATCCAGCGCCACCGCAACGATGGCATAGCAGAGGATCTTGCCAATCAGCGTCAGCATCCAGGTCGACAGCGCCAGCGGATGCGTCGCAGGCAGTAAGGCGAAAAACGGTAAGATCAGCAGACACACCACCAGCAGGCTGCCTGCAAGTTGCGTTGTGCGCGGCGCTTTGCGCGCCAGCGTTAAGGTCAGCGGCTGGCTCATCAGTCAATCACCCTCCCTTTCAGCGCAAACAGCCCCTGAGGGCGTTTCTGAATAAACAGCACGATCGCCACCAGAATCACGATCTTGCCCAGCACCGCCCCCATCTGCGGTTCAAGAATTTTATTGAAGATGCCCAGACCAAAGGCCGCGGCCACGCTGCCTGCCAGCTGGCCTACGCCGCCGAGAACGACCACGAGGAAGGAATCAATAATGTAGCCCTGGCCCAGCTCCGGCCCGACGTTACCGAGCTGCGATAGCGCCACGCCGCCTAACCCGGCAATTCCTGATCCAAGTCCAAACGCCAGCATATCGACGCGGCCTGTCGGTACCCCGCAGCAGGCGGCCATACTGCGGTTCTGCGTCACCGCACGCACGTTAAGCCCCAGACGGGTTTTATTCAGAATGAGCCAGGTAAAGAACAGCACCAGCAGCACGAAGCCCAGCACCACAATGCGGTTCCACGGCAGCGTCAGGTTGGCAAAAACCTGCACCCCGCCGGAGAGCCATGCCGGGTTGGCCACCTCCAGGTTCTGGGCGCCAAACGTCATGCGCACCAGCTGAATGAGCATCAGGCTAATCCCCCACGTTGCCAGCAGCGTTTCCAGCGGACGACCGTACAGATGACGGATCACGGTGCGCTCCAGCACCATCCCGATGCCCGCCGTCAGGCAGAACGCGACCGGCAGCGCGACAACGGGATAAAGCGCCAGCCACTGGGGCGCAAGCCCGGCCATCGCCTGCTGCACCATCCAGGTGGCATACGCCCCCAGCATCAGCATCTCGCCGTGCGCCATATTGATGACGCCCAGCAGGCCGTAGGTGATGGCAAGCCCCAGCGCCGCCAGCAGCAGCACCGACCCCAGGGATAGCCCCATGAACGCCTGGCCCAGCAGATCGCCCCACATCAGCCGATGCTGAATCTGGCTCAGACTCTCCTGCGCGGCGGCGCGAACCCCGGCATCCGGCTCTGTCTGTGCCTGGGTAAACGGGGTAAGTCTGGACTCCACGTCCGGATCGTCGGACTGCCCTAATAACTCGACGGCCCTGCGGCGCACCTCTGCCTGCGGGCTGGCTAGCTGGAGATTCGCTACCGCCAGTAAAAGCGCCTGACGTGCCACCGCGTCCGTTTCATCGTTTACCCGTTTTTCCAGAAAAGCGAGCATTCCGGGCTGGGCATCCCGCTGAAACTGACGAGCTGCCGCCCGCCTTTCCGTGACACTGTCACTCACCAGCTGATGCGTAGCGATAGCCGTGGCGGCCAGCACGCGCAGCCGGTTGGTCAGACGAACGGCTTTGGCTGCCCCTTCGGTCGACTTAGCGTCACCGAGCGAGACCATTTGACCGCTGCGCTGCGCAAAGGCGTGCTTTTGGCTGTCGGTATAAAGATTTTCTTTTTGCAGCGCCTGCAGCAGCGGCAGCCTCGCGGCGTCCGGCGCGGCGGCCCACTGCGAAAGCAACTCCGCCTGCTGGCTGCGGCTGGCGGCAACAAAACGATCGGCATCCGATGCCTGCGCCATCCCTGGCAGCAGTCCGGAAAGCCATACAAGAGCGATGAACATGCGCATGGCGTTCATGACGTTTCTCCCTGGTGATGGCTTAGTTGCTGGCGGTTTTCATCGGCTGGTCGGGCTTTTTATCGTTTCCGGCGATGAACGGGCTCCACGGCTGGGCGCGTACCGGCTGTTCGGTCTGCCACACCACGTTGAACTGACCGTTGCCTTCGATTTCGCCGATCATGACCGGCTTATGCAGATGGTGGTTGGTGGCATCCATGGTGAGCGTAAAGCCTGACGGCGCCTTAAAGGACTGACCGGCCATCGCCGCACGCACTTTATCCACGTCGGTAGTACCCGCTTTTTCCACCGCCTGCGCCCACATATGAATCCCCACGTAAGTCGCTTCCATCGGGTCGTTGGTCACCACGGTATCGGCGTTAGGCAGCTTGTGCGCTTTGGCATAGGCTTTGTAATCCGCCACAAAGGCCTGGTTGGTCGGGTTATCCACGGATTCAAAGTAGTTCCACGCCGCGAGGTTGCCGACCAGCGGTTTGGTGTCGATCCCGCGCAGCTCTTCTTCGCCCACGGAGAACGCCACCACCGGCACGTCGGTTGCCTTCAGCCCCTGGTTAGCCAGCTCTTTGTAGAACGGAACGTTGGAATCGCCGTTGATGGTCGACACCACGGCGGTTTTACCGCCCGCAGAGAATTTCTTGATGTTGGCGACGATGGTCTGGTAGTCGCTGTGACCGAACGGGGTGTAAACCTCCTCGATGTCCTTATCCTCCACCCCTTTCGAATGCAGGAACGCGCGCAGGATCTTGTTGGTGGTGCGCGGGTAAACATAGTCCGTGCCCAGCAGGAAGAAGCGCTTCGCCGCGCCGCCGTCTTCGCTCATCAGGTATTCCACCGCCGGGATGGCCTGCTGGTTCGGTGCGGCGCCGGTATAGAAGACGTTTGGCGACATCTCTTCGCCTTCATACTGCACCGGATAGAACAGCAGACCGTTCAGCTCCTCGAAGACCGGCAGCACGGATTTGCGCGATACCGACGTCCAGCAGCCGAATACCACCGCCACTTTATCCTGACTTAACAGCTGGCGCGCCTTCTCGGCAAACAGCGGCCAGTTTGAGGCGGGATCCACCACCACCGGCTCCAGTTTTTTACCCAGCACGCCGCCTTTCGCGTTGATCTCGTCGATGGTCATCAGCGCGACGTCCTTCAGCGGGGTTTCGGAGATGGCCATGGTGCCGGAAAGAGAATGCATGATCCCCACTTTGATGGTATCGGCCGCCTGCACGCCAAAACTCATTCCCATCGCCACGACGGACGCGGATAACGCAAAGGCTTTTAATAAGGTACGACGCTGCATATTTTCACTCCTGAAAAAGAACGCTGTGCGAAAACGTCCGTTACGGCGTGGACGCGGAAAAAAATGTGTCAGCGAAGCAGGAGCAAAAAGGATGCCAGAATGGAGGAAGCGCTATTTCAGGTGGGGGAACGCGGGATGTAAAGAGAACGTCTCAGAATGGCACAGCGCTGCACTTTTATAATGCAGCGCTGTGGAAGAGGCTTTACCAGACTTCGCTGGCGATCTGCGTGACCAGACGGACTTTATCCCACTGCTGGGATTCGCTCAGGCTGTTGCCCTCTTCGGTAGAGGCAAAGCCGCACTGCGGGCTGAGGCAAATTTGCTCTTTTGCCACGTATTTCGCCGCCTCTTCCAGACGGGCTTTAATCCCCTCCGGGTTCTCCAGCTCGCCGTTTTTCGTGGTGATAAGGCCCAGCACCACCTGCTGCTTGCCCGGGCGAATGAAGCGCAATGGCGCGAAATCCCCGCTGCGGTCGTTATCGTATTCAAGGAAGAAGGCGTCAACGTTGACCGTCCCGAACAGCACTTCCGCCACCGGCTCATAGCCGCCTTCGGAAATCCAGGTTGAACGGAAGTTACCGCGGCAGACGTGCAGCCCGATGGTCAGATCGTCCGGCTTGCCTTCCAGCGCCTTGTTCAGGACGCGGGCATAGATGCGTGCCAGCTCATCGGCATCATCACCGCGCTCGCGGATCTGACGGCGCTGATCGTCCGAACACAGATAGGCCCAGACGGTGTCGTCCAGCTGCAGGTAACGGCAGCCCGCGTCGTAAAATGCGCGGATGGCGTCGCGCCAGGTGTTCGCCAGATCGTCGAAATAGTCATTCAGATCCGGGTAGACCGTCGCATCAATGTCTTTACGGCCGCCGCGGAAATGGAGCACGCTTGGGCTGGGAATGGTCATCTTTGGCTGAGCATTGCCGCTGATGCTTTTCAGGTAGCGGAAATCTTCGAGCATCGGATGGTCGCCAAAGCCCAGCTTGCCGGTCACGCGCACGCCGTGGGCTTTGGTTTGTACCCCGTTGAACTGAATGCCCTGCTGTGAATCGTAACGCTCAACGCCCTGCAGACCGTCGAAGAAGTCAAAGTGCCACCAGGCACGACGAAATTCACCGTCGGTGACCACATGCAGGCCGCACGCGCACTGCTGCTCAACGACGTGGCGAATAGCATCGTCTTCCACCGCGCGAAGCTGTCCGGCGTCAATTTCGCCGCTGGCGAACTTCAGGCGAGCCTGCTTGATGGCATCCGGGCGTAAAAAACTGCCGACTACATCGGCGCGGTACGGGGCATGGTGTCGTTGCATGGAAATCTCCTCGGTCTGCCGGTATTAATTACCCGCAGTGATAATTCACTATTTGAATTTTTAGACTTCTGGATGTCTAAATGTCCAAAAAAGATGTCATACCTGTCCTGTTCCGGCAAACGAGAAAATTTCACGGGTGTTGAAAAAAATTCATGTTCACAGCGCGACGGCGGTTTCGCTGCTGGCAAAGGCGAACTTTTCATCCTCCCATCCGGCGATCCCCCCGAGCATGATTTTGACCGGCAGGCCGAGGCGCGCCAGCTTAAGCGCGGCTCTGTCCGCGCCGTTACAGTGCGGCCCTGCGCAGTAAACGACGAACAGCGTGCCTTCAGGCCATTCGGCCATGCGCTCAGCGGTAATCTGGCTCCGCGGCAGGTGCAATGCGCCCGGCACGTGACGGCGGGCAAACTGCTCCGGGCTGCCCACTACGTGCAGCAGCACGAAGTCCTGCTCATTATTGGCGATGGCATGGTGCACATCCGCACAGTCGGTTTCAACGCTCAGGCGGCGCAGAAAATGGGTAACGGCTTCCTGCGGCTCGGCAGCCGGAAATTCAGTAACATAGCTCATGATCCTTCCTCATCTTTGGCGTTTGTGTTAACACTACTCTATCCACAAATTCAGCCCGTGAATGCGTTCGCTTATGCCAGAAAACAGCAAAAAGATGACAAACTTAAGACAAATTGCCCGCCCGCTGGTGGTCGTGCTGGCGTATGACGGGCTGTGTACCTTTGAGTTTGGCGTGGCGGTGGAGATCTTCGGCCTGCCGCGTCCCGAGCTGGGCGACGAGTGGTATCGTTTTGCGGTGGCGAGCGTGGACAGCGGTGAACTTCGGGCAACAGGCGGGATCCGCATCGTTACCGATGGTGATTTAAGCCTGCTTGCGTCTGCGGACCTGATTGTGGTTCCCGGCTGGCGGGGGCTGGATTCACCGGTTCCGGATGCGCTCTGCGAGGCACTACGCAAGGCCAGCGCGCGAGGATGCCAGCTGCTCTCCATCTGTTCGGGGGTGTTTGTGCTGGCCGCAACGGGGCTACTGAACGGCCGCAAAGCCACAACCCACTGGCGCTACATCGACGCGCTTAAAACCCGTTACCCTGACATCGACGTGGTTGAGGATGTACTCTACCAGGACGAAGGCGATATTCTGACGTCCGCGGGCAGCGCGGCGGGAATCGATCTCTGTCTGCACGTTGTGCGGCGGGATTATGGCATGGAAACCGCAAACAGCGTGGCGCGTCGGCTGGTCATTCCCCCTCACCGGGATGGTTCACAGCCCCAACAGCTGAGCCGTCCGGTAGCCCAGCTGCGGGAAAGCCAGCGTCTCGGCCAGCTGTTTGACTTTCTGCACACGCATCTTATCGAGGCGCACAGCGTCGACTCCCTGGCGCGTCGGGTCGGAATGAGCCAGCGCACCTTCCTTCGTCGCTTCGAGGCGGCAACGGGGACGACGCCCGCACGCTGGTTGATCAATGAGCGCCTGCTGAGAGCAAAAGATTATCTGGAAAGCAGCCGGTTAAGCATCGACAGCATCGCTGAACAGACCGGGTTTGGTCAGGCGTCGACACTGCGTCATCATTTTCGCCAGCAGTTCGCGCTTTCCCCGGCTCAGTATCGCAAACAATTTTCACGTCCGGGTACTGCCCGCTAACGGTTGAGGGTTCCCCACAAAATAATGCCTGCACGGACGACCCCCTCTCCCTTGAGGGAGAGGGCTGGGGTGAGGGGGGACATACGGCTCTGGTGGTCATTCCGTTCACTTTATGTTCCTTGCTATTCTTTAACGACATAACCTGTGAACGTGCCAGGGTGGCTCAATCGCCTTTTAATTTTCGTAATACGGAGCACCTGATGGTTACCACACACGTTTTTATCGCGGTTAGTCTTGATGGTTACATCGCCCGACAGAATGACGATATCGACTGGCTATTGCAGCGCGACGATCCAACGGAAGATCATGGCTATGAGGCATTCATCGCCGACAAAGAGTGGATCGTGATGGGCCGGGGTAGCTATGAAAAGGTACTGACCTTTGACGCATGGCCTTACGATCGTCCCGTGCTGGTGCTCTCCCAACAGCTGGCCAACACGACCGTGCCGGAGGCGCTAAAGGGAAAAGTGCAGTTCTCTTGCCGCACGCCAAAGGAGGTGCTGGACGATCTCGCTGCGCAGGACGTACATCGCGTCTATCTCGATGGCGGACAGGTGATCCAGTCGTTTCTGCGCGAAGGACTGGTAGCCGATATGGTGATCACGACCGTACCTGTCCTGCTCGGGGAGGGAAAACCGCTGTTCGGAACGTTGTCCCGGGATATTGATTTGACACTGGTATCAAGCCGCAGCTTCCCTTCGGGCCTGGTGCAGTCGCATTATCGGCTGACGCAATAACCCCACCGCGAAGATCTGCGCAAAAAAAACCGCCAAAAAATGGCGGTAAATGCTTGCATGGATAGATTTGTGTTTTGGTCTCTACGTCCCGACACTCCATGGCCAGGCAGCGGATCTCATACAACCTAACACCTGTTGTCTTAACGAACGCTAAACAACCTTATTAACCAGCATGGGTATTGATCTGCAAATAACGCATAAGGCCCTGCTCAGCGCTCTGTTTTGCATCGTCATTAATGGCTTCCAGATAAAAGGAGCGAGCGACACCATAAGGTGCTTTTTCAGACGGATATACCGCGAACTGGAATGTTTTTCCTCTCGCCTGATGAGTGCAGTCTAATTCCCAACGCTGATCGTTCACTTTTTTACTGGCGCAGGCAACACCACCATAATCGCTGGTTAAATAAGAACCCACGCGAGTTTCTGCAGACTGAATATATTCTGGTTCGTCATTACCTGCATAACGAACCCCTGCAGCGGCTCCAACAGCCACTGCCAGAAGCGCAAGCGCTATTATTTTTTTCATTTATGAATGACCTGTTCCTTAGCCCAAGATAACTATTATATAAGATTAATCCTTAATGCAAACATCCATTTTTGGACCAGAAATGGTAGTTTACAAAGATTCAGATATTTTTTAGGAACTGTCCTAAATGCTATTCCGAACGCTCATTATTTGACATTTTCTTTGCACTAATTTTAATTTTTGAATAATAACCCTAAGAAATAATCGACATGATTATCCCGCATTCTTTTTCAGCGGTGAATCCATGCTTAAAAAAGGGTTATCTTTCGTCATGCTTATCTGTGCGCTGTTTTCTGGTCAGCTTATGGCCGGACATAAAGGACACGAATATTTATGGGTCAAGAATGTGGCGCATCAGCTTCGTCATGAAGCAGACAGCGATGAGTTGCGAAGCGCTGCGGAAGAATCGGCGGAGGGTTTGCGCGAACACCACCTGTGGCAGAAGTCGCGCAAACCGGACACGCACTTTCGGTAATTAGCTGCCCTTGCGTTTTGGCAGGGTTTTCATCAGATCGTCCGTACTGACGGACGCCACGATACTGCCGGGCTGCGGCATTTTAAAGATGTGGTTTTTCATCTTACCAATCACATGCATTTCGCAGGGACGGCAGTCGAACTTGAGGGTCAGAACTTCATCGCCGTTTACCAGCTGCATAGGGGTAGCCTTCCAGCTCTTAATGTTCCCTTTCGCCTGCTTGGGACAGAGGTTAAACGCAAAGCGCAGGCAGTGCTTGGTGATCATCACCGGTACATCGCCCTTCTCTTCATGCGCTTCATAGGCTGCGTCGATCAGCTGCACGCCGTGGCGATGATAGAATTCACGCGCTTTATGGTTGTAGACGTTGGCGAGGAAGGATAAATGGGTGTCCGGGTATACTGGCGCAGGAACGGCTTCCGCTTTACGGCTTCCGCGCGGATACTGCGCCAGGCGTGCGGCATCCAGCATCTCTGCCGTTTCACGACGGAACTGGTTAAGCAGGCTGTTTGGCACAAACAGCGCGTCCGGCAGATTCACGTCGATAGCGCGCGCGTAGTAAATCGTCTGGCCCAGCTTCGCCACGCCATCCTTCAGGCTGTTAAGCGCTTTTTCCGCGTTGTTTGCCACCTCGAAAAGGCCATCGAGCGTGTGCGTCACGCTTATCCCGTCTTCACAGGTCATGGTCAGAATCAGCTGCTCTTCCCAGCCGCCCAGCTCAATATCCACGGCGATACGGCGTTCGCTGGAGGTTTTCAGCAGCGCCTGCTGCCAGTTATGATCGAGATTACGGTTAAGCGCCGCGTTCGGCCGCGCCTTGTAGAGATCGGCGGGCATTTCATTCGGCCAGACGCGGTAGCGGTTCTCGCCGGTTTTCTCGACCGTATTGGCGCGGAAGCCCACGACCTCACGCTTAATCATCACGTTAAGGCCATCGCCGTTCGCCAGCGGTTCCGTCACTTCAACATCAAGGTGATCCTTCGCCACTTTCAGCACTTCACCCACCGGTAAACCGATAAACTTCGGGGAGTCAAACGCGCCGATATCCCCTTTACGGGCATTCACAAAATAGTCCGTGCTGCCGCGGTGGAACGTTTTGTCCGTCGACGGGATAAAGAAATGCTCGGTGCGGCCGGCCGACGCGCGCGCCAGGTCGCCGCGATCGTCGATGATGGCGTCGAGCATCTGGCGATAGTGCGCGGTGATGTTCTTCACGTAGCTCATATCTTTGTAGCGCCCTTCAATCTTGAAGGAACGCACACCCGCGTCGATCAGCGCGCCCAGGTTGGCCGTCTGATCGTTATCCTTCATGGAGAGCAGGTGTTTTTCAAACGCCACGACGCGACCCTGATCGTCTTTCAGGGTATACGGCAGACGGCAGGCCTGAGAACAGTCGCCGCGGTTGGCGCTGCGGCCCGTCTGCGCGTGGGAAATGTTGCACTGACCGGAGTACGCCACGCACAGCGCACCGTGGATAAAGAATTCAATCGTCGCGTCTGTCGCCTGGTGAATATCGCGGATCTGATTCAGGTTCAGCTCGCGCGCCAGAACGATCTGCGAAAAGCCGACGTCGGAGAGAAACTTCGCTTTCTCGACCGTGCGGATATCGCACTGGGTACTGGCATGCAGCTCAATGGGCGGAATATCCAGCTCAAGCACGCCCATGTCCTGAACGATCAGGGCATCAACGCCGGTCTGGTAGAGATCGGTAATCAGACGTTGCGCAGGCTCCAGCTCATCATCATGAAGAATGGTGTTCAGGGTCACGAACACTTTCGCCCCGAAACGGTGGGCGAACGGCACCAGCTCGGCAATATCGCTCAGGCTGTTGCTGGCGTTATGGCGGGCACCGAAGCCAGGGCCGCCAATGTAGACGGCGTCAGCGCCGTGAAGGATCGCTTCACGGGCAATGGCGGCGTCACGGGCCGGGCTTAAAAGTTCAAGATGATGGGATTGCAGGCGCATACTTCGTCGTTATCCGTTATGGTCAAAATGGCGGCTATTGTAGTCAGAAGTATGCGTCAGCGAAACAGTTTTGCGTAGCGTCAGCGGGGATAATGAATCAGGGAGTGAAAATGCACCGTCCGGTCGCTGCTGTTGCGGTAGGCGTGCGGTTTATCGCCGGCGAAACGGACGCCCGAATCGGCAGAAATCATCTGCCATTCGCCGTCAAGCTTCATCTCCAGCTCGCCGCTGACCACCACAACATGTTCAATCACCCCGGCCTCATGCGGCGTGGATTCACTCAGCGCACCGGGTGCCAGCGTAATGGAGAAATAATCAAACCCGAGCGTCTCGTCCCACGGAAAAAGCGGTTTGACCACCATCGCCTGCTGCTGCGGGTCAAACACCGCCTGCCGATCCGCCTCTGGCGTGATGAACGCGGAAAACGGGACGTTGAGTCCGGTGGCAATTTTCCACAGCGTCGACACCGTCGGGCTGGATTCATTGCGCTCGATTTGCCCGAGCATGGCTTTTGACACGCCGGTCTCGTCCGCGAGCTTCGACAAACTCCAGCCGCGCGCCTGGCGCAGCGTTTTCAGCGTTGTTGCAAGGTGTAGTGTGATGTCCATGGTCCCTCCTGATGGCGATCAGCATACCACTTGTACGCTATAGCGCACAGTGTTACCTTATGCCGGACGTTATAACGCACAACGGAGTTTTCATGCGCCCTTCCTCTCACCTTGTTCCAGTCGCACTGGCTGGATTTGTCGCCGTGCTGGTCGGTTACGCCAGCTCGGCCGCCATCATCTGGCAGGCCGCCGCGGCGGCTGGTGCCAGCGCACAGCAGATCGCAGGCTGGATGACCGCGCTGGGGATTGGGATGGGTGTCAGCACGCTGGCGCTTTCCTGGTGGTACAAAGCACCGGTGCTGACCGCCTGGTCAACGCCCGGCGCGGCGCTGCTCGCCACCAGCCTGCACGGCGTGACGCTGCCGGAAACGATCGGCGTGTTCATCTTTGCTAACGCGCTCATTTTACTTTGCGGCATCACCGGACTCTTCGCCCGTCTGATGAGGCTGATCCCCCATTCGCTTGCCGCCGCCATGCTGGCAGGCGTGTTGCTGCAGTTTGGCCTGCACGCGTTTGTGCACCTGGAGGGTCACTTTCTGCTGTGCGGCAGCATGATTGCGGCGTGGCTGATAGCAAAAGCGCTGGCGCCGCGCTATGCCATCGTGGTCACGCTGCTGGTCGGCGGTGTCGTGGCATGGGCGGGCGGTGACGTTGTCACGGATAAGCTTACGCTCTCGCTTGTGATGCCTGAGTTTATTGCGCCCACATTCACCTTCACCAGCCTGGTGAGTATTGGCGTGCCCTTCTTCCTGGTGACCATGGCATCGCAAAACGCGCCGGGTTTCGCCACGATGAAGGCCTCCGGTTACCCGCTGGCGGTCTCGCCGCTCATCATCGTGACGGGTGCGCTGGCGCTGCTGCTTTCCCCTTTTGGCGTCTTTTCTATCTGTATCGCGGCCATTACTGCCGCCATTTGTCAAAGTCCGGATGCACACCCGGACGCCGGTAAACGCTGGCTGGCGGCCATCGCAGCCGGAGGATTTTATCTGCTGGCGGGGATTTTCGGCGGTTCGATTACCGGGCTGATGGCCGCTCTGCCGCTCAGCTGGATCCAGACGCTCGCCGGTCTGGCGCTGCTGGGCACCATCAGCGGGAGTTTATATCAGGCACTGAGCCACGAGGCGGAGCGCGACGCGGCCATCGTCACGTTCCTGATGACCGCGAGCGGCGTCACGATCCTTGGCATCGGTTCGGCATTCTGGGGGCTGGTGCTGGGCGGCGTATGCTATGCCCTGTTTTCACGCGCTCGCCGCGCGTAGCTGCGAAGGCGTCATGCCCGTCGCGCTGCGAAAGCGGTTGCTGAAGTGGCTGGCGGAGTTAAACCCGCAGGCAAGGGCGATGTCCGTTAGCGGCGTCGCCGTGTTCTGCACCAGCGCCTTCGCTTTTTCCATTCTTCTCTGCATCACGTACTGATGCGGCGCCAGCCCCGTCGACTGGCGGAACATGCGGGCAAAATGGTATTCGCTGAGGGCGGCCTGCGCCGCCAGTTCAGCCAGCGTCAGGGGCTGGCCCAGGTTCTCTTCGATAAAGGCCAGCACGTTGCGCAGCACGAATGGCGATAGCCCGCCGGTGACGACCGGCAGCTTCCACTGAACGTTAGAGTAGTTTTGCAGGAGATGGGTCAGGAGCAGCGTAGAGGCCGTGCTCAGGGTGAGCTGGTTGGCGTGCTGCTGCCAGTCGCAGCCGAGCAAAAACTGGCGATACAGCGCGGTGATCTTCGGATCGCTACCAAAAATGCGCTCATCCAGCGTCAGCGAAAGCGGGCGCTTGTCCCAGATCTTTTCCCCCACGTCGCGCAGGTGTTCATCGGTGCAGTAGAGATGCACAAACGACAGGTCATCACGTATATCCCACGTCGATTCGCTCTCTTTTGGCATCAGGCAGAAACGGTCCGGCCCCCCGCCGTTCTTCCAGCCGCCCGGCGTTTTTTGGTAGCTTTCGTAGCCGTCCGCCACGTACAGGCTGAGGGTATGGTGGTTACTTTTTACCGTTATCGTATCGTGCTTGTTGTACCACGCTGCCAGCTGAATGCCCGAATTCAGCGAGACGGTTTCCCGCAGGACCGCATTCTGTTGGCAAAGCGTTTCAAAGGTATCGTAAGCGTGAGACATAACCGTTAGCGCGTGATTGACTGGAATATCAGTCTAAGAAGAGTTGTCTCCCGTTGCCAGCCCCCGGAAAAGAAAAAAGCGCAAGATTTTGCAAGTCACCCGCAAGCCGGTGAAAGCCCCTGCCCGATCTCGGCGCCATACTGCGGGCTTCCGTGGTTTGAGAAGAGAAAAAGTATGAACGCATTATTATACGGACTGGTGGTGGTTATCTGGGGAACCACCTGGATTGCGATTTTCCTGCAGCAGGGGCCCGTGGCGGCGCCCGTCTCTATTTTCTGGCGTTTCGCCGTCGCCAGCCTCACGATGATGGTGGTGTTAATCGCCCTGCGCCGTCTGCGCAAGCTGGCGCTGCGGGATCACCTTTTTTGTATGCTCCAGGGATGCTGCGTTTTCTGCTTTAACTTCTGGTGTTTTTACGCCGCAGCCTCGCACATCAACACCGGGCTGGAATCGGTGATCTTCTCCATGGCCGTGCTCTATAACGCCATTAACAGCTTTATCTTCTTCGGGCAGCGCCCGCCGGCGCGTTTCTGGACGGCGGCGGCACTGGGGCTGACTGGGATCGTCACCCTCTTCTGGGACGATCTGCTGGCCAGCGGCTGGAGCGCGTCGCTCCTGACCGGGATTGGTCTCTCCGCGCTCGGCACCTACGGCTTCTCGCTGGGCAATATGATCAGCATGCGTCATCAGCGCAGAGGTCTTGAAACCATGACCACCAACGCCTGGGCGATGCTCTACGGCACGCTGGTGATGGGCTGCATTGCCCTGTTCAGAGGCGACAGCTTCGCACCAGAGTGGACCATCAGCTACGTTGGCGCGCTGCTCTATCTGGCCCTGTTTGGTTCGGTCATTGCCTTTGGCGCCTACTTCACGCTGGTGGGACGCATTGGTCCGGGCAAAGCGGCCTACAGTACGCTGCTCTTCCCGCTGGTGGCATTGTCTATCTCCACAGTGTATGAAGGCTACGTCTGGCATATCAACGGTATTGTGGGCTTATTGCTGATTCTGGGGGGAAATATGGTGATGTTTACCAAACCAGAAACCTGGTTCAGGCGCTTACGAACGGCGTAAATAAAAAGGCCTGCATTACGCAGGCCGTTTTATTTTATTTAGCGGGTTTTTTCACATCAAACATGGTGGCATCCGTCGCCATATCATCAACAACCTGCTTCAGCGTCGCAAAGGTCATTGGCGTACTTTCGTTGTTCAGATCTTTACCTTCGCCTTTACGCACCACCTTCATGACCGGTTTGTTGGTGGCCGCATCGATCAGCTCACCTTCAAAGAAGAGATGCGTGTCCATGGTGCGATGCCCGGTTGCCATCTGCGTACCTGCTACCACCAGCGCGACCGGCACCACTTCATAGAACTGTAGACCCTCTTTCTGCGAACTCACCCCGGTAATTGCACCGCGGAAAATCAGGCTGTGTTTACCCGGCGTGGTCACAATTGGCTTACGCGTACCAATAGCCGTTTTCATTTTGGTATTGGTGTAATTCAACAGCTCATCAAGCGTTTTTTGCCCAATTTGAGTGGTTGGTTTTGGCGTTGGATAATAAGTAATCGGAGTCCAAAGAATACTGTCGTAATTCGCTTCGTTATAGGAAGGGTCAACCCAACGCAGCGTTGGTTTTCCCGTCGCCGAGGTCGTTTGCTGCAAGCCCGAGTAATCTTTTAAAAAGCCAGAATATTGTTCTGGCGCGGCGACTTTTGAAGAACAGCCCGCCAACGCCAACAGACCAGTAAGCACTGCAACTTTAAAAAAAGTTTGAGTACGCATGATAGTTTTCCATGTTATCTGCAAGTATGCATTTGAAGTTATAGCAAAAGACTGACGGGTTTGTTGTGACAAAAAATGATGCGGGGAGCACAAATTGCGAAAAGACTGCCCGGAGGCGTGCCGGGCAGTGAAAAATTACTGATTTATATCCAGTTGCCAGAACAGATGTTTGCCAAACGGGTCGATTTCATAGCCCGTCACCTCCTTGCGCACCGGTTCGAAAATGGTTGAATGCGCAATCATCACCGCGGGCATCTGGTCATGCATCATCTGCTGAGCCTCTTTATACAGCGCCACGCGTTTATCGCGATCGGTCGTTGATTTAGCTTCCGCAATAATTTTATCAAAGGGCTTATAGCACCATTTCGCCGAATTTGAGCCGCCGTTTGCCGAGGTACAGGTAAATAGCGGACCAAAGAAGTTATCAGGATCGCCCGTTGCGGTCGTCCATCCCATCAGCGCGGCCTGATGTTCACCGCCCTTCACGCGCTTAAGGTATTCGCCCCATTCGTAGGTGACGATTTTGGTCTGTACGCCGATTTTCGCCCAGTCGGCCTGAATCATCTCTGCCATCCGTTTCGCGTTCGGATTGTACGGACGCTGCACCGGCATCGCCCACAGGTCGACGCTCACGCCGTTGGCAAAACCGGCCTCTTTCAGCAGCGCCTTCGCCTTTTCGGGATCGTAATCGTAATCTTTAAGCTCGCTGTCTGCGCTCCAGACGCCCGGCGGCAGCAGGTTCTTCGCCGCGGTGCCGGTGCCGTGGAACACCGCCTCAATGATGGCCGGTTTATTGATGGCCATCGCCAGCGCCTGACGGACTTTTACGTTATCCAGCGGCGGCTTTTGGGTATTGAACGCCAGAAAGCCGGTATTCAGCCCGGCTTTGCTCATCAGGTTAATGTCTTTGTTCGCCTTCATGCGCGGCAGATCCGCCGGGTTCGGGAACGGCATCACCTGACATTCGTTCTTCTCAATTTTGGCAAAACGCACGGAGGCATCCGGCGTGATGCTAAACACCAGACGATCCAGCTTGGATTTCCCCTGCCAGTAGTCGGCAAACGCCGTAAACAGGATCCGCGAATCCTTCTGATACTGCGCCAGCTTAAACGGCCCGGTGCCTATAGGCTCCATATCCACCTTCTCCGGCGTGCCCGCTTTGAGCATCGCGTCGGCATACTCGGCAGACAGGATCGAGGCAAAATACCACGCCAGATCGGCGACAAACGGCGCTTCCGGGTGCGCCAGGGTAAAGCGCACGGTGTGGTCATCAACTTTATCAATGCTCGTTATCAGGCTGCCAAACTCCAGACTTTCGAAGTTGGAATAGCTGCCGTTAGAGACGTTGTGATAGGGATGATTCACGTCTTTCTGGCGCATAAACGAGAAAATCACGTCGTCGGCATTAAAGTCGCGGGTCGGCGTGAAGGATTTATTGCTCTGGAATTTGACGCCCTTACGCAGATGGAAGGTGTAAACCTTGCCGTCGTCGCTCACCTCCCAGCGCTCCGCCAGGCCCGGCACCAGCTCCGTGGTGCCGGGTTTGAAATCAACCAGCCGGTTATAGACCGGCACGGCGCTGGCGTCCACGCTGGTTCCCGAGGTGTATAGCTGAGGATTAAAGTTTTCCGGCGATCCTTCGGAGCAATACACCAGCGTTTTCGCGGCGACGGTGGAACTGACCGTGAGTGCAGCGAGCGCCAGCGCTAAAGTTGTGAGTTTGCTTTTCATCATTTATTCCTGTCTTTTTAATTCGACGGCTAATTAATTCTTTTGCCATTTCATAAATAACATTAAAGTGATGTGGCAAACACCTGAAAAATAAATAAGGAATAAATCACTATGGGCTCGCCGCTTTCCAGACAATTAACGCACCGTTTTTTCCGCTATCTCGCTATCACCAGCCAGAGCGATCCCAAAGTCAAAACCCTGCCCTCAACGCCGGGCCAGCACGACATGGCGCGGGAACTGGCGCAGGAGCTGGCACAGCTGGGGCTAGACGACATTGTGATTGATGAATTCGCCACGGTAACGGCGGTAAAAAAAGGCAACGTGCCCGGCGCGCCGCGCATCGGCTTTATTACCCATATTGATACCGTGGACGTGGGATTATCACCGGATATTCATCCACAAATATTAACCTTTACCGGTGAAGATCTCTGTCTGAATAAAGAGAAAGACATCTGGCTGCGGGTTAAAGAGCATCCTGAAATTCTGGCTTATCCGAATGAGGAGATTATTTTCAGCGACGGAACCAGCGTATTGGGCGCGGATAATAAATCGGCGGTCACGGTCGTCATGACGGTGCTGGAAAATCTGACGGCAGAGCATCAGCACGGGGATATCGTCGTGGCATTTGTGCCTGACGAAGAGATTGGCCTGAACGGTGCAAAAGCGCTTGACCTTAAGCGCTTCGACGTCGACTTTGCCTGGACCATCGACTGCTGCGAGCTGGGGGAAATTGTCTACGAGAACTTTAATGCGGCAGCCGCTGAGATCCGCTTTACCGGCGTAACGGCGCACCCGATGTCCGCCAAAGGCGTGCTGGTGAATCCCCTGCTGATGGCGACTGACTACATCAACTATTTTGACCGCCAGCAAACGCCAGAGTGCACCGAGGGGCGTGAAGGCTATATCTGGTTTAACGGCATTCAGGCCGGTCAGAACGAGGCCATTCTTAAGGCCAATATCCGGGACTTTGACAAGGACAGCTTTGCCGCCCGCAAGCAGCAGATTGCCGACGTTGCCGCGCTGATTGCCGCCCAACATCCCACGGCCACGGTCGATTATCGCATTGAAGATACCTACAGCAATATCAGCAATGCGATTGGTGAAGACCGACGCGCTATCGATCTGATGTTCGAGGCGATGGAATCGCTCGGCATCACGCCGAAACCGACGCCTATGCGCGGCGGGACCGACGGCGCGGCGCTCTCGGCAAAAGGGCTGCTCACGCCGAACTTCTTCACCGGCGCGCATAACTTCCACTCGAAGTTTGAATTCCTGCCGCTGTCGTCGTTCGAGGCGTCTTACAACACTGCGCTGCAGATCTGCCTGCTGGCCGCCCGTTAAGCGGGCTTACGCGCCAGCATAGTGGCAAAGCGCAGCTTGATGCGGTTGCCGTTTTCATCGGTGCGGTGCAGTTCGCCAACGTCTTCGTTGTATTTGAGCAACTCCCAGCCTTCATAGTAGTTGCTCAGCTCGCCGCTTTTAAACGCAAACGGGAAGCCGACGGTGCACGGGTAATCCGCCGTGTCCATCGCGGCAACAATCAGGTTGTAGCCGCCGGGCTTGGTGCAGCGCTGCATGTTGGCGATAAGCCCCGGGATGGTTTTTGACTCCAGGAACATCAGCACCACGGTGGAGAGAATGAAATCGTACTCGCCGTCAAAACTCAGGCTGTTGAGATCTTTAATCGCCGTGTGGAGGTTATCGAGCCCTTCTTCCGCCTTGATGCGCTCGATATTATCGATGCTCATTGGGTTCTTGTCCCACGCGGTCACCTCGTAACCGTTGGCCGCCAGAAAGAGGCTGTTACGGCCATTGCCGCAGCCCAGATCCAGCGTTTTACCCGGTTTAATCTGTGCCGCACTGAACAGCACCTCTGAATGGGTGCGGGTTAAGCCATATTTCTCTGTGAAGTAATTCTCGTCGACGGTCATTATTATTCCTCGGATTGCATAAGCAGCGCTTTATCAGCACGAACCAGAAGTTTGCCCTGAAGCAGCAGAATCAATGTACGCACCAACAGCCATCCAATAATCGCGTTGGTGAAGATAAACAGCGGCACGGCAATGGCATGGAAAAAGCCCACCGGACTGCTTTGTCCCAGATGCAGCCCCGTGGTTGCCAGGGCCGATACGCCAAAAGAAAAACTCCAGAAAGAGGCATTGAACGGCTGGGAAAGAGTCCATGGCATCAGGCGCAGCATAAACAGCAGCTGCAGCAGTCCATAGCCGAACAGCATTTTCGCAAAGATATCCGCCTGGCCGCCATTCACGCTGAACCAGGCGCTACAGGCCACCAGCGCGGGCGCCAGTTGAATACCTAATGAAGTACGAAGTGCGGAGGGAAGCTCCCCTGCGCTGCGAAGACGCTGCAGAATAACCGGTTCCAGGCTGAGCCAGGAAAAGACGCCCGCGCCAAGGAAGACTAACCCTGCATCGTTGAAGCCCAGGGCACCGCATGCCATCGCGCTGATAAAATTATTCGCCACCGTAGGCAGATATAATCCAGGCGTGGTCGCCTCTTGCGGATGTCTCCCGCGCCATAATCCGGCGCTTTGCCAGGCGGAGTACGCAAGCTGCACCACCACGCCAATGCCAAACAACGCCAGCGAGACAGGCCGGAACCAGGGGATAAACCCGATGGCGACCAGCATCGTGGTGGCCGGGAAAAGGCTGACAAAACTGCTCATCACCGGGTGTCGCATCTCTGCCAGCACGCTGCGCGGGAAACGAATCGCGCGCGTCAAAAACGCGACCGTTAAAAGAAACCAGCACATCACCGCAAGGGCAACGAGGCCCTCACCCGGCCAGCGCGTCACCGGCCAGAGGGTGCTGGCGTATCGCCATGCGAAACCCATCCCGATGATGCCAAGCACCATGCCAAAATATCCTGCGGGCAAGTTAAGTACCTGTTGGGGTTTGTTAAAGTGATTCATTAATTTTAATTTTTAAAATGTATTTTAAATGCCATTTTAAGGGGTTTCTGCAGCGGATGCCAGCACAACGAAAAGCCGAAAGTTTGCTACGTTTAGTTGAGACGCTTATCAGAGACCTAAAGATGAATAAATATCGCCTTAGCGACGAAACCCGCCTCTGGCAATGGAAAAACGGCGACACAACCCACTCCTTCACGCTGCGGCAGATTATCGCGACAGTGGATTTTAACGACGTGACGGCCGGCACGAAAGGCGGCTGGGTTGACGATGAGCGCGCCCTCGCCCAGGACGGCGAATGTTGGATCTACGACGAAAACAGCGTGGTGTTCGCCGGTGCAACCGTGTCCGGCAACGCGCGTCTTACCCTGCCTTGCATCATTAGCCACGATGCGCATATCAGCGGCAGCTGCTGGCTGGACGCGGCAGAGGTCAGCCACGGCGCGCGCATAGGTGACAACGTCACCATTCAGCACTCCTGCGTGCGGGGCGAGTGTCATCTCTACGGCGACGCCCGCATTCTGCACAATAGCGTAATCATTGCCGCCAAAGGGCTGACGCCGGACCATGACCAAATCCTGCAAATCTACGATAAGGCGACCGTCAGCCAGTCGCGCATCGTGCACCAGGCTCAAATCTACGGCGAAGCGATGGTGAATTTTGCCTTTGTTGAGCACCGAGCCGAAATATTCGACAACGCAATTCTCGAAGGTAACGACTTAAATAACGTCTGGGTGTGCGACTGCGCAAAGGTCTATGGCAACGCCCGCGTGATTGCCGGTTTTGATGAGGATGCCATTCCGACGGTGCGCTACAGCTCTCAGATTGCGGAGAATGCCGTGGTGGAAGGAAACTGCGTCATCAAGCACCACGTTCTGATTGGCGGTCAGGCCTGGCTGCGCGGCGGGCCGATCATGCTGGACGATAAGGTGGTGATCCAGGGACGCGCGCGGATCAGCGGCGATGTGCTCATCGAGCACCGGGTTGAAATCACCGATGATGCGGTCATCGAAGCGTTTGCCGGGGAGAGCATTCACCTGCGCGGCGAAAAGGTGATTAACGGCGACCAGCGCATCACCCGCACCCCGCTGCTGGGGGCGTTATAGGGTAGCGATCTTCCCGTAGATATTCACATCGTCAAAGCGACCGTTCAGGTATTCCGCTTCCCGCAGGCACCCTTCCAGCGTAAAACCGTTGCGCACGGCAACGCTGTTGCTGTGCTGATTCGCCACCCGACACTTGATCACAAAACGGCGGATCTCCCCGCGTTCGACGTAGTAGCGCATAAACGCCTGAAGTGAGCGGGAGAGAATGCCCTGCCCCTGGCGATCTTCATCCAGCCAGTAGCCGATGTACCCGGTCTTGTTGGCAGGTTCAATCGTATTGAACGACAGCACGCCGACCAGTTCATCGCTCGCGAAGATCAAAAACATTTTGGCGTAGCCGCGCTGGTGCAGCATCTGGTTACTCTGCACGTTGCGGCGGGTATCCTCTTCGCTGCCCACGTGCTGCGCCCAGTCAAAGGCGGTTTGCAGAAAGGTTTTGTTTTTGACGACGAGGTTGTGCAGGTCGGTGGTGTAACGCTCTTCGACAGCGCGAAGCTCGATATCCTGGGTAACGGGGATGATTTCTGAAGACATATAGTGCCTCGTCATTGCCGGGTGGCGGCTTCGCCTTACCCGGCCTACAGTATCGAAACGTAGGCCGGGTAAGGCGAAGCCGCCACCCGGCACAAGGGTTAACGCATTACCCTGTCGTCAACGTAATGACGTTTATCCGGCGCAGGCGGGAAATACTGGTACAGCCAGGTTTCGCTGATGGCATCTCCCTGGCAGCGCAGGAACAGGCGCATATCCACCGGCTCCGTCGAATCCGAGGTTGGGTACCAGTCAAACAGGATGCGATAGCCGTCAAACGGCTCAACGTAGAGGATCTCAACCTGCGTCGCTTCACCGCTGGAGAGCGTAATCACCGGCTCAATACCTTTTGGCGCAGCGGCCTTCAGGTCGCCACCGACGAAGTCGATGGCAAAGCGACGGGCCCACACTTTCGGGTAATTTTCGCCCGGTGCCCAGCCTTCCGGGAACCCGCCCATACCGGTACGGGTAGCGAAGACGTTGGCCAGCGGAGAACGCACCGGCGGCATGGCGCTCCAGTACAGACGATATTTAAAGTCCAGCTCGTCGCCCGCCTTCACCGGTTTTTCCGGCTGCCAGAAGCAGACCACGTTATCCAGCGTTTCACCGGTGGTCGGGATCTCCATCAGGCCAACCGCGCCTTTCCCCCAGTCGTTACGCGGTTCAACCCACAGGCTCGGGCGTTTGTTATACCAGCCCATCACGTCCTGATAGTGAGAGAAATCGCGATCGAGCTGCAGCAGGCCGAACCCTTTCGGGTTTTTGTCCATATAGGCGTTGAACTGCAGCTTCTGCGGGTTGTTCAGCGGACGACAAATCCACTCCCCGTTGCCGCGCCACATTGCCAGGCGGTCGGAGTCATGAATTTGCGGGTGAATGGTGTCACACATGCGGCGTTCGTTATTGCCGCAGCTGAACATGCTGGTCATCGGCGCGATGCCGAGCTGCTTGATGTCCTTACGCGCGTAGAGATGGTTTTCCACCTCCATAATCACCTGGCTCTTCTCGCAGTGGATCACGAATTTATAGGCACCGGTAACGCTCGGGCTGTCAAGCAGCGTATAGACGGTAAAGGTCGTGTCGCCGGGTTTGACGGTTTCAAACCAGAAGGAGGTAAAGTCCGGGAACTCTTCCGGCGTGTCGGTAAAGGTATCAACCGCCAGACCGCGGGCAGACAGGCCGTACTGATAGGTGTCGTCCACCGCGCGGAAATAGCTCGCGCCCAGGAAAGAGACGATATCGCGACGCGCCAGTTCAGGGGCCTTAAAGGCGCGGAAGCCCGCAAAGCCGAGATCGCTTTGCCCTTCCAGCTGTTTGGTATCCACACCCGTTTCGCCGTAGCTGAACAGCTCCGGACGGAAGTGGATCTCGCGCGCCATAGAGGTCGACTGGTCCAGCGAGAACATCCGCACGCGGCGGCGGAACCCCATTCCCATATGGAAGAACTGCACGTCCAGCTGACGCCCTTCAATGTTGTTCCACAGTGACTGTTTTTCATCGTAGCGGATGGCGTTGTACGCCTGCGGCGTCATCGTTGCCAGCGTCTCCGGCAGCGGACGCGGCGCGCCACCCCACGGGGTTTTCGCCAGGTCATGCGCCATGGATTGCAGTACGGAGAAGTCAAAACGACGGCTCTGGCCGTCAGCAATGTCAGAGTCGGCAGCATACGCCGCTTTGGAAAACAGGGAAGCAAGGCCAGATGTGCCGCTCAGGGCTGCCACTGCCAGCGAGCCTTTTAGAAAACGTCTGCGATTCATGCCTGGAAAAACGTCCTTATGGTCGTGTGAATGTGTTTCGCGCTCGGCGAAATGACGGCAAGAAAGAACGCACAGCCTAAACAAAAATGGTTAAGAATCCAATTGTTGGCCGGTGATTATCTGAACAAAGTGAGAAATATTTTCTGTCGACCAGAACGGCCCGAAAGTGGTGTAAAGAAAGCCTGGAAAATGTGTATAAAAATGCCCCGTCAGGACATCAGCTGACGGGGCGAATGAGGCGGTTATTTTACGCTGACATCGATACCCGGGAAGTACTTATCAGCGAGTTTTGCGATCGTGCCGTCGGCACGTACTTTATCGATCGCGGCATCAAGCTGCTTTTTGGTGGCCTCGTCGCCCTTGCGCAACCCAAAACCGATCCCACTGCCGAGGATAGTGTCGTCAGACACCGGTTTGCCGATGAAGCCAAACCCTTTCCCCTGCGGCTTGCTGAGGAAACCTGCCTGCCCGGCCGCGGACATAACCAGCGAGGCGTCGATACGGCCATTCAGCAGATCGCCCCAGGCCATATTCTGATCTTTATAAGACACCACGGTGACACCCTGCTTTTCCCAGTGCTCTTTCGCATAGGTTTCCTGAATGGATCCCTGCAGCACGCCGATGGTTTTACCCTTAAGCCCTTCTGGGGTTGCCTCAACCGCCGTACCGGCCTTGCCGACCAGCTGCGACGGAATACGGTAGATCGGCTGGGTAAAATCAATGCTCTTGCGGCGCTGCTCGGTGATGTTCATCGCCGAGTTGATGGCGTCAAATTTCTTCGCCACCAGGCCCGGGATCAGCGCATCAAAGGAGGTTTCAACCCAGCTGCACTTCAGCGCTGCCGCTTTGCAGATGGCGTTCCCCAGCTCAACGTCAAACCCTTCCAGTTCGCCCGCCGCATTGCGGCTCTCAAACGGCGGGTATTCAGCTTCCAGACCGTAACGCAGCTCGGTAGCCGCGAAGGAAGAAAAAGTACACAGCAATCCCATGCCGACAACTAACGCGCGTAATTTCATCTATAACTCCTCAGAGCCTATCTCAGCGTGGTTTAACCCGACACAGGGCCTGGGCACCTGCCCGTAACGTCGCCTCATCTTTCGCAAAAGAGAGACGAATCAATTTATTATCCGTACCGTCCGCATAAAACGCCGACAGCGGAATGGTGGCAACGCCGTACTCAACGATCAGCCGTTTCACCAGCTCGCTGTCGCGCTCGTCGCTGAACTGGCTGTAGTCCGCCAGCATGAAGAACGATCCGGCGCTCGGCAGCAGCGTAAACGGCGAATCGGCCAGCAGGCTGTGCAGCAGATCGCGCTTGCGCTGGTAAAACACCGACAGCGACAGCCAGGTTTGCGGGTCGATCATATGCTCAGCAAAGGCGTGCTGCATTGGCGTATCGGCAGAAAACATTAAAAATTGATGGACTTTACAAATCTCGTCCATCAGTACCGACGGTGCAACACAGTAACCCACGCGCCACCCGGTGACGTGATAGGTTTTTCCGAAAGAAGAAATAATCACGCTGCGCTCCGCCAGCTGCGGGTGCGTGGCCATCCCGTGGTGTGGCTCGCCGTCAAAAACGACGTGTTCGTACACTTCGTCAGACAAAATAATGATGTCGGTATTGCGCGTCAGCGCCGCCAGCTGCTGCAGGTCACTGGCGGAGAAGACCTGGCCGCTCGGGTTATGCGGCGTATTGATGATGATCATGCGCGTGCGCGGGGTGATCGCTGCGCGAACCTCATCCCAGTTGACGGCAAAATCCGGCACGGTGAGCTTAATGGCAATCGGCGTTGCCCCCTGCAGACGAACAATCGGCGCGTAGCTGTCAAAGGACGGCTCAAAGTAGATCACCTCATCGCCCGGGTGCACCAGCCCGCTAATCGCCGAATAGAGCCCTTCGCTGGCGCTGGCGGTCACCAGCACCTCGCTGGCAGGGTCATATTGCGTGCCGTAGAGCGTGGCAATTTTATCGGCAATACGTTCCTTGAGCGGCTGCAGACCGGTCATCGACGCGTACTGGTTATGCCCCGCCTCCATTGCGCGGGTGACGCCCTCAATCAGCTTCGGGTCGCATGAAAAATTCGGTGCGCCCTGAGAAAGGTTAATCGCGTTATGCTGCGCCGAGAGCTGGCCGATAACGGTAAAAATGGTGGTTCCCACATCCGGCAGTTTGGAGCGCGTTTGCACTGGCGTTCGTAAAGTCATCCTCTTTCCCTTCTCATGGACATTGCATAACTATTCAAACAACATCTGTGCTGTCGGGACAATCGAATTGTTGTCATAATAGCCATGAGAAAAATGCATAGCTGAGGTGTTTTCTATGTCACGCCGTTCGCTCCCCCTTAATGCCATCGACGCATTTTTAGTCACCGCGCGTCACCTCAACCTGACCCATGCCGCGGCGGAACTGTGTCTGACGCAGGGGGCCGTGAGCCGTAAGATTGCCTCCCTTGAGGCGTGGTTTGGCTTTCCGCTTTTTGAACGCCACGCGCGCGGGCTGCGCCTCTCGCCGCAGGGCAGCGCCCTGCTTCCGGAGCTGCAGTCCGCTTTCGAGCAGCTGCTGTCCGTGGCCGACCAGGCACGCAGCCAGCACACCGTGATCCGGCTGAAGGCCCCCACCTGCGCCATGCGCTGGCTGGTGCCGCGCCTGCTGGAGGTGGAGCGCGAGCATCCGGATCTACAAATTGCGCTGACCACCACCACCGATCACAACGTCAATTTCAAAACCGAATCTTACGACGCGGCCATCGTGTTCGGCACGCACATGAGCGCAGGCGATCTGCTATTCGAAGAGGCGCTCACCCCGGTGATAAGCCCGGTGCGTGCGGGGGCAGCGCTGGGCTCGTTAACGTTCCTTCACCCCACAAGGGATAAGACAGACTGGTCGCTTTGGCTGACGAAACAGGAAGGTCCGGGTTTTGTCATGCACAAAAATCAACACTTCGACACGATGGATCTCGCCATTACGGCCGCCATTCAGGGGCTGGGCGTCGCCATCGCCGACGAAACGCTGGTGGCAGAAGATATTCACGCAGGAAGGCTGGTACGGCCCTATGAGACAAGCATAAAAACCGGCGCAAGCTACCGGCTGGTGCTGCGCGAAACGCCAGGCGAGGAAAATGGTCTCGCGGCGTTTCGCGCCTGTTTGCTTAATCGAGGCTGACGTGGTGCTTCATCACCCGCTTGAAGAGGCTCATGCGGGCGCGCATAAAGCGGTTTTCAAGTCTGAAACCTGCATGTTTATTCACGCCAATGCGTAACAGAACGTCCCGCCCTTTACGGCACGCGGGCCAGTGCGTCGGCCCGGGCAGGATGTCGCGACGACCCGCATCACGCGCAAAGCTCACCCAGTAATCCGCCACCTGAGCAGCAAACTGCAGGTCCCGCTCATTGGCATAATGACGTGAAGGCTCCACCTTGCCGAGCGTATCGAAGACGTAGGGAATTTCGTTGCCGTGCCAGGCGCCGTTGATATACGTGCCATGTTCCGCTTCGGCGACATAGTCAAACCAGTAACGCCAGCACAACCCACCCACGCGCTGCTGGGCCTGCATCACCACGTAGCCCATGGTGGTAAACGCCATGTCGCGGCACACCTGCCTGCCCAGCTCTTCATCGCCTTTCACGCCCGGATAGAGCAGCTTTATCAGCCCCAGCCCGAAGCGACGCTCCCGGCGAAGCTTCTGAATTTGTCCGGCGAGATCGATGCCAAACACCGCCATCACGCTGGCTTCATCGCTGTTGGAGCCAATCATTACCGGCACCGGATGCTGACGGGCAGCGAAAAAGACGTCCAGCATGGCTTCCGGCAGAACACAGTCTCCAGCGATGGGCGCCGGGGCGACGTTCAGCGGCGCGGTGAGCGGCCAGAACGCCTCGGGCGGAATGGCGCGCAGCTGCCCGGCGGTCGCATTTTCCAGCCCGAAATGTGCGGCCAACGCTTCCCCTTTCTGCAGCGCCTGCTCGCGCGGCGTGTCCGGCAGGGTGTATCCGCTTTGCACAATCGCCTTATGGAACAATCCTGCCGCCAGCGGCGAGGCCAGCAGAGAGAGCACGCTGCGCGCGCCAGCGGATTCGCCAAACAGGGTCACATTAGCGGGATCACCGCCAAACCCGGCGATATTCTCCTGTACCCATTCGAGCGCGGCGATCTGATCCAGCAGGGCAAAATTGTGCACCACGCGCCCTTCCTCGCCTTCCAGCGCGGGATGGGCGAAAAAGCCGAGATGACCGAGACGGTAGTTGATCGTGACCACAACCACGCCGCGCGCGGCCAGCGCTTTGCCGTTATACGGCGGCAGGCCTCCGGCACCAATCGTAAACCCGCCCCCGTGCAGCCAGACCATAACCGGCAGCGGCTCGTCGCGCTCTGTGGGGGACCAGACGTTAAGGTAGAGGCAATCTTCAGAAAACTGGCCCGGATCGCCGCCGCCTAGCTCCTGACAATACTCGCTGCTTTGCCAGCTTGAGGGTGAGAAGGCCGTGGCCTCGCGCAGCCCATCCCAGCGTTCAGGCGGCCGGGGCGAGCGCCAGCGCCACTCCCCCACGGGCGGTGCGGCATAGGGAATACCGCACCAGAAGTGAACGTTTTCATCGGTTAAACCAGACAGTGCGCCCTGGCGCGTTTCAACCACAGGGGCGGAAGGATTTTGCATAACGACCTTAATTTTTCCATCACACCCCAGCAGAGTAACGATTTCAGAGCAAACCGCAACGCTGTTTGCTGCGCGTTTCAGCCTCCTGGTAGAGCGTAAACTCGTTATACACCGGGCATCCCAGCGCGTCTTCAAACGCATCGCGGCTGGCGTTACCGTGGCTGCGGGCCTGGGTTTCGTTCCCGAGATTTGACTGGAAAATCCCCGCGGCGCTGACCGGGAGGAAATCTTCGTAGGTGATCGGCTGGGCAACCACCCATCCGCGCTCGATCAGCGGCTGCGGATCGTCTCCTGGACGAAACGCATGCCGATGGGCTTCCCCGGCTGGCGTCAGGCGGTAGCGGAAATAGGCCAGCTCCTGACGGCGCATGAGCATTTCACTGTCCGGGAAGGCGCTAAAAATCTCCCGCAGATGCAGCTGGTGCGTGAGGTTATCTTTACCTGTTCCGGCCTGGGCGAGGAGGCTATCGTACAGTTCACGGCCTTTCGGGGTCAGCGCCACGCCGCGCTGTTCAATCTCACCGAAGCGCGCGGTGTGGGTGCCTTTATGTTCACCGGCAAACAGCACCGGCTCTTCCAGCGCCTTGAAGCTGGTTTGACGCAATAAGACGGGCACCTCGCGACGCGGCGGCCCTTCGATCAGAATTTTTGGCTCGATACCGTACTTCGGCATCAGCTCCTGCACCCGGTCAATATCCAGCGTGCGCGGCGTGAGGTGATTGATGTGACAGCCCGGGAAGCAGACCACGTCGGCAATCAGGCGATGCTCGTTGCTCAGGGCCAGATAGGTCTCCTGATCGACCGTTGCATGGCGGTGCCAGCGGAAGGTTTCTAACGCTTCCTGCACAAACTCGTGGGCCTGTGCGTCAGTAAACTGCCCTTCCGACTCATGGAGGTCGATCAGTTCCAGGCAGCGAGGGGTAAAGATGTTCCGGTGAGACAGGATCTCTGCGGCACGCTCGCGCAGCGCGACGTTTTCAATCAGCTCAAGACGCAGCAGCGAAGTAAAGATACGAAACGGATTTCGACACAGGGCCGCATCATCAACCGGGCGAAACGCCGTTGAGTGGACCGGCACCCCCGCCTGGGAGAGATCGTAATAGCTGACCGGGTACATGCCCATGATGGCAAACATACGGCGCAGGGTTGAAAGTTCCTGTGCCGTGCCGACGCGGATCGCCCCGTGACGCTCCACGTTCAGACGCGCAAGCTCATCGGCGTTAGCCAGTTGTTCATGTAATAGTGGATTATTTTCCAGAACCGCCAGGGTTACGTCCGCAACCAGTTCAAGCAAGGTGCCGTACTGCGGAACTTCCTGCTGGTACATCGCCGACATAGCCTGCGAAAAGCGTTCCCGAATGTCATCAGCCGTGATGGTGTTCGCCATGATGTCATGCCTCCAGTGAATATTACCTGGAGTGTAGAGAAACCCGTTCCTTCCGGGGGGAAGAATTTCTGATTTGTGATCTTAAGACGACAGTGGTCAAACCGTGTGCTACGAGCCCCTTAACAGGTCCGAGCGGAACCCCCTTTCGACCTGAACGCTTTTATCCAGGATTTTCCTTATAATTATTTAGGGTTCCGCTTTCTAGCTATAAAGGAGTATTTTCAGGCTCTCTGCTGAATGCAAATTAACTAATTTGAATACGCCATTATTTTTATCCTCACCTTTCAACTTTTTAGCCCAAAGTTAGGATTAATCTTAATGGTTGTTTACAAGTCCTTCCTGCCTATCCATATTTCCCTTTTAAGCGAAGCGCAAATTTACAAATATTTAAAAATAACGCAACCGCAAATAGCAAAACGCATTTGACGGATGCCGCACAGCGACTAGAGTTATTACTTGAACGACGAGTGATACGGAATATTTTCGTATCGTACTGACATAACCAATATATGACTATGAGGTTTAATATGGCAGAGCATCGTGGTGGTTCCGGTAATTTCGCTGAAGACCGTGAAAAAGCATCAGAAGCTGGACGTAAAGGTGGCCAGCATAGCGGTGGGAACTTTAAAAACGATCCGCAACGCGCTTCTGAAGCGGGTAAGAAAGGAGGACAGAACAGTCACGGCGGAGGCCGTAAATCTGATAACTCCTGATCTTATTTAATACTCTTTTAATAAAACCAGAGAGCATGCTGCGGGCTGAAAAGCTCGCAGTACCCTTTCTTTATTTTACCGGAGCGTAATTATTATGAATATGAAAAGCGTCGAGGATGTCTTTATTCATCTTCTGTCGGATACCTACAGCGCAGAAAAGCAGCTTACCCGAGCGTTAAGCAAACTTGCCCGCGCCGCCTCCAGCGAGAAGCTAAGCGCCGCTTTTACCGCACACCTGGAAGAGACGCAGGGTCAGATCGAACGTATCGACCAGATCGTCGAGCAGGAAGACGGTATCAAGATTAAGCGCATGAAATGCGTGGCGATGGAAGGCTTAATTGAAGAAGCCAACGAAGTCATCGAAAGTACGGAAAAAAATGAAGTACGTGATGCCGCACTTATTGCCGCCGCGCAAAAAGTCGAGCATTACGAAATTGCCAGCTACGGTACCCTTGCCACATTAGCAGAACAACTGGGCTATAAAAAAGCCGTTAAGCTTCTTGCCGAAACGCTGGAAGAAGAAAAAGAGACCGATCTTAAACTCACCGACCTGGCCGTAGGAAATATTAACCAAAAAGCGCAGAAATGACGCAATAATACAGGTTAAATAAAATGAGCATCAGTCCCAGGACAATTAAACGGTGCCATTTAGCGGCAGCCATAATATGGTTCATTCTCGCTATCCCTTCCGTAATATGGTGGAAGAATAGCGTACTATGGGTCATTATCATCAGTATTTACGCCAATATTGTCGGCCATTTATCTGGCTACAGTGCCGCGCGTGCCGATCAGGCTGCTGAAAGTGAGACCAAATAAGCGAACCCCTAATGAGGATACAATGATGAATCACGTAGAACACTACCATGACTGGCTACGCGATGCCCATGCGATGGAAAAGCAAGCCGAATCTATGCTGGAATCCATGGCCAGCCGTATCGATAATTATCCTGATGTTCGCGCCAGAATTGAGCAGCATATTAATGAGACAAAACGGCAAATTACATTGCTGGAAGAAATCCTCGACCGTAATGATATTTCTCGTTCGGTTTTAAAAGATTCGATGAGCAAAATGGCGGCACTGGGCCAGTCCATCGGCGGCATGTTCCCGTCTGATGAGATCGTTAAAGGTTCCATCAGCGGCTATGTTTTCGAACAGTTTGAAATAGCCTGTTATACCTCCCTGCTCGCGGCGGCTAAGAAAGCAGGCGACGTCGCCTCGGTGCCAGCCATCGAGACAATTCTGGCGGAAGAACGCGAAATGGCCGACTGGCTGATTCGTCATATTCCGCAGACCACGGAACAGTTCCTGCTGCGTTCAGACGCATCGGGCGTCGAAGCAAAAAAATAATCCGGGAGAATCGCCATGTTCCGACACGTCAAACAGCTGCAATACACGGTTCGCGTTGCCGAACCGAACCCTGGCCTCGCCAACCTTTTACTGGAACAGTTCGGTGGGCCACAGGGCGAACTGGCTGCCGCCTGCCGGTACTTTACGCAAGGATTGAGCGATGACGATCCGGGCCGTAAAGATATGCTGATGGATATCGCGACAGAGGAGCTAAGCCACCTCGAAATCATTGGTACCCTGGTCGGCATGCTGAATAAAGGTGCCAAAGGCGCGCTGGCGGAAGGGGTAGAAAACGAGGCTGAGCTGTATCGGTCCATGACCGAAAACGGCAATGACAGCCACATCACCTCCCTGCTCTACGGTGGCGGCACCCCGCTCACTAACTCGGCGGGCGTGCCCTGGACGGCGGCCTACGTCGACACCATCGGCGAGCCGACGGCCGACCTGCGCTCAAACGTGGCAGCAGAGGCCAGAGCGAAAATCATCTATGAACGGCTGATCAACGTGACCGACGATCCCGGCGTAAAGGATGCGCTGGCGTTTCTGATGACGCGCGAGGCGGCGCACCAGCTCTCCTTTGAGAAGGCGCTGCAGTCCATCCGTAATAATTTCCCACCCGGAAAATTGCCGCCAATCGAGGAATTCACCAACAAGTACTACAATATGTCTGAAGGTGGAGAGGTTCGCGGAAGCTGGAACAGCGATAAACATTTCGATTACGTTGAGTCCCCCCAGCCTGCGGTTGACGGCGGTGATGGCAGCGCAAGCGTCACGCTCACGACCGAACAGGCAACCCTGGTTAAGGCGATGTCTGCCCGCACGAAGTCCGATCCACATTCTGACCCGCTGACCGGTGCCGAGCTGGGTGCCGGTAAGACTAAACCGTAATCGGTTTTGCCGGGCAGCCATAAACTGCCCGGCAATTCTCGTGCCCCATCGTTTCAGAGGTACGGACCATGTTCGAACTCGACGCGTTCCATCTGGCCAGAATTCAGTTCGCTTTTACCGTCTCGTTTCATATCCTTTTTCCTGCGATCACCATCGGCCTCGCCAGCTATCTGGTGGTGCTGGAAGGCATGTGGCTGCGTACCAAAAACGACGTCTGGCGATCGTTGTACCATTTCTGGCTCAAGATATTTGCCGTTAACTTCGGGATGGGCGTCGTTTCCGGGCTGGTCATGGCGTACCAGTTTGGCACCAACTGGAGCGGGTTCTCACAGTTCGCGGGCAGTATTACCGGCCCACTCCTGACCTATGAGGTGTTAACCGCCTTCTTCCTCGAGGCCGGTTTCCTTGGCGTCATGATGTTCGGCTGGAATAAGGTCGGCCCGGGCCTGCACTTCTTTTCAACCTGCATGGTGGCGCTCGGCACGCTGATGTCGACCTTCTGGATCCTCGCCTCCAACAGCTGGATGCATACGCCGCAGGGCTTCACTATCGAGAACGGACAGGTTATCCCGCAGGACTGGCTGGCGATCGTCTTTAATCCCTCCTTCCCTTACCGCCTGATTCATATGGCTATCGCCGCGTTTCTAAGCAGCGCGCTGTTTGTCGGCGCGTCGGGCGCATGGCAACTGCTGCGAGGTAACGATACGCCCGCCGTCCGCACCATGTTTTCCATGGCGATGTGGATGGCGCTGCTGGTCGCCCCGATCCAGGCGGTCGTGGGCGATATGCACGGCCTGAACACGCTTGAGCATCAGCCGGCCAAAATTGCCGCCATCGAAGGGCACTGGGAAAACCCGCCCGGCGAGGCCACCCCGCTGCTGCTGTTTGGCCTGCCGGATATGGACGAAGAGCGCACTAAATACGGTCTTGAGATCCCCGCGCTCGGCAGCCTTATTCTGACGCACAGCCTGGACAAGCAGGTCCCGGCGCTGAAAGACTTCCCGAAAGAAGATCGCCCAAACTCAACCATCGTTTTCTGGTCATTCCGCGTCATGGTCGGTATGGGGCTGCTGATGATTACCCTCGGGCTGATCAGCGTCTGGCTACGCTATCGTCATCGGCTTTACCACTCTCGCCCGTTCCACTGGTTTGCCCTCTGCATGGGACCTGCCGGGCTGCTGGCGCTGCTCGCCGGCTGGGTGACCACCGAGGTGGGCCGCCAGCCGTGGGTGGTCTATGGCTATCTGCGCACCATCGACGCGGTGTCGCTTCACAGCACCCTGCAGATGAGCATCAGCCTGCTGGCGTTCTTCGTCGTCTACACGTCGGTGTTTGGCGTGGGCTATGTTTACCTCATCCGGCTGATTAAGAAAGGACCGCAGCCTGTCGATACGCTGACGTCAAACACCTCGGGCACACCCGCCCGTCCGCTGTCTGCCGCTGAGTCTGTTCCTGAAGAGGAGAGAACCTGATGGGCGTCGATATCTCAGTTATCTGGTTTGCCATCATCGTCTTTGCCACGCTGATGTACATCATTATGGATGGCTTTGATTTGGGCATCGGCCTGCTGTTTAACTTCGTGGGCGATGCGAAGGAGCGGGATGTGATGGTCAACAGCGTGGCGCCGGTCTGGGACGGCAACGAAACCTGGCTGGTGCTCGGCGGTGCAGGGTTATTCGGCGCCTTTCCGCTGGCCTATGCGGTGATCGTGGATGCGTTGACCATTCCCCTTACCGCCATGCTAATTGGCCTGATCTTTCGCGGCGTGGCGTTCGAGTTCCGCTTTAAAGCCACGCCGTCACACCGAAAGTTCTGGGACTACTCCTTTGCGGGCGGATCGCTGCTCGCGACCTTCAGCCAGGGTATCGTCGTGGGCGCAATGATCAACGGCTTTGACGTTGAGGGCCGACGCTTTGTCGGCTCCGCGCTTGACTGGCTCACCCCCTTCAACCTCTTCTGCGGTATCGGGCTGGTAGTGGCCTACACGCTGCTGGGCACCACCTGGCTCATTATGAAAAGTGAAGGCGCGCTGCAGGCCCGCATGCGCGAGCTGACCCGCCACGTGCTGCTGGCGCTGATGGTCGTCATCGCCGTGGTGAGCATCTGGACGCCGCTTGGCTGGCAGTACGTTGCCGAACGCTGGTTTACCCTGCCCAACTTCTTCTGGTTCCTGCCGGTTCCTCTGCTGGTCGGGCTTTTCAGCGTGCTGATCTGGCGCCTGACCCGCAACCCGGACAGCCACTCCCGTCCCTTCCTGCTGACGCTGGGGCTTATTTTCCTTGGGTTTAGCGGACTTGGTATTAGCCTCTGGCCGAACATTATTCCGCCGCGCATCACCCTGTGGGAAGCCGCGGCCCCGCCTGCCAGCCAGCTGTTTATGCTGGTAGGCACGTTGCTGATTATTCCGGTGATCCTGGTGTACACCGCCTGGAGCTACTACGTCTTCCGGGGAAAAGTGTCGGATACTGAAGGCTATCACTGAGGAACGCTATGACCGACTGGCATACACGAGCCATTATTTATCAGATTGATACCGCGCTATTTTATGATTTGAACGGCGATGGCTGCGGGGACATCGCCGGGATCGCGGCCAAGCTGCGCTATATTCGCCGCATGGGGGCGACGGTCATCTGGATCACCCCGTTTTATCTCACGCCCTTTCTCGATGAAGGCTACGACGTCAGCGACCACCTCCAGGTGGATCCCCGCTTCGGGAAACTGGCCGATATCATCGCCTTTATCGAACAGGCCCGCGAGCTGGGCATGCAGGTCATTATCGAGCTGCTGATCCAGCACACGTCGGACGCGCATCCCTGGTTCCAGCAGGCCCGCCGCAACCCGGCGTCACCCTATCGTGATTATTACCTCTGGTCGGATAACGACGAGGACGATACGCCCCCCATGTTTCCCGGCGTGGAAAAGAGCATCTGGAGCTGGGACGACGAGGCGGGACAATACTACCGGCACATGTTTTATCGCCACGAGCCGGATCTGAACCTCACCTCGCCCGCGGTGCTTAAAGAGATTGAAAACATCATCCTCTTCTGGCTCAAGCTGGGCGTGTCGGGATTTCGCCTCGACGCCGCGTCCCACCTCACCACCCAGGCGGGAAACGGTGATGAAAAAAAGGGCCTGTGGATCCTCGAACATATGCGGCGTCTTATCGAAGAGCGCAATCCGGACGCGATCCTGCTGGGCGAAGTTGACGTAGACGTCGAGGCCTATAAAGACTACTTCGGCAATAACGACCGCCTGAATCTGGTGCTCAACTTCTGGCTCAACAAGTATTTCTACGTCAGCCTGGCCCGCAAAAGCGCCCGTCCGCTGCGCAATGCGGTGAAGAAGATGATCGTCCCACCTGACTCCTGCTGTTTTGCTAACTGGCTGCGCAACCACGACGAACTGGATCTGGAAGGCATTAGTCAGAAAGACAAACAGTTTGTCCTCGACACGTTCGCCCCTGATGAGGAGATGAACGTCTATCAGCGCGGGATCCGCCGCCGCCTGGCCCCGATGCTCAACGGCGATCGGAAGCGGCTGGCGTTCTGCCACGCGGTGCTGTTTTCCCTGCCGGGTGTCCCGGTGATGCGCTACGGCGACGAGATCGGCATGGGTGACGACCTGGATCTGGAGGAGCGCTACGCCGTCCGCACGCCGATGCAGTGGGCGGGGTCACAAGGGGGCGGTTTCTCCGCGGCCGACCCTGAAAAATTTATCGCGCCGATTATCGACCATGGCCCTTACCGCTATCAGAAAGTCAACGTCGCCGATTCGCTGCTTCACCACAGCTCGCTTCTGCACCGGATCATCGATATTGCCACTACCCGCTCGGAGTTCCCCGAAATTGCCGTTGCGCCCTTTCGCCTTATTACAATCGATGATGACGCGGTGCTGGGGCTTTATTACGAGACCGACGAGCGCAGCATCCTGACCTTCGTTAACTTCAGCGACCAGCCGGTGCAGTTCACCGCCAAAGGGATCCGCAACGCCACCTGGACCGCCTGTCTCGAGGACAAGCGCTACGATGACGCGCTGATTTGCGGCAAAACCGTTCAGCTCAGCCTTGGCGGCTACGGCTACCGCTGGTTCTGGACTCACCGTAGCGCGCTGCGCTGACTACGGTCTCCGGCGGGTGATCAAACGCGTCAGCACTATCCCCGCCACCGCGAGGGCGCCCAGGGCCACTTTCCCCGGCATGCCGGAGGTGACGGACGGCGCGCGGGTTTTAGCCTCGTCAGTAAAGCGACCGTGGATTTTATGCAGATCGTTAACCGGCTGGTCGAGGTAGTCCCGGCGATCCGGCGCGTTCAGATCGTCGGTCATCTGGCCTTCCCACGCCTTTTTCACCATCAGCCGGTCGAGAAAACCGGGGAAGAAAAATTGCCCGACGATGGACTGGATGGTGCTGCTGCCGACCCACAGCTCGCGCACCGGTTTTTGCGCCACCCTGAAAATGGCGCTGGCGGCCACCTCAGGTTCAAAGACCGGCGGCACCGGGCGCATCGCCCAGGCGAACTTGTTCCTCGCCCATTCGAACTGCGGGGTGTTAAGCCCCGGCATCTGGACCATCGAAATCTGAACCCGGCTGTTCTCATGCATCAGCTCGGTACGCACCGCATCGGTGAACCCGCGGATCGCCGCTTTGGCGCCGCAGTAGGCTGACTGCAGCGGAATGGAACGGTAGGCCAGCGCGGACCCCACCTGAATAATCACGCCCCTGTCGCGCGGAACCATGAGCTCAAGCGCGGCGCGGGTGCCGTTCACGTAGCCGAGGTACGTCACCTCTGTCACGCGCCGAAACTCGTCCGGCGTAAGGGTGCGAAACGGTGCCAGAACGGCCCCCATCGCGTTGTTCACCCAGACATCAATCGCGCCGAGGCGATACTCAATTTCGTTAGCGGCATCCACCACCGCCTGGCAGTCGGCGACGTCCGCCTGCACGGCGTGGGCATTAACGCCAAAGCGACGCAGCTCCTCCTGGGTGGAGTGCAGGCTTGCCTCATCGCGGGCGATGAGCCCGACGTCGTAACCTGCCTTTGCAAAGTGCAGCGCCGTGGCTTTCCCCACGCCCGCCGTCCCGCCGGTAATCACTATGACAGCCATAGAACCTCCACTTGAGTTTATCCGTTATTCCCGTCCGACAACGTTGTCACCAGTTCAGCCAGCGAGTAATGCACCGCTTTTTCGACTACGTCCTGACAGTCACCGGAGAAAAGCACGGTGCGGGTCTTCGTCTCGCCGCGTATGTTCCACGCAAAGCAGACCGTCCCCGCCGCCGTGCCGTCGTCGCCCCCTTCCGGGCCCGCGTAGCCGCTGATGGCGATGCTGATATCCGCCTGGGCGATGTCGCGGATACTGGCGGCCATCTCGGTTACCGTCTGCTCGCTCACGGCCGTAAACCGCTCAAGCGTCTCGGGACGCACGCCGAGGATCCGCGCTTTGGCTTCGTCGCTGAATACGACCAGCCCAACATCATAAAATTCGGCGGTATTTTCCTCTGCGCAAAGCGCCACCGAGAGCTTGCCGCCCGTGCAGGATTCCGCGGTGGTTAAGCGAAGCCCGAGATCGGTTAATTTGCTCGCCAGCTTTTTCGTCAGTTCACCCACGGTATTATTGCTGTCGTGAAAAAGATTGCTCATCTTACCGCCTCTTATTTCTCGAAAGGAATGATTGAAATATGGCCATTGCGCTCAAGTATGGCATATTTAATGTCGCTTATTTCCGTAATGCCATTATTTTGACGCGCAGACACCAGAATATCATCACAGGACACGTCGACTTTTTTCAGTTTATCGACTAACGGCACGCCGTTCTCGACAAGAATAACAGGAGTACCATCAAGAATATTCTCCACCGGCGAGAAATATTTCTTCATCAGCCCGAATATAATATCCACCACCACCAGCGTGGTAATGGTAATCATCGCGCCGGTGACGGAAAAATCTTGTCCGAGAAGCGCCTGCTGCGTGGCTTCACTAATTATCAAGAGCAGAATGAGATCGAAGCTGGTCATCTGCAGCAGCGCGCGACGCCCGGCCACCTTAAATACCACCATGAGGAACAGATAAATAGCCAGCGCGCGAAAGACCATATCCATATCAGCCTCCTACGGGTAAATAAATTGCCAGATGTTAATCTCCGGCTCGTTGTTGACGCGGATGACGGTGTTCCATTTACCGGCTCGGGAAGGTGTCGTGAAGAGTAACACGGAGAAGCGGTCGGATTTTTTCAGGTTGTTATAGACAAAAAAGAGGGTCTTTCCGCGGCTGAACATACTGTCCGGCTGCGGCCAGACGCTGCCGGGCTCATACGCATCGCTGCTCTCGCTGGTCATGCTGAGGACATACTTCCCCTCCGATTGCACCGGAAACGCGAGCTCCATCCGCGTCTCAGTCTCCCGTCGTCCAAAGCGCTCATAGTTTATGGTCAGTGATTTAGCGGAATTCGTTTTGACCGTGTCGCTGACCATTCCGCTGGAAAACAGACCGGCAATCGCCGCAACGATAATACCCAGCAGAACAATAAAACCCACCTGACGAAACGCGTATTCAAACGTCAGCAAACGATAACTCTCATCTATCCCGGGTAACTTTTCATTTTCACGCTTCATGGCCATCGTCACCGTTTCGCTTATTATCCGATAATTTTGATTTATAACGCGAATGTTTTTAGGACTTATCACATTTGCCACATAAAGGAATAGCAACAATACTTAATAAGTCAAGACACGCAAAATGAAGGATATCGGATGAAATTATCACTTGTTTCCGCTTTATTGATATTTCTGGTTCCGGCCGTATGGGCAGATAATAACGGGGGTTTACAAAAAGGCGAAGCGCCACCGCCTCCCCACGCGCTTGATAGCGGATATCGCGGAACCGACGACGCGCGTATTATGACCATCAGGCAGGCAAAAGAATTGCATGACGGTGCGACAATTTCATTACGCGGTAATCTTATTGACGGTAGCGGCGATAAGTTTGTATTTCAGGATAAAACCGGAAAAATCGACGTTATTATTCCCCAGGCAGTCTTCGACGGCAGAACGGTAAAACCCGACCAGATGATCAGTATCAACGGTTCGCTTGATAAAAAATCATCTCCTGCCGTCGTCCGTGTTGATCGTTTGCAGAAATAATTCAGCGAAGCGTTAACGCTGCAGTTATCCATCAAATCTCACCCCTTGGCTTAAGGAGTCAGCTATGAGTGATACTAAACAACGTACGAACGCTTACCCGCAGCCCCCGTTCCCGGAACAGCCGCAGACGCCGCCGGGACTGGCATCCGAAATGCAGCCTGTACCCGACCACGGGGAACAAAGCTATAAAGGGCATGGGCGCCTTGCCGGTAAAAAAGCGCTGATTACCGGCGGAGACTCCGGTATTGGTCGCGCGGTCGCTATCGCCTATGCGCGTGAAGGCGCTGACGTTGCCATCAACTATTTGCCTGAAGAAGAAAAAGATGCCGCCGAGGTCATCGAGCTGATCGAAGCGGAAGGCCGCAAGGCCGTCGCGCTGCCGGGGGACGTCCGGGACGAAACCTTCTGTCAGAATCTGGTCGAAGAAGCCGTCTCGAAACTTGGCGGGCTTGACATTCTGGTCAATAACGCTGGCCGTCAGCAGTTCCGTGAATCGCTTGAAGAACTGACCACCGAGGATTTTGACGCAACCTTTAAAACCAACGTTTACGCTCCGTTCTGGATCACCAAGGCGGCCCTGCGCCACCTGAAAGCGTCGTCCGTTATCATTAATACCTCGTCCGTTCAGGCTGTGAAGCCCAGCCCCGTGCTGCTGGACTACGCCCAGACGAAAGCCTGCCTGGCGGTGTTTACTAAATCCTTAGCCAAGCAGCTGGGTCCGAAAGGGATCCGCGTCAACGCGGTTGCTCCAGGTCCTTACTGGACGGTACTGCAGTCCAGCGGCGGGCAGCCGATGGAAAAAGTGAAGGAGTTCGGCGGCGACACCCCGCTGGGACGTCCGGGCCAGCCCGTCGAGATTGCCCCGCTGTACGTCACGCTGGCCTCGGATGAATGTTCATTTACGTCCGGCCAGGTGTGGTGTTCCGATGGCGGTGACGGCGTGATCTAAACCGGTAAACGATAACCCTCCGCAATGAGCAATAAATGAACAAGGATGTTCGCTTTTATTCCCCCGCCAAAAAACATGTTGTAACTCAAACAGATCAAATGTTAAAAATATTTTGCTATCAGGTTATCAAAATTAAACAACTTAACTTGTCACCCGCATCGCTCTGTTTTTAACATCGCCTATGGAAAAAAATGGTCTGTTCAGTCAGCGCATACGCTTGCGCCATTTGCATACATTTGTGGCCGTCGCTCAACAGGGAACGCTGGGGCGTGCGGCTGAAACTCTCAACCTGAGCCAGCCTGCGCTCTCAAAAACCCTCAACGAGCTGGAACAGCTGACCGGCGCCCGTCTTTTTGACCGCGGCCGGCTGGGGGCGCAGCTTACCATCGTGGGAGAACAGTTCCTCACGCACGCCGTTAAGGTGCTGGATGCGCTCAATACCGCAGGCCAGTCCCTGCACCGAAAAGAAGAACAGTCCAGTGAGGTGGTGCGCGTGGGCGCTTTGCCTACCGCGGCGCTGGGCATTCTTCCGCCGGTTATCGGCCAGTTCCACAAGCAGCAGCGACATACCACGATTCAGGTCGCCACCATGAATAACACCATGCTGCTCGCGGGGCTGAAATCGGGCGAACTGGATCTCGGAATAGGTCGCATGTCCGACCCTGAGCTGATGGGCGGCCTCAACTATGAACTGCTGTTCCTGGAGTCCCTGAAGCTGGTGGTTCGTCCCAATCACCCCCTGCTGCAGGACACGGTCACGTTAAGCCGCGTGATGGAATGGCCGGTAGTGGTCTGCCCAAAAGGGACCGTTCCACGCCAGACCGCCGAAACCTTGCTGCAAATGCAGGGGTGTACGCTGCCCTCAGGATGTATCGAAACGCTGTCGGCCTCGCTTTCGCGCCAGCTTACGCTCGATTATGACTACGTCTGGTTCGTCCCCTCCGGCGCGGTGAAAGATGATTTACGTCAGGGAACGCTGATCGCCCTGCCGATTACCTCCCCCGGCCCCGGTGAACCTATCGGCATTTTGACCCGCGTAGACACGCCGCTTTCCACGGGCGCACAGACGCTGCTGAGCGCTATTCGTAAATCAATGCCGGTCTGACACTTTTCTCCCTCCACCCTAACCCTTTCTGAAAGGCTGAGGGTTCCCCATAAAATAATGCATGCACAGACGGCCCCCTCTCCCTCGAGGGAGAGGGCTGGGGTGAGGGGGAACATACGGCTCTGGTGGTCATTCCGTTCACTTTATGTTCCTTGCTACTCTGTAACGACATGGCCTGTGAATGTGCCAGGGTGGCTCAGTCGCCACCACCCTGGCGACCCGGGCTCCGCGAAGCGGCGATTTACCGCCGGACCAGGGCATCGCTATAAATCATGCAATTTTCAATAGCCACATTCATCGCTTCATGTTGAGAAATTATAGGGAGATCCTGCAGCCCCGATAGGGCGATCAAACTGTTCCGTCCGACCTCATTTCCTGCGCGCTAATCAATTAATGCGAAATCATTCATTAACAATTGCGCAAAACAATTTAACAGTTTTATCATAGCGACGAATTCACCAAATGGTTCGTAAATAATTTCACAACCCCGAATTCACCCGTATTAATCATTTTTCCCTCCGCATTTATTACCCAACTGGTACACACCCAGCACGATGGGGGGATCTTAAGGAGACAGAAATGGCATTTGGCAGCGCGCCACGTGGGATACCGCGTATCCTGCAGTGGCTTCTTGCCGGACTGATGTTGCTCATCGGTCTGGCAGTCGGCGGGCTGGGCTTTAAGCTCGTCACCGTAGGCGGAAGTGGATACTTCCTGATAATGGGCGTGGTGATGGTAATTGCCGCGATCCTGATTTTCCTCAATCGCAGCAGCGGGATCGTGCTTTACGGCATCGCCTTTATTGCCTCGCTGTTCTGGGCGGTAAGCGATGCGGGCTGGGATTTCTGGCCGCTCTTCTCTCGCCTGTTTACCTTTGCCGTACTGGCCTTCCTCTGCGCCATCGTCTGGCCTTTCCTGCGCACGGCAAACCACAGCGTTGCGAACAAGGCTCCTGCTTTTGGCGTCGCGGCCGTGCTCGCGGTGGCGATGCTGGTCAGCCTGGGCTGGATGTTTAAGCCACAAACCCTCGTGGCCGCGAACGAGCCCGTTCCGGTCAAGCCCGTCGCACCCGGCGAGCAGCAAAAGAACTGGGAGCACTGGGGCAATACCACCCACGGCGACCGTTTTGCCGCGCTGGACCAGATTAACAAGCAAAACGTCCGCGATCTGAAGGTCGCCTGGGTTGCGCACACCGGCGATATTCCGCAGAGCAACGGCTCCGGCGCGGAAGATCAGAATACCCCCTTACAGGTTGGCGACACGCTGTACGTCTGTACCCCATACAGTAAAGTGCTGGCGCTGGACGTGGATTCCGGCAAAGAAAAATGGCGCTACGATTCCAAAGCCACGGCGCCTAACTGGCAGCGCTGCCGCGGTCTGGGCTATTTTGAAGACCATTCAAGCGTGACAACGTCACAGGCAGAGACACAGCCTGCGGCATGCCCTCGCCGCCTGTTCCTGCCGACCACCGATGCCCGCCTGATTGCCATCAACGCGGATACCGGCAAGGTCTGCGAAGACTTCGGCGACCATGGCACCGTGGATCTGAGCATCGGCATGGGCGAAATCAAGCCCGGGTATTATCAGCAGACCTCCACGCCGCTGGTCGCAGGCAATGTTGTTGTCGTCGGCGGTCGCGTCGCGGATAACTTCTCCACCGGCGAACCGCCGGGCGTGGTGCGCGCCTACGACGTACACACCGGTAAGCTGGCGTGGGCGTGGGATCCGGGTAATCCGAACCTGACCGGCCTGCCGCCGGAAGGCCAGACCTACACCCGCGGCACGCCGAACGTCTGGTCAGCAATGTCCTACGACGCTAAGCTGAACCTGATCTACCTGCCAACCGGCAACGCCACCCCGGATTTCTGGGCGGGTGAACGTACCGCGCTCGACGACAAATACAGTTCCTCCATCGTCGCCGTGGACGCGACCACCGGTCAGGTGCGCTGGCATTTCCAGACGACCCATCACGACCTGTGGGACTTTGACCTGCCTTCCCAGCCGCTGCTGTACGATCTGCCTGACGGTAAGGGCGGCACCACGCCTGTGCTGGTGCAGACCAGCAAGCAGGGCATGATCTTCATGCTTAACCGCGAAACCGGCAAGCCGGTGGCGAAGGTAGAAGAACGTCCCGTTCCGGCGGGTAACGTTGAAGGTGAACGCTACTCTCCGACCCAGCCGTATTCCGTTGGCATGCCGATGATTGGCAACCAGACGCTGACCGAATCCGACATGTGGGGGGCGACGCCTGTCGACCTGCTGCTGTGCCGCATTCAGTTTAAAGAGATGCGTCATCAGGGCGTCTTCACCCCGCCGGGTCTTGACCGTTCCCTGCAGTTCCCTGGCTCACTCGGCGGGATGAACTGGGGCAGCGTCTCCGTTGACCCGAACAACAGCCTGATGTTCGTCAACGATATGCGCCTGGGCCTGGCAAACTACATGGTGCCGCGCGCTAACGTGGCGAAAAACGCCAGCGGTATCGAGATGGGCATCGTACCGATGGACGGGACGCCGTTCGGCGCGATGCGCGAACGCTTCCTGTCTCCGCTGGGCATTCCGTGCCAGAAGCCGCCGTTTGGCACCATGTCGGCCGTTGACCTGAAAACCGGCAAGCTGGTGTGGCAGGTCCCTTTTGGCACGGTGGAAGATACCGGGCCGCTGGGCATTCGTATGCACATGCCAATCCCAATCGGTATGCCGACGCTGGGCGCATCGCTCTCTACCCAGTCCGGCCTGCTGTTCTTCGCCGGCACGCAGGATTTCTACCTGCGCGCGTTTGATACCGCCACCGGGAAAGAGATCTGGAAAGACCGTCTGCCTGTCGGCAGCCAGTCCGGCCCGATGACCTACGTGTCGCCGAAAACCGGTAAACAGTACATCATCATCAACGCCGGGGGCGCTCGCCAGTCGCCGGATCGCGGTGATTACGTTATCGCGTACGCGTTACCCGATAAGCAATAAGATGTGAAAAAGGGACCGAAAGGTCCCTTTTTTTTGCCCGATGGCGCTTCGCTTACGCGGGCCTACAAATAGAAGTAGGTCGGGTAAGGCGAAGCCGCCACCCGACAAAACACGCCACTCAGAACGTCTCCCAGTTATCCCCGGAAACCGTCGCCGCCGGACGCAACGGCGCGTTCTTCGATACTGGCGCAGACATCACCGCGCGGCCCTGCTTTGTACCGCTCAGACGAAACGCCCCGACCGCCTCGGTCAGACGCGCGCCCTGTTCTTCCAGAGAGGCGGCTGCGGCGGAGGCCTCTTCCACCAGCGAGGCGTTCTGCTGGGTCACTTTATCCATCTCAGAAATCGCCTGGCTCACCTGCACGATTCCGCGGCTCTGCTCATCGGACGCGGCGGCAATCTCCAGCATGATGTCGGTCACGCGTTTAACCGCTTCGACGATTTCATTCATGGTGTTACCGGCAGCCACAACCTCACCGGAGCCCTGGTCGATCAGCGAGACAGATTCGTTAATCAGGCTTTCGATCTCTTTTGCGGCATTCGCACTGCGGCTAGCAAGGGTTCGGACTTCGCTCGCCACCACGGCAAAGCCGCGCCCCTGCTCGCCCGCCCGCGCCGCTTCTACCGCCGCGTTAAGCGCCAGGATATTGGTCTGGAACGCAATGCTGTTAATCACGGCGGTGATCTCGGAGATTTTTTTCGAACTGGTGGAGATATTGCCCATGGTTTTGACCACGCCGGAGACCATCTGGCCGCCGCGGCTGGCTTTACCTGACGCATCTTCCGCCAGCTTGCTGGCATGATGGGCGTTATCGGCGTTCTGCTTCACCGTCGCGGTCAGCTGTTCCATGCTCGCGGCGGTCTGCTCAATGGCGGCGGCCTGCTGCTCGGTGCGAGAAGAGAGATCGGTGTTACCGGCAGAAATCTCGCTCGTGCCGCGGTAGATCTCCTCCGCCCCCTGACGTACGGTGCCCACCGTGTTTTCAAGCGAGTGCTGCATGGTTTGCAGATCGCGCGTCAGGCGGCCAATTTCGCTGCGCCCGGCCACGTCGTCCGGCATCGTCAGATCGCCTTTGGCAATATTCTCGATACGTTTCGCTGCACGCTGCAAAGGATTGATTACCGTGCGGCGCAGCACGACAAAGGTCATCGCCGTCAGCACCAGCGCCAGCGCAAACGCGCCCACCATAAACATCAGGCCCAGCTGCGTGCGGCTGTGCGCCTGCGCCGTCAGCGCATTGGCACGCTCGGTACGGATCTTAATCGCCTTCAGCAGCACGGCGTTGTAAGCGTCATCGAGCGGACGCGCCGTTTCGTTTTCGTGGTTAATAATCGCTTCGAACATGCCGTTTTTGGCGAATTTCACCATAGGCTGCATGCCCGCAATATAGGCGTCGTACCGCGCCTTGAGATCCTCATCCAGCGCTGCACCCTCAGCGGTACGCACGGCACGATTCATATAGGCGGTAAAGCTCTCCTGGGACTGCTTAATGCGCGTTTCCGCCTCGCTGATGTTCTGCTTCATCGCATCCATCTCCGCGATACGGCTTGCCGCACCGGCGTGGATCAGGTTGATACGCGCGGTTCGCAGATGGTTTGAGCTGTTAGACAGCCCCATACGCACCTGAATTTCGGACGTGACATCCTGCTGATCGTTATCGGCCTGCAGCAGGAAATACCCCGCCAGACCCGAGCTCAAGGCGAAAAGAAGAATAATGCCACCGAGAATGGAGGAAAACAGCGGAACCAGCCTGATGTGATGCAAGAAGCTCAGCTTGCGCTGCGCCTGCATCGAAGTAGTGTTGTCCATGACCGTCGACTCTCTTATAGGTAAGATGCGTAAAAACATGCGTGTTAAATAGTCATCGGCACGGTGGGGATTTAGATTACGGCTAAAAACGCCGCACTGGTCACACTTTAGAGAAGATTATTAAAGAAACGCCAGCGGCGAAAAACCGCTGGCAGAAGAGTTACTTGTCGCCGAAATGAATGACGGTGCGGATAGATTTTCCTTCGTGCATCAGATCGAACGCCTCGTTGATCTGCTCCAGCGGCAAACGGTGGGTGATGAACGGATCGAGCTGAATCTTGCCGACCATAGCATCTTCAACCATACCCGGAAGCTGGGTACGGCCCTTCACGCCGCCAAACGCGGAACCGCGCCACACGCGCCCGGTGACCAGCTGGAATGGACGGGTTTTAATCTCCTGGCCCGCGCCGGCCACGCCAATGATAATGCTCTCGCCCCAGCCTTTGTGGCAGCATTCGAGCGCAGAACGCATCACATTCACGTTGCCGATACATTCGAAGCTGAAGTCAACGCCGCCGTCGGTCAGCTCAACGATGACATCCTGAATTGGTTTTTCGTGATCCTTCGGGTTAACGAAATCGGTCGCGCCCATTTCACCCGCCAGCTTGAATTTCTCCGGGTTGGTGTCGACCGCGATGATACGACCGGCTTTCGCCTGCACCGCGCCCTGAATCACCGCCAGACCAATGCCGCCGAGACCGAACACCGCAACGGTGTCGCCCTCTTTGACTTTTGCCGTGTTATGCACCGCGCCGATACCGGTGGTTACGCCACAGCCCAGCAGGCAGACTTTATCCAGCGGCGCCTGCGGGTTCACCTTCGCCAGCGAGATCTCCGCGCAAACAGTATATTCGCTGAAGGTGCTGGTGCCCATGTAGTGATAAACAGGCTCGCCGTTATAGGAGAAACGGGTGGTACCGTCCGGCATCAGCCCTTTCCCCTGAGTGGCGCGAACCGCCTGGCAGAGGTTGGTTTTACCGGATTTACAGAACTTACACTCGCCGCACTCCGCGGTGTACAGCGGGATAACGTGATCGCCAGGCTTCAGGCTGGTCACGCCCTCGCCCACTTCCACCACAATCCCGCCGCCTTCATGACCCAGCACCGCCGGGAAGACGCCTTCCGGATCGTCACCGGAGAGCGTAAACGCATCGGTATGGCACACGCCGGTATGGGTGATTTTGATCAGCACTTCGCCTTTCTTCGGCGGTGCCACGTCGATTTCAACGATTTTCAGCGGCTGGCCGGGACCAAATGCAACTGCAGCGCGAGATTTCATCATGTCTTCCCTTTTTGTCAGGTGTGTGGGTTTATTTTAGATAAGAGCGCAGCAAATGGCCGACTTCTGCCATGCGTACGGCTCGCTGATCCGGCGTGGTTTCCCCCGTCACCAGCTCATCTTTGAGGTGAATTTCAACCATTTCGCCCATCAGGCCATTGGCAGCCCCGCGCACGGCGGCGATTTGCTGCAGGATGGCCAGACAGGGATCGCCCGACTCCAGCGCGCGTTCAAGGGCATCAACCTGGCCCCGAATGCGACGGACGCGAGTAAGAATACGTTTTTTATCTTCGGGTGAATGCGGCATACGCCCTCCTGATACTATAGGGGGGTATTGTATCTTCTAAAGTAACTTTATGTAAACATTAAGTTTTATATGGTTATCAGGCATTTACGCGGTATACATAAAAGACACTATCGGACATAAAAGGTCTTTTTACTGCCCCCAAATTGCCACCAAACCGTATTTTGCCCCCAAATTTGCCCCCAAAATTCACTCTTTTGCGTAGCTCCTTCCAGTTTCGAAACGCCTCGCTTTACCGCCTCGCTGACTTCCATCATCATGCCCCCTGCTTTAAAATCATAATGTTTCGGTGCGCACCTGTTTTTTCTCCCTGCCCTATACTTTCAGTCTGACATCTGGCTGGAGGTTTTTATGTGTGGACGTTTTGCACAAGCACAAACCCGTGAAGAATATCTTGCTTACTTGGCCGATGAAGCTGATCGCGACATTGCATATGACCCAGAGCCTATTGGACGTTACAACGTCGCTCCAGGTACAAAAGTCCTGCTATTGAGCGAACGCGATGAGCAACTGCATCTTGATCCGGTCCTGTGGTCTTACGCGCCCGGATGGTGGGATAAAACACCATTGATAAACGCGCGCGTCGAGACGGCGGCCACCAGCAGGATGTTTAAACCTCTCTGGCAGCATGGCCGGGCAATCTGCTTTGCAGATGGATGGTACGAGTGGAAGAAAGAAGGCGACAAAAAACAGCCATACTTCATTCACCGGGCAGATGGCCAGCCGATATTTATGGCAGCAATCGGCAGCACGCCGTTTGAGCGAGGCGATGAAGCGGAAGGTTTCCTGATTGTGACGTCTGCTGCGGATAAAGGACTGATAGATATCCATGACCGCCGCCCCTTAGTTTTGTCACCAGAAGCGGCACGCGAATGGATGCACCAAGATACAGGAGGGAAGGAGGCGGAAGAGATAGCTAAAGATGGTCAGGTGCCAGCAGAGGCTTTTATCTGGCACGCAGTTTCTAAAGCAGTGGGGAATACTAAAAATAATGATTCATACTTAATTGATGAGATAAAGCAATAACATATCAAATCTCTAAAAAATCCTTTACATCAATAGCACCATATTTGTTTTTATCTTTCTCAATCAAGTTAAGATCATATAAATGCATGTTAATCCCTTGCATCATTAGCTTATGTACATAAGCTTTTTCTTCGCCAAGCCCTCCCCACCACTCCTCTGATGCGAATATATTTTCAAAAAATGTAAATACATAATTCACCAACCTGTCACCGACTTCGCTGGCATCACATTCTTGAATTGCGCCGATGAAGCCAAGTATGATAGCATCATCTTCCGGCAGCCATGAAAAAATAAAATAGCCATTACCATCCAATGCAAGAAGATTAGCCATTAAATAAGCCGGCCGGATTAAATGATTATTTGTAATATCCTGTAGGACATTGCCAAATATATCGGATATTGGCGCATGTATTCCGCACGCCATGACTTTTGGGGGTTGGTTAAGTCTTATGACAAAATGTCTCAATGCGTCATACCCCCCATTCTCAATAGAGCCCTCTACGCGATTTTTGATAAACTCCAAGTCTTTAAGAGAAAGCTCAGCGCCTTCAACGTTTTCATGACATATTTTCGCCCAAGCAAATTGTTCTCTTAATCCCCATCCTTTATCAAACATTCGCGATTGCTGAGCAAATTTTAAAGCAGCCTCTTTAACATAGAATTCTCTCATCAAAGGTCTGTAGGCAATCATCGTACATTGTTTGGAAGTTAGTTGAAACGCTTCATCCTCAACACATGAAAAAAGTTCTTTATCATGAAAAGAACAGAACCCTGTAAATGTCGACGCTTGATTAATGCCTACCCTTTCAAGGGTTGGCTGTCCATCATTCCTCTCCATACTACCAATCCCATGTTTTAACCCTAGAACATGCCCCTCGAAAGCAATTTCCTTTAAACTATTTGACTTAGACAAAGTATGAGCTTTGACTATTCGGTTTGCGCACTCATTCTGTTTATTTACTGGAACACTACATTTGCTGGAGGATGTGAATAACTTTAGAGCATTTTGAGCTTCTCCTTTACCCAGAGGCTCCTGTTTATCGCGACCTAAGTGGCATTTTTTATATTTCCTACCTGAACCACACCAGCATTTTTCATTCCTACCAAATTTAGCCATCAATTAATCCCTCTGAATTATTTGGATAAGCAAATTCACAAACTATATTATCTAACTCTATCTGACAACGATCAAATCTGAAAATCTTGTTGTATATCTTGGAGATAACATTTCTCGCTTCATCTGCCATTGCTGCTGAATGCCTTGCCCGGCAAAGAAGAGAGTTCCTCTGCCGTCTCTAGCATTGAGTTGATCCAGAACCTCCATCAGTTTATCACTACTGGCCCGCGGTGCATTTTCATCGAACAAGTTGAGCTGGGCCACGCCTTGGCTGAAAAAATCCCCAAGCATGATCCCAGCCTTTTGATAGCGGTGACCATCCTTCCAGATTTTGTCCAGGCATTTTACCGAGGCGTTAATTATGTCGCGAGAGTCCTGAGTGGGGGTAAGGAGCTTCACGGATGCACTGTTACCGTAATATGGCTCGTTAAGCGCAAAGGGAGAGGTTTTCACGAACGCAGAAATAAAGCGGCAATATTGATGCTCGCCGCGTAGCTTTTCGGCACCCCGGGCGGCATAGCTGCAGATAGCCTGCCTCATTTGTTCGTATTCAGTGATACGTTCGCCGAAAGAACGACTGCACACAATTTCTTGCTTTGCTGGTGCAAACTCTTCAAGGTCTAGACATGGCTCACCGCGAAGCTCACGAACGGTTCGCTCGAGCACAACGTTAAAGTGCTTCCTGATTATCCACGTGCTCTGCTCAGATAAGTCGAGGGCAGTTTTAATGCCCATGGCGTTGAGCTTCTTACTGATGCGACGGCCAACTCCCCAGACATCCTCCACAGGCACGATAGCCAACAACCGACGCTGGCGATCGATATTGGACAAATCAACAACTCCGCCCGTCTGTCTCTGCCATTTCTTGGCAGCGTGGTTTGCCAGCTTAGCGAGTGTTTTCGTCTGCGCGATGCCAACCCCGACAGTCAGATGCGTGCGTTTCAGAACCGTAGCGCGGATCTCCTTGCCGAACTCGGTCAGGTCCCGGCAGTTTCGCACTCCAGTAAGATCACAAAAAGCTTCATCGATACTGTAAATTTCGACGCGGGGGCTCATTTCTTCCAGTGTCGTCATTACCCGATTCGACATATCAGCGTAGAGTTCGTAGTTACTGCTGAAGCAAACTACCCCAGCGCGACGGAAAAGCTCCTTTTGCTTGAAGAAAGGCTCTCCCATTGTAATTCCAGCGGCCTTGGCCTCGGCGCTGCGTGCGATTACACATCCATCATTATTCGAGAGAACGACCACCGGCCTTCCTCTCAGATCTGGCCTGAACACCGTCTCGCATGATGCGTAGAACGAATTCACATCACAGAGCGCAAACATATTTAGCTCGCAGATTTAACGATGAAAGTCACGACGCCGAAAACGTCGAGAGTGTCCTCGCTACCGACAATAATCGGTGAGTAAGCGCTGTTCATGGGATTGAGTTGCACAGTAGGGCGCAGCTGCAGGCGTTTAACAGTAAACTCCCCTTCCACCGCAGCGATGACGATATCTCCATGCTCAGCAGTCCGGGAGCTATCAACCACCAGCAGATCGCCGTCGCTGATCCCGGCCTCAATCATCGAGTCGCCGGCAGCTTTTACGAAATACGTAGAGCTGGGATGGGACACCAGCAACTCATTGAGATCGATGCGCTGCTCAACGTAATCAGCAGCCGGGCTGGGGAACCCGCATTGCACCAAATCGCTAAAAAGCGGGATAGCAATAATTTCGCGTAACTCTGCCGGTCTGAAGAACTCCATGATGCATACCTTAAATACTGTTTTTATATACAGTAGTTTTAACTGAGATACTGATCAAGATGGCCGCTTGTTTCTGTGTGTCTACTTCCTGACCGCTTCGCTTCTAAGCCTGTAGCGCTATTAGTTTTTTGATATTTGTAAATTTCAGCAGGAAGAGTGTCGATTGCTCACTTTGGGTACTACATGAAGGGGTTTTCGTCTGAGCAAACCGGGTAAATTGTATGCGTAACTACACCAACCAGGCGAACATCATCAAGCGCATCGCCTTCGATGGCCTCACCGTAGTCAGTAATGAGCACGCCACCTGCCCAATATGCGTGTTGCTGGCGTCCGCAGAACCAGATTAGCAGTGTGTCTCCGCGCTTAAACAGCGTTGCGCTCTCAATGACGTCAAAGCCTTCCTGCGTTTCAACAATGCTCGCAGATGGGGGTAAAAAAGCCCCTATGTCCGTAACAAAGGCGGTATGTATGTCTGATGCTGGCGATGGTAATCCCATAATGCACCTCCGACAGATACTGTATATGAATACAGTATTGTCGATCGGCGATGCCAAACAAGTCGCTTTTGCAAACAGAATGAACAGATTCCTCTTAACAGTTAAAATCACTCGCCTTTTAACAGAAAAAAAGTTGATGATGATTGCCAACATCCAGTATGTGCGGTTTATGAGCGCCTTCCCTGGCGATGACTTCTCTTAAACTATCTTGAGGAAATTAGAAGCATCTTTATAAACTGTGCCAGCCGGGGCATCAGATATTTCAGCCAGTGTTTTAACGTTCTTCAGCGCAACCATGCCGGTTTGAGACAACTCAATGCTGCCTGCTCCATTATTCATGTTGATTTTAAGAGTACCTACAGCACTCCCACCGTTCGTACTGGTCCACTCTAAAGATGCTATATCAAGCGAAGCCCCTGTATTTGAAGTGCCTTGTAAAAGAATCTTCCCGGTACCTGTATTTGCAATCCGGAAAGCGACACGATTGCCATCAGCTATTTCGCACTCCCATATCTCCTTAGGGTACTTAGTATGGAAGCCAACTTTAGACAGATTATTTATATCCCCAGCACCAGGTGCCACGGTTAAGCCAGGAATGAGTGAGTTTGAAAACAGCATCACTGATTTAGTATGTGGATTTACCGCGGGATTAGGATCATTAAGTCCAGAGCCAATTGCTATTGATCCTCCGTATGCCTGAATATTCCTACCCGCAGCAAAGGAGCCATCACCCGCAGCTCTGGTTGTCATCCCAAATGCCGTAGCTCCTACTCCATCACTGGCTGTACTTCCTGGATCAGTAGAAAGGCCTTCTCTAGCCTGAGTTAAATAGCCAGCAGAGAAGGCCCCCCTTGATAGAGCTTCAGTTTCTTCACAGAATGCCGCAGATTTAGCGCCAAGGGCGATTACATTTTTTCCAAACGCGAAGGAGCAATAACCCTCACTATTTGGCGACGTAATATCATCTGGGTCGCCCGTGGCACTTCCTGCCCCACCAGCAGATGATGCAACGCCATACGTCACACAGTCATGCCCAAATGTTGTTGAGTAAACAGCAAACGATGCCCCATTTCGGTTGAATGAAACAGAATAATCACCAATATTGGCAGGATCACCCCACGAGTTTTTAGAGGGCAATCCGCGCCAAAAGTTTTTCTCATCATCAAGCGGTATTAAATCAGAGCCACCTACGCGCAACCAGCCCCTAATCTTATCAAACGCCCAGATAAGCCCCCGCGTTAAACTCGAACCGAAAGGAATGCCATAGTTAACCTTTTGACCGGTGAGCTTCAAGCCATCGCTTTTTGCAAGGTCTGAGCGCAGAGTAGCATCTCCTACACTCAGCCACTTTCCTACCCCTACGCCACCAGTAGAATCTGGCGTTGAACCAGCAGGAACGTCTTTTGGAAATGCACCATCCCAGCGGTAGTATTCGCCTGTCGCTTCAAGGCGAAGAACCTGGTTAGGGAGGGTGAGCGTATTTCCATCTTCAAAGCTCTCCATAGTGATGTAGCCAAATGCGGCAATCGCCTGTTGAGCGAGCCAGCGCATGCCTTCAATAGTGTAATGCTGATTCCCAAATCGATCGGTATAAGTCCATCCCATTGAAGTAACGAACTCATCAATTTTCCCCGCATTGAATTTCAGGTTGCGAGGTGATTCACTTGGTACAGCATCTTGCGTCGGTTGCGTAGCCATATTGATTCCATAAAAAAACCCGGCGCAGTGGCCGGGTTGAGGTGATCGGGATAGGTCTTATTGGTAAATCAGATCGCTATACTCAGCGAGGGTTAATGCTGTGCTGCCCTTGCCGTCAGGTTGCTTAGCCGTGATAGTCCACTGACCTGCATCAAGCTCCTGAGACGTGGCAATGACGTATCGTGAGGGTGACTGTACGTCGATCCCGTCGAACAGATTGAGCTGGATATCCGGGATAGCAGCCGTAAAGCCGAACGCAGTATCAGCACGCGGAGAGGCCGGGTATCGCGCCGTGGTGGCGCCGGATGAGTCCGTCACCTGCACAAACATGGTTCCGGAGAAGTTGATGCGCTCATTCGTCTCGAAGTCATTCCCGACCCGAGACACGATATAACCGGCCTGCTGGTTGGTGTCGTACGTGTCCGGCACCTGAACCATATCGCCAATGTTTACCCACTCGCCGTCCGCCATTGCTGTTACCTGCATGGTCATACGGGAATAGATAAGCCGCTTGCACTCGCGCAGCGCGCGCTCGTCGGCCTGAAAGCGATTCCTGACGTACAGCATTTCGAACTTCTTCGCTTTGGCCGGCGTTCTTTCAATGATGGAATTGCCGGATATCCGATACCTGACAAAGTCCTGCTTATTGGTGTCCGGGTTGCGATACTGCACCTCTACGCCGTCATAGCCGCCAGGAAGCGTCATGTCGTAGGAGAGCGAGTAGCCATCAGGGCTGGTGTTTGATCGGTTAAATATCGTGGCCGCAGACGTCTTTTTGCTGTCTCTGGTGAATGACAGCACGCCGTTGTCGTCGTAAACCGAGACGCTGGCGGCGTCACAGATGGTCTCTATGCGCGACCCGAGCGACACATCCTCATCGTCAAAGGTGAAATCGAAATAACCCAGACGCGGGTCGATAGCGTCAATTTCAGCCTGGATCTGGTACAGACCGTAAATATCAATGCTCGACTCCGGCTGCTGCCCTACGACCAGCCAGTTAAACAATGCGATGTCAGCGAATTTACGCGATGGTCGGAGCGTGAAGTCGACCTGTTGCGTCGTCATGTTGTAGCTGATGACGTGGCGGGTGATCAGCGCGTTATACTTCCTGTCGCGCCCGCTCGAGGCATTCTCGGTGGCCCGGACTTTCACCATTACCAGCGAATCTTCAGCGTGAACGACGTTCGTCCTGACGTTTACCGCATGAATCTCTTCGACCTGCAGCTTGCTCGCGTCGCTGCTGTTGTCGGTCCTCTGGAAAGTGATTGCATAACGCCCAAACCCGCCTGCCGGGGTGAGTTTGTCAGTCCGGTTAAACGTCTCCGACATGTAATCGTGCGGCGTAGTCTGCCGATAGGTGAACGTCTGTTCCGTTCCCGGGATCAGGTTGTTGTCATTGTCCACTTTCCAGATGTTTACAACCCAGTTCGTTTCGCTATTACCGCCGAGCCCGGAGTTGGTATGCAGCCACAGCTGGCTTGATGGTATCGGCGAGAAGAACGGACCGACGATCAGCGCGGCGTTATCGTTTAGGATGAACTTGGTTGTGTTGATTGTGGCGTCCTGGATGGGGATAGAAGGACCATTCAGGTTGTCGAACGTGAACGTGTAATAGTAAACAGGACTTACAACAGACCCATCGTTTGTCTCCGCAAAGCTGATAAGGCGCCCCGACAGCGTGACATCTTCAGTGCGAGTACCACCGGTGATCGGATACGTCACGTTGATAGTGAACGTCATCGGATGAGGGAAAGTCAGGTCAGCGAAGTAGTCGAAGTCAGCCTGTTTAACGATTTTCATCGCTATCTGCCCGCCAGCGTATACGCCGCTAATGACGGTGTTTGCTGTCGCGGTCTCGATCGGGAAATCGTCGCTCTCGTTAAGGCCAGGCACTTCCTGCCCGTCGACATCGTCGAACTGATAGCCTTCATTCACGACCGGGATGACATCACCTGGCTGGTAAATGGTGTAACTTGCACCCGCCATAGAACCGAGATTCGACTCAGAGAAGCGCACTGACGTAACGTCGTATTTCCCCAAACCGAACACCATCAGCTCAGTGATGTATTTCAGGTTGTTGTCATATTCGAAAATGGATTCCTGTCCCAGATCTGGAAAAGAGCGAATCTGCCCGAAATTGTCCGGTTTCGCCTCGCCATTGCGCGCGATGTTAGTCTGCCCCTTCAGGCTGTTATTCGGTGAGGTTTTGCTGTTTCCGGCACCGGCGTTCGTGTTTGGCTTCGGCATCAGCGAAGACAACACCTTTTGGGTGAACTTGATTGGGTTCAGGTGCTCGAGAGGGTTTAACAACGTGCCGACAAGACCCCCGTTCTTAGGCTGGTCGAAAATTATTACCCGGTCGTCGTCCTGAAGTGCAAACTCCAGCTCATTATTGGGCTGCAGTTCTTTGCCGTTAACGTTGATGCGAATATCGCGGTGAAAACTTTCCTGCTCAAGCCACTCGGAAAATACCGTGCCGGCTTTAACAATCGCCCGGTCCTTCGGCATCCCCGGAACGCGCTGAATCTCGATTACCGGCATAGGTGTAAAACTCCACTCTGGTGAATAGCTTCTGAATTGTCCGGATGGCGTCGAACCGGACGTGTCCATTTTCCCCTCTGCTGTGCAGCGCGCGGCCGTCAACAATCAGGCCGACATGCACCGGCTGGCTGCCAACCCAGGCGACGAAGATCCCGCTCTCAGTGAACGTGGCGCCAGGCTGCCAGAAGACGACATCAGCGTCATAGCAGGTCATGAAGTCACGCCCGGATTCGTAATCCACTGACTGGTGGATCTCGATCCCCAGAACGTGGCGGTAATAGAGCACCACCAAGCCCCAGCAGTCAGCAGCGTCAAAGTTGCAGGCGCGGTTACTCCATGGGATGCCCTCAACCCGCGAGATGAAATCGTCTTTAAGCATTCTGGAGCCCCGGATATTCTTCGACGGTATACAGCCGCCCGACGTTGCGATTAAGCGGGTTTACGCGCGTCAGGCTGCACGTCACGTCCTTGTCGTCCATCGAGCAGTCACTGACGTAGAGTGTCCATGACTTGATGGCCGTGGACATATCGGCTGCGTCAAACTGCTGGTACGTCGCCGAGATAGGCGTGATGCGCGAGTAGGCTTTCCACTGCTTGAGCTGTTGCTTGAAGTCCTGCGCCAGCCGGCCAAATTTGACGGTGCTGTCGAGGATCGGCGTGTTGCTCTGCTGGCTTTCGGTTAACTCCATGCGGCAAGGCGTGTAGACCTGCCCGCCGAGCGTTTTGGGGAAAATCTGGTTATTAACGAGCCTAATATAGCCAAAGACCGGGCTGTAAAACGTGATGGTTTCGTAGAGGATCCGGTTTGGCCTTCGGCTCTGAAATTCTCTGAGCGTCGGCATTATGGCACCTTCGGTAAACTCTCCGGGTCGCGCCCGTCAGGATAGCCAGTGACAATGATGTCCAGCCAGGATGCCCATGGCGGCGGCAGCTCAATGATAATGTCGTCAAACTCGTCATCTGAGTTAACCAGCTCGCGCGCAATGACATCACCGCTCCACGTGAAAATGGACCCGGACTGTGACCACGACGGCCAGGAGAGAAAGTGTAATTCCTGCACCTCTACGCCTGTGTCTCCGGTCCCGGTGCCGAGCGGCATCGTGAACCACTGATTGCAGTTGTCGAGATAGTTCGGGCTGCGCAACCACTGCATGAATGCCCGGTGCTGGTCCTGGGTGAATATCCACGTCAGGGAGACAGACGTCTTCAGATCGTCGGTTAATTTCTGAAATACCGGTGCGCCTACCTTAGGCTGGTCGACGCGAAACCCGGTATCGGTAGTTGGTGATTTCCCTTTCTGTGCCAAAGGCAGCCAGTCAGGGTACGGAATTGGCATGTTATCCCCTTGCTTTGCGTGGTGCCTGGTGATTTTGCTGGATAGCCTGGCCGATGCGCCCACCCTGGCTGATGTCGGCAACAATCATATCGATCGTCACTCCATTGCCGTTCTGGGTCGCCTGCGCATCGACAGTTGCGCCGGTATAGTTCTGAATGTTGATAGTGACAGGCACAGAACTACCGCCGGCACCGGAATTCATCTGCTTGTTGCTGATGACCTTGCCGTTGTCGCCGGGGATCATGTACTGGCTGCCGTTCGACGCTTGGTAGATTTCAGGCATGCCGCCCTCACCCACCTGATACGTACGACCTGCAGATACCGGACCGCCGTTTTTTCGCTTCCCGGCAATGCCGCCGGCCATCGCCATAGCCGCGATAAGGGCAGCAATACCGATAGCCGCCGCGCCACCGAATGAACCGATTGAGGCAACGGCCGCCGCAGGGGTCCAGACTGCCATTGTAGTAGTAGCCGCAGCGGTGCTTGCAGCAGTGGTTGTCGCTAAACCAGCAGTTTGCGCCGCAGTGGTGGTAGCAATCGCAGAGGTTTGCGCCGCGGCACCCATGACGGCAGATTTAACCCAGTCGACGCCCATCTGAACGAATCCGTTAATCAGGCTATTCAGGGCGTTGCTGGCGAGAGATTGCATAGCCTCCTGCGCCGACATGCTTCCAGTTAAGATCCCGGTAAAGGCATTGGATGCATTGCCTGCGAGAGAGTCAAAACTCGCCGCCAGCAACTCATTACCCATACTCTGGTTGCGGAAAATCTCCCACTGGGCAGCGATGCGCGCCTGCTCATACTGCGTGTCAGTTGCAGCACGCAATGCCATGGCGTTCTGGTGAGTAATCAGCCCCTGCTGCTCGTATGACTGAATAAGCGCGAGCTTCTTGGCGTTCTCGTTAGCCAGTTGCTGAACAGGGTCAATCCCTCCGACGGCCTCCTGCTGTAGTGTTACAGCCTGTTGAGCCTGAATTTTCGCAAGGTTGGCCTGGTGCGTTGCCACCAGTCTTTCTGAGGTCTGGTTATACTGCTCTTGGCTGATTTTCTTCGCAGCCAGCGCCGTATTCAGATCCTCAACATCCTGTTTGTAACTGGAGTTCTCAGCCGCTTCTGGGAGAAGCTTCTGCGCTGCAGCTTCGGCCTTAATGGCGTTGGCAGTGTCCCATTTTTTTGCCGCATACTGACCGGCCAGAGCTATTTGCTCTTTGGTGGCGCCTTTCCCGAGCGACTGCTGCGCAGTCAGGATGGCCTGCTCGCGACTCAGCTTGTTCGTTGAGTCTTCCGCCAGCTCTGATTGTTGCTTGAAGTTCGCCAGTTTCTGGGCAATAGAATCGGCCTGTGAAGCCCCCTTCTTCTGCTCTGACTGAAGCGTCTTCTGCGCCTGCGTATTTTTGTACGTAGCGGCAGCATCATCTTCCATCTGCTTGGCGTGCGGATCATCCTTCGCAAACCCGGCATCTTCGGCGGCGTATTGCGCCTGCAGCCGCGCGCGGGCCTCGCCCTGTAGTTTCGACAGAGCAAGGTTTCGCTCAGACTGCTTGATCAGGTTTTTCTGGCCGGAGGTCAGGTTGTCGACCTCTTTTTTCATTCCAGAAAGATTGATCTGTGCTTCACCAGCAACGCGTACGAGTTCGGTTAGTGGCCCAAGGAAAGTCCTGATTGCATCGGCACCGGATTTAGTCGAGCTTTCGGTGCTCTGGAGTTCAAGGACCAGTCTCTGGAGCGCTTCAGGCGTTGGGTTGTTCGCAACCTCGGAGAGTTGCTTGCTCAACTCGAATGCGCGCTGCTCAGATACGCCAAATTTATCTGCGAGCGTTGTTACTGTGTTCTGAATGGCGTTTGCATTGACGGTGAATTTCGCCCCTGCATTCCTTGCCTGCTCCATAGCTTTCGAATAGGTGTCTACATTGACGCCGACGGTCGAAAGGTTTTTATTGAATTCGTCAATCGACGCAATACCGCCTACGAATGACGTTTTCAGCTTATCGGTGAAGCCAACAATAGAGTTTGACGCATCGTTGATTGATTTAGGGATCTTCGCAATGGCAGCGTTGTATTCAATCATTGCCTGATTTCTCAGGATGGTTGCTGCCTCTGCGTTAGTTCTTGCCAGGTTGGCATACTTATCTGACAAGGCGGCCACACCATTCTGAGAGACGGTAATGACCTTATCCATCGCTTCAGCTGCGTCTTTCAGCGCATCCATGGCGTTCTTACCGCCATTCAGTGAAGTAATCAGCACGCCTGCGATAACAGAACTCAGCGCAATCACAGCACCAACCACAGCCCCGCCAGGACCGAACGCCCCGGCAAGCTGCGAGCCCTGCTGAGCGAAAGCCACCAGCGCAGACTGCCCACCCTGCACCTGTACGATGAAGTCCTGAACCTGATAACCGGCCTGCTGCATGCTGGACTTCCAGCCCTTGTTGCTGCCCATCGATGTGTCAGCAGCGCCTTTCATGTCGAACAGCCGCCCGGTCAATTCGCCGATCTTCTGCTTTTCTTCGTCTGTCGCTTTCGACCCGGCACGCAACTGCGCAGCCAGAACTGCGGCACTACGCGCGCCATTTTCCTGCGCTTCGTCCAGTACCGCCAGCTGGTTACCCAGCGCCTCGATGATGGATTCTGCTCGACTGAATTCACTACTCGCGCCGCCGGTACCGCTGCGGGCCTCTTCCATTGCGCGGGCAATTCCGCTCACGTTGGTGTTCAGCTTGCGCAGCTGGTTGTCCATGGAGTTGGCATAACCAGCCAGTTCAGTAAATGCGGACCCGGTCTGGGATGCGCTCTGATCAAGGTTATCCATTCCCTTGCCGGACTGCTGGGCTGCAGCATCCAGTTTATCCAGAGCATCAATGGCCTGTTTCCCGCCCTGCAGCAGCGGCTCAACGTCGGCGCTGATTTCATAAACGATGCTACCGGCGTTCTTCTCACCTGCCATGTCATTCTCCGGACGTAAAAAAACCCGCCGAAGCGGGTATTATTTAATTATATATTTAAGTTACTATGTTCGATTAATATTTTCTCGTTTACCAAACGCATAACCTAAGGCTAAGGTAAGGATAGGGGTAAAAATAGACCAAATATCCTTCAATGCTGCGACTATATCAATTTTAGCTGGATCGCTCATGTCAAATACGAAGTGGAAATACGCCAGTATTATACACACACTAAAAAGGGCACCAAGATAAAAACAATACTTTAAAGTCATCCATATGAATGAGTCTCTTGCATGCTCACCCGTTCCAATCTGTTGAGCGATTGTACCGGGTAAAAATTCTCCACCAGAGCTAGCATTGTTAACAGATGGTCTTACTTCTTTGTGTTCAGGAGAAGCATGTGAACCAACTGAGGGTGTGATTTTATTGTCCATTACACATCCTCATAAAATGAATAATGCGTAGTAGCCACCAATGCTCCGCCTATAGCTCTAATAATATTTATAGACCAAGACATGTATATCTTTTTACCGTCATGCTTGACACCTACTTCAAGAGGTACAAGCATACCAGCATATCCATTAGTCACTCCGCTGCTATCATTACATCTTACTGGCTGACGGAGTACAACCTCACCATTTTCAACCGTCCCTTGGAAATTAGGAAGTGGATAGGGAGGTATATTTGCCGGCGGATCAATATAGGTATTTATCAGAAACTTAATATATAAGCCATCGTAATTGAATCGAATCTGACTTTCATTATTCGCGGCTACGATACTATTAAACACACCAGATTCAACTAGTATTTTCCCATCAGAAACTACAGATATTTTCATTAGATGCCAACTTTAAAAGTTAAAGGTCATGTGATCTGTGATATTTAACTTATTGAATCATTTAAACAATAAATGTCAAGTAATCATCTGCTTGAACTGCATTTAAATGCTGAATCTCAAACATCCGCAGCACTTCTCCGAGCGGCTTGTTTCTTAAGGTATTCGTCGGCGATGCTGTCGTACTCTTCGCGAGTGAAGCCTTTCTGGTCCGGGTATTTCGCCGCCAGCAGCATCTGGAACTCGGTCATCGTTAGCTGCGAGGCTTCTGCGCGATTCATGCCGAAGTGGCTGCGTGCAGCGCTGATGTAATCGAAGGCCTTAAATTCTGTGGTTCGCTCGCCTGTTTCGTGGCGCTGCAGCTGGCGAACCTTTGCTTTGCCGACGACGCCGTGCTGCATTAGGTGCTGCGCCAGCACGATGATGTCGTTCTTAGGCATCTGGCCGGGTCGGTAGACGACGCAATGCCGCCACCCCTTCCACTCTCCGATCATCGGCGTCAGATCGTCATCGCAACACGCCTGCAGTACCAGCATGCACGTTGATAACAGCTTCTCAGCAGCTCGGTTGAATGATGGGGATAGCCAGGAAGGAAAACGTCCCAGCGTGCCAGCGCAAACCTCAATCAGCTGAGCGACATCATTGCCGTGGATGGTGGAGTACGCCTGCACAATCTCTTCGGGAGTGCCGATCCTGGTCATGGCCTCGAATGAAGGCCGCAGCAGGTAGTCTTTCCCGCCTTCGCAGCTATCGCTGATAGAGAGTTCGCCAATATCGGTTAAAGCGGTCATAGGCCTTCCAGTAAACGGTCATTATCAAGGGCAGCCCGCCGCCCTTTGGAATGTCCGTTAGGTAACAGTAACCGTATGCACGGCTACAAAGTTGCCGTCTTCGGTGTTGATGATGATCTGCGCGCTGCCGGTGGCGACACGCGTCACGGTAACGGTGTTGCCTGAGGCGGTGGCCGTTGCTTTGGTCGCATCGGTAGTCGCTACAGTGAAGTCTTTGTTGGTTGCGCCGGTTGGTGCGATATTCACCGTGAAGGTGCTGGTACCGCCAGCCGTGCCAGTGCTGGTAGTCGGGGTTACCGTCACGCCAGTCACCGCAACCGCAGTGATTTCGTTAACTTCGATGGTGCTCGCATCACCGACTTTGAACTCGGTAGAGAATGTGACGATATCGTTGGTGCCACCGTCAGAGCTCAGCGCCGTGATGTTCATGTAGCCGATAAATTCAACCGGGCCGTAGTCCATGCGCACCCAGATACCCGGCTGGCGCTTAGCCTTGAGCTCGTCAGCGAAATACTTGATGAACTTGCCGACACCGTACTGATCCAGCTTGTCCTTCTTGCGCACTTCGCCTTCGAAGCTCAGGGTAAAGTCACTGTTGGTGATGATGGTCTCGACATAGCCGCCGCCGTCATCCGCATCAGAGGTAACCGAGTTCGGGTTGAAGTCGAAGCCCTTCGACGTACCAGCGGCCAGCGCCATCCACTCAGATTCAAGTGGCTTGACGTCCGGGCAACCATCGGCGACTTCCAGCACGACCGCACCGCCGAAAAGGCGCTCGTTCGAGTTCTGGCAATTAGCCATGTGAAACTCCTCTTTGACGTATAAAAAAGAAAACCCGCCGAAGCGGGTTATTTGGTTGGGATGGCTATTCGCCGTAAGTGCAGGCGAACTGGAGTCGGAAGACTATTCGCCCTTCTTCTGTGAGCACCGGCGCTGGGATTGCGCCCATGTTCTGTATGTAGCCGACGCACTCGTCAGCCATGGGGTTGGCCTGAACGTAATCGACGATGCGCTGCACGGCACTGAGCGCGTCTTTACGCTTGTCCTTCGCGCCTACGACATCGACCAGGACGTGATACTCAGAGCCCAGATCGGTGCGTATATTTGACCCGCCGTTTGGCCTGAATACCATGATTGCCTTCGACAGGTCTCCCGGGTCGTCATACATCAACTGCTGCACCGTGAATCCAGTCGTTAGTCCGGCGTCGCCGAACATGTTGCGCACCCGCTCGTGCATCATGGGTGTCATAACGAAAGCTCCTTGCGCATCACCGCGTCAACATTATCGCGCTCGTCATTTGCGCCTTTGGTCAGGAATTGCGGCTCACCGTGCGGATCCCAGTAGTTGCCTGTTCCGGTCCCGCCGCCGAACTCTTTCGGTTTCTGCGGACCGAACTCAGATCGGTTGCTGGTTATACCAAAGTGCGCGCGCGGCTGACCTTTCAGCTTGCCTGATGCCTCATGGACGTACGCAGCATAGTTGGCTGAGTAGCCGACGCGCCCGGTGATGAGCACGCCACCAGCGTCGATTTCGCGGAACTGGCTGTTAATCAACGTGGAGGTATCGATTGGGGTGTAATAGGCCGCCCGCGCACCGATGAGAATCATCGCCGACTGCAGCGCGCGAATCACCTTGCGCCCCCTCACATCGTTGATGATATCGTTCAGGTGTTTCTTCGCCTGGCTGATGCCTTTCACTTTGATGCCCATGGTTTTCTCCAGGCAATAAAAAAACCCCGCCTGAGCGAGGTTTGGTGTCATTTAAAGTTGAATCAAAAAGGGAGCATTGCGCGGATTTCAGTGTGCCAGTTATGAAAGGCAGGCAGGTCATCTAATAACCAGAATCCAAAGCCAATCATTACAACGCCAATAATCATTTGAGCAATAACGCTGAACCAGTATTCAATAGGCTTGCTGTCTTTATGGATGTACTCCTTTCGCGTCGTCCCCTTAAATGTCTTTGTATAGACACCTCGTCGCAAAAAGATAATCGACTGAACAAACGCAAAGGGGCCGGTCAGGAAAATCCCACATACCGCAAGCCAATATTGAAAGCCCATCACCTATCATTCCAGTTAATTTTTTGGGCCATTATTGCACAGGTTTATCAGATTCCAGTCAGGATGGCGTAATCATCAGTCAGGCGATCGAATGTATCGCCATAGCGGATAACCTGCCGCACCTCATCGGCACCGGCCACAACCGGGTCGGCTTCGGTTGACACGCCAATCATCAGGTAATCACCTGCGGCCGCCAGCGCGAACTCCGTCCAGACAGTGTTCTTCACGACGATTTCGGCGCCCAGACTGGCTAACTTCTTGCTGAGCCCGCCCTCGTAATCACAGAGGATTTGCTCAGGTTCGGCATAGCCCAGCGGATCGCCGTATTCGTTATTGCCTTCCAACTTGCGCCAGATGGTCGCCGTAGCGGTATAGCTCCAGTTTGCTACCGATGACATCAGCCCTCCTTCCAGCGCAGCACCTTCGCGCCAGTCGCCCGGATGCGCGGGCAGTTGATGAACCACCCGCCATCCGACTTCACGTATCCGGTAGTCTCCCTCCCGGTGTCGGTCATCACCCAGACGCGGGTAAACGAACGCGGCAGGCCTTGCTTAACTGATTTGTACGTCATCATCAGCCTCCGACCACCATGAACAGGCCGACGCTGTTACCAGCGCTGATCGGCAACTCACCAGTGCAGCCGCTGGTATCGAGACGGGCCAGCGAGTCGCGCAGCCAGGTAATGCTGTCGGTACCGTAATCGAACGAACGAGACGCGCCAGACGGCGCACCCTGCGATTTGATGCGGCGCGCGCCGGACGACGTAGCCATGAGCGCCGCGGCATACATCAGGATCAGCTTCGCTGTGCACTCGTCATACCCGGCTCCATCGAGGCACGGGATAATTTTGTTCACCACGCAGAGGATCGGATCCAGCAGCGCGCCCGGGATGGAGTAACCCAATTCACCGAGGAACGCCTGCACGTCTGCCGCTGTGATTGGGTCAGCCATGGTTATTTCGCCTTCTTGATAGCTTCTGCCAGTGCCGCTTCAGCTGCGTCAGCACGTTTTGTTTCAGCGTCCAACTTAACTGCACTCTCCTGCTTCAGTTGCTCAATCACTTCGGCATGCTCTTTATCCTTAGCATCAATTTCAGACCGGGCCTGTTCCAGTTGAGCCAACGCCTCATTGAGTTTTGACTGCAAATCTGATGCACCGGTTGCCACGGGCGCAGACGGTGTCGCCACTTCAAAGACGAGCTTCTCACCCTTCTTGTCAGATGATTTTTCCGCCTTACCCTGCTCGATCCACTTTTCAGCGATCGAGTCATCGACGTCATAAACCTGTCCAGCCTCCAGCTTTTGAAGGCTGGCACCGGCAAAGAGGTTTGCTACCAATACCTTTACGAGTGCCATATTGTTTCCTTAGCTCGAAGCGTGAATAACAGAGTAGTGACCGTTTATGTCCTGCTTGACCATCAGGCCAGCAGCACCCCAGGTACGCCAAACGTAATCTGAGTTGTAGAACTGACGCGGATCAGCGACGGTGCCGAAGGCCTGGCCGACGATAGGAGCAATCACGCCAGCCTGCAGTGGTACGATTACGATTTCGTTTCCGGTCAGCTCAGCATCTTCTTTGATTGCCGCGATGCCTGACAGTTTGGAGATCTCTTCCAGCACGGTGCGGAGAGAGTTCACATCGAAGTACTGTTCCCAGTTGGACATGATTTCGCTGGAGACGTACCACGTCTGCTGCCCGTACTGCATGTTTTGCAGCTTAAGGACGTCACGCAGGGCAATCGCCGCAGCACGCATGGCTTTTGGGTCGGTGCTTGTTGCGAAGTTAACGCTCAGCGTTACCTGCGCCACACGCTCATCGTGACGCAGTCCCTTCCAGGTCTTGTCATCGAATTTGATGTAGTTACCGGCTGCATCGCGGAAGCCTTCCCAGATATAATCGACATACTGGCGACGCACATCATCCACAGAACCGGCCTGAGCATCCGCCAGGGATGATAGCGCAGATCCTTTGTTGAATACCGGGTCACGCCAGTTAAATTTAAAACCGCTGTCGTGGATCGGCACCATGGTACCATCGAAGGTGTAAGACTTCGCATCCAGCGCAGCACCAATCTGACCGGACATGGAAGTATGCGCCCAGCCACGGCCGCCGGTGCGAGCGTATTCGTACACAGACTCTTCCAGACGAACAGAGCGAGACAGCGGCATCAGGTCGTTCAGCAGCGTGAATTCGGTATTCGGTTCGAATTGCTTCAGCACGGTCTGGTCATAGGCCTTGTACAGACGTCGGATATCGTCGACTGCGTTTACTGCGTCCAGTACCGGGGCATTTGCCGCTTCACCGCGAACACGGGCACGAGCAATAAAGTCTGCCACGGCCTGAGCACTGGAATTACGAGCGAACGTCAGTTCATTGAACTGAGCCATGTTGGCTTCGAGGTTCCCGGTTTCGGTCGCCTGCTTAGTGGAGAATACAAACATTCAGGTGCTCCTTATTTAATGACCACGCGCAGGAGGTCACCTGCCGTTGCAATGGTGTATGAGCGTTCTTCTTCTACGTAGCAGCGGACCGATTCATCAGTGCCGACAGCTTTAACGCGTCCGTTGGCAACAGAGAGCGGCTGCCCTTTGGTGTAAGTGCCTGCTGCAGCTGGCACGTTGAAGAAAACGCCTGGGGTTGGGTGGAAAGCAACAACCCAGTCGCCAGCCTTGATGACGTCGTCTACGGTTTTGCAACGCAGGTAGTCATAATTGGCTACGTAGAGGATCGCGGCTTCATTACCATCCACGGAGGCGGTGAATTTCTTCGTAGTGTTGTCGAAGAAACCAATCGTACCTGGAGGCGTATCAGCGGCTGCAGCACCTTCACGGTGAAGCTGTGGGTTTGCGAAGATACCGCCCGCGTGAATTACGTGTTTTCCGTCTTTAGCCATTTTTTACTCCGGCATTTCGCTGACTGATTGGGTGTTAGTTGCCTGGCGGAATGCACCGTTCAGGCCGAAGGAGGTCTGGCACTTGGCGTACATGGCGTCGAGCGCCTTACCATCCAGATCCGCGACTTCTTCATCGCTCATGTTCATCGCCAGCTTCACAGCCGCGCGCTTTTCGCCTTTCTCTTTGTCGGCGTTCGCGCTCAGGCTGTTGAAAACGACGTCCACGCGATCGGCGAGTGTTTTCGCCCACTCTGGCATCTCTTCGTTATTGGTGGCCTGCTCTTTTTTCTTGGGCTTGCCGGTTTCCGGGTCGATTTCTTCATCGCCTTTTTTCTTGGCGGTGGCTTCTTCGGCCTTCATCTGGTTGTATGCGTCCATCAGCTCGGCGTCGGACTTGCCTTCAGTCGGCTTACCAGCGGCTTGCAGCGCATTGATAATCAGTTCTTTCATCGGATCGTTCTCTCCGTTGGTTTTAATCTCGTACTCAGTGGGTTTGCGCACGACTTCTACAGGTTCGCCGACGAACACGGCCTTGCCGTCGTCATCGATGAGGTACTTCTGCTTCAGGTATTTGGTGTCATTGCGGTAGATGAAGCTGTCCGGCCACACCGTTTCAGGCCAAAGCCACTTATCTTCGGCATCACCCTCGCGCAGCTTGTCGCTGATAGCGCGGGAGATATCGTCGAAAGAGAAGTTGGAGGCATTGGTGAAGAAGAATTTGGTCTTGTTGAGCAGGCCATCGCGGGTGCAGTCGATACTATCAGCCAGGCGGGCAACTTCGATCTGTTGCTCATCACCTTCTGAGTTAACGAAGATCCCCACGCCTTCCTCCGGCGTACCTGCGCCAGGCTCATCAAGCAGTACCGCCACATGGTCAAACATCATGTTTGTGGCGATCTCGTTGTACTTTTTGCCCTTCGACTCACCATTGGCAGCGATACCGGAATACAGCAGGCCGGTGGAGATGTGGATCGGGTCGGAGTTGGTACCGGCCAGCATCTCATCCAGGCGGTTAATCAGGCGCTTGCCCTTATCGCTGGATTCGGCGTACTGGCGGTTAACGTACATGTCGCCCGTCACCTTCCCATCTTTGTGGCTGACGTTCTGTAGCCAGGCACCGACGTGATACTCGTTCACCGCACGGACATCGCGCGCCGACACATGCCTGCCATCCACTTTCGGGTGGCCCAGCGGCATCGGGTTACGCTCGAGCGTGTTGTAGGCCTTTTCGATTTCTGCTGCCGGGTACAACTTCCGGTTCATCACGATATCGTCCACGACAGGCGTGATGCCGCGAACCACGATATGTGGCTTGCCGTCGATGGTTTCAGTGGTGATGTTTGAAGCGGAGTTGACGACGGTCAGCACGTTAACGCGGTTGCGTTTCATGCTGGATCCTCGTTAAGTTATGTTTATTCAAACAAAAGGGGTGAGATGATGATTAAAAAGGCCATGCTAATTGGCGCCATTGGTTTGTTCGGTGCGCAGGAAGCGCAGGCAAATTTTTATACAGGGAATCAGCTTTTTGCCTGGGGCGAATCCTTGATGAGAGTCAGAGAAAACAGAATAATGGGTTCTGATATCAGCGACGCAAACATGTATTATGGATACGTATCAGGAGTTTACGATCTAGGTAGCGGTGTACTTTTTTGTGCCAGCAATCAACTTAATCTGAACCAGATTTCTGATGTCGTATATCAATACTTGAAGCAAAACCCTAAACGCCGGGCTGAAAACGCTTCTGATTTAGCAGTTGACGCTCTTAGTGAGGCGTTCCCTTGTAAGAAATAGTTCCGACAAGCGCCTTCGTTTAGATTTTTCGTAACATAGGCGCTCTACAGCACCATGGGAAATAGTCCAGCGCAGTTACGCACTGGTAGCGCACGGTTCGACCGGATCCACAGCACCAATAGACTGTCATACGGGCCTCATTGGTGGATTTCAGGCAACAAAAAAGGCCGCCTAAGCGACCTTGTTAATTAAAAATGCTTAACCCTGTAGGGGGTATAATAAATTGCTTCAAATGCCGATTGACTCATACTCTCGAAGTCATCAATGCAGAAATATAGACTTACATTAGCATCGGTAAATCCAACGATATCGTTTTGATTGCTTCCCGATTGAAGATGGTAGATGAAGGATACATCGTTGATGCGCCTTGTCGATAAGTCTTCAAGATATGCGTGAATTTCCTTCTGCTCTCCACTAATTTCAAAGCACTGAGATGGCTGAATCATTTGGCCATTTGCCATGAATGCTGTGTACCCGCCAGGCCAGAACCGATAATTTAGTGCCATAAATCCTCCTCTATGTGATTAAGAAGATTTATCGGCAGATTGCTTCCATTGTTTACGTTCTTTTGCCAACTTATCCGCCAGCCCTTCGTTGAAAATGCTGCCGTCGTCGTTAAGCAGCACCGGAATCTGGCTGCAGTAGCAGTTGAATCGGTTGCCGTTTTCGGCGTAGAAGTCCCGCACCTCTTCGGTCGTGTAGACCTTGCCATGACGGCTGGCGTGCCAGGTGCGCGTCGTTGGCTTGAGCGCTGATAGCCACAGCAGGCCTGTATTCAGGCCAAGCCGGTCAGCGGCCCAGTCGGTTTCGTTCCACTGAGCCTGCCGCAGCGCGCCGACCTGCTCAGTCTGAGCGATGGTCTTCGCCTTCGACATTGACACATCGAGACGCTTACTGATTACGCTGGCCGTCTCGCGAGGATTTACCCCTCGCGCGATCGCATCGGTGATGATGTTGGTCAGATCGCCGCGGGCTGTGTCGCTGATAACCTTCCAGTCACTGAACGTTGTCAGCCTGGCCGCCGATATCTGGTTCAGATAACCGGGGCTGCTTAAAAGCTGCTGTAGCGTTGTCTGGCTGGCGTACACCTGCGACTGCTGCGAGAGGTTGTTGAATGCCTCCAGTGTGCCGCGCTGCGCCTCAGCGACCACGTAATCCATCGTCCAGAGTTTTTGCTCACCACCGTCCAGAAGGTAATCATCCAGAATCGACTGCACCGCTTCGAGGAGATCAGCCAGTTCCTGCGCCGACATGTCGTAGATGAACTTGCCAGCGTTGACCTGGTAGACACGAATATCCTCGCCGTGGTCGTGGCAGAGGAAGTGCCAGTTATGGCTGTTTACCTCTCGCTCTCGCCCAGTCAGGCGCTGGTCAAACAGCGCTTTCAATGCGCGCTTGATGCCGAGATACCGCTCCTCGATATCCCGGAACATCGCGGTTACCTGCTTTGCCGATCGGGTCGGGTCAACCTTGCTGCGCGGAACTATCGGCAGGCCTACCTTTGCCGTCTGTTCTGGTGTCATCGGCCAGTGGATCATCGGTAGTCACCTTATCGTCCGGTTTTGGTGGTTCTTTTGGCTCCGGCAGCGGGTCAAGCCCAACAACTTCGCGCAGCTCATTGGCTGTAACAGGCGGCTCACCGCCATAGAAGCCAGTGGTTTTCTGCACGATATCGGCCAGCTTAGATGCGTTCTCGATCTTCTCTTTCTCGCCGGGCGCCAGCAGGTCACTCCACGAAATGGTGACCTCGCCTTTGGTCGGTGGGTCGATAATCCCAAGAGTCCAGAAGCGTTCCAGCAGCGCGGTAATGCGATCTGTCAGGAAGCCATTTCGGCGCGTGTTGCGTCGGATAGCCCAGTCCGTTTTATCCTCATCGCTCGCCAGTCGCCCAGTCTGCTGACCGAACAGGATGGTGAACGGGATTTGCACGGAGGCTGCCAGTTCGTTCGCAGTGACTTCCCAGGTCGGCCCCGGGTCGCCTGGCGTAACACTCAGAACGTGCATCTGCCCGGCCTGCATCACGGCGGCAGCATCGGTGCCACGGTTAAGCTTGTTGACCTTGTCGCCCATCGCTTCGCCGAGATCGGCATAGCCAGCCTTCTTAGCCTGGTCTGCGAGCGTGTTCATGTCGGTTTCTTTGCTGAACTCGACGGCGATCTGACGGCTGGCGTTCTTCAGGAAGCCCTCGGCGCCACCGCCGGAAATCTTCTCGATATCGAGGCCCTTGTTGAAACCAGCCTCCAGCAGCGGGATGCCGGACAGCACGTTATCGTCTTCAGATCCTTCGCAGAAAAGGATAACGCGGCTCGGATGTACCGGTTCGCCGCGCATCGGACCGACAAAAGGCTCATCACCAACCGGCTGCTCGTTGAAGTTGAACATCTTCGGCTGGCCGAACGTTTCTGACTGACGGTCGTTATCCCATTCGGCGACAGTTAACTGCGGCTCCCATACCGGGATAAGTTTTACCAGCGCTGACTCGCCCAGGGATTTCACCAGCTTGGTATCTACTGGCTCGTTCCATGACTTATTGTCTTTCACCTGAAGCAGCAGCGCGGAGTATCGCCCGACCATATTGCGGCGATCGGCATCCTTCACCTTCGGCCACAGCTTCTTCATGAACTTGGTGACTTTCTTTTCCCAGGCGTTTGTTTTCTCCGCCTCCTGTGCTTCATCACCGTCAACTATGACCGGATAGTCTTGCCAGCAACCATCCAGCAGGCGATGAACCACAGCAAAGCCCGCGGCGTTGCGGCGGTACATGTTGTAGAAGTCGTTGAAGGTTATCGTGCGCGGGTAGCCAAATTCCTGGTAAAGCGTCGGTCGCTTCGTGTTGCCGCCACCGATACCGATGGAATTCAGGTAATTCGCTCGCCTCATTTCAGTGGCGAGGTTGTTCACAGCCAGTTGAAGGCCGTTATCTTGTTCGCTCACTGGCGATGCTCCTTAGAAGAATACTGTGCCGACCTGCTTGCGGTTATTCTTCGCTACAGCGAAATAACGGAAGCTGTCAGCGCCGTGCGATGTGAAGTCATGAAGCGGTTTGTCTTTCCAGCAGCCGCGCTTGTCATCCCACTCCTTGCGGTAGCCTTCGAGGTGAGAGATGCCAACAGCACACCTCTCCTCATCAAACACGCAGGACTTGAGGATTTCACGGACCGACTCAATGCCAGTGTCGATCCCGGCTTTCGGCACGACGCGGAAGTTCATCGAATACATCTGACCGTCAATCTCGTATCCCTCGCGTGCCAGCTCTTTGCGTGACTTCGCATCAGCAGCAAACTCGCGGTTCTCGATATCGTGAGGCCCCCAGTGCTCGCCGTACTCGTAGCCGCGGTTTTTCAGCACCTTCATGTAGTGCCTCAGCCCCTCGCCGGAGTTTTCGTAGTAGTCGATGATGTGGAACTCTTCGCCGACCTCACGAACGAACCAGATCGCCGTGGAGTCACCCACACCGATATCCCAGAAAGTGTGCACCGGGAGGTGCGAGTTATCCGGGATTTGGCCGATCCGCTTGTTGGTGTAGAGCCAGCGGAACTGTTTGGCGTAGTACGCGCCCTCGACCGACTGCTGGAACGCCTCGGCCGGAATGGTCGGGTATTCTCGCTTCATGTCGTCGCCGAGCGTTTTCTCTTTGGCGTAGTACCAGGCTTTCTGGCGTTCGTTGACGACTACGCCGTGCTTCGCCTCCATTTCGGCGAAGTACTCAACCAGGCGCACCGGCAGAGATTCAACCGGGTCGATTGCGTACTGTGGGTTCTTCCACCAGGAGAAGAAGAAAAACTTCCAGTCCAGCGCTGAAAGTGGCTTACCCTGAAGCAACGATTTCTCTGCCGTCTGGCAGTAATCGAAAAAGTAACCCGCCCGGCCCTCTGCTGTGCTCTCGATAGTAGCGAAGCATCCGGTAGATACCGCCTCAAACGCACCAGTGACGATCTCACGGGCTTTGTCTGGATACTTGGCGCATATCTTCCCGAACTCGGAAACGTGCAGGTAACGCAGCGTACCGCCACGAAACGACGTGCTGACGTATAGTGAACCGCCCTTCTTGAAGACGAGCTCGCCGGAAGAGTCGTTACTGGCCGGGTTGGCCGCCTTTATCTCAGGTGGCAACTTGTCGTATGCGTACTTCACCTTTTCGCGGAACAGGCGCTTTGCGTCATTCAGCGTATGAGCAATCAGCGCGCACTTCGCCGACTCAAACAGGGCCGCGTCGAGCTGGATGATGCACACCTCAGTTGTGAAGCCGAGCTGGCGAGCTTTCAGTATGATGTTGCGGGTGTGGATCCCCTCGAAGTATTCCCGCTGCTCAGGCGTCATCCTGAAGCGCGTTGGCTTCCCCTCTTTGTCGGTGATCCAGTAAAGATTGTTCAGCCGCCAGTCTTTGTCGGCCAGCAGCGTGAGGTGCTCAGGTTTCATTACGCCCCCTGAGACAAAGAATCCATCAGGTCTGAAATTGAATCGACAACATGTTCAGTTTTCACCTGCTCACGGAACGCCTGCACATCGATGTGCTTACCAATCAGTTCGAGGTTCTTAACCTTATCAGGCCACTTAATCTTCTTGAGCAGTGCGGCGGTGTTTCCCTCGACTGACATCTCGACGACATCCAGCCCGGATAATGTCGTCCTCCAGACCTTCGGCCACTGAGACACCGGCTTCAACTCTCCGGTCGAGGTCAGGATGTCCAGCACGTCCATCTGGTCTATCTCAACGAGACGATTCAGGACGTATGTCGCATTTATGCCAACTAGATCATTGCGTTGCGCTTTAAGTTCGGCAATTCTGGACTGGATGTCAGGTTTTGACAGGTTTTCGGACGCAGTGCGGTTAGCTGTCTTAGCGCTGTACCCCGCCCGAATAGCCGCTTGCGTGGCGTTTAAATCGATGAGGTACTCGCGACAGAACATTTCTTGCTTGTCGGTGAGTGCCATATTTTTTACCAACACTGAGGTGAAGTTTTTGGACAGTTACTACATAACCATTAATGCAATAAAAATATTGCTTGCGAAAAGTAATGGTTTTTACCTAATTTCTTGGTCTAATCAAAACCGTACTTCCAGTTCAAAAGAAGAACTAGCTCGCATTCTGGCTTCAGAATTTAGAATCACCAACCTTGAAGCAACCAATTACGTTGCCGATTTGAACTAACCTTGCTCGCCATCGAATTCGCTGCGGGTTTGATGGCCTCCTTTCCCTGTTTGCTCATTCGTTACTCCGTTGTTTGCTCTGCTGGCTGATCGGTCTGCTCTTCCGGTACTGGCGTGAACTCCACGCGCTTTACATCAGCAGGAGCGAAGTACAGCCACTCGCCCGTTTCGGTCGCCAGCGGCACAAAACCGTTCACCAGCTCAGGCTGACGTCGAGACATCTTGCCCGTGAAGGTTTCGCCTGTTTGGGTGGTTAGCGTGATTTGGTAGATGTCGGACATTGAGAACCTCTTTATCCACTTGTTGGGATATTGCCATTAGATGAGCCGACCCATTGTGATGGCAACAAAAAACCGCCCGAAGGCGGTTAATCTGAAAGACCAAATTTCTTTTTTGCGTAGGATTTTAGAAGCTCTACACCTACATCCTTCATGACAGCAAGCGGTTCGTTACTTATCTCTTTCAATCGTGCAAAAACATCTTTGCTGTCAAGCGCTGTAGCAAAATCTTGACCGTCTGTAGTTAGTCTAATGTCTACGTCAAGCGCTGCCATACCGCCTAAGTGATACATGTACCCCAAACGTCTGGGATCACGAGTTTCCATATTCCTATTGCTTATAAAACCTTGCTCAATCAACTGCATGTAGTGAAACATCCCCTTCTCAGATTCAATGTCATATCCAGCTTCGCTAAGCTGAATAGTAGTAATGAATGTGCTATCTGAGTTAAGGAATACAGAGAGCATTCCTTTTAAGTATTCAAGATCTGTTCGCATTATTATCTCCTTATCCAAAAATAATAATGTACTAAACTTTGAAAAGATTTTATGGCGATCAAATCAATATAATGGATATGTCGTACATTGAGTCTTGATGTAGTCCTGCAGATAGCCGATCTGCTTCGTCACTGTGACGATTCGCTCTCTAAGGGTGAAATAATCCCGTTCAGCGGAGTCAGTAAGTCGGGGGCTGGAAGCATCGCCCATGCCGCCGGTGCCGGTCGCTCCGTTAGCGGGACATTTTGCGTTGAGCTGCAGCCGCTTACGGCCAGCAATGACATCGCTATGCAGACGCTCAATGGTTTCTTTCGCATCAGCCAGTTCTCCGGTGTATTTGGCATCCAGTGCAGCAACATCGCGCTGACGGGTCTGCATATCTTTGATGGTGGCGTTCGCCAAGGTCAGTTGCTCAGTAGCCTTATCGCGCTGGTCTTTGTAGGTGATGGCGTTATCGCGGTAGTGATTAATCGCCCAGGCCATGGAAACCAGCAGGCAGATAACGACAGCGCAGATGATTGCTTTTAACCGGCTCATTTCACACCGTCCAGGCAGAGCGCTTCTTCTTTCCCGGCACGAGTAACCAGACCAGGCAGAACCTTGCCCCCACCCCATACCCAGCGCGGGAACTGGTGGCATGCCGCCGTGATGTCTCCACTTCTGAGAAGCGAGAACAGAGTGGAGGTGCGCATGTTCCCGCAACCAGCACGAAACGTTACCGATACAGCTGCCGAGAAAGTATTGTCAGACAGCTTGCGTCCATTCCCGTAGCGGTTAACACAGGACTCAGCATCAAGGATGTTGCGCTCCCAGTCAGCTGCGATCTGCTGGTCAGACTTAACGGTGCCGGGATTCACGCCATGCGTGTTCCCCATGCCGTCAGTCAGCACACCTGCCGGGCAGACATACGGATCACGTCGGCAAGATTCAGCGTTACCGATTAACTCCAGTCCGCGCTCGTTTGTTCTGACATGTCCCGCGTTCATCACAATGGCGATGATCGTTCCGACGGAGCAGACAATGCCCGCCGTGCCGCTTTTCTTACTCAGTTTCAACTGTGCCACCGGAAATTCTCCGCATTGCCTCCGTAACCACCTCGGCGGCAGCCGGACGATCGGAGTGAGGTTTTTTACCTACATCAGATAAGTAGTTTTCCAGCAGTTGGGTTCGTTTCCTTTCCTCAGCCATACGCTCACGCTCTTCTTTCCGTTTTGCGTAATAGGTTTTTATCGTGAAGAACGCCGATATCAGCGCGCCGATAATAAACACGTAATCCTGCAGGCTAAGCAAAGAGAACAGGCCCAAGGCCGCCGACCACCAGTACGGCAGATCGTGTCCATTTGTTGGGTTCATACGTTGCATTCCACACCTCCGGGTCCGGGGTGCTGTGTGGTAGTTGGGAAAAGGCCGTCAGACACGGTAGCTACGTGGCATCTGGAATTGATTGTCTGCGGCCTGAATAAAAAACCCGGCGACAGGCCGGGAAGATGATGGTAAGGCAATGTCGGCTCTCTGGCCGAAGGGTCCCAGGTTGTGGGTTCTGAGTGCGGCGTGCCGCAAATAAAAAAGCCCCGCACGAAGGCGAGGCTCTTAATTCTTTGTCGACCTACGAAGCTATGGCGACGATATCAGATTTACATGAAATATATGCGTTTCAGTTCGGTTTTGCAAGACTTACATCTAAATTTGTCGCCTTTTGTTGTGAACGTGATCGCGTTACGGAGATAAGCGAACCACTATCAAGCCGCTTAAAGCTGTTACGCATTGCCAGCCAGTGAGGCAGATACGTTTCCGTCCAGGTGGATTTCGCCACGCCCGTCAGTTCTGCCAGCGCCTGGTATTCGTACGTCTCACGGCCAGCCAACTCTGCTTTCACGTCCTGCGCCGCCAGCCATATGAGCTTCCTCAGGCGCTCCATCGTCTTGCCCGCCACCTTTTTCACGCCGAGTTGCGCCGTGAATTCTTCCCACGCCCACTGGGTGATCGCCACCTGGTACTCGAAGCGGATATTCTCGCTGTAGTTCCACAGCAGCCATGCTTTCTGATGGCCTTCCAGAGACAGGACAGCGCGGCGCCACGATGCGGTCACGAACTCAACCGGCCCCACCAGCGCGATAGATGAGCCTTTGGCGCGGGACTGGCTGCCGCTCATCGGCGGGCCTTCAGGGTTGACCATGCGCTGCTTATCCTTGTCGAATACCTTTTTCCGGCCCCGGCTGCGCGCCGTCGCGGTGAATTGTGCGTTTTCAGCGAAAGCTACCAGCTGCCCTTTCGTCGCTCCGCTCAGATCTGCGGTCGCCACAATGAGCTGCTGACGTACGTATTCCAGTTGCTGACTGTTCATGCGGCTTCCTTCTGTGGCTGGTTGGTTTTGGTCTGGCTGTGCTTTGCTATTGGCGGCAGATTGGCTCTGGCTACGCTTTCGGCTTCGTACCTTTGGGATTCGGTTAAATTCATACTCCTAACCCCTCATTAGTCTTTTGAGCATTCGGTATTTTTCCGCATATCGAATGGCTCTAATCTTTATGCCGATCTTCTTTCTTAGCCTCTTGTGCTTAACCCATTCCCTAATTAGGAAGCAGGCCACCGCAATGAGATATGCCGATAGAAATACAGCGTCTGTCATGCTGCCTCCTGCTGTTTAAGTTCTTTGAGCTTGGCGCGGTATTCATCACGGATCCGGATGAAATCTTCACGGCGGTAGTTGGTCATTTCGTGGGGGCCGTTGAGCCAGTCGACGTATTCCTGCCCGTAACGAGCAACCAGGCCAGCTTCGTATTGCTGCGCGACCGTCGCCTCTTTGGCGGTGTACTTTCCGGCTCCGGCATTACACGACTTGCACTGCTTATGGGCGTTGCGTTCTTCAAAGCGCAGTTCTGGGTTGGCGCCGACCGTTTTGAAGTGGCCGCAGTCCCATTGCCCGCCGTGCAGATCAGGCGGGTTGGTCTCGCCGCAGCTGATGCATGGCAAATCAGCATCACGCGCTCGGATGTAGGCGTTGAATGCCTGCTGAGCCTGCGCCTTGTAGTAACCGTTAGGTCTGAGCTCTGCCAATCGCGCCTTACGGCGCTGGCGGCCTGCCTTCTCTTCGGTGCGCTGGCGCTGCGCTTCCTTCTGCTGAGCGGCTTCGCGGGCTTTTGCGGTCTGTTCTTTGCCGATCGCGCTGGCGCACTCGAATGAGCAGACCACCTGCCCGTCGCGGACCGGGTGGAACCACTGGCGACAAGATTTATGGGCGCACTTGCGGCGCGGTAACTTAGCCATGCGCCCTCCGTGCCGCGAGACGCAGCCATTTCTGATCCACCAGGCGGGCGGTGTAGTCTTTCATGGTCGGGATTTCGGACGGCTTGACCACGGCCTTGCGCTGGCGGCGCGCCGGAACGCGGAAGATTTCGTTGGTGATGACGCGTGCGAGAGGATTATTCATGCAAGCCTCCCAAAATAATCGCCACGATAACGGACATCGCGAAGTTGGATGTTCTGGCTGACGGCGAAAGCCTGGGTGTACTCAATAAGGCTGTTCATCCGTTTGATCCCCATCGATGAGGTGCTTTCGCGAATTGCCACCAATTCGCCCTCAAGCCCAGCAATAACCTTCCCCTGCCCGCCAGTGGCAATGGAGTGACCGGAAACCAGAATTGACTTCCATGACGGAAGTGACCACGCAGAGCCAGCCCACTGAATGCGATGCTTTGCCAGGTCGCCGCAAAGCGCGTGGAATAGTGAATTCTGAGGAAGGGTGCGCTTAGGGTCGGCAAAACTCACCACGAGCGGGAAATCTGCGTTTACAGGCTGTTTGTTGATGTAGTCAATGAGGTTGCGGCGAACCTGCTCGTCGCGGAGGTAAAATTTGATACTCATACGCCACCTCCGATAGGTAGCGCAGAATGCAGAAAATCGCAGGTGCATTTCTGCATCTGTGACAAGGTGAGGAGTTCAGATTGTGGTCGCATTTAAGTCCCCTTAAATGCGCAGAAGTCACCGGAGTTGTTCAGGCTCCGATGACATGATTATGGCGGGTTGGTTTTGAAAAATCAAACAGTAAAACGTGATTAGAGCGTCGATATTATATACTCTCTTTATGGAGAGATAAAACTCCTTTAAAGCCCTCCAAATATATAATAAACCCTGAATCCCCATCAAATGTTCAAACACATCTAAAATTATCAAAAAAAGAAATCAATGAACTTTAAGATTTCTTATTATTAATTTCCCCTAATTTATCCATACCATCGCTAATAAATGAATCAGCTGTTTTTATCTCTTCTTCTAAGTCCAACACCCTTGTTGATTTTTCTTTTATTTGTCTTGCCTCAATTTCAATAAGCTCAATTATTTTATTCTTATATATTTCGTACAATTCACTCCCCGCAGTGTGTTCTTTCAATTGTGCCGAATAGAAGGTATGCTTATCTTTAACATCATTTAGCAGGGAAGCTACTGCTTCGTCTTTCAATTTTATTTTTTTGCTTTTGATAATTTCTACAATTATTATTGCCGCTATAGTACATACCCCACCACAGATCAATGGTATTATATATTCATAGTCCTTTGAACCATTATAAGATCTGTAAATAAATACAGATAGTGAGGTCAACCCACCAGTGATACTTGGTGAGTATATATCCAATAGTTTTTTAATAGATACAATATTCATTTGAGACCTATACTTTCTAATCTATTGGATGTTAACTCGTAGACTCCTTTCAAGTTATTAGATACAGTAACAATATGATTTAATAAATTAACAAAAAAGGATTCACTAACATCACCAACCAAAGGAATGCCATACTCAAAAAATAAATCATTATCTTTCAAAGTCGCATATCTTACAGTGTTACTTCCTAAATTCAAGAAATTGACCACTGAATTCGCACGACCTCCTTTGTTCATTACACCATCATCGAATGTTACCCAACCATAAATTCGTAAAGAAGCTTTATCTTTGTCAAGTTTGATATATAAGCGCTCATCATTTTCTACTTTGATATCACCATCATTTTGAATAACAAACTTAAAATCATTCTCAGTGAGAAGGGTGGCAATTGTTTCATTAGATAATTCAGATAGTTTAAGTGTCATGCTTTAGTTCCCTTTGAACAGTAAACAATTAATTTTGCATATTTTCATTTATTAATCAATACCATATATTGGAACATTATGATGAAAATAACTTTACAGATAGTTGTAACTTAAACTCACACCATCCCGTTCGACTTGTTGCGGTTGTACTTCGCCAGGAGTAACTGGATCGGCGTCGGCCCGTGCTCGGCTGCCGGTGCTGCAATTGCCCGGCGTACCGGCGGAACTGGCTTACCATCGGTGACGCGCCTCTCCCACATATCCAGCAGGTCACCCGCCTCACGCGCCAGCTCACCATGCGTTAACTGGCGCTCTGTGCTGCGGTGGCGCAGTTCAACGCAGATGTGGTACATGACCGGCTGCGACCAGGGGAATTGCTCACTGGAGGTGAACTCGAACGAACGGTTACGCCAGTCCCAGTATTCGGCGATCACCTGGTCAACGGTGATGCCCAACGCGCCGCCACTCTGCTTGCACCAGGTGACGAACTGGCCCGGTGATGGCAGGAATGGGCGTTCCTGGCGGCGGGCAATGCGCATACCGGTATCGACCTGAGCCATTGAGTGGATCCCGTTCTCCTGGAACGCCAGCAGCCACTGACGGCGGAATTCATTCAGGTCGTCCTGGGTGCGGAAGTTTGCCATGCTTGCCGGGAACGCGGCGCGCAGCTCGTTGAACAGCTTGTTGAATACCTGCGCCACCTGCTCGACCGGTGCGCGCTCCTGGTACTGCTCTGGCAGGTTATGGGCCATACGGCTCATCTGCTCGCGGTCGTGGTTACGCATCTGCTCTGCAAGAGATTTCATCGGATCACCCCATAGGCCCAGTCAGTGTTGTTGAAGTCCAGATCCGGCTTTCCGCCTCGCTGCTCACAACCAGCGCTGCGCTGCATCGTCAGCTTGTCCCACTGCTTACGCAGGCTTTCCGGGCTCAGGATGTTGGTCTGCCAGAAGTGGTGCTTGCTGGCCCAGTCGTACAGCGCGCAGATGTCCTGGTGCGACCGGTTGTCTATCTGGCGCATCAGGCGAACGGTGTTAGACCAGGAGGTCATGTCCGGGGCTTTGCAGGTTGGGTTAATCAGCTTCACCCTGGAGGAAATCCACTTAGCGGTTTCGAGGTCTTCAGCAGATCCCCATTTCGCACCGGATGGTGTGTAGACCGCAGCTTCAGGATGAGCTGATAAAAATTTCTTCAGACGTGCGTCAGAGGATTCGTCAGAATTCTCGGACGATAAGTTATTTATATTCTTGTTATTACCTTCTTGTTCATGATGTGCGGGTAATTGTGCGGCCTTATGTGCGGCATACCCACCTGAACCCGCGCCGTTACTGGCTTCATCATGTGCGCCTGTACGTGCGGCTTTATGTGCGGGCAAATCGTCCATTTTTTGAGCATATTCAACGTAATTTGTGATGGTGATCACCCTGCCTTTTCGCTTCTCTCCCTCGATGGAAATCATCCCTTCGCGGACGAAAACTGACAGCATTCTCTCCACCGCGTCGCGGCTTGTCGGGTTGCCCTGACGGTCACACAACTGAAGGCCAAGATCTGCAGCAGTGACGACCAGTTGACCGGGTTGCAGAGGCCATTGCTTGCCCTTGAAGAATGCCGTGTATGGCTGTCTGGCTGCGTCAATGAGCAGGTTCTCCCACAGCGCGCGCAGGAATACATCCTTAGCCCAGGACTTCTTCTTGATGCTCCGGTACAACGGGACGTAACCAGACTTCTGGTTCTCCATCCTGTTGCTCCTTGCGGCTGAGTGCGCCGCGAAATTTGCGTAAGCGACGTTCGACACAGTTAAACCTCCTGCGCCTGGCGTTTTGGATTAGCGTTTGTCATAATGACCTCGCAATTGACTGACGTTTGTTGCACCAGAAAGTCGGTTCTGTTCGCGCAGACCGGCTTTCGCCATTTCTGTAGTTCTCACATAACCCCCAGCATCGACGTGACCATCGTCATCAGTGGCCCTACCTGCTCCGGCATGAGGCGGAACAGCGACGCTATACCCTCGCTTACCTCTTTCAGCTTCTGATGCTCTGGAGCGTCCAGCAGCACGGCCTGCTTAGCCTCTGCGAGTTCTTTCTCGGCTTCAGCCAGGCGAGACATTTTGCAATCGGCACCGATCAGGCGAGTTCGATACTCAACCGGCAACACAGCCATGATTGCCGGTGTCAGCTGGCGGACGTTATCGCGGTACTGTTCGGAGTCGAAGCGGTTATCCAGGAAGCGAAACAGCTTCTGGCGCGCCCGGCTGATGTCGTCCGGAAAGCTGATGGCGGTACCGCCCTGCTCCCGGTATTCGTTGATGATCAGCGCTGACACCACATCCTGATTATCCAGCGCCGACGACCATGCCCGGACCGCATCGCGGATCTTTTCGTGGTCTGGCGCCGCCTTAGATTGAGCGCGGTTTATCATCGCTCCCGGGTGTATTCCGGTATTGTGTTGATACGCAAGTGAATGCATTGCTTTCCCTTTCGTTGTTAGGGCCGCCGGTTAGGCGGCGTTGCTGTTGATTGGTGGAAAAACGTCATCGACGCATACTGAAGCGCCATGCTTATTCAGAGCCGCAACAATCGCCCGGCACTGCTCCAGGCTTAAGCTGCGTTTGTTTTTTTCGTAATGGCATACCGCGCCTGTAGTCAGGTTCAGCTCTTCCGCCATCTGGCGCTGAGTCAAGCCGATGTTTCTGCGGATTTTTCGGATGTTGTTCATGTCGGGTCTCCTTTAAACAACTTAAATATACGTTTTGTATTCTTTGTTCGCAAGTAAAATATACGAATTGTGTCTCGCGCAAATATATACAACTTGTATCATTCGGGTATGACTATGAAATGGTACGACTTAGCTAAGACCCTGATGAAAAGTCAGGGCATCAATCAGGAACAGCTGGCAGAGCACCTCGGTATTACTAAGGGTGCGGTAAGTCATTGGCTGAACGCTCGGCGTGAGCCAAGCCTTTCCGAGATCGCGAAAATATTGCAGTTCCTTGGCAAAAAGAACTTTTCCGTAGGAGCAGGCGGCTTGATCATTGATGACACACTTAAGGGTGATGTTGAGTATGCTGGTCCCTATAGCACGGGAAATAAGTACCCAGTAATCAGCTGCGTTCAGGCTGGTTCATGGTGCGAAGCGGTTGAGCCCTACACCCTAAAAGATATAGATCTCTGGCTTGAGTCAAATGCTCACATCCAGGGTGACGCGTTCTGGTTGCTCGTTGAGGGGGAGTCAATGACTGCCCCTACTGGATTGAGTATACCTGAAGGAACCTATGTACTTTTCGACACCGGAAGAGACGCAGTCAATGGTAGCCTGGTAATTGCCAAGCTGTCTGAATCGAACGAAGCAACTTTCAAAAAGCTAGTCATCGATGGTGGACAAAGGTATCTGAAGGGCCTAAATCCGCAATGGCCACTGGTACCTATTAACGGGAACTGCAGGATTATTGGCGTAGCTGTGGAAACAAAGCTAAGACTTATTTAAACGCAAACAGTAAGGATGCTTATGAAAAACTTTTTTTTGTTATCTCTATTGCTTTGCTCGACATCTCTTTATGCTCAGGACCTGGCTTTGGTTGATAACGCAAAAACCGCCGTTATTGATAACCTGAAGTCCCGTGATGCTACAAACAAGTGCGCAGATTTTATGAGGGTAGCTGCTGCTGATGAGTCTAAGAAACCTTTAGCCATAGCCACTTGTGATAACACCTTTGCAGTTGCAAACGGCCTCACCTTTAGTGACGTAAAAGTTGTTGAATCAGAAAGTGGAAAAGCTGTCTGCGGTGTAGTTTCAGGGAAAACACACCTCAGCAAAATTGGCGCAAGGTTCGTATACATTGAAAAAAACAAAGCTGTGACAATCAAGCCTTCTAAGCAGCCGGTAATGACAAGCTCTGCGGCTGGAGATTATGGGCGAAACCAGGTAAAAATTGAAAATAATCAGTACAATCTAGTATCTACCGCCTATTGCCAGTCACCAACAAACTAAACACCCCACCATTCAGTAAAGCCCCACGCCACCACCTTCTGGCGGTGGCGCAGTACCGCCCTTCACTTCCCATTTCCAGCTCCAATTTAACCTCCACCTCATAAATATGTGAGTGTAGGATGAATCCTCTCTCCCTTAGTTTTTGGTTCCTAACACCAAAGCACAAAAATAAATCACCTTACAATACAATTCGTTATCACAAATCCACCTCATAAATATACATATCGTATTGCATGATAAGAATACGTTTTGTATATTCAATCCATCGAAACGAAACATAGACAGCTGAGCGAAGTTAGTCAGCGGCGAAGTGGAGATTCGGTCAGTCGAACGGCGCGACAGTAAACCATGCGTCGGACGCCCGGCGGGCTCAGGGAGAGCGGCAATGGTGCGTAATCAAACGACTTTCATACTTCAGTCGCTTCACCGAGGCGGCTTAGTTATGACAACCGGCGGCCATCCACCGCCCATTGAAACATTGAATGAATGCGTTGAAGTCTTGTATTAACCGTTCCGTTCGCCGCGATAAGGCCAAGAGGATTTATGAAAGTCACCCACAACGGCAAGCAGTACACCGTAAAGCGCTGCACCATGAACGATAACGAATGGCGGCTAACGTCGCTCACCAATCCGCTAGAGCAGGTCACGCTGAACCGCTGGCAGATGCACATTGCTGGCTTACTGGCTCAGGTGGAGGGTAAAAAATGATGCACCACTACGGGTACGTTGAAGTTAACCGCGGCGCAGTTCGGCCTGGCATGTTGGTTAAGCACAAAGACGGCATGTGGACGGCATCAGCCAACAAGCGCGGAAAGCTCTACCTCCACCGAGGTTGTGAGCGCACCTTCACCAGAGAGCTTCTGGTTGAGGTGTATCTTGATGGCCGCGGCGGCGGATTGAGTCATTAACCCATTATTTGTTTGGGCCGTGAGGAGCAAGCTTAAACTCCAGATGATACAGCTTGCCGTCAGGTGCTTGGAAGTCGACCTCGAATGAATCCGGCGGATTGAATGGGTCAGGTGCGTTTCTTGCAATACACGTAGAACGCCACGCAATATGACCATTCTTGCCTAAGCCAAGCGATCGTGACTTCCACCAGTCATACCATGACTGATCGTGCGGCTGGTCACTTCCCTTTTCTCTCACAAACCAATGATTACGCTTGGAGCGCTTGCCCATTTCTTTAGTCGGGTACATCGGTGTTGTCATTTTTTTATTAATCAGCATTTGGTCACCTTAGTTGTTGCCGCTGCGCTAATGACATTCTGCGCAGGCTTGCTGATTAATCAAGTTTTCTCAATTAAATCGCCAGGCTGGCTTTAACCGGCCGGGTGACGCACGTCCATATTTAGGAGTTCAGCCATGAACGCATACCTCACTTACGACCGCATCGAAGATCGGCGCTGGGTTGAGCAGCTGCTCGACGAGGAGAAAGGGAAGTGGATCGACGACCGGGCGCAGAAAATCATCGACATGATGCCAAAAGAGCCGTCCGGCCTCTTCCACTTCACGGTCCCGATTGACTCCAGCCCATACGAAGGACTTCGCAGCGATAAAGCTGGCGAGGCCTACAACGATTTCATTTCGGCAGTTGCTTACGCCCAGGCGGAATACGACTGGGAACACCGTACCGGCTGCCCGTTTTAATTTTTGAGGGAATTAACGATGGCAAACGAATTAACAATCACGGCGAGCGCGCTGCAGGAAAAAGGCATCGACGTCGCTACCTGGAGCGCGCTGAAGAACAGTATCTACCCTGGCGCCAAAGACGAATCGGTAATGATGGCGCTTGATTACTGCCGTGCCCGCCAGTTGGATCCGTTGCTAAAACCCGTTCACCTCGTGCCGATGAGCGTCAAAGACTCAAGAACGGGTAAAAGCGAATGGCGCGACGTGGTCATGCCGGGCATCGGGCTTTACCGCATTCAGGCAGACCGTTCTGGCGATTATGCCGGAGCCCGCGAACCTGAGTTCGGGCCAGACACGACTCAGACGCTTTCTGGTGTCGAGGTTACATTCCCTCAGTGGTGCAAATACACCGTTTTCAAGCGCATGCCCAGCGGCGAGATCGTCGAGTTCAGCGCCAAAGAATACTGGATTGAAAACTACGCTACCGGCGGCCGCGACACCACGGCGCCGAACGCGATGTGGAAAAAGCGCCCATACGGACAGCTGGCGAAATGCGCGGAAGCCCAGGCGTTGCGTAAGGCATGGCCTGAGATTGGACAGCAGCCTACCGCCGAAGAAATGGAAGGCAAATCACTGGACGTAGATATCCGTGACGTCACGCCGCGCAGCACCACAGAAGCGCTTCCACCAGCAGCAACCGAAGAAACGCTTCAGGCGATAACCGATCTCTTAACGACCCTGGATAAAGACTGGGAGAAAGACTTCCTCCCGCTGTGCAGCGACATCTTCAAACGGCAAATTCTTGAGGCGTCAGAACTCACTGAAGAAGAGGCGCAGAAAGGGTTTGGCTTCCTTCAGAAAAGGGCTAAGGCGGCAGCATGACACCCGAAATCATCCTGTCTAGGACCGGCATTGACGTAACCACTATCCAACAGGGCGATGAGGCGTGGCACCGGCTGCGCCTCGGCGTCATCACCGCCTCAGAAGTACACAACGTCATTGCCAAGCCAAGATCGGGAAAGAAATGGACAGACATGAAGATGTCCTACTTCCACACGCTGCTCGCCGAGGTATGCACCGGCGTCGCGCCAGAGGTTAACGCCAAGGCGCTGGCCTGGGGAAAGCAGTACGAGGAAGACGCCCGTACCCTCTTCGAGTTCACCACCGACGTGAAAGTCACGGAGTCTCCGATCCTGTTCCGTGACGAGAGCATGCGCACCGCGTGCTCCCCTGACGGCCTGTGCAGTAACGGATTCGGCCTTGAGCTTAAATGCCCTTTCACCTCTCGCGACTTCATGAAATTCCGCCTTGGCGGTTTCGAAGCCATCAAGTCTGCGTACATGGCCCAGGTACAGTACAGCATGTGGGTGACCGGGAAAGACGCCTGGTTCTTTGCCAACTACGACCCGCGCATGAAACGCGAAGGAATTCACCACGTCGTCGTTGAGCGGGATCCGCAATACATGTCCGATTTCAACGAAATGGTGCCGGAGTTCATCGAGAAGATGGACGAGGCGCTGGCGGAAATCGGCTTCACGTTCGGGGAGCAGTGGAAATGAAACGCACACCCTTCTACCGCAGGCCCGGGCGAACCGGGCAATTCTCCGGCCTTCGTGAGCGCGTTATCTGGATGATTCAGACGCGCGGCCGCCCGGTCACAGGCAGCGAAATCGCCGAGAAGTTTGGCGTAACGCTCATCGAGTTCAACCGGGTCGCCAACGGCATCACCCGCGGCACCGGACTGATAGCGCAGATCGTTGAGTCGGAAAAGTGGATCAACGAGGACGGCATCTGCGACCGGACATTCGACCTGGTAACGAAACCAAAGGTCGTAACGCCGCAAGGTAAATCGCGCCTGTTCACCCGGCGCGCTATAGAGCAATCGCAGGAAGGTAGACGGCAGGAGTGCATTGCTCGCGCCGCCCGCCGTAGCCGACTGATTGCTCAGGGTCTCTACATCGACGAAATGGAGTCCATCCTATGACTCACGCTCACGACGGCATCAGGGTTGGCACACAGTGCCTTCCCTTCATTGGTAACGGCTGGCTAATGCCATGGGGTGAAGTAGTCAGCAATCCATTAAAGGCGCAGCGGCTCGCTGAGGAATATCGGGAAAGGCAGGAGGCGGCATGAGCAAAGTAGGCGATTATTTCTTTGAGTTCCCGGCGTCGCGCGGCATGCAGGGTGGCACGGCGACTTACATGATTACGGCGCCAGCCCGCGCGCTGACGCGCATACTTGCGTCCGACAATCACGGAAGCACGCTTGAGCGTTCTCAACGCGAAATTAACCAGGCGCGAGTGAAGAAGTTTTACCAGTACCTCGTCAATGCATACCAAAATAAAGAGCCCTTCATCATCCCGCCGCTGGTCGGCAACTGCGACGCGGATATTGAGTTTGAAGAGTTCGGAAATACGAATGTGGGCGTCGCACGTTTCCCTATGGATGCGGTGATCAAACTGTTCGACGGCCAGCACCGCGCTGCCGGATTAGCTGAGTTCTGCCGGACTTACGGAGAGCCAATCAGCATCCCGCTGATGCTGACCCATAATCTCCCGCTGAAGGCACGCCAGCAGTTCTTCTCCGATATCAATAACAACGTCTCGAAACCTTCCGCTGCGATCAACATGGCCTATGACGGGCGTAATGAAGTTGCACAGGGGATGGTGACGTTCCTGTCTCAGCACGACACCTTCGCAGAGGTGACAGACTTTGAGCACAACGTCGTTCCAGCGAAAAGTAAGTTGTGGGTGAGCTTCAAAGCGCTAAGCGACGCGACGGCCAAGTTTGCCAACGCGGGCAGTAAGCCTCTGGAAATGGGCGACATCGAATCCATCTGGGAGGCCTGGTTGGCCCTGACGCAGATCGAGGCGATTCGCCACGGCACCAGCCAGGCAGACTACAAGCGTGACTACATTCAGTTCCACGCGGTGATGATCAATGCCTTCGGCTACGCCGTTCAGCGGCTGATGGCTGACCACTCAATCGTCGATATCGTCCAGATGATTGAGGAACTGGCGAGCAGTACGGGCTCCTCTGAGATGGAAGACTTCTTCCTGATTTTGCGCTGGGGCGGTATCTGCGTGAATGCCGAAAAAGACCGCCCAACGATTATTGCCTCCGTTCCGGCGCAGAAATCTGCTGCTGAGCGGCTCGTCAAAGTTATTCTGGCGAAAAGCCTCGGGGAATAGTTATGACAATGCAGATGCACTCAATGCCCTGGCCTGATTCTCAGGCCATTTTTTTGTCCAAAACCTATCTGTATATGAGCATGGATGAGCTGTGCAAAAAGTTACAGCGCACCAAAGCGTCTATCCAGATGAAGGCCAGCAGCATGGGGCTTTACCGCTGCGGGAAATTAACCATCGATGATCTGCAGCTGATTGAAGCCCTGCTTGATGCCGGTCTTGAGCATGCGGTTATCGCCAGAAAATTCGAACTCTCCAAGCCTCAGCTAATGAGGGTTCTGGATACGGGAGCCTTTCATTGCGATATCTGCTCCACGTTCTCCGCGTCTATGCGTTCCTCTTACTGGAAATTCGACGGAGAGCCGCAAAGGACTTATAGCTGCTGTCCGGCGTGTTGCCGGGCGATGGTTGAAAGCTTTAACGCAGGACACGACGGGCCGTTGCTGGCACGCAGACGGGAGGCAGCATGACCGGAAAATACTCTCTTATCTACGCAGATCCTCCCTGGTCTTACGGCAACACCATCAGCAACGGCGCCGCTGCCGATCACTACTCCACCATGAAGCTAATCGACATCAAGCGCCTACCAGTCTGGGAACTTGGCTCCGAAAACTCGGTGCTGGCGATGTGGTACACCGGCACGCATAACCAGGAGGCTATCGAACTGGCCGAGGCCTGGGGCTTTACCGTTCGCACGATGAAGGGCTTTACCTGGGTGAAGCTTAATCAGAACGCCGAGCTGCGCATCAACAAGGCGCTGGCCGAGGGTGAAGTCACCGACTTTTACGACTTCCTCGATCTGCTTAACGCCGAGACACGCATGAACGGCGGCAACCACACCCGTGCAAATACCGAAGACATGTTGATTGCCACCCGCGGCGCCGGGCTGGAGCGAAAGCATGCCGGGATTAAGCAGGTGGTATACAGCCCGCTCGGCGCACACAGCGAAAAGCCGTGGGAAGTTCGCCACCGGCTGGAGCTGCTTTACGGCGATGTGCCTCGCATTGAGCTGTTTAGCCGCAGCGCGGCGCCGGGCTGGCACCACTGGGGAAACCAGTGCGCTACCGCCGCGGTTGAATTGCTACCCGGCTGCGCTATCGATGTTGTTAAGACGGAGGCCGCATGACGCCAGAAACAGACAACGCCATCCGCGCCGCCTGCCGCCGCTGCACCGAGGAAATCCAGCAGGCCATGCGCAAGAAGCCAAAGCCTAACTGGAACGAAACGGTGCCTCCCATCATCAACAAGCATCACAAGAAAATTGAAGCTCTGGGAGTTAGTCTTCTGGAGTTCGTCGTCAAAACTGGCCGCCTTAACGGGCGGCTTGGAGACGAGCAATGAATATGAAAACTGAAAAAATCGTGATGATGGACAGCGATGAAGCGGCCAGCATCCAGACCGTAACTGGTTGGGTAGACCGTCAAGGTCGTTTCTGGGGCGGTGACGAGCACCAGGCGCGTTGGTGCGATGCCACTCATCGTAAGTGCAAGAACAAACCTGACGAACATCCTATTCATAGCACTCATGGTTATTGCGAAGAATGCCACCGCGAAAGCCGCCAGGCGAAGTTCGCCACCTTTGAGCGCGCGGTATGGACCAGAGAGCCGCTCGTTATCTTTGATGATGACCAGTACTTTTTCGACGCTGAATCGCTGGCCGACTATTGCTATGAGCACTCCCTGCTGCCGAGTGAGTTGCAGTTAATGATCTGCGAGCCTAACTATCCGCCTGAGTTCGACTTGGAGCAGCACTGCGAAGAGATCATACCTGATGGCGATGACTATTACTGTTTGCCGCAAGCTGTGCGCGATGCTGCTGAGGCGCTGAATAAGGCGCTGAAAGAAAGTGCTCCAGTATCGTGGAGCGCCAGCAACCGTGTGGCGATCGTCTCTGACGACATGCTCAACGACGAGCAGAAGGCCGAAATAATGGCGGAGCGAACCGCATGAAATCGTTCATCACCCGGGAGCTTAAGGCTCCTTTTTTATTGCTGGCGTTCACCTTCAACCGAATTAACCGACAGTTCCGGGAGCATTGACCATGGCCGACATCATCGACACAGCAGCAGAGATTGAAGAGCTTCAGCGTAACGCAGCCCTTTCCGCCCACCGGCTCAACCGCAACGCCGTATCAGCAGAGCATTGCGCTGAATGCGGCGAGGATATCCCTGCGCCGCGGCGCGTTGCCGTTCCGGGATGCCAGACGTGCGCAGAGTGCCAATCTGTTATCGAGTTGAAGAATAAGCAGAGAGGGATTTAATTCATTTACATGCTTTTGCATATAGCTCGTTGAAGGCTTTCAGCTGAGAACGAAACTCATCGACCAAAAAACCATCATCCGTTGCGTAAGCTATCGGTCGTCGTGAATACTTGAAGCCCAGAACTAAATGATATGGTTCGGCAGTAATAAAACGCGCACCTATTTTACGGCCAAGTTGTGTCTGACCAGATATGACGCCGCAAACATACGGATGCCCTTCAGAACTATGCGATGACATTTCTGTGAAAGTTACTGGCTTAGATGTATCTAAGTCGCTGTCACAAAAACCTATCATCATTTTCCTTGCTTGCTCATCTTTTGGATTTTTTGCACTTTGCTCTTTTAGCACATCGCAGCCATCAGGATTCCCTGCCCCGCGCTTGAAGAATTCAATAACTGCAGGTTTTACATCTTCAAAATTGTATTGTTCTTGAGCATGACTACATTGGGCCAATGTTAAGAGCACAAGCAGCAGCAAATGCTTTGTTTTCATGGATGTCGATCCCTCAAATGTGACTCCTAACATATCGGCAGATATTGGATTTACCCAACTAATTTTCTAAAAAATGTGCATGCCCCGCTTCGTCGGGGCCTCTTTTTACCTGATTTCGAATAATCAACACGACGCAACAGGCGTGGGTATACTCACGCCGGTTGCCAGGAGTCATCATGGCGCAAATCATTTTTAATAGAGAATGGGTTGTTGAGGCAGAACTGACGGCGCTTACTGGCCTGACAGAGCGCCAGATAAAAGCACTCCGAAGCGGGCCATGGCTGGAAGGTGTCCACTTCAAGCGACAGGCAATGAACGGAGGAGAAACTAAGCGTGGCTTGCTATGGTACAACTACCCTCGCATAAATCAGTTAGTGCAGGAGCTGTAATGACCTTCCCAACAGGTGTTGAAATTCACAATGGAAAAATCCGGTTAACTTTCACCTTTCGCGGCAAACGCTGCCGGGAAGTGCTGAAAGGCTGGATGGTCACTCCTGCAAATATCAAAAAAGCGGGAAACCTGCGCGCGCTCATATTAAGTGAAATACAGCTGGGTGAATTCGATTACGCTCGGCGCTTCCCTGAGTCGAAAAGCGTCAAGAAATTTACCTCTACGCGTGTTGCTTACACCTGGGACGAACTTACCGAACTCTGGCTGGATGCCAAGGAAGGGGATGTTTCAAGAAACACCATGACGCGAATTAAGGCGCAGCTCAGGACGATGAATAAGGTCATCGGAGGGAACACGTTAATTTCCGATATTACTCACAGCGACATGATGCAGTACAGAAAGGAGCTGTTGCGTGGAGAAAGCTTTTACTCTGAGGGTAATAAGAGAAAAAAGACTGGCCGCAGTGTGAACACGGTGAACGACTACATTTCATTGACCTGTCAGATCCTGCGCTTTGCTCACCGTAGCCGATTCATCACCGATAAACCGTTTGAGCACATCACAAAGCTGCACAAGGACCGTAAGAAACCGGATCCATTACAGCGTGATGAATACGCCACGATGATGCTGGCCCTGACGGGTCAGGACAAAAACATGTGGCAGTTCGCCATCGGCGCCGGCCCCCGTCACGGTGAGATTGCGGCACTGTCGTGGGAAGATGTTGATCTTGATGCAGGAAAGGTTCATATCCAGCGCAACCTGACGGGACAGGGTGATTTTGTACCGCCCAAGACTAAGGCTGGGGATCGAATAATCACCCTTCTCGCTCCTGCGCTTGATGCGCTGCGTGCACAATATGCCCTCACTGGCCATCTGCCGGAAACGGAGATCGTTCAGCATTTCAGGGAGTATGGGAAGTCTGAAGTACAGAGGAAGCGTTTTGTGTTTCTGCCGCGCCTGGGGACAAAAAATCCGGGTAATTATTTTTCGACGCAGTCAATTACCGATCGCTGGGATGCCTCGGTGAAAAAAGCCGGTATTCGCCGACGCACGCCGTATCAGTCACGACACACTTACGCATGCTGGTCACTTGCGGCTGGAGCAAACCCTTCGTTCATCGCCAGCCAGCTCGGGCACGAAGATGCTGAGATGGTGTATCGGGTGTATTCAGCCTGGATCAAGGAGTTTGACGGTGAGCAGGTGGAGCTGTTAAACGAGCGGTTAGGGTTTGCCCCCAATATGCCCCTGAAAACAAAATTATCAAAAACAAACCAATAATATCAATAACTTAAAACCACACCCCACTACTATAGGGGGGTATGGTATCTTTTATAGCAACGTTATGTAAACCTTAATTTCTATATAGCTATCATGCAATTAGTCAGCCATTGATTAATGTATGCATCGAAATGGCTGACATTCATGCTTTCACCAGAAGCTACAAGGGAGTGGTTACGTCAGGATATAGGCGGGAAAAACTGGGGAAATTGCTGCCGATGGTGCAGTGCCAGCAGTCAAGTTTATCTGGCACGCTATGTCGCATGCCATTGGTAATCAAAAAAACAGAGTGCCGAGTTGATTGAAAATATTCAGTGATATCCTACCAGATATTACCAGAGTTTTACGCTTCCGTCTGGCTGCTTACCACCAACTGGAGACATGTCATACGCTTTGGTTACGCATTTTTGAATGCCATCTTTAAGATGCTTTACCATTTTCTTATCTGAATTATTCTGTTCAAAATAATTAACATGGGTAACATTGTTTTTACTGTAAATCTCAGCTTCACCATACGGCCCGGCGGGATATGTTAGTTTATAACCCCAAAACTCTTCTTTATAGCCAGGCAAAATGTAGGGATCATAATCAGCAAATACATCAGCAATGCATAAAGCTACTCTTTTTGTATCGCTCTTAGTCGTATATACAGCGTCAGGGGTACCATGTTTAGGTGGTTCCTGCATAATTGAACACCCAGATAATGTTAGAACTGCTAATGCAAGAATAGGTTTTAACATGTCAATTCCATTTAAATATTTATAAGTGCATGAATAAGATACCCTATTTTGATAATTGTGTCCTGCATTTATTTTATAATCTATACGACCTGAGTATGTCGTCTACTGTAGTGAAGGTATTTATCATTTCCTCTACCATTCTGGAGTGTGCCTTTCCTAACGCATATTGTCTTAGGCCAGTCAGAGCACGGTGATCGAGCTGACAATATTGGCAACGGGGAGCTCAGCCGCCATCGGTTGGAAGGTCATCGGCCATGACTGTTTTTTTCAGAGTTGAGCCTTCTCAGGCAATCTCCTCAAATCCGTCTCCGAAGGATGCGGCCCGTGTTATGTAAGTAAACTCCCCTTCCATGCCCGCCTGAAACTGGGTTCTCCAGGTAAATGTTTCAATCGCCACTTTTCCTCCGGGCATAAAAAAGCCCGCCGAAGCGGGCCAGAAAGCAGGTACCGATCAAAGATTTTTTTCTTCAATTCTTCAAGCCTACTGTTATCTCGCTCAGTAAACACAGTTGCACCAAACAACACCTGTTTATAAGTACCTTCTGTTCTCATCACTGTCGTAGTGAAAACAGCGTCAAACGCGGCGCAAAGCGCTCCCCCATTCCGAATTCTCAGGTGGAGCCAGAGCCCATGAAGCTTCATCATTCGGTTTAAGCCCACTAGGAATGTCGTAAAAAAATCACTCACAAACCAAGGAGTTGAGCGTCCATTGATGGTTATCACGCATCGAAGGTATGCTCAAGAATTAGTAGTATTTTTTAGTTACGGGCGGAGGCTTACTGTGTTCTTCTGATTCCTTGATAAGTATGGAAGAAAAAACCTAGATTTTCATAAGCTCCTCTTTGGCCTTCTCTGAGTGAGCACTTTATCTTATTTCGTCGCATTACAGATTAGCCTCCGGGCAGGGGCTGCCTGGCAATCCCTTAGGACTGATCCATGATCTGCTGCTAAACCCGAAAAATAGCATCGTTATCGCCGTAAGTTTGCTGCTGAGAGTTTTGGTTTTGAACGATTAAAGAGGTTCGAACAGTTACACCACCAGCAGCCAGAGATTGCACACCTTGCATAGGCATCCGCCCAACATAGCGTTATGCCCCTTGCATCAGCGCAATGAGATTACCAACTACGATATGAGGATACAGGAATGGTGTATCGGGTATATTCATTCTGAATCAAGGAGTTCGATGATAAGCAGGCGTACCTGTTGAACGTGTGTTGTCAGCAAAAGGCTATCCCGGTACGTAGGCAGAACTGATTCAATTCGCCACTTCGGATGGAGTTCACTCTGTGATTGACCTCTCCTTGAGCATCAAATGCAATTGTTTGAGTATTTATTGAAGTTAACTATTGAGATAGGATCTTACACTTCTGTTAATCACATGATATACTGAGAATTATTAATTTTATGGTTCAAAAAATGAACGTGCTCTTCAACACTGCGTCTCTCACTTCAACTAATTATTCAAAAAAAGTAAAATCTTCACTACTAGATTTCATTTTTATTGTTCTTTTTTATACAATAGCTATAACCGGCATTAGAAATTCAATACCATTACCAAACTATTTATATACAATAATACACTATATCTGGCTTGCAAGCCCTTTACCGTTAGCCTATATTTCTCTTCGTCTATTAAGAACACCATCATTAATTTCAGCTTATACTGTCTTTATGATCTTTAAGTTGTTAGATTATATAAGCAACACGAAATTATCCCTCACTGGTGAAGTTCTTTCCTGGAATGATTTGTTTTCCGGATCTAATATATCCATTGCAAAGCACTACCTTAGCCCTTGGCCAGTATTTTATCTGTTTCTCGCAATATCGTTTGGTATAATTTTATTTTTTATCAGCCTTTTTTTCTACACGACAAAGAAAAACCAATTATTTCTTGCGATTAGCTTTGTCATAACATTACCCTTTTCATTTTATTCCCATTTTAGCACTCTCTTAGGAGAGGATAATATCCTCGCCAGAAAAATGACATTAATTGCTATAGAAATGAATGTGAGCTATATATCGTGGAATTGGCCTGTAAACCTACAGGAAAATGGAATGGCAATGCATATTTTGATGACAGGCTCACGTAAATCTGCACCTTTGGCTGACAAAAATAACAAAGACATCTATTCTCTTGAAAAATCAGCTGGTAGTGCATCATTACCAAAACATAAAACTATTATTTATGTGCTCTGTGAGTCATGCTGGTATGATAATCAAAATTTTGAAGAAATTATCAATCCCTTATTAAAGGAAGGCTTTGTAACTTTTCGTGCGACCTCCCCAGTTTATGGCGGAGGCACTGCAAATGTTGAATTTGAAATGCTAACTGGGCTACCAAGCAACTCAAGAGTTTTGTCTGGTACAATTTATCAAGAATATGCCTCGCAGTTCAAATCGGGTTCAGATACTATTGCAAGCGTTTTAAGACAAAAAAACTATACTACTTATGCAGCACATAATTATATAAAAGAATTTTGGCATAGAGATATTGTTTATAAAAAATTCGGCTTCGAGCAATTTGATGGCCTCAATGAAATGTCTAATATAAAAGTACCCGATCAAATTGTCGCAACCAAAAAGAAATGGCAGTGGCAACCCGATGATTACCTTCTTTATAGGTCAGCAATTGAACATCTTAAAAAAGCCGATGGAAAAAGTATTTTCATGAATTTGATTACGATGTCTACTCATGGCCCATATCCTAGAGAGAATGACTCGGGAGAGTATGTATATGCATATGAATTAAAACAGGCTATTGAACGATTCATTGATTTCTCCAAAGAAGTGCGAGAAATAGATCCTAATGCTGTTATCGTTATCTATGGCGATCACAAACCCGCCTTGAATAAATTTTTTATGGACAAGAATGTCTTACCAGCTAATCTTTTCAGCAAAACAGGTGATCACGACAACGATTTTGTATTTAAATGGGATATAAAACCTACTGATTATGGCGATGTGCCCGTGTTTATCTCTGCAGGCAGTAATACTAATTTACAACAACTTGCTATGGAAGCAAATAATCAACCTTACTTTTGCGTTTCATCCCTCATAGATAAACACTTAATTAATTCTGGTCTACCAAGCTTCAGATACAATATTAAAAATGGTTGTTCTGACACAAGCCGATCTTATCAAAGTAAAATCAATGCAATGCCTTCATGGGTATATTCAATGGCCTTATTCTAAGGTAATGAAAAATGAAATTTCAGATTGAATTAGAAAATATTCTTCACGCTATAATGAAATTATTTTCTTACAAGCCCCTCCTGCAGCAATTATCGGGGTTTCGTAACTGATAATTCTAAAGGTGAAAATATGACTGACAACAAATGATGGCATATTCATCACTTTTAGAACCGGCCGCCGGTGGAGCGCAGTTAATACCACAGGGATCTGGACGGCATTGACCTGGTATAGTTGGCGGGGGATAGTTGTATGATCAATCCCCCGCTCTCGCAGGCATCAGCTCCATAACCATCTGCGTCAGCCAGCGCAAACTCCCCAGACGATGATCTTCGCGACATCTGCTGCGGGTCTGTATTGTGTCATTGTACGTCCTTTCTGTTTAACTGCCCTCTCAAAGCAAAACATCAAACACACCTTTAGACAAAAGCCACTTACTCTGACGAACGTTACCAGATAGTCTTCTAAAAAAATCACAGTTCATGTGCTGCAGATAAACCAACCCACGGAGATAAAATGCTGTTACTTTTTACAATGTTTATATTTTCACTGACGCTTTCATTTTCTCCTGGCCCCGTTAATATGGTGATTATATCGTCTGGTGCCGTTCACGGCTTTAGAAAGACCTTCTCATTTGTCTCCGGTGCAACGATAGGGTTTACGTTATTACTTATCTTTATATGTTTCGGCTTTTACGCTGCAATCGAAAAATATCCCGTATTTTTCAGGTATCTTAATATTGCCGGTTCTTTATTTATCATGTATCTGGGCTATAAGATAGCGTCGTCACGGTCCGATATGTCATTAAGAAAAACGGATTCGCCCGGTTTTGTTCAGGGTTTTGTCATGCAGTGGATCAACCCCAAAGCATGGACCGCGTGCGCCTCTGGGGCAGCGATGTTTTCCGAACCCTCTACCCCTGTGACAGCTCTCGTCTTTATCACGGTCTATTTTTTAGTCTGTTACCTGTCGCTTTCTGCATGGGCATTGATGGGAGAAAAGGTATCGACGCTGCTCAGGAGCACGCGGCAGCTCCGTACGTTTAACGTGTTGATGGGCGGACTGTTGCTTATTACGGCGTGTTACATGCTCTTTTTAGCATTTTAAACCCGTTATAACGCGTGAAACTCAATTGCGTTATAAATATCATTAATCAATTTGTAGGCAATACTGCTGGTCGACATATTAGAGGGCCATACGGCATAGACTTTCAGCGGTTCTAATGACCAGTCAGGAAGTATTTCCTGCATTTCTCCGCGCTTAACATCCTCTTCGCTTAAATAGCGAGGAGGTGCTGCAAGACCAATTTGTTGCCGGGCAAGGGCATAAGCGGCTTCGACATTATCTACATACACCGTGGGCGTATACGTTACGAAGGTTACTTCCCCATTTTTATGCCGGAATTCCCGGTTATTCTGCCTCATATTGAGTCCAATCCATGGCAGTCGCACCAGGTCATCAGGATGCGTAATCGTCGGGTAATGGCTGAGCAATTCCCGGGATGCAACTACCTGGCGCGGCAGCACAAAAAGATGGCGCGCTTTAAGAGAACTGTCCGGAAGCTCGCCGATTCGAAATGCCACATCGATGCCGTCGGCAATAATATCCCTGCGCGTATCACTGTAAGAGATATTCAGTAAAATGCCCGGATGACGTTTTATAAAATCGGCCAGATGGCGAGTAAACGCACTATTAAGAAAAACGGCAGGAAGAGAAATAGTCAGCTTATTCGCCGTTGAGATTGAACGCTGCTTAAATTCAATGACCCCCTGCTCATAGAGCGCCAGCATCGATTTGGCCGTTTCCAGCAAATTGTCGCCATCATGAGTCAGAGAGAGTTTACGGGTGTTTCTGTACAGCAACGCGCAGCCAAGATTTTTTTCCAGCTTTGATAAATGGGCGCTTGCCGTTGCAGTTGTAATCCCTAACGCTTCTGCTCCACCTGAAATGGATCCTGCCTCAGTAATCTTTGCAAACACTATCAGATAACGGATGTCATCAATCATTTATCGTCCTGTTGCGACGGCGTTCCTGCGAACTTCTCATTCAATCATAGAGTTACGATATCGTACTTTCCTCCCCGGCCGCATCTCTTTTTATTGTGTTGACTATTGCGCCCTACTCATTTTGCGAGGCGCTGCAGTGTCAACCCGGCGACATCCTCTCCTGGGAGCCGGACAGCCCGGAATGACGCGCCTGCGCCAGCGTTTGCAGCTCCTCCTTAAGCCAGCGGGTTGCGCCCCGCTGGCCGCTGCGTTTATGCGAGTATATTTTCACTTCAAACGTGCGTATCGAAAACGGTAAAGCAAAAATCCTCAGGTCCGCTGCCGCAGCCAGCTTCTCAGCGGCAAACCGGGGGATTGCCATCAGCAGGTCGCTTTCCGCAACGATAAACGGCGCGCTCAGCATCGACGGCGTTTTGATCGCGATTTGTCGTGTATAGCCCAGTTGTTCCAGCCGCACGTCAAGAACGCCCTGCTTCTCATTCCATGGCGTCACCACCAGGTGTCGGGCCGCGAGATAATCCTCCAGCGTCAGACGCGTCCGGCGCGCGTTGCCGATGACCACATACTCATCTTCAAACCAGTCGATCTCTTCCAGCTCCGGGTGCCGGATATCATCCTGAGTGCTGAACCCCAGCGCGAGATCCACTTCGCCCGCCAGCAGTTCCGTCAGCGCCGGGCTGTGCGGCAGATAGCGCAATTCGAAACGCAAACCCGGGGCAGCAAGCTGCAGCTTGTGCATCAGCGCGGGGAAAATGCACAGCGCGGTAAAGTCCGTAATCCCAATTTGTAAGCTTTCGGTACTGCTGGCCGGGTCAAACTCCGGCTGCGGGGTTAGCTCATGATTGAGGAACGACAATGCGGAAGCAATGGAAGGCGCAAGCTGAGCGGCATACACGCTGGGGGACATGCGATGCCCTTCGCGAAAAAAGAGCGGGTCATTCAGGGTGATGCGCAAACGCGACAGCGCATGGCTCAGTGCCGATGTGCTCATCGCCAGCTCATCAGCGGCCAGCCGAACGGAACGATGGCGGTAAATCGCGTCGAAAACGGGCAGCAGGTTTAAATCAAGACGCCTCAGTACCGGATGCATAATATTCATCATTTGTTGATTTCATTGCACTTAATTCTTCGGACAATACTCCGTATGCTTAACGCCATCAATCGAAACACAGGCTAAAAAACAGGAAAAACAATGAGCATAACCATTCGTCAGGCCCGTCCCGAAGATGCGGCGGCAATATACGCCATGATCTACGAGCTGGCGGTGTATGAAAAAGCGCCGGAAGAAGTGGTTACCACGCCGGAGGAGATCCGGGAAACGCTCTTTGGCGCAGGCACAAAAACCGAAGCGTTGATCGCGGAATGTGAAGGTAAGATCGCTGGCTATGCCGTGTTCTTCACCAGCTATTCAACCTGGCTCGGACGCAACGGGATTTACATGGAAGACCTGTACGTTTCCCCGGACTATCGCGGTAAAGGCGCGGGAAGAGCGCTGCTGAAACATATCGCGCAGCTCGCGGTAAAACGGCAGTGCGGCCGCCTGGAATGGAGCGTTCTGGACTGGAACCAGCCCGCCATTGATTTTTACCTGAGCATAGGCGCGCTGCCGCAGTCCGAATGGGTTCGCTATCGTCTTGATGGCGACGCGCTGCTGAATTTTGCCGAATAGCGACACGTGGTACCCGAGATGATCCCGCCCCGCGGGGTCGCTCTGTCCTGCCTTGATCCCGTCTCAACAGATGATGAATTTATGCTACCCTTCCATAAATTTCATAAACATATTGCAGAACGCCATGACGACAGCCCCTTTTATCCGCCCACAACTTTCCCTGCCAGACGATGCCGACAAGCTGCTGTTGCACTCCTGCTGCGCCCCCTGCTCGGGTGAAGTGATGGAGGCTATCCAGGCGTCGGGGATTGACTACACGATTTTCTTCTACAACCCCAACATCCATCCGCAGAAGGAATACCTCATTCGGAAGGAGGAGAATATTCGCTTTGCGGAAAAACACGGCGTGCCGTTTGTTGATGCCGATTACGACACCGATAACTGGTTTGAGCGCGCGAAAGGCATGGAATGGGAACCCGAGCGTGGCGTCCGCTGCACCATGTGCTTCGATATGCGTTTCGAGCGTGCGGCGCTCTATGCGGCAGAAAATGGATTCAGCGTCATCAGCAGCTCGCTGGGGATCTCCCGCTGGAAAAACATGCAGCAGATAAATGACTGCGGCCAGCGTGCTGCCGCGCGCTATCCGGGTATGGTTTACTGGGACTATAACTGGCGTAAACAGGGCGGCTCATCTCGCATGATTGAGATCAGCAAGCGGGAGCAGTTTTACCAGCAGGAATACTGCGGGTGCGTTTATTCACTCAGGGACAGTAACCTGCATCGTAAGTCTCAGGGCCGCCCGCTGATCCGCATCGGGAAACTGTATTATGGTCAGGATGACAATGAGAAATAACGGGCTTCCGGTATAGAGATATATCCGAAAACAGCCCTGACATGTACCGAATTTAACCTTACGTCTCCCACATCCGCAAAGAGCGGCTATCCTTTAAATATCAACAAAAGGAGGCGAAAATGTCCGATCTCGGTACTGATAAAAACACCCAGTTTGCTGAAGATAAAGCAAAAAATAAATTTGACGAGCTGGCAGGTTCAGCGCAGCAGCAGTTTGGTGAATTCGTCGATTCACCAAAGCATCAGGTTAAAGGTGCGGCTAAAAAATATGCTGCGCAGGCCAGCGATGCGGTTTCCGACGTCACTGAAGCTGTCAGAAATAACCCCCTCACCGGCCTCGTCGCAGCGGGTGCGGTCGGTATTGTTCTCGGCCTGCTGCTGGGTCGAAAATAATAAAAGGCCCTTCGGGGCTTTATTTTTCTTAGCTAAACATCCTGACCATGCGGTCTAACTCCTCCTCTTTCACGGCCCGCGATAAATAATATCCCTGAAAGTTTTTGACGCCCAGCGCGACTAGTTTTTCAAACTTTTCTTCACTATCAACCCCCTCGGCAATACAGTCCGTTCCGGTCATGTCGCTGTAAAGCTGTATCGCTTTAATCAGGTTATAGTCATTATCGTTTGCCACAAAATGCTCAACGATGTCGCGATCCAGCTTGAGTCCATCAAAATGCACCTGCCGCACCGGGAACATGGTTTGATGATTAGAGAAGCAGTCATCAAGGAACAATCGACACCCCGTATTACGCAAATGGCGCATGGTTTCAGGGATCCTTTTGTCCTTCGTCACGTCAATATCTTCTGCAAATTCAAAGACCAACTTTTCGGCCCACTGCGGTTTGAGCAGCATGTCGATAGCTTTCTTTGCCATATCAGGCAATGCATTTCCGGAAGCCAGGCGAGGCGGAATATTCACGGAAAAATAGTATTTACCGTTATACTTATTAATCCCGGACACGGCGGCATGAATGACTAACGCTGTTATTTTCAACCATATCTCATGGTTTGAAATATCCGTGAGAAAACTGGCCGGCTTGACAATTTTACCGTTTTTATTCCAGCGGATCAGTATCTCAAAGCCTACGCCTTTTTTGTCACGATCGGTAATGATCTGATAAGCAGGGAAGATCTCTTTTTTATATAATGCATTAAAAATCTCTGCTTCCTTATCCGTAAACTCCGTATTTTGACTCCGCCGCTTGATGCTTCTTTCCGCATTGAAATTGTGCGAATCGTGTAGCCATCGCTTAATTAAGCGTAATTTGAGCACGCCTTCCTTACGGTGCGTATAAACCGTTTTATTAGAAAGACCCATTTCATCGCACATTTCTTTTACGGACATGCCGCGGTAGAAATTTAATAAAACGTCAATCTCTCTTTTTGTTAGCCACTTTACGTTGTCTTGCGAAGAATTATCCTTGTAGCGATCGCGTAATAAGTACGAACGATCCTTAAAAACATGATGGTGCGTATGAGAACCAGTGATGACATCTGAAACGCGGGCTATGCGAATCAATGACAATTGATAACTATTATTTAAAAGAGTGCCCAGGGTGCGATATAGCCAGCCATCCGGTATGTCGCCATATAGTGTAACGCGTCGAATAACGGGAAGTGCATTGAGCACGGATGCCAGTCGCTTCAGGCTCTCCAGGAGGCTGACGATACCTTTTCCGAGAAACACCACAACATGAGAGTTCTGATTTATAAGGATATTTTCAAGATCCTGTTGGGATACCTCATCCCCGTCAAAATGAATGTGCGAAGCCTGTATTCCGTACTGGTTAAGGATCAGACGATATCCCTGGAACGTAAAACCGCAGGCGGAGATGACAAATTTATGTTCATCGCACGCCTCATTTCTCAGAGAAATTTTGTGGGTCATAAACTGCTCCTGGGCACTAAGGCGCCATTTCCATTTGTGAATACGTAAAATTTAACGCACCTGTTATAAACATTAATTTTACAGTACCGCCTCAGGGTAAGAAACAGTTATCCGCTGAACTCACAGGAACATCTTTGCGTTAATCACCGTCGTTTAAATATACTTTTCTTTGCAAATAATAACGGCAAATATCTTATTCTCAGGGTATAATGAAAATTCCGAAAAGAAGAGTGGACACTTCATCTATCGGCTCATTCAAATACGAGAAAAATGCTATGGATAATCACATCTCATCCAGGGCCTTGCTACATCGAAGGGATGTTATAAAGAACAATCCGCGATTCGGTGAGGCAATATTAGAGCACTACACAATTAATGACACCATCTACAAAAAACAACCTTTGTTCTACAAGACAATGCTGCAGGAATCGCGATTTAACATTATCCTCTCCATGTGTTGTTTTATTTTTGGAAATCAGGCCGAGTCAGTTTCAGAGATTAAAGAGCTGTGCTCTCGCTATAAAATAGCCAGCCCCAACAGCGTGATTGCGATCATTACGATACTGAGAACCACCGGGCGCATCAGGACCTGGCGCTGCACGGACGATCGACGCAAAACGAGAATCGCGCCAACTGAAAAAGGACTCAATGAACTTAAGCGTTATATGTCCGGCGCTTTTTTGCCCGTTAGCATTCTTTATCCGGCATTTAATATTAATGTTAACCTGCTGGATAATGATATTTTGAGAAACAACTTCTTCCGCCGCGCGGCTGAATATCTTTTTCGCGGATTAACGTTCAGAAAGGTGTTGCCTGAGGTAGGATTATTTATCGATAAAGATGGCGGCCGTATGATTATGCTTTATATCTATCTGCAGGCCATGAAAAATAAATCCGCTCACGGTGCGGTCATTGATTATTCAGCCAGCATGCTCGCAAAAGAATTTTTTGTTTCACGCATCCACGTCAACCGAATTATCAAATCGGCACAAGAGGCGGGTTATCTTAAAGATCGTGGTGATGGTCGAATGTCAATATACCCGGCGTTCATCGAACTTGTCGAAAATTATGCCGGTTTATATTTTGCGTATGTTACGCATTACATCAACGTTGTGCCTAAAGAGCGACGCCACGCTCACAGCGTGACGTCAACCGTATAATCCAGCAGGCGTTCGGAGTTCCGAACGCCATTCCCCTATCGTTCCCGCAGCGCCTCTTTTGCCTTGTTCAGCGGTTTTAACAGATAATCCAGAATGGTTTTGCTGCCGGTTTTAATATCAACGGTGGCAATCATGCCCGGAAAGACCGGAAATTCCTGACCCTGCTTATTGGTCAGATGGTTACTGTCGGTACGAATATAGACGCGGTAGTAGTAAACATCCCTTTTCACCTCATCCTGCAGGGTGTCCGGCGAAATCATCGTCACTTCCCCTTCCAGCCCGCCGTAAATGGAGTAGTCATAGGCCGTGATTTTCACCAGCGCTTTCTGGCCGGGATGGATAAACGCCACATCGCGCGGCGAGATTTTCGCTTCGACCACCATCTGATCGTCAAGCGGGACCAGGCTCATCAGCTTGCCGTTCGGCGGGATAACGCCTCCCACGGTCGTGACGTCGATATCCTTCACGATCCCGCGAACCGGGGCATTAAAGGTCAGCCGGGTCAGGGAGTCCTCTCGCCCCTTCATCACCGAACGCTGGGCCTCAATCTCCGCATTGGCTTTCGCCAGCTCTTCACGGGCGCGAACGTAATACTGGTTTTTCATCTCGGTGATTTTATTCTCAAGCTCATTTTTTTGACGCTCAAGACGTAGCACCTCAACCTTGCTGGCCGCCCCCTGGGTCACCAGCGGACGGGTCAACGACAGCTCGCGCTGCACCAGTTCGGCGCCCTGACGCAACCCGGCCAGCCCTTTTTCGAGGCTTTCACGACGGGACTGGTAGAGCGCCGTTTCCTGTTTGACCAGCTCAACGTCGTCATCTAGCTCCTCCGGAAACGCGAGCTCCGTGTCGTTCACCTCGGCCTTCAGGCGCGCAGCGGTTGCCAGCGCCGCATTCAGGCGAGACTCGCTCTCCAGCACGCTCGACTCGGTTTTGGTCCGGTCAAGCTGCGCGAGCTGCTGCCCGCGTTCCACGATGTCGCCTTCGCGCACCATCAGGCTGTGGATGATGCCGCCTTCCAGGGACTGGATGACCTGCTCATGCGAAGACGGTATGACCTTACCGCTGCCGGTCGTCACTTCATCCAGATGGAACAGGCTTGCCCAGGCGATAAACACCGCCAGCAGCGCGAACAGCGACCATGCCACCAGCGACGAGCGCGGCAGGCGCGGCTCCTTCAGTCGGCTATTGAAACGAGAGAAATCATTCATGCCGCGCCCTCCTCTGCAACCGCCGCCGGCTTCATGGTCACGGTGCGCTGCGCGGCTTTCTGCGGCGCCATGCCGTGCTGGTGCAGGATCGCATCGCGCGGGCCGTCCATCACCACCTTGCCGTTTTCCAGCACGATGATGCGGTCGACCAGGTCCAGAATCGGCAGGCGATGCGTCGCCACGACCAGCGTCCGGCGTTTACCCAGCCATTTGTGAAGATGCTGAATAAACTGCTTCTCGCTCATTTCGTCCAGCCAGGCGGTAGGCTCATCCAGCAGCAGGATATTCGGCGAGGTGATCAGCGCGCGCGCCAGCAGCAGCGCCTGACGCTGGCCGCCGGAGAGGCCTGCGCCGCCTTCGTTGATGATGTAGTTCAGCCCCATTTTCTGCTTGCGCACAAACTCCAGCGCGCCGCTGTTAACCAGCGCCTGATGAATCTCATCGTCGGTGGCTAACGGGTTCCCCATCAGGATGTTGTCCCGCACGGAGCCAAAGAACAGCCGGGCCTGCTGGCCGAGCAGCTGCATGTCGCGGCGCACGTCGGCCGGGTCAAGATGATTGAGGGCGATATCGTCGAGCAGGATGCTGCCCTGCTGCGGCTCCTGCATGCCCGCCAGAAGCTGTAACAGCGTGCTTTTACCCGAGCCATTACGCCCAAGCACCGCCACGCGCTCTCCGGCGCGGATCTGCAGCTTGCTGATGTTAAGCACGGTGAGTTTCTCTTCCTCGTCGTAATAAAACCCGACGTCCTCAAGCGCATAGTCGCCGCGCAGGTGGGCTTTGTGCACCTTCTTGCCGTGCTGCGGATCGTCAATCGGACGCTGCATCAGGTCGTCCAGCCCCTTGCGGGCCACTTTTGCCGACTGCCAGCGCGAAAGCACGCCTGAGATCTGCGACAGCGGCGCGATGGTGCGCGACGCCAGAATCGAGGTTCCCACCAGCGCACCGGTAGTCATGTCGCCGCTGATGACCAGGTAACAGCCCACCAGCAGTACCACCGCGTAGACGATGGACTGCACCTCCTGAGTCCATGTCAGCAGTAACCCCGTCAGCCAGCGCTGCTTCATGCCGACGCTGGCGGCGACGTCGTTGGTGTTATTCCACTGGTTCTGGAAACGCTGCTCGGCGCGCATCAGCTTGATGTCTTCAATGCCCTGCACCGCTTCCACCAGCGTGGCGTTACGAATGGCGGACTCACGCATCCCTTCGCTGGAAAGCTTCCCCAGCGGGCGCTGCACCAGCAGGCCTGGGATCAGCAGCAGCGGTACGGCGAGCAGGACCACCAGCACCAGCGGGCCGCCAATCATCCACAGAATAAAGACGAACAGCAGGAAGAACGGCAGATCGGAAATCGCCGCAATGGTGGTCGAGGTGATGAGCTCACGCACCGACTCCAGCTCGCGGATCTGGGCGATAAAGGATCCGGTTGATTTGGAGCGCGCGCCGTTTTTAATCCGCAGCGCGTGGGCAAACACGCGTTCAGAGATACGCAGGTCGGCGCGCTTCCCCACCACGTCAGAAATATGCACGCGCAGCATGCGCATGATGAATTCGAACACGATGGCGATCATCACGCCGCCAAACAGGACCCACAGCGTAGCTTCCGACTGCGACGGTACCACCCTGTCGTACACCTGCATGGAGAAGACCATGCCGGAGAGCGCCAGCACGTTGGCAACCAGCGCCACCAGCATAATGTCGCTGTAGCGTCGCCAGTCCTTCAGCGCCAGCTGCCAGAACCAGTTTTTCTCATAGGGTTTGATGTAGTCGTCCACGCGGGCATCCGGCGTGGATTCGAGCGGGCGCAACACCATCAGCCCTTTTAACCGCGCCCCGAGTTCGTCACGCGTCAGCGTGGTCTCCAGGCCGCCGTCGCCGCTAAACTGCAGGCTGACGTTGCCTTCGCTGTCCATACGGTTGATGACCGCGATTTGTCCGCCGGTGAATTCCGCCAGCAGCGGCAGGCGCCACGGATCGAGGGATACCGCTTCAGCCGCCACCATACGCATCCCCAGCCCAAGCTGGCGCGCCATCTCTTCCAGCACCAGCTGGCGCGGAGACTGGCTTTCGTGGTTAATCGTGACCCGAACATGCTCCGCTGAGAAATCCAGCCGGTAGTGTTTAGCGATGATAAGCATGCCCTGCAGCCAGGGTTCGTACTGTGGATGTGTCTTCATAATGCTACGTCCTGTCCAGAGCGGTAATTTCGCACTGAAATGATACCTTTACGGAATGATTAAAAATCGAACACTTTCTAAACGAGCCCGCAAAATAATCATGTGAAATATAGGGTTATGACTATTCGTGTAAAGAAACGCCAAAAGGCCGCGGGGATCGCTCCCCGCGGCGTTGGTTTACGCAATTAACAGCTGATGGTTCGCCAGCAGCGTCGCCAGATCCGTCTGCACGCCGTTCAGGGTCACCAGAGTGGTCGGCGAGAACTGACCGCCTGTACCGTCCAGGTCAACCTGGATCTCGGTATTGCTGCCGTTCTGCACCACGCGGATGTAATCGCTGATATTGCCCGCGCTGCTGTCCAGCGTGGCCACGCCGTTCACGTAGCTCGCCGAGCCCGTGCCGGTATAGCCGCTGTCGGAGAGCAGATCGCGCAGGTCAATACGATCCGTGTCCGCGGTCCCTTCCCAGGTGCCGACCGTAAAGCCGTTCACCACGTCGTGACCGTTACCGCCCGTTGCATCCGAGGCGTTGATCAGCTTGTAGAGCAACGTATCGTGACCGCCGCTGCCGATGTTGAAGGTGTCGTTCCCGCCGCGGCCTTCGAACTGATTATCACCGCTGTTGCCGGTAATGACGTCGTCGAAGTCAGAGCCGTTGATCCCCTCAATGTTGAGCAGTCGTGACGTACCGAACCCGGTGTCCTGCGCGGTAGAGAGGCGCAAATCAACGGTCACGCCGGAGGTCGCATTGCGGTAATCCACCACGTCCATCCCGCCGGTGTTGCTCCAGGTGTCGTAGTCGGAATGGGTATTCCAGCCGCCGGAGCCGTTGTAGGTATAGGTGCCATCCTCTGCGATAAAGGTGTCGTTATACCCGGTCCCGGTGATGGTCCCGCTGTGGCCGCCGGTGGCGGCTTCGGCCGTCAGGACGTAGCCCTCTTTGCCGTTGCCCGCTTCCAGACCGCTCCAGGTGACGTTATCCGACACGCCGTTGGTAATCTTCAGGATCTCAGCCGAATAGGTTTCATTCGGATCCAGCCCGTAGAAGCTCACCAGCGCAGAGGTATCGTTCGAACCGATACCGGACTGGGCGTTGATGATCTGCGACGCCACCAGCACGCCAGCGGCGTTGTACAGATTGACCGTGTTGCCGTAGTAGGCGTTGATGCCCTCGCTGTCGACAATGTGCAGGTGCATCGCGGTGCCATCAGCAATGGTTTTGCTGTTTTGCACCAGCACCACCTTGCCGTTCTGCTGAGAGACCAGCAGATCCTGTGCGCCGTCCCAGTTGTAGTCCACTGCCGCCACGCCGGTCGCGTAGGCAATACCCGACGCCAGCTGGCTTGAGGTCCAGGTGGAGCCGTAACCGTTGTTGGTGAACAGGGTCGCCGTCTGCGAACCGCCGTAGGTGCTGAGCTTGATGATGTCCATCTGCCCGTCACCGTTCCAGTCCACCGCCACCGACAGATAGCCTGCCGTGGCGTTAGAGGCTTCCACCGCGCTCTTGGTGGCAGAGAGCTTCCCGGTACCGTCGTTGTAGTAAATCCCCCCGCCGTTGTTGTTGTAGCTGCTGCCCAGGTATAGATCCATGTAGCCATCGCCGTTGAAGTCCGCCCACGTCATGGACGCCGCCGTGGTGGTATTCGAGGCGTTTGCCACAAACACGTTCGTCAGGTTCTGACCGATAGAGAGCGTGCCGTTACCGTTGTTGTTGATCACGGTTAACGAGTACGCGCCGCTGCGGTTGGTGTGCTGGACAATATCTACCGTGCCGTCGTTGTTCAGGTCGACGCCGGAGATTTCGCGTCCGGAATCGAACTGACCGTAGAAACCGCCTTCGCCACCGGTGCCGTCCGGCGAGAGAACGCCGTTGTTGTTCACAAGGTAGGTCAGTGAGTCCATGCCGGCATCGCCGTACGCCAGATCCAGATAGCCATCGCCGGTTTTATCGTACGCAATCACGCCGCCGTACCAGATGGTGGTCCCCATCGCCAGCTGGCTGGCGTTATAGGTGCTGCCATCGTAGGTCCACATCACCTGCGTAGAGCCCGAGTAGGTGGTCTCCGTCGCGAAGATATCCTGCGTGCCGTTACGGTCAAAGTCGGCGGCGGTCTGGCTCACCACGTAGTAGCTACGGGTGTTGGTCAGCGTATTGCCGGCATAGGTCGAGCTATCGCTGCTGGAGTAAGACTGGCCGTTAGCAATGATATTCCACAGACCGCTGCTGTTCATGCCGAGGGTCATGGTGGAGTTGTTGCTGTTCCCCGCCGTGGTTGCCCAGTCGGTATTCACCGAGGTGGTATCAATCACCAGGCTGCCGGTCGCCGTACCGGTGGTATTGCCGTTACCCGCGCTGCTCTTCACCTGCGCCGTCACGCTGTAGCTCGACACGCTCAGCGCATCGCCGTCCGGGATCTGCAGATACCAGGTGTTGTGATCCGGATCGACCACCACCGCGCCGCCGGTCTGGGAGGTGTAGGTCTTTCCGTTCACCGTTACCACCAGGTATTCACCGTTCACCAGATCGGCGGAGACGGTACCGCTGACGATCGGCGTGGTGTCCGACGTGGTCTGCGCGGTAATCGCCGCCGTGGTGGTCGGGATGCTGGTATCAACGTTCAGCACAAAGCCGTCCGATTCCGTGTAGTTACCGGCCTTATCGGTGACGCGCACAATGTAGGTGTGGTTGCCGTCGCTCAGGCCGTTGTCCTGGAAGGACCAGCTTGCGCTGCCGTTCATGGTCACCTGGCCGAGCAGGACCCCGTCACGGTAGAGCTGCACGATTTCACCGTCGTCCGGAGCGCGGTTAAGCGTACCGTTGATCAGCGGCGAGTTATCGTCCGTTGCCACCGCGCTGCCAAAGGTGCCCTGACGCTCGCCTTCGCCGTCGGTATAGCTCACTACCGTGCCCACCGTGGTTGGCGGCGTGGTGTCCACCGTCACCACCTGAGACGCGGTGGAGCCGACGTTGCCCGCCTGGTCGATAATCCGCACCTGGTAGGTGTAGTCCCCGTCAGGCAGATCGCGGGTATCGATGTAGCTCCAGCGCTGGTTGGTGACCGTGGTATCGAGCCAGGTGTTCCCGCCGTCCAGGCTGATCTGTACGCGCTCGTCGCTTGCCAGCGCGCTGCCCAGCGAACCGTTGATGGTCAGCGTGGTGTCCATGGTGATGAAATCACTCCCGGACTGGCCGGTATCTTCGCTGATGCTGTCGATGGTGACGCCGTACTGCGGCGCCTGCGTATCCACCGTCACCGTCTGCGAGGTGGTGGCCCCAACGTTCCCCGCCTGGTCAACGACCCGCACCTGGTAGTTATGGTTGCCGTCGGTCAGGGTACGCGTGTCGCTGTAGCTCCACTGCGTACCGCTTACGGTGGCGTACACCCAGGTGCTGCCGCCGTCAATGCTCACCTGCACGAATTCACCCGCGCCCAACGCGGCGCCGAGCGTTCCGTGCAGCGTGTACGAGGTCGAACTGGTCAGGAAGTCGTTATTGTCGAAGCCGGTATCCACGGTGATGTTATCCACGGTCACCGTAATCGCCGCATCCGGGGCGACCGTATCGACGGTCACCTGCTGATGGGCGCTGGCCCCCACGTTGCCCGCCGCATCCACCACGCGAACGTAGTAGTCATAGGTCTGGTTACCCAGCGTGCGGCTATCGACGTAGTACCAGCTGTTGCCGGTGACAATCACGTTCTGCCAGGTGACGCCGCCGTCGATGCTGATCTGGGCATATTCGCCGTCGGCCAGCGTCGCGCCGAGCGAGCCGTGCAGCGTCAGGGACGTATCGTTGGTGATAAAGTCGCTGCTGCTCAGGCCGGTATCGTCGCTGATGCTGTCGATGGCGATGGTTTTGCTCGCGTCCGGCGCAACCGTATCAATGGTCACCACCTGGCTGGCGGTGGCGCTGATATTGCCCGCGTCGTCAATCACGCGCAGCTGGTAGTTGTAATCCCCGTCGGCCAGCGTGCGGCCATCGACATAGGTCCAGCTCAGGCCGCTGACGCTCACATCTGTCCAGGTCACGCCGCCGTCGAGGCTGATCTGCGCGTGGTCGCCGCTGCCCAGCGCCGCGCCGAGCGTCCCTTTCAGGCTGATCTGGTTGTCGCTGGTGATAAAGTCGCTGCCGGACAGGCCGGTATCCTGGGTGATGGAATCGACCGTAATCGTCGTTGCCACAGGCTTCGTCAGGTCAATCACCACGTCCTGGCTGTCCGTCGCCCCCACGTTGCCCGCGTTATCGATAACGCGCACCTGGTACTGATACGTACCGTCCGACAGGGTGCGGCCATCGGTGTAGCGCCAGGTGGTGCCGGTCACGGTCAGGTCAATCCATGTGGTTCCGCCGTCGAGGCTGATCTGCGCCTTCTCGTTATTGCCGAGCTGCGCGGTCAGGGAGCCGTTGACCACCACCTGAGCGTCGTTGGTGATGAAATCACGCGCGCTCAGGCCGGTGTCGTTTTGCAGCGAATCAATGCTAATCCCCATCGACGGCGCGGTGAGATCCACGGTGACGCTGTGGTTATCGCTGCCGCTGTTGCCGATGGTGTTGCTGACCTGCGCGTTAATCACGTACGAACCGCCGTCCGCCAGCGCGGTCACGTCTGCGCTGCCCACCGTGTAGCTCCAGGTGCCGTCATTCTGAACGGTCGCCGTGTAGGTTTTACCGTTCAGCGTAATGGTCACCGTCTGGCCCGCCGGGGCGTCGGTGGTACCGCTGACGACCAGCGGCGTACCGTGCTCGGCGGCGTTGACGATATCGTCCTGCGCAAAGGTGTTAATGGTGATGGTCGGGACATCGCCGTTCAGCGTCACGTCGTGCGTTGCGCTGCCCGGGTTACCCGCCTTGTCGTTCACCGAAGCGGTGATGGTGTAATCCCCGTCGCTCAGGCCGAGGAAATCACGGCCCGGCACGAAGACCGACCAGGATCCGTCCGCTCCGACGGTCGCCTGATAGCTGTGCCCGTTAAAGGAGACGGTCACCGTCTGGCCCTGTTCCGCCGTGGTCGTACCACGGATCGTCTGGCCCGCCAGCTGCTCCGCGTTGTTGACGATATCGTCATCGGCCACGGTGCTGATGGTCACGGTTGGCGCGACGGTGTCTACCGTTAAGGTGTGCGTGGTCTGGCCGTTATTACCCGCTTTGTCGTTGACCGAGGCGGTCACCGTCAGCGCGCCCTGACTCAGCGCAGCCAGATCGGCTGCCGGAACATCCAGCGTCCACGTCCCGTCGTTCGCCACGGTGGCGGTGTAGGATTTGCCGCCCAGCGTCACGGTGACGGTCTGACCCGCTTCCGCGCTGGAAGATCCGTGCACGGTCAGCGGCTGCTGCGCTTCTGCCGCGTTCAGCATGTCGTCAACCGACAGCGTCGCAATGCTCACAACCGGCGCAGTGGTATCCACGCTGATGCCGTGGGTCGCCGACGCGCTGTTGCCCGCGCTGTCCTGCGCCGACACGGACACCTGATAGCTCGCGCCATCGGCTAACGCGCCCACGTCGGCAGCAGGTACGGTGGTCGTCCAGCTGCCGTCGCTCTGGATGGTGGCCGTATAGCTCTTGCCGTTCAGCGTCACGGTGACCTGAGTCCCGCTGGCGAACTGGGCGCTGGAGCCGTTAATCACCAGTGCCGAACCGGCTTCAGCCGCGTTGATGACGTCATCGCCGCTGAGGGTATTGATGGTCAGCGCCACGGAGGCCGTGTTCACTACCACATCGTGGGTCTGGGTGCTGCTGTTGCCCGCGCTGTCGGTAATCGTCGCGCTGAGGGTCACGGTGCCGTCGTTCAGCGCGGAAATCACGCTGGCCGGCACGCCCACGCTCCAGTTACCGCTGGCGTCAACGGTAGTGGTGTACTGGTTCGAACCGATGGTGATGACCAGCTTATCGCCGACGCTCGCGCCGGTTGCCGTACCGCTGACGATCTGCGCCTGCCCGTGCTCCACGCTGTTAATGACGTCATCGCCCGCGACAGCGTTAAAGCTGACGGTCGGCGGCGTGGTATCAAGCGTAATCGCTTTGCCCGCGCTGCCCGGGTTACCCGCGGCATCGCTCACGCTCACCTGCACGGTGTAGCCGTTATCCGCCAGCGCGGACAGGTCGGAGCCCGGCACGTTCACGCTCCAGATGCCGCCCTGCTGCACCTGCGCGGTATAGCTCTTACCGCCCAGCGTCACGGTGACAGTCTGACCAACTTCCGCCGTGGTGGTGCCGGAAATGGCCACGCCCGCAGCCGCTTCGCTGGCGTTAATCACGTTATCGCCAGCGACCGTATCGATGCTCACGGTTGGCGCGGTGGCGTCCACGCTGTACTCGCGGCCCGCCGAGGCGCTGTTGCCGTGCGCGTTGGTGACGCTCACCTGCACGCTGGCATCGCCGTCCTTCAGGCCCGCGAGATCGGCGGAAGGCACGGTGGCCGTCCAGTTACCGTCGGCATCGACTTTCGCGGTGTACGTCTTGCCGCCGAAGGTGATGGTGACGGTCTGGTTTTCCTCCACGTTCGAGGTGCTGCCGGACAGCACCAGATCCGCGCCTTTCTCCGCCGCGTTAATCACGTCGTCGGTAGCAATCGCATCGATGCTGACGGCAACGGCAAACAGATCGACGGTGACATCGTGGCTGATGGTCACCGGGTTGCCCGCCGCGCTCTGGCCTGCAGCGGTCACGGTGACCGTGCCCGCAGCCAGGGCCCCGACGTCTGCCGCCGGGATCGCCGCGCTCCAGGCGCCGTCTGCCAGCACGGAGGCCGCATAGGTTTTGCCGTTGACGGTCACGGTTAGCGTGGTGCCTGCCGCCAGCCCGTCGCTGGAGCCGGTGACAATCAGGTTTTGAGTATGTTCGATGCTGTTGATCACATCGTCGCCCGCCACGGTATCAATGCGCAGACCCGGCAGGCTGGCGTCTATAGTGATTTCGCGCTCGCCCGCGCCGGTGTTGCCGTGGCCGTTGGTAACGGATGCTGACACCGTCAGGTCACCGTTGCCCAGCGCCGTCAGGACGGATTCCGGCACGTTTACGGACCAGGTGAGATCGCTCTGCACCGTTGCGGTGTAGCTGTTGCCGCCGATAGTCACGGTTACCGTGTTGCCCGCTTCCGCGTTCGCCACTTTGCCGCTGACGGTCTGACCCGCGGCCACTTCCGCCGCGTTGATGACGTTATCGCCCGCCACGGTGTTGATGGTGACGGTTGGCAGCGCGGTGTCGACCAGCAGGTTCGCACTGTTATTTACGGTGTTGCCCACGCCGTTGGTCGCAGTCGCGTTCAGGGTGTAGTTGGCTTCGCCCAGCCCCGCCAGATCCGCTGCCGGAACGGTCAGGCTCCAGGTGCCGTCTGCCGCGGTTGTGGCCGTGTAGTTTTTACCGTTGAGAGTCACGGTCACCACGGTGCCTTCCGACAGGTTGGCGCTGGTGCCGCTGACGCTCAGATCCTGACCTTTCTCCACCGCGTTGAGCACGTTGTCGCCGCTGATGGCGTTGAACGCCACCGATGGCAGGCCGGTATCGACGGTCACGTTATGGCTGCCGGCACCGGTGTTGCCCGCCGCGTCGGTGACTGACGCAGTGACGGTCACGGTGCCGTCGCTGAGGCCGGAAATCACGCTGGCCGGGACGCCCACGCTCCAGTTCCCCGCCGCGTCCAGCACGGTGGTGTAAGTCTGGCCGCCGATGGTGACGGTGACCTTATCGCCCGCTGCCGCGCCGGTGGCGGTGCCGCTGATGATTTGCGCCTGAGCGTGCTCAGCGATGTTAATCACGTCGTCGCCCGCTACGGTATTGATGGTCACCGCAGGAACGGTCACGTCCACCGTCAGGGTGCGATCGGCCGACGCCGGGTTGCCCGCCTTGTCGCTGACGCTTGCCGTCACGGTCACGCTGCCGTCGCCGAGCGCGGCAAGATCCGCCGCCGGGACGTTCAGCGTCCAGCTGCCGTCCGCGCCTGCGGTTGTGGCGTAGTCTTTGCCGTTCAGCGTCACGGTGACCGTCTGGCCCGCTTCGGCGGTGGTGGTGCCGGACACGGTCAGATCGCTCTTCGCTTCAGTGGCATTCAGAATATCGTCAGCCGCAAGGATGTTGATGGTCACGGACGGCGCGGTCGCATCCACGCTGTACTCGCGGCCCGCCGAGGCGCTGTTGCCGTTGACGTTGGTGACGCTCACCTGCACGCTGGCGTCGCCATCCTTAAGGTGTACCAGATCTGCAGACGGCACGGTGTAGGTCCAGTTACCGCTGTCGTCTACTGTCGCGCTATAGATTTTGCCGTTCAGGCTGATGGTCACGGTCTGCCCGGCTTCCACGTTGGTGGTCGCACCGGACAGCACCAGATCCGCGCCCTTCTCCGCCGCGTTAATCACGTCGTCGGTGGAGATGGAATTGATGCTGATGGCAACGGTCGCCAGATCTACCGTCACGTCGTGGCTGATGGTAATCGGGTTGCCCGCTGAGCTGTCGCCGGTAACGCTGATTTTGACGGTGCCTTCCGGCCACGCGCTCACGTCGGTGGACGGGATCGCCGCGCTCCAGGTGCCGTCCGCCAGCACCGTCGCCGCATAGGTTTTGCCGTTGACGGTGACGGTCAGCGCCGTGCCCGCCGCCAGCCCATCGCTGGAGCCGGTGACAATCAGGTTCTGCGCGTGCTCGATGCTGTTGACGACATTGTCGCCCGCCACGGTATCCACGCGCAGGCCCGGCAGGTTTGCGTCGATAGCGATTTCGCGCTCGCCGGTGCCGGTGTTGCCGTGGCCGTTGGTGACGGTCGCCGTCACGCTCAGGCTGCCGTTGCCCAGCGCGGTCAGCACGTCAGACGGCACGTTCACGGACCAGGTCAGATCGTTCTGCACCGTTGCGGTGTAGCTGTTGCCGCCAAGGGTGACGGTAACGGTATTGCCCGCTTCGGCGTTCGCCACGGTGCCGCTCAGGGTCTGGCCTGCCGCCACTTCCGCCGCGTTGATGACGTTGTCGCCCGCCACGGTGTTGATGGTGACGGTCGGCAGCGCGGTGTCCACCAGCAGGTTCGCGGTATTGCTGACGCTGTTGCCCACGCCGTTGGTGGCGGTCGCGTTCAGGGTGTAATTGGCCTGGCCGAGACCGGACAGATCCGCTGCCGGAACCGTCAGGCTCCAGGTGCCGTCTGCCGCGGTTGTGGCCGTGTAGTTTTTACCGTTCAGGGTCACGGTCACCACGGTGCCTTCCGCGAGGTTAGCGCTGGTGCCGCTGACGCTCAGGTCCTGACCTTTTTCAACGGCGTTCAGAACGTTGTCATCGCTGATGGCGTTGAAGGCCACCGATGGCAGACCGGTATCGACGATCACGTTATGCGTGCCGGTACCGGTGTTGCCCGCCGCGTCGGTGACTGACGCCGTGACGGTCACGGTGCCGTCGCTGAGGCCGGAAATGACGTTCGCCGGTACGCCCACGCTCCAGTTCCCCGCCGCGTCCAGCACGGTGGTGTAGGTCTGGCCGCCAATCGTGACGGTGACCTTATCGCCCGCTGCCGCGCCGGTGGCGGTGCCGCTGATGATTTGCGCCTGGCCGTGTTCTGCGATGTTAATGACGTCGTCGCCCGCCACGGTGTTGATGGTTACCGAAGGCGCGGTGATATCTACCGCCAGGTTGTGATCCACGGACGCCGGGTTACCCGCTTTATCGCTGACCGATGCGGTGACGGTCACGCTGCCGTCGGTTAATCCAGCCAGATCGGCGGCCGGGACGTTCAGCGTCCAGCTGCCGTCTGCGCTGACGGTTGTGGTGTAGTCTTTACCGTTCAGCGATACGGTGACCGTCTGGCCCGCTTCGGCGGTGCTGGTACCGGATACGGCCAGATCGCTCTTCGCTTCGGCGGCATTCAGAATGTCGTCGTTCGCCAGGGTATTGATGGTCACGGACGGTGCGGTCGCATCCACGCTGTACTCGCGGCCCGCCGAGGCGCTGTTGCCGTTCACGTTAGTGACGCTCACCTGCACGCTGGCGTCGCCGTCTTTCAGACCGGTTAGATCCGCAGACGGCACGGTAGCTGTCCATTTTCCGTCTGCATCCACGGTCGCGGTGTAGCTCTTGCCGCCGAAGGTGATGGTGACGGTCTGGTTTTCCTCAACGTTCGAGGTAGTGCCGGAGAGCACCAGATCCGCGCCCTTCTCGGCCGCGTTAATCACGTCATCGGTGGCAACGGCGTCGATGCTGATGGCAACGCTCGCCAGATCCACCGTCACATCGTGGCTGATGGAGACCGGGTTACCGGCGCTGCTCTGGCCCGCAACGGTCACGGTAACCGTGCCTGCGGCCAGCGCACCCACGTCCGCCGCAGGGATCGCCGCGCTCCAGGTGCCGTCCGCCAGCACGGTCGCCGGATAGGTTTTGCCGTTTACGGTCACGGTCAGCGCCGCCCCCGCCGCCAGCCCGTCGCTGGTGCCGGTGATAATCAGGTTTTGAGTATGTTCGATGCTGTTGATCACGTCGTCACCCGCCACGGTATCCACGCGCAGGCCCGGCAGGTTAGCGTCTATCACGATTTCGCGCTCGCCCGTTCCGCTATTGCCCACGCCGTTCGTGACGCTGGCCGACACGGTCAAATCGCCGTTGCCCAGCGCGGTCAGCACGGATTCCGGCACGTTAACGGACCAGGTGAGATCGCTCTGCACCGTTGCGGTGTAGCTGTTACCGCCAATGGTCACGGTCACGGTGTTGCCCGCTTCGGCATTCACCACCTTACCGCTGATGGTCTGCCCGGCCGCCAGCTCCGCCGCGTTAATGATGTCGTCACCTGCAATGGTGTTGACGATCACGCCTGGCAGAACGGATTCCACGTTCACGGTGTGCGACGTACTGGTATTGTTGCCGACGCTGTCCGTTGCCGAGGCGGTGACGGTATAAAGCGCCTCGCCCAGCTGACCGACCTCGTTCGCCGGAACGGTAGTCGTCCATTTTCCGCTATCGTCCACCTGAGCGCTGTACGCTTTGCCGTTCAGCATCACGGTCACCACCGCGCCTGTCGCCAGGCCGGAAGCCGTACCGGAGATCGTCAGATCCTGGGTTTTCTCGCTGTTGTTGATCACATCGTCACCGGAAACGGTGTCAATGGTCAGCACCGGCGCGGTCAGGTTCACCTCCACGCCGTGCGTGGCGCTGTTGCTGTTGCCCGCTTTATCGGTCAGCGCCGCGGTGATGGTGTAATCCCCGGCGGCCAGGGCGGTAACGTCCGCCGCAGGCACGCCCACGCTCCAGTTGCCTGAGGCATCCAGGGTGGCGGTGTACGATTTGCCGTTGAGGGTAACGGTGACCACGTCGCCCGCCGCCGCGCCGGTCACGGAGCCCGTGACAATCAATGCCTGCGCATGCTCGGCGCTGTTGATCACGTCGTCGTCGGAAACGGTGTGGATGGTCAGCTGCGGGACGGTGGTATCCACCAGCACGTCGCGATCCGCAGAAGCCGGGTTGCCCGCCTTATCAGACACGGCGGCGCTGATGGTGTAGTTGCCGTCGGTAATGCCGCTCAGATCCGCGGACGGCACGGTCACGCTCCAGCTGCCGTTTGCCTGCACGGTGGTGGTGTAGTCCACGCCGTTCAGCGTCACGGTGACGGTCTGGCCCGCCTCGGCGTTGGTCACGCCGTTAACGACCAGATCCTGCTGCGCTTCGGCCGCATTGATGATGTTGTTGTCGCTGACGATTTCAATAGATACCGCCGGTGCGGTGGCGTCCACGCTGTACTCGCGGCCCGCCGACGCGCTGTTGCCGTTGACGTTGGTGACGCTCACCTGCACGCTGGCATCGCCGTCCTTCAGGCTGCCCAAATCGGCGGACGGTACGGTTGCCGTCCAGCTGCCGCTGGCATCCACCGTCGCGGTGTACGACTTGCCGCCGAAGGTGATGGTAACGGTCTGGTTTTCTTCCACGTTGGTGGTCGAGCCGGACAGCACCAGATCCACGCCTTTCTCCGCCGCGTTGATCACGTCGTCCGACGCAATCGGGTCAATGCTGATGGCAACTGCCGCCAGATCCACCTTCACGTCGTGGCTGATGGAAACCGGATTGCCCGCCGCGCTCTGGCCGTCCACGGTCACGGTGACCGTGCCCGCATTCAGCGCGCTGACGTCTGCCGCCGGAATGGCCGCCGTCCAGGTCCCGTCCGCCAGCACGGTTGCGGCGTAGGTTTTGCCGTTGACGGTCACCGTTAACGCCGCCCCCGTTGCCAGGCCTTCGCTGGAGCCGGTGATAATCAGGTTCTGAGCGTGCTCAATGCTGTTGATCACATCGTCGCCCGCCACGGTATCGACGCGCAGGCCCGGCAGGTTGGCATCAATGGTGATGTCGCGCTCGCCGGTTCCGGTGTTGCCGTGGCCGTTGGTGACGCTGGCTGACACCGTCAGATCGCCGTTCCCGATGGCGGTTAAGACCGTGGACGGCACGTTGACCGACCAGCTCAGATCGTCCTGAACCGTCGCGGTCCAGGTATTGCCGCCGATTGAAATGGTGACAGTGTCACCGCTCGCCGCGCCGCTCACTTTCCCGCTCAGGGTCTGCCCGGCAGCCACTTCCGCTGCGTTAATGACATCGTCCGTGGCGACAGGGTTGATGGTGATCTGCGGCAGCGCGCTGTCGACCAGCACGCTGTGGCCGGTGCTCGCGCTGTTGCCCGCCGCGTCGGTTACGCTCGCCGTCACTACGTAGCTGGCTTCGCCCAGCGCGGAGACATTTGCCGCCGGAACGGTAATGCTCCAGCTGCCGCTGGCGTCGGTGGTAGCCGTATAGCTGATGCCGTTCAGGGTCACCGTAATGGTGGTTCCTTCCGGCTGGTTGCTGGTGCCGGACACCAGCAGATCCTGGCCTTTCTCGGTCGCGTTGATCACGTCGTCAGCCGCCAGGGTATTGATGGCAACCACCGGCGCGGTCAGGGAGACTTCAAACTCGTGCGTCGAGGTGGTGCTGTTACCGGCTTTATCGGTGAGGGTCGCGGAAATCGTTTGGTCGCCGTTAACCAGCGCGCCCACGTCCGTCGCCGGAACACCCACGCTCCAGCTGCCGGACGCGTCCAGCATGGCGGTGTAGTCTTTGCCGTTCAGGGTCACGGTAATCACGTCGCCCGCCTGCGCGCCCGTGACCTTACCGGAGACGATCAGCGCCTGGCCGTGCTCGGCAATATTGATGACGTCGTCGCCCGCAACGATGTTGAATGAAATCTGCGGTACGGTGGTGTCGACCAGCACCGAGGAGCCCGCGCTGGCCGGGTTGCCTGCCTTATCGGACACCGTCGCCGTGACCGCCGCGCTGCCGTCGGCGATGCCTGCCATATCCGCCGCCGGAACGTCGAGCGTCCAGCTGCCGTCCGCCTGCACCTGCGCGGTGTACTGATTGCCGTTGAAGGTCACGGTGACCGTCTGGCCTGCTTCGGCAGTAGAGGTGCCGCTCAGGGTCAGATCCTGCGCCGCCTCTGCCGCGTTCAGCATATTGTCACTGCTGATGGTGTTGATGGTCACCGTCGGCGCGGTGGTATCGACGCTGAATTCCTGCGCCGAAGACGCCGCGTTGCCGTTCACATTGGTGACGTTTACCTGCACGCTGGCGTCGCCGTCCTTCAGGCCACTCAGATCGGCAGACGGAACGGTCCAGGTCCAGTCGCCGTTGGCATCCACCGTGGTGGTATAGGTTTTACCCGCGAAGGTGATGGTTACGGTCTGACCCGCTTCCACGTTGGAGGTGGTGCCGGAAAGCACCAGGTCCTGGCCTTTTTCCGCCGCGTTGAGCACGTTATCGTCGGTCACGCTGCTGATGGTGATGGCCACAGGCGCGAGATCGACGTCCACGACGGTGCCGATGGTCACCGGGTTGCCGGAGGCATCCTGCGCGCTGGCGCTGATGGTGAGCGAACCGTCCGCCCACTGGGACACATCGGCCGCCGGTACCGCCGCCTGCCAGGTGCCGTCCGCCAGTACCGTTGCCGAATAGGCTTTGCCGTTGATGGTCACGGTCACGGTGCTGCCCGCCGCCAGATCGGTGCTGGTGCCGGACACAATCAGGTTCTGAGCGTGTTCAATCACGTTGATCACGTCATCGCCCGCTACGGTATCAATACGCAGTCCCGGGAGCTGGGCGTCGATGCTGAAGTCGAGAGAAGAAGAGCCGGTATTGCCGTGCGCGTTGGTCACGCTGGCGGACACGGTGAGGTCGCCGTTGCCGAGCGCGGTAAGCTGGCTCTCGCTTAACGGCAGGCTCCAGGTCAGATCGTCCTGCACGGTAGCGGTGTAGGTCTGGCCGCCAAGGATGATAGTGACAGTGTCACCTGCCGCCGCGTTCGTCACCTTACCCGTCAGGGTTTGCCCTGCCGTCACTTCCGCTGCGTTAACGATATTGTCGCCCGCCAGGGTGTCGATCGTCACCACCGGCAGCGAGCTGTCCACCAGCACATCGTGCGAGGTTGAGGCGCTGTTGCCTACGCTATCCGTGACGCTCGCCGTCACGGTGTAATGGGCTTCACCCAGCGCGCTTACGGCCGAGGCCGGTACGGTCACGCTCCAGCTGCCGCTGGCGTCGGTGGTGGCGGTGTAGTTGATGCCGTTCAGGTTAACGGTGACGCGTGTTCCTTCCGGCTGGTTGCTGGTGCCGGAGAGCAGCAGATCTTCGCCCTTCTCGGTCGCGTTAATAACGTCGTCCGCCGCCAGGGTGCTGATACCGATAACAGGCGTCACGGTATTCACCACCACATCCAGCGAACTGCTTCCTGTGTTGCCGGATCGGTCGGTCACGGAGACATCGATGGTCCAGGTGCCGTCAGTCAGCCCCTGCACGACGGACGCCGGCAGGCCGAGGCTCCAGTTCCCCGCCGCATCCACCACGGTGGTGTAATCGACGCTGTTAATGGTAATGGTCACAAGGTCGCCCGCCGCCGCACCGGTGACGGAGCCGCTCAGGATCTGCGCCTGTGAATGGGCGAGCTGGTTAACGGTGTTGGTGTCGGTGACAAAGTCGTTAATGGTCACCTGCGGTACAGTCGCGTCCACCAGACCCACGCGATCGGCGCTGCTGGCGTTGCCCGCCACGTCGCTCACGGTTGCGGTCACGGTCACAGTGCCGTCCGTCAGGGCACCGACGTCAGCCGCAGGCACGCTCAGCTGCCACGTGCCGTCCGCCTGAACCGTGGTCTGATACGTTTTGCCGTTCAGCGTGACGGTGACCGTCTGGCCCGCTTCCGCAGTGCTGGTACCGCTTAAGGCTAAATCCTGCTGCGCTTCAGCCGCATTGATGATGTTGTCGGCGGTCAGGTTATCGAGCGTAATCGCCGGTGGCTGCGTATCCACCGTGACCACGCGCGCGGCGTCCGCGCTGTTGCCGCTGACGTTAGTGACGCTGACGCTCACCTGCGCGCGCCCGTCGATCAGGGTTTCCATGGCGCTGGCGGGTACGGTCAGGCTCCAGGAGCCATCCTGCTGTACCTGCGCGGTGAAGGTCTGGTCGGCGAATTTCACCACCACGGTCTGCCCCGCCTCCACGCCCTGCGTCTGGCCGGAAAGGGTTAAATCAGCGCCTTTTTCTGCCGCATTCAGCAGGTCGTCGCCGGAGACGGTATCAATGGTGACCGCCACGGCGTTCAGATCGAGTTCAATCGGGTGTTCAGCCGCAACGGGATTGCCCCAGGCATCTACCGCGCTGACGCTAACCGTCATTCCGCCCGCCGTCCAGGCCTGCAGATCCGCCGCCGGAACGCCGATCTGCCAGCTGCCGCTGGCGTTAACCGCGGTGACGTACTCAACGTTGTTGATGGTGACGATAATCTGCGTGCCCGCGGCCAGATGGCTGCTGGAGCCGGTGACGCTCAAGTCCTGCTGCTGTTCAATGGCGTTGATCACGTCATCGCCGGAAATGGTGTTCACGCGCAGGCCCGGCAGCTCCGCGTTGATGTTGATATCACGCTCGCCGGTGCCGGTATTGCCGTGCGCGTTGGTAACGGAGGCGGTAAAGGTTAAATCCCCGTCGCCAAACGCCTGAAGATCCGCTGACGGGATTTTCACGCTCCAGGTCAGGTCGCTGCCAACCGTTGCGGTGTAGCTCTTGCCGCCTGCGGAGATGGTGACGGTATCGCCCGCCGCCGCGCCGGTAACGCGACCGCTGAGGGTTTGATCGACGCCCGCTTCGGCGTTATTGACCAGGTTGTCGCCCGCAAACGTATTGATAATGACCTGCGGAAGGACGGTATCCACCAAAAGATTCGCTTCGGCAGAACCGCTGTTACCCACGCTGTCGGTACCGCTGACGCTGACGGTGTAAAGCGTGTTCGCCAGATTCAGGACGTCGGACACCGGCACCTGGACAGCCCAGATACCGTTTTCGACGGTGGCCAGATAGCTGACGTTGTTCAGCGTCACGGTGACGGCGGTGCCGTCCGGCAGGTTGCTGGTGCCGGTCAGGCTCAGCGGCTGCATCGCCTCCTGGGCATTCAGGACGTTATCCTGGCTGATGGCATCAATCGTAAATTCCGGCGGGTGTCCGCTCAGCGTAATGCCGTGCGTGGCGCTGCCGGTATTGCCTGCCGCGTCAGTGACGGAAACCGAAAGCGTGTGGTTGCCTTCACCCAGCGCGCCCAGCACGGACGCCGGAACGCCGACGCTCCAGCTACCGTCCGCCAGCACCACGCCGGTGAAGGTCTGGCCGCCAAGGGTCACGGTGACCACATCGCCCGCGGTGGCACCGCTCGCCTGGCCGGAAATAATGTGCGCCTGGCCCTGCTCGCTGATATTGAGGATATCGTCGCCCGCCACGGTATGGATGGTGACGACCGGCGCGGCGGTATCCACCGTGAAATCTGCCGTTACGGACGAGCCGTTGCCCGCTTTGTCGCTCACGTTAACCGTCAGGGTGTGATTACCCTCATTGAGCGCCTGCACGTCGCTCGCGGCAAGCGTGACGGACCAGGTGCCGTCGCTGCCCACCGTGGCGTTATAGTTTTTACCGTTCAGGGTGACCGTGACGATCTGACCGGCTTCCGCATTCGTTTTACCGGTCAGGGTCAACGGCTGGTTGTGCTCAGCCGCATTAATGATGTTGTCCTGTGCGAGAGTATCGACAGAGAGGGTTGGCGCGGTGGTATCCACGCCAATCGTCTGGCTTCCGCTGACGGTGTTACCCGCCGCGTCTTTACCGCTCACGTTAACCGTCCAGGTACCGTCGCCCAGCGCCTGCGCGTCTGCCGCAGGCACGTTAACGCTCCACGCGCCGTCTGCCCCGACTTCAGCCGCGTAGGTTTTGCCGTTCAGCGTAACGGTGAGTTCGGTGCCCTGCGCCAGGTTTTTGCTGGCACCGGAAAGCGTAAAGCCCGCGGATTGTTCGCTGGCGTTCAGCACGTTATCGCCCGCCGTGGTGGCCAGCGTAATGGCGGCATCGGCGGTAGAAACCGTCACGGTGATGCTGCCCGCAGAGGTGGTTTTACTGCCGTCGATCTGCACGACCGACCAGGTGTGCTCCCCGTCCGTCTGGGTCGGTAATATTACCGTCCACGTGCCGTCTGTACCGACCATGGTGCTGGCAATGGTGCTGCCGCTGCTGTCTTTGATCTGGATGGTCGCGCCCGGCTGGCCGGTACCGCTAAAGGTTGGGTTGCTGTCGTCCGTGATCTCGTTTGCGCTCAGCACGCCCTGCTTGTCACCCGCTTTATCCGACAGCAAGAAGGTCGGCGTGGCGCTTTCAACTTCTTTCGTATTATCAATGACTTTTGTTTTAGTTTCGCCGTCACCGCCGTTTGCCAGCAGTGCCCCGATGGCACCGCCGCCTAAGGCCGCTCCCGCAATCCAGCCCCACGGCGCGTCGCTTAAAACGCTTTCCTGCGCGAGGAAAGGTTGAATGCTGCTAATCGGTGTGGCCTGCGCGGTTAACTCGGTCACCGCAACGCCTGACGCTTCCCCGGCATCGGCAAAAGAAATATGTGTCAGTTCCTGACGGTCGTTGAACACCAGCTCCGACTGATTATGCGTTTCTGGATCTTCGACAAAATAGTTATTGCAGCGAATAACGCTGCCATCTTTCATATAAATGAGGAGGTCTTTCCCCTGGCGGACAAAACGCGCCACATCCTGAGCGGAACCCTGAATTTCAATCACGCTCGGCGATGAAATAGAGACCGACAGATTTCCTTCGCCGGTTAATTTGGTTTTCTCCGCCGTTTTGCGAATGATGACATCAACAACTTTTATGTTACTCATATTCTTCTCCTTGCAGGTGTACGGATTCCTGTGGATATGTCCACCAGACGGATGTAGCTATCCCTGGGAAAAAACACCCATTATTTTCAGTCTTACTTTGCGCAACACTGCGCGTCTTTTATTAACTCAAGTCGGGTAATTTTGCGGCAGCGTTTTTCTCTATTCCAATAAGCGGCATTAAATTATCAACCGCGGAAGCATAATTAATTGCCGAACTCCAGCCGTCATACTCAGCGATTATTTTCGCAGATGTGGCCTGCCAGACATCCTGCTCAACGCTAAGCAGATCGTTAATGCTCCGCTTGCTCAGGGTGTATTCATTTTTATAAACATCGCGGGCCCGCAGCGCATTTTCCAGCTGTTGCTTCCCCGCCTCCATTCGTCCCCGCGCGCCGGTCCAGTCAGCCTGCGCGACGGAGGCTTTTTGCAGGACATCGAAACGCGCCTGATCGACCTGAGAGGAGGCCATGGCCCGTGCGCCTTCGGCCTGCCGAACGCGAGCGGAAACCGCGCCCCCCTGATACAGCGGCGCGTCGATATTGAGCTGTATCTGGTCGTCCCAGTAGGAACGGTTGTCCGATTCATAACGGGTGCGCCCCCCCTTCAGGCTTAACGTCGGCCAGTGCTGGGACTTCGCCGTTTCCACGCCATACTGGGCCGAACGTTCCATGTTCTGCGCGGCCATCACCGCCGGTATCAGCGAATAATCGATGCGGTTGAGCGAATCTGGCTCAACCGCAAGGTTCGCCGGCACCGGCGAATAAGCCTCTGCCTGCATCCCCGTTAATACCGCAAGCCTGGCGCGCGCGCTGTTTAAGGCGGCGTTATACTGCGCGACCGTCGCCTGCATGCCGGCAATACGCGTGCGGGTCTGAAGCTCATCGGAGGTGGAACTCACGCCCGCGTCTGCGCGCAGCTTTGCCAGCTGCTCGACGTTCCTGAGCGCCTGCACGTTATCTATTGCCGCCTGCAGCAGATCGGAATAGCGTTTGACCTCCACATAGCTCAGCGCCGTTTTTTCCGCCACGTCCGAGAGCGTGCCCATCAGCTGATAGCGGTAGCTATCGCGCTGGGCGGAAGACTGGCTGATGCTGTTATTGGTCTTGCCAAAATCGTACAGCAGCTGCGTCAGGCTCAGCCCCCAGGCGGCTGAATTCTTCAGCGACCCGCTGGAATCGGTGGTCTGGCTGTGCCCTGTACTCCCGTTCAACGATATTTGCGGCATCCAGCCGCTGCGCGCTTCATCTATTTGTGCCTGCCCAATACCTAATTGCGCGGCCTGCTGACTAATTGACGGATCGCGATCGATAGCAAAAAGAATACTTTCTTTTAAGGTTGTGGTTGCCACCGGGGCAATACCTACCTGATTACTACTGGCGTACGCCGTATTTATGGCTAATGAAATGAATGCCAGTGCTGCTGTAAATCGGCGTAACATAGGCTTTCGTAATATCGTCATGTTATCTCCCTGACTCTGAGTGATACTCAAGCAAATACCCAAAAAGAGGTATAGATAATTAGACAAATATCTTATTTAGCTACCTTGCTGAATTTCAGGTAATACTCCCCATACCCATTTCCATTGGAGATGAGATCTGCCTGCGTTTTATTTCAATTAAGAATTTACTTATTTCTTAAACTGGTTAGCAGCATAACAAAATGTGTTATAGCCCACTACAGCCACAATGTTAATGTGGTGTTACAAGCAAGAAAAAATATGGGGTTTCTGGACAAAACTCTTAAAGTATCCTTTCAGATGAAACATATAAAGCCTCTGTTATCTAAGGAAAATTCTTAATTCGTTCTGTGCACATTTTTGCGTTAATTTCATAGCGGGTCAGACACAAAGATTTTCAAAGAAGTGTCAATTTACGTAGCCTAAGGGGTATATTTAAAATTAAATGCCTTTAAAAAACTAATTAAAGCAATTAAATCCTGCATAATTTATATTAAACAGCATCTATACCCACGTAATGGCTATACACTGGTTGCATAAACCAAATCGTTAAATAAAACATAACAATAACATTGTGATTAACATTCAAAACGGCTTACTTATACCTGCTTAATAAAATTTTAATAATCACCCATGTGAATCATCACGCCGCAGCACATTGTCATGACCACAATCCCCTTCTCTCTGCGTCAAAATGCTGTATTATGCAAACTATTGCGACATTTTGCAGGAATGTACTCCCATGCACAAAACCGCTCGTCAACGCTATGTCCTGGATATCCTCAGCGAGCAAGGCCAGGCCAGCATCACTGACCTGGCCGAAAAGCTGCAGGTTTCAGCGGATACTATCCGTCGTGATCTGACCGACCTGGAAAACCAGGGCCTTGCGCAGAAGAACCACGGCGGAGCCATCGCGCTCAACCTCTCCGCCATGAACCGTCAGGGCCGCAGCACGCTGCTGCCGGAGACCAAACAGCGCCTGGGTAAACAGGTTGCGCAGCAGGTTCCGCCGGGCTCCACCCTGTTTCTGGATGCCGGAAGCACGGTGATGGCCGTCGCCACTTTTCTTCAGGGGCCGCTCACCGTCATTACCACGTCGCTGGATATCGCCCAGCATTTTAGCGACCGGGAAGATATTGAGCTGATCCTGCTCGGCGGGAAATGGGACCACAAGCAGCGACTGTTTGCCGGAAGCGCCACGCTGTCTTTGCTGTCCCGTTATCGGGCAGATATTGCCATTCTTGGGGCGTGCGCCATTCATGCCGAACTCGGTTTGAGCGCCGGTAAAGAAGCGGATGCCGAGGTGAAACGCGCGATGCTCGACGCAAGCCACGCGCACTGGATTGTTGCCGACCACCTGAAAATTAACCGCTGCGAGCCGTATCTGGTTTCCGGGTTATCCAGCATTCAACAACTCTTTTTAGATCGTCCCTGGCCTGAGCTTGGGGACCATAGCGCACTGCAGGTTACCGTGTGCGCGAATTAACGTGGAGAAGGTCATGAGTAAAGTTCAAACAATCAACATTGCGCTGATCGGGTATGGATTTGTCGGTAAAACCTTCCATGCCCCGCTGATCCAGTCTGTGGACGGGATTAAGCTGGCCGTGGTCTCTTCTCGTGATGAAGAGAAGGTTAAACGCGATCTGCCGGACGTACAGGTGGTGGCGACACCGGAAGAAGCCATTCAGCATCCTGATATCGATCTGGTGGTGATTGCCTCCCCCAACGCCACGCACGCCCCGCTGGCGACGCTGGCCCTGAACTCGGGTAAACACGTGGTCGTGGATAAGCCTTTTACCCTCGACATGCAGGAAGCCCGCGACCTGATTGCGCTGGCGGATGAAAAGCAGCTGCTGCTCTCCGTCTTCCACAACCGCCGCTGGGACAGCGATTTCCTCGGCATTAAGCAGATTATCGAGCAAGGCACGCTCGGCAAGGTTAAACACCTGGAATCGCACATCGACCGCTTCCGCCCGGAAGTGCGCGTGCGCTGGCGCGAGCAGAACGTCCCCGGGAGCGGTCTGTGGTTTGACCTGGGCCCTCATCTGATTGACCAGACGCTACAGCTCTTTGGCCTGCCGGAGTCGGTTCAGGGGAATATCGCAACGCTGCGCGACGGTGCAGAAATTAACGACTGGGCGCACGTGGTTTTAAACTACCCGGAGCATAAGGTCATTCTGCACGCCAGCATGCTGGTTGCTGGCGGTACGGCACGCTTTACCGCCCACGGGGACAAAGGCAGCGTGGTGAAAGCCAGAATCGATCAGCAGGAAGCGCAGCTGCTCGCAGGGGTGACTCCCGGCAGTGAAACCTGGGGTGAAGACGGCGACAGCATGGTGTTCTTTGGGGCCGACGGTGCACCGCAGACGATTCCTACCCCGAAAGGCGATCAGCGCCAGTATTACGTCAACGTACGCGATGCGCTGCTCGGGAAAATCACCAATCCTGTCCACCCTGTTGAAGCACTGGCGGTCATGGCCGTGCTGGAAGCGGCGGTGAAGTCGTCGGAGACGGGGTCAACGCAGGCGCTGGCGTTATCTGCCGAAGAGCGTGCGCTGCTGGGTTAAAAAACAAGCCGGGTGGCGCTGCGCTTACCCGGCCTACGATTCAGAGCCGTTTGTAGGCCCGTGCAAGCGAAGCGCCGCCGGGCAAGAAAGGCGGCGACAATGTTTCAGCACTACTGACGCTTTTTCGGCATCATGCGCAGAAGAGTATTATCTTTCCAGAAATAGTGATGCATCAGCGCCGCCATCGCGTGCAGGCCAATCACAAAATAGCCCAGGTTCGCCAGCGTCTCGTGCCATTCTTTCAGCACATCAACCAGGTCAAAATTTGACTCCGCCGCATGCGGCATCACCATGCCAAACGCCAACCAGTCGCTGCCACGGTTATACATCATCACAATGCCAATCAGCGGCAGCGCAATAAACAGCAGATACACCACCAGGTGCCCCAGATGAGACATCCCCGTCACCATCGCTTTTGGCTTCGGCTGAATCGGCGGCGCGCGGAATTTCAGGCGAACCAGCAGACGGGTCACCATCAGCACCAGGATACTGATACCGCATGAGACGTGGATCATATTGATAACTGGACGCGCGGTGCGCGGGAAGAAACCTTTGAACTCCATGGCGCAGTAGGCGACGATGATTAACAGAAACACCAGCCAGTGGATGCCGATTTGCAGGCTTGTATATTTAGTGCGCATGTGATTTCCCGATTAAAAACAGTTACCGCGCCAACATAATCCCCTTTCCTTAAAAATTCATTAACTTTTCTGTATGGTTTTTCAAATACTTCCTCCCGCATGAAGCATCTTCAATTGCCGCCCTGCCCGTGATGGTCTAAGCCTGGATGAGTTCAAACTGTCGCATCGACACGTTTACAGGAGAACACCATGAGTAAAATTGGCATTAACGGCTTTGGACGCATTGGGCGCCTTGTACTGCGTCGCCTTCTTGAAACCCAGGACAGTAATACCGTCGTCGCCATCAACGACCTCACCTCACCGAAAGTGCTGGCCTACCTGCTCAGGCATGATTCCAACTACGGCGGCTTCCCGTGGAGCGTGGATTTCACCGAGGATGCGCTGATTGTTGATGGCAAAACCATTGCGGTGTACGCCGAAAAAGAGGCGAAGCACATTCCGTGGAAAGCCGCAGGCGTGGATATCGTCGTGGAGTGCACCGGCTTTTATACCTCCGAAGAGAAATCACGGGCGCACCTGGACGCAGGCGCGAAGAAAGTGCTGATCTCCGCGCCTGCGGGTGACATGAAAACCATCGTCTACAGCGTGAATGACGACACCATTGACGCCAGTGACACCATTATTTCCGTCGCATCCTGCACCACAAACTGCCTCGCCCCGCTGGCGAAAGCCCTGCACGATGCGTTTGAAATAAAAGTGGGCACCATGACCACCATTCACGCCTATACCGGTACGCAGGCGCTGGTGGATGGCCCGCGCGGGAAAGACCTTCGCGCCTCGCGGGCGGCGGCAGAGAATATCATTCCCCACACCACCGGTGCCGCAAAGGCCATCGGTCTGGTGATCCCTGCCCTCAGCGGCAAGCTGAAGGGCCACGCGCAGCGCGTGCCGGTAAAAACGGGTTCGGTCACCGAGCTGGTGGCGATTCTGGGCAAGAAAGTCACCGTTGAGGAGATCAACGCCGCGCTGAAAAAGGCGACGCAGGGCAATAAATCGTTCGGGTATACCGACGAAGAGATTGTGTCGTCCGATGTGATTGGCTCGCATTATGGTTCGGTGTTTGACGCCACGCAGACGGAGGTGTCAGAAGCGGGAGAGCTGCAGCTGGTGAAAGCGGTAGCCTGGTATGACAACGAATATGGTTTCGTGACGCAGCTTGTGCGGACGCTGGATAAGTTTGCGGCGCTGTGATTCTATGCCTTTATTCAGGGCTAATATGAGCAGTGAAGCATCCCCTCTCCCTGTGGGAGAGGGTTAGGGTGAGGGGAACATACGGGTGTGGTGGTCATTCCGTTCACTTTATGTTCCTTTCTACTCTTTAACGACATAACCGGTGAACGAGCCAGGGTGGCTCAATCGCCCCCCCCCTGGCAACCCGGGCTCCCGGCGGTAAATCGCCGCTTCGCGGTCCCCTCAGCTTATTCCTTCAGGCTATCGGGTCGGGCATGAGCCTGCATCCCTGCGCCTCGCCCCGGCCTTACGGAAACGCTTCGGCGATATACAGCCGGACCAGGACATTGCTGTAAGCCAAAGGTTATTCTGAAGCGGTTGTTATCGCTTCTGATTACACCCTTAAATCGAGCGCCTGGACAACGCATCCGCGAGGACCGGATCCTGCTGCAGCTGTTTCCACGCGGCAATCACCGCCTCAGGGAATTCAACGTGCGCGATAAAATCCCGCCCGGCCGGGCCATAGCCGTTAACGTCATCATACAAACGCGGCAGCTCCCCCAAAACCAGTGAAAGGTAGCGGTCAACGGGCCACAGTCCGCTATTGCCCTCGCTAAACTCCACGCCCTCTTTGCCGTTATGCAGTATCGGCGTAATCCCTGGGTGGCTTATCCACTGCGGTGACACGGGTTCATCCCGACAAACGCGGGCATACGTCGCCATCGTACGGCGCTGCATCGTCGGGTCCTGCACCACCAGCACCCGCCCGGTTGCGCGCTGATGCTGTTTCAGCATGTTCCAGCTAAAACGCGCGTTCTCACCGCAGTTGGTGGAGCGATCTTCAATCCACAGGCGCGCCTCGGGGATCTGCCAGAACTCCCGCGCAACGTCGGCAAGAATGCTCGCTTCGGCCCGCCCTTCGACTTGTAATGTGTGATAACGCGGATGGCTGCCGATAGCGGAATATAAAAACGCGGTTGAATGGCCAATACCGCCGCTAATCAGAAGCGGGATTTCTCGCTGCGCGGCAATTCGACACGCCGCCTCAATGATCGGGATCACCGCGTTCCCTGCCAGAATTACCGCATCGACGTCCGGGGACTGGCGGCTGCCGCTCAGGTCATCCTGCGCCAGCCATTCACCGACAGTATTGATGGCCGCCAGCGCGGTATCCGACAGGATGGGAAAATGGGGCTGAACCATGGTGAACTCCTCATTTATGTCTCTTCAGGGTAGCGGTTTCTTACCGATAACGCAGAGGCGGGCTCTGAAACCAGACGTTGTTTTATCGCCCAAATTGTCATTTTTCTGAAATAACCAGAAACATCCAAAAACAATCGGGTTGCACCTGCATATTATGCTTTTGGTTTTCCATCATACAAAACATCCTGTTGCACATGCTCTCTGCAAAAGCACCCAGCGCTGCTTATTTCACCGTGATCTGACCAGTTTCATCCCCCGTTAGCTTGCCAAATACAACATCCAACCCTAAGTTGCTTAACAATTTCACAACCTTTTTCATCATCACAGGTTGCACCTGAAGCGCGCCAGGTGACACCTCATACATCATCAACGTGGCGGGGTTTCAGGTCATGACAGAACATGAAAGTACGACGACGGTATTACGAAAAAATAAGAAGGTGTTAATCGCCAGCCTTACCGGGAGCGCCATTGAATGGTTTGACTATTTTCTCTACGGTACGGCGGCCGCGCTGGTCTTTAATAAGATCTTTTTCCCGATGGTCGATCCGGTGATCGGGCTCATTCTCTCTTATCTCTCGTTCTCATTAACCTTTTTCATTCGCCCCATTGGCGGGGTACTTTTCGCCCATATCGGCGACCGCATCGGACGTAAAAAAACCCTCGTTCTCACCCTCTCTCTGATGGGAGGTGCAACCGTCATGATCGGTCTGCTGCCCACGTATGAAATGATTGGCCTGTGGGCGCCCGCTCTGCTGATCCTGATGCGTATCATTCAGGGGATGGGTATAGGCGGTGAATGGGGCGGCGCGCTGCTGCTGGCCTACGAATACGCGCCCGAAAAACGTAAAGGCTTCTTCGGCAGTATTCCGCAGGCGGGCGTGACCATCGGCATGCTGATGGCGACCTTTATCGTCTCGCTGATGACCCTGTTCAGCGAGGAGGACTTCCTCTCCTGGGGCTGGCGCATCCCGTTCCTGCTGAGTTCGGTTCTGGTGTTGCTCGGCCTGTGGATCCGTAAGGACATCGACGAGACGCCTGATTTCAAGAAGGTAAAACAATCGGGCCAGGTGGCGAAGGCCCCGCTACGCGATACGCTGAAGCATCACTGGCGCGAAGTGCTGATTGCCGCCGGTCTGAAGGTGGTTGAAACCGCGCCGTTCTACATCTTCTCGACGTTTGTCGTGAGCTATGCCACCACGACGCTGACGTATCAAAAATCTCAGGCGCTGGAAGCCGTGACGCTGGGAGCCCTGGTGGCCACGGTGATGATCCCGTTAATGGGGCTACTCTCGGATAAAATTGGCCGTCAACGCATGTATGCCGCGAGCGTCTTCATCCTGGGTTTGTTTATCGTGCCGTGGTTTATGCTGCTCAATACCGGAACAACCTGGGGCATTGTGCTCGCGACGGTCATCGCCTTTGGCGTATTGTGGGCACCGGTAACGGCGGTACTCGGTACGCTGTGTTCTGAAATTTTTAGTGCAAACGTACGCTACACCGGCATTACGCTCGGTTATCAGCTGGGTGCCGCGCTGGCAGGCGGTACCGCGCCGCTGATTGCCACCGGACTGCTGGCAAAATATGACGGCGACTGGGTTCCGGTGGCCTGGTATCTTGCCGTCACGGTAGTCATTTCCCTGATCGCGATTTTCTGCGCCAGCCGCGTCAAGCGAACATCTCCTCTGCAGGCGCAGCCCGAACATCTCTGATCGTTGTCGGCCCGACTTTCGGGCCGCTCTTTTTCATTAAACTTCCCTTCTACATTTGATTAACATGCGTAAATCATATTCACTTGAATTATCATTTGCGGCAGACGTAGAATCGCTAGCCCGCTAATTATTCAATCATTTCTAAGGTAAACGACGTTATGCGCCTGCCCGAACGCGACCCTTATGCTCCTCGCGAGTGGCAGCCACATGAGAAACCCGCCCTGCTGGGTTCGCCTTCCACACCCGAGCACAGTACGCCAAAACGGATTGCCTACGGCGTCGTTGGCCTGCTGGTGTGCCTGACGGGAGCGCTGGGAAATGCGGTGGTGACCGCCAACCTGCAAAATCTGCAGGGGACCTTCGGGGCCTGGTCGACCGAAATCGCCTGGCTGCCCGCGGTCTACGTCATGACCAACATCTCTATCAACCTGCTGCTGGTTAAGTTCCGCCAGCAGTACGGTCTGCGCGCCTTCACGGAAGGTTTTCTGGTGCTGTACGTGCTGGTGACCTTTTTCCACCTGTTCGTTAACGATCTCAGCTCGGCGCTGATGGTGCGCGCCGCGCACGGGATGGTGGCCGCCGCGCTCAGCTCGCTGGGGATTTACTATCAGATCCAGGCCTGGCCTGCGAAGCACCGCCTGAAGGCGCTCACCATCGGGATTACCGGGTCGTCGCTCGCCATCCCTCTGGCCCGCCTGTTTTCGACCGAACTGCTGCAGCTGGACGAGTGGCGCGGGCTCTATTTCTTCGAGCTCGGGCTGGCGCTGATCTCTCTGGCCTGCGTGATAGCCTTAAAACTGCCGCCGGGGGACAGGCGCAAGGTCTTTGAGAAAAAAGACTTCATCACCTTCTTTTTAATGGCCCCGGGAATGGCCCTGCTCTGCGCCGTGCTCTCTTTAGGCCGTCTTGACTGGTGGTTCGAGGCGCCGTGGATCGGCTGGTCGCTGGCGCTGTCGCTGGTATTAATTGTGTCTGCCATCGTCTTTGAACATAACCGCAGCAACCCGCTGCTGAACACCCGCTGGCTGTCGAGCGGCAGCATCGTCCGTCTGGGGCTCATTATGCTGCTGATCCGTATCGTGCTGGCAGAGCAAAACACCGGCGTCATCGGCTGGCTGCAGTACGTGGGGTTACAGAATGAGCAGATGACCCACCTGGCGTGGTCCATTTTCGCCGGGATCGTCTGCGGGATCGTCACCAGCTGTCTCACCATCAAGCCGACGAAACTGGCGTGGCCAATCATCACCTCTCTGGCGCTGATGATTGTTGCCTCGCTGCTGGACAGCCAGTCCAACAACCTGACCCGGCCGGATCAGCTGATGCTAAGTCAGTTTCTACTGGGCTTCGGCAGCGCCTTCTTCCTGGCACCCGCCATGCTGGCCGCCATTGGCGGGGTGATTGCAGATCCGCGCAACCTGGTCAGCTTCTCGGTGATGTTCGGCATGAGTCAGAACCTCGGCGGCCTGCTGGGCTCCGCGATCCTCGGAACCTTCCAGACCTGGCGCGAGAAGTACCACTCCAGCCTGCTGGCGGACCAGCTCACCACGCTCAATCCGCTGGTCAACGAGCGTATCCAGCTTTACACCCAGATGTACCGGAGCCTGATTGGCGACAGTTCGCTGCTGGGGACGCAGGCGATCACGCAGCTGCAAACGGTCACCACGCTTGAGGCGAATATTCTGGCTTACAACGATACTTATCTGCTGACGGCGAGCATCGCTGCCGCCACGCTGGTCTGGATTTTATGGCGCTTGCTGCGCCTGCGCATCACTGCCCGTATGGCGCTTAAGAACGCCACCGGCAACAAATAATTGAAATAGTTCTGGAGAGTTTATGAGTCAGCAGGATGCCGCTAAAGAGCAGGCCAACACCCGCAAAAATGTGCGCATTGTTTCCGTTTTCACCGCCGCCGCCATCGGTATTGTCGGCGTGCTGGTGATCCTTTACGCGTGGCAGCTGCCGCCGTTCACCCGCCACGCGCAGTTTACCGACAACGCCTACGTGCGCGGTCAGACGACGTTCATCAGCCCCCAGGTGAATGGCTATATCACCGAGGTGAAGGTTCAGGACTTTGTGCAGGTTAAAAAAGGCGACCTGCTGCTGCAGATTGATGACCGTATCTATCGTCAGCGCGTGCATCAGGCCGAGGCACAGCTGGCGATGAAAATTGCCGCGCTCAATAACAACCTGCAGCAGCGTAAAAGCGCCGAAGCGACGATCGCCAAAAATGACGCGGCGCTGAAAAATGCCCGCGCCCAGAGCCTTAAAACCCAGGCGGATTTAAAGCGCGTGAAGGATTTGACGGCGGACGGATCGCTTTCCATTCGCGAGCGCGACGCGGCGCTGGCCAGCGCGGCCCAGGGCAGCGCCGATATTGAGCAGGCCAAAGCCTCGCTTGAGATGTCGCGTCAGGATCTGCAGACGGTGATTGTCAATCGCGGCGCGCTGGAGGCGGATGTTGAAAACGCCAAAGCGGCGCTGGAGCTGGCGCAAATTGACCTGCAAAACACCCGCATTACCGCCCCGCGCGACGGCCAGCTCGGCCAGATTGCCGTGCGTCTCGGGGCGTACGTGACCGCAGGGACCCATCTCACCACCCTTGTCCCGCCTCAGCACTGGGTCATTGCCAATATTAAAGAGACCCAGCTCGCGGAGCTGCGCGTTGGTCAGCCAGTCAAATTCACCGTCGATGCGCTGAACAACAAAGCGTATCAGGGCCGCGTGGAGAGCATCTCTCCGGCGACGGGCGTGGAGTTCAGCGCCATCACGCCGGACAACGCCACCGGCAACTTTGTCAAAATCGCCCAGCGTATTCCGGTGCGCATCGAGGTGCTCGGCAAGCCTGAGGAGTCCGCCCTGCTGCGCCCGGGTATGTCGGTGCAGGTGACGATTGATACGCGGGAGGGCAAACAGTGACCCTTCGCCCGATAGCCGCTCTGGTGCTGGCGGTAATGCTCGCCGGATGCCAGTCCGTCGACGTAAAACCGGCGCAGCCGACGCTGCAAATCCCCACCCAGTGGCGCGCCGATTCCGGTCCTGCCAGCCCGGCGGAGCAGCTCTGGTGGCGCAATTTTCATGATAACAACCTCAACCGCTACGTGGACCAGGCGCTTAAAAACAACAGCGACGTGCTGATCGCCCGCGAGCGGATTAACGAGTATCAGGCGCGGGTCTTTGCTGCTGACGGCAGCCTGTTTCCGTCGCTTGACGCGGGCGTAACGGGGACGCGCGCCCGTTCGCAATCCGCCGCGACCGGGCTGCCGGTCTACGGCACGCTGTACAGAGGTAGCCTGACGGCGAGCTACGATGTGGATATCTGGGGCGTCAACCGCAGCACGGCCAGTGCCGCCGAAGCGTCGCTGGAGGCGCAAAAAGCCGCCGCTGCCGCCGCAGATTTAACCGTCGCGTCTTCCGTTGCGTCCGGGTATGTCACCCTGCTCTCGCTTGACGAACAGCTGCGGGTGACCGAATCCACGCTGAAATCGCGCGAAGAGGCATTTAACCTCGCGAAACGTCAGTTTGAGACGGGCTACAGCTCGCGTCTGGAGCTGATGCAGTCGGATTCCGAGCTGCGCTCAACGCGGGCGCAGGTTCCGGTGCTGCAGCACCAGATTGCGCAGCAGGAGAACGCCCTCAGCCTGCTGCTGGGAAGCAATCCCGGCGCGGTAGCGCGCAGCGAAAGCTTTGAGGCGCTAACGCCGCTGACGCTGCCGTCGCAGCTGCCTTCTACGCTCCTTAACCGTCGGCCGGATATCGTTCAGGCCGAACGCCAGCTGGTTGCGGCTGACGCCTCGCTTGCCGCGTCGCGCGCCAGCCTGCTGCCGTCGATCAACCTGACCGCGACCGGATCGATACAGGATCGCACCCTGTCCGGCCTGCTGGACAACCCGCTTCAGCTCTGGAGCGTCGGGGGGAGTATTCTTGCCCCGCTGCTGAACCGCCAGGCGCTGAATGCGCAGGTGGATATTTCCCAGTCCCAGCGTAACCAGGCGCTGTACGCCTATGAAAAAACCGTGCGTAACGCGTTTGCCGAAGTGAACAACAGCCTTGATGCTATTACGCGCTATCAGGAACAGCTGACGGAGCTGCTTGCCCAGCAGGATGTGGCGCAGGAGACGCTGCGCATTGCGCAGAACCGCAATCGCAACGGCTACTCCTCCTATCTGGACGTGCTGGACGCGCAGCGCACGCTGTACTCGGTGCAGACCAGCGTGGTGCAGGTGAAAAATAATCTGCTGCTGGCGCAGATCGATTTGTACAGGGCGCTGGGCGGCGGCTGGGTCAGTGCCTGAAAACCTGCCCGGTGGCGCTTCACTTACCGGGCCTACATTTCGCACCCGTAGGCCGGGTAAGGCGTAGCCGTCACCCGGCAATCCCTCCCAAGGAGTCAATCTATGCAACAACAGTGGTCTGCAGTAGATAATTACATGATTTCTTCGCTTATCCCTGGCGATGACGTGCTGAGTCAGGTACTGGAAAACAACAAGCGCGCCGGGCTACCCGAACACGATGTTGCGGCCAATCAGGGGCAACTGCTGGCGCTGTTCGTGCGCATGACCCAGGCAAGACGCATTCTTGAGATAGGGACGCTGGGCGCCTATAGCTCTATCTGGATGGCGCGCGCCCTGCCGCCGGACGGAAAGCTGATTACGCTCGAGGCTGACCCGACGCATGCCGATGTTGCCCGTCAGAATATTCGCCTCGCGGGGCTGAACGATCGTATTGAATTAATTGAAGGCCCGGCGCTGAGCTCGCTGGAGAATTTCGGTGACGTTCCGCCGTTCGACCTGATCTTTATCGATGCCGATAAGCCAAACAATCCCGGCTATCTGGAGTGGGCGCTGCACTACTCCCGCCCGGGTACGGTGATTATCGGCGATAACGTGGTGCGCGACGGCGAGGTCATTAACGGGCAAAGCGACGACGCGCGCGTGCTGGGCGTGCGGCGTTTTATCGAGATGACTGGGGATAACCCGCGCTTAACCGCCACCGCGCTGCAAACGGTGGGGGTTAAGGGATGGGATGGGTTTACGCTGGCAATTGTAGAACGATAACCAGCCGGGTGGCGGCTACGCCTTACCCGGCCTACATATTCTCCCGTAGGCCCGGTAAGCGCAGCGCCTCCGGGCAAGGGTTTTAACCGGAAATCTGCTCCATCGCCTGCAGAATACGCTTATCCGAAATCGGATACGGCGTACCGAGCTGCTGGGCAAAGAAGCTGACGCGCAGCTCCTCGATCATCCAGCGGATCGCCTGCACGTCTTCATCGTCGCGGCGCGCCGGCGGCAGCTTGTTTAGCCACTGCTGCCACGCCTGCTGCACGCTCTCCACTTTCAGCATCTGCGCGCGATCGCGGTGCGGGTCGATAGCCATTTTTTCCAGACGTTTTTCAATGGCCTGCAGATAGCGCAGCGTATCGCCCAGACGCTTAAATCCGTTGCCGGTGACAAAGCCGCGATAGACCAGCCCCGCCATCTGCGCCTTCACGTCCGAGAGCCCCAGCGCCATGGTCATATCCACGCGCCCCTTCAGGCGCTTGTTGATATTGAACACGGCGGTGAGGATCTGTTCGACCTGTTTGGCAATCTCCACCACGGTGTCGTTCAGCTCCGCGCGCACCTTTTCATGAAGCTGAGCAAAGCCCTCTTCCGTCCAGACCGGACCGCCCGCCTCGTGGATCAGCTTGTCCACGCCGCAGGAGATGCAGTCGTCAATCAGATCCAACACTTTGCCGTACGGATTAAAGTACAGCCCGAGCTTGGCTTTGTTCGGCAGCTTCTCGTGCAGATACTTGATCGGCGACGGGATGTTGAGCAGCAGCAGGCGACGCAGCCCGCGCCACATCATCTGCTGCTGTTCCTGCGGATTATCAAACAGCTTGATCGCCACGCTATCGCGCTCGTCCACCAGCGCAGGCCAGGCTTTGACCTTATAGTTACCGCGCTTCTGTTCGTAGCTTTCCTGAAGCTGACCAAAGCTCCAGATATGCAGCCCGCTCTGCTCGATACCGTCGTCCGCCACCGCAGAAAGCGTCTCCTGAACTTTGCCTTTCAGCGCCTCTTTCAGCTCGCTCAGCGAACGGCCTTCCTGCAGCTTTTTGTTTTTATCATCCACCACGCGGAAGCTGATTTTCAGGTGATCGGGCACCTGATCCCAGTTCCAGTCTTCGCGGTCGATGGTGGTGCCGGTCATGCGTCGGAACTCGCGCTCCAGCGCGTCCAGCAGCGGCAGCTCCAGCGGCGTGACGCGGCCTAAAAAAGCTTCCGCATAGTTTGGCGCAGGCACAAAGTTACGGCGCACCGGTTTCGGCAGGGATTTGATCAGCGCAATCACCAGCTCGCGGCGCAGGCCGGGGATTTGCCACTCAAACCCGCCCTCATCAACCTGGTTTAGCAGCGGCAGCGGAATATGGACGGTCACGCCGTCCGCGTCGGCACCCGGTTCAAACTGATAGGTCAGACGCAGCTTGAGGTTGCCCTGATGCCAGAAGTTCGGGTAGTCGAGCTTGCTGACCGACTCCGCCCCCTCTTTAATCAGCATGCTCTTTTCGAAGTTGAGCAGGTCCGGCGTCTCTTTGCTGGCCTTCTTCCACCAGCTGTCGAAGTGGCGGGCGGAGATAACCTCGTGGCTGATGCGCTGGTCGTAAAATTCAAACAGCGCCTCGTCGTCCACCAGAATGTCGCGGCGGCGGGACTTGTGCTCAAGCTCCTCCACTTCCGCGCGCAGCTTCAGGTTTTCACGGAAGAAGGCGTGACGCGTCTGCCAGTCTCCCTCCACCAGCGCGTGGCGGATAAACAGCTCGCGGCTGAGCGCCGGGTCAATCTGGCTGTAGTTGACCTTACGCGCGGCGACCACCGGCAGGCCGTAAACGGTCACCTTCTCGGTCGCCATTACCGCGCCCTGCGCGCGCTCCCAGTGCGGTTCACTGTATGAGCGTTTCAGCAGGTGCTGAGCCACCGGCTCTACCCATTCCGGATCGATACGCGCGGCAATGCGCCCCCACAGGCGGCTGGTTTCCACCAGCTCCGCGACCATGGTCCATTTCGGCGGCTTCTTGAACAGGCCGGAACCGGGGAAGATGGAGAAACGGGCGTTACGCGCGCCGGTATACTCCTGCTTTTCGGCGTCCTTCATCCCAATGTGGGACAGCAGGCCGGTCAGCAGCGCGATATGAATTTCGCGGTACTCCGCCGGTTCACTGTTGACCGGAATGCCCAGCTCTTTCACCACCTGGCGCAGCTGGGTGTAGATATCCTGCCACTCGCGCACGCGCAGGTAGTTGAGGAAATCCACGCGGCACTGGCGGCGGAACTGGTTCGAGGAGAGCGCTTTCTGCTGCTCGCCGAGATAGTTCCACAGGTTTACGAAGGCGAGGAAATCGGATTCTTTGTCGTGGAAGCGACGATGCTTTTCGTCAGACGCCTGCTGTTTGTCCATCGGACGCTCGCGCGGATCCTGAATGGAGAGCGCCGAGGTAATGATCATCGCCTCGCGCACGCAGCCGTGCTTTTGCGCTTCCAGCACCATACGGGCCAGGCGCGGATCCACCGGCAGCTGGCTGAGCTGGCGGCCCAGCGGCGTCAGCGTGTAGACCGTGGCCTGCTCGTCGGTGGTAATGGCGCCGAGCTCTTCCAGCAGACGTACGCCGTCCTGAATGTTGCGTTTGTCCGGCGCTTCGACAAACGGAAACGCCGCGATGTCGCCCAGCCCCAGCGCGGTCATCTGCAGGATAACGGACGCCAGGTTGGTACGCAGAATTTCCGGGTCGGTAAATTCCGGACGCGACAGGAAATCATCTTCGGAATAGAGGCGAATACAGATCCCTTCCGACACGCGGCCGCAGCGGCCCTTACGCTGGTTGGCGGAAGCCTGAGAGACCGGCTCAATCGGCAGCCGCTGGACCTTGGTGCGGTAGCTGTAGCGGCTGATGCGCGCCGTGCCCGGGTCGATAACGTATTTAATCCCCGGCACGGTCAGCGAGGTTTCCGCCACGTTGGTTGCCAGAACGATACGTCGCCCGCCGTGCGGCTGGAATACGCGGTTCTGCTCGCTGTTTGACAGTCGCGCGTAAAGCGGCAGGATCTCCGTGTGGCGCAGGTCGCGCTTGCTGAGCGCATCGGCGGTGTCGCGAATTTCGCGCTCGCCGCTCATGAAGATCAGGATGTCGCCCGCGCTTTCGTTACCCAGCTCGTCAACGGCGTCGAAGATGGCCTGCAGCTGGTCGCGCTCGGTATCATCCGCCTCTTCCACAATCGGGCGATAGCGCACCTCAACCGGATAGGTACGTCCTGACACCTCGATAATCGGCGCATTATTGAAATGCTTCGAGAAGCGCTCCGGGTCGATGGTCGCGGAGGTGATGATGATTTTCAGATCCGGGCGACGCGGCAGCAGCTCTTTAAGGTAGCCGAGCAGGAAGTCGATGTTCAGGCTGCGCTCGTGCGCTTCGTCAATGATGATGGTGTCGTACTGCATCAGCAGGCGATCCTGCTGGATTTCCGCCAGCAGAATACCGTCGGTCATCAGCTTGACCATGGTGTTATCGCTAACGTGGTCGCTGAATCGCACCTTGTAACCAATGCAGCCGCCCGGCTCCGTCTGCAGCTCTTCGGCAATACGGTTCGCCACGGTGCGCGCCGCCAGTCGACGCGGCTGGGTGTGGCCAATCAGCCCTTTTAGCCCGCGCCCCAGCTCCATACAGATTTTCGGCAGCTGGGTGGTTTTCCCCGAGCCGGTTTCACCCGCGACAATCACCACCTGGTGGTCGCGGACGGCCTCAAGGATGTCCTGTTTTTTCTGGCTGACGGGCAGGTTTTCCGGGTAGGTAATCGCCGGGCGTGCAGCTTCACGCAGCACAACTTTCCCTGCCGCCTGTTCAATCTCTTTCGCCATCTCCTGGTAAATGGCCTGTTGTGCATCAGGATTTTTAACCTTCTTCACGCCGTGCAGACGGCGGGCAAAGCGCTGTTTATCGCGCAGCATCAGAGAATCAAGCTGTTGCAGGAGCATCGGGAAGGTTAATTTTTGTTGTTCTGTCATAGCGTTAAAGGGCAGTACACGCCCTGATAAACTCTCTTTTTAATGATTGCTATAGAGTACCACATTGACGCCTTTAGCGCCTTATTCAAAAAATTCGAACATAGGCTTCGATATATTGCGCTATCTCTGTGGCAGGATTGTGAATAGAGTGTCAACAAGCAACGGGGCAACCCCCTTCAATCAAATGCAACAACAGGAATCACCCATGAGCAAAGTATTAGTTTTGAAATCCAGTATTCTGGCAGGGTACTCTCAGTCTGGTCAGCTGTCTGATTACTTCGTTGAACAGTGGCGTGAACAGCATTCTGCTGACGAAATCACCGTGCGTGACCTGGCTGCAAACCCAATTCCTGTGCTGGACGGCGAGCTGGTTGGCGCGCTGCGCCCAAGCGATGCACCGCTGTCTCCACGTCAGCAGGAAGCCCTGGCCCTGTCCGACGAGCTGATTGCTGAGCTGCAGGCGCACGACGTTATCGTCATCAACGCCCCAATGTACAACTTCAACATCCCTACCCAGCTGAAGAACTACTTCGACCTGGTGGCGCGCGCTGGCGTAACCTTCCGTTACACCGAGAACGGCCCTGAAGGTCTGGTGAAAGGTAAACGTGCGATCGTACTGACCAGCCGTGGCGGTATCCATAAAGACACCCCAACCGACCTGGTTGCGCCGTACCTGAGCCTGTTCCTGGGCTTCATCGGCATCACTGACGTGAACTTCGTGTTCGCTGAAGGTATCGCTTACGGTCCGGAAGTGGCGACCAAAGCGCAGACCGATGCGAAAGCCGCCATCGACAGCCTGGTAGCAGCCTAAGATTTTGCCCTCTCACCGCCAGGTGGGAGGGTTTTTCTTTTCTCCCGCATTTCGTTATCATCCGCTCCCACTCTCCAGCCGGGCGGCCTGATGTCTGCGATTATTGATTCTTTTATAGCCCCACCGTGTCACGACGACATTCAGATCCTCTGGCAGGATGAACATCTGCTGCTGATCGATAAGCCTTCCGGTCTGCTCAGCCTCTCGGGCAAAAATCCGCAAAACCTTGATTCCGTCCATTATCGTCTGGTCCAGACGTTCCCCGGCTGCACGCTGGTACACCGTCTGGATTTCGGCACGTCCGGGCTGATGGTGGTTGCGCGCAATAAGGCCATCAACGCGGCGCTGTGCCAGCAGTTCAGCCAGCGTAGCGTGGAGAAAGCCTACAGCGCCCTGCTTTGCGGACATCTGGAAAACGATGAGGGAGTAATAGACGCGCCGATAGCCAAAGACCCGGCGCTGTTCCCGCTGATGTCGATCTGCGCCATCAACGGAAAACCCGCCCGCTCCCGCTATCGGGTGGTGGAACGGTTTTATCAGAGTACGGGACTGCCGTTAACGCGGGTGATGCTTACGCCGGAGACCGGGCGAACCCATCAGCTGCGTATTCACTGCCAGCAGCTGGGGCACCCGATTCTGGGCTGCGATCTGTATGGCGGTCTTGAAGCGCCGGGTGCTGAGGAAACGCCCCGGCTGATGCTGCATGCCAGCGAGTTGAATTTTATTCATCCCGTGAGTGGAGAGCCGGTTAACGCCCGTCACACCGCCCCGTTCTGAATGCGGTTTACCACATCAAATCGTCAGGGATTTTGAAGTCCGCGTACGGATCGTCTTCGTCCTGCTCTTCCTGGCTGAGCGCGCTGTTTAACACGATGCTGTCGGCATCGCGCTGGGCAATTTTATCGGCCACCACCGCCGGAATTATCGCGTATTCACAGTCGCCGCTGGCGTTAATGACCAGGCGAGCAATCGCCAGACGGCCGTTGATCAGCTGAGCCTGAGTTTGCTTGTCGACCTCGATTTTTTTGATCAGATTGCCGTCGGTGAAGTTAAAGGTAATGTTGCCTCTCGCCACGGTGATGCGGTTCATCTCAATCAGCTGCTTCACCTGTGCTTTAAACTCTTTCGCCAGCACGGCCTGCTTCTGCTGCTCGCTCAGCTGCTTGTCGCGCTCGATCTGCGCTTTCTTGTTCTCTTCTACCGCTTCCCGAGCCTCGCGCGCCTGAACGCGTGATTTCTTTGCCGTGCGCTGCACTTTTGCCGCTTTCTTGCTGCTGACTAAGCCCGCTTTCAGCATCTGCTCTTGTAAGGTGAGTTTTGTCATGATCGTTTCTAAACCGGTTGGAAATTTTGGGGATTATAGCGGGAATTGAACGGAAATAAAAAATCCCTCTCCCCCGCTGCCGGTTAACGACGAGGGCAAGTGCATATCACAGACATATTACGAGCTTCGCCCGGCGGCGCTGCGCTTGCACGGGCCTACAAACGACGCTGAACCGTAGGCCGGGTAAGCGCAGCGCCACCCGGCATGAAGGCAGCGACACCTCGAGCATTACACTTCATGAAGTTCGCTCATGTTGCATTGAAATTAAGTCACTTCCCCTGCGCCCCGGGCTCAGGCATAAATTATGCATCGGCAACTTCTTAGCAACATGAACTTAGGATGCATAACCACAATGAGCAAAGCTTTCACATATACCCTTAAGCGCAGTTGCTTCGATGAGAATTACAACCCGTCAGAAAATACGCGTACGACCACCAACTTTGCCAACCTGGCGCGCGGGGAAAAACGTCAGGAAAACCTGCGCAATACGCTGGTGATGATCAACAACCGCTTTAACGCCCTGGCGCGCTGGGATAACCCAAACGCCGATCGCTACGCGGTTGAGCTTGAAATCATCTCTGTCGATTTGAACATTGGCGCGGAAAAACCTTTCCCGGCCATTGAGATATTGCAAACCACGATTGTCGACAAAAAAAATAACCTGCGTATCCCGGGCATCGTCGGAAATAACTTCTCTTCTTACGTGCGGGATTATGATTTCAGCGTGCGGCTGCTGGAACACAACAAGAACCAGCAGCACTTCAGCATTCCGGAAAAGTTTGGCGAACTGCACGGCAATATTTTCCGCCACTTTGTGAATTCGCCGGAATACAAAGAGAACTTCAGCAAGGGTCCGGTGATCTGCCTGAGCGTCTCCAGCAAAGACACCTATCGCCGCAACGGTAACCAGCATCCTGTGCTGGGCGTTGAGTATCAGCCGGATGGCGAGTCGCTAACGGAACAGTACTTCGCGAAGATGGGCCTGCAGGTTCGCTATTTCATGCCGGAAAACAGCGTGGCGCCTTTCGCATTCTTCTTTACCGGGGATTTGCTGAGTGATTACACCGATCTGGAGCTGATTGCCACCATCAGCACGATGGAGACGTTCCAGAAAATCTATCGCCCGGAAATTTATAACGCAAACTCGGCGGCGGGACTGTGCTACCGACCGGATCTAAACCAGCAGGATCACTCCTTAACAAAAATTGTTTATGACCGGGAAGAGCGTAGCCGACTGGCGATTGAACAGGGTCGCTTTACCGAAGCGTACTTCATTAAGCCTTACCAACACATTCTTGAGCAGTGGTCTGATAACTACACGCTTTAATTCATCAAAAAAGGTCTTTTATTATGAAAACATTGCTCCCGACTTCTACGGCTGGCAGCCTGCCTAAGCCGACCTGGCTTGCACAACCTGAAACGCTGTGGTCACCCTGGAAATTACAGGATCAGGAACTCCTGGCGGGTAAACAGGACGCGCTGCGCCTGTCTCTGGATGAGCAGATCCGCGCGGGTATCGATATCGTCAGCGACGGAGAACAGACCCGCCAGCATTTCGTCACCACCTTTATTGAACACCTGAGCGGCGTGGATTTTGAAAATCGCCAGACGGTGCGCATTCGTAACCGCTATGACGCCAGCGTGCCGACCGTGGTATCAGCCGTTGCGCGTCAGAAGCCGGTATTCGTGGACGATGCGAAGTACCTGCGCCAGCTGACGGACAAGCCGATCAAATGGGCCCTGCCCGGGCCGATGACCATGATCGACACCCTTTACGACGCGCACTATAAAAGCCGCGAAAAGCTGGCCTGGGAATTCGCCAAAATCCTCAACCAGGAAGCGCGTGAGTTAGAGGCCGCAGGCGTGGATATTATCCAGTTTGATGAACCGGCATTTAACGTCTTTTTTGACGAGGTGAACGACTGGGGTATCGCCGCGCTGGAACGCGCCGTTGAAGGGCTGAAGTGCGAAACCGCGGTACACATCTGCTATGGCTACGGCATCAAAGCCAATACGGACTGGAAAAAGACGCTCGGCTCAGAGTGGCGCCAGTACGAAGAGGCCTTCCCTAAGCTGCAGACCTCTAGCATCGACATCATCTCCCTGGAGTGCCACAACTCCCGCGTGCCGATGGATCTGCTGGAGCTGATTCGCGGTAAGAAAGTGATGGTCGGCGCGATCGATGTGGCAACCAACGCCGTTGAAACGCCGGAGGAAGTCGCCGATACGCTGCGTAAAGCGCTGCAGTTTGTCGATGCGGACAAGCTTTACCCGTCAACCAACTGCGGTATGGCTCCTCTCTCCCGCGAGGTTGCTAACGGCAAGCTGAGAGCACTCAGCGCTGGCGCAGAAATTATCCGCAAAGAGCTCGGCGCGTAATTGCCTTACGTTTGCCAGTAGAGCGGCGTGCCGAAAAACGCCACGTAATAATCAATCACCGCCCTGACGTTCAGGGGCGGATGACGTGCGTTAGGATAGATCGCCGCAATATTGAGTTGCTCCGTGTTGATGGCGCACGCCATTTCCGGCATAAGGGCGATCAGCTCGCCCCGCAGCAGCCTGTCGCCAATCAGCCAGTCCGGAAACAGGACGATCCCCATCCCACCCAGCGCGGCAATGAGCAGCGACTCCGCATTATTGGACGTCATTAGCGGCGCGACGGGATAATGCACCCAATTCTCCCCTTTGCGACGCACGAGCCAGCGGTTAGGCCCGGACGAACCGCGATAGACCAGACATTTGTGCTGGCTCAGTTCGGTCGGGTCGGCCGGGACGCCGTGCTGACGCAGATACGCGGGCGACGCGGCCAGGTGGTAGCGCTGCTGCCCAAAAACACGGGCGTGGAACGTCGAATCCGTCAGCGTGCCGATGCGGAAAATGAGATCGGCGGCGTCCCGGTGCGGGTCGATAAAGTCATCGGTCAGCGTCAGCTCTATGGTTAACCGTGGATAACGCTCGGCCAGACCTGCCAGTCCGGGCGCAACGTGTCTCTGTCCAAAAAATACCGGCCCATTTATGCGGACCGTGCCGGAGGGTTCGGTCGAACGTTCATCCAGCTCCCGACGCGCCTCTTCGAAGTTATCGACCATCGCCCGGGCATAGCGGATAAACAGATGCCCGCTTTCCGTGGGGATCACCGCCCGGGTATTGCGATAGAACAGCTGCTGGCCGAGCGCGTCCTCAAGCTGATGAACAATGCGCGACACCTGCGAGGCGGATATTCCCTCTCGTCGCGCGACAACGGAAAAGTTCTGCGTTTCATAGACGGCAATAAACAGCAGCAGTGAGCGAAGGTTCATGCTTCCGGCATCTGACATTAATGCATTTCCTGCAAAGGTGTTTCCTGCATTATGGCATTTTTCTCACGGGTCTACCGACGTAATCTTCTTCGCCTGAAAACGGAGGAAGCGTAATGCAGTTTGTTTTGATTTTACTGGTAATTGCCGGCGGAATGGGCCTCTCCGTCGAGGCGGGGCTGCTGGGGCCATTAGGGGGAGAAGTGGGCGATTTATGGGCGACGTTCAGCATTTTTGGCGTCGGCGCCGCGCTGACGTTTCTGCTCATGCTGTTTTTCAGCCCGCGTAACAGCCCGTCGTTTTTCGCCCAGCCCGGCTGGCAGCTGCTCGGCGGCGTGCTTGGCCCTGTTTACGTGGTCATTCTGACGATCGCCACGCCGACCATCGGCATCGCTCTGACAATGATTGGCATTCTGGCCGGTCAGGTTTTTAAAAGCCTGATCATCGATCACTTTGGCCTGCTGGGTACGCCGCACAGGAAGATAAACGCAAAACGTATCGTGGCGCTGGTTTTTATTATTGCGGCACTGGTTCTGGTCGCACAGGGGTGATGATATGACGCTGATAATGATTCTTCTGGCCGTCTGCGGCGGCGCAACGCTGAGCATTCAGGCCGCGATTAACGGGCAGCTCGGCAGCAGCGTGGGCGTTTTCAAGAGCGCGTTTCTGACGTTTTCCGTCGGCGCGCTGGTGACCGCCCTGCTGATTTTCTTCTTTGAGCCTAAGCAGGCGAACACGCTGCTGGACGTGCCGAAATGGCAGCTCCTCGGGGCGATGTTCGGCGTGCCTTACATTGTGATCATGGTCCTTGCGGTGCAGCGCATCGGCACCGCCGTCGCCACGGTGGCGGTGATATTCGGCCAGCTCGCCATGAGTATGCTGATTGATAACTTTGGCTGGCTGGGCAATGCGGCCATTCCCTTTTCGATGAGCCGTCTGGGGGCGGTTGCCTGCCTGGGGATTGCTCTGGCCTTTATATACTCGGGAAGCAAATCCCGCGCCGAAAGCTAAAAAATATTGAGGAACATAAAGTGAACGGAATGACCACAACAGTAGTATGTTCCCCTCTCCCTAACCCTCTCCCCATAGGGGCGAGGGGATTGTTCACTGCTCGCATCATCACTCTTTACGGGTAAAGAACAGCGTCACCGTGGCGACGGTGACGCCCAGCTTCTTCATCTCGGTTTTATTAAACAGATGGGTCTCATCCTGCAAATACATCCAGTCGTCGAAGTTCAGTAGCCAGGTGCTGCCGTTGGCCTTCACGTTCATGCTGTAATGCCAGTTAAAGGCGTTGCCTGCGGCCTGCCCCGTGGCAACCCCTTCAATATCCCCTGCCGTTCCCTCGTAGCGATCGTTCCCCACGCGGCGAATATGCCAGACCCGCTGCTGCTTCTCGCCATCGTCGTAGACAAAGTGCTCATTGAGCGTAAGCGTATCGCCGATAACGTCCCCGGCAATCTCAACGTGGAAACGGCGGATCTGCTTGCCGCTGCGATCCTGCACCATCCCCCACGCTTCGGTTTTGCCCTGAAAGTAGTGGAAGATATCAAGCCGCGGCTGCTGCTGGCGATACTCGGCCACCTCCGTGCTACAGCCCGCCAGCAGCATCGTGAATGCCAGCGCCATCATCAGGATACGTTTCATTTTTGGCCTCCGATTAACTGCTGACGCAGCTCAGGATATTGCGTGCGAGGATCGAGCCAGATGGCCAGAAAACGGGTGCTGAACGCTTCCGACTGGCGCGATCCGAGTGGAATAAAGGATGTTTGCGCCGCTGACGCGCGATACCAGAACTGCCCCTGCTTATCGTTGAGAACAAACGCCAGCTGTGAGCCCGGGCGAACATCCGGCCACAGCGACCGGAGCATCCGCAGCCAGGCTTCGCTTTGCGGCTCCTGCGCCAGGATCCCCTGCGCCTGCCACTGGTCGCGGGTCGCCTCAACCAGTTCATCGCGATCGATGTCGCGCGCATAGGTAATAATCAGCGCCTGATCCTGGTCCCGGCTGTAACGGCCGTCCGGGGTGCGCAGCTGGGAGGTATAGACGGTGAAAGGTCCCCAGGTGAGCGTGGCGTCCCCCACCTTCCGCCAGGCAAGCCAGTCGGCGGCCTGGGCAGCAGGCACAACCACCGTTAGCCAAAGCAGTAAAACCGCAGCTCTCATTTTTGTCTCCCCATCAGCAGGTGGAAAAACAGCATCAACACCAGCCAGCCCGGCGCCATCCAGCTCACGACGATAAAGGTCGGCTCCAGAAACGTAATTCCCCCTAGCCGCTCGCCAAACAGGTAAGCCACCGGCCCCCCCACGGCGGCCAGCAGGGTCAGCAGCCAGCCGGGTAGCGTGGTGGTGCGCGTCAGCTGCGTCCAGACCGTGGCGAACATCAGCCACAGTGCCACCATCCATAACGGCATCAGGGACTCGCCGGTAAAGGCAATCAGCCCGGTCAGGGCCCAGAGCGCGTCCAGCAGGCTGCCCGCCGCAGCCAGCCCAATAGCGTAAAAACGGTATGCAGGCGGCAAGAGCAGGCACGCCAGGATCGCCAGCGCGAGCCAGATAATCAGGCCCTGTTCGCGAAAGAGCACCACCAGCGCCCAGTAAAGATCGAACGCGACGGCCAGCAGGAAGACCTGAAGGTAACGTCTCATACGCGCTCGGCGGTCAGCTGCACCACGCTGATGGTGCGAGCGTTAAACCCGGCTTCGCAGTAGCCGAAGTAGTACAGCCACATGCGGCGGAACCGTTCGTCGAAGCCGAGCTTTTCAATCTCCTGCCAGGCGTGGACAAAGCGCTGCCGCCAGTGGGCCAGCGTGCGGGCGTAGTCGGGGCCCATGTCGAAGAGGTTGCGTACCACGAAATCGGTGTGGCGCGTCATCAGCTCGTTCATCGCGGTTATGCTCGGCAGGAAGCCGCCGGGAAAAATGTAGCGCTGGATAAAATCGACGCTTTTGCTGTAGTCGCGATAGCGCTGGTCCTGAATAGTGATGGCCTGAATCGCCATCCGTCCTCCGGGGCGCAGCCGCGCCTGGCAGGTGCGGAAAAACGTGGGCAGATAGCGTTGCCCGACGGCCTCAATCATCTCTATCGAGACCAGCTTGTCGTACTGTCCGGTGAGGTCGCGATAGTCGCAGAGCAGTACCTCAACGCGATCCTGCAACCCGGCGCGGGCGATCCGCTCGGTCGCCCAGCTATATTGCTCCTGCGACAGCGTGGTGGTGGTTACCCGACAGCCGTAATGACGGGCGGCGTATTCCGCCATCGCGCCCCAGCCGGTGCCAATTTCCAGCAGGTGGTCACCCGGGCTTAGCGCCAGCTGGTCACACAGGCGCGCCATTTTGGCCTGCTGGGCCGCCGTGAGATCCTGCTCATCACCAGTAAACAGCGCGCTGGAATAGAGCAGCTCTTTATCCAGAAAATGGGCATAGAAGGTATTGCCCAGATCGTAATGGGCGGCAATATTTTCGCGCGCCTGCACGCGGGAGTTACGCCGGGTCCAGTGGCGTATCCGCTCCAGCGGCCTGCCGAGCAGACGGAACCCGTTTTCCAGACGGCCAAGCACCTCGCCGTTGAGCGCCAGCAGCTCCAGAAGCGGCGTAAGGTGCGCAGTTTCCCATTCGCCGTCCATCCAGGCTTCTGCCGCAGCAAGGCTCCCGCCCGTTAAGACGCGCCAGTAGACGCCGGGCGTGAGGATCTGCACGTCGGCATGCAGTGCAGAGGACGTCTCGCCAAAATGAAAGGTCTGTGCCCCTTCACGCAGCGTGAGAGAGCCGCCGCGAATGCCGCTTAACAGACGAAACAGCAGCCATCGTGCGATGCGGACGTTGCGCGGAATATCGGGTTCTAACGCAAAGACGGGATCGGTCATGAGCGTTCACTCCTGCTGACGGGGTGGTTATACAGCGGCACGCGCTTGAGCCACAGGCGCAGCGCCTGCCAGTAAATGGCAAAAACGGTTTTCAGGGTCATGAGCGGGATGCGCAGCAACAGCGAGCGCAGCGCGGGGCGCGTCAAAGGCTCCCGGCGCAGCGCGAGCGTGGCGTCAAAGACCTTCGCTTCCTGATGATTTTCAATGTGCATATGCAGCGTGTTATCCGGGTCGTTAAAGCGCCAGTGGTAAATCATGTCCATCGGGTTGAAGGGGGAAACGTGAAACGCTTTTTCCGTGGGCTGCGCATCCTGTCCGTTGACGGCATAGTAATGGCGTTCATTCCACGGCGTGTTGCGGACCTCCGCCAGCACCCATCGCAGCGTTCCCCTCCCGTCGTAGCAGTAGTAAAAGTTGACCGGATTGAAATGAAAGCCAAAATAGCGCAGCTGCGTCAGGAGCATGACCCGCCCGTCCGGGCGTTCTCCGGTCAGGCTCTCCAGCCTGCTGAGCACGTTCTCTTTGAGCGGCGCGCCGAGCGGATAGTCCGCGTCGTGGAACGAGGCGGCGGCAAAGCGATTGCGCCGCACGCCGACGGACGACAGCAGCGGCAGTTCATCGAGATCCAGCCAGGCCATAAAGACGCTGTAGCTGAATTGGTGGGTTTTCGGCTGAAGGCGGCGGTGGCGTAAGACGCCGTGGTAGAGGCAGCTGTTCATCTCAGTTCCCCTCTCCGGCTGCTATCGCATTGACCACGTCCAGCGCGCTGCGCACGCCATCTTCATGAAAGCCGTTGTACCAGTAGGCCCCGCAGTACCAGCTCCGGTTATGACCGTTGATCTCGCCGCGCCGCGCCTGCGCCCTCCAGCTTTGCGGGTTAAACAATGGATGCTCATAGACAAAACGTTGCAGAACGAAGCGTTCATCCACCGGCGCGTCCGGATTGAGGGTGACGCAGAACAGCGGACTGCCCTCAGGCAGCCCCTGCAGGATGTTCATGTTGTAGGTGACGCAGGCGCTGGCCTGTTCTTCCGCGCTCAGGCGGTAGTTCCAGCTGGCCCATGCGCGCTGCCGCACCGGCAGCCAGCGCGGATCGCTGTGTAAAACGACCTCGTTGCGCTGCCAGCCGATATCGCCCAGCACCTCGCGCTCCGCGGGCGTCGGGTCATCAAGCATCGCCAGGGCGCTGGCGGAGTGGCAGGCAAAAATCACCCGATCGAAGGTATGGCTGCCGTTTTCGAGCTGAAGCGTAACCCCGTGCGCGTGGCGGCTCACCCGCTGCACCGGCGCGTTGAGGTGCAGATTCAGACGATCGCCCAGCTTGTCGAGCATGGCGCGGATATACTCCCGCGAGCCGCCCGGCACCACGTACCACTGCGGGCGCTGGGTGATATCCAGCAGCCCGTGGTTCTGGAAGAAACGTAAGAAAAGCGGCAGCGGGAAACGCTTCATCTCCTGCAGCGACGAGGACCAGATGGCGGCCCCCATCGGCAGAATGTAGTGGCGCGCAAAAAACGGCGTGAAGCCGTGCTGTTCCAGAAACGTTTGCAGCGTGGCGTTCGGGTCCACCTCCCCGTCCAGCGCCTGTTTTGCCAGACGATTGAAGCGGACGATCTCCCCGAGCAGCCGCCAGAATGCCGGATTCACCAGGTTTCGACGCTGGGCAAACAGCGACGTCAGGGTGTGTCCGTTGTACTCCAGCCCCGTCGCCGGGTTGTGCACCGAAAAGCTCATCTGTGTTTTTTGCCCGCTGATGCCCAGCTCGCTGAGCAGGCCCATAAAGCGCGGATAGGTGCGATCGTTGTAAACGATAAACCCGGTATCGATCGCGTAGGTACCCTGTGGCGTCGAGACGTCTACCGTTGCGGTATGGCCGCCGGGCGTGGCACCCGCTTCAAACAGGGTCACCTGATGGTGTCCGGCCAGGCGCCAGGCGCAGGTCAGCCCGGCGATGCCGCTGCCGATAATCGCAATGTTCATGAACGCACCATCCTGCGCAGCAGCGCGCGCTGAAGAAACGCAGGCAGCCCGGAGAGCAACCGCAAAATAAAGCCGAACCCGTCAGGAAACGCGATATGCATTTTCCCTGCCGCCAGCCCGGTACGGATCGCCTTGACCGCCTCGTCGACGCTCACCCTGCCCGGCATGGCAAAGTCGTTTTTGCGCGTCAGCGGCGTATCAACAAAGCCCGGGGAGACCACCGTGACGGCAATCCCTTTTGGCTCCCAGTCCAGGCGCAAACTCTCGGCAAACCAGCTCAGGGCCGCTTTGGACGCGCCGTAGGCTTCTGCCCGTGGGAAAGGCAGCCAGTGGGCCATGGAACTCACCAGCACCACGCGGTTGCCAGCCGTCAGCTGCGGCTGCAGCGCGTCAAGACAGTTCACCGGGCCGAGGAAATTTGTCGCCATAACCCGCTCCACCAGCGCCGCATCCACCACGCCTCCATCGAGATATTCGCAGGTACCGGCGCAGAGAATAATCAGATCGGCGTAGCTGCCGGTCAGCGCCTGGCGACAGGCGTCCCTGTCTGTCATATCGAACAGGCGAACGGTGAGATTGGGGCAGGTCTGATGCAGCGCTTCGAGGCGCGCCGGATCGCGTCCGCAGGCAATCACGTGGTAGCCGTCTGCGGCAAAGGATTTCGCCAGCCCGGCACCGATGCCCGAGCTTGCGCCGGTGATCAGCACCGTTTTCATGATTTGACCCTCCGCTTCACGCCGCGTACCGCCCAGCCCAGCAGAGGAAGGTGTTCGTAGATCATCTCTCCCGCATCGTAGTAGTCGCGCTGGTGCATAATGAGATCGTTTTCCGTGTCCACCACCGAACATCCCGGCAGTTCGAGCGGCTCTCCCCCGGCAATGCGCGGATGCGACCAGTGCATTACCCAGGTCACAGCAAACCGGTTCCCGCTGCACAGCGGCGTATCGATCGAAAAACGGCAATGCTCGACGTTGGCCAGAAGATGGGTGAAGTAGCGCTGAAGCGCGAAAATCCCGTTATGCTCGCCAAACGGATCGATAAGCGTGGCATTCGAATGGTAAAGCCCCACCAGCGCGGACGGCGGCTGGCTATCCAGTGCGGCGTAGTACTCAACAAACCGACTCACGACAAAGGGCAAAGTGCTCATGGGTCACATCCTGGCTGTAAACAACGTGGCGTAATCGCATAATTAAAACTTACACAATTAACGTTATTTGTCCAAGTTTGTGGAGATTTATTTTTTATTTTTGCTATATATCAATAATTTAAATTTGTGCAAAATAGTGGTTTTTCAGGCCGGGTAAGGCGTAGCCGCCACCCGGCTTTAACTTTCAGGATATCCTTAAGGCAAACTCCCCGGTCTTCTTCCAGGCTTATCCTTTTTATTCATAAGGATGTCCTCGTGAAACGTTTCTTTCTCTCTCTTTTCTCCAGCCCGGAATCCTTACTGCAGGTGATGAGCCAGCAGGAAATCATTGAAGCCGTCGAAGATGGCGATCGCATCATTATCGACCAGGACGGGAACGCCTCGGTGAACTACAAAAGCAACGAGGTGCGGCAGGATTTTCTGCGTCACGTCAACATGCTGAAGAGGGCCTGATATGGGAACGGCGATATTTATGGTGCTGATGGTATGCGGGTACTGGTACACCAGCCGCGACCTGTCGACCCGCTTTAAAATCAAGCGTTCCTTCGGCTGGGACGTCTATTTTCTTGTGGCGCTGTACGGCTGTATTTTCGTTCTGCAAGGCGTGATTGCCACCGGTCTGCTCTGGCTGCTCCTGCTCGCCCTTTCTGCGGCCAACAACGCTTTTCACTTTGCCTCGCCGAAATATACCGACTGGCAAATCGACTTTATGAACTGGAGCTTTTTAGGCATTCAGGCGCCGGTGGTTGTGATGCTGGCGTTTGCCATCCTGTTTTGCCTCTACCGCTCTAACTGGGCAGGCAGCGCCAGGCTGGACGGTGAAAGCCGGAAAAAGCTCTACAAACGTCTGGCGCAGTCGAGCGGTATTGAACAGCTGCTGTACCAGTGTATGGAGCAAGGGGAACTGGCGCAGGTCACGCTCCGGTCGAGGCGGATTTACGTCGGCATGATCCACACCGCGACGCTGGAATATGAAAAAACGGCCAATATCGTGCTGATCCCGATGTTAAGCGGGTACAGAGATGCGAAGACGATGAACTTTCGCATCGAGAATAACTACAGCAAGTGGTATGCGGAGCATGACATCACGCTCGACTCCGAGCCCCGCAGCGCCATGTCATTCCGGAAGGTGATTTTACTCAATCAGATTGAGAGCCTCTCGCTGTTCGATCCCGCCAGCGCCAGCGCGCTATCGCTGGCACAGCGCGACGAGAGCTCTCGCTCTAAAGAGACATCCCCATAATTCTGAGAATGCTCTGCTGGGAAGCGGTTTCGAAAAGGACGTTCTTAACGCAGAGCATGCCCTGCTTCTGGTAGAACCGGTACGCTCCCGCGTTCTGCTCAAGCACCTCCAGCCAGAGATAGTCTTTCCCCCTGCTCCGGGCCATGTCGGTGATGTTGTTGAACATCACCTGGCCATAGTTCTTGCCGGTCTCGGCGGGATCGAGGTAGAGCTTGTTGAGGAGAACGCCATTCTTGTCCGTTTCCGGGAGCACGGCTTCCCAGGTCACTTTCATGAATCCCACTGGCCGATCGGTCTCAGCAACATACCAGGAAACAGCGTTCTCTTTCAGGCTGTGTTCAAGTACGGAAAGCGCGTACTCGCCGTGCAGAAAATCCTTCATCTCTGCGTCTGACACCCATAGATGCTGAAAATGGGCGGGATAGATTCGGTATCCCAGCTCGCTTAAAATCGTTGAATCGGCCCCGGTGGCCTGTCGAATTCGAAGAGTCATGGACGGTATCCTTGTTAATAACCCGGGTTAACGAACGGCAAATGACAACAATTTTACGGCGTCATTCACCGTTGGGCATTTTGGTAGAGATCCCAGCGGTTGCCGTAAATATCTTCAAACACCACCACCGTACCGTACTCTTCCTCACGAGGTTCTTCGCAGAAATGAACGCCTTTGTCTTTCATGGCACGGTAATCGCGCCAAAAATCATCCGTCTGAAGGAAGAGGAAAACTCTGCCGCCGCATTGATTGCCGATAAAGCTTTCCTGCCTCTCGTTAGAAGCACGAGCCAGCAAAATGTTGCAGTCGCTTTCCGGGTTGGGTGAGACGACCACCCAGCGTTTACCCGGTTGAGGCGTATCTTCTACAAGGGTAAAACCCAGCTTATCCGTGTAGTATTCAATGGCACGATCGTAGTCATCAACCACAATAGCCACGCAGCCAAGGCATCGCTTCTGTGTTCTCATTTTTCGTTTTCCTTTAGCCTAAATGGTTATGCTCAGCGCATTCCCACAGAATACGCGCGCATGAAAATATTTCACAGACTGATAAGTCTGCTAAGTCCGCTCCAGGTTCAGACACACCAAAACGGGTGGGTGAAAAACCTCATCCGATCGCGCTACTCTGCCTCTGATGAAGGGATGATGGGTGATAAAAAACATATGGAAATTATTTTGATGCGGCATGGAGAACCTCAGCACAGAGGTGAGCCAAAAGTGTCGTGCAGGGAAATGGCGGAGTGGATCGACAGCTACAACCTCTCTTCAACGGGCAGCGACAGGCCGCCTGAAATGGCGCAAATCCTCGCGTACCGCGCGCTCACGTTTCTCAGCAGTCCTCTCCCGCGAGCCCTCTCATCGTTAAAAACGCTGGGGTGTGAACCGGGCTTAATTGATGAGGTTTTTCGGGAAGCGGAACTGCCGGTATTTCGTATCCCTGGGTTACGGCTCTCACCTTTTTACTGGGCGGCGCTGTTTCGCGTTCTTTGGCTCTGCGGCCTGTCTGGCGAGGCAGAGTGCGTAAGCGTTGCTAAAAAACGTGCCGCTAAGGCGGCTGAGATCCTCGTGACGGCGGCTAAGGGCTCCGATGGCCCCGTCTTGCTCATGGGGCATGGGATCATCAATCGGTTTATTGCAAAAGAACTGATCGCATCAGGCTGGAAAGAACAGACTCGCACGGGTAAGGGGTACTGGGGAGCGGGTGTTTACAGCGTTGTGTAGCGGCACATGCGGAGCCGAGGGTTTTTAATCCTCGGCGCTCGGGTCATCGGGTCTGGCTAAGAATAATGCGATCGAACAGACGGTCACCCAACCAGACGCGCATGCCGATGAGCATCCTGGCATACTTGCCGGCTGCATAGCGCGTACGCGGATGAGGACTTTTAACGGCGCGGGCAACCACGTCCGCAATCACCTTCGGGTCGCTGCCTCTGCCATTTCCATAAGCATTTTTGACCGAGTTAGCCACGTTCGCTACCAGATGACCGTAAGGGCCACTTGCTGAACGTTTGACAAAATTGCCGCTGACCACATCACCAAAGCCAGTCTCGATTAAACCCGGTTCAACAATCACAACCTTAATGCCAAATTCAGCCACTTCAAGACGCAGACAGTCAGACCATCCTTCGAGCGCATGTTTCGTTGCGTGGTACCAGGCTCCCAGAGGGGTGTAAATCTTCCCTCCTATCGAAGTGATGTTGATAATGTAGCCACTGCGTCTGGCGCGCATGGCCGGGAGCAGCAGTTGCGTAAGGCGGGCTGCGCCAAACACGTTAACCTCAAACTGATAGCGAGCTTCATCAATACCGATCTCTTCTACCGGTCCATAAAGCCCAAAACCCGCATTGTTGACCAGTACGTCAACCCCACCCGTCTGCGACACGATGGTATCCACTGCAGCCAAAATGTCTTCATCACGTGAGATATCCATCCGCAGAGGGCGCGCGCCAAGCTGGGCGAGATCGTTCATTTTCTCAACGCTGCGGGCAGCAGCGTAAACCTGATAGCCATCCTGAATAAGACGACGGGCGATGACTTTGCCCATACCTGACGATGCACCGGTGACCAGCGCGGTTTTCTTGTCCTGAGTAAACATAAATACCTCGGTGAGTAGACTGTCGTTAGTTTGCCCTCCTTCGGCCCAACGTTAACTAGCGTATCGCGCCACATGACTCGCAAACTGCGCCATCATAGCGATAAATATGCCCGTGTTTACTCAAGGCGCATGGCCATCCTGGCCGCTTCAGGGGTCTGGCCCGTCCAGGCCATAAATGCGCGATAGAATGAGTTAGGATCTTCGAACCCCAGCAAAAATGCGATCTCATACCCGGACAGGCGCGTATTGAGAAGATAATGACGGGCCAGGTGTTCACGACAGGCGTTGACGAGGTTACGAAAATTATCCCCTTCCTGCTCAAGCCTGCGCTGCAGCGTGCGTTTGCTCATGCCCAGGCGCTCCGCCGCTTTTTCAATTGTCGCTTCGTTACCGGGAATAAGTTCCAGGAGTACCGCACGAACGCGCTCGGCGGTTGAAGCCTGTTCATTTAACTGACCGAGACGACGCTGCAGTTCCGGTTCAAATACCTGCCACATCCCCTCATTTACCGTTAAAAAGGGCCGAAGCGCATCGGCTGCGGAAAAGCTGATGGCGGGCTGTTCTCCGTATTGCACGTCAGTACCAAAGAAACGAGAAAAGTGGCTGTTCTGAACCGCTGACGGTAGCGCAGAAACGCAGATCCGTAAGGGATTAACCCGTTCGCGGCTCCCCAGCCGCAGAAGCTTGAGCAGGAAACCCAACTCTGCCACCTGCAGAAACACCGGGAGATTCGTCGCAAAAAGCCAGCGCGGTGAAACGGTAAGGTTGCCGTTTTGGTCGACCGTTGTCTCCAGAACCATGGGGGCAATAAGCTGTTTATATCTGGCCAGACGCTGGACAGCCTGCATCATATTGCTACTACAGAGTGCGGCAAAAAGTGGCGGATCAAAAATATCCGCAGAGATCGATTCAATAAGTGGTACGGGAAAGGCGGGATCGTTCGTTTCGGCCTCCAGCGCGTTCCAGAAGCGGATGTATTCATCCGTATCGAGTCCGCGCGTTTTTTGCAAAAAGAGATCGTCAGGTAATCCTGCCCTGCGGAGAATGCGTTCTGGCTCAAGCCCCGCGTCTTTCAGCAGCGTTTTCCAGCTTATATCGAGGGCGAAAGTACGGTTATAGGCCATTTGCTCATTCCCGGTGTGAAGGTTATTCAACACTAAGTGTTGTTGCGTTGCGGACGTTTGTCAGTCGTCGCAGGTGTAAACTTTATTTGCCCACTGATAACGCTGCGGCTAATGCCCTCTTCAACGAAGTGACGACATCATCCGTATCCATGCCCATCTGTGCATGAATAATTGCGCCGTCAATGAGCAGCATGATTTCATTGACGATGCGCTCATCGGAATTCTTCGTCAGCAAGGCAATAATTTTCTTTGTTTCTGACTTATGACTGCGGCAAATCTCTTTAATTTCGCTTTCAATATCTTCCGATTTCGCCTCTGCGCTGGCGTTAATAAACGCGCAGCCGTGGAACTCGGGCGAAATAAACCATTCGTAAAGCGTTGCAGATATCGCATCGGCAGGTATTTCGCCTTCATCGAGATGTCGATGCAGCGTGGTTTCAAACCAGCTAATCCATATTTCATGCCGATAGTGCAAATAGGCGAGAATAAGCAAACTCTTACTGGGGAAATGCCGATAGAAAGTCACCTTGGTCACTTTAGACGCTTTAATCAGCGTATCCACCCCCGTCGCCCTGAAGCCCGTGGAATAAAACAGATCGTGTGCCGTGAGTAATATCTTATCTCTGACGCTGATTTTTGTATCGTTGCCTGCGGGTTCTGTTTTCACTTTTGGGTAGCCTCAAAAAAGAATGTTGACAGCGTTATTTTACAGGCATAGATTACCGCAAGTAGACAGACCTGTCTACTTAATATAACGCTGAGGTAATCTCAATGAACACACGTCCTCCTTTACCGCCCTTCACTCGTGAAAGCGCCATCGAAAAAGTCAGACTGGCAGAAGATGGCTGGAACAGCCGCGACCCGGCGAAAGTCGCGCTTGCCTATACGCTGGATACCCAATGGCGTAACCGCGCAGAGTTCGCCACCAACCGTGAAGAAGCCCAGGCGTTTCTGGAGCGGAAATGGAAAAAAGAGCTGGACTATCGCCTGATTAAGGAGCTCTGGGCATTTACGGAGAACCGGATCGCGGTGCGCTATGCCTATGAATGGCATGATGATTCCGGCAACTGGTTCCGCTCTTACGGCAATGAAAACTGGGAGTTTGAGCCGGACGGGCTGATGAAGCGCCGCTTTGCCTGCGTAAACGATATGCCGATAAAAGCCTCTGAGCGGCTGTTCCACTGGCCGCTGGGCAGACGCCCGGACGATCACCCTTCGCTGAGCGATCTTGGCTTATAGGATTTTCGCATCACTCCGGGCCGCCCCGGAGTGATGACTTTACAGCGCACCCAGCTGTTTCATCAGCGTCAGGTTGTCCTCAATGTGCCAGTTAGCCACAATCTTACCGTCAGCGATCTCATAAATATCGGTGGCGATAAAATCTATTTTCTGCCCCTTTCCTTTCAGCTTGCCAAATGTTCCGGTGAACTTGCCGTGAAAATGCAAATGCGAAACCACGCGATCGCCTGAAATAATCATTTGCTCAACGTCACAGCGTAAATCAGGTACGGCTGCGCGAAACGCCCGGGAAGCTAAAATAGCACCTTCCGGTCCCTGCTTACGCCCTTCCGGAGGCGTTTTATCAATAAAGCTTACCGCCAGGGCATTACGCGCCAGGGTTTCATTACCCGTGTTCCAGAATGAGGCATATTCTCTGGCGACGGCTTCATTCGCCTTTAATTTCGCCTGCGGCAGGCTGTTGTCCACAATAATCCGTTTCGGCTGCAGCCATTCCCCCTGCGCGGAAATAGCATTGCCCGACAGACCTGCAAAAATAACCATCGCTACAGCCGAATGAAAATACGTCGTATATTTCATGATATCTCTCAATAGAATATTACATTACCCGCAGTCGATTTCCTGCGGTTCAAATCAGAGAAGGTCAGTTAATTAACGCCCCGCCCTCAATATCAATGACCGACCCCGTGACAAAAGGATTATCAATGGCGAAAAGATACCCTTGCGCGATGTCCTCCGCCCTTCCCCAGGCTTTGGCTGGCAGGGTTTCCGCCGCGCCAGCGAGCATTTTTTCCCGCGCGGCGGCGTCCATACCCGCGTACGCTTCCGTGTCTGTCAGCCCCGGACTCACGACGTTGACGCGCAACGGTGAAAGCTCTTTCGCCAGCACTTTTGTCGCGGCCTCGATGGCGGCATTCATCGTCGTTTTAACAATGGCGCCCGCCGCGGTGCGACGCGCCACGAACCCGCTGGTGAACGTCAGCGTACCGCGGGGGGCGATGTTTCCGCTGAGATAGCGGGCGACACTGATGCTTCCCCAGAATTTTGTATCAAAGGCCAGCCTTGCCGCGCGGAGATCCAGCCCGGAAAGAAGCCCTCCCGGAGCCTGTGAACCCGCCGTAACGACGATATTATTGACCTCACCCAGCGTTTCACCGAGTGCGACAAGCTCTGCCTCACGGCTGATATCCAGCACGAGGGTGTGAACAGATGCGGCATGGGCGCTCAGCCGCTGCCGCGCAGCGTCCAGCTTCGCGCCGTCGCGGCCCGCAAGAATAATTTCCTCGCCGCGCCCGGCAAGCAGGCTACCCACGGCGAAACCAATGCCGGAAGCACCGCCGATAATTAAGGTTTTACGGGTCATAACGTTTCCTCCTGCAGGGTGTAAATGGGGTAATCGGTATATCCCGTCGCGGTGCCGCCAAACAGCGTGGCGGGATCGCGCACCTGCGCCAGAGGCAGCTGGTGCGCCAGCCGGTGGGGTAAATCCGGGTTGGCAATAAACGGCCGTCCGAAGGCAATCAAATCGGCATAGCCGGCAGCCAGGATCTTTTCCGCTTTTTCAAGGTCATAGTTCCCCGCGACGATAAGGGTTCCGCTAAACGTCTCGCGTAGCGATTGACGGAACTGTTCAGGTACCTGCGGCGCATCGTCCCAGTCGGCTTCCGCCAGGTGGATGAACGCAATCCCTTTTTGTTCACACCAGGCCGCGAGAGCGAGTATGGCTTCCGTCACCTGCGGATCGTTCATCCCGCGCTGGGTAATAAACGGGGAAAGGCGAATGCCCGTACGCTCGCGGCCAATAGCCTCGGCAATGGCGCTTAACACCTCCTGAGCAAAGCGGATCCGGTTCGCCAGCGTGCCGCCGTACTCATCCGTGCGTTTGTTGGAGGTTTGCCGCAGAAACTGGTCGATCAGATAGCCGTTTCCGCCATGAACCTCCACGCCGTCAAACCCGGCCTGAACGGCATTCACTGCCGCCTGACGATAGTCCGCGATGATGCTGTGAATGTCCTTGCGCGAGAGGGTTCTCGGCTGCGGGCAGTCAACCATTTGGCCTTCGCCCTTTTCGTTCACCACCCACACCTGCGCGTCCGGCGCGAGTGCTGACGGGGCGACGGGCTGACCATCCTGATGAAAACTGGGGTGCGACATTCGCCCGACGTGCCAGAGCTGCGAAAAAATCACCCCGCCCGCCTGATGCACGGCGCCCGTCGTGAGCTGCCATCCTGAAACCTGCTCAGGCGAATGGATGCCGGGCGTCCATGAGTATCCCTGCCCCTGAGGCGAAATCTGGGTGGCTTCCGTGATGATTAATCCGGCGCTGGCCCGCTGCCGGTAATACTCCGCCATCAGCGCTGAAGGAATATTTCCCGGCTGCAGGGTGCGCGCACGGGTCATCGGCGCCATGACGATACGGTTTTTCAGTTCCCGCTGACCCAGCCTGTAGCGTTCAAAAAGTGAGATACGTTGCATGTTTTCATCCCTTATGGTTTGGATGAAATCACTTTACAGGCGCCATCTTATTTTGATAATTACGCTAAAATCAGATGCACTTTTCGGAAAATATGAATAATGGGTAAACTCGAAGACATGGCGTTGCTGGTTGAAGTTGCCGAGGCCGGCGGTCTTTCTGCCGCCGGGCGACGCCTGTCGCTTTCCCCCGCCACCATGACGGCCAGGCTGAAGGCGATTGAGGAGCGTTACCAGACGCGCCTGTTTCACCGCTCAACGCGGTCCATCACGCTGACCCGCGCCGGGGAAGAGTTTTATCATGCCGCGCTGCGCGTGCTGGAAGAAGTTCATCACGCCGAGTCGCTATTAACGCAAAAAGAAGGCGTGCTCAGCGGCAACATTCGCCTTTCTGCACCCTCGGACTTTGGCCGACAGTATCTTAGCCCCGCCGTTGTGGAATTCTCCCGACGCCATCCTGAGGTTAAATTTTTCATCTCGTTAAGAGAACACGTTGAGGATCTGGTCGCTAACCGGCTGGATATGAGCGTGCGTTTCGGCAACCTGCCGGACAGCAGCCTTGTCGTCAGAAACATCCGCCCGAACCATCGGGTGCTGGTCGCCTCCGGGGCGTATCTTAACGAATGCGGCATCCCCGCCACGTTTGCCGATTTAGCTCAGCACCGGTGCCTGGCGCTGGAGTCTCAGGGCGTGGTGATGAACGAATGGCGCTTTAAAAAAGATGGCGAGGAAAGCGTCGTTCGCGTAGAGCCGGCCATGGTGTGCGATGACGGGGCTTTGCTTCGTCAGTGGGCACTCAGCGGGGCTGGCATCGCGGGGAAATCGTGGTGGGACGTCAAAGACGATGTTGAAACCGGAAGGCTCACGGTACTGTTTGCCGACAGCTTCACCGGCTTTAGCCGATACGATCGCAAAGATGTCGGCCTGCAGCTTGTTTACCCGCAGCGCAAACTGCAGCCGCTTCAGGTCACGGCTTTTAGCCAGTTTTTTCTCGACTGGCTGAAAAAACATTAAATTAAATCGCGTCAGGCAGCTGCGGTTAATTTATCGCAAAAATAAGAGATGGCGCGCATTTCGCAGACAACCTCAGGACTACTCTGTGTGCGGTTTTCAGGAGGTACAAAATATGAAAAAGCTTCTGATCTGTTGTTTGTTTGGTAATACCGCAAACTCTCTCGCCAAGAAGATGCAGTCTCTGGCAGAAAGCGAAGGCTATCCGCTGATGATTAGCGCTGTTGGGCTGGATAACTTCGCCAGCGTCGCTCCCGCTTTCGATGGTTTTCTCGTCGCGCCGCACATTCAGTACAAGCTCGATGAGATAAAAGAAACGGTGGGTAATACGCGCTCAATCGCCATTATTGAGAGCCTGCCCTATGCCTCTCTCGACGCGAGGAACGTATTGAATTTTGTGAAGGAAAAGATGCCTGAACTGGCTGCCTGACAGATAAGGCCGCATCGGTTTTGCGGCCTCCTCTCGCCCGGCGATCAAAACGCGTCGACGCAAGGCTGGCCGACCTTATTAAGGGCGTTTTTCAACCTGGCTTTGAGTTCAATTAACGCCGCTTCTTTCTCTTCAAGCTGCTGCAGCTTGCGGCGCAGAGAAGCCTGTTTTTGCTCAGCGGTAAATTTGTCGTCAACCCAGACAGCTAAAACCTCTGCAATTTCGGCTAAGGTAAAGCCCAGCATTTTGGCATGCTTGATCATGTTTAAACGCTGTAAATCGACGGCGGAATAAACTTTGTAGTTATTGCTGCGATTGGGCTGCGGGATATTCTCTAATAGCCCCTGTCGCTCATAGTAACGCACCGTCTCTTTCGACAATCCCGTTTTCGCACACAGTTCACCAATTCGCATCGCGTCGCCCTCACCTGGTAAAAATCACGCTTGACCCTGTACCTAAGTGCACGGTTTATCCTGTGCGGCATACGTTAGGGAAACGGGATTAACCATATGAATTCTTTTGATTATACAGGAAAAACAGCGCTGGTTACCGGAGCATCTTCGGGCATAGGTCGTGATTTTGCCCGGCAGCTCGCCGCCCGCGGCGCGGCGTTGATCCTCGTCGCCCGCAGCGAGCCAAAGCTGCAGGCGCTTGCCGCAGAGTTGGTCAGAAAGCACGGCGTATCGATCACGATTATCGTGCAGGATTTAGTGAAGCAGGAAGCCATTCCCCACATTGTGGAACGGCTTGAAACCTTAAGACGTTTCCCCGACATTCTGATCAATTGCGCCGGGTTTGCCACCTACGGGCCATTCGAAAAGCTGTCGATCGACAGGCAGCGTGATGAGATAAACGTGAACTGTCTGGCCCCCGTGGAGCTGACTCACGCCCTGCTGCCGGGAATGCTGCAGCAGGGCTCCGGGGTAATTATTAACGTTGCCTCAACGGCCGCGATGCAACCGGATCCCTATATGGCGATTTATGGCGCAACTAAAGCCTTCCTGCTCTCGTTTTCGAACGCGCTGTGGGGAGAGTATCGCTCAAAGGGCATCCGCGTCCTCGCGCTTTGCCCCGGCGCAACGGATACGGCCTTTTTTGATGTGGTGAATGCTGAGGAAGCCTCGGTCGGTAAACGGATGCCCGCTTACAGGGTGGTCACCCTGGCATTGAAGGCCGTTGAGAGTAACCGTAGCTACCTGATTACCGGATGCGGTAACTGGCTTCTGGGGCAGCTACACCGGTTCGTGACGCGCAGGCGTCTGGTGCTTATCGTTGAAAAAATATTGCGCCCGCGCTCGGCCTAAGCAAAAACGGTTCTGTTCAGCGCAAGGAAGTTGCGCTGAAATCCTCGCTTATCGCAGACAGATAGATGCCATAGTGCACGAAAAACAGTGATACACTTACCCCACCTGGTTGATCGTCCCGTCTGAACGGCGCATGATGAATGACGGTAACCAAAATACGAAATGGTCACTCGCTGTTAATCATAGCCTGTCACGCTAAGCTTAAATAATGACTAAAAATATGAATCCCCCATCATCACGTGGTCCCCTTGACCACGCTGTCAGAGAGCAAATCGTCGAAGCCGCTTTTGAGCACTTCGGTCACTACGGCTATGAAAAAACCACCGTCGCCGAACTGGCTAAATCCATCGGTTTTTCAAAGTCCTACATTTATAAGTTTTTCGACTCCAAACAGGCTATCGGCGAGGTGATCTGCGCTAACCGCCTGGAGCTGATCATGGCGGCGGTGCTTTCCGCCATCGAGGATGCGCCTTCAGCAAGCGAAAAATTACGCCGCCTTTTCAAAGCGCTCACCGAGGCGGGAAGCGAGCTGTTTTTCCACGACCGTAAGCTATACGACATCGCCGCCGTCGCCGCGCAGGAGCAGTGGCCGTCAACCCAAAAGTACAGTGAAAGCCTGATGAAGCTTATCGAGAGCATCATTATCGAAGGCAGGCAGGCCGGCGAGTTTGAAAGAAAAACGCCGCTGGATGAGGTCACATTTGCCGTCTACATGGTGATGTGCCCTTACATTAACCCCGTTCAGCTGCAGTACAACCTCGAAATGGCCCCCACGGCGGCGGTGCTTCTCTCTTCACTGATTTTAAGAAGCCTGGCCCCCTAATTGTGACCATTGACAATTTTGGTCACTAGTCAGAGAATGCGGATACCGTCCTGTTACGTCAAAAAGGTTTCCCATGCTCAGGCTCACTTCAGCCCGCGTTGCCGTTTGTCTCCTGCCGTTTGCCCTGGTGGCGTGCGGCGATATTTCCGCGAGTGACGATCCGCGCACCAGGCCACCGCTCGTCAGATCCGCCTCCGTCGAGCTTGCGAGCAATAACGCCCGCACCTTCACGGGCGTGGTGGTCGCAAGAACGCAAAGCGATTTAGGTTTCAGAGTCCAGGGCAAAATCCTTGAGCGACTGGTCGATACGGGACAAACCGTCAAACAGGGCCAGCCCCTGCTGCGCCTGGATCCGGTTGACCTGAAATTACAGGCTCAGGCGCAGCAGCGCGCGGTGGATGCGGCTCAGGCGCGCGCGCGCAAAGCCACCAGCGATGAGGCGCGCTATCGCGGTCTTGTGGCGTCCGGCGCCGTATCTGCCTCGGAGTATGACCAGATCAAAGCGGCGGCCGATACGGCCAGGGCCGACCTCAGCGCCGCCCGGGCGCAGGCCAGCGTGGCGCAAAACGCCACGGGCTATGCCGTACTGCTGGCGGATTCCGACGGCGTAGTCATGGAGACGCTCGCCGAGCCGGGTCAGGTCGTCAGTGCCGGACAGGTAACGATCAGGCTCGCCAGAGCGGGACAGCGTGAAGCGCTCGTGCAGCTTCCGGAAACCCTGCGCCCTGCCGTCGGCAGCGAAGCGCAGGCCACGCTGTATGGCAATGAAAAACACCCGGTCACCGCAACGCTGCGATTGCTGTCTGACTCGGCCGATGCCGCGACCCGCACGTATGAAGCCCGCTACGTGCTGGATGGCCTGCTGGCGAACGCGCCGCTGGGGGCGACCGTCACGCTGAACGTTCAGAACAATAAAGCGGAAGGTCAGGTCATGCAGGTCCCGCTGGCTTCACTCTATGATGCAGGAAAAGGTCCCGGCGTCTGGCGCATTTCCGCCCAGCCGGCAAAGGTCGCATGGACGCCCGTCAAGGTGCTAAGCGTGGGTGAAGATGCGGCGCAGGTCACGGGCGGCGTGAAGCCCGGTGAAAAGATTGTTGCGTTAGGCGCCCATCTTCTGCACGAAGGTGAGGTCGTCAGGCTTGCTGAGCAACGCAATGCCTCCCTGGCGGAGAACACACCATGAGCGGAAGCCGGTTCAATCTGTCGGCGCTGGCCGTCCGCGAACGTTCCATCACCCTGTTTCTGATCGTTCTGGTCACGATTGCCGGAATTTACGCTTTCTTTGGGCTCGGGCGCGCGGAAGATCCGCCCTTCACGGTAAAGCAAATGACGGTGATAACCGTCTGGCCGGGCGCCACCGCGCAGGAAATTCAGGATCACGTCGCCGAGCCGCTGGAAAAGCGCCTGCAGGAACTCAAATGGTATGACCGTACCGAAACCTATACCCGTCCCGGCATGGCGTTTATCACATTGTCATTGCAGGACAAGACCCCGCCTGCCGAAGTGCAGGAGGAGTTCTATCAGGCGCGTAAGAAGCTTGGAGATGAATCGCAGCGTCTTCCGGCGGGCGTCATCGGCCCGATGATCAATGACGAATTCTCGGATGTCACCTTTGCCCTCTTTGCCCTGAAAGCGAAAGGCGAACCGCAGCGGCAGCTGGTACGCGATGCCGAAGGCCTGCGCCAGCAGCTTCTGCACGTTCCCGGCGTGAAGAAAGTGAACATTATCGGCGAACAGGCCGAGCGGATTTATATCTCCTTCTCCCATGACCGTCTGGCGACGATAGGGCTCTCACCGCAGGATATTTTCAATGCCCTCAACAGCCAGAACGCGCTAGCCGCGGCGGGTTCTATTGAGACCCGGGGCGCGCAAATTTTTATCCGCCTGGACGGCGCGTTCGATGAACTGCAAAAAATCCGCGATACGCCTTTTGTGGCTCAGGGCAAAACGCTCAAGCTGTCCGATGTGGCAACGGTTGAACGGGGCTACGAAGATCCCCCGACGATGCTGATACGTAATCAGCATGAACCCGCCCTTCTGCTGGGCATCGTGATGCGCGAAGGCTGGAACGGTCTGGCGCTGGGTAAAGCGCTGGATGCGGAAACGGCAAAAATAAATGATAGCCTGCCGCTGGGCATGTCCCTGACCAAAGTCACCGACCAGTCCGTAAATATTCGCTCGTCGGTCGATGAGTTCATGATCAAATTTTTCGTCGCCCTGCTCGTGGTCATGGTGGTGTGTTTTGTCAGCATGGGCTGGCGCGTGGGTGTTGTCGTTGCGGCGGCGGTACCGCTGACGCTGGCGGTCGTCTTCGTGGTGATGGAAGCCGCCGGGATAAACTTTGACCGCGTGACGCTGGGCTCCCTGATCCTCGCCCTCGGCCTGCTGGTTGATGATGCCATTATTGCCATCGAAATGATGGTGGTGAAAATGGAGGAAGGTTACGACAGAATCAAAGCCTCGGCCTTCGCCTGGAGCCATACCGCCGCGCCCATGCTGGCCGGTACCCTGGTGACGGCCATTGGCTTCATGCCGAATGGCTTTGCCCAGTCGACCGCCGGGGAATACACCAGCAATATGTTCTGGATTGTCGGCCTCGCCCTGATTGCATCGTGGTTTGTCGCGGTGGTGTTCACGCCCTATCTTGGAGTGAAGATACTGCCGGCGATCCCCAAAGTAGAAGGGGGTCATGCTGCCATCTATAACACGCCTCGCTATAACCGTTTTCGCCGGCTGCTTGCCCGCGTTATCGCCAGAAAATGGCGGGTGGCCGGGTCGGTGGTCGCCATTTTCATTCTTGCCGTGCTCGGCATGGGGCTGGTTAAAAAACAATTCTTCCCGACCTCCGACCGCCCGGAAGTACTGGTTGAGGTGCAGATGCCCTACGGTACCTCGATTGAGCAAACAAGCGCAGCCACCGCAAAAATAGAAGCGTGGCTGGGCCAGCAGCCTGAAGCCAAAATTGTCACTGCTTATATTGGTCAGGGTTCGCCCCGTTTTTATCTGGCGATGGCGCCTGAACTGCCCGACCCGTCTTTTGCGAAAATCGTGATCCTGACGGACAGCGAGACGTCACGCGAGGCGCTTAAGCTCCGGCTGAGAGACGCTGTCGCCAACGGCCTTGCGCCCGAAGCGCGCGTGCGGGTGACGCAGCTGGTGTTTGGCCCGTACTCGCCCTTCCCGGTTGCCTGGCGCGTGTCGGGGCCGGATGTCGAACAGGTGCATGACATCGCTGATAAGGTGAAAGCCGTGCTCCAGGCAAGCCCGTTGATGAGAACCGTCAACACCGACTGGGGGTCGCGCGTTCCCGTATTGCATTTCACCCTCGATCAAAACCGCCTGCAGGCGACCGGCTTGACCTCCAGTGCCGTTGCCGATCAGCTTCAGTTTCTGCTGTCTGGCGTGCCCGTCACCTCCGTGCGGGAAGATATTCGCTCGGTAGAGGTGATTGGCCGCGCGGCGGGAGATATCCGTCTTGACCCGGCAAAAATCGAGGGCTTTACCCTTGTCGGCAATGCGGGACAGCGCGTTCCGCTGTCTCAAATAGGCAAGATTGAGATCGGTATGGAAGATCCGATCCTGCGTCGTCGCGATCGCACCCCGACGATTACCGTGCGGGGCGACATCGCTAACAATCTGCAGCCACCGGATGTGTCGGTCGCCATCATGAAGCAGCTCCAGCCGATTGTTGATGCGCTGCCGCCCGGCTACCGAATCGACATGGCGGGTTCGATTGAGGAATCGGGCAAAGCCACGCAGGCCATGATTCCGCTGTTCCCGATCATGATTGCCCTGACGCTGCTGATCATCATTTTGCAGGTGCGCTCAATCTCGGCGATGGTGATGGTGTTCTTAACCGCGCCGCTGGGGCTGATTGGCGTGGTGCCCGTGCTGTTGATTTTCAATCAGCCGTTTGGCATCAACGCGCTGGTCGGCTTGATCGCCCTTTCCGGCATTCTTATGCGCAATACGCTGATCCTGATCGGTCAAATCGATCATAACCAGAAGGAGGGTCTCGAGCCGTTCCAGGCGGTGGTTGAAGCGACGGTCCAGCGCGCGCGCCCGGTCCTTCTGACCGCCATGGCCGCCGTGCTGGCGTTCATTCCCCTGACGCATTCGGTGTTCTGGGGCACGCTGGCCTACACGCTGATAGGCGGAACGCTGGGCGGGACGATCGTCACCCTCGTCTTCCTGCCCGCGATGTATGCGATCTGGTTCCGGATCCGCCCTGCGGAACAACGCGTGCTGCACCCCGCAGAAAACGTGTAAACTACCATGAGTAGATAACACTTCTGAGGAAAGCATGGTTGTTAAGCGCTTAAGAAAAGAGGACCGCCGCGTGCAGCTGCTGGAGGTTGCACGCGGAATCGTTCGTCAGCAAGGCACGGAGGCGCTAACTCTTGGCTACCTGGCCGAGCGGGCCAACGTGACCAAGCCTATCCCCTACGATCACTTTGGCGATCGTGAAGGATTGCTGATGGCGCTGTACCAGGACTATAGCGATCGGCAGCTGGCGAAGTTCCGCGAGACGCTGGCGGTCGACAGCAAAACGCTGGAAAAGACGATCCGCTTTTTCAGCGCCGCCTATATCGACTGCGCCATTAGTGCCGGGCCTGAAACCGGGCCAATCGCCGCGGCGCTGTCCGGCTCCCGCGCGCTGCAGACGTTTCGTGAGGCATGCGTGGCCGAATGTGCCGACTGCCTGCGTACCGCGCTTTCCCCGTTCGTCGCGCTGAAAGGCGTTCAGGGGGAAGCGGCACTGACGGCGATCATTGGCGCGGCGGACGCGCTCAGCACCGCCGCAGGTAACGGCGTGCTCGCCCGGAACGTGGCGGAAGATACGCTCAGCGGCGCTATGACCGGCGTGCTGGAGACCTACGTGAATAGCACAAAATGATCGCTGGGGGTGGATTGACACCTAAGTTACCAATAGTAATATAGGCATCAGTTCTCACCCATCCGAGGTCGCTATGTCTGCTACAAATGCCATTAATAACGCACTGATCGTGACGGCTCACCCTGTCGACAATTCGTTATCCCATTCGCTGGCAGCCCGTATTGCCGGGAAATTACGCGAGCAAGGTACGCAGGTTGAGATTGCCGATCTGCATGCTGAAGGGTTTAATCCGGCGATGACGCGCGCCGATCTCGATTTGTATCACGGCGATCCGAGCGCCCTTCCCGACGATATTCTGCGCGAGCAGCAGCGCGTCGAGCGAGCGGATATGCTGGTGTTTGTCTTCCCCGTGTACTGGTGGTCGGTCCCCGCGCTGTTGAAAGGCTGGTTCGATCGCGTATTAACCCTGAACTGGGCGTATAAGGTGGCCGACGATGGCCGGATTGTGGGCAGCTTACGCGATGTTCCCGTCCGCCTGATTGCCACCGGCGGCAGCGATCTCACCGGATTCGACAAACACGGCTATTCGACGGCGATTCAGACGCAGATAATCGAAGGCGTGTTTGGCTTCTGCGGGTTGAAGAACGTTAAGCTCGATATCCTTTACCAGGCAGACACGGCGACGCCTGAGCAGGTGGAGGATTTCCTGCTGGGGCTAGAGGGCCTTAAATAATTCCGGCTATCCAGCCAGCAAAGTCGTATCTCCTTCACCAGAAGGAGATACGTGTTCTCGATATTAGTAACCGTCAGGGATCCTGCTGGCAAACAGGAACTCTCTTTCTTGTGATTATTCAAAAAATAACGAGAAAAGGCCAACCGTCATCACTACGCTCATAATCACCTGAATCAAAATAATAAAAAAAGCGATCCCACCCAATACTGTGATTTTTCGACGCAGAATGAAAGTAATGCCGGAAAGTACAGCACTGAACAGAATGGCTTTAAGTATGTAGGAAAGCGGCACCATTGCCGGGTGACCGGTATGCACTCCAGCAAGCCCAATGAGACCCAGCAGAAAACCTCCGCAGAATCCCCATCCCCAGAAAGTCATCGGTAAGCTCATCTGCCCCGTGACTAATCTTTTCAACATACGCACTTCCTTTTTGTGATTATTTTTTATCAAAACTCACCGGTTTTTACAGGGTAAAACCACCGTCACCCACCTGCGCCTGGGCGTACCATTTCATCAGCTCCGCGCAACCGGGCGCGTTCTCAGTCGGTGACCACGAGGCGGTATCGTGCTCCGGAACAGGCTGATAGCCGCCGTGTTTTACCTCGAAAATGACGCCGCCTTTATCCAGCGACAGCACGGCATGCCAGGTACCGGCCTCCATTTCCAGCACTTTACACTCTTCACCTAACACCACGCGCTGGGTCACGTTACCGCTGTCATCAAAATTCAGCACCAGAAAGCGACCGCTCAGAGCGGTTAGCAGTTCAAACGTGTGCGGGTGGCGATGGGGACGAACATAGGTGCCGGGCTCCATCGCGATGGCCAGGCGCTGCACCGGGTCGCTCAGCTCAGGATGTAAATTGCGATGCGCGCGTAAGCGAGGAGAATTGGCAGCCTGCTCGCTTTGTTGCTGCAGGTCACTGAACGTAATTTGTTTCATATACACCTTTGTGAATGGAGTCAGCGGGCGGCAACCCGATTGCCGCAAGACGTTATACCATTCGGAACGGTCGATGAGCGATGGCATTTGTGAAACAAATCGCTGCAACGTGAGGAGGTGCGTTATTGCATTCCAAAGCGCAACATTGAGTAAAACTCACATTGATTCCCACTATTTATCGTTTTTAAAAAGTGACGGCCCTGAAATACCATCCATTCATCCCTGGGATAGAAAAAAATAAATATTACCAAGCCTGAATGGAGCACCTATGACACTCGATGTTTTATTCCATGTAATGAATATTATCTCGCCTCATAAATTTAGCGCCCAAGCAAATGTGCATGAGTTGATAACGTTACTTTCAGCAGAAAAGGAAAGCTCAGAGGCGCTATCGCCTTTCATCCATCGACTGCACCTCCTCTCTTTCGCCCAAAGCAACCCGGGTAACGCCGAAGAGTTGCTCTCAGCGCATTTACCAAAAGAGGATGGGATCCTTCCGCTGCTTGACTTTGCGGAGTGGCCAAAGGTGCGTTACGCCGCGTCAGGCGAAGTTCAGACGCGTGAATCGCAGGAGTATTTCCGAGAAATGACGTCGGCAGCCAATCTGTTACGCACTGCGCTGATCGACGCTGAACGCGCAAGGGGAACGCCTGCGCTTTATATTCTGGATAAATTACTCAACCTGAACAGCGCCCTGCCGGAGAGATATAAAAAGATGGCGAATATTCCCTACGCATAAATACGTTCAGGATGCGGAATATCCCACAATTTATATTCCGCTATTTATTAAACCCGATTTTCATTGTAATCAAGACAGACGATATTCAAGGAAGGTACCACCGGCGCGTTAAGGTTAAGCCACGCCAGCAACCGTTCAATACTCTCTCTTCTTAGCGAATTTTTTGGCCAGACGAGGTAGTAGCCATCGCCGGTTGCGATAGCTTCCCTGAAGGGCAGCGCGAGCAGGCCGCTTTTCAGCGCGTCGAGCGTGAGGCGGAGGTCGGCCATTGCCACACCGTGACCGTGCATGGCGGCCAGGCTTCCCTGCTCCAGGGTGTCGAACACGATTCCACGACTCACGTCGAGCCCGGGGAATAACCCGGTTCTTTTCAGCCAGCGTTTCCAGTCCCGTCTGTCCGGAGAGGGATGAATAAGCTCGCACTGCGCAAGCTTATGCCGGGCCGATTCAAGCAACGACGGGGGACAAACCGGAATGAGCCATTCACTGAAGAGCAGCCTGCTTTCCGTTGACTCGCCGAAATAGCCATTGCCGAGGAGGATCGCACAATCGTATGGCTCACGACTGAAGTCAACGGTGTCGAAGTCCATCCAGACGCTGGCAATTTCAATTTTTGGCTTCGCGTGGTTCTCGCGAAAGGATTTAAGCACGTTCAGAAGCCACCGCATCGTCAGGGAGCTGGGGGCTTTGAGGCGCAGAAGATGATTTTCGCTTCTGAATGCGCGACACGCCCGCTCAATATTCGAGAAACTTTCGCTAAGCTGTCCGGCCAGAACGCGTCCGGCATCACTGACCTCCACTCTTGGCCCTTGACGTTTAAAGAGCTCGCAGTCGAACCACATTTCAAGCGTCCGGACATGCCTGCTGACCGCGCCAGGCGTGATATTCAGTGCTTCAGCCGCTTTGCTGAAGGAGTTCAGCCGCGCGGCAACTTCAAAAGCGCGAAGCGCATACAGTGGCGGTAAAGACATACGTTCCCTTTCAGTGAGGTTTAGCTATGCAGTTTTTGTATTATCGGCACTCGGTGACTTGTCGCTCAGATCCTCAGACGGAAACGTCAGCAGCAGCTCCCTGAGCAGGGACTCAAGCTGCGCGCGCTGCGCGTCAGATAAGCTGCTCAGCAGCGCATTTTGCGTTTGCGTATGGACGATCAGCGCCTGTTCGATGCGCTCCTGCCCGTGCGGCGTCAGGCTTACGAGGGTGCTGCGCTTGTCATCCGGATCGGCAATTCGCCTGATAAGCCCTTGCTGTTCGAGATGGCTGAGCCGGTTCGTCATTGCCCCTGAGGTGATCAGCAGCGATTTATACAGCTGCGTGGGGGAAAGGCAGTACGGCTCACCGGCGCGGCGCAGCGTGGCGAGCACGTCAAACTCGCCCTCGCGAAAGCCAAACTGCGCCATGGCCTGCGCCCGTTCTTTTGCCAGATGCTTCATCAGCCGGAGCATTCGGCCAAAAATTTTCATCGACGAGGCGTCCAGCTCCGGCATGGCGCGGCTCCACTGGCCGACAACAAAGTCTACATGGTCTTTCATTTTCACCCCTGATGGCGTGGGTATTTATCCTGTTGTGCGGTACATCTTACACAAAAACAGATTTTATCTTAACGTTAAGATAAATGCTCGTAGCAATTTGCCGGGCCATTCACAACCGAAAAGGACTCCATGTTGAAACGCACGTCGCCTTTACTCTTCACCGTTATCGCTTTTATCGTCGGGCTGAACCTGCGCCCTATTCTGGCTTCTGTCGGACCGTTGTTTTCCGTGCTGCAGCGCGAAGCGGGGCTGACCGCTACGCAATTCAGCCTGCTGACCACCCTGCCGGTCGCGATGATGGGGCTGGCCGCCTTGTGTGGCCCCTGGCTTTTAGACCGAGTCGGCGCCGTACGAGGCATTATGCTCGGGCTCTTCATCCTGCTTGTAGCCTGCTTATTACGCGGTTTTAGCGCCTCGCCGGAGAGTCTTATGGGCACCGCGTTACTGGGCGGAGCCAGCATAGGCACAATCCAGGCGTTAATGCCTGCCCTGATTAAAAAGGAATATACGCAAACGGCCAGCACGGTAATGTCGCTATTCAGCACGGGCATTATGGCCGGTGCGGCAGTCGCCGCCGCCAGCGCCGAGCCGTTGTTTTCATGGCTCACGCTGAAGCCAGCGCTGGCAATGGCCGGGCTGTTAGCGCTGCTGGCGCTGATACTGTGGTTAACCCTCGTTAAGCATTCTCAAGGGGAAAAAACAGCACACGAAGACGTAAAGCTCTCATCCTCACGGACAGCATTACTGTTGCTCTTTTTCGGCGTGGGTACGGGCGCCTATACGCTGGTATTGGCCTGGCTGCCCCCGCTCTATATTCAGGCTGGATGGTCCGCACGCAGCAGCGGCTACATGCTGGCCTGGCTGACGTTAACCGAGGTTGTCGCCGGGTTTGCCGTCTCCGCGCTGATCGGTAAATTCCCTGACCGCCGCGTGCCGCTGATCGCCGTATTGCTGTTGCTGCTGGCGGGATTACTGTGTCTGGTCTTTTCGCCGGGAACGACGCCTGTTTTATCCACGCTGCTGCTTGGCACCGGGATCGGCGCCCTCTTCCCGCTGTCGCTCATCGTCACGTTCGATCATGCGCGAACGCCCGCGCAGGCCGGGAAGTTACTGTCTAAAGTTCAGGGCGGCGGATACATGATTGCCGCGCTTATGCCGCTAATAGCGGGGATCGTTCGCGACAGTTCGGTCTCGCTGACCAGCGCATGGCTGATCATGAGTGCGGGAGTCGTGCTGCTGATCGTTATCGCGCTGAATTTTAAACCCGTCGTGGACGTGCAGGCACGATGAATGCGATACCAGAATTGAGAGTCGTATTTGAGCCAGTCGTAAGATAAATTCAGGGTGAATTTCACCTCATTCAGGAGTGGATATGTCGCAGACCATACCGGAAATTGATGTCTTGTTCGTCGCCGGGTTCGGGCCCATTTCGCGGGATACGGAGTCCAGCAGCGCGTTTTATGTCCAGACACTCGGCCTTCCGCTTAAGCCGATGGAGGGGAACAGCGATTATCTGCTCACTGAAGAGGGCCAGCTGGAAGGCGTGAAGCATTTCGCCGTCTGGCCGCTCGCACAGGCGGCTGCATCCTGTTTTGGAGAGGAAAAGTGGCCAGTTGAGCACCCGATACCGCAGGGTTGGGTTGAGTACGAGGTTCAGGATCTGGACTCGGCTACACGCGTTCTGAGTGAAAAAGGCTATCGGCTGCTGGTGGCTAACCGTATGGAGCCGTGGGGGCAGACCGTCACTCGCCTGCTCAGCCCGGAAGGCTTGCTTACCGGGCTGACCATTACGCCGTGGCTGCGTGGATAAAGGGAATTTGTTTGTGACGCCGGTTGCAGACGTGCATACCATAGTGAAGACGGTCGTCTTATCCGCAGCTGCCTGTTATTTCGCGTTAAGCCAGAAATCATTTAAATATGAGAAATCGCCTCTTTCAGGCTGCCCAAAGTTAAATATCGTTCCTTACGTCAAATAATAAAAAATTACCAAAACTAGCAGTTGATTATTATTGTTATGAATTTTAAGATTTCACCGCAACTCATTGATTAATTTGCTTTAGGGAAATAAAAATGACAAGAAATATCGTTGCGGGAATGATGATGGCCGCGTTTTCAGGGGCAGTATATGCAGGACCAACACTCGTTACACCAGATTTTTCACCGGAAAGTTTAGCGGTTTCAGCATCTGCCGGGATGCTGAGCGGAAAATCTCACGAAATGGTTTATGACGAAGTCACAGGAAGAAAAATTAGCCAGCTGGACTGGAAAATAAAAAATGTCGCCATTCTGAAAGGCGATATCACCTGGGATGCTTACTCATTTTTAACATTGAACGCCCGCGGCTGGACGTCCCTGGCATCAGGTTCAGGTCATATGGATGACTATGACTGGATGAATGCAAAACAATCCTCATGGACAGACCATTCAAGCCATCCGGCCACGAACGTTAACTACGCCAATGAATATGATCTCAACGTAAAAGGTTGGATCTTCCAGGGCGATAACTATAAAGCGGGCGTAACCGCAGGCTATCAGGAAACACGCTTCAGTTGGACGGCGACTGGTGGTACTTACAATTATGATAACGGTGCCTATCAAGGGAACTTCCCGGCAGGCGAGCGCGGCATTGGTTATAGCCAGCGTTTTTCTATGCCCTACATTGGCCTTGCAGGACAGTACCGTTTCAATGACTTTGAATTTAATGCCCTCTTCAAATTCAGTGACTGGGTGCGTGCACATGATAACGACGAACACTACATGCGCGACCTGACTTTCCGCGAGAAGACAACAGATTCCCGCTATTATGGTGCCTCTGTTGATGCCGGGTATTACGTCACTCCGCACGCCAAAGTTTTTGCAGAATTTACCTATAGCAGTTACGAAGAAGGTAAAGGCGGTACGCAGATTATTGATACCAATACTGGTGACTCCGGCTCTATTGGCGGGGATGCGGCAGGTATTTCTAACCACAACTATACCATTACAGCGGGCCTGCAATACCGCTTCTAATCCAGGCGAAAAGCAGTCCATTGTTAATGCAGACCAGGCCCCTAATGGGGCCTTTTTCGTTACGTTGAGCTAATTCCTTGCCAGGGACACTCCAAAGATACCTGCCATCCAATCCAGGTGTTGGTGACTAACTGACGCATTACAAAAAATAACAGTTTTAACTCAAAATAATAGATTGTAATATGGCTCCAAATGCTAACAAACAAAGGAGTGACATGCTTTCTCAAACACGAAGCGACAAAAGATGGATAGGGCTTTCTTAGCAAAATTTCATGTTCAAAAAGATCAAAAAATAATCGATTACAGGCATGGCGTTAGTTATTGATGAGTCTGGCAAACTTACACCGTCAAACCCTGAAAAATGAATTTAACTTATCAAGGAATAAAAATGAAAATTATCATATCAAGCGTAATAATTGGCGCGTCAGTGTTGTTATCCTCTGCGATGTTATCAGGAAATATAGAATTTAAGAAACAGAACATTTTAAGCAATGACAACGGTCATGTGTCATTAGGAAAAGTGTATAGTGAAAATACATTTATCAATGTTGAATTAAAAACAGAAAGCGATAACTCAACCATCTTCAAACTTACCGATTTATCTGTCGGTTCATATCAAGACGGCATTAAGAGAGAAATTCAGTCAATTATCGACGAGTATAACAAAGATAAACCCGATGATAAAAAAACAACTAGCGACAAACTTTCTTTAAAAGTCCCTGCAACACTGACACTGAAGATCTACAATGTATATCGCGCTGAAAACATTCCGGTGTACAATCTCACAATAGATACCCAGTCCATAAAATTTGGTAAAGAAACCTCAGTATTAAAGTCCGTATTGGAAGCATCAGACAAAATATTGAAGGATAATAACCAACGAATCCAGGAAACATTTTTCTTGTCGAAAAAATAGATTTATAAGCTCGTTATGCTAGCGTGGAGAAACTACTCTACGCTCCTCTTCATCAGCGGGCCGTCAGCTGTTATATAATAACGTCCGCTCCCGGCACAACGCGTTAAAAATAGCGTTTAGTCCGTCAGGAACACAGAGCGGGCGTTATCTTCACTCCGGTGTGAGTGTTTCGACATGCTTTAAGGGGAAAGATTCGGCTATCAGATACCTTACATTTCCAGTGCCGCAAGAATTGCAGAATCCATTTTCTCTGGCGTAGTCATCGGAGCAAAACGCTTGAGTGGTTTACCGTCACGGCCGATCAGAAACTTAGTAAAGTTCCACTTGATCCGCCCTCCCAGCACGCCGGGCAATTCGTTTTTCAGATAACGAAACAGCGGGTGGGCCGCATTGCCGTTGACCTCAACCTTCTCAAACATCGGGAAACTCACGCCGTAGTTGATGTAACAGGTTTTCGATATTTCGTCGGCGCCGCCGGGTTCCTGTTTGCCGAACTGGTTGCAGGGGAAGCCCAGCACCATTAACCCTTGATCGGCGTATTTCTTGTATAGCGCTTCAAGACCAGCATATTGCGGCGTGAAGCCACACTGGCTGGCGGTATTGACGACCAAAACCACTTTTCCCGCATAGTCGGCCATAGAGATATGCTGCCCATCCAGACGGGTGGCGCTAAGTTGATGAAAGTAGGTCATATTAGTGATGATGGTCTCTTAGAAAAACGGTTAGCACATCCTTTGGAGGGGTTACACCCGTTTCTGAAAGCATCCAGCCCACAGCGCCGCGATGATAGGTACCGTGAAACAGCACATGGTTGAGCATATCCGCCGCTTTCATTTCGCCATTTCCGCCATCGACGAAACGGAATTGGATGATTTCGGAAAGTCCGGGAACGTCCATTGAACCTGCGTGCGTAATATACCAGTCAGTGCATTCACTCATCTTTTTCAGAAGCTCGTCTGCAGACGGCGTTTCTGGCGTATTTAACGCGGTATATTGATGCGTTTGACCAGTAATATTTGCCCTGAAAATCATATCCACAACATAAATATGGTTCATAAGCCTGAGCATCAGATGGTGCTTTTCAGCATTTGCTGAGCTATCGACCCTCTGTATTGCCTGTAAGGTTTCCGTATCTGCCCAGCGTTTGAATTTGAATAACGTGACAATCGTGCCTGCGTCCATCGCCCCTCCGGATTAACAAAAAATTATCATATCAGCAACTTTGCCAGGCCGGTAACACTTCCACTTCCGGCACCAAACAGACGGTAATTCGGCCATCCGAAAAATTCCCTCATCGCAGGCTAAGTGTGATACATTCCTGGCGCGTCAATGACCACCACACTCGCTATCAGGTATGCAGAACATAACAAAAAATATTCGCTGGCTTCTGCTTACTCTCCCACTCCTCAGCGGTTGTGGCACGCTCTCACAGATGTCCTCCCCGGAAGGTACTCAGGAACTTCTCACCCATGATTCGCTGGATGGCGACGTTGACAGCGTGGTGCGTCACTATATGGCGCAAAAATCCGTTCCCGGGATGACGGTCGCGGTGATCCATAATCACGGCTCACCGCAGTTTTACACCTGGGGCGTAACCGATGCGGTCAATCGTTATCCGGTCAGGCCCGACACCCTGTTTGCGCTCGGCTCGCTCAGCAAAGGGATCACGGCGGAAGTGGTGGCTTGTCTGGTGAATGAAGGGCAACTGAACTGGAACGATAACCTGGCGACACTGCTACCGCCGGGTACACCGCTTAGCGCGGATGCACAAAAAATCACCCTGCTTGAACTGGTAACCCACACCTCCGGCCTGCCGCGTCAGAATATGGATGTTCCGATGCTTAGAAAATTCATCGGCTATTTAAGCACCGGCGATAATTTCTATAGCGAGCTGGATAGCGATAACGTGCTGCGCTACCTCGCCGACTGGCGGGCGCCAAAGAGTAAAGTGCCGCAATACTCCAATACCGGCTACGCGCTAATCGGCTATATCCTGAAACACAAGACCGGCGAAGATATCCAGAGTTTAGCCTCGCGCTATATATTCCGTCCGCTGCAAATGGCTAACAGCAGCTTTATTCCCCAGCAGCTAAAAGGATACCCGCAGCGTGCGCTCGGCCACGCGGGCGATCAGCCAAAATTTATCCCGCGCGGGCAGCTCACCCCAGACTGGCATTTTTCCAACAACATGGTGGCGGCAGCGAGCTTATACAGCAACGCCGAAGATCTGGCGACCTATGCCCGCTATCACGTATCGACGACCCACAATCCCTTGTTGGACAGCGTCTTTGCCGAAGTGAGAAATACCGATATTCAACGTTCCGACGGAGTACAGGGTATTGCCTGGACCACCGACTTTATCGGTCTGGAAAAAATCACCTACCAGGTCGGCTATATCGGCGGCTACTCCAGCTTTATCGGCTATGACAAAGAAAAAGGCAATGCGGTGGTGGTGCTGCAAAATACCTTTAACTGGAGTAATTATATTGGCATCGCGCTATTAATGGATATGGCGAAAAAAGACAGCCAGAGCCCCAGCAGCCGCTTTGCGATTAATGGGATTCCAAAACGCGTTTATCAGCAATAGTAGTGAACGCCCCATCAGATTCAGGCCTGATGCGCAAGATCTTCGCGAGTCGGCCCCTGAAAGTAGATAGTACTAATATGGCAACTTCGAGGCTGAGTGAGTACAAAACGAATCGTTTCCCAAATTGACCATCCATTCACCAGACGCTCCCCCATTCTTGATTGATTATCGACATGCGCATCTATACCGGTCAGTTCAAAATCAGGCGGATATAACCCGGCTACCCGAATGTTTTCTTTGGATAAGTGTTCTGACAGTTTCGTTGTAAAGCCGCTGAGCCCGTGTTTGCTGGCAAAAAAAGCGGGATGGGCAATCGAATCTGTAAAGTTCGGAATACCGCACGCAGATATAATCGCAATGATGTCTGCACTGTCTGAGCGTCTTAAACCCGGAAGCATTGCCTGGGTGAGCAGGATTGAACCTGTCAGGCCTGAACTGACGGTATTAAAGATTTCTGTGCTCGAATGTTCGTCTATTGTCCCAGACAACCACTGAGCAGCATTCAGAATTAAAATATCGATTGGCCTGTCTGAATGTAAGACCTGCGAAGAAAACTTAGAAATGGATTCCGGCAGGGCTAAATCACAGAGATACCCTTTCGCCTCACCACCTTCAGCCGCGATGAGGCTGCAGGTTTTTTGAATATCCACCGCCCGACGGGCGCTAAAATCCACTTCAACGCCCTCTCGGGCAAGCCAGACGCACAGCGCCTGACCAAATCCCCCGCCGCCACCCGTGATAACAGCTCTTTTACCCCTCAGCATAACTCTGCGTCCTCTGTCGTGATAAATCTGTATCGAGGATTAATAGCATGATGAGGTGAGTAACATCTTCCCGTTAGTGCCATTTACAGCGGTAAAAAGCGCTTAAAACGTCATCAGCCGTCTCCGCGTTGTATTTAAGAATTAAAAACATATAATAACAGCTTCTTTAACGCTCGCACTTCACGGGAAACATGAGTTAGAAGGAATATGGCGCTATGCAATACAAAAGAATGAGCGATGAGTTTATAATACTTGACGTTGAAAAAATTAACGGTTATCTGTGTGCCATCGAAAGTCTAAATGAGGCCGATTATCCAAAAGTTGATTATTCATTCACCCACCTTAAAAATACTGGCTCATTGTTAAAATCCATAGAAGACCATATCGCGGCAACCTATCCCAATACGGTCTTAGATTACTGGCATATCAAAATAGAGAACATTAGCAAAAGTCAGTTCAGAGAAAGTATAAAAACTTGGTTTTTCCGTTTTGGTAGAGCAGAAGTACTGTGTGATCAATTAAAACCTTTACAGGATGGGTTTTTAGCGTTGCTCAATGAGCTTGTTTACACCCCTCAAATTTACCGTATTAATATGATTCCACCTGTTTGGTATGCAACTTGTTGGGAATCAATTTTACTGGACTCGGATAATGGTTTATTTATGCTTGAATTTAACTTTGATGAATGATTTATACTGCGCCATACTTCGATTTTATATCTAACTCTCTTTCGACTCGGGAGTCCCCTGATGAAAAACCAGTTTCCACTGGTCATTATCAAAACGCTCCCAACATGAAGAACGAAGAGAAGTACGGCTGCCATCTGGATTAAACGTCCTGTAATGTAATATAGCGAAATTATCGCTTACGCTGATGAGTTTAAAATTGCTACTGAGAATAGTGGGCGCATCTATTTCAGCAGAAAGGCATTCTATTGTCTCTGTACGAGTGACTAATACGCCTGTACGCGTTATTTCTCTAAATTCTTTATGAAGTATCTGTTCAAGCCATTCCCTGTCTTTTCGCATGTCGCCATGTAGAGAACATTCAAGTCTAATAAGCTTCTCCAGGAGCATAGGGATTGTCCTCATTACATATCAGTGCTTATAAAACGATAATCGATCTAAGGCAATGTCCGCTCCTGCCATGAAGCGGACCTTTCCCCTACACCGCCGACTTCGGCCTTAAATTCTCATCAAACGTCAGCCGTTTTCGGTCAGGCTCAGCCTCGCGCAGCGGCTCCACCTGGTGCATAGTGAGCTTGCAGCGTTCCACCAAAACCTGATACTCCCGCGTGCCCTGCTGCTTCCATGCCAGCTCCTGCTCGCTGAGTTCGCGAATCGCTTTGGCCGGGCTGCCGATAATCAAATGGTTGGCGGGCATCTCCGCTTTCGCCTTCACGAACGCCGCCGCGCCGACGATGCTGTTTTCACCGATGACCGCCCCGTCCATCACCACCGCGTTCATGCCCACCAGCGCATTGCGGCGGATCACGCAGCCGTGGAGAATGGCACTGTGGCCGATATGCCCGTCCTCTTCCACCACCGTGTCCTGCTCCGGGAAGCCGTGCATCACGCAGTTATCCTGAATGTTGGCGCCGTCTTTCACCACGATACGGCCAAAATCACCGCGCAGGCTGGCGTTAGGACCGACGTAAACGCCTTTGCCCAGAATCACGTCCCCAATCAGCACCGCCGTCGGGTGAACATAGCTCTCGTCCGGCACGACCGGCGTCAGACCGTCAATTTGATAAACTGGCATCTTCGCTCCTTATGCGCTTGTAAGACCACCAAAGCGTTGATAGTAAAGCGTGCCGGGCACGGGCAGCTCGCCCACGGAGGTTTCGCCCTTCTCGCTGACAAACGCCAGCGCCCCCGGCGCGACACGCTGGTAGATGTTAATGCAGAGCTGTCGGGCGCTTTGCCCCGCCCAGTGCGCGGGCAGCAACTCTTCCGGCAGCAGCGGGTCTTTCAGCACCACGCGACGATAAAAATGAATCAGCAGCAGCTGGATCTGGAAACAGCGTTCCGGCGTCAGCTCCTCGGGCGCAGCCTCTTTCAGCAACGGCAGCAGCGGCCGGAACGAGTTGATAAACGACTCGTACATCGCGTTTTGCTCGGTTAACTGCCAGCACTCTTCCACCCGCGAACGCAGCGCGGCGCGGGAGAGCGCCAGCGGCGAGTGGGCTTCAAAGAAAATCACGTTTTCCGCCACGCCGGCATCGTGAAGCAGGGACTGCACGTCCGCCAGATGCTGTGACGGCGAGGCCATCAGGCTCGGCGCCAGCGTGCCAAACCCCTGCCAGATCAGCTGTTTTTTGACGTCGGCAAGGGTGGTTTTATCCAGACCTTCGGAGAGCAGCAACAGCCATTTACCGTCCCAGGCGGGCAGTTCCGCACGGTAAATCTTATTCTCCGCTCGACGCGTCAGGCGAAGCCCTTTGTCGCTCAGGCGGTAAAAGCTGCGGCGCCCGATGCGGGAAACGTCCAGCCAGCCCTCTTTGTTGAGGCGAAACAGCGCGGTGCGCACGAAGCGCTCGCCAAACCCCATACCTTCCAGCAGGGCGGCCAGGCTGCCGAGCCAAATCTCACCGCCGCGATGGGAAAGCGCGTCACCGTATAACGATGAGATAAGCGAGGTCCCGCTGACGGGAACGGAGCTGACCGCGTGCTGGATAAAGGCGTCGAGTTTATTCATGTGATTCATTCTGTTGTTATTTTTGTCCTGGATGAATCATAGCATAGGAATCTGGGGTTTCCCCCTCACCCTAACCCTCTCCCAAAGGGAGAGGGAACTTTTTACACCCTCTCCCTTTGGGAGAGGGCTGGGGTGAGGGAAACTCAACCGTTAGCCGCAACTTTACGCAAATCAAACACCCGGCAGGCTTTGCCCTCTGAGCGCGGGATGCTGCCGCAGTTCACGATCGTCACGTCGGTGGAAATCCCCACCATCGACTTAATGCGGTGGCGCAGCTGGTGGCACACCTGACAGCGCTGCTCGTGCGTCAGGGTTAAGCTGCTCTCTTTCAGCTCCACCTTCACGGAAAGTGAATCAAGATGCCCGCGACGGTTCACCTCCAGCTGGTAGTGCGGAGAAAGGTGTTCGAACTTCACGATCTCCTCTTCCAGCTGCGACGGGAAGACGTTGACGCCGCGGATGATCAGCATATCGTCACTGCGGCCGCTGATGCGGTCCATACGACGCATGCTGCGCGCGGTTGCCGGAAGCAGGCGCGTCAGGTCGCGGGTGCGGTAGCGGATCACCGGCAGCGCCTCTTTGGTCAGCGTGGTGAACAGCAGTTCGCCCTGCTGACCGTCATCGAGCGGCGTGCCGTCATTCGGGTTGACGATCTCCGGGTAGAAATGATCTTCCCAGATGGTTGGGCCGTCGACGGTTTCGATACACTCCATCGCCACGCCCGGCCCCATCACCTCGGAGAGGCCATAGATATCCAGCGCCGTAATGCCTAAGCGTTTTTCAATTTCACGACGCATGGCCTGCGTCCACGGCTCGGCGCCGAAGACGCCCACGCGCAGGGAACAGCCGCTGGCATCGCCGCCCATCTGGCGCTCCAGCTCTTCAATCAGGTTGAGGCAGTAGGACGGCGTCACCATGATCATGTCCGGCTGGAAATCACGGATCAGCTGCGCCTGTTTCTCCGTCTGGCCGCCGGACATCGGGATCACCGTCGCGCCTAAACGCTCGGCCCCGTAGTGCGCGCCCAGCCCACCGGTAAACAGGCCATAGCCATACGCCACGTGAATTTTGTCCTTCGCGCTGCCGCCCGCCGCGCGCAGGGAGCGGGCCACCAGATTGGCCCAGTTGTCGATATCGCCCTGCGTGTAGCCGACAACGGTCGGTTTGCCGGTGGTGCCGGATGACGCGTGAATGCGCACCACCTGCTCCATCGGCACGGCAAAGGTATCGAAAGGATAGTTATCCCGCAGGTCCTGCTTGGTGGTGCACGGGAATTTGCGGATATCCGCCAGCTCTTTGAAATCGTCAGGGTGAACGCCCGCGGCGTCAAACTTGCGTTTGTACATCGGCACGTTGCTGTAGGCGTGATGCAGCGTCCATTTCAGACGCTCGGTCTGCAGCGCCTGTAACTCGTCAAGGGAGGCCGTTTCAATCGGATCAAGCTTTGTTGTATTTGTCATTGTAGGGTACTCACATTGTTTTTATGCTCAAACACGCTCAAGGATCATGGCAATGCCCTGACCCACACCGATGCACATCGTACACAGCGCGTAGCGCCCGCCGCGTCGGTGCAGTTCATTGCTCGCGGCCAGCGCCAGTCTGGCACCGCTCATGCCCAGCGGGTGGCCCAGCGCAATCGCGCCACCGTTCGGGTTGACGTGCGCGGCATCATCCGGCAGGCCCAGCTGACGCAGCACGCCCAGCGCCTGCGAGGCGAATGCTTCGTTAAGCTCGATCACGTCCATATCGTTGATGCTGAGTCCGGCGCGCTCCAGCACCTTGCGGGTAGCGGGTACCGGGCCAAGCCCCATCAGACGTGGCTCCACGCCTGCCGTCGCCATCGCCACGATCCGCGTGCGCGGGACTAACCCCTGCGCCAGCGCCATCTTCTCGCTGGCGACGATCAGCGCCGCAGCGCCGTCGTTGACGCCGGAGGCATTTCCCGCCGTAACCACCCCGTTCTTACGAAACGGCGTTTTCAGACCGGCGAGCTGCTCGAGCGTGGTGTCCGCGCGCGGGTGTTCATCCACGCAGAACTCAGTGACCGCCCCTTTTTTGCCCGGCACCTGTACCGGCACAATTTCCTGCGCCAGAATGCCGTTCTGCTGCGCCTGCGCGGTACGCTGCTGGCTGCGCAGCGCGAACGCGTCCTGATCGGCACGGCTGATATTTAACAATTCAGCTACATTCTCTGCCGTTTCCGGCATACTGTCAGTTCCGAATTGCTGATGCATGAGCGGATTCACAAATCGCCAGCCGATGGTGGTATCAAAGATCTCCGCCTGACGCTGAAACGCGGCGGTGGCTTTGCCCATCACAAACGGCGCGCGGGACATGGACTCCACGCCGCCCGCGATCAGCAGTTCGCCATCGCCCGCCTTAATGGCGCGCGCCGCAAAACCAATCGCGTCCAGCCCCGACCCGCACAGGCGGTTAATGGTGGTTCCGGACACCGTCTGCGGCAGCCCGGCGAGCAGGGACGACATGCGCGCCACGTTGCGGTTATCTTCCCCCGCCTGGTTGGCGCAGCCGAAGATCACATCATCGATCCGCTCAAGGTCAAGCTGGGGATAGCGGGCCAGCAGCGCGCGCAGCGGCACGGCGCCGAGATCGTCTGTTCGGACTGCGGCAAGCGCGCCGCCGTAGCGCCCCACCGGGGTTCGAACGCCATCACAAATAAATGCGTCACGCATCTGCCTCTCCTGTCACGCTGCCGCCGATGCGGTGAGATTTTCCGCGAAAAAGGGCGACGGTTTTCTGTTGTTGGTTCTGGATTTCAATGTCATACACGCCAGTGAGTTTGCCCTGATGCATCACCCGCGCGGTGGCGGTGAGCGTGTCCCCGGCAAAGCCCGGACGCAGAAAATCAATCGAGCAGCCAGAGGCTACCGCCGCCAGCCCCTGGCTGTTGCAGGCGTAGGCAAAGGCGGTGTCTGCCAGCGAAAAAAGCTGTCCGCCGTGGCAGGTTTGGTGGCCGTTAAGCATCTGCGGGGTGATGGTCATGGTCACCACCGCGTAGCCCTCGTCCATGGCGACAATGTCCATCCCCATCGCCTGCGCGCAGGCGTCCCGTTCGTACATCGCGCGGGCGTTATGCCAGGCGTTATGACTCATAGCTACTCTCCAGAAGCGCGCGCTGGCGCAGCAGTGAACAGGGGCGATAGCGCTCTTCGCCGTAATGACGCTGCAGGTTCTCCAGCAGCGTAAGCAGCCGCTGCCAGCCCAGCCGCTCGCCCCAGGCGATCGGCCCGCTCGGGTAGTTCACGCCCAGGCGCATGGCGGTATCGATGTCTTTCTCGCTGGCGACCCCTTTTTGCAGGGCATCCAGCGCTTCGTTGGCAATCATCGCCAGCGTGCGCCAGACCAGCAGGCCAGGATAATCGGCAATTTGCACCACCCGGTTACCCTGCTGCTGCAGGTAGCGGATGACCTTTTGCGTCGCGGTGTGCGGGTTGCTGGCGGCAGCTGCAATCACCGCCACATCGCGCTCAATGCGGTCCACTACCACCACCGCTCCGTTGAGCCGCAGCGCCAACGCCTGAGCGGTTTCCCCCTGCGTTTCAATAAGATACACATCATCAATCTCGGTGACACCGTCACGTCTCTTTTCCACGCGCATCGGGCTGTAGCTGTCGTTGACGGCTGGCACCCACCGCACCTCGGGTTTGTCACCCTGCCAGTCGTAGACGCCCTTCCCGCTCTTTTTGCCCAGCCTTCCTGCCAGCACCAGCTCCTGCTGGACCAGCGAAGGCAGAAAACGACGCTCCTGCCAGAAGGCGTTAAACACCGAGCAGGTCACCGCGAAATTCACGTCCTGACCAATCATGTCGGTCAGCTCCAGCGGCCCCATCGGGAAACCGCCGCCTTCGCGCAGGGCGGCATCAATCACCTCCGGCGGCGCGACCTGCTCTTCCAGCGCGCGCCAGGCTTCGGAATAGAACGGACGGGCAACGCGGTTGACGATGAACCCCGGCGTTGACTGGCAGCGAACGGGCTGTTTGCCCCAGTTCAGCGCCAGCTCGCACAGCGCGTCGGCTACTTCCGGAGAGGTCGCCAGCCCGCTGACCACCTCCACCAGCTTCATCACCGGCGCCGGGTTGAAGAAATGCAGCCCTGCGACCCGCTCCGGATGGTGGACGTCCGCCGCAATCGCCGTGACGGAGATGGAAGAGGTATTGCTGGTCAGCACCGTCTGCGGCGGGCAGATCTCAGCCAGCTGTGCAAACAGCGCCTTTTTCACCTCCAGACGCTCGGAGGCCGCTTCTATAACCAGATCGGCCGCGGAGAGCGCCTCGATATTCGTGACCGGAAGCAGCCGGGCAAGGATCTGACTCCCGGCATCGGCAGAGAGTTTTCCGCGCGTCACCCGGGAGGCCAGACGCTGGCGGATCCCGTCGATGGCGCGCGATATCGCATCGCTGGAGATATCGTAGATCAGCACCTGATGACCATGGCTGGCGGCGACTTCGGCAATCCCTGCGCCCATCGTGCCGCTGCCAATCACGGCGACAGTCCGTATGTTCAGCATCTTATTTCCCCGTAAAGTTCGGCGCGCGCTTCGCCAGGAAGGCGCTGACGCCCTCGCGGTAATCGTCGCTGCGCCCGGCCAGGCGCTGATAGTCGCGCTCCAGATCGAGCTGGGCGTCCAGGGTGTTGGTTTCTGCGGCGTTGATGGCCTGCTTGATCAGCCCCAGCCCGAAGGTCGGTTGAGAGGCAAAATGCAGCGCCATCTGCTGCGCCGTGGAGGAGAGCTGTTCGTCATCCACCACCTGCCAGATCATTCCCCACGCCTGCGCCTGTTCGGCGCTGAGTTTGTCACCGAGCAGCGCCAGCCCCATGGCGCGGGCGCGTCCGGCCACGCGCGGCAGCAGCCAGGTACCGCCGCAGTCCGGTACCAGCCCGAGCTTGCTGAAGGCCATCACGAAGTTGGCGGAGCGGGCAGCAATCACCATGTCGCAGCCTAATGCCAGCGTCGCACCCGCCCCCGCGGCCACGCCGTTAACCGCGCAAATGACCGGTTTCGGCAGCTTTGCCAGGCGGCGCACCAGCGGGTTATAGAAGGTTTCAACGGACATCCCCAGATCCGGCGCCGGGCCGTTGGGGTCAACGTTGCGGTCGTTCAGATCCTGACCGGCGCAAAAGCCGCGCCCCGCCCCGGTGATCAGCAGACAGCGGATTGCGTCATCACGTTCGGCCTGCTTCAGGCACTCGGCAAGCTGCTGGTGCATCACGTCGTTGAAGCTGTTCAGACGCTCCGGACGGTTCAGCGTAATGGTCATTACGCCCTGCTCAACATGACTGAGAATAAATTCCACAATTAGCGTCCTTTAAAGTCGGGGGTGCGTTTTTGTAAGAAGGCGTCGATGCCTTCCCGGCGGTCTTCGGTGGCAGACAGCAGCGTAAACAGCTGGCGCTCCTGGGCCAGACCGGCCTGGAGCGGCACCTCCTGAGACTGGCGCAGCGCCTGTTTCGCCGCCTGCAGCGCCAGCGGAGAGTGGCGCGCCATCAGCGCCGCCTGCTTCAGGGCATACTCCAGCGTCAGCGCTGGCGGGAAAACGTCGCTGACCAGCCCGGCGCTCAGCGCCTGCTGTGCGGAAATACTCTCGCCGGTCAGCACCATTTTGCTGGCAAGGGATTTACCGACGCTGCGGATAAGACGCTGGGTGCCGCCCGCGCCGGGCATAATGCCCAGCGTGATTTCCGGCAGGCCGAAACGGGCGTTATCGCCAGCAATGACCACGTCGCACAGCAGCGCCAGCTCGCAGCCTGCGCCCAGCGCGAAGCCGTTCACGGCGGCAATCAGCGGTTTGCTGAACGCGTTAATGCGCGCCCACAGCTGCGGGCGGATATCGTTCAGGGTGGCGGGCAGATCTTTTTCCGCCATTTCGTTGAGATCGGCCCCGGCGGCAAAGCAGCGCTCGCTGCCGTAAATCACGCAGACGGCGATGTCGGCATCTGCTGCGGCGTCCTCAAGCTGCTCAGCAAGCTGCGTTAACAGCGCATTGTTGAGGGCGTTGCGCGCCGCCGGACGGTTTAGCGTCAGCTGCAGCACGCGGCCATGACGGGTAATAATCAGTTCGCTCATGCCATCCCCTTCGCGTCGAAGTCGACAATCACGTCGGCGGTTAACGGCAGCGACTGGCAGCTCAGCACGTATCCGGCTGCCAGCTCGTCCGGCTCCAGGCTGTAGTTGGTCGCCATGTCCACCATCCCGCGCAGCACTTTGCATTTACAGGTGGCGCACACGCCGCCCTTGCAGGCATACGGCAGATCCGCCCCCTGACGCAGGGCGGCATCCAGGATGCTTTCGTCGTCCGCCGTCAGGGTGATTTCGCGGTCGCGCCCGTCCTGCCGCACGGTCACTTTCTGTCCTTCCGCCTGGACGTGCACCGCGCGTTTAGCGGTGGTTCCCGGGGTGTTAAAGCGCTCAAGGTGAATGGATTTGTCCGGCATCCCCAGCACCTTCAGCGTCGCTTCGGCGTCGTCCATCATCGCCGACGGGCCGCAGATAAACGCCTCGTCGTACTGGCGGAAGTTGATCAGGGTTTTCGCCAGCGCCTGCAGCTTTTCCCCGTCGATGCGGCCAAAGAGCAGATCGCTGTCCAGCCGCTCCTGGCTGAAGATTGAGACCAGCTGCAGCCGCTGCGTGTACTTGTCCTTCAGGTCCGCCAGCGCCTGGCGGAACATCATGCTCTGGCTGCTGCGGTTGCCGTAGATCAGGGTGAACTGGCTGTTGGGTTCGGTCGCCAGCGTCGCGGAGATAATCGCCAGCATCGGGGTGATCCCGGAGCCTGCCGCAATTGCCAGATAGTGGCCTTCACGTTCAGCCCGCGGCTGGTAGCCAAACTGCCCCTGAGGCACCATCACCTCCAGGGCCATACCCGCTTTGATCTCATCCCGTGCATAGCGGGAAAAGCGCCCGCCGTCGATGGCTTTGACCGCCACGCTGATCTCGCCCGGGGCGGTACTCCGGCAGATGGAGTAGCAGCGGCGCAGCTCGTCCCCGTCAAGCTTCGTTTTTAACGTCAGGTGCTGGCCGGGGCGGAAGCGGTAGGCGTCCTGCAGCGCCTGCGGCACCGCGAACGTGATGGTCACCGCGTCGCGGGTTTCGGGTTCCACTTTTGCCACTGTTAATGAATGAAACGTTGTCATGGCAGCCTCAAATACATTTGAAATAGTCGAAGGGCTCGCGGCAGGTGTTGCAGCGGTAGAGCGCTTTGCAGGCCGTCGAACCAAATTCACTGATAAGCGAGGTGTCGGTGCTGGCGCAGCGAGGGCAGCTCACCTCAGCCGGAACGTGCGCGTGGCAGCTATGCCCCACGGGCGGGCTGATGCCGTATGCCCGCAGGCGCTCGCGCGCGTCGGCGGTCATCCAGTCGGTGGTCCAGGCGGGTTCAAGCTGGAGCACAATGTGTACCGGAGTAAAGCCGTTCGCGGTCATCGCATCGCGGATCGCTCCCAGCAGGTGTTCCGTTGCCGGGCAGCCCGAGTAGGTTGGCGTGAAGCCAATGACCCAGCCTTCCCCCTGCGCCTTCACGCTGCGCACCATGCCTAAATCGGTGATGGTTAATACCGGCACTTCCGGATCGGGGATCTGGCTTAACAGCGACCAGATCTGCGGGATTTGCGCGGGCGCGATGTCGACGAGGCGTTGCATAGCGTTCTCCTTTACCACTGCTGACCGGGATACGCGCGCTGGAGGTACTGCATTTCCGCCAGCATCGGGCCCAGATGTTCGGTATGCAGCCCCCTCTTGCCCCCGGTGCGGTACGCCACCTCTGCAGGAACCTGCAGGCAGGCTTCATTGAGACCGGCAAAGACTTCGCTTTCCCACGGCTGGCGCAGGACCCGCGGGTCAACCGCCACGCCGGATTCAATCAGGGCCAGCTCGACGTCATCGGCTTCAAACAGCTCCGCCGTAAAACGCCACAGATTGTCGATAGCCTGCTGCATTTTTTGCGCGGACGTTTCGGTCCCGTCGCCCAGACGCACCAGCCAGCCGCGGCTGAAGCGCAGGTGGTAGCGCGCCTCTTTAATCGCTTTGGCGGCAATGGCGGCAAGCTGGCCGTCGCTGCTTTGGGTCAGGCGCTCGTACAGCGCCACGTTCCAGGCATCCATCAGGTACTGGCGGGCAATGGTGTCGGCGAAGCTGCCGTTCGGCTGCTCGACCAGCAGAACGTTGCGGAACTGGCGCTCGTCGCGGCCAAACGCCAGCGTGTCTTCATCGCCCTGGCCTTCCCGCTCCGCGGCATAGGTCAGAAAATTGCGCGCCTGGCCCAGCAGGTCGAGACCGATATTGGCGAGCGCGAGGTCAATTTCCAGCTCCGGCGCGTGGCCGCACCAGGCGCCGAGGCGCTGGGAAAGCACCAGACCGTTGTCGCCCAGACGCAGGGCATAGGCAGTCACTGAATTCATTCTTTGCCTCACATATGCTCGATGCCGTCGGGGATGGTGTAGAACGTCGGATGGCGGTAAACCTTGCTTTCCGCCGGGTCGAAGAACTCGCCGCTCTCTTCCGGCTGGGAGGCGACAATCTCGCTCGCCTTAACCACCCAGATAGAACACCCTTCGCTGCGGCGGGTGTAGGCGTCGCGCGCATTTTCCAGCGCCATGCGATCGTCGGCGGCATGCAGACTGCCCACGTGACGGTGGGATAACCCTTGTTTGCTGCGTACGAACACTTCGTACAGCGGCCAGTAGACGTTGCTCATCGTGATTCCTCTTAAGCCACTTTGCGGGCGTGTTGTTTTTCCGCGTGCGCCAGTGCGGCTTCGCGCACCCACGCCCCCTCTTCCCAGGCTTTACGTTTGGCGGCCAGGCGTTCGTGGTTACAGATGCCGCGCCCGTTAATGACCTCGTCAAACTCCTGCCAGTCGATCTCGCCGAAGCGATAATGACCGCTCTCTTCATCCAAACGCAGGTCGGGATCCGGCACCGTCATGCCCAGCATCTCCACCTGCGGCACCGTATTGTCGACAAAGCGCTGGCGAAGTTCGTCATTGCCGAAACGTTTGATTTTCCAGGCCAGACTGCGGGCGCTGTTCGGCGAGTTGTCGTCGTTCGGCCCGAACATCATCAGCGCGGGCCACCAGAAACGGTTGATGGCGTCCTGCAGCATCTGGCGCTGGGCCTCGCTGCCCTGCGCCAGCGCCATGCAGGCCTCAAAGCCCTGGCGCTGGTGGAAGCTCTCTTCTTTACAGATTTTCACCATCGCGCGGGCATACGGACCGTAGGAGGTCCGGCACAGCGCCACCTGGTTGACGACAGCGGCGCCGTCCACCAGCCAGCCGATCACGCCGATATCGGCCCAGCTCAGGGTCGGATAGTTGAAGATGGAGGAGTATTTCATCCTGCCGTCGAGCATCTTCTGGTAGATGTCTTCCCGCGCGCAGCCCAGCGTTTCCGCCGCGCTGTAGAGGTAGAGCCCGTGCCCGGCTTCGTCCTGCACTTTCGCCAGCAGGATCGCTTTTCGGCGCAGCGTCGGCGCGCGGGCGATCCAGTTCCCCTCCGGCAGCATGCCGACAATTTCGGAGTGCGCATGCTGACCAATCTGACGGATCAACGTCTTACGGTAGGCGTCAGGCATCCAGTCCTGAGGCTCAATCGCCGTCTCCTGCGCTATGCGCTGCTCAAACCGTTGTTCTTGCGTCACGTCATCACCTTTATGATTCGTTAGTTTGCAAATTAAAGCGTAATGTTGAATCACTTTGTTTTTTAAAAGTTACACAAAGGTTAAATACAACCCCAAGAATTGTTTCCTGGTTTTGTGATGTTGCTCGCAAGGCTTTTGCTGCGCGCCCTCTGAACAGTCGCTTTGCGCGCTGCAATTCATCAGACCGGATCACAATGTTAACAATTCATTAAAACTCAGCTTGATTTTTATGATTCATGATTAAACTATTAATGAGTAAATTACGTAACATTTGGAGATAAGCGATGCAGCAGTTAGCCAGCTTCGTGTCCGGTACCTGGCAGTCTGGCCGGGGCCGCGAACGCACTATTCATCATGCCATCAGTGGCGAAGCGCTGTGGAGCGTGACCAGCGAAGGGCTGGACATGGCGGCCGCCCGTCGCTATGCGATTGAGCGCGGCGGCGAAGCGCTTCACGAGATGACCTTTATCGAACGTGCGGCCATGCTGAAGGCGGTGGCAAAGCACCTGCTTAGCGAGAAAGAGACGTTTTATGCCCTGTCGGCCCAGACGGGCGCGACGAAGGCGGACAGCTGGGTAGATATTGAAGGCGGCATCGGCACCCTCTTCACTTACGCCAGCCTGGGCAGCCGCGAGCTGCCGGATGACACGCTGTGGCCGGAAGACGAGTTAATCCCGCTGTCGAAAGAAGGCGGCTTTGCGGCGCGCCACGTCCTGACCTCAAAATCCGGGGTGGCGGTGCACATCAACGCCTTTAACTTCCCCTGCTGGGGGATGCTGGAAAAGCTGGCGCCGACCTGGCTTGCCGGGATGCCCGCCATCATTAAACCCGCTACCGCGACCGCGCAGGTGACGCAGGCGATGGTGAAATCCATCGTGGACAGCGGGCTGGTGCCGGACGGTGCCATCAGCCTGATCTGCGGCGGCGCGGGGGACCTCCTCGACCAACTCGACAGCCAGGACGTGGTGACCTTTACCGGCTCCGCCAGCACCGGGCAAAGCCTGCGCGTGCACCCGAATATCGTGGCGAATTCGATTCCGTTCACTATGGAAGCCGACTCCCTGAACTGCTGCGTGCTGGGGGAAGACGTCACGCCTGAACAGCCGGAATTTGCCCTGTTCATCCGGGAAGTGGTCCGCGAGATGACCGCTAAGGCCGGGCAAAAATGTACGGCCATTCGCCGCATTATCGTCCCGCAAAACCAGATTGACGCGGTGGGCCAGGCGCTGATTGCTCGCCTGGAAAAGGTGGTGGTGGGCGACCCGGCGCAGGAAGGAGTGAAAATGGGGGCGCTGGTCAACGCCGAACAGCGCGCGGACGTGCAGGAGAAGGTGGAGCAACTGATCGCCGCAGGCTGCCAGATCCGTCTGGGCGGCAAAGCGGATCTGCAGGCCGCGGGCGCGTTCTTCCCGCCGACCCTGCTGTTCTGCCCGCAGCCGGACGAAACCCCGGCGGTGCACTCAACCGAAGCCTTCGGCCCGGTTGCGACGCTGATGCCGTATCGCAATGCACGCCACGCGATGCAGCTTGCCCGCGCGGGCGGCGGCAGCCTGGCGGGTACGCTGGTCACCGCAGACCTGGCCATTGCCCGCCAGTTTATTGCCGGTGCGGCGCGCGCCCACGGGCGCATTCAGATCCTTAACGAGGAATCATCCAAAGAGTCTACCGGCCACGGCTCCCCGCTTCCTCAGCTGGTGCACGGTGGCCCGGGCCGCGCGGGCGGCGGCGAAGAGCTGGGCGGCCTGCGCGCGGTGAAGCACTACCTGCAGCGCACCGCGATTCAGGGCAGCCCGTCGATGCTGGCCGCCATTGGCAAACAGTGGGTGCGTGGCGCAACGGTGCAGGAAGATCGCGTGCATCCGTTCCGCAAATACTTTGAGGAGCTACAGCCGGGCGACAGCCTGCTGACGCCGCGCCGCACCCTCACGGAAGCTGACATTGTGAACTTTGCCTGCCTGAGCGGGGACCATTTCTATGCCCATATGGACAAGATCGGCGCGGCAGAGTCGATCTTTGGCGAGCGCGTGGTGCACGGCTACTTCCTGATCTCCGCCGCGGCGGGACTGTTTGTTGATGCGGGCGTCGGGCCTGTCATTGCTAACTACGGCATGGAGAACCTGCGCTTTATCGAGCCGGTTAAGCCGGGAGATACCATTCAGGTGCGTCTGACCTGCAAACGTAAAACGCTGAAGAAACAGCGTACCGCGGAGGAAAAACCGACCGGCGTGGTGGAATGGGCGGTTGAGATCTTCAACCAGCACCAGCAGGCCGTGGCGCTCTACTCCATTCTGACGCTGGTGGCGCGCCAGCAGGGTGATTTCAGCTAAGTTTCCCCCTCACCCTGACCCTCTCCCCAAAGGGAGAGGAATCCCAGTAATTTTTTAACTGTAAGCGATAAATGTTGCTTCAGGAAAATGAATGGCTTACAGCGATGCCCTGGTCCGGCTGTAAATCGCCGAGGCGTTTCCGTAAGGCCGGGGCGAGGCGCAGGGATGCGCCGAGAGGGCGTGGCCTGCAGGGATGCAGGCTCATGCCCGACCCGATAGCCTGAAGGAATAAGCTGAGGGCACCGCGAAGCGGCGATTTACCGCCGGGAGCCCGGGTCGCCAGGGTGGTGGCGACTGAGCCACCCTGGCACGTTCACCGGTCATGTCGTTACAGAGTAGCAAGGAACATAAAGTGAGCGGAATGACAATCACAGCCGTATGTTCCCCCTCACCCCAGCCCTCTCCCTCAAGGGAGAGGAGGCTGCCTGTGCTGACATCATTTGTGGGGTTCCCTCAGCCACAATGGGGAGAATAATTGGCCCAGCATGTGATTTATCCCCGCTCTTTTTTTAACCTGGCAAGACTGGCAAATAACCTGGCAGATGCAGGCAAACGCTTTTCTCATGGGCCTGTCAGGATAAGGCTGTCACAACACAATAAACACAACAAGATGAGGTCTACGATGGGAAGCAATTCTTCTTTTTCTGCCCGTAGAACGGCGCTGGCCATGGCCGTTGCGCTGTGTTGCGCCTGGCAATCCCCTGTTTTCGCCCACGGCAGTGAGGCGCATATGGTCCCGATGGACAAAACGCTGCAGGACTTTGGCGCGGACGTTCAGTGGGATGATTACGCACAGATGTTCACCATTGCGAAAGACGGTGCCTTTGTGAAGGTCAAACCGGGCGCAAAAACCGCCATCGTCAACGGTAAAATTCTCAGGCTTGAGGTGCCGGTGGTGATGAAAGGCAAGAAAGCCTTTATTTCCGATACCTTCATCAACGACGTTTTCCAGTCCGGCCTTGACCAGACCTTCCAGGTAGAAAAACGCCCTCACCCGTTAAACGCGCTAACGGCGGACGAAATTAAGCAAGCCGTTGAGATTGTGAAAGCCTCGGCGGACTTTAAACCGAATACCCGCTTTACCCAGATCGCTCTTGCCGAGCCAGAGAAAGCCAAAGTGTGGGACTTTGTGCTTAACGGTACGGCAGTGGATGCCCCTCGCCAGGCGAAGATCGTCATGCTCGATGGGAAGCACGTTATCGAAAGCGTGGTGGACCTGAAGGATAAAAAAATCCTGCGCTGGGAACCGGTGAAAGACGCGCACGGCATGGTGCTGCTGGATGATTTCACCGCGGTTCAGCAGATTATCAACGAGAGCACAGAGTTTGCCGAGGTGCTTAAAAAGCACGGCATCACCGACCCGAAAAAAGTGGTTACCACACCGCTGACCGTCGGCTATTTCGACGGTAAAGACGGCCTGAAGCAGGAAGATCGCCTGCTGAAGGTGGTGAGCTATCTGGATGTCGGCGACGGCAACTACTGGGCGCACCCGATTGAAAACCTGGTGGCCGTGGTCGATCTTGAACAGAAAAAGATCCAGAAGATTGAAGAAGGCGCCGTTGTTCCGGTTCCCATTACCCCGCGTCCCTATGATGGCCGCGACCGCGTTGAGACGCCGAAAAAACCGCTCAACATCACTGAGCCGGAAGGCAAGAACTACACCATCACCGGCGATATGGTGCACTGGCAGAACTGGGATTTCCACCTGAGCCTGGACTCCCGCGTCGGCCCGATGATTTCAACCGTCACGTATAACGACAACGGCAAAAAGCGCCAGGTGATGTATCAGGGGTCGCTCGGAGGCATGATCGTCCCTTACGGCGATCCGGACGTGGGCTGGTACTTTAAAGCCTATCTCGACTCCGGCGACTACGGCATGGGCACCCTGACCTCACCGCTGGTACGCGGTAAAGACGTGCCGTCCAACGCCGTGATGCTCAATGAAACCATCCCGGATTACACCGGCGCGCCGATGGAGATCCCGCGCGCGATCGCCATTTTCGAACGCTACGCGGGGCCGGAATATAAACATCAGGAGATGGGCCAGCCAAACGTCAGCGCCGAGCGCCGCGAGCTGGTGGTGCGCTGGGTGAGTACCGTGGGCAATTACGATTACATCTTCGACTGGGTGTTCCATGAAAATGGCACCATCGGCATTGATGCCGGCGCGACGGGTATCGAAGCGGTGAAAGGCGTTCAGGCGAAAACCATGCACGACGCCACCGCCAAAGACGACACAAAATACGGCACGCTGATCGACCATAATATCGTGGGCACCACGCACCAGCACATCTACAACTTCCGTCTTGATATGGACGTGGACGGCATCAACAACAAGCTGGTGGCCATGGATCCGGAAGTGAAGCCGAATACCGCCGGTGGCCCGCGCACCAGCACCATGCAGATCAATCAGTACGATATTGATACCGAGCAGCAGGCGGCGCAGAAATTCGACCCGGGCACCATTCGGCTGCTGAGCAACACAAGTAAAGAGAACCGCATGGGCAACCCGGTCTCATACCAGATTATCCCTTACGCGGGCGGTACGCATCCGGTAGCAACCGGCGCGAAATTTGCCCCGGATGAGTGGATCTACCATCGCCTGAGCTTTATGGACAAGCAGCTTTGGGTGACCCGTTACCACCCGGATGAGCTCTACCCGGAAGGCAAATTCCCGAACCGCTCCATCCACGACACGGGCCTGGGGCAGTACAGCAAGGATAACGAATCGCTCAACGGTCAGGATGACGTGGTCTGGATGACCACCGGCACTACCCACGTCGCCCGCGCGGAGGAGTGGCCGATCATGCCGACGGAATGGGTGCATACCCTGCTTAAACCGTGGAACTTCTTCGACGAGACGCCAACGCTCGGGAAAAAGAAAGACGATCAGAAATAAATAACGCACCGGGCGCAATGCCCGGTTTTTCATCCATTTACTTGCTGAATACCTCTCCCCGATTATAGTTATTTCTACCTCGTTTATTTCCCTTGCATTTCTTTAACCACTTTCAGCCAGGACACGAAGTTTCCACGAACGACGTAATACACCACTGAGAGGTTAGGATGAAATTCAATTTGATCGTCAGGAGTCTTGCTCTGGCTGGACTTGTTATTTCCATCAGCTCCGCATATGCCGCAGAAGCCCCGAAGGACGCCACCGCCGCAACGCAACAAGCCAATAACGCCCTGTTTAATCAGCTTCCTTTCTCCGACAACACCGATTTTACGGACGCCCATAAAGGCTTTATTGCCCCTATTCCTCAGGAAATTATCAAAGGGGAACAAGGCAATGTTATCTGGGATCCACAGCAGTATTCGTTTATTAAAGAAGGCGATAAAGCACCGGATTCCGTTAATCCAAGCTTATGGCGTCAATCTCAGCTGATTAATATTAGCGGCCTGTTTGAAGTGACCGACGGCGTATATCAGATCCGAAATCTTGATCTGTCAAATATGACCATCATTGAAGGAAAAGAAGGTATTACCGTGGTTGACCCGCTGGTGTCGGCAGAAACGGCGAAGGTCGGGATGAATCTCTATTTTAAAAATCGCGGCAAGAAGCCTGTCGTCGCCATTATTTATACCCACAGTCACGTCGACCACTATGGCGGCGTGCGCGGCGTAGTGGATGAAGCCGACGTGAAGTCCGGCAAAGTGAAGGTCTACGCGCCTGCCGGGTTTATGGAAGCAGCCGTTGCCGAGAATATCATGGCGGGTAACGTGATGAGCCGCCGCGCCAGCTATATGTATGGCAACCTGCTGAAGCCAGATGCCAAAGGTCAGGTGGGTGCCGGTCTTGGAACAACGACCTCCGCCGGGACGGTCACGCTGATTGCCCCGACCAATATCATTGAGAAAGACGGGCAAAAAGAGGTTATCGACGGCCTGACCTATGATTTTATGCTCGCACCGGGATCCGAAGCGCCGTCCGAAATGCTCTGGTATATCGAAGAGAAAAAGCTGATTGAATCCGCTGAGGACGTGACCCATACCCTGCACAACACCTACTCGCTGCGCGGTGCCAAAATCCGCGAGCCGCTGCCGTGGTCGAAATACATCAACCAGGCGATTGTGCGCTGGGGTGATAAGGCCGAAATCATCATGGCGCAGCACCACTGGCCGACCTGGGGCAACGAAAACGTGGTCAAGCTGCTGAAAAGCCAGCGTGACCTCTATCGTTACATCAACGACCAGACGCTGCGAATGGCGAACGAAGGGCTGACGCGCGACGAAATCGCCGCGAACTTCAAGCTCCCGGATTCACTGGCGCATACCTGGGCCAACCGCGGCTATTACGGCTCGGTGAGCCATGACGTAAAAGCCACCTATGTGCTGTATCTGGGCTGGTTTGACGGCAACCCGGCGACGCTGGATGAACTGCCGCCTGAAGAAGCCGCGAAGAAATTCGTGGAGTATATGGGCGGCGCGGATGCCATCCTCAACAAGGCGAAAACCGACTTCGACCAGGGGAACTACCGTTGGGTGGCGCAGGTGGTAAGCAAAGTGGTCTTTGCCGATCCCAACAACCAGGCGGCACGTAACCTGGAAGCGGATGCGCTGGAACAGCTTGGCTATCAGGCTGAGTCCGGTCCGTGGCGTAACTTCTACCTGACCGGCGCGCAGGAGCTGCGTAACGGCGTGGTGAAAGGTCCAACGCCGAATACCGCAAGCCCGGATACGGTGCGCGCGATGACGCCGGAGATGTTCTTTGACTATCTGGCTGTCCATATCAACGGACAAAAAGCGGGTGACGCAAAATCGGTGTTTAACATCGACCTGGGCAGCGATGGCGGGAAATACAAACTCGAGCTGGAAAACGGCGTGCTTAACCACACGGCAAACGCTGAAGCAAAAGAGGCGGACGCTACGCTGACGCTTAACCGTGACACCCTGAATAAAATCATTCTCAAGGAGGTTACGCTGAAACAGGCCCAGGACAGCGGAAATATTAAAATTACTGGCGACAGCGCGAAACTTGATGCCATGCTTAGCTATATGGACAAGTTTGATTTCTGGTTTAACATTGTGACACCGTAACGGTGCACGCAAAGGGCGGTTCGTCCGCCCTTTCCTGCTTCACGTGTTAGCCAGACAGGGTAAAAAGCGTCAATGGAAAAAAGAAAAAAACCGACACTTGAACGGGCAACCTGGCCAACGCGCCATGCCATGGTCATGCACGGGCTGGCGATGAACCTGCCGTGGCTGGCCTTCGTCAATATCAGCTTCGCGGTGATGATTCTGCTGCGACACGTCCTGCTTAAGGCCAGCGATCCCCTTTACCCCCACTCGCCGCAGCTGACGAGAATTGTCGATGCCTCCATGCTCGGCATTATCATCCTCTCCGCAGCGCTGATCCTCATGGCCTGGCGGCGCATCGCCGGTATCAGCGTGGTGCTGTTTATCTGCAGCGCCATCTGGTCGGTCTCCTGCTTCTGGTTTATCACCCAGCTGCTGCTCCCGCACGTCTGGCCGCTGTGCGTTATTTTATTACTCGCCGGCTTAACGGCGCTCTATTTTTACCCTGAAGGGTTACTCGCCTTTGTGCTCCCGCTCTGGATCACCCTGCCGATAGCAAGCTGGATGCGGAACGATGGCCTCAACCTTCACTTCGTCGTCATCTGGAGCGTGTTTTCGCTGATCCTGATCTGCGGGCGTTTCATCCTGTTGAGCTGGTTTGACGAGGCCTGGCGACGTAACCAGCAAAATCAGCTGCTGATCTCCAGACTGGATGCATTGGCTCATCAGGATCCGTTAACCAAAACCGCCAATCGCCGGAAAATGGAAGTGGTGCTGGAGAACGCGGTTGAGCAGAAAAAAACCTTCTCGGTGATTATGCTGGATATCGACTATTTCAAACGCTACAACGACACCTACGGGCACCAGGCGGGTGACGACTGCCTGACGCGCGTGGCGCGGGTGCTGAAGCAGTCGGTGCGAACGCCTGACGATGTGGTGTCACGCTACGGCGGCGAAGAGTTCGTGGTGATCCTGTTTAATTGCCCGGAAAACATCGCTGAAAAGGTGGCCCTACGCATTCAGGACGGCCTGCGCGCGGAGTCCATACCGCACAGCGCCTCAACCGTTAGCGACCATGTCACCGTGAGCATGGGGATTGCGAGCATGGCGGAAGGGTTAGCGGGCACAGAGATCATCGCCCGCGCCGATGCGGCGCTGTATCGGGCGAAGGAGGCCGGGCGGGATCGAGCATGCCGCTGAGAACGGCGGCTATTCCGCATGACGCCCGGCAATCCACTTGCGATACTGGCCGGGCGACATTCCCGTCACGCCAGTAAATGCGCGCCTGAACGCCGTGTCGTCAGCGTAACCGCAATCGCCAGCAATCTGCGCTATGACGTACCCCGGCAGCTCCAGGAGACGCATCGCCTTTTCAATGCGCATGCGCGTCAAAAAGTTTTTAGGGCTTTCATTCATCTCCTCCGCCATTTTTCGGTGAAGGGTACGAGTGGTCATATTCAGCGCCCGGGCAAGCTGCTCTACGGTAATCGCCGGATTTTCATACCGAACGATATGTTCCGCTTTCATTATCATCGGATGTACCGAATTTAAAAAACCAGCCGGCGCGTAAACCTGCTGAGACAACGGCTGACTGTCAGCCACGGCCATGTCGGCCGTCAGACGCGCCAGCTTCTGCCCCGCGTGCAGGCGGATGATATGCAGCACCAGGTCAACCCACGAGAGCGGGCCGCCGGAGGTGATAACCCGCGCGTCCTGCACCAGCGCTTTACCCCAGACGGGTTTGCTGAGCGGGTAACGCTGGCGGAAAGTATGGTAAAGCCACCAGGTCGTCGTGCATGCCCGCCCATTGAGTACCCCCGACTCGGCGAGAACCAACCCACCGGCACAGGCTCCCGCAAGCATCGCGCCTTTATCATACTGGCCGCGCAGCCATGCGCCAGCCTCGTGGACCGCCGCCAGCGAGACCGGGCGTTTCTGCTCGTCAAGCTTCATCCCGCAGGCAATCACGAGGTCGAAGGTTCCCCCGGTGACAAAGCTCCCATCGGTCTCGATCAGCCGACCCTGCGCGTCCGGGACCGGCTTTCCTTCCGCCGTGATGATGACCGCCTCAAATGGCGATATGCCCTCGCCGTCCGGTTGCTGGGCAATCACCTCGTTAGCCAGCCAGAACATGTCGCAGAGCCCAGCCACGGCGGATTTCATACTTCCGGGTAACGCTAAAATGCCAATTCTCATGATTCAGGCCCGAATAAAATGTCTGATTTCGTATGTTAACCGTCATTTCAGACACTACAAGCTTCTTTGCGCCTCTCGTTACACTGTGCTTTAACGTCTCTCAGGAAATTACGTCACGCCTATGAAACCGACACGCTTGCCCGTTCTTCTCTCTTTGCTTTGCATGGCTGCATCGCAGCCCGTACAGGCGCGGATTAATAACATCATCCTCGTGCACGGTGCCTTTACCGATGGTTCCGCCTGGCAGGAAGTGATAGACCGTTTGCAGACCCGGGGCTATCACGTCACGGCAGTGCAGAACCCTCTGACCTCGCTGAAAGATGACGTCGCCGCCACAGAGCGTGTCATTGACCGTCAGCAAGGGGAAGTGGTCCTTGTCGGCCACTCCTGGGCTGGCGCGGTCATCGCCCAGGCAGGCAATAACCCGAAGGTGAAAAAGCTGGTTTTTCTCTCCGCCCTTGCCCCCGACAGCGGTGAATCGGTCACCTCTCTTCTTACCCGCCTTAACGCCCCGATGGCCGACATGCGCCCGGATAATAAAGGGCTGATCTGGCTGGACGATCCCGATGCCTATCAGCGCACGATGGCCAATGACCTGTCTTTCAACCGCGTAAAGCTGCTGACGGCAACGCAGCAGCCCATCGCGGCAACCGCCTTTAGCGAGAAGGTAGAACATGCCGCCTGGCGCGAAAAACCCTCGTGGTATCTGATAACCGAAGACGATCGCGCCCTTTCTCCCGGCGTCCAGCAGCAGCTTGCCGGCGCCATGAACGCCACCGTCCTGCGTATTAAGAGCAGCCATATGTCGATGATTTCCCACCCGGACGCCGTCAGCCAGTTTATCGAACAAGCAACCCAGACCGACGCAAAGGAAACAAAAAAATGAATATTCTGCATATAGATTCAAGCATTAACGGCGAGTTCTCACTTTCACGTCAGCTGACGGCAGAGGTGGTTCGCCAGCTCGCATCAGATCGGGTGGTCTATCGCGACGTTGTTAAAACCCCCATCGCCCATCTCAGCGGCACCGTCGCTGCAGGCTTCCGGCCGCTGCGGATAGCCACGGACGCTACGGCTGAAGACGTCCGCGAACACAATCTGTCTGGGGAGCTTGTAAACGAATTTCTCAATAGCGACCTCATCGTGATAGGCGCGCCTATGTATAACTTCTCCGTCTCCACGCAGCTTAAGGCCTGGTTAGATCGACTGGCCCAGCCGGGAAAAACCTTCAGCTATACCCCGACGGGTCCGGTGGGGCATGCGACAGGCAAAAGGATTATCGTCGTTTCCACCCGTGGCGGGATCTATCACGGTACGCCAATCGAAGACATGGATTTTCAGGAGCGATACCTGCAGAAATTTTTTGGCTTTCTGGGCATCGACAGAGTGGAATTTATTCGTGCGGAAGGGGCGACGCGCGGTGAGGAGATCCGGACTAGAGGCGTTGCGCAGGCGTTTGACGCTATTCCTTCCGTCATCGCCGCCTCGCTAAAATAGCCATCGGGAGAAAGCATGCCGGGTAAGCGTAACCGCCACCCGGCTTGTTTTTTAGTACCGCACGCACACCGATTTGGTTTCACACCAGCCGTCCAGCCAGTCCGGACCGAAGTCACGTCCGGTGCCGGACTGCTTCATGCCGCCGAACGGCAGGTTGGCGTCGATCAGCGTATGGCTGTTCACCCAGACGGTGCCCGCCTGCAGCCTGTCGGTGTACTCCAGCGCCTTGCTGATATTCTGCGTCCAGACGCTGGCCGTCAGGCCATATTCGCTGTCGTTTGCCAGCTGGAGCGCCTCTTCCCCGTCGGCGACGCGCACCAGGTTGACCACCGGGCCAAACACCTCTTCTCGGGTCAGGCGCAGTGAGGCATCCGGGTTCACCACCAGCGTCGGCGAAACGTAATAGCCTTTGCCTTCCGGTCCCCGGTTACCGACGATCAGCTCCGCGCTGCGCGACTTCGCTTCGTCAAGGAAGGTCTGCACCTTGTCGCAGTGCGCACGCGACACCAGCGGGTTGATAAACGCCTCCGGCGACATGCCCGGCCCGACGCTCAGGGATTTCACCGCCTGCTCAAACCCGCTGACCAGCGTGTCAAACAGCGGCGCTTCAATGTAGATGCGCGAGCTCGCCGCGCACACCTGCCCCTGGTTCAGGAAGCTGCCGGTCATCAGGCCTTCGATCACCCACGCCGGGTCCGCGTCTTTCAGGACGATAGCAGGGTTTTTCCCGCCCAATTCCAGAGTCACCCCGGTTAGCGTATCCGCCGCCGTGCGGGCGATTTGCTTACCCGTCGCCGTTGAGCCGGTAAAGCTCACCTTTGCAATATGCGGATGCGAGGTCAGCGCTGCGCCGCACACCGCGCCGCTCCCGGTCACCACGTTGAACACCCCATCCGGAATGCCCGCTTCGCTTGCCAGTTCCGCCACGCGCAGCATGGTCAGCGGCGTGGTCTCTGACGGCTTGATGACAATAGAGCAGCCCGCGGCCAGCGCAGGCATCACTTTCCACATCCCGATCATCAGCGGGAAGTTCCAGGGCACAATCCCGGCCACCACGCCAACCGGCTCCTTACGCGTCCACGCCTGATAGCGGGCGCCCTGCGGCAGCGGGATGGAAAGGTCGAGAGTCTTACCCGAAATTTTGGTGGTCAGCCCGGCGGTATAGCGCATCCAGTTCAGGGTGCAGCTGACTTCAAACATGCGGGAAATGTTAATGGATTTGCCCTGCTCCAGCGTTTCAAGCTGGGCCAGCTCCTCGCTGTGCTGTTCGACCAGATCGGCGAAATGAAGCAGGATCCGCTCGCGCTCCGCCGGCAGTTTTCCGGCCCAGCTGCGGGCGACAAACGCGCGCCAGCCGGACATGACGGCGCGGTCAACGTCATCGACGCTGGCATCGGCAGTTGAGGCAATGACCTCGCCCGTGGCCGGGTTGAAGACGTTCAGCCGCTTTTCACTGTCCGACGCGGCCTGACGCCCTTCAATCCACAGGCCATGTTGTCGGTCTAAAAATTGTTGTACGGCAGGCTGAATGGCCACCTGTGATTCAGACATAGGATACTCCTTCGTTATTCTTCGCAGGGTGTCCATCCAGTCTAAGTGGGGTTTTGCGTTCTCGCTTTTGTCTCTGTGACATTCGCTTTGCCACCTGTGACAGGCTCCGCAAATCGCGATAATTGCCGCTTATATCGCTGTTACCGGTGAGTGTTCTTTCCTATAGTCAGCCTCATAGCTCTGACAAAATGCAACACAAATGCAACAATGCGAAAACGTTGACGGTGCAGTGAGAGAAACGATGGCGTGTGCAAGCGAGCAGGAACAGTATCAGCAGTGGCTGGCGCAAATTAACCAGGTTTGCGGGTGTTTTAACGCGCAGCCCACCGAGGGAAAGTTCTTCGGCGAGCTGGAGACCAGCTATGCGCGCAGCCTGAAGCTCAGCACCGTGACCGCAGGCGGCGTTAACCTGTTCCGCTCCCGTCAGGAGATTACGCAGAGTAACGATGCCTGGTTCTATACCGTGTTCCAGCTTGAAGGCAGCGCGGAAATTGAACAGGATGAACGTCGGGCGGTACTCAGAACAGGTGATATCACGCTGATTGACGCGTCGCGTCCCTGCTCGATCAACTGGCGGGAAAAATCCCGCCAGATTTCGCTGCTGGTTCCCCGCCAGATTATTGAGCAGCAGTGTCGTTTCCAGGAGATAAGCTGCGCGACCGCCCTTTCCCGCACCTTGCCCACGGTACAGCTGAGCCATCGCCTGCTGATGGAGAGCATGAGCAATGCCGACCTGAGTGACCGGGAGAGCGAAGCGGCGCTCGAAGCGATGATCTGCCTGCTGCGCCCCGCATTCCAGCAGCGTGAAATCATTCAGCCGCGCAAGGAGCGCCAGTTCCTGCATGTAGTCGCGCTGATTGACGACCATATTCAGTCTGAATCGCTGCGCCCGGAATGGATTGCAGCCGAGAGCGGTATGTCCGTGCGCAGCCTCTACCGCATGTTTGCCGAAAAGGGGCTGGTGGTGGCGCAGTACATCAAAAACCGTCGTCTGGATCTCTGCGCACAGGCACTGCAATCTACCGGTGATGATGAAAAGCTGGCGGGCATTGGCTACAGCTGGGGCTTTACCGACCATAGCCATTTTTCAACGGCGTTTAAGCAGCGTTTTGGCGTCTCGCCGGGTGAATACCGCAGGCGCTACCGCTAACTACTTTTTGAGCCATTTTCCGTTAATACCCTTCACGTATTCGCCCGGCTGCGCGCGGGCAACCAGCTTTTGACCTGCCATTTTGGCCACTTCATCGACCGGCAAATTATTGCTGTCAGCCAGCTTCTGGTAGTTTTCCGTGCGTGCCGCATTGATACGATTGACCAGCGCCAGCGTTTCCGCGTCCTGTTGAATCGGGGCAAGATAGCCGCTGAGGGTTTCCCCCACGCGCCCCTGCGCCCGGGCATCGTTTAAGGTCAGCGCAGCCGCCTGCACGTTCATCCCCAGTGCCAGTAAAATCAGAGCTAATCGTTTCATGGCATCCTCAGAACAGATCGCTGCGCGATTTCAGCAGGGTTTCAACGTCTTTATCGACCTTAATATGGATTTCATGTTCGATTTTGACATTCATATTGATGGTAATCGGCTCCTTTGGCGCAGCGACTTCAATACGCGGCGTACAGCCGGTCAATAGCGCGGCAACGGCAACGGTGAGCACACCAGCCATCTTTTTCATTGTTGTTCCTCACTTTCCTTGCCAGTCAAACTGCGGGGAGCAGGTATCGCCGCATGTTGCTCAAACCAGGTTTGCAGGTTGTCCCCAAAGCGCAGGCTGCGCCAGAGGGTAAAGACATTCTCGTCATGGGTATAGTTCAGGTTGACGGAGCTGCTTTTGCCATCCACCCGGCTGGTCCCCTTGATGGTCGCCTGCATGGTTAATTCACCCAGGTTATCTAAATTGATTCTCGTCCACGAACGCGAAATTTCCATATAGCGGAGCCAGTTAATTGCCGCGCCCGCCACCATATTATCCTTCACGATGGCGTCGGCCGTATCTTTGTCGATGCGTAGCGTCATTGGCCCCGGGTTGGTCAGCCAGCCATCTTTAATGATCCATTTTTCATTGTCCAGCCAGAACGGCAGCGCCCCGCTCACCGGCCCTGACATGGCAAACTGCTTCGGATTAACGGCGCTAATCAGCTCGCTGGAGGAGATGTTGTCCACACGCAGCAGGGCCGGATCGTGCTGCGGCATCCGCAGCTGCTGCATGGTGATCTTCCCGCCGAGGGTTTCCACCTTCACGTTAGTGAGGAGCAGCGGATTGTCCTCCGTCCAGGGATAATCCCCCTGTAGATCGGCGGTAATGTTGCGCGCGGTCACCAGGTTTTCCACTTCGCCGATGCGCAACGTGACCGGCCCGCGCGTGCCGAGGGACCAGGTTCCCTCGCTGAAGCGGAACGGCAGCACAAAATCGACGCCGTTAATCTGGTTATCCGGCATCCAGGCGCTGCCGGATTTCAGCACGCCGTGCCCGCCCGCTTCAAAGCCCTGATCGGCCGCCGCCGAGAAGGCGACCTGCGCATAAAGTTCCCCGTCGCGCAGCGTCATTTTCCAGTCTGGCGGGATCAGCGGCTGGAATACGGTGAGCGACTGTTTCGGCCACCAGGCCTGCCCGCGCAGGCGCACGCCGTCCCAGCGTCCGTTCACCTGTACCGGGCCGATTTTGTCCGCATGGAGGTCGCCCTTAAACTGAAAAATGGTCGGGTCGGTGCCGTCGACGCTGAAGGTCAGGACCGAGGGCGGCAACGCGCTGCCGCCGGAGAAACGGGTTTGCCCTGCGTTGAGCGACAGCGCGCCGCTGAAGGCCGGTTTTTCGGGGTCACGCAGCCAGCGCACCGGTTGATCCAGCACCAGACGCGGCTTGCTGACCTCCATCGTGCCGTACTGGAGCTTGTCAAAACCGGTGGAGAGCGCCGTCAGCTCAATAAGATTGTCGCGCCACTCGCCTTTCCCGGCGACATCCCAGCGGGCATGCATCGGCGTAAAACCGCCTTTTCCCCAGTAGCGCCACTGCCACAGGCCGTTATCAGGTAAAAAGTCGTTGGCCTGGCCGTCCAGATGGAGTTCAAAATCGCCCATCTGGTTTTCATGGGCACGCAGAATCGCCTGTAAGCGGCCGTCCACGCCCTTCTGTGTCAGCTTCACGCCCGCCAGCGGCCAGCGGATTTCATCGATATCGAGTGAGTCAATGATGCGCCCGCGCGAGCGGAGCAGCGCGCCAGGCTCAAAGGCCAGCTGCGGTTCATACAGGCTGCCGGTCAGCGTTGCAGGCAATTTTGCGTAAAGAATGAGATCGTTTTGCTTCGCTTCACCGCTCAGATGCAGGGGCATGTCGCTGTTTTCCATGCCGAGCCTGCCGGGCCCAATGTTCAGTACCGCGTTGCCTTTCCCCGCATCACCCTGGGTAAGCACATTCAGTCGTCCGGTCAGGGTGGTATTATCCAGCCCCTGCTGCCAGTTGTCGGCGCGAAGGGACACCCGCCCGCTCAGCGGCATACCCGAGAGATCCCAGTTCCAGCGCCCGTCGCTGATGTTCAGCTGCTCCGCGGTGATCTGCCACGGCAGGTCAAGCAGCGGATCGGGGTTGTCCCGCGCCATCACCACCAGCTGTCCCTGATTGTCTTCCCAGTCCAGATCGGCATCGACCAGAGACGTTAACTGTGGCACGTTAAAGGTCGCGACCGCGTGGCCTTTCACCGGCACGCCATCCGGCACCAGCGGCAAGGTAAACTCGCCCACCAGCTTAATCGGCTGCGGCTGGTCAGGGAGCTGTACATCGAACTGGCTGACCGAGAGCGTCTGACCGCGAAGCGTGCCTTTAATGCTGACCTGCTCGCCTTTATAGGCGATCTCCTGAATGGACGGCGTCAGCGACGCACGCAGCTCGCCCTGCCACTGCTGCCAGGGCGAAAGCGTCAGACGGTGAATCGTGAGCCAGGTATTCGGTAATACCGCCTGCCACTGTGCCAGCGTTTTGGGGGCGACCGTTGAGGGCGCAGACTGGGGAATTTTGCTCAGACAGACGGAGTTAAGATCCAGCGCGCCGATATCCAGCTTCCAGCGGCTCGGATGTGACAGCGTCACGTTATCGATGCGGGCAATTTCGCAGTCTTCAACCAGATAGCGAAGATCGGGGATCACCAGCGCGTGGCGGGTAAGTTTCGGACTCTCTTCGAAAGCGATGCGCGTCCCGACGGGCAGCCAGATCCCGGCGAGCGTCGGTACCCACTGAGCGAGCGTCATCAGCAGCGTCAGCGGCAACAATATGAACAGCAGTAAAAGCGCAAGAGCGGCTTTGTATTTACCCTTCATGGGCAGTTAATATCCTGATTTAGCGAAAGAATTAAGCCGGCAGTGCCGATCATTGTCGCATGTTTAGCGATTGAGTTGAAGTTAACGCTAAGTTAAGAATAGATGCTGTAATAGTAAGCGGTGATTTTTTTGCCATGCGTAACCTAAAGAATATATTTTAAGTTCAATTGGTTACGCATAAATTCAATAACAATCGCAGAGCAGAGTTGTGAAATTAATACTTGTTCCTTGGCATTGCCAGCAGGTAAAGCATGGCGAATATCAATGACCCCCAATACACCGAGTCGTACCGCCAGGGATCAAAATCAATATGCAAAAAACCGCTAACAAACTCATAGCCGTTGGCAAAAACGTTAATTTGAATGGCTGCAATAGCAATCACAAACAGCGTATAGGCGATGAACAGAGGATATTTACGAAGCCTGTTGACCTTGAGTTTACCGAGGTACAACAAGCAAAAAATGGCAATAGATACAATAAAATAGCACACGGCAGGTAGAATCGGTGGGGTTAATGACAACTCGAACTGTTCCGACATAATTAATTCTCTTTAGCTATCTGGTACATCTGCCAACCTGTGACGCTTCCACTGGTCAAATCCAAAGCCATCGCTGTTTTAGAAGCCTCTTGCCATCCTCTGATATAATCAGATTCGATGTTGCGAAACAGACTCCAGGATTTTTCTCTGGGAGCCAGTACTCTCCTACCCGCGCCATAGGCTGATAAAGAAATATCAACTACACCATAGACAATATCAGCTTCATTATTCCCATAGCCGAGCTTCGCTGCTGCGTAACGATAAGCATCTCTTAGCGTGCCAGACCGATCTTCACGATATAGAAGATAGTATCCATTTTCATACATGTTGTTTAGCCCATGAGTAATCATAGGTGCACCATACGCAGCACAGGCAAGACCAAGCGAACCGACGCATAAACTAGCGCCCCCATACACTTGCGCCCCACCGGCAACGAAACCGATCTGTTTAAGCGCTAAAGTCGTCGTTGTTGTCCGATTTTTTTCAACAACAATGAATAATTTAGCCTTATTGAAGGTAAGTAAGTCATCTTGTTCCTTAAGATGATGTATCTGTTCATCAAGAACTTGAATCCCCCCTGACCAGGTCAAGCAATGCGATTCAATCTCCCTTCTCAAACGAGCAACAAGTTGTTGAGTTTCAAAAAACATGCCAGAGGTACCATAAAGCAAATGCTTTGTGGCAATTCGCTGCGCAAGATTTTCAATCTCTAAGACTTTCTCCTCGAAATGACTTTTTTCCCGATTATGGTTGTACATTCGGTCTCCCTGTCATTTTAAAACGATAGCAATAATACTACCTTCGATGTTAAGACATTCAAAGAGCTACGTCATTTCAACAGCTAAAGGTAGTCACATTTTCAGGTATTGGTAAACCATTTACCCAAACATAAGCACTTGCTGTGACTTAAGCTTCCCCCATAGCACCCCTAGAATAAAATAAGTAGGTATCTCTCTGGTGCCCCCTTCAGAAGTCGGTGGATATAAATATCATGGAGTTAGGGTGTACATATGCTCTAGAATAATTGATAGAACTTATTGAATTCAATAATATTTTAGAAATTGTAAGATAATTTTAATCATGCTAACGTGAATGCAAAATCACTGGAGAAAGTCTTATGAAACTCGCGGTATATAGCACAAAGCAGTACGACAAAAAGTATCTGCAACATGTTAACGAGGCTTACGGGTTTGAGCTTGAATTTTTCGACTTTCTGCTGTCCGAAAAAACCGCCAAAACGGCGCACGGCTGTGAAGGCGTCTGCATTTTTGTTAACGACGACGGCAGTCGTCCGGTGCTGGAAGAGTTGAAAAAACAGGGCGTGAAGTATATCGCCCTGCGCTGCGCGGGCTTTAATAACGTGGACCTCGACGCGGCGAAAGAGCTGGGTCTGAAGGTGGTGCGCGTCCCGGCGTACTCCCCGGAAGCGGTCGCGGAACATGCTATTGGCATGATGATGTCGCTCAACCGTCGTATTCACCGCGCCTATCAGCGTACCCGTGACGCCAACTTCTCGCTGGAAGGGCTGACCGGCTTCACCATGTACGGCAAAACCGCGGGCGTGATCGGCACCGGTAAAATTGGCGTGGCCGCCCTGCGCATTCTGAAGGGCTTCGGCATGCGTCTGCTGGCGTTCGATCCGTACCCGAGCGCAGCTGCGCTGGATCTGGGCGTGGAATACGTCGACCTGCCGACCCTGTTCTCGCAGTCTGACGTGATCTCCCTGCACTGCCCGCTGACGCCGGAGAACTACCACCTGCTTAACCAGGCGGCGTTTGACCAGATGAAAGATGGCGTGATGATCATCAACACCAGCCGCGGCGGGCTGGTTGACTCTCAGGCCGCTATCGAAGCGCTGAAAACCCAAAAAATTGGCGCGCTGGGGATGGACGTGTACGAGAACGAACGCGATCTGTTCTTTGAGGACAAGTCTAATGATGTGATCCAGGACGACGTGTTCCGCCGCCTGTCTGCCTGCCATAACGTGCTGTTTACCGGTCACCAGGCGTTTCTGACCGCCGAAGCGCTGATCAGCATTTCGGAAACCACGCTGGGTAACCTGCAGCAGCTGGAAAAGGGCGAAGCGTGCCCTAACGAACTGGCGTAAGCGTGACGCCGGGTGGCGGCTATGCCCCACACGGCCTACTGTCTGTTTCCCAGGTCCGGTGCGCAAAGCACCACCAGAGCAGGACGGCCACCAGCGCAATCGCGCTCAGAACGCTGAATGCCGTCGCAAAGGAATAATGACCCGCAATCGTGCCCGTTAACGCCGGGCTCATGGATGCCCCAACACCCTGCATCAGCATCACCACGCTCTGCCCGGCATTGACGTGCCCGCTCCCGCGCAACAGCACCACGATAAACGACGGTACCGCGACGCCCAGGATACCTGCGGCCAGCCCGTCGAGAATTTGTACCGGGATCATCATGAGCGGCGCGTCCGTCGACGCCGCCAGCGCCGCGCGCACCGGCATCACCAGCAGCGCCAGCATAATTAAGCGCCAGTAGCCGTATCGGTCTATTCGGTGGGCGACCCAGATGGCGACGGGGATCATCACGGCCTGAGAGATGATAACGGTGCCCGCCGCGTACAAACCGGGGTTGATCGAGGCGGGTGCCGCAGCCACCCTCATGCTCAGCATCGGCAGCAGCGCGGCGTTCGCCAGGTGAAACAGCAGCAGCGTCAGTCCGGTCACAAACAGCGCCCGGTTTTTAATCAGCACGGCAAAGCCGGGAACCGGCAGGCTCGCTGAAGACGAGAGTCCTCGTGCGGCATCGTTATCGATATCCTCGTTGCGGATGGCAAGCAGCGCGCAGAGCGTTAACAGCGTGGTACAGGTCATCAGCAGGAAAATCCCGCCGACGCCCCAGTACCACGCAATGCCGCCTGCAATCAGCGCGGTGACAAAATTGCCGCCGTGATTGAACGCCTCATTTTTGCCCATCTGCGCGCTGAACCCGCTCTGGCCGGTCAGCCCCAGCGTAATCCCGGCGATCAGCGGCCCCACAAATGCCGCGCAGATACCGGTGACGATTTGCGAAACGGCGACAACGCCGCTCTGCTGGCTAAACCAGAGCAGGAGCGTGCTAAGAGTGATGAGCAGGCACATCAGCGCCAGCACGGTCCGCTTGCTGCGTGAGGTGTCGGTGATGAATCCCGCCGGCAGCGTGACCAGTAATCCCGCCAGCCCACCGGCCGTCATCAGGATGCCGATATCATCGGGAGACCAGTGGCGTTCGGTCAGAAAAATACCGAGAAAAGGACCGAGGCCATCGCGGACATCCGCAATGAAAAAACTTGTCAGGCACAATGCCCGCAGCGAACGAAGAGACATACTGCCTGCCTTTGTCTGTTATCGCCTGTAAAAAAGAAAATGTAGTATACCGGGTATTTTTTAAAATCAGATGACGTCTTAAAAAACATGTCCTCCGAACTTAAACAATTCATAACGGAGGCTGTTTTTTCGCTTTACTCATTAGCTTGCCTGACTATACTGGCAATAAATTTTCACAGGAGTCCTTCGTTGGAAAGTTATTTTATAGTCGATACGAAGGTAAGCTAGCACAAATTTCTCGCTGCTTACCTTAAACGGTGGGCAGCAATCCTCTTTAAGCGATTGTATCCCAAAATAGTAAAACCGCTCAATTTGTGGGGCATCGCGATGTTCATGTTTACACATTCACTCTTTCCGCCACCGTCGTCCTGACACGCTTAGCAATTAAACGGCGTTATGATGTGCTTAGCAAAGCACCGACGCTTAATATTTAATAACGTTAACAGGCGACAGGCTGATGTTCCCTTATATCTCTCATCTGCTCGCAGCGATGCTGCTGGGCGCAATTATTGGCGCGGAAAGACAGTGGCGCCAGCGTATGGCCGGGCTTCGTACCAATGCACTGGTTGCCACGGGTGCGGCAGTGTTCATTTTAAGTTCGGTATCGACTTCTCCTGATAGCCCGGGGCGTATCGCAGCGCAGATCGTCTCCGGAATCGGCTTTCTTGGCGCTGGCGTCATTATGCGTGAAGGAATGAATATTCGTGGTTTGAATACCGCCGCAACGCTATGGTGCTCGGCCGGAATTGGCGTACTGTGCGGATTAGGCCAGTTCTGGAATGCCGCCATGGCCAGCCTAATTATTCTCTGCGCTAACATATTGCTTCGCGAAGCCGCGCAGCGAATTAATCAACTGCCCGTGCTCCATGAAGGCGAAAAATGCTATGTCCTGAGAATTACCTGTAATGATGAGCATGAAGATGCGGTGCGGCAAAGCGTCGTAGATATGGCGAAAGAGCTGACGTTAAGTCTGAAAGCGATTTATTCCGCTACTGCGCAAACAGAAGGTAAAACTGAAATTCGCGCTGAGGTGATGACCCGGGAGGAATACCGAAAATTACTCGATCTGATTATGGGGAATATGGGCGGGAATAAAATTATCGCGTCCGTCAGCTGTCACGCAACATAAATACTAAACCGGGCGTTACGCCCGGTGTAGGCTTTGCTGTTTAGCCGGAAACGAACGGTGATGCTGAGATATTCATAAAGCTGTGCTGATTTTAGCCAGGCGTTTCATCATCTCCGTCGTCAGGCCGAGCTGCTCGCTGCCCATAAGATGGGACAATTCTTGCTTAGCGGATTGCCAGACCGGGATGAGCTCCTCGAGCAGACGCCAGCCCTCAGCTGTCAGCGTGAGTCGTTTTCCGGCACGTCCACGGCCTCCAGCCGAGTCAATAATGCACCGGGATTCCAGACTACGGATATTTCGACTCAGCGTGGTCGCATCCACCCCTGCTCTGGCGGCGAGTTCCGCAACGGTTTCATTTGGGGAACCCCCAATGCCAACCAAAAGGCTGAACTGCTCGGCGGTCAGCTCAAACGGTCTGAAGCAGGCATTGTAATAGCGCGTAATAGCCCTCGCAGTAGCGCGCGCCTGAAACGCCGGACAGACTTCCGGGATGGTCTTCAACAGCGCAACATCAATGTTGTTCATCATTTCATCTCGACAATCAATGCTAAAGTTAATACTGTATATACATTATTTACCATATAAGGAACGGATATGCCCGCCTTTGTTCATATCAACTTACGCGTTATTGACCCTGCCAGACAGGCCCGCCTTGCCCCCCGCTTCACGGCTGCATTAGAAGAGGCAGGAGGTAAAATCGTTCATTTTGGTGCTGTCGCGCAGGTTCTGGAAGGGGAAGTGGAGCCGTTACCCTATGCGGGCATTTTTGAATTCCCTAACCTGGAGCAGGCCCTTGCCTTCTATCATTCGGAACAATATGCGCCGATTAAGGCTGAACGCCAGCTCGCCCAGGAAGCGAGAATGTTCATTGTCACGACGGAATGACGGAATGACGGCCAGGTCGACTGTACGCATATCACATAACCTAAATTTGTGCCCGTTATGACACCCTGCTCTCTGTTTTCCTGAAATTAACGGTCTACCCTGAGTTGTGTGAAAAACACTCAGGAGGGACAAATGTATAATTCAATTTTGGTTCCAATTGACATTTCTGAGGATAGCCTGACGCACATGGTTATCCCCTTCGTTCAGGCACATACCGCCCTTAACACAGCTAAAGTTCACTTTCTCACCGTCATTCCATCGCTTCCGTATTATTCATCATTAGGCCTGGCCTATTCGGTAGAAATGCCGAAGATGAAAGAGTTCCAGCACGCGGCCTTAGCGAAGCTAGATGAAATCGTTAAGCAATTCAAAATCCCTCCCGACAAGATACAGACTCACGCCGTGACGGGATCTCCAAAAGATCAAATCCTTAAGCTCGCTGACACGATCGATGCCGACCTGATTATTATCGCTTCCCACAAACCTGACATATCGACCTATCTGTTGGGTTCGAACGCAGCGGCAGTTGTTCGGCATGCGAAATGCCCTGTCCTGGTCGTGAGATAGAAAGCGGCGTTTACGCTCGTGGATACGAACGGATAGCGGATAACAAAAACCGGGCGAGACGCCCGGTTTTTCATTTACGCAGCCCTGAGTGAAAGCGCGATTTAGAGATTTACTCTGTTGGCGTTTAAATTTAATTCCGTAATGGCGGCCGGTTTTCCAAGAAAGTAACCCTGGACTTCATCACATTTATTTTTTTTCAGAAATGACAGCTGTTCCGCGGTCTCCACCCCTTCTGCGGTTACCGCCATGGAATAGGCTTTCCCCAGGTCGATAATTTTCTCCACGACTGACTGGTTCTGCGGCGAGTCACCGAGGGTAAAAATAAAGCTCTTGTCGAGCTTAAGCCCGTCAAACTGAAACTTCCGCAGATAGCTCAGTGAGGCATAGCCGGTACCGAAATCGTCAATCAGAATGCGGACGCCCATTTTTTTGAGAGACTTCATGGTCTGCAAGGTTTTTTCAGGATCGGAAAGCGTAACATTTTCAGTGACTTCAATTTCCAGCCGTTTGGGTTCAAGCCCTGTTTCGTGAAGGATCTCTTTTATCCTTTCGGCAAGATCGCTTGCCTGGAATTCGATAGCAGAAATATTGACGGAGACCGATAATCCCGGCAATTTATCTTTCGTCTCCGCACAGGCTTTGCGTATGACCCAGTTGCTCAGGCTAATAATCAGCCCGGTTTCTTCTGCCAGCGGAATAAACTGATCGGGCATTATGGTCCCCCGAGCCGGGTGCTGCCAACGCACCAGCGCTTCGACGGCATCAATAGTAGAATACCGGAGATTATAACGCGGCTGGTAAACCAGGTAGAGCTGTTCTTCGCGAATCGCGGTCTTGAGTTCTAATTCCAGTTTCCTGCGTTCGGTCAACTTTTCCGACATATCCGGGCGATAATAGACCCATCGGTTTCTGCCGGATTGTTTCGCCTGATACAGCGCAATATCCGCGTAGCGTAGAAGATCGTTTGCGCTGCTGCTATCCCGGGGAGCCAGCGCAATGCCCATGCTTACGCCTATCGCCACATCATTGCCCTCAATGGCGAAAGGACGGTTAAGTTCTTGCACGATGCGACGACACACCTCCTCAATCTGGTCTTGCTGGCTGGTGTTGCCGAGGAGAAGCATAAATTCATCCCCTCCCTGCCGTGCGACAAAATCACCTCGACGAACGCAATTTTTAAGGCGTGAAGCGACCTCGCCAAGCAGGGCATCGCCGGTGGAGTGCCCGAAAATATCATTGACGGGTTTAAACTTGTCTAAATCAAGGCAAATCATGGCAAAGGGATAATGGTTAAGATCTTCTTTCGCTAACTTGCCAGCCAGAAATTCCTTAATATGATACCGGTTCGGCAGACCGGTTAATTCATCATGGCGTGACAGAAACTCCACGCGTTTTGTTGCTTCAACTTCCTGAGAGACGTCGGTTGCCGCGCCTCGCAACACCACCGTTCCATCAGGCTGAGCAGAAAATTTTGCCAGAAGCGTGCAATATGACGTGGTTTGTTGCGCGTGAGTATAAGGGCAGTTTTTAAATTCAAAGCGTTCGGTTAAGTCCCGCTGCCTGGCACAGTCATGTGATAATCCGCTTGTCGACGGAAAAAGTTCATCCAACCTGCGGCCTATCCATTTGCTATTTTCATATCCCGTTATTGTAGAAAAACGCCCCGATAGCCATGTTATCCTTAACGACAAATCTGTTTCCCAGAACCAGTCGCTGGTTGTTTCACTGACGTCCCGGAATCGTTTTTCACTTGTAATAAGATTCAACTGCGCCTGCTCGAGGAGAAATGTATTTTCATCAAGCATTCTCGCCTTGTGCATAATATGGCGCATTAATATAACCGTCATCGATACCGTCAGAATGACTGAAAGAATGAGTAATGGCAAAAAATAAATTATTAACGCCTGGCCGGGATTTTCGCTGTCCCAGATAATGTGCACATCCCCATTCTGGGTGCTTAAGGTAAATTCTGTCTGATTATTTATTTGAGAAGTGACCGTAGCGGGAGAAGTACGAACGTTCTGGATACCGGCATCCTGCCCAATCGTGAGGAGTTTTTTAGCCGTTAACTTGTCTATAAACACCATTGTCGAAGGTTTCCCCGGTAAGGACTGCACGCTCGTATCATCACCCGTCGTTATCCATTGCGCAGAAACAATGGCCGGAACGGAATCGATAAGCGCCAGCATAGAAACCGGCGATCCATTTTTGATGCTCGTTTCACGCAGTAAATGGTCTTTTGTTGCTTTATCTAACCAGCGCTCCAGATCCAGAAGCTTCAGTTTCCCGTCAACCACGCTGTATCGCGTGCCCCCTTCTGGAGAGAGAACAAACACCCCTTCGTAGCCAAAGTTGTCATAAAGGGATTTACCCAGGTTCTGCTTATCCCATGCCCAGTGAACGTCAGTGTTCAGATGAAGATGTTTGTAGGCATCTCCCCACTCGGCATTGTCTTTCAAATGACTTCGCATGCTTTCCTGGCGGGTATCGAGTGCTTTCCTTAACAAAAATTCATCGTGCGTGTCGCTGATTTCATTCACATTATCTTTTATTATTAGCAGAGAAATTATTGCCGCAATAAAAATACTTATCAACAACGTGACAATATAGGTAAAGGTTTTATTTATCAGGCCTTTAGAAGGCTCGTTGTCGGTGAAGCCCGGATTGTTCAGAGGTAGGGTCATCTTTCGCCTTCTTAACTGCTACTACGTCGATTTTTATGCCACTTTCATTATCGGCACAAAATAACAAAAATTTATAGCTAAAAACCTGAGGTTAAAGAATATTTGATTTCTCCAATCCAGATCAAATTATTAATCATTAACTCTTTTACTACCTAAACCCGGTAAATTAAATATACCGACCGGAGTGACGTTTAACGTCACCATTTTATTTATAAAGAATGCATATTAAGACTTTTTTTGGCTGAAGCTGTTATAGACGTATAAAAAACCGGGCGTAAAGCCCGGTTCTTTTTTCTGAAGAGACTGACTCTATTCGCTCAGCCCGCGATTCTCCAGCATAGGTTCAATCTTCGGATCGTGCCCGCGCCAGCTGCGATACAGCTCAGCTAAATCCGTGCTGTTACCACGGGACAAAATCGCCTCGCGGAATTTTTGCCCGTTTTCACGAGTCAGGCCGCCCTGTTCAACAAACCACTGATAGCCATCGTCCGCCAGCATTTGCGTCCATAGATAGGCGTAATATCCCGCAGCGTAGCCGCCGCCGAAAATATGGGCAAAATAGCTGCTGCGATAGCGCGGCGGTACGGCGGGCAGATCCAGCCCCTCTTTTTTCAGTGCTGCCGCTTCAAAATCCTCTACGCTCGAAACGGCCTCACCGATGCCGTGCCAGTTCATGTCCAGCAGCGCGGCAGCCAGCAGCTCCGTCATATCATAACCCTTGTTGAAATGGGTCGCGTTGAGCATGCTTTCACGCAGCGCGTCCGGCATCGGTTCACCGGTTTCGTAATGGCGGGCGTAGTGGGTAAACACCTGCGGATGACTGGCCCAGTGTTCGTTGATCTGCGACGGGAATTCAACGAAATCGCGCGGCGTATTGGTCCCGGAAAGCGTGGCGAAACGCTGGCTGGCAAAAAGGCCGTGCAGCGTATGGCCAAACTCGTGGAACAGGGTGATCACGTCATCCCAGGAGAGAAGCGCGACGCCGCCGTTAGCCGGTTTTTGGTAGTTACAGACGTTGTAGATCACCGGACGGGCAGCAAGCTCGAAAGATTGTTCGACGAAATTCCCCATCCACGCCCCGCCCTGCTTGGAATCGCGGGCAAAGAAGTCGCCGTAAAACAGCGCCATGCCCTCACCGGTGTGGTCGAAAATTTCCCATACGCGGACGTCCGGGTGATACACCGGAATATCGAAGCGCTCCACAAAGCGGATGCCAAACAGCTGGCTTGCGGCCCAGAATACGCCATCGTGCAATACGGTATTGAGCGCAAAATAGGGTTTGATTTGCGATTCATCGAGGGCATATTTTGCCTGACGCACGCGCTCGGCATAAAAGGCCCAGTCCCAGGCCTGCACGGTGAAACCGCCCTGCTCGTCATCAATGACGTTTTGAATATCGGCCTGCTCGCGCTCTGCCCGGGCGCGGGCGGCAGGCACAATGCCGCGCATAAATTCCAGCGCGGCGTCCGGGGTTTTCGCCATCTGGTCGGCAATACTCCAGCTGGCGTAATCCTCAAAGCCCAGCAGGCGGGCCTGCCGGGCGCGCAGCGCCGTAAGGCGGAGGATCAGCTCGCGAGTGTCGTTTTCATCCCCTTTCTGGGTCCGCGTCCAGCCAGCGTTGAACAGGTTTTCGCGGGTCTGGCGATTGCGCAGCGCCGAAAGCGCGGGCTGCTGGGTCGTGTTCAGAAGCGGGATCAGCCAGCGATCGTTTAGCCCTCGCTCTGCGGCAGCCTGCGCCGCGTCAGCGATCTCGCTGGCGCTGAGCCCGTCAAGCTGGTGCGCGTAATCCACCACCAGCCCACCCGTTTTATCGGCAGCCAGCAGACGCTGATTAAACTGGCTGGTCAGGGTCGCCGCCTCGGTATTCAGCGCCTTCAGCTCGGCTTTTTCTGTTTCATTGAGACGCGCGCCGGCCAGAATAAACCGCTGATACGTCTCCTCGACCAGCCGACGGGATTCGGCGTCCAGCGCGGCACGGTCCTGCCAGACGCTCTCCACGCGGGCGAAAAGCACGTCATTCAGCCAGATATCGTTCGCCAGCGCGGCAAGCTCGGTGGAGAACTGCTCCTCAAGCTCCTGCAGGTACGCATTGGTGTGCGCAGAGGTCATGGCGAAGAACACGCTGCTGACGCGCGAGAGCAAAGCGCCGCTTTTCTCCAGCGCCAGCACGGTGTTGGTGAAGTCCGGCGCAGCGTTTTGGGACACAATGGCGTCTACGTCCGCCCGCTTCTGGCGAAGCGCTTCATCGAAGGCCGGGCGATAGTGGCCGTCGTTGATTTCATCAAAATGGGGGGCCTGGTAAGGCAGCAGGCTGATGTCAAAAAAGGGATTCGTGGCCGTCATCTTTCGCTCCTGAGTACGGGTATCCTCCCAGAGTAGGCCAGGCCGCCATCCCCTGCAACGCCGTCATACAAATGTTGCCTTAACGCACCCTCTGCGGCCGTGCTATGTTAGTACAACACAAAAAGCGTTGAGGAACAGTGAGATGATTATTTTAGTTACCGGGGCAACGGCAGGTTTTGGTGAAAGCATCACGCGTCGCTTCGTCGCCAACGGGCACAAGGTTATTGCCACGGGCCGTCGTCAGGAGCGCCTGCAGGAGCTGAAAGACGAATTAGGCGACAGCATCCTGACCGCGCAGCTGGACGTGCGTAACCGCGCGGCCATTGAAGAGATGATTGCCAACCTGCCCGCCGAGTGGCGCGCCATCGACGTGCTGGTCAACAATGCCGGTCTGGCGCTGGGCATGGAGCCCGCGCACAAAGCCAGCGTTGAAGACTGGGAAAACATGATCGACACCAATAACAAAGGGCTGGTCTATATGACCCGCGCGGTGCTGCCGGGCATGGTCGAGCGCAACCGCGGCCACATTATCAACATCGGCTCCACCGCCGGAAGCTGGCCTTACGCGGGCGGCAACGTCTATGGCGCAACGAAGGCGTTTGTGCGCCAGTTCAGCCTTAACCTGCGTACCGATCTGCACGGCACCGCCATTCGCGTTACCGATATCGAGCCGGGCCTGGTGGGCGGCACCGAGTTTTCCAATGTGCGTTTCAAAGGCGATGACGCGAAAGCGGGCAAAACCTACGAAAATGCTAACGCGCTGACGCCGGAAGATGTGACCGAAACGGTCTGGTGGGTGGCGACGCTGCCAAAACACGTCAACATCAATACCGTGGAAATGATGCCAGTCAGCCAGAGTTTTGCCGGACTTAGCGTCCATCGTGGCTAAATCTGCCCTTCCCGGCCTGCGGGCCGGGTCTGTTTCGGGTTATAAAAGAATGGTAGTATGTTCAGGCTAACTCTCTGAGAAATGACAACTCATGGCCGCTGAATCGCAACTCAATCCCACCCAGCCCGTTAACCAGCAAATCTATCGCATTCTGCGACGTGATATTGTCCATTGCCTGATCCCACCGGGAACGCCGCTTTCTGAAAAAGAGGTCTCCGTGCGTTTTGACGTTTCCCGTCAGCCGGTCCGTGAAGCGTTTATTAAGCTTGCCGAGAACGGGCTGATACAGATCCGCCCGCAGCGCGGCAGCTACGTGAACAAAATTTCACTCTCTCAGGTACGCAACGGCTGTTTCGTTCGCCAGGCCATTGAATGTGCGGTGGCGCGCCGCGCCGCAACGCTTATCAACGACAACCAGTGTTACCAGCTTGAGCAGAACCTGCACCAGCAGCGTATTGCGATTGACCGCAAGCAGCTCAATGACTTCTTCCAGCTTGATGATGAATTCCACCAGAAGCTGGCGCAGATCGCGGATTGTCAGCTGGCCTGGGACACCATCGAGAACATCAAGGCCACCATTGACCGCGTGCGCTACATGAGCCTCGATCACGTCTCCCCGCCGGAAATGCTGCTCCGACAGCATCATGATATTTTCAGCGCGCTGGAAAAACGCGACCCGGACGGCGTGGAAAAAGCGATGACGCTGCATCTGCAGGAAATCAGCGAATCCGTGCAGCTTATACGTCAGGAAAATAGCGAGTGGTTTAGCGAAGAGTAATATTCGCCGCCCCTTTCGGGCGCGGCGACCTGATTAACGAACGACTAACACCGGGATCGTCGCGTAGCGCAGAATAGATTCCGCATTTGAACCCAGCAGATGAGTGGTGATGCTCGGGTTTTTCGACCCGATGACAATCGCATCATATTCCCCCTCCTTGCTCAGCTTGATAATTTCATCGCGGACGTTGCCAAAACGCACCATGCTGTGAATATTCTCCGGGGAGATATCGAACAGTCTTTTTAACTCGTTCATTTTCTTGCCGGATTCTGCGGTCATATACTCTTCAAACTTTTTAATATCGGCGTTGAACCCGCGCAGCAGAGACCGGCTGCTGGCTGGCAGAATGTTGACCAGGGTAATCGACGCGCCCTCAGCCTTCGCCAGGTTTGCCGCGTGGCGAACCGCTTTGTCGCTCAAATCCATTTCAAACACGTCTACAGGCATCAAAATGCTCTTATACATAAGCCTGACTCCTTATTCCGATGAAGGGTTATTTCCTGCACCCAGAATGACATCAGGAATATAAACCAACCCTAAACGCTTCCATGTCGAAACTATCAGTTAATGAAAATAACGGTCTGCTTTGTAAATTACCGTCCTGAACCGTCAGCGCCCGACGAAATAAAGAAAAAAGTGTGAGTTTGATCAAAAACAAAAACATGAGGCGCGGACAGGCGTATTTATATGCCCCGTGAACGGCAAACCTGAAATAGCGCCGTAACGAACAGGTTAGAGAGGAGAATATACCATGATGACATACGACCGTAACCGCAATGCAATCACCACCGGCAGCCGCGTCATGATTAGCGGCACGGGCAAAACTGGCGTGATTAAAGCGATCCACAGCGACGGGCTGGATGCCGCGCAGGTGCGCCGCAGCAAAACGGTTGAAGTGGAAGGATGCGAAGGTAAGTTTGAGCCGATTGAGCTGATTCGCCTGGGGATGCACTAAGCTGTGCGCAGACATGCCGCCGCGCGCGGCGGCATGTGCTGAATTACCGTTGGGACGCGTACTGCGCCACGGTTGCTTTCGCCCCCTGTTGCAGCAACGACCGGTACGCGGTCATCACCGCAGCAACAAAGCGCGGCTCCTGCGGTAACTCTTTACCAAAGATGGCCTCAATGCCGAGCAGCGCGTTAACCCGACTTTCCCCTTCCGCACTTCCCTTCACCGCCGCCTGAATCACCGCCAGCTGCGGATCGCTCACGTCAATGGCGTTACCCTGCTCGTCCACGCCCCCAACATAACGCATCCAGCCAGCCACACCCAGCGCCAGCAGTGGGAAAGGTTTCTGGTGCACCAGGTGCCAGCGCACGGAGTCCAGCATACGCTGCGGGAGCTTCTGGCTGCCGTCCATCGCGATTTGCCATGTCCGATGGCGCAGGGCCGGGTTGCTGTAGCGGGCAATCAGGAGATCGGCATAGCGGCCTAAATCAACGCCCTTCACTTTCAGCGTGGGCGCCTGCTCGTTAAGCATCAGCGCGTGCGCGGCGAGGCGGTAATTCTCATCTTCCATACAGTCGTTGATATGCGGGTAACCGGCCAGATAGCCCAGGTACGCCAGGAACGAGTGGCTGCCGTTGAGCATGCGCAGCTTCATCTCTTCAAACGGGATCACGTCTGACACCAGCTCGGCACCGGCTTTTTCCCACTCGGGACGTCCTGCCACAAAGTTGTCTTCGATCACCCACTGGCGGAACGGTTCACAGGCGACCGCCGCCGGGTCACGCACGCCCGTCAGCTGCTCGATTTTATCCAGCGTATCGGGAGTGACCGCCGGCACGATACGGTCCACCATGGTTGACGGGAAGGTAACGTTAGCCTCGATCCAGTCCGCCAGCTCACCGTCTACCGCCCGGGCGTACGCGCAGGTCACATTGCGCATCACGTGGCCGTTCTCCGGCATGTTGTCGCAGGACATCACGCTAAACGCGGGCAGACCCGCCGCTTTGCGACGCGCCAGCGCTTCCACCACCACGCCCGGCGCAGATTTCGGCTGGTGCGGGTTTTGCAGGTCGGCGACGATAAACGGATGATCGAGCATCAGTTGCCCGGTCGCCGGTGAGTGGCAGTACCCTTTCTCGGTGATGGTCAGCGAGACAATCGCCACCTGCGGTTCGCACATCGCCGCCAGCACGCTCTCCAGCCCATCAACCTGCGCATGGAGGGCCATTTTGACCACGCCAACCACGCGGGATGTCCATGCATCGGCAGACATCTCCGCCACGGTATAAAGATTATCCTGCGCGTTCAGATCGGCAATCTGCTGCTCGCCGCCAATCAGGTTAACCTCACAGTAGCCCCAGTCGCTGCCGTGCTCGGCCGCGAGAATGTCGGCGTACACCGCCTGATGCGCGCGGTGAAATGCGCCGAAGCCTAAATGAACAATGCGTGCTTTAAGGCTGTCGCGATCGTAATGAGGCAGCGTCGCGTTGGCCTGTAATAAGGTGTTTTCCATGATTAAGACTCGTTAATTAGAAAGCCGTGGATCGCTGCCGCGCCTTCTGAAGCGGCAGCGCCTGCTGACTACACCAACTAGAATGGCAGTTGGGGTAAAAAAATAACTGCCATCAACCATACTGATCCTGCCGTTTGAGATTTTGATTTATATTAACTTTTGCTCAGGTGGTGTGACATAAACATAAAGTTGTGTGATAAGTCACGGAAGCTATAAACCATTAGCGTCGCGAGGAGATCGCGCCGTAACCCATACTCTCTTCGGGCGCGGACTCCGCTGCGTCTTGCGCCGCGCTCAAATCACGGTCGCGCACTTCCGGCATCAGGATTGCCGAGACCAGCCCAATCATGGAATAGGCCACCAGCATGGCGACAATCGGCCACCAGGAGCCGGTCATATTGCAGAAGATCCCCGCCAGTACCGGACCAAAGCCCACCGCTACCAGACCGCCCGCCTCTTTCGAGATAGCCATGCGGGTAAAGCGATTTCGCGAGCCAAACATCTCCGCCATGGTGATATTTTCCAGCGCAAACAGCCCCAGCACGGCGAAGTTATGGATAACGATGATAGAGAGCATGATTGTCCCCGGCGCATAGCTCTTATCGACGATGATAGAGAGCATCGGATACGCGAGAAGAATGGCGGTGATATTGAGGATAATGTACGGCAGACGGCGCCCTACTTTATCGGAAAGCCAGCCCAGCAGCGGAATGGAGATAAACCCGAGAATGGAGCTTATCATCAGCGCATCGGTAGGGATGGCTTTATCGAACAGCAGCGTCTGGACCAGATATCCGGCGAGGAACGTCTGGATCAAACCCGAGTTGCCCGCCTGACCAAACCGCAGGCCGGTCGCCAGCCAGAAGGATTTACTTTTCACCATTGAACCCAGCGAGGTGTCCGGCTGCGCGGTTTGTGCATCGTTAACTTTCTCAAACACCGGGCTCTCTTTCAGGTTCATACGCAGCCAGATGGCGAAGATCATCACCACGACGCTGGCGAGGAACGGCACGCGCCAGCCCCAGGCAATCAGCTCTTCACGATCGAGGGCAAAGAACATCACCGCCCAGATCGCCGTGGCGCTCAGCGTTCCGCAGTTAGTGCCCATCGCCACCAGCGAGGAGATGATGCCGCGTTTGCCTTTCGGCGCGTACTCCGCCAGCATGGTCCCGGCCCCGGAAATCTCCGCCCCGGCCCCGAGCCCCTGAATAATGCGCAGCGTCACCAGCAGAACCGGGGCAAAAATTCCGATCTGCGCATAGGTTGGCAGGACGCCAATCAGCGTGGTGCAGATCCCCATCATGGTGATGGTGATAAACAGCACCTTCTTACGGCCGATGCTGTCGCCCATCCTGCCGAAGATAAAGGCGCCGACAATGCGTGCGATATAGCCTGCGCCGTAGGTCCCCATCGCGAGGATCAGCGCCATCGCGGCTGACTGTTCCGGGAAGAAGATCTCATGGAAGACCAGGGCGGCCCCCAGCGAGTAAAGCTGAAAGTCCATAAACTCCAGGGCGGTGCCCAGCCAGCCGGATACGGCGGCTTTCACCAGATCGGAGGTGGTTCTTTGAGGTTGTGCTTGCGTCATAATGGCTATCTCTGAAGGGTAAGATGCGTACCACATAGAGCCTGTCTGCGCAGGCTCTTAACCGCGTAAAGGATTATTGCCCGAACGTGAGCAAGACTTTGCAGCACTGCCGCTGGTCTTTCTCAAACAGTTCAATGGCGTCTGTTACATGGTGATAGTCAAAGGTATGGGTGATCAGTTTTTCCGGGTCGATCAGCCCTTTTTTCAGCCAGTCGATGACGACCGGGAATTTGTTGGCATTGAGGCGCGAGGAGAAGATCGCCAGCTCTTTGCCGGTGATGCCCTGCTGCACAATCTGGCTCGGCTCGCTGGAGAAGCCCATCAGCACGATGCGCGCCGCCGGAGAGGCCAGGGTTATCGCTTCCTGCAAAATCGTCGGATGACAGGCGGCATCAATGATTAACGTCGGTTTGATGCCCTTTTCGTCCAGCGCGGCCTGCAACGACTGCTCGCCGTTATTCAACACCCAGTCCGCGCCGCTGCGCTGGGCCATTTTCAGGCGTTCATCGATGCGGTCAACCACGATAACCTGCTTCACCTTATAGACGCCTTTCAGCGCCTGCACGGTGACCAGCCCCATCGGGCCAGCGCCGTAGATCAGCGCAACGTCCTGCTCGGTGGGACTGGCCTGCCCCGTCACGTTGGCGGCGATGGTGAAGGGCTCCACCATGACGGCGTGTTTATCCGGAATGTCATCCGGAATAGGCCAGGCATTTTTAGCGGGTACCGCCGCGTATTCGCTGAAGCCCCCGTCGCGGTGTACGCCCAGCACCACCAGCGAGGTGCAGACGTTCGGTTTTCCGACGGAACACGGATAGCAGTGTCCGCAGCTGATCACCGGATCGACCGAGACGCGCTGGCCCAGACGGGCGCTGTCTACGCCCTCGCCTACGGCGTCAATCACGCCAAAAAACTCGTGGCCGATCGTGCGTGGATACTTCGCAAACGGGTTATGGCCGCGATAGATGTGGCTGTCCGAACCGCAGATCCCCGCCAGCGTGATTTTGACGCGAACTTCACCCGGGCCTGGCGCCGGAAGTGGCCGCTCTTCAATCACCAGCTCGTTCGGCTGTTGAATCACTACGCTTTTCATCGTTCGCTCCTCGTTTACCAGTTCCACAGCGTGCCGTCTTCAAGACGGGCCACCGGCAGATAGGCCGGATCGTAGGGGTATTTCGCCGCCAGTTTTTCATCAAACTCGATGCCCAGCCCCGGCCTGTCGCCCGGATGCATGTAGCCGTTATCAAAGCGCCAGCTGTGCGGGAAGACTTCCAGCATCTGTTCGGAATAGCCCATATATTCCTGGACGCCAAAGTTTGGCACCCACAGGTCGAAATGCAGCGCGGCGGCGTGGCATACAGGCGAGAGATCCGACGGACCGTGCGAGCCGGTGCGCACCTGGTAGAGCGAGGCGAAGTCCGCGATGCGACGCATCCCGGTGATCCCGCCCGCGTGGGTAATGGTGGTGCGAATATAGTCGATGAGCTGCTCTTCGATGAGCTGCTTGCAGTCCCAGATGCTGTTAAACACTTCCCCCACCGCAATAGGCGTGACGGTATGCTGGCGGATCAGGCGGAAGCAGGCCTGGTTTTCCGCAGGCGTTGGATCTTCCATCCAGAACATGCGGAATTCTTCAATGCTCTTGCCGAAGCGCGCCGCTTCGATTGGCGTCAGGCGGTGGTGCATGTCGTGCAGGAGATGTTCATTGAAGCCGAATTTACTGCGCACCGCGTCGAACAGCTTCGGTGTGAAATCGAGATATTTTTCGGTCGACCACAGCTGCTCTTCCGGCCAGTCGCCTTTGGTCGCAGGCTCGTAGGCCAGCCCCTTCCCTTTGGCCATGCCGTAGGTGGTTTTCATGCCCGGCACGCCGCACTGCACGCGAATCGCCTTAAAGCCCATCTCTTTATGACGGGCGTAGTCTTCCAGCACATCGTCAATGGTGTGACCGGTCGTGTGGCAGTAAACCATCACGCCTTCGCGGGATGCGCCGCCCAGCAGCTGGTAGAGCGGCATATTGGCCGCTTTGGCTTTGATGTCCCACAGCGCCATGTCCACGGCAGAGATGGCCGACATGGTGACCGGGCCGCGACGCCAGTAGGCGCCCTTATAGAAGAACTGCCAGATATCTTCGATGCGGTGCGCATCGCGGCCAATCAGCTGGGGGCATAGATGGTCTTTCAGGTAGGAAGCCACGGAGAGTTCACGCCCGTTTAGCGTGGCGTCACCGAGTCCGACAATCCCCTCGTCGGTGGTGATTTTAAGGGTGACAAAGTTCCGCCCCGGGCAGGTAACAAACACGTCAGCCGCGACAATCTTCATAATTCCTTTCCTTACATCATTCGTTGTGATGCTGGAAATTTACCCACCAACCCTACTACCATACAAGTATAATGATCATAAAATCGGCTAACGATCACAAAACCGGGGGCTCAGGCCCGCCCCCATCCCGCCACAATAATCAGCATGCCGCACAGGGCAACCAGCGCGCCGGCCCAGTCGTAGGCGCTGAGCTTCACGCCGTCCACTACGCGTAGCCACAGCAGCGCGGTACAGACATAGACACCACCGTAAGCGGCGTAGACGCGGCCGCTCGCGGCCGGATGGAGCGTTAACAGCCAGACAAACAGGGCCAGCGCGACGCTTGCCGGGATGAGCAGCAATACGGATCCCCCCTTCTTCAGCCAGAGCCAGGGCAGGAAGCAGCCGATGATTTCGCATAGCGCGGTAGCAAAAAAAAGCAGCGTCGTTTTGAGCATAGTTAACGTCAGGTGAGGATCTATTTAGACATCATACCCGATAATGTCCTTTACTTTTCCATACTTGCTCCGCGGGTATGCCGTCATTTCTCTTTGGTGTAGAATCTGTTCGGGGTAACTTGATTATCTGCACCCATTTAAAAGGAAACGCTATGACCACATTAAGCAAACGCCTTTGTCTGACAGCCCTGCTGGCGCTGTCATCGTTCGCCTTTGCCGCCTCTGCGACAGCGGAAACCAGCAAGCTCATTATTGAGTCTGGTGACAGCGCGCAAAGCCGCCAGAACGCCGCCATGGACAAAGAACAATGGAATGACACCCGCAGCCTTCGTCACAAGGTCAACAAACGTGCTGAAAAAGAGTGGGACAAAGAAGATGTCGCTTTTGACGCGCGCGATAAGTGTCAGCAAAGTGCAAACGTCAACGCCTACTGGGAGCCAAACACCCTGCGCTGTCTGGATCGCCGCACTGGCCGCACGGTAGCCCCGTAATGTCGGCGCCCTGCGACGTTAAGCTTCGCCCGCTGGAGCGTGAAGACCTGCGCTTCGTCCACCAGCTCGACAATAACGCCAGCGTGATGCGCTACTGGTTCGAAGAGCCGTACGAGGCTTTTGTTGAGCTGTCCGATCTCTACGATAAGCACATTCACGATCAGAGCGAACGTCGTTTTGTGGTGGAGTGTGAAGGCGAAAAAGCCGGTCTTGTGGAGCTGGTTGAAATCAACCATGTTCACCGTCGGGCGGAGTTTCAGATCATTATTTCCCCTGAGCATCAGGGAAAAGGCCTTGCCTCACGGGCAGCGAAGCTGGCGATGGATTACGGGTTCAACGTTCTGAATCTCTACAAGCTTTACCTGATTGTGGATAAAGAGAACGAGAAGGCGATCCATATCTACCGCAAGCTGGGCTTTATGGTGGAAGGCGAGCTGATTCACGAGTTCTTTATCAACGGTGAATACCGCAATACCATTCGCATGTGCATCTTCCAGCATCAGCACCTGGCCGGACACAAGCCGTCAGGCGCCAGCCTGCTGAAACCTACCGCGCAGTGAGATTGGTGATAAACCCTGTCAAAAAACATTGAGCTGTCTTTCTTGCCGGGTGGCGCTACGCTTACCCGGCCTACATTATGCAAGAGTATCAATGTCTTGCACATTTCCTTGTAGGCCCGTGCAAGCGTAGCGCCGCCGGGCGAAACTCACAAAAATGCACTTTATTCTCAGTAGTATTCAATCGTGTTTTTGATAGTGTATTTGCGCTCAACGGCAGGTTTGACGCTATCGTCGGTGATCGTAAGGTCACAGCTCACCGGATTATTGTGTCGATCGTAATCGCAGCTCTGCTTCACGTTGCCCAGCGGCTTGTCATTCAGCATGCTTACTGCCGAGTAATCCATTCTTTTGCGAACGTCTTTAGACGGCGTCGACTGTACGGACAGGTGCTGATCCCCGGAGACGGTGGTTTTGCCTAGCGGGTAGCCATCCGCATCGTAGCGATACTTCACTTCCATCTCTTTGCCGTGCGCCGCCACCACAAAACCATTGTCGTCGGTATCCCAGGTTATCCCGGCTGACGGCAGTTCGGCTAGCTGGCATTTCCCCTGCAGCTTCACTTTGCGCTGCTGGGTCTCCGCATCAAGGTAGTAATTGGCATCCAGCACCAGCGCCACGCCGGTGTTGGCCTCCAGGTCGTGCAGCTCCAGCGTATCGAAACACCCTTCCGTCGACACGGTGCCGGTGACCCGTTTGGACACTTCGCCCTTCTCGTTGAACAGCGTCTGGGTAAAGTCTTTGACCGGGCCGCGCAGCGGGTCAAAATCAAATTCGTTCGAAAAACTCGCCATTTCGGGCGTAAACGACAGCGGCGCGGAGCTGTTGTCGCACCCCACCAGTGTTGCTGCCAGTAGCGTTATCGCTGCGTATTTCTTCACATTTATTACCGTAAAGGGAGATTATTCCCAATCATATTAGCAAATACAGTTGTTTACACGAAGCCTGCTAAAATTAATCTCTACACAGAGAAAAGGAGCTACAGATGAAACGGTTACCCTGGATTACCGCCCTGCTGTTAATGAGTGCCTCAACGGCCGCGCTGGCGGCACCGGATTCCTGCGAGCGCGTGAAAAGCGACATTCAGCAGAAAATTATCAACAACGGTGTGCCTGAATCAGGTTTTACGCTGAGCATTGTGCCGAACGATCAGGCCGACCAGACGGGCACGCAGGTGGTAGGCCACTGCGCCAACGACACCTTTAAAATTTTGTACACCCGCACAGGCAACGGGGCTGCTGAAGTGCAGTAATTTACCCTCAATCCCCTTTGATTTGATGAGGATTAAGATTTAATACCCCCAAATCAGTAACACTCACCCCATCATTAGCCCGGTTATCATTTCGGGAAAAATAATACGCAATTATATACCCTAAATAATTCGAGTTGCAGGAAGGCGGCAAGGGAACGAATCCCCAGGAGCGTACATAAGTACGTGACTGGGGTGAGTGAGTGCAGCCAACGCACCTGCAACTTGAAGTATGACGGGTATAATGATGGGGTGAGCCATGTCCGATACTGAACATCACGGCGGGATTAGCCGTCGAACTCTCGTGAAATCTACGGCAATAGGTTCTCTGGCGCTTGCCGCTGGCGGGATCTCGCTTCCTTTTGGTTTAAAAAGCGCCGCCGCCGCGGTGAAGAACGCCGTCCAGCCTGCTGAAGATAAAGTGGTATGGGGCGCCTGCTCGGTCAACTGCGGCAGCCGCTGCGCGCTGCGTCTGCACGTCCGCGACGACGAAGTGTACTGGGTCGAAACGGATAACACCGGTGAAGATATTTACGGTAACCATCAGGTGCGCGCCTGCCTGCGCGGGCGTTCAATTCGCCGTCGGATCAATCACCCTGACCGTCTCAACTACCCGATGAAACGCGTGGGCAAACGCGGTGAGGGCAAGTTTGAGCGCATCTCGTGGGACGAAGCGCTGAACACCCTCACCGCCAGCCTGAAAGACGTGGTCAGCAAATACGGCAACGAAGCGGTGTATATTAACTACTCCTCCGGGATTGTCGGCGGCAATATCACCCGCTCCTCCCCTTACGCTTCGCTGGTGGCGCGCCTGATGAACTGCTACGGCGGTTTCCTGAGCCACTACGGCACCTACAGCACGGCGCAAATCGCCTGCGCCATGCCTTACACCTACGGCAGCAACGACGGGAACAGCACCTCGGATATTGAAAACACCAGGCTGGTGGTGATGTTCGGCAATAACCCGGCGGAAACGCGCATGAGCGGCGGTGGGATTACGTATTATCTGGAGCAGGCTCGCGAGCGGTCCAACGCGCGAATGATCGTTATCGACCCGCGCTATACCGATACTGCAGCCGGACGCGAAGATGAGTGGATCCCGATCCGTCCGGGTACCGATGCCGCACTGGTAGCGGGTATTGCCTGGGTATTAATCGACGAAAACCTGGTCGACCAGCCGTTTCTGGATAAATACTGCGTTGGCTACGACGAAAAAACGCTTCCGGAAGGCGCGCCCGCTAACGGCCACTACAAAGCGTATATTCTCGGCCAGGGCGATGACAATACGGCGAAAACGCCGGAGTGGGCCTCACGCATCACCGGCATTCCCGCGGATCGCATCGTCAAGCTTGCCCGCGAAATCGGCTCCGCGAAGCCGGCCTATATCTGCCAGGGCTGGGGACCACAGCGCCAGGCGAACGGCGAGCTGACGTCACGCGCCATCGCCATGCTGCCTATCCTCACCGGAAACGTGGGCATCAACGGCGGTAACAGCGGCGCGCGCGAGTCCACCTACACCATTACCATCGAACGTATGCCGATACCGGATAACCCGGTCAAAACGCAGATCTCCTGCTTCAGCTGGACGGATGCCATCGCCCGCGGACCGGAGATGACCGCCCTGCGCGACGGCGTGCGTGGGAAAGATAAGCTGGACGTGCCGATTAAGTTCATCTGGAACTACGCGGGCAATACCATCATCAACCAGCACTCCGATATCAATAAAACTCACGATATCCTGCAGGATGAAAGCAAGTGCGAAATGATTGTCGTCATCGACAATTTCATGACCTCGTCAGCGAAGTACGCCGATATCGTGCTGCCTGACCTGATGACCGTCGAGCAGGAAGACATCATTCCGAACGATTATGCGGGCAATATGGGCTACCTGATTTTCCTCCAGCCCGTGACCGCGCCGAAGTTCGAGCGTAAGCCTATCTACTGGATCATGAGCGAAGTGGCGAAACGCCTCGGGCCGGATATCCATCAGAAATTCACCGAAGGACGCACGCAGGAACAGTGGCTGCAGTTTCTGTATGCCAAAATGCTCGCGAAAGATCCTCAGCTTCCATCCTATGACGAGCTGAAAAAAATGGGCATCTATAAGCGCAAAGATCCGAGCGGACACTTCGTGGCCTATAAAAAATTCCGCGAGAACCCGGAAGCCAATCCGCTGAAAACGCCATCGGGCAAGATTGAAATTTACTCCAGCAAGCTGGCGGAGATTGCGGCTACCTGGGAGCTGGAAAAAGATGAGACCATCAGCCCTCTGCCCGTCTACGCCTCGACCTTTGACGGCTGGGACGCGCCCGAGCGCGCGCAGTTCCCTCTGCAGCTGTTTGGCTTTCACTTCAAAGCCCGGACCCACTCGAGCTACGGTAACGTCGACGTGCTGAAAGCGGCCTGCCGCCAGGAGGTCTGGCTTAATCCTGTCGATGCCGAAAAACGCGGCATTAAGAACGGCGATACGGTGCGCGTCTTTAATAGCCGCGGCGAGGTGCGAATTGAAGCGAAGGTCACGCCACGCATCATGCCAGGCGTGAGCGCCATGGGCCAGGGCGCCTGGCACGATGCCAATATGAGTGGCGATCGTATCGACCACGGCTCGTGCATCAACACGCTGACGACCCATCGTCCTTCTCCGCTGGCAAAAGGCAACCCGCAGCACACCAATCTGGTGCAGATTGAGAAGGTGTAAAGGGTGAAACGCGAGGCACTGGTTTATTCTATGGTCATTATTATCGGTTAACACAGTCGCGCGGACGTCATCCGCGCGAGCAAGGAAGGTTTAATGAAAGACGTCTCACATCGTGAATCGTTCGCGTTCAGCGCCCGGGTGCTGGGCGCGCTGTTTTATTTCGCTCCCGACAGCGAGCAGGCCGCGCCGCTGGTGAAAGCGCTCACCGCTGGCGAATGGGTTCAGGACTGGCCCCTGCCTTCGGAAACGCTGCAGCCGGTTGCCGATACGTTTGCCTCATCTTCCGATGAGCCGCTGGCGGACGCCTGGCAACGGCTGTTTATTGGTCCGTATGCCCTGCCCGCTCCGCCGTGGGGTTCCGTCTGGCTGGACCGTGAATCCGTATTGTTTGGCGACTCGACCCTCGCGCTGCGCCAGTGGATGCGTGAGAACAATATCGCGTTTGAGATGCAGCAGAATGAGCCGGAAGATCATTTCGGTACTTTGCTGCTGCTGGCGGCGTGGCTGGCCGAGAATGGCCGCGAGTCGGAGTGCGCTCAGCTTCTGGCGTGGCACCTGCTGCCGTGGAGCACCCGCTTCCTGTCGGTGTTTGTCGAAAACGCCGGGCATCCGTTTTATACCGCGCTGGGCAGGCTTGCGCAGCTGACGCTCGCGGACTGGCGATCCGGGCTGCTTATTCCGGTTACGGAAAAGACGCTGTATCGCTAAGGGTGTGGCTTGCTCGCGGTTGGCGGGCAAGCCTTTAGCTTATACCTCGCCACCTGATTCACTCGCACTCTCTTTGCTCTGAATGAACCGAAGTGCCAGATAGAGGTCTGGCGCCAGAATCATGTCATCATCATTCATTGTTGGCCGACTCTCTTTAAACCAGCGCGTTAATTCCGTTTTCCTGCCCGCAAGGATTAATTTAATCTGTCGCCCCTTCAGGTCACGCTTTAACTCATTAATGGTTGCCAGAACGCTGATGTCTGAATAGGTGAAGCAAGCAACGGCATCAATGACCACCCATTTAGGTTGTAATGCCGCACCATCAACCAGGTTCAATACCCGACGTTTAAAATAAGCCACGTTAAAATAGGTCAACGGTGAGTTAAATCGATACATCAGCACGCCCGGGACCATTTTAATATCGGTTGTATTACCTAATGAGTGAATCATTCCATCTTCGTCAGTGCCCAGCAAGTGCTCAGAGGGACGAAACACCGTACGCAGGAACTGTAACAGGCCAAGCAACACCGCAAGGCCGATCCCCTGGATAACGCCGATAATTAACACACAGCCAAACGTGAAGAAGGCCAGGCGAAATGCCTGTTTATTTCTTCGCCTCAGATTCCATAACCCGCGCAGATCAATTAATGACCAGGATGCGTACATCAGAACAATACCTAATGCAGATACCGGAATAAATTGTAATGGCTGAGTGAAAAACACCACTACGATACCGATGAGTAAGGCTGCGACGATGGAAACCAGCTGACTTTTCCCACCCACTGAATCATTAACCGCGGTCCGGGAGTCGGCTCCACTGATAGCAAACCCCTGAGATAACCCGGACATAATGTTCGCAATACCCAGCGCTCTGAACTCTGCATCAGCATTGATTTCATAGCCATTTTTCGCGGCGAAACTGCGGGCGGTCAGCATCAGGCTGACAAAACTGACCAACGCCAGGTTCAGCGCCGGGATCACTAAATCACGCATCGGACCGGGCTGGAACGCGCCCCAGTTAACGACGGGTAAACCAGGCTGGAAGCCTTCCCCCCCGATAGTGGCAATACCATACTGTTGCGCAGATGTTCCCCATACCAGAACCGTTGTCAGCACAATCGCAATCAACGGTGCTGGCCAGTGGCTGCGATACGTTTTAATAACTATTAAAATAATTAACGTTAAAAGCGATATCCCAACGGTTAATAAATGGCTGTCTGAAAGACGTCCCGGCAACGCCATTATTTTCTCAATAACCTGCGCTTCGTCGAGTTTTATCCCCAACACCTTGCCTACTTGCCCGACAATAATCGTCACGGCAACGCCATTAAGCAAACCCGTAAGGATGGGATGAGAAAGCAGATCGGCAAGTGCGCCCAGGCGAAATTTACTGGCAAGCAGGCACCAACCGCCCATCATCAACGTCATGATGATTGTTAGTTGCCAGTGCAGTTCGGGATTACCTGCAGAAAGCGGAAACACGACGGCCGCAATCACCGCGCAGGTCGTGGCATCAGGGCCCACAATAAGCTGACGTGAAGAACCAAACAGTGCATAAGCTATCATTGGTAAAACGCAGGAATACAGCCCCACTATTGCCCCAACACCTGCCAATTCAGCATAAGCAATAGCGACCGGTAGCGCGACAGCCGCAACGGATAACCCGGCTTTAACATCATGTTTTAGCCAGCTTTTATCGTAGGCTAACAAAGTTTGTAAACCTGGCATGTAGTTTAATAAAACGTTTCCGAACACGTTATTCTCCGGATATAAATATTACCCGCGTAATGTTGGCACACTTCTCAGAGAGGTTCTGGCTTTCAAATGCTCCGGATTAAGGCCGCCACTGTTCAGAATCTAATAACAGTTCAACTATTTATTATTCTGACTGGTGTTAAACATAGTTCAAAAACGACCTCTCGTGACTATTCTTCGTCTGGGAACGTATCGGCTTCAGGAGAATAATGCTGACAAACGCATGCCAGCTTATGCCCGTCAGGATCGCGCAGATAGGCAACATAAAAATCGGGGCCGTACGCGGTTCGTGTCCCTGGCATGCCTTCACTCTTCCCTCCCGCAAGGAGGCCTGCGGCATGGAAACGTCTGACAAGCTCAGCGTTACCTGCACGGAATGCGAACATTGTCCCGTTTCCCGCCGTTGCGGGTTGGCGGTCAAATGGAGGGCAAATACAGAAGCTGAACCCCTCATCCGGATTATTTTCATCTCCCCACATTGCCCAGTCCTCGGTCCAGGCAGGCAAACGTGAATAGCCAAGCACGTTAAAAATCGCGTCATAAAACGCCGCGGCGCGCTGAAGATCGTTTGTACCTATAGTGATATAAGTCAGCATCTTGTCTCATCCTCTTTGCCGTTTTCTGAACAAACATTATACCTCAGAGGGTAAGGTCATCTCAGCCCGCTAACCCGTGACGTGAAGACCTCAAGTTTCCGTACGTATGCTAAAATTTATCCAGCTGAAGACCGAAGAACAGTCCTTATATTTTCAGTACGTTAGCCAAAGTGAGCGAATATGGATAATATTCCACATAAGCAGACAGATCGGAAAAGATGGCCCACATGGCTGTGGTGCGGAAGTTTTTATCTTTTTACGTTGCATTGCTCTGCAGATGAAATAAATCTGTATTCAATAAACACCGGCTCATACGTTTATCATCTGACGCATAATCGAGGACAATACACGGAGAATTTTGAAAATAAGTTCATATCCGTGGAGAGGAAATTCTCGGATACGTCGAAATACAGTCTTGTGCTAGGCACAATGAAAAACAGCTTTAATGACAGATGCCTGGCTGCCGGGGTTAGAAGAGACTGGGCTGGATGGGATAACGGTTGGGTTTTTAAAGGAATCTATGGATATGTAGGTGAATTTTTCTTTGATACTTTCGATGATTGTGGCGACCATGGTTCATACCATGATTTTAAAAAAGTAACAGGGATAGGGTTCTCTCCTTACATATATCATGGATTCCAGTATAATTTTACGTCTTATTTTGGAATGGATGTGGGTATTATCATACCTTCCGTGTTTGTCATTACGGCACAATGGAGCTTTAGGTAAATCCGTCAACCGCGAGTGCAGTACTGTAACTGTCTGCAAAGGGAACCGCCCCGCCATCTCAACCGGAGCGGCTTAAATTACAGCTGGTGCGCGCTCAAAACGTTAAGCCACCGCGGCCAACGATCAGAAACTGTACGTCACCTTCAAACTTCCCGTGGGCGATGTTTTGCGTTGCACAATGGGGCTATCACCCGCATCCCCCGTCAGCTGCGTAACGCCCGCTGAGGCAAGTACGCTCCAGCGCGAGGTGAGCCTGTGGGTCCAGTCCAGATTCATCGACCAGGCATAAATCCCGGCCCCGGCGTCATGTCGGGCAAAACCCGATGCGCTCGACTGAGCGGCGCTGACCCCGTAGTAGGTCTGCATATACTTGCCCGATCCCCAGCTGCCGGTCAGCGCCAGCGTCACCTCATTTTTGGGTGAGGTATAGAACGGGCTGGAAATGCCGAAATGAACCGCTTCACCGTTGTCTCTCTCAGAAACCGGTACCTCTGCCTGCATCTGCAGGTGAAGCCAGTCGGTCACCCTGTACTCAAGCCCGGGCACAACGATTGCCGAGCCTTTTATCTCGCCCATTCCCCGCAGCTCGTCGCTGCCGGAGCTGATGGAATCGCTGCTCACATCTTTATCTTTACGGCCAACTCGATAGCTCAGCGCGGCGCTGTAGCCCAGGTTGCCGATGTTGTTGCCGTAACCGATCCCTCGCGTGGTGCCGATAAAAAAGCCGTTTGCCATGGCGTAATCCACCACCTGAGCCGCGCTGACGCGGGTTTTATCTGAACCCGAGTAGCGCGGCGCGACGTCCACGCCGCCCCCCAGGGTTAAGACGTTACCCTGGCTCTGCTCTGCCGCCAGCGCAGGCGTGGTCAGTAATGCCAGAACGACGCCCGGCACGAGGTTTTTCAGGCTGCGGCCCGGACGAAAATGGGGGAACGTATGACGCAGTTCGATGTTTCTCATTACAGAAGCCCTTTTGGATTCAAATGATGACGATGCATGCGGTTAACCGCCAGAACGCCCATTCTGAATACCGACCCTAAGGTTCTGATGAGCCGAAAATGAAGAAATACTGAAGCGCGAGCCGGTGCTGTAAACCGGGCAGGTTTCCTGATACCGTTTTTTTCTTAAGATGTTCTTCATTCACGGTTGATACAGTTACCAGTGTGAAAATTCTACTAATTGAAGACGACCTGGATCTCGGCAACGGCGTACGTATCGCCCTCTCCGATCAAGGATTTGACGTCATATGGGTTCGCCGCAAAGAGGATGCGCTGCATCAGCTGGACGTCTGCGTGCCGGAACTTATTTTGCTCGACCTGGGGCTGCCCGACGGCGACGGCATGAGCCTGATGACGCGTTTGCGTCAGCAGCTTAAGGGGATCCCGGTTATCATCCTGACGGCGCGAGGCACGCTGCAGGATCGGCTGTCCGGGCTGGATGCCGGTGCGGACGACTATCTCGTCAAGCCTTTTATTCTCGCCGAGCTGCTGGCGCGAGTCAGAGCCCTGGCGCGGCGCAGCTACGGTTTCGAGAATGAGGCGATAGAAATTCGAGGCCTATCTCTTCATGTCCCGACGCGTCGCGTTACGGTGAGCGAGCGCCACGTAGACCTGACGGCGAGTGAATATGCGCTGCTGGAAACGCTGATGCTGCGAGCTGACCGCGTGATTACGCGACGGTTTCTGGAAGAAAGGATATTCGGCAACAAAGAGAACCTCAGCAACGCGCTCGACGTGCATATGGGTAATTTGCGGCGAAAGATTGGCGACGGCTATGTGCGAACGGTGCGGGGCGTCGGGTATGTCATTGATACCGTTTCAGTGCAGAAGGTGGCCGGGTAATGCAAAACGTCTGGTATCACCTGAAACGCCCAACGCTGGTACGGCGAATTATCATCGCACAGATGCTGCTGCTTACCCTGCTGTGGTGTCTTTTTGTAACCTTCATCCTGTGGGAGGACCTGCGCAGTCCTCCCATTATCACGGGCAGTAATACCTACGAAACCCTTTTTACCCTGGTTGAGAAGATGGACGGACGCCCGCAGGATCGCACCGCAGTGCTGGAAGCCTTCAGCAAAGCGCTGCGTGAGGGCTATGGCGGCGGGGAAGATCCCGTGCTGTCGATTAACCTCATCGTTCGCAAGAATAATGCCGTTATATTTTCATCACAGGGAGCGCCCGCAGGGGTAACAAACACCCGGCTGGGGGAAATGGAGCACGTGCAGAGTGAAGGCCGCGTCTGGACCAGCCGCACCCTCAAATCCCCTCGCTCCGACGTGGAGGTTACCCTTTTCACCCCTGCCAGCGGCTGGAACTTCTTTATCTACCTGAACTCGCGCGGCTACTACATCCTGCCGCTGCTGGTCTGCTTCCCTTTTCTTCTGTTTCCCGCGTGGCTGTCAATCCGTATTGCGATGCGCCCCTGGAATAAAGTGGTCAATGAAATTACGCTGCGCACGCCTGACGATCTCTCCCCTTTAAAGGCCGTTCCCGGACACAGGGAGCTTCGCCAGATGGTGGATGCGATCAACGACTTCCTTGCCAGAGTGCGCGAAAGCGCGGAAAGGGAACGGGTTTTCATTGCGGATGCCGCGCACGAGCTGCGTACCCCCCTCGCGGCGATGCGCATCAACGTGGAAGCGCTGCAGTCCTGGGTCATTAGCGAAAGCCAGCAGGAGCTGCTGGCGGGGGTGATTCGCAGTAATAGCCGGGCAGCGCGTCTCGTCAACCAGCTGCTGCTAATGATGCACAGCGAAGCGCGCATTGATACGGACATGGAGCCCGTGCCGCTGACGACGCTCATCCAGGAGCGAATGGCCGAGCTGGAACCGCTGGCCTCTGCGCGCAGAATTGAGCTGGAATTCCTCGCCGAGGATGACATCTGGATCGCTGGCGTCAGGGAACGCCTGGTATCGCTTATTGATAACCTCATTGAGAACGCCGTGAAGTACAATCCCGAGGGCGGGCGGATTCAGGTTGATGTCTGCATAGCAGATGGCTTCGCGCGGCTTCGCGTTTCAGATGCAGGACCCGGTATTCCGGTTGAACTGCGCGAGCGCGTGTTCGACCGGTTTTTCCGCGACCCCAATCAGGTGCAAAGCGGTAGCGGGCTGGGGCTAGCCATCGTGAAAGCGGTGGCGCAGCAACACAACAGCAGCGTAAACCTGAGTACTTCCGCTGAAGGTGGCCTGATGGTGACGGTTGACTTCCCGAACCGCACGTTTTGCTAAATCAGAACAGGGAGTTCGATCGCAAATGCCGCAGATTGCTTCAAAATAATTACCGTATTTGTTATATTGTTGTTTATTGCTTATTCACCTCTGCGGTGCCAAAAAGAACAAGATTCACCGCAACCCAGGACAGAGAAATGTTAGATTACCGCTTCCCGACAGCTTTGCAGATGGTTCTCAGCGTAGCGATGGCGGAGCAATTGGGTGAACGTTCCACGAGTGCGATTCTGGCCTACGGCCTGGAAGCGAACCCGAGCTTCATCCGCAAATTGATGGTTCCGCTGACGCGTGACGGCATTATCGTCTCAACGCTTGGCCGTAACGGTTCAATTCATCTTGGTCGCCCTCCGGAAGAGATCACCCTGCGCGACATCTACCTTTCGGTCATCGAAGATAAAAAGCTGTGGGCGTCGCGCCCTGACGTGCCGGCCCGCTGCGTGGTCAGCGCTAACGCCTGCTGGTACTTCAAATCGATATCCGAAGAAGCCGAGGAGGCTTCGTTAGCGGTACTGGCCCGCCATACCGTGGCAAGCGCCCTGGAAGCGGTCAAAAACGCCGATAGCAGCGGATGGGATCCGCTCCCGGACCTTATTGCCCAGTATCAAAAAACGTCTTAACGATCTTGTTGAGTGGCGCAGTGCTTACCCGGCCCACATTCTGATGTAAAAAAAAACCGCCTTCACAATGAAGGCGGTTTTTTATTATCAGCAGCGTTCCTACGCGGGCAGAACGTCCCTTTCCTCTTTTTTCCCGCGCGTCACAAACTTACGCAGCGTCACGTAAAACACCGGCGTCAGGAACAGACCAAACAGCGTCACGCCCAGCATCCCGGAGAAGACGGTGATCCCGGTGACGCCGCGCACTTCTGCGCCCGCACCGTGGCCGAGGATCAGCGGAATAGTCCCGGCAATAAAGGCGATGGAGGTCATCACAATCGGGCGTAAACGCAGGCGGCACGCCTCCAGCGCGGCTTCCATAATGCCTTTGCCCTGAATTTCCAGCTCGCGGGCAAACTCCACGATAAGAATCGCGTTTTTACAGGCCAGCCCCATCAGAACCACCAGCCCTACCTGCACGAACACGTTGTTATCGCCACCGGTCAGCCAGACGCCAAACAGCGCGGAAAGCATGGTCATCGGCACGATGAGGATCACCGCCAGCGGCAGCGTCCAGCTTTCATACAGCGCCGCCAGCACCAGGAACGCAAGCAGCACCGCGACCGGGAAGACGATCAGCGCCGTATTGCCCTGGGTGGCCTGCTGGAAGCTCAGGTCAGTCCATTCAATGTTCATCCCGTTCGGCAGGATCTGCTTAGACATCGCGTCCAGCTGCGTCATCGCCTGCGCAGACGAAAGCACGCGCGGGTCGGCATCGCCAATCAGATCCGCCGCCGGGTAGCCGTTATAGCGAATCACCGGATCCGGCCCGTAGGTGGTCGTGATTTTTACCATGCTGCCAATCGGCACCATTTCGCCCTGGCTGTTACGGGTGCGCAGATTCGCAATGTCTTCCACGCTGTCGCGGAACTGCCCGTCGGCCTGCGCCATCACGCGCCAGGTACGCCCGAACTGGTTGAAGTCGTTCACGTACGACGAGCCCAGATAGGTTTGCAGCGTACCGAAAAGATCGGTCAGCAACACGCCCTGCGCTTTCGCCTTGTCACGGTCTACCTGCACGTCCAGCTGCGGAACGTTAGCCTGGTAGGTTGAGATCGGGAAGTGCATTCCCGGGGTCTGCATAATCGCCCCGGACATGGTGTTCACCGCGTTTTGCAGCGCGCCATACCCCAGACCGCCGCGGTCCTGAATGTACAGAGAATAGCCCGACCCCTGACCCAGCCCTAAAATCGGCGGCGGCAGGATGGAGAAGCCAAAACCTTCCTGAATTTGCGCGATTTTGGCGTTAATCTCCGCGTTTATTTCCGCCGCAGTATGTTTACGCTGGTCGAACGGCTTCAGGCCGAAGAACACCGTCCCGGTATTCGGCGTGTTGGTGAACTGCAGCGCGTTCAGCCCCGGGAACGCCACCGCGTAGTCCACGCCTTCGGTATTCATCCCGATTTCGCTCATTTTGCGGATCACCGCGTCGGTGCGCGCCAGCGACGAACCTTCCGGCATTTTCACGCCGCCAATCAGATACAGCTTGTCCTGCGTCGGAATAAACCCGCCGGGCACCGCTTTAAACATCACGCCTGCGGCACAGAGCAGCAGCAGATACACCACAAATACCGCGCCGCGTCGTCCCAGCGTTTTGCCCACCAGCCCCTGATAGCCGTTCGAGCTGCGGTGGAAAAAGCGGTTAAACGGACGGAAAATCCAGCCGAACAGACGATCGATAAGCCGGGTCGGGAAATCTTTCGGCGCGCCGTGCGGTTTTAACAGCAGTGCCGCCAGCGCCGGAGAGAGCGTCAGCGAGTTAATGGCGGAGATGACCGTAGAAATCGCGATCGTCACCGCAAACTGCTTGTAGAACTGACCGGTAACGCCCGAGAGAAACGCCATCGGCACAAACACCGCGCACAGCACCAGCGCAATCGCGATAATCGGCCCGGACACTTCGCGCATCGCCTGATGCGCCGCCGCAAGCGGAGCAAGCCCCTCTTCTATGTTTCGCTCGACGTTTTCCACCACCACGATGGCGTCATCGACCACGATACCGATGGCCAGCACCAGCCCGAACAGGCTCAGGGTATTCAGCGAGAAGCCCAGCAGGTAGAGAATGCTGAAGGTCCCCACCACCGAAACCGGCACCGCGATCAGGGGAATGATCGACGCGCGCCAGGTTTGCAGGAACAGGATCACCACCAGCACCACCAGAACCACCGCTTCCAGCAGCGTTTGCACCACCGCGCGGATGGAGTCGCGCACGAAAACGGTCGGATCGTAAGGTGCCGCCCACTTCATGTCCGCCGGGAAGCGCGTGGACAGTTCGTCCATTTTCGCACGCACCGCGTTAGACAAATCGATGGCGTTTGCCCCAGGAGACTGGAAGATACCAATCCCGACCGCGTCTTTATTGTTCAGCTGGGAACGCAGCGCATAGCTGCCGGACCCCATTTCGATACGCGCCACGTCGCGCAGTCGGACGACCGTACCGTCCTGCGTCGTTTTCAGGACAATATTGCCGAACTCTTCTTCGGTATGCAGACGCCCCTGGGCGTTAATGGAGATCAGGAAATCGCTCTCTTTCGGCAGCGGCTCGGCGCCAAGCTGCCCGGCGGACACCTGTACGTTCTGCTCCTGCATCGCCGTGACCACATCCGAAGCGGTCAGCCCGCGGGCCGCCACCTTGTTCGGATCCAGCCAGACGCGCATTGCGTATTCACCCGAGCCGAAAATCTGGATCTGGCCGACGCCGGGCAGGCGCGCCAGCTCGTCCTTCACCTTCAGCGTGGCGTAGTTACGCATATACAGGGAGTCGTACTTGCCGTTGGGCGAAAACAGATGCACCACCAGCGTCAGCGTCGGGGACTGTTTCTGGGTGGTAATTCCCAGGCGCCGCACGTCTTCCGGCAGACGCGCTTCGGCCTGCGCGACGCGGTTTTGCACCTGAACCTGCGCCTGATCCGGGTCGGTTCCCGGACGGAAGGTGACGGTGGTCACCAGCACGCCATCGGAACCCGCGACGGACTTCATGTACATCATGTTCTCAACGCCGTTGATCGCCTCTTCCAGCGGCGTCGCCACGGTCTCGGCAATCACTTTCGGGTTGGCGCCCGGGTATTCCGCGCGCACCTGCACGCTTGGCGGCACGACGTCAGGGTATTCGCTCACCGGCAGCAGCGGGATGGCGATTAACCCTGTGATAAAAATCAGAATCGACAGGACCGCGGCAAAAATCGGCCTGTCGATGAAAAAGCGGGAAAAGTCCATGGGTTGGATTCTCAGGTCAAGGGATCAGTTGAGGGCGCTGGCGGCGGTCATGGCAACGGTTTTCGCGTTAACCGGCATACCCGGCATAAACACTTTTTGTAACCCCTCGACGATGACTTTATCGCCAGGGTTCAGCCCCTGCCGCACGATGCGTAAACCGTCTGCCAGACGGCCCGGCGTGATGTCACGACGCTGCGCTTTCCCCTCTTTATCCACGATATAAACGTATTTACGATCCTGATCGGTCAGCACCGCTTTGTCGTCGATAAGCGTGGCTTTGAACTCCGCGCTGCCCGGCAGGCGCACGCGGGCAAAAAGTCCCGGCGTGAACTGACGCTGCGCGTTATCCAGTAGTGCGCGCATACGGATGGTACCGGTGCTCGGCGTTAGCTGGTTATCCAGGAAGTCCACTTTGCCCTGATGGGGATAGCCCTCCTCGCCCGTCAGGCCAATCTCAACCGGAAGCGCCGTGTGATTGCTGGACGCCCCCTGCCCGCTGCGGGCCAGATTTTGGTAGTGAAGGTAGGTCGACTCGTCCACGTCAAAGTAGACGTAAACGGTTTTCTGCGAGACCAGCGTGGTGAGGACGCTGGCGGTGTCGCCAGCAGTCACCAGGTTCCCGCTGGTGATCAGCGCCCGGCTGGCGCGACCGTCGATAGGCGCGGTGACTTTGGTGAAGTCCAGGTTGAGCTGCGCGGCGTCCACTGCCGCCTGCGCAGCGCGAATATCGGCCTGCGCCTGAGTGGCGGCCGAACGACGCTGCTCCCATTCTTCGCGGGAGACAACGTTGGTATTGACCAGCTTATCGGTACGGTTAGCCTCACTTTGCGCCAGGCTGGCCTGCGTTTTGGCTCTCGCCAGGTTCGCCTGCGCCTGTTCCAGCGCCGCGCGATAGGTTCGGTCATCAATCGTGAACAGCACCTCGCCCTTCTTCACTTCCTGGCCGTCGGTGTAATTCACTTTATCAATGTAGCCGGAAACGCGCGGACGGAGCTGAACGCTCTCCACCGCTTCAATCCGGCCGTTAAAGCTATCCCACTGGCTAATGGATTTCACCACCACGTCAGCAGCGCTGACGGCGGGCGCAGGCGGCGCGGCATTTTGCGCGACGCTGTTATCGCATCCGACGAGCAGCACGGAGAGCAACATGACCCCCAGCGCGTTCAGATGATAGTTACCCCAGGTTTTTTGCAGGCTCATTATTTTTATTCCGGTAATTGTCGCCGCCGGGCAAGACGCAGCAGGAGGCACCGCGCCACTTCCTTTGTCCGGTGGCTGTCTTAAGGCCATTTGTGTCGTTCATCGCCACAAAACTGTAACAGTTGCGAATACACTATCGCGGCGATTGTAGGAAGGCGCTTAACTAAGTGCAAGAATAATTGTTGCACTTTATGTGCTATTTGAGCGGATGTGAAAAGACCCGTTTCGGTGAGGGTTTTAAATGCAACAATAAAACTTGCAATTAATACAAAAACGCGCCACCTTTTAATGCAACAGACAAAGATACTTTTAGACAGGCAGCGTGGGGGTAACCAGATGAACACTGGCGCATTTATGCATGATTTACTCGACTGGATCGACAACAACCTGGATAGCCGTCTGGACATTGAGTCCGTCGCCAGGCGATCCGGCTACTCTAAATGGCACCTCCAGCGCCTGTTCAAAGAGCATACGGGCTATCCCCTCGCCGGCTATATTCGCGCGCAAAAGCTGCAAAAATCGGTTGAGCGCTTAACCCGCAGCGATGAACCGATTCTGAACGTGGCGATCGCGCTGGGCTTTGACTCCCAGCAGTCCTTCAACCGCAGCTTTAAGCGTCAGTATGGTCAGGCGCCTGGGGCATGGCGGCGGAGCATGGCTGGCCCGGAAACGCAGCAGCTACGCTAGTAATGAAGTTGTCACGGATGACATCTTCCCTGCCTGCGTCCCAGGCGATGCCCACCTTCCAGCTGATTGACTCCCCCGTGAGCGGAATAATCGCCAGCTCCGGCGGCGCGATATGCGTCACGCTGGTGGGCAGAATGGCCACACCGATCCCCGCAACCGCCATCGCGACGATAGTTTGGATATCGTCAGTCAGCTGAGTCGATGAGACGAAAAGACCGTTGTCGTGCAGGAAGCGGTCAATCTGCGCGTTTAAGCCCCGCCCTCGCTCATCATACAGCCGCAACAGAGGGCGTTTCGTCAGCCACTCTCCAACAGACAGTGTCGGCGACGCGGCGTGCGCAACCAGAACCAGCCGATCGGTAAATAACGGCAGGTATTCAAGCGCCACGGGGGGAGGAACCCTGACAAAACCGACCTGTAGCTCATCGTTTTGCAATCGCTCGTACTGCTGGAAGGAAGGCAGATCCGTCAATGACATTTCTACTTCCGGGTAATCCCGACGAAAGTCAGCGATACAGCGTGGCGCCAGATAAAAGCTTGAAAGTCCGAACCCGACGGCGATATGCCCTTCAACTCCTTTCGATACCCGCTCAGCATGCTGCATAAATTGCCGGGTCTGCCTGACCACCTTCTCAGCCTCTGGCAGCAAATGCCTGCCGCTGGCCGTCAGTATTGCGCCGTGACGACCTCGTGAAAAAAGAGACATACTCACCAGGGATTCGAGGAGATTAATCTGTTTGGTCAATGCCGGCTGCGAGATAAACAGCGCCCGCGCCGCATCGGCATAATTACCTTTTTCCGCCAGCATCAAAAAAGCCTTTAGCAACCGGGTGTTCATTTTTTCATTCCAGATGGTTATCGAATTCGGAAATGTTTTGATTATACAGTTATCGGCAATCGTTATGTAATTCAGTCTCGATGACAACCGGAGACGCAACATGAACGAACTGACATCCTTAAAGGCGGCCACCGTACAGTTTCAGCATCAGGCCAGTAACAAAAAATACAATCTCCTGATAATGGAGAAATTTATTGAACAGGCAGCGCTTGAGCAGGTGAACATTCTCACTTTCCCTGAAATGTGTATCACCGGCTACTGGCATGTCCCTAAGCTCACCGCAGCGGAGGTGTCTGCGCTGGCAGAGCCGATTGCAGACAGCCCTTCCCTGACGCTCATTCGTTCCCTGGCGATAAAACATCAAATGCTGATTGGCGCCGGGCTTATTGAACGCGCCGACGATGGCCGACTCTACAATGCGTATGTTGCCTGCATGCCGGACGGCTCGATGCATACGCATCGTAAACTTCATGCTTTTGAACATCCGGCCATCAGCAGCGGGGACAGCTTTACCGTTTTTGATACGCCGTGGGGCGTGAAGGTCGGTATCCTGATTTGCTGGGACAATAATCTGGTCGAAAACGTGCGCGCGACGGCGCTTCTGGGTGCCGATATTCTTCTCGCTCCGCATCAAACAGGCGGTACCGATTCCCGCAGCCCTCACGGGATGAAGCCTATTCCGCTGGCGCTCTGGGAGGAGCGGGAAACGCGCAAGGAAGAAATTACCGCGGCATTCAAAGGGCCAAGCGGTCGGGAATGGCTCATGCGCTGGCTGCCTGCCCGCGCGCATGACAACGGGTTATTTCTTCTCTTCAGCAACGGGGTCGGTGCCGATGATGACGAAGTGCGCACGGGCAATGCCATGATCCTCGACCCCTATGGCAGGATCGTGAACGAAACCTGGGAGGCTGAAGATGCGATGGTGGGCGCTGAACTCGATTTAAGCCTGCTTGCTATGAGCACCGGACGCCGCTGGATCCACGGTCGCCGCCCTGATTTATACCAGATACTGACGCAGCCGCAGGGCTATGAACGTGATGCGATCAGCGCACGATTTTCGAATGTGCCCCCTGCTCGCTAGAAATGTGAGCAATTTTTAGCTGCAACATAACCCCGGAGCTGTTATACTGTATATAATTACAGTGTGAGGTGCGCGAAATGGCTGTTGAAACAAAATTTGTTGTCGTAAGAAAAGGTGAAGAGAAAATGACATTTGCCAGTAAGAAAGAGGCTGACGCTCACGACAAGCTGCTCGATATGGCAGACGCGTTCACCGACTGGCTGTTGCAAAGCGGAATGCAGATGGATGAAACGCAGGCTGAAAATCTTGGCCTGTATCTCGCCGAACAGAAAGAAACCGTGCAGCATATTCTGCGTACCAGCAAGCTTCCCGATCTCAATGCTCCGGCTGCAACGGATAAAACAGAATCCGACGCGGCTGACACGAAAAAAATCAGGGCGGTGAAAGCGGCCTGATTGTCAGAAAAATCATCACGATCCGAAAGCCGTAAGCAGATAACTGCTTACGGCTTTTTTAGCTGTCAGCAGGGATCCACAGCTGATTGATATTAAGGATTTTGGTTGTTTGAGCGTTCGTTCGTCCCACATGCCGGACTCGAATGCTGCGCTGTAGGTTATAAACCACGCCATTTAATTAGCAGTTCCTGTATGTGTTCTTCCAGCCTGTGCCAATCGGTAAGTACGGCATGTAGGATTGGCGCAGCGGTCAGGGTGCCAGCTTTAAACATCTCCCTTTCCCGGGTACATAATAATAGATGCCATAATGCTCCCGGGAATCATAGACACCATTTATTCTATACAGAACGGTATTTTTCTTTTTATTTTCTTTTTATTAAAGAAAAATCAACATTACTTTCGTAGTTATAGTGCAATCCTGCTACCAGGCAAAAGCCAGTGTAATAACGTCTAAAATCTCTATTCTGTCTGCGGATACATCAGAATGGTTAATTCATGAACGCGGCTTTACAATAATAGCGGATAATTAAAAAGATTAACTCTGATGTAACAACGAGCACACAATCCTTTTAAGGACATACAAAAAGAGACTTTTCTTAACTTCACCAGTATCATATTTTAATATCTGCAAGACACTCCAGATATTAATTTGTTAATTTCACGGGGTTTATTTCAATTATTTATTGTGGGATCAGGATTGAAAGTCACATTACGTAGATTAACTGGCTGCTATGCAATTGCCCTTACCTATAATATCAATGACACTGTCAATATTGGCGGCATCCGTTTTTTACTTGAAGCGGCTAAAAAAGAATTATCATTAAGCGTGCGCAACCCGGAGGCTAAAGAGAACCTAATGCGCCTTATGATTGCAGGCACGCTTTCACAGGATAAAGGGTCCATGCACAGGCTCTGCGTCAAGGCGATCCCGTCTGCGTCTCGGAAAAATGATACCCAACAGATTACCGCCTCCTCTAGTATCAAACTTATCAATCGTTCTGACGCGCTTAAAGATGCCGACTCAGATAAACAGATCGAAAAACTCAACAGACATGTTACAGGAGAGCGGCTTGAAGGGCTTTTAATGACGCCTAAAGCGATGGGAAAACGGGGGCTGTCGATAGCACACCGACGTTTCAGATGCATACTCGCCCTTTGAGTATGGGCGCTGGCACCACACCCCGTAAAATCAGTCCTGTTTTTAGCATGTCATTTGCATACCACTAAGGTCAGGCTCCGTACGTAAAACCGCTATCGGTAGGCGGTTTCATATTTGTTTTTCCTCCCCAGGATGTCCAGATGAAGCTAATCCTCCCAATCCAATATTCTGTTCAGAGCCTTATAAACCTCCAGAACGATTGTTCCGATACGTTCTGATTCGGAATTTTTATCATCTTTTCAAAAACTCTTCTATCATACATTAAGAATTATTATTTTTTGGTAACCAAAAGTATGAAACCTGAAACACATTTTAATGCACTGATCAAGGCGGCCTCTGACACCAGGCGGATTCAGAGTGCTAAGCCACGGCAACTCATTACGCTTGAGAAGCAAACAGAGCCAGTAACGTTTATCCTGCATGAGGGAATCGTTGCGATATACAGAAGCAGCGATCGGCTTCTAATCAAATATATCAGAGCCCCGATGATTACTGGTATGAACGAATTAATTGACACCAACACCGGCATTTTTATGAAAGCCTACAGAAGCGTTAGCTATGAGACCCTGCCAACAAAAGAGATGCTTGATATCATCAGTACGCAGGAATTATGGAAAGATGCTTCATACTGCTATATGTATGCCGTCCGTCAACTGCTCCTCGCCCACTATTCATCCGTCGGGCTCTCAACCTATGAGCTGATACGACTGAATTTGATTGCTCTGATGAATGAGGATGAAGCGCTTAGCGATCATGTCAACGTCAGTGATTATATTCTGGAAAAAACCCGACTTTCACGCAGCCGTGTTATGAAGATACTGGGCGATTTACGTATCGGTGGTTATATAGAGATCAATCGAGGCATTCTTAAAAAAATCAACAAACTACTTGAAAAATATTAAACGCATTAACTGGTAATTAACGCAGGGTCGTTATATTAGATAACGAGTGCCAGATGATAAATTACCTGACGAAAGAACAGCTGCCGCATCAATGCGGCAGCTGGAGCTTCTGTATCGCTTTGCGCAGTTCAAGATCATTTTTGACTCCCAGCTTTAACATAACCTTTCGCTTATGGGTACTGATCGTTTTCTGGCTTCGAAACATTTCGCGTGATAATTCAATTCCGGTTTTACCATTTTTCAGGCCACTAAGTACTTTTTTTTCTGTATCGGTAAAAAACATACCTTCAGCTATATTATTGGCCTGCTCCTGTAGTCGCAGGAAGTGAGCACTGATATAACGTTGTTTTTTCATACTTTGTTTTATCAGCTCACGTAGTTCCAGCTGGCGCTCATCAACACAAAACAGTGAACACCGGTATGACCTCATGAGCTGATGCGCTAGCTTCTCCTGACATGCAGAGAGCATAACCAGAGCAGTTCCTTCACCTGGCCGGCAGAGACCTTCGTACTCCGCGGCGGAGATATCAGTAAGCATGTCATATGCAGTGAAATCAAGCAAAGTCAGATGTGCTTTATCATGCCGTATAACTTCATAATTCCATTCTGGATTTAGTTCGCGAAAAGCCTTCAGGCTGGAGAGAAATCCATTAAGTAAAGTCGGATGAACCACACGGGAATAAACAGTAAAAGTAAACATAGACCTCCAGATGCTCAGACTGAATAGATCTGATCCAAACGGTTAAGCAGATCCAGCCAACTGGCTGACTTTTGCAGCCCCAGACGCAAACGGATGTTATGTTTATGGGTGAAGACTGTTTTATATCCCATATGGCGCAGACTGGCGATTTCATACGCATTTAGACCTCGAGCGAAGTCGATTAGAATATTAAGCTCAGAGTGTGAGAGCCTATTTTTTTTATTCATATTATTTATTAGCATGGGACGTGAAGGCAAATATCCTGATCTGAAAGTTGTGGATCCCATGCGCTGAGCGAGTTCCTCTTCTAAATAATTCTCGCAGAGCAGCGTCTGTACACCAAGCTCATACATCAACCTGGTAAGAAGTACATCTCGTTTTGCGACCCAGACAATAATTTCTTTTCCCTGCATTATTAAATGATGAATTAGCCGTAATAGGGCATATATTTCTTCACCGGCGCCGCTGAGGCCTGCCGCGAATAGCGACGTTTGTTCGGTAAAGGGGGTTACCTCCTCTATCAGTGCGTTTGGTTCAATCACCAGTAGGGCGCCGTCAGCGACCTGAATGCTGTTTTTTGCCACATTTCGAAATAGTGGCCGAGGCTCGTAAAGTATCACTTCTCTTATTTTTGGCTGAGGCATCGTATCAATTATAAATATAAATGAATATAGATGATATTAGAGAAACAGGCTGTAATGTAGGAGTTGTTTTGTGTCCAATAAAGGATGTCAATTGCAGAAAATTATTTTCCAGGGATTTCCTGCGCTTAATTTTCAGTTTGCGAGGCGCCTTCCAGAAAGACAACGCCGCCCCTAAATTTTCAGCGTATCAATCACCGCTCTAAGCGCAGGCGACACGTTACGGTGCGGATAATAGAGGTACAACCCGTCCATTCGCAGGCTATAGCGCTGCAACACCCGGATCAGCGTTCCGCGCTCCAGATCGTCAGCCACCAGCTCCACCGGGACATAGGCCAGCCCAAGCCCCAGCCGGGCGGCTTCGGCTTCCATGTAGCTGTCAGACAGCGCCCATTGCCCCTCTGGCCGATGGGTGATTTTTTTCCCATCCTGCACCAGCTCCCACTGATAGTCACTACCGTCGGCAAGCTGGTAGGCAATGCAGGGGTGCGCCACTAAATCCGCAGGCGTCTGGGGAAAACCGTAGCGTCTGAAGTGTTCCGGGGCAGCCACTGCGGCCATTTCCATATCAGGCGTGATACGCACTGCAATCATTCCCTGCCCCACTTCCGGCCCCAGTCTGACACCCGCATCGAACCGCTCGGCGATAATGTCGACGAAGCGGCTTTCATTCATCAGTTCCAGCCTGATGTCCGGGTAACGCTGTTTAAAAATGGCGAGCTTGGGCAGCAGACATTTGTCGATAGCGTGCTGGCTGGCATTAATGCGTACCGTGCCGGACGGCGTCTGACGATAGTGTGCCAGGGTCGCCAGGCCCGTATCGAGCGTATCGAACGCGGACTCGGCGGTCCGGTAAAGCTGTTCCCCGGCGTGGGTTAGCGACAGCTTGCGCGTGGTGCGGACCAGAAGCTGAACGCCCAACCGCTCTTCCAGCTCGCGAACCGAGCGGCTAATCCCGGATTGCGCCAGCCCGAGCCGCTGCGCAGCCGCCGTGAAGCTCCCCTCCCGCACCACCTGCATGAACAGGTACAGCTCATTGTAGTTTTCCCGCTTCGCCATCACGCCTCCAATTTATAACAATATGATATGAATCCTAGCAGCTTTCGGCCTCTAATCAGCACTATTTCTGCTAACTATAATGTCCGCAATACAACACCACAGGGTCTATTTTCATGAAAACATTCACCCAAAAACTGTCCGTTGCGATGCTGCTATGCGCATCATTAAGTGGAGTTACAACAATGAGTTATGCAGAAACTACCAACCCAAACGCACCCGTTTCGATGGTGACTACATGGGATAAAACCTTCGCCGAAAGTGACAAAGTCGATCACCGCAAGGTGACCTTCCAGAACCGGTACGGGATCACCCTGGTGGGCGATCTGTATCTTCCTAAAAACAGCGGCGACCGCAAGCTGGCGGCGATTGCGGTCAGCGGGCCGTTTGGCGCGGTCAAAGAGCAGTCCAGCGGCCTGTACGCGCAGACCCTGGCGGAAAATGGGTTTGTGACCCTGGCGTTCGATCCGTCCTATACGGGCGAAAGCGGTGGCCAGCCGCGCAACGTTGCGTCTCCGGATATCAACACCGAAGACTTCAGCGCGGCGGTGGATTTCCTGGGGTTACAGAAAGAGGTTGATCGTAACCGCATCGGTATTCTCGGCATCTGCGGCTGGGGCGGTATGGCGTTGAATGCGGCCTCCATGGACACCCGCGTGAAAGCGGTCGCCACCAGCGTGATGTACGACATGAGCCGGGCGATGGGCCACGGCGTGGGCGACGGGAAAGATCGCTATTCAACGTCTGACCGCCGCGCCGTTCTGCAGTATCTGAACGCACAGCGCTGGAAAGATGCAGAGAACGGTACCTTCGCGCACGGCGGCCATGACATTTATGTCGATGAGAACGGCAAGGTGACGGCGGCTGAACGTATTCTGCCAGAGGCGCTGCCAGCAGACCCGCACCCGGTGCTGAAGGAGTTCTATGACTACTACCGCATGCCGCGCGGCTTCCACGCGCGTTCGGTCAACTCCACCGGCGCGTGGACCGCGACCACTCCATTATCCTTTATGAATATGCCGCTGCTGAGCTACGCCGGGGAAATTACTATCCCGACGCTCATCGTCACCGGTGAAAAAGCACACTCCCGCTACTTTGCAGAAGATGCGTTTAAAGCGGTCGGCAGCAAGCAGAAGGAACTGGTGATAGTTCCGGGCGCAAACCATGTCGATCTCTACGACAATGCTGCCGGGAAGATCCCGTTCGGTCAGTTTGAGCAGTTCTTCAAAACCAGCCTGAAATAAACTTCTCCGCCGCCCGTGTTTAGCGGGCGGCCCTTCGTGAAAGATGACTATGTCCACTCTGAACCCTACCACCTCACAGAATGAGGAACGCGCGCACTGGGGCGGTATTTTTGCCATGACCCTGTGCGTATTCGTCCTGATTGCCTCGGAATTTATGCCCGTCAGCCTGCTCACGCCTCTTGCCAGAGATTTGGGCGTAACGGAGGGGCTCGCTGGCCAGGGGATCGCAATTTCCGGCGCGCTGGCGGTTCTGACCAGCCTCTTCCTTTCCCGGCTTGCCGGGAATATGAACCGCAAACACCTTCTGCTGGGCATGACGCTCCTGATGGCGCTCTCGGGAACGATTATCGCTTTCGCTCCAAACTATCTGGTTTACATGACCGGCCGCGCGATGATCGGTATCGCTATAGGCGGGTTCTGGTCCATGTCTGCCGCAACGGCCATTCGCCTTGTTCCGCAGCATCAGGTCTCGCGCGCGTTGGCGATATTCAACGGAGGGAACGCGCTGGCGACGGTAGTCGCCGCCCCGCTCGGAAGCTATCTCGGCGCCACCATTGGCTGGCGCGGCGCCTTCCTGTGCCTGGTTCCCGTGGCGATAGTGGCCTTCCTCTGGCAACGCTTTAGCCTGCCCGATATGAACGACAATAAAAATACGGCGTCACGCCCATCCGTCTTTCGGCTATTCCGCCAACGGGTGGTTTACATTGGTCTGCTGGCCTGCGGCCTGTTCTTTATGGGACAGTTTTCGCTGTTTACCTATGTGCGTCCGTTTCTCGAAACCGTCACGCAGGTCACCCCCTCCGGCTTATCGCTGATTTTACTCACCATCGGCGTCGCGGGTTTTGTTGGTACACTGCTCGTTGCCATTGTTCTGAACGCCGCGTTTTACCTGACGTTAATCGCCATACCCCTGCTGATGGCCGTCATTGCAGGCGTGTTAATACTGACCGGTCACAGCGTGTGGATCGTTGCCCTGCTGTTAGGCTTCTGGGGGATGCTGGCGACTGCGGCACCCACGGGATGGTGGACATGGATTGCGCGAACGCTGCCGCAAGATGCCGAAGCCGGTGGCGGGTTAATGGTCGCCGTGATCCAGCTTTCTATTGCGCTGGGTTCAACGGCGGGCGGTATGGTATTCGACCATCTCGGCTGGCAGAGCACGTTTGCAATGAGCGGAATATTGCTGCTGTGTGCTGTGGTGCTAACGTTTATCACATCGCGTCAAAAATGAGCGATACGATGAGTGGACCGAAAATAGAGAGATATGATTTTTTAATGTATATATTAGCCTGCCGTTAATTGAATGTTCCGTCTCGGGCTAAAATTAACATTATCGATAGCAGGCTATTCATATAAAAAATGAATTAGTTCCGTTGGGTTCATATTTAATGTTTACATGATTACTCTTAACGTGCGATTTGAAATCAATCTAATTACCTGCTGTATGATTAAAATCAAATAATAAACATAAATTTTATAATTATCGAATATCACAGTGCCTTATCATATTCACGATAACAATCCTGTTATCTCTCGTTCTATGATAAGGATTACAGATGAAAGCATTGCCAAAAGTCGTAAAAGGCTCTGTCAACGAACTTTCAGGTAAAAGTATCGTACCTGCCGTTGCGGGTATTGTTGCTGGGGTGATAGCGGGTGCGAGTGCGCCAGCGTTCGCCAGCAGCAATACACCAACAATTGCACCAACACACTCCAGGGTTGCCACCAGCAACAGCGTACAGCAACCTGGTACGTCTGTTTTACTGGCTAAGCCTTCACTGGATGGACAAGCATTTGCGGCGCATTACAGCCACTCAAGTCATGCAAGCCATTCCAGCCACTATTCCTGCACGCCAGGCTCTACGTGCTAACACTCAAGGCCAGCTGCAGGCTGGCCATTCTGGAAGGAAATGCTCATGGATAACCTCAAACATGGAAAGAATGAATTAGGGGAATATTTTTTGTTGTCCCTAAACAAAACACTCTATAGCCGTGAAGCTATAATGAAAACATGCTACGCGTTTACGGATGATTTCTTCATTCATGCCGTCAAATCGGAAAATGAAGATGTTGGTATCTATATCTACCAAAAAAGCGACAGCGTTAATGATATGAATACCGTAGCAAAGCACTTTTTACATTTACTTCATGAAAATCAGATGCGTCAAATCATTCATGATGAAACTTCAGTCTTACATGAAGAGATCGTCAGGAAAGCATTCTCCCCGGCCGCCGTGTTTGTTGAAAATCGGGTACAGGCTGATACTCAATATATTTTAAAATCGGTAGTATAAGTCAATGATAATCAAGCTTGATCCACTTTTTTATACTCAGAGCGCTATAGAGAATATAGCTCAACAATTCAATGAATATTTGAGTGTGGAGTTTACCATTAAAGAGGCGTTCTGTCTGAGGATTAATACCAATGAAGAATATCTCTCAGATGCACATCTCATTATCAATACCTTCCTGACTAACATCCTTGATCTCAGTATACAGGACATCATGCACAATGAGCATTAGATTTAAATCTCCCGCTGAGTTTGCTTCTCAGTCATATCAACTCCTTCCATTCAGATTCAGCCAACTGGATGACGGAAACTATTTCCTTTCGACTGATTATGGCGAGTGGATGTGTATCAGCCCTTCACAACTCACTACGCTCATCAATAAGGAGAAGATTGAAGATGAAACGCTTTGGTATGAGCTGAAGGCCAAGCACATGGTCAGTAACGGAATTGATGACAACCAGATCGCTTTACTCTCCTCACGATACAGAACAAAGAAATCATTTCTGGAAAATTTTTCTCAGCTCCATATTTTTGTCCTCACCGTTCGCTGCAACAATTCTTGCGTCTATTGTCAGGCCTCTCGTAAGAGCTGCCAGTCCGATCAATCTCGTTATGATATGAGTCCGGAGACCCTTGAAAAGAGTATTGATTTATTCTTATCTATGCCTTCGGACAAACTTACGCTTGAATTTCAGGGTGGAGAGTCCACGCTGAATATGAGCCTCATCCGTCAGGCCGTCGCCGCGGTCAACAGGAAAAATACCCGGAAAGACATTCAATTCGTGGTTTGTACAAATTTGTGCGAGTTGACTGACGAAGATCTCGACTTTTTGCTAGAGCATAACTTTTCAATCAGCACATCGCTTGATGGCCCTCAGGCTTTGCATGATGCAAACCGTAAATATGCAAAATCAGGTGCATGGAGTGCGCTCATTTCAACGCTAAATAAACTCAAACGGCGTGATGCATTTGACAGAGTTAGCGCACTGATGACAACGACCCGGCCAAGCCTTGATATGGCTGAAGAGATTATAAATGAATATGTAAGCCAGGGATTTCGCAGTATTTTCATCCGCGAACTTAATCCTTATGGCTTCGCACAGAAGTACTTCCATAAAATCGGCTATACCACGGAACAATTTCTGGCTTTTTATGAGAAGTGTCTCGATTACATCATACGCATTAATCACGATGGAATTGCATTTCGCGAATCCTATGCTGCATTGATCATGAAAAAGCTCATGACACCTTGGGCAACAGGCTTTGTGGATCTTCAATCCCCCTGCGGATCTGGTTTTGGGGTCACACTGTATAACTATGATGGAAACATCTACCCAAGCGATGAAAGCCGAATGATGGCCGAAACAGGCGATCAGCACTTCAAGATGGGTAGTGTTTATGAGAATAGCCCAGAAGAACTTTTCTTTGGCTCAGTCATGCAAGAACTCGCCTCTGCAGGAGTCAATGACTGCCTGCCCGTCTGTTCTGACTGTGCATTTGCCCCCTACTGCGGCGCAGACCCAGTACGCCGCTATCAGGTAACAGGTTCAGTTTATGGTCATCCGGGTAAAGACGATTTCTGTTTGAAAAACAAAGGTATTATTTCGATGGTTATTAAACGATTTGTTGAAGGCGATCGCGAGACCCGTCGTATTCTGATGCAATGGGGAATGAAATGAAAACACGATGCACTGACGATACGCTTTTTCTTTCTACTCAGGCAGAAAGCATCTGGCGCCTTAAGGCAGCGCTATTTGGTAAAGTCGCTGTCGAATTAAATGAAATCGCAGCGGATAGCATTTTCTTTCTGACCCCCGGCAAATCGATACCACTGTCAGCCTTGCCCTCTGTACGCGCAATCATTTGTACAAAGAACAATCCGAACTTTGAAGCCTTAATCGCACAGGTGGAGACACCGGTTATCGTCGTTTCAGAAGAAACTGTATTCAGTGAGGGCGATGTAATAACAATCAGCGAGCGGGGGCGGATCCATCGCTTATTTCGTGCAAGCTCTCGGAACAATGCATTCCTGGTGACTGAAGTTTGCAACAACCTCTGTGTCATGTGCCCGCAGCCTCCTAAACCGGAATCAGCAGTTAACCAGGGTGATACTGAGCAACGGATCCTAAAAACTCTTGCCCTGATTGATGATAAGCACTTTCCGGAAGCACTCTGTATTACGGGTGGCGAACCGACAATGTTAAACGAAGGACTGCTTAATATTATTGAGGCAATTTCAGAGAGAAACCAACAGACGTTAATACACTTGCTGACGAATGGCCGCTACTTAAGTCAGGAGGACTATACGGCGCTTCTGGCACAGAAAAGTAAACATCAGTTGCTGGCTGGCATCCCTCTCTTTGGTCATGTTTCAGAGATTCACGACTATGTTGTTCAATGCGAAGGGGCATTTGATCAAACAATGGCCGGTTTGTTAAATTGCTACAAACACGGCATTGACATTGAACTGCGCGTTGTACTGAACAAAGTAACGGTAAAATATTTGACTGCGCTGGCAGAATTTATTTCCCGAAATCTCTTTTTCGTTAAGCATGTTGCGCTTATGGGCATGGAGAACATGGGATATGCAAAGCTGAACCGGGAAGCCGTATTTATCGATCCCTGGGAGTATAAGGATACGCTATCCGCCACCATCGAGATTTTTCAGTTATATGGTATTGATGTAAGGGTATTTAACCTTCCTTTATGCATTGTTAACGAAGACACACAAGCCTATTGCAAACAGAGTATCAGCGACTTTAAGAATAGCTGGAGCCCTGTTTGTGCCTCCTGTATGAAACGCGACGCATGCTGCGGTTTCTTCAGTTCATCGACGGATAAATTTTGGTTATCCAACCATATCAGTCCTTTTGTGACAGACCTGGAGTGAAAACACCCGAGTTTTGGAGGTTAAATTCTGTTCAAGCTGGTGTATTGTTTTAGATCGTTCATACCTTAAAGGACACCAGCACTATGCTCAAGATCCTCGGCAAAACCACCTCCATCAACGTGCGTAAAGTGCTCTGGACCTGCGAAGAAGCAGGCCTCGCGTATCAACAGGAAGATTACGGCAGCGGTTTTGCGTCAACGGAAACGGATGCCTTCCGCGCCCTGAACCCCAACGCCATGGTGCCGGTGCTGATGGATGACGATTTCGTGCTGTGGGAGTCCAACGCCATCTGCCGTTATCTGGCGCGCAATGCCGAGCGTCACGATCTGCTGCCCGCAGAACCGCAGGCCTGCGCCAATGTCGAGCGCTGGATGGACTGGCAGGCAACCGAATTCAATAACGCCTGGCGCTATGTTTTCCCGGCGCTGGGGCGTAAAAACCCGGACTTTAACGACCCTGAGCGCATTGCGGCGGGAATAAAAGAGTGGAACCACTGCATCACCATTCTGGAAAACCAGCTGCAGCGCACCGGCGCGTTTGCGGCAGGCGAGACGTTTACCCTTGCGGACGTGGTGCTTGGGCTGTCGGTGAATCGCTGGAAGATGACGCCGTTTGATAAGCCCGACGTGCCGGCGATTGAGGCCTGGTTTGAACGTCTTAACCAGCGCCCGGCGTTTTTGCGTCACGGCAATAACGGCATGGTGTAAAGTCTTCTCGCCTCTATCTTGAGTAAGGATATTTTATTTAATTACTTAACCCTGAAAGTCGCCAGAGGGAATAATAATTAAGCCATATCCTGGACAGCCCGCTGCACCGCTTTGCTAGCCTGACTATTCAGGCAAAGCTCAACCCGGAGGTATTCTTGCTGATTCGACTCAAGAAAGAACGAACGCATAAGGAGGATCGCCGGCTTGCTCTCTGGCTGGCGACCTCGGCAGGTTTGCTGAATGCCATCGCCCTTGGCGCATTTGGTTTTTTCCCCTCACACATGACCGGCAACACCTCACAGTTATCCAGCGAAGTCTCCTCCACCGATCTCAGCGATATTATTTTCTTCGGCTCGATTATTCTCTCCTTTGTCGCAGGCGCTATTCTTGCCCGTATGATTGTAATATGGGGCATTATCCATAACGTCAGGCTGGTTTTTTGCCAGATCCTGTTTGTCGAGGGGATATTGCTGACCGGCGTCTCGTTCTACGAGATGTATTTTCATGCCCTCACCAGCAACCGCGAGATTATTCTTTTTCTGTGCGGCCTGATGGGCATTCATAATTCCACCTCCACGCAGCTTTCCGGCGGACGGGTGAGATCGACGCATATTACCGGCACGCTGACGGACGCGGGGATATCCCTGGCCTCCGTACTGGTGGCGATGCTGCGCAGGGATTACTCCAAAGATACGGCGGCACAAAAAAGTCAGCTGAAAACCCACTTAACCACCCTTTTCTCGTTTATAACGGGCGGTATCGCGGGGCTACTGCTGTTCAGATGGATCGGGTTTAACGCCATGCTGGCGCTCGGCTTGATGCTCGCCGTGGTCGCTATCGTTTCAATTATCACCGTCTCGACGCGGGTTCGACGGGTTCGCGCTACCGTCTGAGCGTTGCAGCTGCCCCAGCAGGCGCTGCATGTTGTCGTCGCAGGAGATCCCATCCGGCCGGTTGGTGATACTCGCGACCAGCGTCAGCAATTCCCGGCGGTTTTCCTCAAGCTGCTTCTGCATCGCTTCTATTTCGGCAATACGCGTCTTCAGGGACTGGATCAGTCCCTCATGATCCCAGCGCTGTTGCGGCTGCGGCTGCGGCAGGAAGCGGCGTATTTGCTCGAGTGAGAACCCGGTACGCTGCGCGTTGTCGATGATGTTCAGCAGCGCTGCCGCCTCTTGAGAATACGACCGGTAGCCGTTCCCCTGCCTGACGGGTCGCGGCAGTAAACCTTCCGCCTCATAGAACCGAATGCGCGACGGGGAAATACCCGTCATTTTCGACAGCTCGCCAATTCTCATTTGATCTGCTCTTACGTCTTGACCTTAAAGTTAACTTTAAGCTTAAACTTTTTATACGGTCAACCGGATCGTCATCTCATCAGGAAGCTCATATGCAAACTATTCTGGGTGCCAGCGGGCAAATCGCCCGTGAACTGACCCGCGAATTAAAACGCGCCTATACCGACGATATCAGGCTGGTTAGCCGCCATCCGCAGAAAGTCCACGACAGCGATATTTTGGTTGCGGCCAATCTTCTGGATGCGCAGCAGACGCAGGAGGCGGTTAACGGTAGCGATACGGTCTATTTTACCGCCGGTCTGCCGCCGGATTCCGCGCTGTGGGAGCGTCAGTTCCCAACCATGCTGGAAAATGCGCTGGAGGCCACGCGAAAGGCGGGTGCAAAATTCGTCTATTTTGACAATACCTACATGTATCCCCAGAGCGACGAGCCGCAAACGGAAGAGACGCGCTTTGCGCCCCGGGGACGGAAAGGCAACGTGCGTGCACTGATGGCCAACCGGGTGCTTGCCGAAATGCAGCGGGGCGACATTCCCGTCCTCATCGGCCGGGCCCCGGAGTTTTACGGGCCTGAGAGAACGCAGAGCTTCACGAATACGCTCATTCTCGACAGGCTGAAGCAGCACAAACGCCCGCGCGTTCCGGTACGTGACGATACGCTTCGCACCCTCATCTGGACGCCGGATGCCAGCCGCGCGCTCGCCCTGCTGGGCAATACGTCTGAGGCCTACGGGCAGACGTGGCATTTGCCCTGCTGCGACGAAAGGCTGACCTATCAACAGTTTGTCACTCTCGCCTGCGGTATCTTCGGCCAGAAGGCGGACTACGCCGTGCTGGGCAAGCTGGCATTCGCCGCGACGGCGCTGTTTTCGCAGGGCGCGCGCGAAATGCGTGAGCTGTTCCCCAGGTACGACGTTGATAACCTGTTTGATTCGACGAAGTTTAAGCGGCATTTTCCCGACTTCCCCGTTACCTCATACCGGCAGGGCCTTGAGAATATCTGGCAGGAATGGAGATCAAAAGCGCGCAAAACAGCTTAGCTGTGCTGCCGCACCGTCACAGGTGCGGCCCCTATTCGTGACAACGTCACTTTCAATTCTCGTCTTTAGGACTATTCTGCCCGTCCCTCAATCAGCCCTTACGCCATAAGGCTTAACACCAGGTTGTCACTGTTTTCATAGGGTTACTGATTTTACCCCTTCGCTGGAACCCTTCCCAAACGCTTGCTATAGGTGAAATACCCCTGCCGAAACATGGCATAACAACAGGCAACCGGTGGTTGCTATAACGCATGCGCACAGGGAGACACACCGCAATGCACCCATTACTCAAACGTTCGCTGCTGTTTGTCGGCGCCATTATCGTGGTCCTCGCCCTCCTCGTCTGGGGCATTGGGCTGGAGACGATAAAGGCGCGTCAGGTTGACCTAGTCTATCTCGGGCAACAGCACATGATTCTGGTTTTCTCATCCATGTTTTTTGCCCTGCTGGTGGGCATCCCAGCTGGTATTCTGCTGAGCCGTCCGGCCGCGCGGGGTATCGCCGAATATGTGATGCAAATCTTCAACGTCGGCAACACTCTGCCGCCGCTGGCCGTTCTGGCGCTGGCGATGGTGGTTATTGGCATTGGCGATACGCCCGCCATCATCGCCCTGTTCCTAGCCTCGCTGCTGCCGATCGTGCGTAACACCTACGCCGGGCTGTGCTCGGTCCCGCCGTCGCTGCTGGAAGCGGCAAACGGCATCGGGATGACCAAATGGCAGCGCCTGCGTCAGGTTAAGCTGCCAGCCGCCTGGCCGGTCATGCTGTCAGGGATCCGCATCGCCACCGCCATTAACGTCGGTACCGCACCGCTGGCGTTCCTGATTGGCGCCAGCAGCTACGGCGAGCTGATTTTCCCCGGTATTTACCTGAACGATTTCCCGACCCTGATCCTCGGCGCGGCGGCCACCGCCCTGTTCGCCCTGATCCTCGATACCCTGCTGGCGGCGCTGGGTCGCGCGATGAGTCCCCATCTTGCTCGATAACAATAACAAGGAGCTTTTATGAGACTGTTTTCCGGCCTGACGGCGCTGTGTGCCGCGGCGCTGTTCACCAGCCAGGCGATGGCGGCCCCGCTGATTCTGGCGACCAAGAGCTTTACCGAGCAGCATATTCTCTCGGCGATGACCGTGCAGTACCTGCAAAAGAGAGGTTTTCAGGTCCAGCCGCAAACCAACATTGCCACGGTGATCTCCCGCAACGCGATGATCAACAAGCAGATTGACATGACCTGGGAGTACACCGGCACGTCGCTGATCATCTTTAACCACATCAACAAGCGCATGTCGCCGCAGGAGTCTTACGAGACGGTGAAACGCCTGGACGCGAAGCACGGTCTGGTCTGGCTCAAGCCCGCCGACATGAACAACACCTACGCTTTCGCCATGCAGCGCAAGCGCGCCGAGGCGGAACATATCAACACCATGTCGCAGATGGTGGCGAAAATTGAGCAGATCCGTAAAACCAACCCCGACAAAAACTGGCTGCTGGGCCTGGACCTGGAGTTTGCCGGACGCAGCGACGGCATGAAGCCGCTGCAGGCGGCCTACAAGATGGATCTGGACCGCCCGCAAATCCGTCAGATGGACCCCGGTCTGGTCTATAACGCGGTGCGCGACGGCTTCGTTGACGCCGGCCTGATTTACACCACCGACGGGCGCGTGAAAGGCTTCGACCTCAAGGTGCTGGAAGATGATAAAGGCTTCTTCCCGAGCTACGCGGTGACGCCGGTGGTGCGTAAGGACACGCTGGAGGCCAACCCCGGCCTGGAAGAGGCGCTAAACACCCTCTCGGCCCAGCTCAACAACGACGTTATCACCGAGCTGAACAAGAAGGTGGATATCGACCATCAGTCACCGCAGCAGGTCGCCCGCGATTTCCTGCGTAGCAAACAGCTGCTGTAGGAGGCGCTATGGAGACGATTCACTACATTCTGGACAACTGGGATTACCTCTTAACCCTCACCCTTCAGCACCTGTGGTTGGTGGCGCTGGCCGTAGGTTTAGCCATCATCATCGGCGTACCGCTGGGTATTCTGATTGTCCGCCACAGGTGGCTGGCTACGCCGGTGCTGGGGATTGCCACCATCGTGCTGACCATTCCGTCCATCGCCCTGTTTGGCCTGATGATCCCGCTGTTTTCGCTGATCGGTCAGGGTATTGGTGCCCTGCCCGCGATCACGGCGGTGTTTCTCTACTCGCTGCTGCCGATTGTGCGTAACACCCATACGGCGCTCGACAGCCTGCCGCCGGGCCTGCGCGAAGCCGGACGCGGCATCGGCATGACCTTCTGGCAGCGGCTGCGCTGGGTCGAGATACCGATGGCGCTACCGGTGATTTTCGGCGGCATCCGCACCGCCGTGGTGATGAATATCGGCGTGATGGCGATTGCCGCCGTGATCGGCGCGGGCGGCCTGGGCCTGCTGCTGCTCAACGGCATCGGCGGAAGCGATATTCGCATGTTGATTGCGGGCGCGCTGATGATTTGTCTTTTAGCGATTGTGCTCGACTGGCTGCTGCACCGTCTGCAGGTGGTTCTGACTCCAAAGGGGATTCGATAATGATAAAACTGGAAAACCTCACCAAACAATTTTCACAGAAGCACGGCCAGACCTTTAAGGCCGTCGACAACGTCAACCTGACCGTGCCCGAAGGGGAAATGTGCGTCCTGCTCGGCCCGTCCGGCTGCGGGAAGACCACCACCCTGAAGATGATTAACCGCCTCATTACCCCAAGCAGCGGGACGATCCTGATCAACGGTGAAGACACCAGCGGGATGGACACCGTCACCCTGCGCCGCAACATCGGCTACGTGATCCAGCAGATTGGCCTGTTCCCGAACATGACCATCGAAGAGAACATCACCGTCGTGCCGCGCATGCTGGGCTGGGATAAAGCACGCTGCAAAACCCGCGCCGAAGAGCTGATGGATATGGTGGCGATGGATCCGCATAAGTTCCTGAACCGCTACCCTCGCGAGATGTCCGGCGGCCAGCAGCAGCGTATCGGCGTGATCCGCGCTCTGGCCGCTGATCCTCCGGTACTGCTGATGGATGAACCCTTCGGCGCGGTGGACCCGATCAACCGTGAGGTGATCCAGAACCAGTTCCTGGAGATGCAGCGCAAGCTGAAAAAAACCGTCATGCTGGTGAGCCACGATATCGATGAAGCCCTGAAGCTCGGCGACCGTATTGCGGTGTTCCGTCAGGGGAAAATCGTGCAGTGCGCCAGCCCGGATGAACTGCTGGCGAAACCGGCGAATGAGTTTGTCGGCTCGTTCGTCGGCCAGGACCGGACGCTGAAGCGCCTGCTGCTGGTATCGGCGGGCGACGTCACCGACCAGCAGCCGACCATTACGGTGCGGGGCTCAACTCCGCTTCCCGACGCCTTTGCGACCATGGATGATAATGACATTCGTGCCGTTACGGTGGTCGATGAGCACGGCAAACCGCTGGGCTTTGTGAAACGTCGCGAAGCGCGTAACGCCAGCGGTACCTGCGCCGACATCCTGCATCCGTTCCGCATGACCGGCAAGGCGGAAGACAACCTGCGCGTGGTGCTTTCACGTCTGTATGAGAGTAATACCAGCTGGATGCCGATCGTGGATGAGGATGGTCGCTACAACGGCGAGATTTCGCAGGACTATATTGCCGAGTACCTGAGCTCCGGGCGTACGCGCCGGGCGCTGAATATTCATAGCGACAGCTAACCTTTCTGGCCGGGCATCGCCCGGCCTTTTCGCACGCAGACCTTTTGCTAACCCCACGATTTCACGCCACAATATCGTATCGTCCCCGTTTAATCGCGACCCATGCTACGTCTCCATACCTACCCTGACATCCGCGCGATGTTTCGCCGACTGCTGATTGCCACCGTCACCGGCGTGCTGGCCGCGCTGGCCGTTGCGGTATTCCGCCACAGCATGTACCTGCTGGAATGGCTGCTTCTCAGCAACGACAGCGGCAGCCTGGTGAATGCCGCTGCGTCGCTCTCGCCCTGGCGGCGCGCCTTGACGCCAGCGCTGGGCGGGCTGGCCGCCGGGCTGCTGCTCTGGGGATGGCAGCGTCTGACCGCGCAGCGGCCTCATGCCCCCACCGATTACATGGAAGCGCTGGAGACCGGTGACGGCCAGTTTGACTACGGCGCCAGCCTTGTGAAATCCCTTGCCTCGCTGCTGGTCGTTGCCAGCGGAAGCGCCATCGGGCGTGAAGGGGCGATGATCCTTCTTGCCGCCCTCGCCGCCTCCCTTTTCGCCCGGCGCTTTACGCCCAAATCCGAATGGAAATTATGGATAGCCTGCGCCGCCGCCGCCGGGATGGCCAGTGCCTACCATGCTCCGTTAGCCGGAAGCCTGTTCATCGCTGAGATTCTGTTTGGCACGCTGATGCTGGCCTCGCTCGGCCCCGTGGTTATCGCGGCGGTGGTGGCGCTTCTCACCACGCAGCTTCTGGCACCGGGCGCCGGTACGCTCTACGCGGTCCATCTGAGCGGCATCCTCACCACGGCCGATTATGCTCTTCTCGTCGCGATGGGCCTGCTGGCGGGCCTTTGCGGACCGCTGCTGATGTGGCTGATGGACTTCAGCCACGGGCTTTTCCTGCGCCTCAAGCTTTCGCCGCCTTGGCAATTAGCGCTGGGTGGTGCGATCGTCGGGCTGCTGTCTCTCCTGACGCCGAAGGTTTGGGGGAATGGCTACAGCGTGGTTCAGGCTTTTCTGCTCGCGCCGCCGCTGCTGTCGGTGATTGCCGGGGTGTTCATCTGTAAGCTGCTGGCGGTACTGGCAAGCAGCGGATCGGGCGCGCCGGGCGGGGTGTTTACGCCCACGCTGTTTGTCGGTATGGCGACGGGAATGCTGTTTGCGCAGCTGTTCGCGCTGTGGCTGCCGGGTTCTGAGACGGCGATTCTGCTGGGGCTGGCGGGGATGGCAACGCTACTTGCCGCGACCACGCATGCGCCCATTATGTCGGCGCTGATGGTCTGTGAAATGACCGGGCAGTATTTTTTACTGCCCGGCCTGCTGATCGCCTGCGTGGTGGCGTCCGTGCTGTCGCGGACGTTACGCCACGACTCGATCTACGGTCAACACGCCACCGAGGGCAGAGAGATCGATGTACTGCGCTAGCTCGCGCTGCTCGGCGCGTGGCAGATAAGGCAGCTCGCCCACCAGCGGTCCGGGCAGCTTGGTGCTCAGCACGTCGATGATCTCCGCGTAGTGCGCCAGGCCCGGATTGATGCGGTTTGCTACCCAGCCAACCAGCGGCAGGCCGTCATTGGCAATCGCCTGCGCCGTCAGCAGCGCGTGGTTGATGCACCCTTCCTGGATACCCACCACCATCACCACCGGAAGCTGCTCCTGCACGACCCATTCAGACAGCGGGCGCAGGTCATTCATCAGGCTGCGCCAGCCCCCCGTTCCTTCCACCACCACGTGGTCAACCTTCTCGCTCAGGTTCGCCAGGCCGTCGGACAACAGGGGATAATTAATCAGGCCGCTGTGCGCTACGCTGCTCTCCTCTTCGCTTAACGCAATGGGATTGACCGCGTGATAAGGCAGTTCCAGTGACGAGACGCTTTGCAGCACCAGGGCGTCTTTATTACGCAATCCCTCTGGCGTCTCTTTACTGCCTTTTGCGACCGGTTTGTACCCTGCCACGCGTTTACCGCTTGCTGCCAGCGCCTGCAGCAATGCGCGGGATACGACGGTCTTGCCGACAGAGGTATCTGTACCAGTAACAAAGAAACGCTTAAGCATGACTCACTCCACCTCTTGGGTATGCTTCGAAAATATAAACCAGGTAAATAATTCAGTGGAGGAAGTCTACGGGATGCGTGCGCTACCCGGCTTGAGATAGCGCAATTTTTCTTACATCTGCGGAAAAGAGTTAACCCTGCAACAGGCGGATCAACAGCGAGCCGTTATACATGGCGTCTTTGACCAGCGCCGCGCCGGCCATGGTTCCCTGGTTGGAAAACTGGGTGCTTTCTACCGCAATATTTTTGCTGTAGGCGGGAAGCGACTGCTGATGGATGCAGGCCGAGATCGCCGGGAAGAGGATCTCCGCCGCCTGGCTCAGCGGTGAGCCAATGAGGATTTTTTGCGGGTTGAAGAGGTTCACCATAATGGCCAGAATGCGGCCAACGTTATTCCCCACCCCGGTAATAATGTCCTTCGCCAGAAGATCGCCCTGGCGCGCGGCGGCGCAGAGAGAATCCACCGTTAAGGGTTGTCCGTGCAGCGAGGAGCTCATGGACTGGCTCAGCCGAACCTGCGCCAGCTCCAGCACGCTTTCCACGCTGGCAATGGTCTCCAGACAGCCGTGGTTCCCGCAGTAGCAGCGCTTGCCGTACGGGTCGACCTGGGTGTGGCCAATTTCCACCAGGCTGCTGCTTCCGGCGTGGAGAAGACGTCCGTCGGTGATCACGCCCGCCCCGACGTTATGGTCGATGACCACCTGAATCACATCCCGCGCGCCGCGCGACGCGCCAAACAGCGCCTCCGCCATTGTCCAGGCGCTGATGTCATGCTGAATATAGACCGGCACGCCGGTATGATTTTTCAGCACCTCGCCCAGCGGCATCTCTTTGACGTCGTCGTAAAACGGCATACGGTGAACAATACCGTTTTCGGTATCAATAATTCCCGGCATGGTGATGGCAATCGCCGTTAAGCGTTCAAGCCGCTGCTGATGGCGGATAAAGAAGTGATCGATGTGCGAGACAATCGCGTCGAGGAGCGGTTCCTCCGCGTTAAGCGGCAGTTCAAGGCGGTCTTCCACCACCAGCTTGCTGCTCAGGTCACGCAGCGCAAGGAAGATCTCCCCCCGGCTGATGCGCAGTGACAGGTAGTGCCATGCTTCCGTTTCAACCACCAGCCCGACTGCCGGACGGCCACGGCTGCCCGGCTCCTGAATTTCCGTCTCCTGAACCAGGTGCGCTTCCAGCATCTCGCGGACAATCTTGGTGATACTGGCAGGTGCCAGTTGTGCCAGGCGCGAAAGATCGATACGCGAAACCGGACCAAGCTGATCAATCAGGCGATACACCGCGCCAGCGTTGGTCTGCTTAATCTGATCGATGTGCCCTGGCTGACTATCAGCAACCACCTCGTACTCCCTTATTTTCGAGCTTCGAAATAAACTGTTTGCTATGGTGAAGCACTTCCATGTCCGTCGTCAAATATTTACTTAGCCATGTGATTTACCGCACATTTTTGCCCTATTTTCACTGAAAATGCCGCCCGGCAGAGGCGCTTATTAACTGCTGTTTGAAACGCTGCGCGGCGTGGCTCTGCTCGCGGTGCTTTGACCAGACCAGCCACATTTCGGAAACGGCATCCTCTTCGGCGATGGTCACCCAGCGCATTTCGCGCAATTGTACCCGTTTAAAGGAGGCAGGAAGAATAGACACGCCCAACCCGGCCGCCACCAGGCCTATAATGGTCATCGCTTCCCCCACCTCCTGGGTGATGACCGGGGCGAGATCGTAGCGGCGCATCAGTCCCAGGATATCGTCATACAGACCCGTCCCGACCTGCGGGTCAAAAAAGACAAACGGCTCTTTTGCCAGCTCTGCCAGCGAGACCGCCGGACGCGACGCCAGCGGGTGATCGTGTGGGATCATCGCCATCAGCGGCTCGCGCAGGATCACCTCCCAAGCCAGCGTGTCCGGCAGCTGGGTGTTACGCATCAGCCCCAGATCCAGCGAACCTTCATTCAGCGGCGCAATCTGCTCGCGGGTGTTGATTTCGCGCGTCTGAATGTGAACATCCGGAAAGCGACGACGGAATGACGATAGCGTCTCCGAGACGGCGCTGATAAACGGCGCGGAAGAGGTAAACCCGATTCGCAGCTCTCCGGCTTCCCCGAGATAGAGCCGTTCTGCCCGAGCGGCGGCGTCATCGACCATGCTCAGAATTTGTCGGCTGTCGATCAGGAACTGCTTCCCCGCCGCCGTCAGGCTCACGCTGCGGTTGGTGCGGGCCAGAAGGCGCGCCCCGACCTGCTGTTCCAGGATCTGAATCTGCTGGCTTAACGGTGGCTGAGAGATATTCAGCCGCGCCGCCGCGCGGCCAAAATGCAGCTCCTCGGCGACGGCGACAAAGTAGCGAAGATGACGCAGCTCGATATTCATATTTTTAAAGTATCATTTGAGATTATTAATATATTAGACAGAATATTTACATTTTCCTACCCTGAACATGTGGTCATACCCGTCACCAGAAATCACGGGGATGTTTAAGCAAGGAACATGTGTGAGTCGTACAACTACCATTGATATCACTCCGGCAAATGATATTGATGATTTACCTGCAGCATCACAGCCGGTGCAGTTTATTAAACGTGGTACCCCTCAGTTTATGCGCGTCACGCTGGCGCTCTTTTCCGCCGGTCTGGCCACCTTCGCCCTGCTCTATTGCGTTCAGCCGATCCTGCCGGTTCTCTCTCATGAGTTTGGCGTATCGCCTGCCAGCAGCAGTATTTCACTCTCTATTTCTACCGGCATGCTGGCGATTGGCCTGCTCTTTACCGGGCCGCTGTCCGACGCCATTGGCCGTAAACAGGTGATGGTTACCGCACTGATGCTGGCGTCGGTCTGTACGTTACTCTCGACGATGATGACCAGCTGGCACGGCATTCTGGTGATGCGCGCGCTAATTGGGCTCTCGCTCAGCGGCGTGGCGGCGGTTGGGATGACCTACCTCAGCGAGGAGATCCACCCGAGCTTTGTGGCCTTCTCGATGGGGCTTTACATCAGCGGGAACTCGATTGGCGGAATGAGCGGACGCCTGCTGAGCGGGGTCTTTACGGACTTCTTTAGCTGGCGTATTGCGCTGGCGGTCATCGGGTGTTTTGCGCTGGCATCAGCCCTGATGTTCTGGAAAATTCTGCCGGAATCGCGCCATTTCCGCCCGACCTCGTTGCGCCCAAAAACGCTGTTTATCAACTTCCGCCTGCACTGGCGTGATAAAGGGCTGCCGCGCCTGTTCCTGATGGGTTTTCTGCTGATGGGGTCCTTTGTCACGCTGTTTAACTATATTGGCTACCGCCTGATGCTCTCGCCGTGGCATCTGAGCCAGGCTATCGTCGGTTTACTCTCGGTTGCTTATTTAACCGGAACCTGGAGTTCACCGAAGGCCGGGGCAATGACCGCTCGCTATGGACGCGGCCCGGTCATGCTCTTCTTCACGGCGGTGATGCTGGTCGGCCTGCTGCTGACGCTCTTCTCTTCCCTGTGGCTGATTTTTGCCGGAATGCTGCTCTTCTCCGCGGGGTTCTTCGCCGCTCACTCGGTCGCCAGCAGCTGGATTGGCCCGCGCGCGCGTCGCGCCAAAGGTCAGGCGTCGTCGCTGTATCTGTTTAGCTATTACCTGGGTTCCAGCATCGCCGGGACTCTCGGCGGCGTGTTCTGGCATAGCTACGGCTGGAACGGCGTGGGCGGGTTTATTGCGCTGATGCTGTGCGCGGCGCTGCTGGTGGGGGCAAGTCTTCATAAACGTCTGAGATAATAAGCCTGCGGGCTGATTCCCGATCCCGATAAACGGCACCAGCGTACTGGTGCCGTTTATCGTTCAGGAATCCCAGGCCTGCTCTATCTTAGCGGCTTCAAACTGCGGAGGCGGTTTGCGGAAACGGCGCGTTAGCCATGTCAGGTAAAGGATCCCCAGTGCCGCCCAGATGAGGCCAAGCGTCAGGGACGTCGCTTCGAGGTTTATCCAAAGCACCCCAACCGTTACGGCACCAATGAGCGGCAGCAGGAGATAGTGGAACCGATCTTTCCACGTTTTGTTCATCCCCTTACGCCGCCAGAAATGGTTGTATACCGAGAGATTAACAAACGTAAACGCCACCAGCGCGCCAAAGTTGATCAGCGCCGTCGCGGTCACGAGGTCAAAGTACAGGGCCGACAGCGCCACTATCCCTACCATAATGACGTTCAGAGCCGGAGTCCGCCATTTCGGATGCACGTAACCAAACACCCGCTCCGGAAAGACGTTGTCACGCCCCATCACATACAACAAGCGTGAGACGCTGGCGTGCGAGGCCAGTCCTGAAGCGAGCGTATTCACAAACGTGGTACACAGAAACACCGACTGGAAAAGCTTCCCGCCCACGTACAGCGCAATTTCCGGCAGCGCGGCGTCCGGGTTCTTGAAGCGCGCGATCGTCGGGAAAAAGAGCTGCATGAAAAACGAGGCAACAATGAATATCAGCCCGCCATACAGCGCGGTCAGGAAAATGGCTTTGGGAATCACCCGCGCCGCGTTTGGCGTCTCCTCCGACAGCGTGGTGACCGCGTCAAAGCCGAGGAAAGAGAAGCAGACGATCGTCGCGCCGGTAATAATAGGGATCAGGTGTGCGTTCTCGCTGATAAACGGCTGGAGCGACCAGACGGTGCCGACGCCCTCACCCTTGTGCAGGCCATGCACCACGAGTATGACAAACACCACCATGATAGCGACCTGCACCAGCACAAACAGGGTGTTAAAGTTGGCGACTAAATTAACGCTCTTCAGGTTCGCCAGCGTCAGTATCGTCACAAACCCCACCACCCAGACCCACGGAGGGACTTCAGGGAACAGCGCGGAAAGGTAGATCTTCGCCAGCAGCACGTTGATCATCGGCAGGAAGAGATAGTCCAGCAGCGAAGACCAGCCGACCATAAAACCGAGGTGGGGTCCGATCGATTTCTGCGTGTAGGTGTACGCAGAGCCCGCTTCCGGGAACTGTCGTACCAGCTTGCCGTAGCTGATGGCGGTAAACATGACGCCAGCCAGCGCCAGGAGATACGAGGCGGGCACGTGGCCATTGCTGATACCGGACACAATGCCGAAGGTATCAAACACGGTCATGGGGGTGAGGTAAGCCAGCCCCATCATGACCACCTGCCAGAGCTTGAGGGAACTGCGCAGCCGGGTTCTTCCGGCCATGCCCGGCGAGTCAAGAGAGGTGTTAGTCGCCATAAACCGTCCCCCCCATGCTTACCGTGGTTTGCAATTGCGTTGACCTTGACGCAAACCTGCTTAGCAAAGGGGGAAGTTGTAAAGAATACACGCCATCGTACCAGCGCACCGTCTCTGGCTCGCACTCACAGCAGGCGCCTGACTGGCCCCCTTCGCCCTGCGGATAGTTGAACATCTGCATCATTTCTTACCTCGTCACACAGTGTCGTTAAGAAAATCCCTGTGCCGCCTGCGCTCCATAACGCGACTCCCGGGAGATAGCTGGCGTGCCAGCAAACAGTTAGGCCAGGCTCCGCGCAGGCCGTTGGATGATACGTATGCGATGAAACAAAGCGGCCCCTTACCGGGGCACGTTATCAGGCGTTTTTCAGCATCCACTCAATTTCAGTTTCGGTGATCAGGCGTTCAAACTGCAGTAATTCATCATTTTTGCAGGCGTGATAGACGTGGCAGAAACGCTCGCCCAGCCGCTCGCGAAGACGATCGTTTTGCATAAATTCCCACAGCGCATCGCTCTGACGGATGGGGAACGGCAGTCCGTCCTGCTCCAGACCATTGCCTTCAACTTCTTCCTGCAGGGGTAAATCGTTATCCAGCCCATGCAGAATGCCGGCAAAAATTGCCGCCATCACCAGATACGGATTCGCGTCTGCTCCCGCCACCCGGTACTCGACCCGATGGTTATGGCGATCGCCGCAGGGGATACGCAGGGCAACCGTGCGATTGTTGTGTCCCCATGACGCCTGCGTCGGCACGTACATTCCCGGCTGGAAACGGCGGTAGGAGTTGACGTTCGGTGCCAGCAGCGCCATGGACGCCGGCATCAGGTCGATCATCCCGGCCAGCGCGCGTTTCAGCAGCGCGGAATCCTCGCCGCTGGCGTCTGCGAGCACATTTTCGCCTCTGTTGTTTTGCATGCTGATGTGGATATGCATCCCGCTGCCCGCATGCTCTTCATACGGCTTTGCCATAAACGTGGCGTGCATCTTATGTTTTTCCGCCATCTGCCTGACGAGACGTTTTAGCGCCAGCGCATCATCGCAGGCATCAAGTACGTTTTCCGTATGGTGCAGGTTAATCTCAAACTGGCCCGGAGAGGCCTCGGCCACTGCCCCGTCGGCGGGGATCAACTGCAGCTGCGCCAGCTCGTCAATGTCATTCAGCACGTCAGCAAAGTGGTTGAGGTTGTCAACCGAGTAGACCTGACTCTGCGTGTTACGCACGTCGGTGCCCGGCGCGCAGGGTGGCTGCAGATAGCCTTCGGCATCGCGTTTACGGTCAAGCAAATAGAACTCCAGCTCTACCGCTACCACGGGGAACAGACCGCGCTGGCGCAGCTGCTGCCAGAGTCGGTTGAGTACGTTCCGCGGCTCAACGTCAAAGGGAGCGCCATCTTCATCGACCATGGTGAGCTGCACCTGACCAATGTATTCCGGGTCGGCGGCGGACGGTGTCAGGGTGCCCGGTACCGGCACGCAGATACAGTCCGGCTCGCCGAGCTCCTGCCCCAGGCCCGCCTCTTCCACGACGTTACCCAAAATGTCCATGGCGAAAACCGATGCCGGGAAATAGCAGCCTTTTTCAAGTTTGCTCAGTCCGGCAACCGGGATACGTTTGCCGCGAAAACAGCCGTTCAGGTCGGTCAGGAGGACATCAATAAACTGGGTGTCAGGATACTTTTCTAAATAGCGCTTCACTTCCTGCGTAAAGGCGCTGCCCCGCCTCTCATCCGTGTGCTGCACAAAGTTCTCAACTTCTACGATATTGGTTTCCATGATTTACCACCGTTTTTGGGATTTGCGTTCGCTGCTCTGGACTGTCAAATATAATGTCCACCCTATCGAATTTGTATGCAAACAAATTGTTTGTCAAATGTTAAATTAAGTTTGCAAAAGGCAGATCCCGTTGCTAGATTGAGAAAATATTGAACGAAAAGGCCGTTCCAGAGGTGAGAATGGCCTAAATTTAGTCCACTTTGTGAGGGCGATCATGGAAAATATAATGAACAAGCCAGTTATTGGCGTGGTGATGTGTAGAAACAGGCTTAAGGGTCATGAGACCCAGACCCTGCAAGAAAAGTACCTGAATGCCGTTATTAACGCGGGGGGCTTACCTATTGCCTTACCGCATGCGCTGGCGGAGCCTGAGCTAATGGCCGCTCTGCTGCCAACCCTGGACGGAATTTACCTGCCGGGCAGCCCAAGTAACGTGCAGCCGCACCTTTATGGTGAAAACGGCGATGAGCCTAACGCCGATCCCGGGCGAGATCTTCTGAGTATGGCGCTGATTGCCGCCGCGCTCGAAAGGCGCATCCCCATTTTCGCCATCTGCCGGGGGCTGCAGGAACTGGTTGTTGCGACGGGAGGGACGCTGTATCGCCGCCTGTTCGAGCAGAACGACCTGCTTGAACACCGGGAGGATGCTGAACTGCCGGTTGAGCTACAATACGCCCCTTCTCATGAGGTTCAGGTTCAGGAGGGAGGACTGCTGTCTCAATTAATACCAGGCTGCAACAAATTTTGGGTAAACTCGTTACACGGGCAAGGTGCACGAACGTTAGGACCACGGCTCCGCGTGGAGGCCCGTTCGACGGACGGGCTGGTCGAAGCGGTTAGCGTTCATGACCACCCTTTTGCCCTCGGCGTGCAATGGCACCCCGAATGGAACAGCAGCGAGTACGCCCTGTCACGCATGTTGTTTGAAGGTTTTATCACCGCCTGTCAAAGCCACGTTGCCGAGAAGCAACGGCTTTGACCACTATCGTAAAGGAAATGCAACTATGAGCGATGACGGACTGGCGCCAGGGAAACGTCTGTCAGAGATCCGCCAGCAGCTGGGTCTCTCGCAGCGGCGTGCCGCCGAACTGTCTGGGTTAACACACAGTGCCATCAGCACCATTGAGCAGGATAAAGTCAGTCCTGCCATCAGTACGCTGCAAAAGCTGCTGAAAGTTTATGGGCTGTCGCTCTCGGAATTCTTTTCGGAACCGGAAAAACCTGATGAACCGCAGGTGGTTATTAATCAGGAAGACCTTATCGAAATAGGCAGTCAGGGTGTTTCGATGAAGCTGGTTCATAACGGAAATCCGAACCGTACGCTGGCGATGATTTTTGAAACTTACCAGCCTGGAACCACGACCGGAGAGAGGATCAAACATCAGGGTGAGGAGATCGGTACGATACTGGAAGGTGAAATAGTGCTGACCATTAATGGCCAGCCATATCACCTGGTTGCGGGGCAGAGCTATGCCATCAATACCGGCATACCGCACAGCTTCAGCAACACCTCGGCAGGCATCTGCCGCATTATCAGTGCCCACACCCCCACCACGTTCTAATTACCACTCGGTCCCGGCGTAAGCGCGCTTACGCCGGGACAAATAAAAAACGATCAATGTCGGCATTCAACGGGTTAATTCCCGGGATGCCTCACGGCTTCGTATTGCCTGAAACGGCCATGCCTTTATTTATCTGATTGCGAAAGAAAGGAGTGAATATGCATTTTAAGCACCTGACTTACTGGCAGGATAAAGCAAAAAACAGCGCCATTGAGACCCGGCTATTTATTAACGGTGCCTATTGTGATGCCGCCGATAATACCACGTTTGAAACCGTCAATCCCGCCACCCTGCAGACGCTGGCGAATGTGGCCCGGGGCAAGCAGGCGGACGTGGACCGTGCGGTGCAGGCCGCGCGTGAGGTATTTGAACGCGGTGACTGGTCGCAGGCGTCTCCGATACAGCGCAAGGCCGTGCTGCATAAGCTCGCCGATTTGATGGAACGCCACGTCGAAGAGCTGGCCTTACTGGAAACGCTGGACACCGGTAAACCCATCCGCCACAGCCTGCGCGACGATATACCCGGCGCAGCGCGCGCCATTCGCTGGTACGCCGAAGCGGCGGATAAAGTCTACGGCGAAGTGGCGCCTACGGGTCCGGGCGAGCTGGCGATGATCGTGCGCGAGCCGATCGGGGTTGTCGCGGCCATCGTCCCCTGGAACTTCCCGCTGCTGCTGGCCTGCTGGAAGCTGGGCCCGGCGCTGATCGCGGGCAATAGCGTGGTACTGAAACCGTCGGAGAAATCGCCGCTCACCGCCCTGCGCATGGCCGGGCTGGCGAAAGAGGCGGGCCTGCCGGACGGCGTGCTGAATGTGATAAGCGGTTACGGCCACGAAGCGGGCCAGGCGCTGGCGCTGCATCCTGAGGTCGAGGTGCTGACGTTTACCGGCTCTACCCGTACCGGCAAGCAGCTGTTGAAGGACGCGGGTGAAAGCAACATGAAGCGCGTCTGGCTGGAGGCAGGCGGCAAGAGCGCCAACATTATCTTTGCCGACTGTCCGGACCTGGACAAGGCAGTGAGCGCGACCGCCGCCGGGATTTTCTATAACCAGGGGCAAGTCTGTATCGCCGGTACCCGCCTGCTGCTCGAAGACAGCATCGCTGATGACTTCCTGGCAAAGCTGAAAGCGCAGGCCCGTCACTGGCAGCCGGGCGATCCGCTCGATCCCGACAGCACGATGGGAATGCTCATCGACGCTGCGCACGCCGATACCGTCCACACGTTTATTCGCGAGGGAACCCAAAAAGGCACGCTGCTGCTGGACGGGCGGGAACAATCATGGCCTTCCGCAGTCGGTCCAACCATTTTTGTCGACATCGACCCCGCCTCCCCGCTCTGCCGGGAAGAGATTTTCGGGCCGGTGCTGGTCGTCACCCGTTTTAAAACCGAAGAGGAAGCCTTAACGCTGGCCAACGACAGTGAATATGGGCTTGGCGCGGCGGTATGGACTCGCGATCTCTCCCGCGCACACCGCATGAGCCGCCGCCTGAAAGCAGGCTCGGTCTTCGTCAATAACTATAACGACGGTGATATGACCGTACCCTTTGGCGGCTATAAGCAGAGCGGCAACGGTCGCGATAAGTCCCTGCACGCGCTGGAAAAATTTACCGAACTGAAAACCATCTGGATTGCCCTGGAGCCTCAATCATGACCGAACATACCACCAGCTACTACGCGGCCAGCGCGAACGCATACGAACCTTTCCCGACGCTTAGCGAGTCGATCAGCTGCGACGTGTGCGTGGTGGGCGGCGGCTATACCGGCCTCTCCTCCGCGCTTCATCTCGCCGAAATGGGCTACGACGTGGTGCTCCTTGAAGGGGCGCGCATCGGTTTCGGCGCCAGCGGACGCAACGGCGGCCAGCTGGTTAACTCCTACAGCCGCGATATCGACGTGATTGAGAAAAACTACGGACCCGACGCCGCCAGAGTCCTCGGGAGCATGATGTTTGAAGGCGGAGAGATCATCCGGGAGCGTATCCAGCGCTATCAGATCCAGTGCGACTATCGTCCCGGCGGGCTGTTTGTGGCGTTAAACCATAAGCAGATGGAGACGCTGGAGGAGCAAAAAGCCAACTGGGAACGCTACGGCAACACGCAGCTGGAGCTGCTGGACGCCAGCGCCATCCGCCGGGAAGTCGACAGCGAGCGCTATACCGGCGCGCTGCTGGACCGCAGCGGGGGGCACATTCATCCGCTGAACCTGGCGATCGGCGAAGCGGACGCCATTCGCCTGAACGGCGGGCGGGTGTATGAACAGTCCCCGGTGACCGCCATTCAGCACACCAGCCCGGCCGTGGTGAGCACGCAGCATGGCCAGGTGACGGCCCGTTACGTGATCGTCGCCGGGAATGCCTATCTGGGCGATAAGATAGAGCCGGAACTGGCAAAACGCAGCATGCCCTGCGGCACCCAGGTGGTGACCACCGCCCCGCTGCCGGAGGAGGTAGCCCGCACGCTGATCCCCAATAACTACTGCGTGGAAGATTGCAACTACCTGCTGGATTACTACCGCCTCACCGCCGACAACCGCCTGCTGTACGGTGGTGGCGTCGTCTATGGCGCGCGCGATCCGGACGATGTCGAGCGCCTGGTGATGCCAAAGCTGCTGCAAACCTTCCCTCAGCTGGCAGGCGTCAAAATCGACTACCGCTGGACGGGCAACTTCCTGCTGACCCTGTCGCGTATGCCGCAGTTTGGTCGTCTGGATAAAAACATCTATTACATGCAGGGCTACAGCGGCCACGGCGTGACCTGCACCCACCTGGCCGGACGGCTTATCTCTGAACTGTTGCGCGGTGACGCCGAGCGCTTTGATGCGTTTGCCAAACTCCCGCACTACCCCTTCCCGGGCGGTCGCAGCCTGCGGATCCCATTCACGGCGATGGGCGCGGCGTATTACAGCCTGCGCGATCGTCTTGGCGTATGATCGTTTCGACAAAAGGGTATCTGACATGAATAACCAGGAATTTCATCAGCGCAGACTTTCTGCCACCCCGCGCGGCGTAGGCGTAATGTGTGATTTCTTCGCCCGCACGGCGGAGAATGCCACGCTTACCGACGTGGAAGGCAACGACTATATTGATTTCGCCGCCGGGATCGCGGTACTGAATACCGGCCATCGTCACCCTGAACTGGTGGCCGCAGTGGAAAAACAGCTTCACCAGTTCACCCATACGGCCTATCAGATTGTGCCGTATGAAAACTACGTTTCATTGGCCGAAAAGCTTAACGAGCTGGCCCCGGTGCAGAGCCCGGCCAAGACGGCGTTCTTCACAACGGGCGCGGAAGCGGTGGAAAATGCCATTAAAATCGCCCGGGCCCACACCGGCAGACCGGGTGTGATTGCCTTCGGGGGAGGCTTTCACGGCCGAACCTATATGACCATGGCGTTAACCGGCAAGGTCGCGCCCTATAAGCTGGGATTTGGCCCCTTCCCGGGGTCGGTTTATCACGTGCCGTATCCCTCCGAGCTCCACGGCATCACAACGCAGGATGCCATCACGGCGATTGAGCGCCTGTTCAAAGCAGATATTGAGGCGAAACAGGTGGCGGCGATTATTTTTGAACCCATTCAGGGTGAAGGCGGATTCAACGTCGCCCCGCCTGAACTGGTGGCCGCCATCCGCCGTATCTGCGATGAGCACGGGATCGTGATGATTGCCGACGAAGTGCAGAGCGGCTTCGCCCGTACGGGTAAACTGTTTGCCATGGAACACTACGCGGACAAGCCCGACCTGATGACGATGGCTAAAAGCCTGGCAGGCGGAATGCCGCTGTCCGGCGTGGTGGGCCGCGCCGGGATCATGGACGCGCCGGCGCCCGGTGGTCTGGGGGGAACCTATGCAGGCAACCCACTTGCGGTGGCCGCCGCGCACGCGGTGCTGAATATTATCGACAGCGAGTCACTGTGCGCGCGCGCCCGTCATCTGGGCGAACGACTGACAGCCACGCTGGAGGAGATTCAGGGCAGCTATCCTGCGCTCGTGGCGATAAGGGGCAGAGGATCGATGATTGCGGCGGAGTTTTTTGATCCCGAGAGCCGCGAACCTTCGGCCGCCATCGCGCAGGCGATCCAGCAAAAGGCGCTCGCCCAGGGCCTGCTGTTGTTGATCTGCGGCCAGTACGGCAACGTGATCCGCTTCCTTTATCCGCTGACCATTCCGGATGCCCAGTTCACCCAGGCGCTGGCGATCTTGCAACAGGTTATGCGTGATAAGGACTAAGTGCCCACCGAAAACCGTCTGCCGGAATGCCGGCGACGGTTTCAACGGAGGAGATCGGCATTGATTTCCTCCGTGTGGGAAATGTTGGGGAATTTGATCTGTTTCATTGTATGCTCCCTGAAACACATCCCTGACAAGAGGAAATAAGAATTGCAAAAAACATCTGCCTATCAGTCACTTGTGAAAACCTTCCAGCGCCTCTCCCGCTTCTCGCACCTCTCCTCCATCGCCAGCTGGGACATGTTCACCATGATGCCGCCGGGCGGCAGCGCCGCGCGCGGTGAAGCACTCGCGGAGATGAGCGTCCTGCAGCACCAGATCCTGACCGATAAAAAAGTCGGCGACCTGTTAGCGGCGGCGGCAGGTGAAGATCTGAATGATGTCGAACAGGCCAATCTGCGCGAAATGACGCGCCACTACCAGCAGGCTACCCTGCTGCCGGAATCGCTGGTGGAAGCCAAATCCCTGGCAGGCAGCAGGTGTGAACACGCCTGGCGTACTCAGCGCCCCGCCAATGACTGGCAGGGTTTTTCTGCCAACCTGAAAGAGGTGGTCAAACTCAGCCGCGAAGAGGCTCGCCTGCGGTCTGAAGCCAAAGGCTGTACGCCTTACGACGCGCTGCTGGACATTTTTGAACCCGACATGACCAGCGCGCGTCTGGACGTTCTGTTCGGCGATATGAAGTCCTGGCTACCGGAGCTGCTGGCAAACGTGGTGGAAAAACAGGCTCAGCGGTCGTTTATTCCCCCGCAGGGCCCCTTCCCGACCGCAACCCAGCGTGAGCTGGGCCTGGAAGCTATGAAGATGCTCGGCTTCGATTTTAACGGCGGCCGCCTGGACGTCAGCGCGCACCCGTTCTGCGGCGGCGTCCCGGAAGATGTACGCATCACCACGCGCTATGACGAAGATGAGCTGCTCAGCGCGCTGTTTGGCGTGATCCACGAAACCGGACACGCCCGCTACGAACAAAACCTGCCGCGCGCGTGGGCCGGACAGCCGATTGCCCTGGCGCGCTCAACCGCGATCCATGAGTCACAGAGCCTGTTCTTTGAAATGCAGCTGGGGCGTAGCGAAGCCTTCCTCAAACATCTCCTCCCAGCGGTACACGCCCGCTTTGGCAGCCAGGCGGCGTTCAGCGAAGAGAACTTTATTGCCTGGAACCAGCGCGTGAAGCCTGGCTATATCCGCGTCGATGCGGACGAAGTGAGCTACCCGGCCCACGTGGTGCTGCGCTATGAGATTGAGCGCGCGCTGATCAACGGCGAGATAGAGGTGGACGATATCCCCGCGCTGTGGGATGAGAAAATGCAGGCCTGGCTCGGGCTATCCACCAAAGACAACTACCGCAACGGCTGTATGCAGGATATCCACTGGACCGACGGCGGTTTTGGCTATTTCCCGTCATACACGCTTGGCGCTATGTATGCCGCGCAGCTGTTCCATGCCGCCAGAACCGCACTGCCGGGTCTGCAGGCTTCCATCGCCGAAGGTGATTTTTCCGCACTCTTTGAGTGGCTGCGTCAGAACATCTGGCAGCACGGTAGCCGCTTCAGCACGTCGCAGTTAATCACCCAGGCGACGGGCGAGGATCTGAATATCCGTTACTTCCGCGAACATCTGACCTCACGTTATCTTTAATCCCTCTGCCGGAGCCTGCTCCGGCACTCTTCTCCCCCTTTTCAATAAGAATATGATTTAGCACATGTTGTCATGATTGCGTCGGGTGTATGAATGCGTGTCCTTCCGACACAATTAGACTGCCATCAGGTCAGGATTAAAAAAATAAAGGGATGAATGATGAAAGGCATAATGAAAACGATGTTAGCCATTCTGTGTGCGACCAGTTTAAGTACTTTCGCAGCCACGGATAATACCCCGCAAGACGCGTTCAACGATATTACCCGCTCTCTTGCAGACCTCCAGCCCATCACGTTTCAGGCTCCTGCTGAAAAATATAAGCTGCTGGTGTTTATTGATAATCAGTGCATTTACTGCAGCAACGTAGTGAAAAACGTTAAGCAATATACGGATGCCGGTTTGACGATGTCGTTTGTGACCGTTGCGCCCAACGCCATTCGCGACTCGGTAATTGAGGATATGGGGCGCGTCTGGTGTTCAACCGATAAGGTCAAAAGCCTGCAACAAGCGATGGCGGGATTTTTACCGGATAACGACACCACCACAGCCTGCTCCGATCTGATCGCGCGGCAATCTGCTCTGGCAGAACGTTTGGGCATTAGCATCACCCCGGTAATGGTGGTGATCGAGCCTGAATCACGGACGATTATAGGCAGTCAGTCTCCGGCGGCTATTCTGGCCACACTTAACAAATAACAGAGCCCCGTACGAGCAGCTGCGTTTGGCCTGTTCGTACACTTTTCTCCCCGCTGTACATTCCGTTACACGCCGATACCAATCACTCACGGAAACCTCGAATTTACAGGGATATAGTTATTTCAACGGCCCCGCAGTGGGGTTAAATGAAAAACCAAATTCGAGGGTATGAGAATGAATAAAGTATTAGCTCTGGTTGTTGCCGCTGCTATGGGTCTGTCTTCTGCTGCATTTGCTGCTGACACTACCGCAACTGCTGCACCGGCTGCCGCGCCTGCTGCAACCACCACCGCTGCGCCAGCAAAAGCGGTTCACCATAAGAAACATCACAAAGCTGCAGCGAAAAAAGAAGCCGCTGCACCAGCAACCGCAGCACCAACCGAGCAGAAAGCTCAGGCTGCCAAAAAGCACCACAAAAAAGCCGCTAAACCAGCGGTAGAACAGAAAGCGCAGGCTGCTAAAAAGCACCACAAAAAAGCAACCAAACCAGCTGTAGAACAGAAAGCGCAGGCTGCTAAAAAGCACCACAAAAAAGCAACCAAACCAGCTGTAGAACAGAAAGCTCAGGCTGCTAAAAAGCATCACAAAAAAGCAGTAAAACACGAAGCTGCTAAACCAGCTGCACAGCCAGCTGCGTAAGAGTACAAGCTTAACCGTGCCCTTCGGGGCACGTTGGTAAACCGGCGCTGAACCGGAACAGGTTCCGCGCCGTTTTTTTATTTCCGGAGGGCGTATGCTGCGACGCTATCGGTTTGAGCTGATTCTGATCCTGCTTATTTTATGCGCGCTCATCGCCAGCCATTTTTATCTTTCCTGATTGTAGCACGCTGATTTTACTCCCACTTTAGCGCTGTCCCGTCTATAGTATTTTCATAGGGTTCACTTTTAATAATCATAATTACCCCCACCAGAGTGTGATATGCGTAAATCTGTTGTGTTGTTACTGGGAACGTTTGGTCTTTTTTCTGGATTCTCACATGCGGATGATGGCGGTGATGACACCATTAGCGCGAAAGAGCTAAAGACGCTTTTTTTCGGTCATGACGATCGTACGCGCGTCGCCGATCCCACCCAGGCCCCCTGGGATGCTATAGGTCAACTGGAAACCGCCAGCGGTAACTTATGCACCGCGACGCTGATCACCCCGCAGCTTGCCCTGACGGCAGGCCACTGCTTGTTAACGCCGCCAAACGGCAAGCCGGATAAAGCGGTTGCCTTGCGGTTTGTGTCGCAAAAAGGGACCTGGCGCTATGAAATCCACGGCATTGAAGGACGGGTCGATCCGTCTCTCGGCAAACGCCTGAAGCCGGATGGCGACGGCTGGATAGTGCCACCGGCGGCCGCCTCGTGGGATTTTGGCCTGATCGTTTTACGCTACCCGCCTTCGGGCATTACGCCACTGCCGTTATTTGACGGCGACAAAGCCGCCCTCACCGCCGCGCTGAAAGCCGCCGACCGAAAGGTGACGCAGTCAGGCTATCCTGTCGATCATCTGGATACGCTTTATACGCACAGCGACTGTATTGTGACGGGCTGGGCGCAAAACAGCGTGCTTTCGCATCAGTGCGATACGTTGCCGGGTGACAGCGGTTCGCCGCTGATGCTGAAAACCGACAATGGCTGGCAGTTGATTGGTGTCCAGAGCTCTGCGCCGGCGGCAAAAGACCGGTGGCGCGCCGATAACCGGGCCCTGTCCGTTACCGGTTTCCGCGACCAGCTGGAAGCGCTGGCGCAGCAGTAAATCAGCAACGTCTGACCTTACGTAACGCTTTGATTGACTCAATCGGCATAGGCTGGCTGAACCAGAAACCCTGCAGTTGATCGCAGCCAGCCAGCCGCAGCAGTTTCATTTGCTTCTCTGTTTCCACCCCTTCTGCCACCACCGCCATGCCCAGCGCATTGGCGATCCGCACCGTACCGCTCACCAGCGCAGCCGCCTGTTCATCGTGGTCCACCAGCCCGGCCAGGGATTTATCGATCTTGATGGTGTCGAAGTTAAAACGCCGCAAATAGCCAATGCTGGAATAGCCGGTACCAAAGTCATCCAGCGCCACCGCGGTGCCCAGCGCTTTAAGATTGGCTATCGCCATGCGGGCACGCTCCGGATTCTCCAGCACATAGCTCTCCGTGACCTCAAGCTGTAGCCGGTGGGCCGGGAAACGGGTGCTCTCCAGCACGCTGGCCACTTTTTCTTCGAAGGCAGGATCGCGAAACTGCGCGGGAGAGATATTAACGGAGAGCTTTAATTCACCGTACGGCTGCAGATCCTCACAGGCCCGCTGCAGCACAAACTGACCCAGTTTGTATATCAGACCGCTGGTCTCCGCAATGGCGATAAAGGTATCCGGACCCAGCGGCCCCTCCGGGCGACGCGGCCAGCGGACCAGCGCTTCGACGCTGCTCATTGTCTGGCTGCGGGCGTCAATAATCGGCTGATACCAGACCTCAAACTCATCGCGCTCCAGGCCGTCACGAATCTGATTTTCAATCGCCAGCTTGCGTTCCCGGACGCTGTTAAGCTCCGCGTCGTAGTGGGTGATACGCCCTTTCCCGCTCATTTTAGCGTGATACATGGCAATATCGGCGCGGCGAAACAGTTCCGAGCTGTTGCATTCCGTCAGGGTTCCGCTGGCGATACCGATGCTGGCACCGATATGGATTGTGCGTTCCCCCAGCAGAACCGGGGTGGTGAGAAAATCCAGCACGGAAACGGCAAAGGCGGTAGCCTGCGCCTCTGCGTCATCACCGCCGATGGTCATGGCGAACTCATCCCCGCCCAAGCGCGCCAGCATCCCGCCGGGCGGCACGCGTTCATTCAGCGTTTTCGCTATCGCCACGATGAGATCGTCACCGACGCTGTGGCCGTAGATGTCATTCACATCCTTAAAGCCATCGAGATCGATAAACACCACGCTTTTGACGTCGGTATCACCGCGTAAACGCACCCGATCCAGCGCCTCGATGAGCGCACGCCGGTTAGGCAAATGGCTTAGCCAGTCCGTTCTTGCAACCAGACGCGCCTGGCTTTCGCCGCGCGCGAGTTTGTACAGCCCCACGCTGCTCACCAGAATGAAAAGCAGGATCAGCGCCGACGCCAGCACCACAATCTGCCTGATATCAGAAGATGCCGCCCGGGCGGCCTGCGCGCCCGGAAGCCGCGCCTGCCAGTTCAGAAATCCGACCAACTCCCCTGCGGCACTGTGCAGCGGCATACTGCGCTCGTTAATTTTGTCTGGAGTAAAATTGAGGTTATCGATCTGAAAAGTGCCGCCCAGGTCAGATAAGATTTTGGCGTTCAGATGGCGGGTAATCACCAGATAGCGGCGGGTTCCGTCGTGGACCTGTAACCTGCCGACCATCGGGCGAATCAGCCCAATGCCGACAAAGGCCACGCCGGTGCGCGTCTGGCTGATCCCCGCATAGATATTTTTTTCACCCACGAGCGCGCGCCCGTGCTGGTCGATAAGCGCTTTGAGGCCTTTGCCAAAGAAATCGAGGTTTTTTTCGTTAAAGGGCCGGCTTTGAAACGATCCCCAGAGGACGTTGAAATGCTCATCCAGTACGAAGGTGCCGTCATAGAGGTTATTGATTTTAAAGCCGGCACCCCAGGTGTTGTACAGCCAGTCGGTATCGAGCGTGGGACGGTAGGCCTCCCGCACCGCATCGTCCCAGACGGCGTTATCAAGGACCAGAGAAGAGACGCGGTTAACCGAGGTCTGAATGGCCCCCTGCACGGAAAGCGCCGTGCGGTGTTCATCAATTTCGTTGGTTTTGGTGCTGATAAGATGCAGGGAAAGATAGAGCAGTGCGACGATGGAGATGATTAAGCCGATCCCCGCCATGAAGACCATGGCAAACAACGTTCTCGCATTGGGAATATTGCGCCAGCTTAATGTGTGATACATCAGCCATCCTCTTCATGTTTTGCTTTTCTAAGCGTAATACAGGCAGCGAATTTCGCTGCCTGTAAATCATGGCGAGAGGTCTGTCAGGCGAGTTTTATCATGATCATGCCGGCAAGCAGCAGGATGAGGCCCATCCAGCCCTTGTTGTTTAAGCGCTGGCCGAAGAGCACCCAGCCTGCGGCCAGCGTGGCGGCGATACCAAAACCGCCCCACAGCGCATAGGCCACCGACAGATCGATCCCTTTTACGGCCTGGGACAGGGCGCTGAACGCCCCCAGAACCGCGGCAATCGACATCAGGCCGTACAGTTTACGGCGAAAACCATCCGAGAATTTCAGCAGAACGTTCGCCAGGATTTCCAGCACGATGGCGAGCCCCAGCCAGGCCGCATGAACCCATTCAAACTGTTGCATGGTTCTGCTCCTTCTGCTGTTTGCCAGGCTTACGGGTACCCGATTTAATCAGCACAATACCCGCGACCAGCGTCGTTAATCCGGCGACCTTCATTGTTGTTAATGTTTCGTCAAATATCAGCACGCTGAACAGCGTAATCAACAAAATACCGATCCCTTCCCACAGTGCATACGCGACGCCCAGCGCAATTTTTTTCACCGCAAACGAGAGGAAAATATAAGAAAGCGAAATCATCACCAGCATCAAAATAAAACCGGTGTTGCCATCGCTGACGCTTGCCCACTTCATAGACAGCGTGCCGGTAATTTCAGCGATAATTGCCAGCGCTAATAGGATCCAGTAAAACATGTTTTTCTCCTGCTTGAGAATATAATCCATCGTGGCCCGCTGCGTGCAGCAAACCAAAAAATACGAATTGAAATCAGACAGCTAAGCGCTTAGCGCCAGCTCAGGCAGAAGAAATGACTATAGTGCGGTGCGCCAGTGTTGCTCACCAGAAAGCAGGCAGAAGGAGGTGGAGTATACAGCGGTATTGTTTGAAGAGTACGTCCTGAACATATTGTCCATAAAATTACAATTATCCGCGTTGTTGCTTCTCGTCTTTGCGGATGAAAATTGTCCTCAGTAGTTAAACACACCAGATTTGTACCATAAGCCAGGATTTTACTCAAAGTCTTTGCAATTCTTTACCCATCCCGTTTGATTTTGGTTAGTTTATTGCAATGCCTTTCACCTTTATTATAAATATAAAGAAAATTTCGGAGTCACCATGGCTAAACCCATTATTACCCTGAACGGGTTAAAAATTGTCATCATGCTGGGCATGCTGGTGATCATACTGACAGGCGTTCGTTTTGCCGCCGACATTATTGTGCCTTTTATTCTGGCCCTGTTTGTTGCGGTGATCCTTAACCCGCTGGTACAGCGCATGACGCGCCTGCGCATCCCGCGCGTGCTGGCCATCACGCTGCTTATCAGCATCATTATTGTGGCGATGGTCTTGCTGGTGGCGTATCTGGGGACCTCGCTCAATGAGCTGGCGCGAACGCTGCCGAAATACCGCTCTTCGCTGGCGATACCGCTGCTCCAGCTGGAACCCTGGCTGCAGCGCGCGGGTATCGAAGTCTCGGTTGAGGAGCTCCTGAAATATATCGACCCCAACGCGGCCATGACGATCGTCACCAGCCTGCTGGCGCAGCTTTCCAATGCCATGACCTCCATTTTCCTGCTGTTTTTAACGGTGGTGTTCATGCTGCTGGAGGTGCCGCAGCTGCCGGCAAAGCTGCAGCAGATGATGGTCCGTCCGGTTGAAGGCATGGGAGCGATTCAACGCGCGCTGGACAGCGTCTCCCGCTATCTGGTGCTGAAAACGGCGATTAGCCTGGTCACGGGCGGCGTCGTCTGGATGATGCTTCTGGCGCTGGACGTTCGCTTTGCGTTTGTCTGGGGGTTACTGGCGTTTGCGCTTAACTACATTCCCAACATCGGCTCCGTGCTGGCGGCGATCCCCCCTATCCTTCAGGTGCTGGTTTTCAGCGGGCTTTATGACGCGCTGATCCTGCTGGCCGGCTATCTGGTCATCAACCTGGTGTTCGGCAACATTCTTGAGCCACGCATGATGGGACGAGGGCTGGGACTCTCCACGCTGGTGGTCTTTTTGTCCCTGATTTTCTGGGGCTGGCTGCTCGGGCCCGTTGGGATGCTGCTCTCCGTCCCGCTGACCATTATCGTCAAGATTGGCCTTGAACAGACGGCGGGCGGGCAAACCATCGCCGTGCTGCTGAGCGATATGAGCCACAAATAGCGGTCAGTCCGCCATCGACAGGAGGGGCTTGCGGGTCCTTCCCCCTTCGCGATACGTACCGATCGCCCTCCGCCATTCCGCCAGTGGATACACCGTAACGTCGCTGTACCCGCTGGCGGGCAAATTAAGCCAGATGCGGTCAAACTCCGCGCGCCACGCCTCAGCGCTGAGCGCATCCAGACCGTTTCGGATATGGAACCACGCCACGCGCGGCGCGGGCCGTTGCTGTCTGAACGTTTGCCCGGAGAGCAGCCCGTAGCAGACAAACATGCCCTGCTCGGGCATCACGCTGAGGATCGCTTCCGCAAGCGGCCCGCCGGTGGCATCGTAGACGACGTCGGTACGTGCGGCGACGGCGCCAATCCGCTGCGCGTCATGCTGCGCGACGGGAATGATCCCCATTGCCTCCAGCCGTTCAGCGTGAACGGCGGAACGGTGAATTCCGTACACCGCTTCCGCTCCCGCCTGACGCGCCCACTGCCCCAGCAGAATGGCGCAATCCGACCCGGCAGCCGTCAGCAGCACCCGCTTACCCTGAGGCGGATAGCGGGTAAGCATCATCTGCGCCGCCAGCGGGTTGATATAGGCCCGCGCGGCCAGACGTGCGTCAACAGCGTCCGGAACGGAGATGGCGTACTCTGCCGGGCAATCAACATAGCGCTGCCAGGTGCCTTGACCGCGCAGCGGCAGGACGCGTTTACCCAGCAGATGCGCAAACGACGCGGGCGCGTCGGTGACAACGCCGACACCTTCATACCCCGCTACCGCCGGTAGCGGGGTTCGGTGGCGGTAGGCGCCGGTGATGGGAATGAGATCGGACGCGTTCACCGGAGAAAACAGCATTTGCACGCGAAGATGACCCGGCGCAAGCGCCCCCAGCGGCGCGGTTTCAGGTTGCAGAACGGTTTCTGGCTCGCCAAAACGGCGATACCGGAGGGCCAGATTTTCCATTACGATCTCACGGCTGATAGCGGAACGACTACTCGCGCCAGCCCATTGCCGGTGCGACATGTTTGAGAATAGACTCAATCACGTGCGCATTATAATCCACACCCAGCTGGTTCGGCACGGTCAGTAATAACGTATCGGCTTCGGCGATCGCGTCGTCCTTTTTCAGCTGTTCGATCAGCTTGTCCGGCTCCGCCGCATAGCTGCGTCCGAAGATGGCGCGCGTTTTCTCATCGAGGTAGCCCACGCTATCGCTGTCGTTGCGGCTGGCACCGAAATACATCCGGTCGCGGTCGTCCATCAGCGCAAAAATACTGCGGCTGACCGACACCCGCGGCTGGCGCGTATGCCCTGCCTCTTTCCAGGCCTGACGGTACGCGCGGATCTGTTTTGCCTGCTGAATATGGAACGGCTCGCCGGTTTCATCGTCCTTCAGGGTTGAGCTTTGCAGGTTCATTCCGAGCTTTGCGGCCCATACGGCCGTCGCATTTGAACCGGCGCCCCACCAGATACGCTCGCGCAGCCCTTCAGAATACGGCTCCAGGCGCAGCAGCCCCGGCGGATTCGGGAACATAGGCTGTGGGTTAGGTTTGGCAAACCCTTCACCGCGCAGCACCTCAAGCAGCACCTCGGTATGACGGCGCGCCATATCCGATTCGTCTTCCCCTTCCTGCGGGACATAGCCGAAATGACGCCAGCCATCAATGACCTGCTCCGGCGAGCCGCGGCTGATGCCAAGCTGCAGACGACCGCCGGAAATCAGATCCGCCGCGCCCGCATCTTCGGCCATGTACATCGGATTTTCATAGCGCATATCAATCACGCCGGTACCGATTTCGATGGTTTTCGTTTTTGCGCCTATTGCCGCCAGCAGAGGGAACGGCGAGCTAAGCTGTCGGGCAAAGTGGTGCACGCGGAAATACGCGCCGTCTGCCCCCAGCTCTTCAGCCGCCACGGCTAAATCGATGGACTGCAGCAGCGTGTCTGCCGCCGAGCGCGTGCCGGACTGCGGTGAAGGCGTCCAGTGGCCAAAGGATAAAAACCCGATCTTTTTCATAACCCTGTGTCCTGATAATGCTTTGCGTTGTACCTACTTTACGCATTACCGGGTGAGAATAAATGGCGTTTATTTAACGGAAAGCATCAAATAAATTGACAGAATAGCGTGGTTCGTCATTCCGCCTCATAATGGGATATAATATCCCCCACTTTTTTCATGGCAGGTAAAACCGGCAATGGCTCTGATCCCTAAAAACTACGCGCGGCTGGAAAGCGGCTATCGCGAGAAGGCATTAAAAATCTATCCCTGGGTCTGCGGACGCTGCTCGCGGGAGTTCGTCTATTCCAATCTGCGTGAATTGACGGTTCACCATATCGATCACGACCATACCAACAACCCGGAAGATGGCAGCAACTGGGAGCTGTTGTGCCTGTTTTGCCACGACCACGAGCATTCGAAATACACCGAAGCGGATCAGTACGGCACCACCGTGGTCGCAGGGGAAGACGCGCAAAAAGACGTGGGCGTCGCCACGTTTAACCCGTTTGCCGATTTAAAAGCGATGATGGATAAGAAGAAATAATCTTTCACCGCCCGTACCTGCCGTATGGGCGGCTCAGGAAAGGATAAAGGCCATGGACACCCTCCGCTGCTACTGGGATATGTTTTATACCGCCTACGGTTTACTTTTCACGAGAATACTTAGCCTCATACTTCTGGTCTGGCTGTGCCATGATATTCTGCGCCGCCCAGGGAAAAACGCTGCTGATGCCGCTGGCCCGATCGCAGAAGCCGATGCCCGGGAGCGGTATCAATGGCGTTTTCAGCTCTGATCATTGCGAACCGTACAACTCCTCTGCCTGCTCTCACTTTTCTGGATGCTTATTAAGGGACTCTTTGCCTGATCCTTTCCTGGTTAAAATGTCCAGGTGATAGCGGCGGTTGCAGACCCTTCATTACGCCGCATCACGATCGGGCTGTCATTCGCACGATCGCCCAGCCAGGTATAGTCCGCGCTCAGCACCGTCCCCCAGTGGGCATCGAACTGATGGCTCCAGGTCAGACTGGTGTCGACGCTGTAAAATCCACCCGGCGCAGAATAGCGGCGATAGCCGGTTCGGCGGCTCTGCTGCTCGCTGACCCCATACCAGGTATTCAGATAACGGCCGTCGCCAAACAGAGCAGCAGACTGAAAGGCGACCGTGTCCTGGTTATTTTGTACCGGGATCAGCGTAACGGAAGCCTGATAGCTTGCCCCCTGGCTGTCCGTTAACGGCAGCGTCGCTTTGCCTTCCACACTCAGCCAGGGCGCGGCCTGCCAGCCCACGGCAAGGCCGGTATTCAGGGTGGCATCGATGTCCCCCATCCCTTTCAGATTGTTTGCGCCCTCACGCCAGCCAGAATTTTTCTCAGCCCTTCCGAAGTCGTAGCCCAGCGAGTGTTCGAAATACCAGCCGCTGTCGTTTTGCAGGTCATATCCCACCCCTTTTTGCGCATCAATAAAGAAAGCGCCTTTACGACCCTGCAGCACCGGAACCACCTGCCACACCTGCTTGTCTGAGCCTGAGTAACGCGGGGCATACTGCCCCCCAAGCCCGACGGTGAGGGAATCGGACGCGGCGCCATCATCCGCCTGCACGCCGGAACTCACGGCCATCAGAAGCGGGACGGACATATACAGGACTTTTTTTATCGCTATCATACTGCTCTCCATACGGACGCTGGCGCCTCCTGATACGGGGGCGGCCACACAACGTTGGCGCAGTATGATTTGGCTGAATCAATGAATCGTCGGGATAGTGTTAAGAAATGGTCAAGGTGAACGGATGTTGTCCAGAAGAGTGCTGATTATTGAAGATGACGCCGATGCGGCTGGCGTGCTCGAGGCCTATTTACGGCGAGAAAATTACGACGTGACCATTACCGGGGACGGTCATTCCGGGCTGGATATGGCGCAGCGGTGGAAGCCCGACCTCATCCTGCTGGACGTGATGCTGCCGGGGCTTAACGGCACCGAGGTGCTGGCAGGCCTGCGTCGTAAAAGCGACGTGCCGGTGATCATGGTCACGGCCATGGGGGATACCCCCGACCGTATTGGCGCCCTGCGGTACGGTGCCGATGATTACGTTGTGAAACCTTATCATCCGGGAGAAGTGGTGGCTCGGGTGCAGGCGGTGCTGCGGCGCAGCAGTAAAAAAGAGACGGACGAAGCAATCCTTCGCTGGCAAACGCTGGAGGTGGACGTGGCCGCCATTGTGGCGAGCGTGGATAACGGCGGCGACGCGCCCGTGATGCTCGATCTTACGCCAACGGAATTCTCGCTTCTGGCAACGCTGCTGCGTTCTCCTGCGCACCCGTTTTCCCGTCAGTATTTACTGGAGCACTGTTTGCCGGAAAGCGAGGCGCTGGAGCGCGTGGTGGACACCCATATTTATAACCTGCGTAAAAAACTGGAAGCGGCGGGGATCTCCGGCGTGCTGATCAACGTTCGCGGCGTGGGTTACAGGTTCAGACAGCCATGATTAAAAATCAGCACTCCTCTCTGTGGCGCTGGATTTGCGCGCGTATCCTGGCGCTGGCTATCGGCAGCGTGATCGTCATTGCCACCTGCATGTGGCTGCGCTATGCGGTTCAGAACTACTGGATAATGGGCAGGATGCCAGCGGCGGTCCGCCAGGAGTTTCTGACGCTCAGCCAGAACCCGCAGGCCAATCCGGCCCGCTTCCACTCGATTGTGGACACCTGGTGGGGCCTGAGCTATTCCACGCCGTCTATCGCCTCAGCCGACTGGGCTACGGTGGCCCTGCTGGTGCTGGTGATGATCCCGTTTATTGTGGTGATGGGGCTCAAACACGCCCGGCCGCTTGCGCTGCAGTTCAGCCGCCTTCGCGATGCGGCAAAGGATGTCGCCGACGGGCAGTTTGGCCGCCAGGCGGAACTTATCAAGAATGCGCCGGCTGAAATGGTCAGCTTTGCGACCGACTTTAACTCCATGACGGGGCAACTCGCCCGCTATGAAAAAGAGCTCCGCGCCTCGCACGTCGCGATGGCGCACGAGCTGCGCTCGCCCCTGACGGCCGCCATCGGGCGTCTGCAGGGCATGTTAGACGGCGTGTTTGATGCCAGCCCGGCGCAGCTGGGCATGGTGATGAAACAGCTCCAGCACCTCAACCGCCTCACCGATGAGCTTCACCTTCTGTCGCTCGCCGACGCGGGTAACCTCGTGCTGGAGGACCAGCCGTTTTGTCTCGATGAGCTGATTCAGGAGCGGGCTGCCTGGATCATGCCCGAGGCTGATGCGCATCATTTCCGGATAACGCTTCGCAACCCGCGCACCTGTCCCTTCAGAGGCGATGCGTTCCGTCTGGGCCAGGTTGTTACCATCCTCATGGAAAATGCGCTACGTTACGGACGCGATGGCGGCCATCTTGAGGTGGCGCTGCACTACGCCAGCGGTCATTACACCCTCGAATTTACCGATGACGGGCCGGGGGTATCGCCTCAGTTCCTACCGGAAATGTTTAAACGCTTTAGCCGCGAGGAGCAGTCCCGCGCGCGGCATTCCGGCGGCAGCGGCCTCGGCTTGTCCATCGCCCGGGCGATTTGTCAGGCGCATGGGGGTGAGATTAGCGCGTCGTTACCGGAAAGCGGCGGCCTTGCCGTGCGCATTTTATTGCCCTGGCACCCGTCCGGTAATGAAAATCTCCACTCTTGATAAAGCCTTGACAGAACATCGAATCTTTCTCGACGTAGCCCGCATTTAATAACGCCATTCCCTTTATGGAGCGGCGTTATGTCAGACGAATTTTTTCTCTCCCTCCGCCACTGCCTGCATCATTTGTACGGCGTGGCGCGCACCCTTTCCTGGCTGCATTTTCTTCCCCTGGCCCTGCTTGCGCTGGCGATTTTTCCGCTGACCGGCTGCGGTGATAAACACGAAAATAAGCCCGATCCTGTGCGAACGGTACGCTACGTCGTGGTTGGCACCGCCCAAACCCTTCCCGCGCTGGAAAGAACCGGTGAGATCCATGCCCACGATGAAACGACCCTGAGCTTTCGCACCGGGGGCCGGATACTGACGCGTAGCGTCGATATTGGTGACGGTGTCACCGCCGGACAGCTGCTGGCCACGCTTGACAACACGACCGGGCAAAACCAGCTCGACGGCGCTGAGGCCGACTATGAAGGCGCCAAAGCCTCGGCGCAGGTCGCCGCGCTTAACGTCAGTCGAATGCAAAAGCTCATGCCAACGGGTGCGATAGCCCGCACGCAGCTCGACAGCGCCCGTGCGGACTGGCTTGTCGCCAGCGCGCGCTTAAAAAGCAGCGAGGCCGCGCGGCGAAATGCCCGCGAAAGCCTCGGCTGGACGCGCCTGATCGCGCCGCAGGCGGGCGTCATCACGGCCGTGAACGCCTCTGCGGGACAGGTTGTCAGCGACGGTCAGTCCGTGCTGACGCTGGCAACGGGTGAAGCCCGCGACGTGGCGTTTGATATTGCCACTCCGGATGCGATCCCGCCTCTGAATAAGGCGGTTTTGCAGGTTTCCCTCCTCAGCGACCCGTCGGTACAGGCGTCTGCCGTGCTGCGGGATATCACCCCGCAGGCCGATCCTCAGACCCGCACCTGGCGCGTCAGGGCCACCCTGCAAAACCCGCCCGCGGCCATGGCGCTGGGCGCCAGCGTTACCGTCACGTTGCCATCGTCAGCCCCGCAGGGGTACACCCTTCCCGCGTCCGCGCTGACCCGCATTGGCGACAAACCGGCCGTTTTTGTGATTACCCCGCAGTCGCGGGCGCAGCTGCGCGCGGTGGTGCCCGCGAGCTATACGGCCTCCTCCGTCATGATTGCCTCCGGCCTTGAGCCGGGCGACAGGGTGATTACGGCGGGCGTGAGCACATTGCGGTCCGGCGAGCCGGTGATGGTCGGAGAGGTTCAGCCATGAACACAGGACAGGAAGCCAAATTTAACCTCTCCGCCTGGGCGCTGAAGAACCAGCAGATGGTCAGCTTTTTTATGCTGCTGGTGATTGCGATGGGCGTGTTCTGCTATGAGAAGCTGCCGCGTAACGAAGATCCGGCTTTTACCATTAAAACGGCCGTCGTCTCCGCGCAGTGGCCGGGAGCCTCCGTGGCGGATACCACCCGCCTGCTGACCGATACGCTTGAAAAAAAGCTGCAGGAAACGCCCTGGCTGGACTATCTCGAAAGTGAAACCCGGGCCGGACGCACCGTTATCCACGTCAACCTCCGTGACGATACGCCCCCGCAACGCGTGCAGGATATCTGGTATCAGGTTCGCAAAAAAATGCAGGACATCGCGCCGTCCCTGCCTGAAGGGGTGCAGGGCCCTGCCGTGGACGACGAGTTTGACGACACGTTCGGCACAATTTATGCCTTTATTCCCGAGGGCTTCACCCTGCGGGAGGTGCGGGATCGCGTAGAGACAATACGGCGCGAGCTGATGTCCCTGCCGGATATGGGCAAAACCACCCAGCTGGGCGAACAGCAGGAGCAGTGGGTCCTCGCCTTTTCTCCGGCGCGCCTGGCCGGGATGGGGCTCGATATTCAGGAGATTGCTGACGCCCTCCGGGCGCAAAACGCGGTTGTTCCGGCAGGAACACTGCGTACCGGGCAGGAGAACATGGCAATAAAGGTCAGCGGGGCGCTCACGACCGAAGAGAGTTTACGGGCCGTCACGCTGCACGTAAACAATCGCTACATTCCGCTGACCGACATTGCCACCGTCACCCGGGAAATCGCCGAGCCACCGGCCCCGGCCTACCGGGTGAACGGCAAGCCGGCTATCGGGCTGGCGGTGTCGATGGCGCCAACGGGCAACATGCTGCGTTTCGGTGCGGCGCTGAACGCCAGAATGGCGGCCCTCAGCGTCGGGCTGCCGCACGGTATCGAGATGGTGAAAGTCGCCGATCAGTCAGCGGTGGTCAGCGACGCGGTAAGCGGGTTTATCCGGGTGCTTATCGAAGCCGTTATTATCGTGCTGGCGGTTTCATTTGTCTCACTGGGCTTACGGGCCGGACTGGTGGTGGCGACGGCCATCCCGCTGGTGCTCGCCATGACGTTTGCCGGGATGATGCTCGCAGGTATTGGCCTTCAGCGTATCTCGCTCGGGGCGCTGATTATTGCCCTGGGCCTGCTGGTGGATGACGCCATGATCGCCGTCGAAACGATGGTCTCCCGGCTGGAGGCGGGGGATTCCCGTCGGCACGCGGCTACCCATGCATTCAAAACGACGGCCTTCCCGATGCTCACCGGTACTCTGGTGATGATTGCCGGCTTTATTCCCGTTGGTTTTGCGGCCTCCAGCGCCGGTGAATACTGTTTTTCCCTGTTTGCGGTGGTGCTCATTGCCCTGCTCTGCTCCTGGGCTGTCGCGATCCTGTTTTCGCCGCTGACGGGCACGTGGCTGCTGCCGGAAAAAGTCAGACATCACGCGGCGGGACCCGGCAGGATCGCGCGCGGGTACGGACGGCTTTTACGTCTGGCACTGCGTCAACGGGCCGCTACCGTGCTGCTCGCTCTTTCCGCGCTGGGGCTGTCCGTGTACGGCACGACGTTTATGCAGGGCGAGTTTTTCCCCGCTTCGGACCGGCCTGAGCTGCTGGTCAGCCTGACGCTTCCGGCCAACGCGTCGCAGCCGGAAACGTTAAGAGAGGTGGAAAAGCTGGAAAAGGCGCTGGCCGGCAACGGCAACATCAATCGCTATTCGACGTACGTCGGGTCGGGCGCCATCCGTTTTTACCTGCCGATGGACGTGCTGCTGGAAAATGAAAATATCGCCCAGATGGTCGTGGTGGCTAAGGATCTTGAGGCGCGGGATCGTCTGCATGCGCAGCTCAACAGGATCCTGGCGACGCAGTTTAGCGACATCATCACGCGCGTGTCGCCCCTTGAGCTGGGGCCGCCCGTCGGCTGGCCCATCAAATACCGGGTGAGCGGGCCAGATTATCTGCAGGTCCGGGCGTTGGCGAACCGTCTCACGGACGCGATTGGCCAGTCCCCGTTCTCACGCGACGTTAACCAGACGGCCGGAGAGCCGGAGAGGGTCATAACCCTTGAGGTGAATCAGACGGCGGCCAGGGCGGCGGGAATATCGTCAGAAAGCCTCGCCCGCACGCTGAACACCGTCTGGTCCGGCAGCGTTGTCACGTCTATCAGGGATAACGACCGCCTTGTCGACGTGGTGCTGCGGGCCACGGACGATGCGCGTCACAGCACCGCCACACTCTCCTCGCTCACGATTCAGGGGAATGACGGTAAAAAAATTCCGCTCAGCGCCGTTGCGACGCCGGTCTGGGGCGTGGACGACCCGGTCATCTGGCGTCGCCAGCGCGTGCCCTTTATCACGGTGCAAACGGATCTTGCTCCGGGGCTGAAGGCTGAAGCGGTATCCGCGGCGCTTCGTCCGGCGGTCGACAAGCTGCGCGCGAGCCTGCCCGCAGGTTACAGCATTGAAGAGGGCGGCGCGGTTGCCGAATCAGATAAGGGGAACAGCTCAGTCTTTACCGTTCTTCCGGTGACGCTGGTCCTCATGCTGTTGCTGCTGATGCTTCAGCTGCGGCGATATTCCCGGATGCTGCTGGCCCTCCTGATGGCCCCGTTTGGCTTGCCGGGGATCGTGCTGGCTATGCTGCCCGGCGGCACGCCGATGGGGTTTGTCGCGCTGCTGGGCGTCATCGCCCTGGCGGGGATGATCGTACGCAACGCGGTGATATTGATTAGCGAGGTTGACAGCAATCTTGCTCAGGGGATGGCAAACGATGCCGCAATTATGGCGGCCGCGGAGCACCGGGCCAGACCCATCTGCCTGACAGCCTGCGCCGCCATTCTGGGCATGATCCCGATCTCTCATCAGGTCTTCTGGGGGCCAATGGCCTATGCGATTATCGGCGGGCTGCTGGTCGCGACGCTGGTGACGCTGACAGTGTTACCCGCGTCGTTTAGCCTGCTGCTACAGTGGGGCGCTCAGCGCAACGCCACAGAAGACGGACTGCGCTGAGGCCCCCCTCGTTCCCCGGCCGATTATGCGGCGGTCAGCGCAAAACGGTCTTTCAGGACATGGCGGATTTCATCCTCCGCCAGCTGCCGCGTTTCAGTGCCGTTCGCCGTGATGGTTTTCAGCATATCGCCCAGTAAAATCTGGCGTCCCTCCGGGCTGTGCTGCACCACCACCCGCTTCTGCACAAAGATGGCATCAGGGTGCGTGGAGTTAAGGTAGTTGGCCGGAACGAAGTCAATCCATTCCTGAGGGGTGAGATCAAAGCCGTACTGCCGGGCCCACTCTCCCTCCACCTTCGCCTCAAGCAGATACTCACCCTCCGCGCTGCGGCTTAGCCGGAACGTGTCGAAATCCTGCGTGATATCCACATCAAGCGCGTCCAGCGCCATCGGCGCACGAATGCCGTAGCTGCCGAAACCGAGGTCGCAAAGCCACTGTCGGCTATCTACCTCAGCGACGATCGCCATGTGGGTTTTCGGCCGCCGCGCGGGGTAGAACATCGGGCGCGCCGCCACGAAGCGGTAAGGTATCCCTAACGCCGCCAGCGCCATGGCAAAAAGCCCGTTTACCTCATAGCAGTAGCCGCCGCGCCCCTGCGTTAACACCTTATCGGCGATATCGTCTGGCGCCAGCGAGACAATTTTGCCCGCCTGCACGTCCAGATTCTCAAAGGGAACGGAAAAGAGCTGATGACGCATCAGCGCATGCAGGGTGGCCGTATCGGCAGCCGCCGGTCCGGTATAGTTTATGCGGTTGAAATAGGTGGAAATGTTGAAGTTATCGCTGTGCATAATGCCTCCTTGTCCTGAACATGCCGGACACTATAGATGGCGCGCATCAATGGCTGTATAGTCAGTTTTATCGAAAATTAGCCTGAACAGTTACCCATGTCTGCCCCGTCCCAGCCCTCTCCCCACTATCGCCGTATTGCGGATATGCTGCGTCTTACCATTACGTCCGGCGCGCTGCGCGCCGGTGACAGGATGATCTCCGCGCGCAAACTGGCCGAACGCGAGCGCGTTAGCCTTCCGACGGCGCTGGAGGCCCTTCGCTGCCTCGAGGCTGAAGGGCTGATCGTTGCGCGCCCGCGTTCAGGCTATTACATCCGCCAGACCAGCCAGCCTCCGCGTGCGGAGCCCGCTCGCTCCACGCCGGGCCCGGTCCCCGTCACCATGTCCGCCGTGGCCCGGTCGCTGTTCAGCAGTGCAGAAGCCCGGCTGATCCCGCTGGGCGCCGCCCTGCCCGATCCCGCGTGGCTGCCGGGAGATGCCCTGCAGCGGGCGTTGCACTCTGCGGGCCGTCGTCTGGACGCGCATGGACAAAGCTACAGCCTGCCCCCGGGAAGGCGGGATTTGCGCAGTAAGATTGCCGCGAGCTCTGCCCAGTGGGGAGCCCGGTTCGGCGCGGACGATCTCATTATTACCGCAGGCGCGACGCAGGCGCTGCGCCTGGCCCTTCGGGCCGTGTGCCAGCCGGGTGACGTCGTGGCGATTGAGCAGCCAGCCTATTTTGGTACGCTTCTGCTGCTGGAGGATTTAGGCCTTAAGGCTTTAGCTATCCCCACCGACCCTGTGGAAGGCCTGCTGCTGGAACCGCTGGCGGACGCCATTCGCTGCCACCGCCCCGCGGCCGTTCTGGCCTCGCCCACCGTGCAAAACCCGCTGGGTGCCAGCATGCCCGTCGCGCGCAAGCAGGAACTGGTTGCCCTGCTTGAAGAGGCGGGAATTCCTTTGATTGAGGACGATGTTTACGGTGACCTGGTCGGCGAGGGGCAACGTCCTCCGGCCTGCAAGGCGTTCGACCAGAGCGGGAATGTGATTTACTGCAGCTCCCTGTCTAAAACGCTTGCGCCCGGATGGCGAATCGGCTGGATCGCCGCCGGACGCTACTCCCCGCAGGTCTTACAGGCCCGCATGGCCGGAGACTGGGCTGGCGCCCCGCTGCTGGAAGCGGCGACGAGCGAGGTTCTGGCGAGCGGGGACTACGATCGCCATCTGCGGCGGCTGAAGCGCCGGATTGCAGAGGGCGTTCACGCCGTCGTGGCGCAGGTCAAGGCGAGCTTTCCACCCGGTACGCGCGTTAACGTACCCGCAGCCGGTTTCCTGCTGTGGGTAGAACTGCCTCAGCGGGTCAACGCGCTGGAGGTGCACCGTCGCGCGCTGGCGCTGGGCATTGGCGTCAGCCCTGGCCCCCTGTTTTCTCCGGCCGCGGAGTTAACGCACTTTCTGCGGCTGAACTGTGCAAACGAACCCACGCCCCGCCTGCTGAACGCCGTGGAGCAGATTGGCGCGCTGTGTCACGAGCTGGCTGCTTTCACACCAGACTCTCCAGCCACTCGGTAAAGACCCGCACCTTGCGGGAGAGGTGACGGTGTGGATAGAGCAGTGACAGCTTGCGGTCCGGCGAACGATAGTCCGGCAGGACTTCAACCAGAAGGCCGCGGTCAATGTAAGGCTGGAGAAAGAGATTCATCCCCTGCATTAACCCCAGCCCGGCCAGGCCTGCCGCGATGTAGGCCTCGGAGTTATCCACGACAAGCTTACCGGGCAGGGTAATCTCCGCGATGCCTTCTGGCGTGGTAAACGTCCACGGATGAATTTGTCGGCTGCGGTTATTAATCCAGTTGATGGCCTGATGTTTGCGTAAATCATCCGGCGTTTCTGGCGTACCGTGTTGTGCCAGCCAGGCCGGGCTGGCGCAGGTCGTGATTTTGATGTTCCCGATTTTACGCGCGATATACTCGCCGTCCTCCAGCTCTCCCACCCGCAGCACGCAGTCCAGGCCATCCCGCAGCATATCCCGACGGCGGTCAGAGCTGCTCAGAATGATGTCGATCTCAGGATGCTGACGATAAAAATCAGGCAGATTGGGTATCACCCGCAGCGTGGCAAAAGAGACCGGCATATCCACACGCAGCTGGCCGTGTATTGCCCGGTCCGTACCAAACGACTCCAGTAATTCGTCCGCCTGCGCCAGCAGGGGTTTACTCCGGCGGTAAAATGCTTCCCCATCCGGCGTCAGGCTAATCCGACGCGTTGTGCGCTGCAGTAGCCGCGTGCCGCTGTGCTGCTCCAGAAGCTGTAACGCTTTGGTGACCGCCGGACGATGGACCTGCAGATTCTCCGCCGCCTGGGTAAGACTGCCTGACTCGACAATTTCAATAAAAATTCGAATAGCTTCAAAGAGGTTTATTTGCATAAGGGACGCTTTTGCCGCGAGCAGGATAAAATGATTGTTATTAATTTTATAACAGTGATGAATCTTTTTGGCTATTTTTCCTAACAATTCTGCGCCCTACACTCTTCCCCATTCAAACGTAAGGAAGAGTCTGCTATGAAAAATAACCGTATTTGTCAGATCCTGGGCATCGAAAAACCTGTTATTCAGGGGCCGTTATCCTGGCTCACGGATGCCCGCCTGGTCGCTGCGGTCAGCAATGCCGGAGGGCTCGGCGTGCTGGGGCCCAATGCCGGTTTAACCGCCGACACAGCGGTCTCCACGCCGGAAGAGACCGCCGAAAAAATGCGCGAGGAGATTCGTAAAACCAAACGGCTGACCGAAAAACCGTTTGGCGTGAACCTGATCCCTACGGCCGTTAATGACGTCTGGACAGGGCCTATTCTTCAGGTGGTGAAAGACGAAGGCGTCAGGGCCGTGGTGTATACGGGCTATGGGGAAGGCAGCATTATTCCCGCCCTGTTCAGCGAGTTAAAAGAGGCGGGGATCGCCATTATCTACCGGGACATCAACCCAACGCCTGAGAACACCCGCCTCGCAGAAGAAATGGGGGCTGATATTATCGTCGCCACCGGTTTTGATGAGGGCGGAACGTTACCCGCAACGGCGCTTGGCACCTTTTCCATCGTGCCGCTGATTGCCGATGCCGTGAAGCACGTCCCGGTGATGGCCGCGGGCGGAATTACCGATAATCGCACCGCCAGAGCGGCGCATGCATTGGGCGCGGAAGGCGTGTTTGCCGGTTCAGTGTTTATCAGCACGGAAGAAAGCCGCGTGCCGCAGAGCGTCAAAGAGAAAATTGTTGCCGCCAACGGCCTCGACTTGCTGCTTTTCCGCACCGTGCCCCATTACTACCGCTCTCTTCCCGGCAAGCTGGCGGAAAAACTGGCGTCGATGGATAAAGCAGGCGCAAGCAACGAAGCGCTGGGCAAGGCGATGGGGGGATTACGGGGCCTGCGTCTTGGCATGCTGGAAGATAATACCGATGAGGGCTATATCGCGCTCGGCACGGGAATTGGGAACATCCGCAGCGTGAAAAGCGTGGCCGAGGTTGTGAATGCGTTAACGGTTGAGTAAGCCCTTAACCCTGATGCTGTGGACGCTGCCCAGGAGCGGCGTCCGCAAACCGTCTGCGGCCCTTTTCACACATTGAGGATTAAGCGTTCTTTAACAACAGCGTCAGGATTGGCTCTTTTTATCGCTGCCAGAAAAGCCGTGAAATTATGATTCCAGAGGGTGAGATTGTTATAAAACTGCACCTGCTTTTCATTAGCACCGTCACGGTAAATAACAATCCAGACCCGTCTGCTGTTTATCTCGGTATTTCCCGGCCCGATCTTAATAATATTAGCCAGCGCAATCTTACGGGTGACGTTGTTTTTAACTTCATATAAAAACTGGTCATCATAAAACCAGGTTTTACCTGCATTCCCGCCAAATATCGACGGGTTGGCAGATATCTTTTTCATCCCGTTGCGGTCTGTAATGATGCGTTTTGCCTGGCGAATGCGTCTGACAAAAAATCCTGACAGGATGAAAAGCGCAATCAGGGGCAGCGCGACTGATATCATTTTTAGATTCTCGTGCATATCCCTGCCCCACCATCTATTATTCTCAGCGCGTGAGTATAACGCGCCGATCGTTTATGACAACAACCCTTACGATCAGGGAATAATCCGCGCGGCTCTCATCTGCGCGAACAGGCTGAAAAACATCTCATCGGTCGCCTGCATTTGCGTGAAGCCCGACCGCCGGAGTTTGCTCCCGTCACCAAACATGTCGTAATCCCAGCTAAAGACAAAATCGGCAAAATGCCCGTCGCTCAGCTGCAAAATATCCGCTTCCGCCAGCCCCTCTTCGGCAAGCTCGCGCCATACGCCGCGATAGTCGTTAAACAGCTGATGAAATGACAGCCTCACCGGCGGCGCAGAGTCCAGTTCAAACCAGCGTGCGATGCGCGGCCACAGCTCGCTCCAGCGCCAGATATCGCCATTGTTCACGTTGAACGCCTGATTCTGTGCCGCAGGTGACGCGGCGGCCCACACCGTGGCCTCGGCCAGCAGCCCGGCGTCGGTATGGTCAACGATGCTGTGCCAGGCCTGTTCCGAACCGGGGAAACGCAGCGGTAGCCCCAGCGCCTTGCACAGGGAGGCGTACAGGGCGATGCTCAGCGCAAGGTTCATGGCATTACCCGGTACCGCACTTCCCACCACGCCCGGCCTGATGGCATTCCAGTGCCAGCCTTTCCCCCGCTGAAACTGGCTGAGCCACGTGAGCTGTGCGGCGTTAAACTCGGCGCCCGGCACGCCGGGATCGCTTTCCCGCGCCGGCGTTTTAAACGGCCCCAGATGCGCACCATAGACTTTGTATCCCTGCATCAGGCTTACCGTCTGCAAAGGCGCCGTTTTTTCGAGGGTGCTGACCAGATTACGCAGCATGGTGACGTTCGGCTCAACCATATCCGTCCAGTTCGCCGCGTTCGCCCAGGCGCTGTAAAAGATGTGGGTGACACCGTTCAGGGCGTGCAGCGCCCGTGCGGTATCCTGCGCATCCAGTAAATCGACGTTCACCACGGGAATGCCGTCCGGATGGGTTACCGCGTGGCGACTGAGGCCGATCACCTCCCACTGATGGTGCAGAAGCGTGTTGACCAGCTGTCTGCCGACAATGCCACTGGCGCCCGCGACCAGGGCGACGTTGTGTTGCTGCATCTTATTCATGGTGTTTCTCCGGAAAGGGTGACAGACGCAGTGTGATATATTATTTTTTCTGGAGATATCCCCTGAAACCGATGGCACTTATAAGCAGAATCATTAAATGAATAATAAGCTCACTGCCATTTCTACCTTTCTACGCGTCGCTGAAGCGGGCTCGTTTTCGGCGGCCGCCCGTCAGACCGGCATTAAGCAGTCCGCCGTCAGTCAACAGATCGCGGCACTTGAGGATGAGCTTGGCGTGGTGCTGCTGCACCGTACGACGCGTACGATGAAGCTGACCGAACAGGGTGAACGTTACCGGCGTGATATGCAGCTTGTGCTGGACGCAATGGGGGAAGCGGAGAGGCGTCTGCATCCTGTTGACCATAGCATTCAGGGACGCGTCCACGTCCAGCTACCGAGCGGCCTGGGGCAGATCGTTTTGCCGCATCTGCTGGCGCTACAGCACCTGCATCCCGAACTGCAGCTGATGATTTCCCTGGATGACCGCCTTGCCGATCTGGTGACGGAGGGCGTGGATGTTGCGATACGGCTGGGCAGTGAGCCTCCGCAGGCGCACGCGGCTCGCGTGCTGGCGCGAATTGAAGCCGCGCTGTTTGCCGCTCCCGGCTTTCAGGCGGTACATGCCGTCAGCGAACTGACCACGCTGCCACACGTACGGTTCAGTGGTATTCCGCTGGATGCCCCACTGCGCCTGATTGCTGACGAGGAAACGGTCGAGGTCAACGTGAATACCGTTTTCCGTGCCAACACCAGCGACGCGCTGCTGCAGGCGCTGGAGTCCGGCATCGGTATCGGCGGCATGCAGCGACCGCTCGTGGCCAGGGCGCTGCAGGCGGGCACGCTGGTACCGGTGCTGCCCGACTGGCGGTTACCCGATCGCTTCCTCTATGCCGTTTATCCTGACGCCCGCTTTATTCCGCAGCGCGTCAGAAAGGTCGTCAGCGTGATTGAGCAATTACTGCCTGAAATAATAAAGAAAAACTGATTGTTTCCGCCGTAAATCACGTGCATTTTTTAACCGCAAGGAATAGAGTGTTTTTACCGTATCCCCTCTTTCTGGAGCACGTATGCCGGAGTACCGTTTTTTCCAAAAAGGCCCGAACCTCATTGCGATTGAGAGTGCAAACACCGATGCGGCCGCTCAGCTCATCGCTCAGGGGTTTGAAAAACAGTTTGAGGAGATCGGCGCTGCGGATGAAAAAGAGGCGCTTACCCGCCTTGCGGATATCCGTAAAAATAATGAGATCGATCGCCATAACTTCCTGGCCGGTGCGGGCGAAATGCCGCTGATCGGCGCGTTGGCGGCTGCGGCAACCTGGTTGGTGCAAAAGAAATAACGCAGCCATCTTCTACTTCGCCACCGGCAAATCGGCGTACCGCGTCGTATAGGCCGGTGACAGCATCTCACGCTTCATCGCCCACGATTTCTCAATACCCTGCCCGGCGAACCAAATCTTCCCTTTGCCGGAATGATTTACGCTGTCCATCATCTCCATCAGCGCCGCGCTGTTGGCGCGCAGACGATTATCGTCAAACAAGTTAAGCTGGGCGACGCCGCTGCTGAAAAAGTCCGCCAGCATGACCCCGGCTTTCATATAGCGATATCCGTCGAGCCATATACGCCCCAGCGCCTCCGTGGCGGCGCGGATGATATCCCGCGAGTCATTAGTGGGCGTCATCAGGGTGACAGAAGCCTGATTGCCGTAATAAATTTCGTTGTCCGCGTGCGGGCTGGTGCGCACAAACACGCTGATAAAACGACAGTATTGATGCTCGCCGCGCAGTTTTTCCGCAGCGCGTTCCGCGTAGGCGCAAATGGCCTGGTGCATCTCCTCATACTGCGTAATACGGTGTCCAAACGAACGGCTACAGATGATTTGCTGCTTCGTGGGGGTGAACTCTTCCAGATCAAGACAGGGCTCATCGCGAAGCTCGCGGGCCGTCCGCTCCAGTACCACGTTGAAATGTTTGCGAATGACCCAGGACGACGCTTCCGCCAGCTCCAGCGCCGTGGTGATGCCCATAGCGTTGAGCTTTTTCGTGATGCGCCGCCCTACTCCCCACACCTCCTCTACCGGAACCTTTTCCAGCAGCTTACGCTGCCGCTCGCGGCCTGAGAGATCGACCACGCCGCCCGTGCTGGTCCAGCGTTTCGCCGCATAGTTGGCCAGCTTAGCCAGCGTTTTGGTCGGGGCAATACCGACGCCGACGGTTAAGCCCGTATTTTTTAAGACCTCTGTGCGCATCTGGTGACCGAACGCTTCCAGCGACAGGTAGTGGCTGACCCCTGAAACGTTCACGAACGCCTCATCGATGGAGTAGATCTCTATTGCCGGGGCGAGATCGGTCAGCGTCTGCATTACCCGACTGCTGAGATCGGCATACAGCGCATAGTTCGAGCTAAAGACGTAAACTTTTGACGGATATAGCTTTTCTTTGAATTTAAAATACGGCTCACCCATTTTTATGCCGAACTGCTTTGCCTCCCGCGACAGTGAAATGATGCAGCCGTCGTTATTGGACACCACCACGATGGGTTTCCCCTCCAGATCGGGGCGGAATACCCGCTCGCAGGAGGCATAGAAGCTATTCACATCAACCAGCGCGAACATGTTTATGCGTTTTGAGCGTGTGGGTGACGACGCCGAAGATCTGCAGCTCCTCTTCGGAATGAAAGGTAATCGGCTGATAGCGGGCATTATGCGGCAGAAGTCTCAGAGCCGGACGAGTCTGTAGCTCTTTCACCGTAAACTCACCGGCGACCGACGCCACGACGATATCCCCATGTTCGGCATTTAACGAACGATCGACCACCAGCAGATCGCCGTCGCCGATCCCCGCCCCAATCATGGAGTCTCCACTCACCTTGATAAAATAGGTCGCACTGGGGTGCCTTACTGCCAGCCGGTTAAGATCGAGACGATCCTCCACATAATCCTGCGCCGGGCTGGGAAACCCACAGGCAACACGTTCTAAAAATAAAGGTAATTCAATGACTTGTTTTGATTGATAAGAAAAGAGAGTGTCCATAATGCCTTTCTCGCCAGATACTGTATATAAATACAGTATTACGGATTATGGACAAGGATCAAGGTCATTTCCGGAGGCGAACCCAAACGCGTTGAAGTTTGAGCGGTTTTAATTTAGCAACGTTGCCCGCCGATAACCTGCCCTACGGTTCTCCCCTGGAAGGCGTTAAGAGACGCGCCAATATAAGTCATGTAAAAGTCATATAACAAATAACTTCACGATGACTGATATAAAAATCAAATCACTTTTCAATCACTGCATATTGACTTTAAAGCCAGATAAAAGCATATTTTACAGCACGAATTAACAAGACTTACTGGAGAATATTTTCAATGCCAGCCCGTGACTATCCAGACAAGCGTGTTGCACGCGGTCTGGCAAAAGAGGCCGATCTCAGGATGTTGAGCGCCCGCATCGATCCCGACCTGATGGAGTACATCAGAACCACCGCCTTTGAGACGCGTAAGAGTAAGCAAGAGATAGTGGCGGAAGCGTTAGCGCTCCACAGACAGAAAAGTCAGACAGGACCCTAAGCGCGCAAAGCCGGAAGCACCCTTCAGGCTTTGCGCGTGTTACCTTTAATCCATCAGCGAATTCAGCGTTTCCAGTGCTTCAGGCGGTAACTGCAGATCCGCTGCCGCGAGGTTTTGCCGCAGATGCGCCACGGAAGAGGTGCCAGGGATCAGCAGAATATTCGGGGAACGCTGCAGCAGCCATGCCAGCGCTACCTGCATTGGCGTTGCGCCCAGTGAATCCGCGACGGCCTGCAGCCCGGAAGATTGCAGAGGCGTAAAGCCTCCCAATGGGAAGAACGGCACATACGCGATCCCCTGCTGCGCCAGCAGATCCACCAGCGCGTCGTCACCCCGGTTCACAATGTTGTACATGTTCTGCACGCACACCACCGGCACCATCTTCTGCGCTTCCGCAACCTGGGTGGCCGTAACGTTGCTCAGGCCAATATGACGCACCAGACCCTGCTGCTGTAATTCGGCCAGGGTGGAGAGCGGTTCAGCAATCGACCCTTCCGCCGGCCCGTGTGCACTAAACATGATCCGCAGATTCACCACGTCCAGCACGTCCAGCTGCAGATTACGCAGGTTGTCATGCACCGCCTGAGTCAGTTCCTGCGCGGAAAAGGCCGGCAGCCAGGCGCCTTTATCGTTGCGGCGGGCACCAATCTTGGTGACGAGCGTCAGATCGTCCCGGTAAGGGTGAAGCGCCTCGCGGATCAGCTGGTTAGTGACATGAGGACCATAAAAATCACTGGTATCAATGTGGTTCACCCCCGCCGCCACCGCTTCGCGCAGCACGTCCAGCGCGGCCTGCTTATCCTTCGGTGGACCAAAGACGCCCGGCCCGGCGAGCTGCATCGCACCGTAGCCCAGTCGTTTAACCGTCCGCGTCCCGAGCGCGTACGTCCCGCTTTTATCAATGCTGCTCATGTTAACCTTCCTCATAAAAATGATCCGGATTTACAACAGGTTCCCTCAAAGAACCTTTAGTTAAGCGCGAGTTAATTAAAGTTTAAATTCTCTACGACGATAGTAATGAAGTAACCCTGCATCTTCTCTAACGGACGACCGCTATGCTGAAAAACCTGCACGTGATTACCGGTATTATCTTTGCCCTCACCATATTCTGTCTGCTGCAAGTTGTCACGGGAGGGTTGTTCTACTCTGCCGTCAGCAACGATCGCCATAACTTCCAGAATTCCGGCGTGCTCAATGCCCAGCAGGAAAGCCTGAGCGACAGCGTGAACACGCTGGTGAAAACGCGCGTTACCGTCACCCGCGTGGCGATCCGCTACCTGAAAAACCAGCGCGACCCGGCTTCCCTTGCGGCGATCAATAAACTGCTTGGCACCGCAGCCGACTCGCTGGCAAAAGCCGAAGCCTATAACAAAGAGTGGCAGACGCTGCCGCAGGTTAACGGCCAGGAGGCAGCATTAACCGACGAGATGCAAAAATCCTGGAACCAGATGCACGAAGTGATGCGCTTATCGATTGAGTATCTGCGTGCCGACAACTACCAGGCCTATGGCGATCTGGACGCGCAGCAGGCGCAGGACGAGATGGAAGCGGTCTATAACCGCTGGCGCGCCGAAAACAACACCCTGCTGAAGGCCGCAACCGAAGAGAACCAGAGCAGCTTCACGCAGATGCAGTGGACGCTGGCGGCTATTCTGCTGGCCGTTATCGCGGTTCTGGTGGTCATCTGGCAGGGTTTACAGCACCTGCTGTTAAAACCCCTCCACTCCATTATGAACCATATTCGCGCCATTGCAGGGGGCGACCTGACGCAGGATATCGCCATCTCTGGTCGCAACGAGATGGGGCAGCTGGCCGCCGGCCTGCATGAGATGCAGCAGTCGCTAGTAACTACCGTCAGCGCCGTACGGGGAAGTACGGATTCCATCTACACCGGCGCAGGCGAAATTGCCGCAGGAAGCAACGATCTTTCCGCCCGCACCGAGCAGCAGGCCGCCTCGCTGGAAGAGACCGCCGCCAGCATGGAAGAGCTGACCGCGACGGTTAAACAGAACTCCGATAACGCCCGTCAGGCCACGCTGCTGGCGAAAAACGCCTCTGAAACGGCCGCGCGCGGCGGTCACGTCGTGGATAACGTGGTTCGCACCATGAACGAAATCGCCGACAGTTCGCAGCAAATTGCGCATATTACCGGCGTGATTGACAGCATCGCGTTCCAGACCAACATTCTGGCGCTTAACGCAGCGGTGGAAGCGGCGCGCGCCGGGGAACAGGGCCGTGGTTTTGCGGTTGTTGCAGGCGAAGTCCGTACGCTGGCGAGCCGCAGCGCGCAGGCGGCAAAAGAGATCAAAGGGCTTATCGAGAACTCCGTCAGCCGGGTGAATACCGGTTCTGAGCAGGTCAGCGAGGCTGGCACCACCATGAAGGAAATTGTCGCCGCCGTCACCCGCGTGACCGATATCATGGGTGAGATTTCATCAGCCTCTGACGAGCAGAGCCGCGGTATTGAGCAGGTGAGACTGGCCGTTTCGCAGATGGACAGCGTGACGCAGCAAAACGCCGCGCTGGTGCAGGAGTCCGCCACGGCGGCTGCGGCACTGGAAGATCAGTCCGAGCAGCTGCGCCAGGCGGTAGCGGCGTTTCGCCTGAACGGCAAAGAAAAAGCGGTCGCCCCGCGCCCGGCCAGTCTAAAAACGCCACAGCTGCTGCGCCCGGCGACGACTACCGCCTCTACCGACAGCAACTGGGAAACGTTCTGAGTCACCGGCGGGCGAGGAGATCGCCCGCTAGCGGCTGCGCTTGGCGTGCCGCTCCCAGTTTTCCTGTTTTGCCTCATCCGATTTTCGCAGTGAAACATAGCATGCCCCGCTGCCGCCGTGATGCGGCAGCGCCACGCAGAAGGCCTGCACTTCCTCAAACTCGGTTAACCAGCGCGCCAGATAGCTGCGCACCACATTGGGATGCGAGTTTTGCTCACGCCCTTTCCCGTGAATGATAATCAGATTGCGTAACCCGTCGCGTCCGGCCTGGCGAATAAAAGAATAGAGCATCTGACGGCAGCGTTCGGCGGGCTGACGCAGGAGGTTTAAGCTGGCCTGGCGGGCGTATTTACCCGAGCGCAGCTTATCAATAACGCCCTGCTGTACCCCTTCGCGCTGGAACGCCAGCGGTTCCTCCAGGGGAAGCACGTCAAGAAAATCCAGCGTCAGGAAGTTATCCAGCTGTTCGCTATCCACCTCCTCGCGCGCCCGCGTATTGCGGCTGGGCTGCCAGTGAATATCCGCGCAGCGCTTCAGGGGCTGGACATCTTCCATGGCGTCAAGAAAAAATGATTTGTCGTCAGGGTTCATGGACATCCTCCGGCTACATCTGAGGATTGTACTATACCTGCGCCAGAGACCGGCCTCAATCACCGTTACAGGGCGATGCGCGGCAATAATATTAACCTGATGAATATATATAGTAATTATTAAATAGATTTAAATCAGACTTAACTAAAATTTCAGCAAAGGTAAAATACGTGATTTATGTTAAAATTTCGTGAAATCAATCACTCGCCCGCCTTTCATTTTTCGGGAAAAGTGTTATACCTAAATATACCTGCCCCATGGAAATAATACCCAGGATTGGCGAAAGGACGCACTGCTGTGTGTACTATAGGGTCTGTCTGATGTCGGGCAGATCCTGTTTTTTTAACAGGCATTTCACGCGCCGATTAATTTTCTCGCTTCCCTTCTGAATTGCGTAATTAATGATTCCGCCAGGGGCGTCTGACGTGAATCACGGCGCTGAATTAAATAATAGGCCGCTTTAGGAAGCGATTCGACAACCGGCAGCATAACCAGACGGTGCGCCAGCAGCGGGTCACAGCCTAGCTCCTGCGGCAATATGCTTAAAAAATCACTTTGCGCGACCAGGCTAATACAGGAAGAAAATGTTTCGCAAACCACACCAATTCGCGGTATTTGTGAACGATCGCTAAATACCTCTTCTAATTGCTTATAATAACTTCCACGCGGCGTCGGCATTGTCCAGTTATAATGCAGAAGTTCATTAATTGACTTTGCTCCCATTGCCGGGTGACCTTCCCGACAAAATACCGCAAACGGTTTTTCGAAGAGCTTTTCAAACGTAAATTCCTGGTCGTAAGGTCCCTGATAATAGGTGTTGATGGTGAAGTCCAGTTCGCCCTGGCGTAATTCATTGATCATCGACACCAGCTGCCCTTCCATAATCCGCACCTTGACCTGCGGATGCTGCGCATGAAAGCGGGTGATAACGGCGGGCATCAGCGTGCGTGAAACGCTGGCCCCCATTCCGATGTTGATCTGTCCGGCCAGCTCACCCTGCCGCTGACGGATGTCATCCTGCGCCGCACGCAGCTCTTCCAGAATCAACCTGGCGCGCTGGTAAAAGCCCTCGCCGCATTCGGTCAACGCGACGCCCTTACTCCTGCGCACGAAAAGCTGCGCCGCCATGCCCTCCTCCAGCTCTTTGATGGATTTGGTCAGCGCCGGCTGGGAAAGATTCAGCGTCCTGCTGGCACCGCGAATGCTGCCCTGACGCGCAACCTCAACAAACGCCCGGATTTGATGGAATTTAATCTGGAATGTCATAGCCCGACCGATAACCGTTGTTTATCAGAGTAAAGAAACTGTCATCTACTTTAATGGAAAGGGATGTGCGAGGGTAATTCCTGAACGGTTAAAACTGTGAAAAATCGGTTAGTGATAAGTAAAAACTATCACAGCGTGAAGCAGTTCACATATTTTAATGATGACAGGAACAGATATGGACACACTGGCGCAGTACATCCAGACGTTATCCCCGCAGCTGAGCGCATGGCGTCGTGATTTTCACCATTTTGCGGAATCCGGCTGGGTAGAGTTTCGTACCGCCGCGAAAGTCGCGGAAATCCTCGACTCGCTGGGTTACGAACTGGCGATGGGTCGCGACGTGGTGGATGCCGAAAGCCGGATGGGGTTGCCCGATGCCGCTACCCTGGCGCAAGAGTTTGCCCGCGCGCGGGCGCAGGGCGCGCCTGAGAAATGGCTGGCGCCGTTTGAGGGCGGGTTTACCGGCATTGTGGCGACCCTCAATACCGGGCGTCCCGGACCGACGCTGGCGTTTCGCGTCGACATGGATGCTCTTGACTTAAGCGAAGCGCTTGATGAAAGCCATCGCCCGTTTCGCGACGGTTTTGCCTCCTGCAACGCAGGGATGATGCATGCCTGCGCGCACGACGGCCACACCACGATTGGTCTGGGACTGGCGCGGGTGCTTAAGCAGAATGAAGCGCAGCTCAACGGCATCCTCAAGCTGATCTTCCAGCCTGCCGAAGAAGGTACCCGCGGCGCGCGCGCCATGGTTGCCGCCGGGGCGCTGGACGGCGTGGACTATTTCACGGCCATCCATATTGGTACCGGCGTCCCTGCCGGAACGGTGATTTGCGGCAGCGATAACTTTATGGCCACCACCAAGTTCGACGTGAATTTTACCGGCGTTGCCGCACACGCGGGCGGTAAGCCGGAGGACGGACGTAACGCCCTGCTCGCCGCCGCGCAGGCCGCCCTCGCCCTGCACAGCATCGCCCCGCACAGCGACGGCGCCTCCCGGGTGAACGTCGGGGTGATGCAGGCGGGCAGCGGACGCAACGTGGTGCCCGCGAATGCCCTGATAAAGGTTGAAACCCGCGGCGAAACCGAAGCGATTAATCAGTACGTCTTTGAACGCGCGCAGGCGGTTATTACCGGCGCAGCGACACTCTACGGCGTGAGCGCCGAGATGCGCCTGATGGGTGCCGCGACCTCCAGCGCGCCGACGCCGGCGTGGGTGGATTATCTGCGCGAACAGGCGAGCCAGGTTTCCGGGGTTGTTCACGCCATCGATAAGGTGAAGGCGCCAGCGGGCTCCGAAGACGCCACGCTGATGATGACCCGCGTGCAGGAGAACGGCGGCATGGCGTCCTATATGGTGTTCGGCACGGATTTGAGCGCCGGACATCACAACGAAAAATTCGACTTCGATGAGCAGGTCATGACCATCGCCATTGAAACGCTGGCGCGAACTGCGCTCAATTTCCCGTGGACGCGAGGTGTGTAATGCAGGAGAACTACGCTTTTATTGCCGATGCGATCGACACGCGATGTCGGACGTTAACCGATATTGCCGACGCGATCTGGGATCGTCCTGAAACCCGCTTTGAAGAGTTCTGGTCCGCCGAACGGCTCGCCAGCGAGCTAGAGTCAGAAGGATTCACGCTGACGCGCGAGGCTGGCGGCATCCCCAACGCCTTTGTCGCCAGCTTCGGCAGCGGGAAACCGGTCATTGCCCTGCTGGGTGAATACGACGCGCTGGCCGGGTTAAGCCAGCAGGCGCACTGCGCAACGGCGCAATCCGCCACGCCGGGAGCCAACGGCCACGGCTGCGGGCATAACCTCTTAGGCACCGCGGCGCTGGCGGGCGCGGTGGCGGTGAAAAGCTGGCTGGAGCAGCACGGCGGCAGCGGAACGGTGCGTTTTTATGGCTGTCCCGGCGAGGAAGGTGGCTCCGGGAAAACCTTTATGGTGCGCGAAGGCCTGTTTGATGACGTCGATGCCGCCGTCACCTGGCACCCGGAAGCCTTCGCCGGGATGTTTAACGTCAGCACCCTGGCGAATATTCAGGCTGCCTGGCGTTTTCACGGCGTGGCGGCACACGCGGCCAACTCCCCCCATCTGGGACGCAGCGCGCTCGACGCCGTGACGCTGATGACCACCGGCACCAACTTCCTCAACGAACACATCATTGAGAAAGCGCGCGTCCATTATGCCATTACCGATACCGGCGGGATTTCACCCAACGTGGTGCAGGCGCAGGCTGAGGTGCTGTACCTGATCCGCGCCCCGGAGATGGCCGATGCGCAGCAGATCTACGAACGCATCGAGAAAATCGCCCAGGGCGCGGCGATGATGACCGAAACCACCGTCGAGTGTCGCTTTGATAAAGCCTGCTCCAGCTACCTGCCGAACCGCACGCTCGAGGCGGCGATGTATCGCGCCCTGCAGCACTACGGTACGCCAGAATGGACCGCCGAAGAACGCGCCTTCGCCCGCGAGATCCGCGCCACCCTGACGCCCAACGATCTGCAAAACAGCCTGAAAAATATTGCCGCAACGGGGGGTGACGCGGGTAAAGCCTTTGCCCGTCGTCATCAGGAGACGCTGCTGGTGGATGAAGTCGCGCCCTATGCCATCACCGACAACGTGCTGGCGGGTTCAACCGACGTGGGCGACGTCAGCTGGAAAATGCCGGTCGCCCAGTGCTTTAGCCCCTGCTTTACCGTCGGCACGCCGCTGCACACCTGGCAGCTGGTGGCGCAGGGGCGTACCTCCATTGCCCATAAAGGCATGCTGCTGGCCGGAAAAGTGATGGGGGCAACCGCGCTCAACCTGCTGCAGGACGCAGCGCTGCTGAAAAAATGCCGTGAAGAGTTCGAACAACAATTACAAGAAAAACCGTACGCGTGTCCGATCCCACAGGGCGTGACACCGTCACCTTTAAAATAAAAAAACACAACACAACAACACAACACTCCCGAGGAACGCCCATGAGTATGTCATCCATACCTTCGCATTCCCCATCCGGTAAGCTCTATGGCTGGGTTGAAAGGATCGGCAATAAAGTGCCGCACCCTTTCCTGCTGTTTATCTATCTGATTGTGATTTTGATGGTCGCCACCGCCGTGCTATCCGCCTTTGACGTGAGCGTGCGTAGCCCGGCTGACGGCAGCCTGGTGGCGGTAAAGAACCTGCTCAGCGTTGACGGGCTGCACTGGTTTTTACCCAACGTGATTAAGAACTTCAGCGGCTTCGCCCCGCTGGGCGCCATTCTGGCACTGGTGCTGGGCGCCGGGCTGGCGGAACGCGTGGGCTTGCTGCCTGCACTAATGGTGAAGATGGCTTCCCACGTCAGCGCGCGTTACGCCAGCTATATGGTGCTGTTTATCGCCTTCTTCAGCCATATCTCCTCCGACGCCGCGCTGGTGATCATGCCGCCGATGGGGGCGCTGATTTTCCTCGCCGTCGGGCGTCATCCCGTGGCGGGCCTGCTGTCGGCGATTGCGGGCGTGGGCTGTGGATTCACCGCCAACCTGCTGATCGTCACCACCGACGTGCTGCTCTCGGGCATCAGCACCGAGGCGGCGAAGACCATCGATGCGGCAATGCACGTCAGCGTGATCGACAACTGGTACTTTATGGCAAGCTCGGTGATTGTCCTGACGATTGTCGGCGGGCTGATTACCGACAAGATCATCGAGCCGCGCCTGGGTAAATGGGAAGGCCGTAGCGATGAAAAGCTGGACACCCTGAGCAAAGAGCAGCGCTTCGGCCTGCGCGTGGCTGGCGTGGTCTCGCTGGCCTTTATCGCGCTGGTGGCGCTGATGGTGGTGCCGGAAAACGGCATATTGCGCGATCCGGTTAAACATACCGTCCTGCCGTCACCGTTTATTCAGGGCATCGTGCCGCTGATTATCCTCTTCTTCTTTGTCGTTTCGCTCGCCTACGGTATCGCGACCGGCAAAATCCGCCGTCAGGGCGATCTGCCGCAGCTGATGATCGAGCCGATGAAGGAGATGGCGGGCTTTATCGTGATGGTGTTCCCGCTGGCGCAGTTTGTGGCGATGTTTAACTGGAGCAACATGGGCAAGTTTATGGCCGTGGGCCTGACCGACGCGCTAGAGGCGGCCGGATTAAGCGGCGTACCGGCGTTTGTCGGTCTGGCGCTGCTGTCATCCCTGCTGTGCATGTTTATCGCCAGCGGGTCTGCCATCTGGTCGATTCTGGCCCCGATCTTCGTGCCGATGTTTATGATGCTGGGGTTCCACCCGGCGTTTGCCCAGATCCTTTTCCGCATCGCGGACTCCTCGGTGATTCCGCTGGCGCCGGTTTCGCCGTTTGTTCCGCTGTTCTTAGGCTTCCTGCAGCGCTATAAACCCGAGGCCAAACTGGGTACCTACTATTCGCTGGTTTTACCCTACCCGCTTATCTTTTTAGGGGTATGGCTGGTGATGCTGGTCGCATGGTATCTTGTCGGCCTGCCGATTGGGCCGGGGATATACCCGAGGCTGAACTAAAGGAATGAGGATGCTGAGATTACTCGAAGATAAGATTGCGACGCCGCTCGGGCCGCTGTGGGTGATCGCGGACGAGCAGTTCTGCCTGCGCGCCGTCGAATGGGAAGAGCACAGCGACCGCATGGAAGAACTGCTCCATGTTCACTACCGCTCGCAGGGGTATGAACGTATCCGCGCCACCAACCCGGGCGGGCTGAGCGACAAGCTTGCGGCCTACTTCGAAGGCGATCTCAGCATCATTGATACTCTGCCGACCGCCACGGCAGGCACGCCTTTTCAGCGCGAAGTGTGGCAGGCGCTGCGGTCCATTCCCTGTGGGCAGGTCATGCATTACGGCCAGCTCGCGGAGCAGCTAGGCCGCGCAGGCGCCGCACGCGCGGTGGGTGCCGCTAACGGCTCTAACCCGGTCAGCATCGTGGTGCCGTGCCATCGCGTCATTGGCCGCAACGGCACCATGACGGGCTATGCCGGCGGCGTGCAGCGCAAAGAGTGGTTGCTGCGTCACGAAGGGTATCTCCTGCTCTAGCTTCCAGGCTTTTTGTGCTTAATTTTCTTCCGGTTAGGCTAAAAATCCATAATCAAGCTGTGGAATTTCAAGAAGATGGCGACACGTTGCCGTCTCTTGTCCTTATTGAGGGTTTGTCAGGCTTACGTACTTACCAAAAAGATGTTAAAATTGACCAATATCAATTAAGGCTTGAGCAAACCTATGATCCCGGAAAAGCGAATTATACGACGCATTCAGTCTGGCGGTTGTGCTATCCATTGCCAGGATTGCAGCATCAGCCAGCTCTGTATCCCGTTTACCCTGAATGAGCATGAACTCGATCAGCTTGATAATATCATCGAGCGCAAAAAGCCTATTCAGAAAGGGCAGACGCTGTTTAAAGCGGGAGACGAACTGAAATCGCTCTATGCTATCCGTTCTGGCACCATCAAAAGCTATACCATCACCGAACAGGGTGATGAGCAGATCACCGGCTTCCATCTGGCGGGTGACCTGGTGGGCTTTGATGCCATCGGCACGGGCCATCACCCGAGCTTTGCTCAGGCGCTCGAAACCTCAATGGTTTGCGAAATCCCGTTTGAAACCCTGGACGATCTGTCCGGTAAGATGCCTAACCTGCGTCAGCAGATGATGCGTCTGATGAGCGGTGAGATCAAAGGCGATCAGGACATGATTCTGCTGCTTTCTAAAAAGAACGCAGAAGAGCGCCTGGCCGCGTTTATCTACAACCTCTCCCGCCGTTTCGCCGAGCGTGGCTTCTCGCCGCGTGAATTCCGTCTGACGATGACGCGCGGCGATATCGGTAACTACCTTGGTCTGACCGTGGAAACCATCAGCCGTCTGCTGGGCCGTTTCCAGAAAAGCGGGATGCTGGCCGTTAAGGGTAAATACATCACTATCGAAAACGGTGAAGCGCTTGCCGTTCTTGCCGGGCACGCCCGCAACGTGGCGTAACTCTCCGCATGTTGATGACCAGACTGATAAATTCTTGTGATTTATTGGTCTGGTATAATCACTTCCGTTTCAAGATATTTTCACCGCAGCACGTCCCCACACAGCGCCCGAAAGGTTCTCGTTGAGGTTATGAATTGAGAGAAAGTTTGTTTTTCGTTTCAGTCGTGATTGCCTCTGTGACCTTTATCTTCATCTGGATCATGCTTGTCGGCCCGATGAAGGGGGAAGAAAAAACCTACGTCCAGGACTCCACGACCTTTGCGATAGCGGTGATGGTGCTGCTGTTTATTGCGTTTATCGCGGTGACGACGACGGTACTTTTCCTCTGATAAATTTTCATGAATTATTGATCTGGCAAAACCTCCCCTCTGTTTCATTCAGGATATATAGGTTACTCTTTTAATTACAGACTGTGGTGACAGTAGTAAGGAGACCTGTATGGCCAAGTATCAAAACATGCTGGTAGCTATCGATCCGAATCAGGACGATCAGCCGGCATTACGACGTGCTGTGTATTTGCATCAACGGATTGGTGGCAAAATCAAAGCGTTTTTGCCGATCTATGACTTCTCGTATGAGATGACCACCCTTCTGTCGCCTGACGAGCGCACCGCTATGCGTCAGGGCGTCATCAGCCAGCGTACCGCGTGGATCCGTGAACAGGCGAAGTATTACCTGGAAGCGGGCGTGCCCATTGATATTAAAGTGGTCTGGCATAACCGACCTTTCGAAGCCATCATCCAGGAAATTGTCGCCGGTGGGCACGATCTGCTGCTGAAGATGGCACACCAGCACGACAAGCTGGAATCCGTGATTTTCACCCCGACCGACTGGCACCTGCTGCGCAAATGCCCTTGCCCGGTCTGGATGGTGAAAGACCAGCCGTGGCCTGAGGGCGGTAAAGCCGTTGTGGCGGTAAACCTTGCAAGCGAAGAGGATTACCACAATTCGCTGAACGAGAAGCTGGTGAAGGAGACCATCCAGCTTGCCGATCAGGTGAATCATACCGAAGTGCATCTGGTTGGCGCCTATCCGGTCACTCCGATTAACATTGCCATTGAGCTGCCTGAATTTGACCCGAGCGTGTACAACGACGCGATCCGCGGTCAGCATCTGCTGGCCATGAAAGCGCTGCGTCAGAAATTCAGCATCGATGAGAAAATGACCCACGTGGAAAAAGGGCTGCCTGAAGAGGTGATCCCGGACCTGGCGGAACACCTGCAGGCGGGGATTGTGGTGCTGGGCACCATTGGCCGAACCGGTATTTCTGCCGCGTTCCTCGGCAATACCGCCGAACAGGTGATCGACCATCTGCGCTGCGACCTGCTGGTCATTAAGCCGGATGAGTACCAGACGCCGGTTGAGCTGGACGATCCGGAAGACGATTAACCAGTAAGATGAAAAAAAACCGTCGGGGAACCGGCGGTTTTTTTTGCCGGGTGGCGGCTTCGCCTTACCCGGCCTACGGGTTTGGTAGGCCCGGTAAGCTTGCGCCACCGGGCTTTACCCTGTCAGAGTGATTTCAGAATCGCATCCACGCTGGCTTTGGCATCGCCAAACAGCATGTGGGTGTTCTCTTTGAAGAACAGCGGGTTCTGAACCCCGGCATAGCCGGTATTCATGGAGCGTTTAAACACAATCACGTTCTGCGCCTTCCACACTTCCAGAACAGGCATACCGGCGATTGGGCTACCCGGATCGTCCTGCGCCGCAGGGTTAACGGTATCGTTGGCGCCAATGACCAGCACGGTGTCGGTGTCGGCGAAATCATCGTTGATCTCATCCATTTCCAGCACGATGTCGTAAGGCACTTTCGCTTCCGCCAGCAGCACGTTCATGTGACCCGGCAGTCGCCCTGCCACCGGGTGAATACCAAAGCGAACCTTGATGCCCCGCGCGCGCAGCTTCTCGGTGATTTCCGCAACCGGATACTGCGCCTGTGCCACCGCCATGCCGTAGCCCGGGGTGATGATCACGGAATGCGAGTTTTTCAGCATGTCTGCGGTATCTTCCGCAGAAATTTCACGGTGCTCACCCACTTCTTCATCCGCACTGGAAGAAGACCCGTCGGTCCCGAAACCACCGGCGATAACGCTGATGAACGAGCGGTTCATCGCCTTACACATGATGTAAGACAGGATCGCACCGGAAGAACCCACCAGCGCACCGGTGACGATCAGCAGGTCGTTGCTCAGCATAAAGCCTGCCGCCGCTGCCGCCCAACCGGAGTAGGAGTTCAGCATCGAGACAACTACCGGCATATCCGCACCGCCGATGGACGCCACCAGGTGCCAGCCGAACGCCAGCGCGATGATGGTCATTACCAGCAACGCCAGCACCTGCAGGCCCACGCTTTCGGTACGCACGAAGACCACCAGCAGTACAAACGACACCACCAGCGCCGCCAGGTTCAGCTTGTGACGGTTTGGCAGCATCAGCGGTTTAGAGGAGATCTTCCCGCGCAGCTTGCCGAACGCCACAATAGAGCCGGTGAAAGTCACCGCACCGATGAAGATACCGAGGAACACTTCCGTCAGGTGGATGTTCACCAGAATCGGTTCCAGGCCCGGTTCGTGATACAGGTAGCTGTTGAAGCCCACCAGCACTGCCGCCAGACCCACGAAGCTGTGCAGAATGGCAACCAGCTCCGGCATCTCGGTCATTTCAACGCGTTTTGCCAGGCGAATACCAATCGCGCCGCCGATGATCATCGCCACCAGGATCCACGCCACGTTGCCGGTATCCGGCCCGAAGATGGTGGCAATCAGCGCAATCGCCATCCCGGCGATACCAAAGTTATTCCCCTGCTGAGACGTTTCGTGTTTGGAAAGCCCCGCCAGACTGAAAATAAACAGGATTGCAGCAACAATGTATGCGGCTGTCACTAATCCTCCAGACATATGCTACCCCTTAGCCTTTACGAAACATTTTCAGCATGCGCTGAGTCACGGTGAAACCACCGAAAATATTGATACTGGCGATCAGCACCGCGATGAAGCTCAGGAAGCTGATCCAGCCGCCGTGACCAATCTGCAGTAACGCCCCCACCACGATGATCCCGGAAATGGCGTTGGTTACCGACATCAGCGGCGTATGCAGCGCATGAGAGACGTTCCACACCACGTAGTAGCCCACGACGCAGGAGAGCGCGAAGACGGTAAAGTGGCCGAGGAACTCTTTTGGTGCGACGTCAGCCAGCCAGCCGAACAGAATAATCACCAGCGCCATGATCGCGTATTTGCGCCACGGAGAAGCCGGTTTGGCGGGTTCTTTTGGCTCAGGTGCCGCTTTCGTTGCCGCCTGAGGCTGAGCAGAAACCTGAATAGGCGGCGCAGGCCAGGTAATTTCACCTTCACGGACCACCGTGACGCCGCGCACAACAACATCGTCGAAATCAACGGTGACGTTGCCGTCTTTCTCTTTGCAGAGCAGCTTCAGCAGGTTGACCAGGTTAGTGCCGTAGAGCTGAGAAGACTGCGTTGGCAAACGGCCCGGCAGATCGGTATAGCCGATCACCTTCACGCCGTTCGCGGTCGTGGTTACCTGATTTGGAACGGTATATTCACAGTTGCCGCCGTTTTGGGCGGCCAGGTCGACAATCACGCTGCCCGGCTTCATGGAGTCAACCATCTCACGGGTAATCAGCTTCGGCGCCGGTTTACCCGGGATAAGCGCGGTAGTGACAATAATGTCGACATCTTTCGCCTGGGCGGCGAAGAGTTCCATTTCGGCTTTGATAAAGGCTTCGGACATCACCTTCGCGTAACCATCGCCGCTGCCTGCCTCTTCCTTGAAATCCAGCTCAAGGAATTCGGCGCCCATGCTCTGGACCTGTTCCTTTACTTCAGGACGGGTGTCAAAGGCGCGTACGATAGCGCCCAGGCTGTTTGCCGCACCGATTGCGGCAAGGCCCGCCACGCCCGCGCCAATCACCATTACTTTCGCCGGAGGGACTTTACCCGCGGCGGTGATTTGACCGGTAAAGAAGCGACCAAATTCGTGGGCAGCTTCAACAATGGCGCGATAGCCGGCAATGTTTGCCATGGAGCTTAAGGCATCCAGCGACTGCGCGCGCGAAATGCGCGGCACGGAGTCCATCGCCATCACGGTCACGCCGCAGGCCGCCAGCTTCTCCATCAGCTCCGGGTTTTGCGCAGGCCAGATGAAGCTCACCAGGGTCGTTCCCGGATTCAGCAGCGCAATCTCATTCTCTTCCGGTGCGTTGACCTTCAGAATCACCGGCGACTGCCAGACGTTAGCACCGTCGACCACTTCCGCGCCGGCCTGGATAAAGGCCTCGTCATCGAAACTCGCCAGTTTGCCCGCGCCGCTTTCAACCGCGACCGTAAAACCCAGCTTAAGCAGTTGCTCCACCGTTTTCGGTGTTGCCGCTACGCGGGTTTCATTGGCTAACCGTTCTTTTGGTACCCCAATACGCATAGTTTTCCCTTCCATCGGTTTTTGATGATGGTTTATCGATAATGCCCGCGGTTTGTATCAATTTTCGCCATCGCGCAAGCGACGAGAGATGATTAACCCCGGAAAATAAAACAGTAACAAACTGTCTATAACCTACTGAAAATAGCGCCCGCGATCTACCGCCAGAAAACACTATTTCTTACTTTATCTGTGAAAAATAAGCGATCGGCGTCACTGACAGTGATATTTACCTTAAATTCACTGCCAGAACCGATAAAACGCGCAAGCGAAGCGGTAAAAACATGATATAGCGCCATAAGAGAACAACTTGTTAACATTAAATTAACTTGTAAAAGTCATATGCTTTATCAGTTTTACTTGTCAAACGCGTGTTTTTTCAACATATCACTAAATGTTATCGAATTCGGTGATTCAGTAAGCACAGGCAGTGAAAAATGGCGCAGACAGCGACGGGTTTTAAATGCAATAATCGGGACCGTCTCAAATTAACAACAATACCAGTACATGGTTTGCGCAAGGCGAAGGATCATTTTTATGAAGCTTAAGAACACACTCCTGGCGTCCGCACTTCTTTCCGCGACCGCCCTGTCTGCGAATGCCGCAACAGAGTTAACGCCGGAGCAAGCGGCAGCGTTAAAACCTTTTGACCATACGGTCATTGTGGGTCGTTATAATTCTATTGGCGACGCCGTCGCCGCTGCATCAAAAGCCGCAGATAAAAACGGGGCGGCCTCGTTTTATGTCGTTGACCAGTCCGATTACGGCAACAGCGGTAACCAGCGCGTGACCATTGCGCTGTTCAAAGACAATGCGCCAAAAGCTGACGCGCCAAAAAACCGCGTGATCAACGGTGTTGTTGAACTGCCGAAAGATCAGGCGATTGAGCTGGAACCTTACGACACCGTCACCGTTCAGGGCTTCTATCGCAGCCAGCCTGAAGTGAACGATGCCATCACCAAAGCCGCGAAAGAGAAAGGGGCCTACTCTTTCTTCATCGTGCGTCAGGTCGATGCTAACCAGGGTGGCAACCAGCGTATTACCGCGTTCATCTATAAAAAAGATGCGAAAAAACGTGTTCTGCAGAGCCCGGATGCCATCCCGGCGAATTCAGAAGCAGGTCGCGCGGCGATAGCTAAAGGCGGCGAAGAAGCGAAGAAAGTTGAAATTCCAGGCGTAGCAACAACGGCTGCCCCAAGCGCTGAAGTGGGCCGTTTCTTCGAAACGCAGTCTACAAAAGGTGGCCGTTATTCCGTTACGCTGCCGGACGGTACCAAAATTGAAGAGTTGAACAACGCCACTGCAGCGCAGATGGTGCCGTTCGACAGCATCAAGTTTACCGGCAACTACGGCAACATGACGGAAGTCTCTTACCAGGTCGCGAAGCGTGCGGCGAAGAAAGGGGCGAAGTACTACCACATCACCCGCCAGTGGCAGGAACGTGGTAACAACGTGACCATCAGCGCCGATCTGTACAAGTAACAACATCGTTTACGAAAGGCGGCGCAATGCCGCCTTTTTTTGTTACTTTTTTTGAATTTCTGCCTCACGTCATTGCATGCATTCGTTACACTCCGTAAAATCCCGCGCCTTAGTGTGATCCACCATTTTTATGCGCCTGAGCGAAATAATTATTCTGGATTTTGACCTTTCATAACAGGAAGCCAATGGAAAAGAAACTTGGCCTGAGTGCTCTGACTGCACTCGTTTTAAGCTCAATGCTGGGTGCGGGCGTATTCAGTTTGCCGCAAAATATGGCGGCCGTCGCCAGCCCTTCCGCGCTCATGATTGGCTGGGGCATTACGGGTGTCGGAATACTGCTGCTGGCCTTCGCCATGCTGCTGCTCACCCGCATTCGCCCGGACCTGGACGGCGGCATTTTCACCTATGCGCGTGAAGGTTTCGGCGAGCTGATTGGCTTCTGTTCCGCGTGGGGATACTGGCTGTGTGCGGTTATCGCCAACGTCTCCTATCTGGTTATTGTCTTCTCGGCGCTCAGTTTCTTTACCGATACGCCTGAGCTGCGCTTCTTTGGCGACGGAAATACCTGGCAGTCTATTGTGGGCGCCTCGGTGTTGCTGTGGTTCGTCCACTGGCTGGTGTTGCGTGGCGTACAAACGGCCGCCAGCATCAACCTGGTGGCGACGCTGGCGAAACTGGTTCCGCTCGGCCTGTTTATCGTTCTGGCCTTTATTGCGTTCCGTCTGGACGTATTCAAGCTTGATTTCAGCGGCGTTGCGCTGGGCGTTCCCGTCTGGGAGCAGGTGAAAAACACGATGCTGATTACCCTGTGGGTATTCATCGGCGTTGAAGGCGCGGTCGTGGTTTCTGCCCGGGCCCGGAATAAACGCGATGTAGGCCGCGCCACGCTGCTGGCCGTACTGGCTGCGCTCGGGGTCTATCTGCTGGTGACGCTGCTGTCGCTGGGCGTGGTAGCGCGTCCTGAGCTGGCTGAAATGCGTAACCCGTCAATGGCTGGCCTGATGGTGAAAATGCTCGGCCCCTGGGGCGACGTGGTGATTGCCGCAGGGCTGATCGTCTCCGTCTGCGGCGCTTACCTGAGCTGGACCATCATGGCGGCTGAAGTGCCGTTCCTGGCCGCGACGCACAAGGCGTTTCCACGCCTGTTCGCCCGTCAAAACCAAAACAGCGCGCCGTCGGCATCGCTCTGGCTGACCAACATCAGCGTTCAGGTCTGTCTGGTGCTGATCTGGCTCACAGGTTCAGACTATAACACCCTGCTGACCATCGCCTCGGAGATGATTCTGGTACCCTATTTCTTAGTGGGTGCGTATCTGTTAAAAATTGCCACACGCCCGGCGCATTATGTCGTGGGTGTCGGAGCCTGTATTTACGGCCTGTGGTTGTTGTATGCTTCCGGGCCTATGCATCTGCTGCTGTCGGTGGTGCTGTACGCACCGGGTCTGCTGGTGTTTATCTATGCCCGCCGCACGCATCAGCTGGAGAACGCGCTGAAACGCCGTGAGATGGCATTAATTGGACTGTTACTGGTTGCTGCCCTGCCGGCAACCTGGATGTTAATGGGATAGCATCGCCTTTCCCATTGTTGAACTGTAAAGGAGAATACGATGGGAAATGCACCGCTTCGCCCAATACTGATTACCGGCGGAGGTCGCCGTATCGGCCTCGCCCTCGCCCATCACTTTCTCAACATTCGCCATCCGGTCATTGTCAGCTACCGTACGGAATATCCGTCGATTGAAGGGTTACGCAAAGCCGGGGCGGTCTGCATTCAGGCTGATTTTTCAACCGATGAAGGCATTCTGGCTTTCGCGGAAGAGGTGAAATCCACCACGACGGGGCTGCGCGCCGTGATCCATAACGCCAGCGCATGGCGTGCCGAAAAACCCGGTACGTCACTCAGCGAAACGCTCTCCGCCATGCTGCAGATCCACGTCAATGCGCCTTATCTGCTTAACCACGCTCTGCAGGACCTGCTGCGCGGCCACGGGCACGCTGCGGGCGACATTATTCACTTCACCGATTATGTGGTGGAGCGCGGAAGCGACAAGCACATCGCCTACGCGGCCAGCAAAGCCGCGCTGGATAACATGACGCGCTCGTTTGCCCGCAAGCTCGCGCCCGAGGTGAAGGTGAACGCCATCGCTCCGGCGATGATTTTGTTTAACGAAAACGATGATGCGGAGTATCGCCAGCAGGCGCTGAATAAGTCGCTCATGAAAATCGCCCCGGGCGAGAAAGAGGTCATCGACCTTGTGGATTACCTGCTCACCAGCTGCTACGTCACCGGCAGAACCTTTGCCGTGGACGGCGGCCGACCGCTGCGCTAGTGAAAGCGGCTCCAGAAGAAAATTAACACCCAGGCGCTGAGTCCCCAGCAGGCCACCGCCCCGCTCAGCGCCAGGGGAAGACGCAGAAAACCGGTGAAATACCACAGCGAAAGCAGGTAGAGAAAATACGGAATGATAGACCACATGCCAAACACGATGGTCGTGCGTAATGCTTCCGTGCCCCGCTCAGAAGCCACGATATAGTGGGCAATTAGCGCAAAGGTCGGAAACAGCGGGATTAGCCCGGCAATATAATAGTTTTTCGTTTTTGCCAGAACGCCAATCAGTAACACCACCAGCGCGCCCAGCGCGGCTTTGATCGCCAGCCCCATATTTTTCCCTGGAATAATCAACTCACAATATGAGCCAGAATAACGGAACCGGCGTTAATTTTGAAAGATTAATGGAAGGTTAAGGTTTCGCGGTGTATGTTGGCTTTTTTCACGAAAACAGACGCTGTATGAATAAGATTGTTTATGTTGAAGACGAACCCGAGGTCGGGCAACTGATCGCCGCCTATCTGGGTAAACATGATATGGACGTCATTGTTGAACCTCGCGGCGATCGCGCCGAAGAGGTGGTCGTCCGTGAAAACCCGGATCTGGTACTGCTGGATATCATGTTGCCAGGCAAAGACGGCATGACGCTCTGCCGTGACCTGCGCGCCCGGTGGGAGGGGCCTATCGTCCTGCTCACCTCTCTGGACAGCGATATGAACCACATTTTGTCGCTGGAGATGGGCGCCAATGACTACATTCTGAAAACCACACCGCCTGCCGTCCTGCTTGCACGCCTGCGCCTGCATTTGCGCCAGCACGCCAGCATCGAGCGCGAAGCGCCCGCGCCGTCGCTGACGCCGCACAAAGCGATGCGCTTCGGTACGCTGTCTATTGACCCCATTAACCGCCAGGTACTGCTCTCTGGCGAGCTTATCGCCCTCTCCACCGCAGATTTTGACCTGCTGTGGGAGCTGGCAACGCACGCCGGGCAAATCATGGACCGAGACGCGCTGCTGAAAAACCTGCGCGGCGTGAGCTATGACGGAATGGACCGCAGCGTTGACGTGGCAATTTCGCGCCTGCGCAAAAAGCTGCAGGATAACGCTACCGAGCCCTACCGCATTAAAACCGTGCGTAATAAGGGTTACCTGTTTGCCCCGCACGCCTGGGAAACCTGATCGCGTCTCCCGATAAGACAACCCGTGCGAAATGAAGGCGTTGCGCGACGATGCCCTTCTTTCGCGCGTTTATTTTTACGTTTGCGCAACAATTGACTTGCTAAGCACGCAAACTATTCCATAATTACCTTCTCGACTCTCCTTTTTTCAGCTCGCCCCGCTCTTGCGACCGTTTTACTCATTTTTACCGTGAAGCTCTCACGATACCTCTCCCATAAAATCTTGATATGAGGATTTAAGCCCATGAAATATGTATAGCTACAGTCAGGTAGAAGCCATCAAAACCAATCTTGAATGGATTGTTAATCAGGCAGCGCTTAGCCATTCCTCCCCCTCACGCGCCGATCGGAAAGCGCTCTTTGATCTCCTTGAACTCATCCAGTCTTACGAAATTCTCCTGGATTTAATTAACGAATTTGGGACCGATGTGATTGATATGCACATTGCGGAAGGACTGGCCTTAACGGAAACACTCATCGCCAAGGTAAAAACAGCGCGAAAGCCACGTAATACGCTTCACAGACATGAAAATATCGACGGGTTTTCATGTATATTCTGCACAATGCGTTTCCTCGGTGAGATCCAATGAAAAAGCTGTTTGTGCAGTTTTATCTTTTGCTGTTTGTCTGCTTCCTGGTCATGACCATGCTGGTCGGGCTGGTCTATAAATTCACCGCCGAACGTGCGGGCAGGCAGTCGCTGGACGATCTGATGAAAAGCTCGCTCTATCTGATGCGCAGCGAGCTGAGAGAGATCCCGCCGCACGACTGGGCGAAAACCCTCAAAGAGCTGGATCTGAACCTGTCGTTCGATTTACGCATCGAGCCGTTAAAAGATTTTGAGCTGGATCCGCCCGCCATGCAGCGCCTGCGCGACGGGGACATCGTCGCGCTGGATGAGAAATACACCTTTATCCAGCGTATTCCGCGCAGCCATTACGTGCTGGCCGTCGGGCCGGTGCCCTATCTCTATTATCTGCACCAGATGCGTCTGCTGGACATGGCGCTGATGGCCTTTATCGCCATTTCGCTCGCGTTTCCGGTCTTTATCTGGATGCGCCCGCACTGGCAGGACATGCTGAAGCTGGAATCCGCCGCGCAGCGTTTTGGCGAGGGACATTTTACCGAACGCATTCACTTCGACAGCGGTTCCAGCTTTGAACGCCTGGGCGTGGCCTTTAACCAGATGGCCGATAACATTAATGCCCTGATCGCCAGTAAAAAGCAGCTGATCGACGGAATAGCGCACGAGCTGCGCACGCCGCTGGTTCGCCTGCGCTATCGTCTGGAGATGAGCGAGAATCTGACGGACGCGGAGTCTCAGGCGCTTAACCGCGATATTGGCCAGCTTGAAGGGCTGATTGAGGAGCTGCTAACCTACGCGCGCCTCGATCGCCCGCAAAACGAGCTGAACCTCAGCACGCCGGACCTTCCCGCCTGGCTGCAAACCCACATCGATGACGTTCAGAGCGTGAACCCGCAGCGCACGCTGTTAACGCGCGTCACGCCGGGTGATTACGGCGCGCTCGATATGCGACTGATGGAGCGCGTGCTGGACAATCTGATGAACAACGCCATGCGCTACAGCGAAAGTACGCTACAGATTGGGCTGGATTTGCAGGGCAATCAGGCCAGCCTGACGGTGGAGGATGACGGTCCGGGGATTGCCCCGGAAGCGCGAGAAACCGTGTTTGAACCGTTTGTCCGCCTCGACCCCAGCCGCGATCGCGCCACTGGCGGATGCGGCCTGGGGCTGGCGATTGTTTACTCTATCGCGCAGGCGATGGGCGGCACGGTGCATTGCGAAGAGAGCGAGCTCGGCGGCGCGCGCTTCTGCTTTAGCTGGCCGGTATACCATAACATCGCCCTTCCCGTCCCTGCCTGACCTCAACCGCACGCTGGCCTGACCCGGCGTGCTGTGCTATATCATAAGTATGTTGTAACTAACGAGAGTGCTTATGGCGACCTACGATCTCCTCGAACGGCTGAACAGCACGTTTCGGGAAATAGAACACGAGCTCCTGACCCTGACCGAACGTTTGCAGACCTGCCGCCTGCTGGCCGCACGCGTCTTTACCCTGCCCGAGGTGGCTAAAGGGGCCGAGCACGACCCGCTGGACGCCATCCAGGTTGAACAGCACATCGGCAGCGCCGCCCTTGAGCTGGCGCTGAAGCACTATCGCCGCCTGTTTATCCAGCAGCAGTCAGAAAACCGCAGCAGTAAGGCGGCCGTGCGTCTGCCCGGCGTGATCTGCCTGCAAACCGATGGGACAACGCGCGACGCGCTGGAAAGTAAGATTACCCATATCAACACCCTGAAAGCGGCCTTTGAAAAGATCATCACCGAAGAGTCCGGCCTCGCCCCAGCCGCCCGGTTTGAATGGGTGCACCGTCAGCTTCCGGGGCTGATTACCCTGAACGCCTATCGCACGCTGACGGTACTGCGTCACCCCGCCACGCTGCGCTTCGGCTGGGCGAATAAGCACATCATTAAAAACTTCACCCGGGATGAGATTCTGGCGCAGCTGGAAAAAAGCCTGAAGACGCCGCGCACCGTCGCACCGTGGTCACGCGAGCAGTGGATTGAGCGCCTGGAGCAGGAGTACCACAGCATCGCCTCGCTTCCGGCGGACGCGCGCCTCAAGATAAAGCGTCCGGTGAAGGTGCAGCCTATCGCCCGCGTCTGGTATTCCGGACAGCAAAAACAGGTTCAGTATGCCTGCCCTACGCCGCTGATTGCGCTTTATGATACCGATCGGGGGGCCATCGTGCCGGATATTGGTGAGCTTTTGAATTACGATGCGGACAATGTCCAGCACCGTTACCGGCCTCAGGCGCAGCCGCTGCAGCTGATTATTCCGCGGCTGCACCTGTACGTGGCGGGGTAACTATTTCAGGCTGCCGACCATCGCCTCCGGACGAACCCAGGCGTCGAACTCTGCCTCCGTGAGATAGCCCAGCGCCAGGGCGGAGGCTTTCAGCGTCAGCCCCTCTTTATGCGCTTTTTTAGCGATCTCGGCGGCCTTGTCGTAGCCGATATGGGTATTCAGCGCCGTCACCAGCATCAGGGATTCATTGAGCAACTGGCTGATACGTTCGCGATTCGGCTCAATCCCTACCGCGCAGTGCTCGTTAAAGCTCTCCATCCCGTCCGCCAGCAGACGAATCGATTGCAGAACGTTGTGGATCACCATCGGGCGATAGACGTTCAGCTCGAAGTTGCCGGACGCACCGCCCAGGTTGACGGCCACGTCGTTGCCCAACACCTGGCAGCAGAGCATGGTCATGGCTTCGCACTGGGTCGGGTTCACTTTACCCGGCATGATGGAGCTGCCCGGCTCGTTTTCCGGGATGCTGATTTCACCGATGCCGCAGCGCGGGCCCGAGGCCAGCCAGCGCACATCGTTGGCAATTTTCATCAGCGAGGCCGCCAGCCCTTTCAGCGCGCCGTGGGTGTGGACCAGCGCATCGCAGGTCGCCAGCGCTTCAAACTTATTGGGCGCCGTAACGAACGGCTGTCCGGTGATGTTTGCCAGCTCCTCCGCCACGCGTACCGCGTATTCTGGATGGGTGTTTAACCCGGTCCCGACCGCCGTCCCGCCGAGCGCCAGCTCCGCCAGGTGCGGCATGCTGTACTCAATATGCTTCAGGTTATGTTCCAGCATCGCCACCCAGCCGGAAATCTCCTGGCCGAGCGTCAGCGGCGTGGCGTCCTGCAGGTGCGTACGGCCAATTTTGACGATGTCGCGGAAGGCCTGCGCTTTCTCGTTAAGCGTGGATTTCAGGACGTTAAGCTGCGGGATAAGCTGTTCGCGGATAGCAATTACCGCCGCCACGTGCATCGCCGTCGGGAAGACGTCGTTAGAACTCTGGCTTTTGTTGACGTCATCGTTCGGATGGACCTTACGCTCCATGCCGCGTACGCCGCCCAGCAGTTCGCTGGCCCGGTTTGCCAGCACTTCATTCATGTTCATGTTGCTCTGGGTGCCGGAACCGGTCTGCCAGATGGCGAGGGGGAATTCATCGGGATGCTTACCCGCCAGCACTTCGTCGGCGGCGTTGATGATGGCGGTCGCTTTGTCTGCCGTCAGCAGGCCTAAATCCTGGTTCACTTTCGCGGCTGCGCGTTTGGTGAGCGCCAGCGCCTGAATCAGCGAGACGGGCATTTTTTCAGTCGAGATACGGAAATGCTCCAGCGAACGCTGGGTTTGCGCGCCCCATAGCTTGTCGGCCGGAACGTCGATGGCGCCCATCGAATCTTTCTCATGGCGTACCGTGGTCATTACTTTCTCCTTGATAACAAAAGAGGGATTGCTCACATGCTTAAGGGATAAGTATTGATGACTTCTGGGAAACGATATGGCGCTTTGTGCGCTCTTTTTGGTGTCGGGTGGCGGCTTCGCCTTACCCGACCTACGAGAATGTAGGCCGGGTAAGCGTCAGCGCCACCCGGCAATTTACAGAATTACTTCACACACGCCGAACACTGGGACGACTGAATCTGCTTGAAGAAGTCGTTACCTTTGTCATCCACGAGGATGAACGCCGGGAAGTCTTCCACTTCAATTTTCCAGATCGCCTCCATACCCAGTTCCGGGTATTCCACGCACTCCAGGCTCTTGATGCTGCCCTGTGCCAGCACCGCTGCCGGGCCGCCGATGCTGCCGAGGTAGAAGCCGCCGTGCTTGTGGCAGGCGTCCGTCACCTGCTGGCTGCGGTTGCCTTTCGCCAGCATGATCATGCTGCCGCCGTTGGCCTGCAGCTGGTCAACGTACGAGTCCATGCGGCCCGCCGTGGTCGGGCCTAACGAGCCGGACGCGTAGCCTTCCGGCGTTTTCGCCGGGCCGGCGTAGTAGATCGGATGATCTTTAATGTACTGCGGCAGCCCTTCGCCATTGTCCAGACGCTCTTTCAGCTTCGCGTGCGCGATGTCGCGGCCCACGATAATCGTGCCGTTCAGCGAGAGACGGGTCGAGACCGGGTACTGCGAAAGCTGCGCCAGAATCTCTTTCATCGGACGGTTCAGGTCGACGCGAATCGCTTCACCCTCACCCGCTTTACGCAGCTCTTCCGGGATGTATTTGCCCGGATTGTTTTCCAGTTTTTCGATCCACACGCCTTCGCGGTTGATCTTCGCCTTGATGTTGCGATCCGCAGAGCAGGACACGCCCATCCCGACCGGACAGGAGGCACCGTGACGCGGCAAACGGATCACGCGCACGTCGTGGGCAAAGTATTTGCCGCCAAACTGAGCCCCGAGGCCCAGATTGCGCGCCTCTTCCAGCAGTTCCTGCTCAAGCTGCACGTCGCGGAACGCCTGGCCGTGCTCGTTACCTTCGGTAGGCAGGCCGTCGTAGTATTTGGTTGAGGCCAGCTTGACGGTTTTCAGCGTGCTTTCCGCCGACGTACCGCCAATCACAAACGCGATATGGTACGGCGGGCACGCCGCGGTGCCGAGAGTGCGCATCTTCTCAACCAGGTAGTTCTTCAGCTTGCCCGGGGTGAGCAGCGCTTTGGTTTCCTGGTAGAGGTAGGTTTTGTTGGCGGAACCGCCGCCCTTGGCGATACAGAGGAATTTGTACTCGTCACCGTCGACGCTGTAGAGATCGATCTGTGCAGGCAGGTTGGTGCCGGTATTGACCTCTTTATACATATCCAGCGCCGCGTTTTGCGAATAGCGCAGGTTATCTTCGGTGTACGTGTTGTAGACGCCGTGCGCCAGGGCCGCTTCGTCACCGCCGCCGGTCCAGACGCGCTGGCCTTTTTTACCGACGATGATCGCCGTACCGGTATCCTGACAGGTTGGCAGAACACCTTTCGCCGCGATGTCTGAGTTACGCAGGAACTGCAGGGCAACGTATTTATCGTTTTCGCTGGCCTGCGGGTCGCTCAGGATATCGGCAACCTGCTGCTGATGCGCCGGGCGGAGCATAAACGAGGCGTCGTGGAAAGCGTGCTGCGCCAGCAGCGTCAGCGCCTGCGGATCAACCTTGAGGATCTCTTGTCCTTCAAACTCAGAGACGGAGACGTGATCGCGGGTTAACAGGTAATACTCGGTGTGATCCTTACTGAGGGGGAAAGGATCCTGATAATGGAAGGGTTTATTCGACATTGGTCTCTCACTTACTGCTTCGGTCTGTTTATTCAGGGCAGATGTTCCGCTGCCCGGCTTAAAAGCGAGTCAGCTTATCCTACACAATTTTTTAACAAAAACTGAGACTAGTACGACTTTTTACATCCACAGGTTACTTCCATGAGGTTTATTGCTTTAATACCCGGAGTTAATTCCACAATTGAATCAGGGCTTGATAATGCAAAAACTCATTAACTCAGTGCAAAACTACGCCTGGGGAAGTAAAACTGCGTTAACGGATCTCTACGGTATCGCGAACCCGAACAACCTGCCGATGGCAGAACTGTGGATGGGGGCGCACCCGAAGAGCAGCTCAAAAATTGAAGACGCCAGCGGCCAGGTACGCAGCCTGCGTGACGTGATTGATGCCGATAAAGCCGCGCTGTTGGGCGACAAAGTCGCTCACCGCTTCGGCGAACTGCCGTTCCTGTTTAAGGTGCTGTGCGCCGACCAGCCGCTCTCCATCCAGGTTCACCCGAACAAGAAAGCCTCTGAAATCGGCTTTGCTAAAGAGAACGCGGCGGGTATTCCGTTAGACGCCGCCGAGCGTAACTACAAAGATCCTAACCACAAGCCGGAGCTGGTCTTTGCGCTGACCCCGTTCCTGGCGATGAACGCGTTCCGCGAGTTTTCAGAGATCGTTTCCCTGCTGCAACCGGTCGCGGGTGCCCACAAGGCTATCGCCCACTTCCTTGAAAACCCGAACGCGAACGCGCTGAGCCAGCTGTTTGCCAGCCTGCTGAATATGCAGGGTGAAGAGAAATCTCACGCGCTGGCGGTGCTGAAAGCGGCCCTGGGCAGCCAGCAGGGTGAGCCCTGGGAGACCATCCGTCTGATCTCCGAATTCTACCCGGACGACAGCGGCCTGTTCTCTCCTCTGCTGCTGAACGTGGTGAAGCTCAACCCGGGCGAAGCGATGTTTCTGTTTGCCGAAACCCCGCACGCCTACCTGCAGGGCGTGGCGCTGGAGGTAATGGCCAACTCCGATAACGTGCTGCGCGCGGGCCTGACGCCGAAATACATCGATATTCCTGAGCTGGTTGCCAACGTGAAGTTTGTAGCAAAACCTGCCGCGGAGCTGCTGACTCAGCCGGTGAAACACGGCGCAGAGCTGGACTTCCCGATTCCGGTTGAAGATTTTGCTTTTTCCCTGCACGACCTGAGCCAGGCCGAAACCGCCATCGCGCAGGAGAGCGCGGCGATTCTGTTCTGCGTGGAGGGCGAAGCGACGCTACGCAAAGGTGAACAGCGTCTGGTGCTTAAGCCCGGTGAGTCAGCATTCGTTGCAGCCAATGAATCTCCGGTCAGCGTAAGCGGCACCGGTCGCCTGGCGCGCGTTTTCAATAAGCTATACCCTAAATAATTCGAGTTGCATGAAGGCGGCGACGCAGCGAATCCCCAGGAGCGTACATAAGTACGTGACTGGGGTGAGCGAGGACAAACTGGCTTTGCCAGTTTGAACAGCGCTTGCGCTGGCCCCGAAGGGGCGAGGCCACAGGCCGAGTCAAGCCAACGCACAGGCAACTTGAAGTATGACGGGTATTAGGGACTTACTGATTTTTTTAACAACTCTTGCTAAGCTAGTTGCAGGCTTAATATCTCCAGGCGGTTTTTACCGCCTGGTTTCATTTTAGGGATAGTCGCAATGAAAAAATCGGTCGTAGCGGTTGGAGTGATTGTAGCATTAGGCGTGGTCTGGACGGGTGCCTCCTGGTTTACCGGGAAACAGCTGGAAGGCCGTCTGGCTGAGATGGTGGCGCAGGCTAACGGAGAGATTAAGCGCAGCGCGCCGGAGGCGGGCCTTGAGCTGAGCTACCAGAACTATCATCGCGGCGTGTTTACCAGCCGTATGCAGCTGGTGGTGAAGCCGGTGGCCGGTGCTGAAAATGGCTGGCTGAAACCGGGCCAGAGCGTGGTGCTGGACGAGGTGGTGAGCCACGGTCCGCTGCCGCTGGCGCAGCTGAAGTCCTTTAACCTGATCCCGTCGATGGCTTCTGTTCATACCGTGCTGGTGAATAACGACGTCACCAAACCGCTGTTTGACCTGGCGAAGAATGAATCGCCTTTCGACATTAATACCCGAATTAGCTATGCCGGTGACACGAGCTCCGATATTGCCCTGAAAGCGCTGAACTACGAGAAAGAGAATGAGAAAGTCGCCTTCAGCGGCGGCCACTTCAAACTTGACGCTGACCGAGACGGAAATGTGTTCTCCCTGACGGGTGAAGCGGAAAGCGGCCTGGTCAATGCGGTGAACGAATATAACCAAAAGGTTCAGCTCACCTTCAACAACCTGAAAGCCGACGGCAACAGCCGAATGACCGATTTCCAGGAGCGTATCGGCGATCAGAAACTGTCTCTCGATAAAGTCGCCATTGCGGTTGAAGGCAAAGAGATGGCCGTGCTTGAAGGTATGGACGTCAACGGCAAATCCGACGTTTCTAAAGACGGTAAGAGCATCAACACCCAACTGGATTACACGCTGAAGAGCCTGAAGGTGCAGAATCAGGATCTGGGCACCGGCAAACTGTCGCTGAAGATCGGCAATATCGACGGCCAGGCGTGGCACCAGTTTAGCCAGAAATACAGCAAAGAGAGCCAGGCGCTGCTGACCGATGCCGCGCTGCAGCAGAACCCTGAGGTGTACCAGCAGCAGGCGATGGCAGTACTGTTCAACAACCTGCCTATCCTGCTGAAAGGCGAGCCGGTGGTTACCGTTGCGCCGCTGAGCTGGAAAAACAGCAAAGGCGAAACCAGCTTTAACCTGTCTCTGTTCCTGAAAGATCCGGCAGCCGCAACGGGTGAACCGCAGACGCTGGCGCAGGAAGTGGATCGCAGCGTGAAGTCGCTCGACAGCAAGCTGACCATCCCGATGGATATGGCGACCGAGTTTATGACCCAGATTGCGAAGCTGGAAGGCTACGGCGATGAAGACGCCGGCAAGCTGGCGAACCAGCAGGTGAAAGGTCTGGCGGCCATGGGCCAGATGTTCCGCATCACCAAAGTGGAAAACAACACGATTTCCACCAGCCTGCAGTACGCCAACGGCCAGGTAACGCTTAACGGCGACAAGATGCCGCTGGAAGACTTTGTCGGCATGTTTGGTATGCCGACGCTGGGGATGCCGGAACCGGCTGAACCGGCAGCGCCAGCCGAACCGGCGGCACCGCAGCAGTAAACGTCAAAACCCCTCGCATGAGGGGTTTTTTATTGCCGGGTGGCGCTGACGCTTACCCAGCCTACGATCCCGAGCCTTTATAGGCCCGTGCAAGCGAAGCGCCGCCGGGCGATGTGCAGCGGAGATTACTTCACCCTCACCAGCCGCGCCGCCACAATCTGGTGCCCGGCCTGGACATCCGTATTGTCAATGCGCTGCATGATCCTGTCCGCCAGGGTGTAGCCCATCTCCCGCGCAGGGGTGGTGGCCCAGACGATCGGCAGGTCGTCGAGCGCGTTTTCACCGACGTCGGCGAACGCCCCGAGCGCCACCTGGTGGCCGAAGAAGGTTTCCACCCCGCCCTCGCCGCTCTGACGCCCGGCGCGGATCAGGCCAAACCAGGCGCCCATGGCAATCACGTCGTTGTAGCAAATCACGGCGCTGATCGTCGGACTGCTTCGCAGCAGCGCGCCTATCGCTTCCGCCGCTTTCTTCTGGCTGGATTCACACTCCACGACCCATTCGCTGTGGAACGGCAGGCCGTATTTAATCAGCGTCGCGCAGTAGCCGCCGACCCGCTCGGCGCGGGTCAGGGACGAGCTTTTCCCACCCAGCCAGGCGATGCGCTGATGCCCGCGACGAATAAGATGCTCGGTCAACATTTGTGCGGCCTGCATGTTATCCGGGCGCAGCGTGTCGGCCTCGTCCAGGTAGCTGGCGCGCGAAGCAAACACCAGCGGCACGCCTTTTTCGGCGGCGCGCTCGCACAGCTCGCTGCCCACGCCCGACGCTCCGGCGACGATCACCCCGTCCACCCCCTGGTTAAGCAGCATATCGAGCCGGGAGAGAAGCTGATCGGCCTCGCGACCGCCGTGAAGCAGAAAGACCATCCGCCCCTGTGCTTCAAGCGCTTCGGTTAGCCCGGCGGTCAGCTCCGCATAAAAAGGTGACGTCAGGTCGCGAACAATCAGGCCAATCACTCCGCTTTGCCCACCGCGCAGCGCCGACGCCTGGCGATTACGCACAAAACCCAGCTGTTCAACCGCCTCGTTCACCCGCTGACCGGTCGCAGGAGAGATGCGCCCTTTTCCGCTTAGCACCAGAGAAACGGTGCTGACGGAAACGCCCGCCGCCAGCGCGACATCGTTGATGGTGATTTTTTTCGCTACAGCCATGTGTTGGCGTGACTCCCTGAAATGAGATCGGTAAAACGTTTTATCAATACGTTATCTTTATACTACCAGTCAAAGCCTGAGAATGTGATTTAGCGCGCACTAAACTTTGATAAAACGTTTTATCTTCTCGCAGCATTGAAGCAGACAAACTGATTTTAACAATAAAGGAGTCGTTTTATGACGGCGAAAGCAGCACAAAAAATATCGCCGTGGGAATTTTTCCAGCAACTGGGTAAAACCTTTATGCTGCCCGTGGCACTCCTCTCGTTCTGCGGGATCATGCTCGGGATCGGCAGCTCGCTGAGCAGTAAAGACGTCATCACGCTGATCCCGTTCCTCGGTACCCCGGTGCTGCAGGCGATCTTCATCTGGATGAGTAAAGTCGGCTCCTTTGCGTTTAGCTTCCTGCCCGTCATGTTCTGTATCGCTATCCCGCTGGGTCTGGCCCGTGAGAACAAAGGCGTCGCGGCGTTTGCCGGGTTTGTGGGCTACGCGGTGATGAACCTGGCGGTTAACTTCTGGCTGACCGCGAAAGGCATTCTGCCGACCACCGACGCCGCCGTGCTGAAAGCCAACAACATTCAGAGCGTGATCGGCATCCAGTCTATTGATACCGGGATCCTCGGTGCAGTGATCGCGGGTGTGATTATCTGGATGCTGCACGAGCGCTTCCATAATATCCGGCTGCCGGATGCCCTGGCCTTCTTCGGCGGTACCCGCTTCGTGCCGATTATCACCCTGGTGGTGATGGGCCTGTTTGGTCTGATCATTCCGCTGATCTGGCCGGTCTTCGCGATGGGCATCAACGGCATTGGCCGCATCATCAACGGCGCGGGAGATTTCGGTCCGATGATCTTCGGCACCGGCGAGCGTCTGCTCCTGCCGTTTGGCCTGCAGCATATCCTGGTGGCCCTGATTCGCTTCACCGAAGCGGGCGGTACGATGGAGGTGTGCGGTCACGACGTGAGCGGCGCGCTGACCATCTTCCAGGCGCAGCTGAGCTGCCCGACTACCCACGGCTTCTCCGAAAGCGCCACCCGCTTCCTGTCTCAGGGTAAAATGCCTGCCTTCCTCGGCGGCCTGCCGGGTGCCGCGCTGGCGATGTACCACTGCGCTCGCCCGGAAAACCGTCATAAAATTAAAGGCCTGCTGATTTCCGGCGTGATCGCCTGCGTCGTGGGCGGTACCACCGAACCAATCGAATTCCTGTTCCTGTTCGTCGCACCGGTGCTGTACCTCATCCACGCGGTGCTGACCGGTCTGGGCTTTACCGTGATGGCGGTGCTGGGCGTGACCATCGGCAACACCGACGGCAACGTGATCGACTTCGTGGTGTTCGGGATCCTGCACGGCCTGTCCACCAAGTGGTACCTGGTGCCGGTCGTGGCGGCTATCTGGTTTGCGGTTTACTACGGTATCTTCCGCTTCGCCATCACCCGCTTTAACCTGAAAACGCCTGGCCGCGATACCGATACGGCGAGCAGCGTTGAACAGGCGGTTGCCGGGACCGTGGGCAAATCCGGCTACAACACACCGGCCATTCTGGCGGCGCTGGGCGGCGCGGATAACATCACCTCGCTGGATAACTGCATCACCCGCCTGCGTCTGTCGGTGGCGGATATGTCAAAAGTGGATACCAACGCCCTGAAAGCCAACCGGGCCATCGGCGTGGTACAGTTAAATCAGCACAATTTGCAGGTGGTTATCGGCCCGCAGGTCCAGTCGGTGAAGGATGAGCTGGCCACCCTGATGCGAACAGTTGAAGCCTGATGCCTCAGCCCCCTCTCATGAGGGGGTTTTACTTTAAGGACTCACGTCATGTTTGATTTTTCTACCGTCGTGGATCGACACGGCACCTGGTGTACGCAGTGGGACTACGTCGCTGACCGCTTTGGCGCGGCCGACCTGCTGCCCTTCACCATCTCGGATATGGATTTCGCCACCGCGCCCTGCATTACCGACGCGCTGCATCAGCGCATCAATCACGGCGTGCTGGGCTACAGCCGCTGGAAGAACGATGAGTTTCTCGCCGCCGTCGCGCACTGGTTCCAGCAGCGCTTTAACAGCACGATTGATACGGAAACCGTCGTTTATGGTCCTTCCGTTATCTACATGGTGTCAGAGCTGATTCGTCTCTGGTCACACCCCGGCGACGGCGTAGTGGTTCACACCCCGGCATACGACGCGTTTTACAAAGCCATCGAAGGCAATTCGCGTCACGTGGTGCCCGTGGAGATGGAAAAGCATGCCGCAGGCTGGCAGGGAAATATGGCTGCGCTGGAAGCGGCCCTGGCGAAACCTGAAAACAAAATTTTACTGCTGTGCAGCCCGCAAAACCCAACCGGCAAGGTCTGGACGCGGGATGAGCTGACGCAGATGGCTGAACTCTGCGCACGCTATGACGTGGCGGTTATCAGCGATGAAATTCATATGGATATGGTGTGGGGAGAGCATCGTCACACGCCGTGGAGCGCGGTGGCGCGCGGCAAATGGGCGCTTCTCACCTCCGGCTCGAAAAGCTTTAATATTCCGGCGCTGACGGGCGCTTACGGCCTGATCGGCGATGAAGCGAGCCGTAACGGTTATCTCAGCGCGCTAAAAGGCCGGGACGGCCTCTCTTCTCCTTCCGTGCTGGCGCTAACGGCGCATATCGCCGCCTATCAGCAGGGAGCGCCGTGGCTGGATGCCCTGCGGAGTTATCTGGAAGAGAACCTGTTGTATATCGCGCAGGAAGTAAACCGCGCCTTTCCGAAGCTGAACTGGCAGCCGCCCGAAGCGACCTACCTGGCCTGGATTGACCTGCGCCCGCTGAACATTGACGATCGTGCGCTGCAAAAAGTGCTGATCGAGCAGCAAAAAATCGCCATCATGCCGGGATATACCTACGGCAAAGAGGGAAACGGCTTTGTTCGCCTGAACGCTGGCTGTCCGCGCAGCAAGCTTGAACAGGGGGTGCAACGCCTCATTGCCGGGATTAACACGCTCCTGTAATCAATTTGCGCAACGGAATATTCCCTTGCGCAAATAGCTTTTTACCCCGTTTTGTTTTTATAATATGGCGCACTTTAACCAGAAAAGAGTGCGACCATGATTGATACACGCCTGCCTTTAACTGATATTCATCGTCACCTTGACGGTAACATTCGTGCCCAAACCATCCTCGATCTTGGCCGCCAGTTCAATTTAATGCTTCCTGCGCAGACGCTTGAGTCGCTGATCCCCCACGTACAGGTGACTTCCAATGAACCGGACCTGGTCAGCTTCCTGAGCAAGCTCGACTGGGGCGTGAAGATGCTGGCCTCGCTGGATGCCTGCCGCCGCGTGGCGTTTGAGAACATTGAAGATGCGGCCCGTAACGGCCTGCATTACGTCGAGCTGCGCTTCTCGCCGGGCTACATGGCGATGACCCACAGCCTGCCCGTTGCAGGCGTGGTGGAAGCCGTGATTGAAGGCGTCCACGAAGGATGTAAAACCTTCGACGTTCAGGCCCGTCTGATTGGCATTATGAGCCGTACGTTCGGCGAAGCTGCCTGCCTGCAGGAGCTGGAAGCGCTGCTGGCCCATCGCGATGACATCACCGCCGTCGACCTCGCCGGTGACGAGCTGGGCTTCCCGGGCAGTCTGTTCCTCTCCCACTTCAACCGCGCGCGCGATGCCGGCTGGCACATTACCGTGCATGCGGGTGAAGCAGCTGGCCCGGAAAGCATCTGGCAGGCCATCCGCGAGCTGGGCGCCGAGCGTATAGGTCACGGCGTGAAGGCGGTAGAAGATCGCGCCCTGATGGATTTCCTGGCGGAGCAGCGTATCGGGATTGAGTCGTGCCTGACGTCTAACATTCAGACCAGCACCGTCGCAACGCTGGCCCATCATCCGCTGAAAACGTTCCTCGAGCATGGCGTGCTGGCCTCGCTGAATACTGACGATCCGGCGGTACAGGGCGTGGATATCATCCACGAATACAACATCGCCGCACCGCAGGCGGGTCTGAGCCGCGAGCAGATCCGTCAGGCGCAGATCAACGGGCTGGAGATCGCCTTCCTGACGCCTGAAGAGAAGCAGGCGCTGAAAGATAAAGTGGCTCGCGGTTAACACCGTCGCCGGGTGGCGCTGACGCTTACCCGGCCTACAAACGTTTGAACTTATGCCAGACAGAGCGTGGCGCGATGTTTGGCAGATTCAATTCCCAGCTCAATCAGCTCCATAATCTGAATCGCCTGGCTGGCCGGAACCGGATTCTCGCCCGTGCCGTTCAGCGCATCGCGGATGCCCGCATAATAGGCCGGATAGTTGCCCGGGATCGTCAGCAGGGTTTCCTCTACCAGTTCCTCACCTTCCACCCGCGTTACCACGCCGTCGCGCATATCATAGCCCCAGTCTTCCTGCGGCAAACGTTCACCGCTTTTCAGCCGGTCCTCCTGCGGATCGAGACCAAACTTCACGTAGCTCCCGCGCGTGCCGTGAATAATGTAGCGGGCCGATTCCGCGGCCGCGACCATCGTGCCGTGAAGCACAATCCGCCGCTGCGGGTAGCTGAGCACCGCGTGGAAGTAATCGGTCGTCTGCGCTCCGGGCCGGAGCTGGGCCAGATCGACCGTCATGCTCACCGGCAGACCAAAAAGATTGACGGCCTGATCCAGCAGATGCGGGGCTAAATCGTACCAGATACCGCTGCCCGGACCGGCCTGCTCGCGCCAGCGGTTTCTTACCTGCGGACGGAAGCGGTCAAAGTGCGATTCAAAAAAGAGGATCTCCCCCAGCGTGCCCTCGCTGAGAAGCCTTTTTACCGTCAGAAAATCGCTGTCCCAGCGGCGGTTATGGAACACCGACAGCAGCCTGCCCAGGCTCTTTGCCAGCGCATCCAGCTCGCGAGCCTGAGACAGCGTGACGGTAAAGGGCTTATCGACAACCACGTGCTTACCGGCTTCCAGCGCGGCTTTTGCCAGTGGGAAGTGGGTATCGTTCGGGGTGGGGATAACAATTAAATCAATATTCGGATCGTTGAAAAGGTGTTTAGGTTCAGAGACAACCGGTACGGAGGGCCAGTCGGCGTGGACTTTAGCGGCATCGCTGCTGGATACCGCAGCCAGGGTCATCCCCGGCGTTCCGGCTATCAGAGGCGCATGAAACGTTTTGCTTGCATACCCGTAGCCGATAAGCCCAACGCGGATATTATCACTCATAGTGCCATCCTCTTTTATGACGTTCTTATTTCACACTGGCTAGCCTGGCATTACCACAGATTAATAATGTGCCATATGACTTAAAATAGCAGGTTGTACGGGTTGTTTTTGTTACATAGTATTAACCCACTGATTTTGTTTAAGGGAACCGTTCCCAAAGCGCTTGCCGTCGGGGAAACGTCGCTGTAACATTTGCGACCTGTATTTATGGATAAAGTACAACTACGAATCATGACGTCAATTATTAATCGAATCATTGAATTAGCGGGATGGATTGTCCTTGGGGTTTCGGTCATTTTGCTGGGCGTTGCCAGCCATATCGATAACTACCAGCCGCCGGAGCCTGTCACAGTCGCCCAACCTAAGTAACCGGTTACTGCAATAAAGAGTGACATAATATGTCAGTTACTTATTGCCAGCCCTGGTGAACACGGTTAACCTTCTCTTCCAGGCATCGTCTGATGCCTGAATTTCAGCAAAGAAAACTCCTAATTTCGTCGCGTTACCTGAGTGGGCTGTTTACGTCTTTATTAATCCGTTTATTATTCGAACGAATTACCTTAACTGGTATTACTCACTTTTATATGGAAACTTATTAATATGACAGTTCAGGACTATTTATTAAAATTTCGCAAGATCAATTCGCTTGAGAGCCTGGAAAAACTGTTTGACCATCTGAACTACACCCTGTCGGATAATCAGGACATCATTAATATGTATCGCGCCGCTGACCATCGCCGTGCGGAGCTGGTTTCCGGAGGTCGTTTGTTCAACGTGGGTGAAGTGCCTAAGTCCGTATGGCGTTACGTTTTATAAGAAAGTAGCCATCCGCGCGAAATGTTATATACTCTCCGCCCTGCAAACTGGCTGTACAACATTTCGCGCAGATTATGGGAGAGTTCATGACCGCAACGCCTGGAGATCGCATTGGAGGCTGGTTAATCGCCCCACTGGCATGGCTGCTGGTTGCCTTATTAAGCGCATCGCTTGCGCTGCTGCTGTATACCACCGCACTGATTACCCCTCACGCCATCCAGACCCTGATGTCGCAAAGCGTGCTGAATATTGCGATGTGGTTTGTGTCGTTCGTTTTCGCAATTGGAATGTGGTACTACACCCTGTGGTTGACCATCGCCTTCTTTAAGCGCCGCAAAAGTGTACCTAAACACTACATTATCTGGCTGCTGATTTCGGTCCTGCTGGCGGTGAAAGCCTTTGCTTTTTCGCCCGTCTCAGACGCTCTGGCCGTCCGTCAGCTGCTTTTCCCGTTGCTGGCCGCGGCGCTGCTGGTACCCTATTTCAAGCGTTCGACGCGGGTGAAAAACACCTTCGTGAACCCGTAATAACCCTACAGATAACCTGTTGTCGCCTGCGTTGGTTTATCCGATAATAGGCGGCTTTTTTATTTCAGGCTAAATAATGACCGATTACTTACTGCTCTTTGTCGGCACCGTGCTGGTTAACAACTTCGTTCTGGTGAAGTTCCTTGGCCTGTGCCCGTTTATGGGCGTGTCCAAAAAGCTGGAAACAGCGATGGGCATGGGGCTGGCGACGACCTTCGTCATGACGCTGGCGTCCATCTGCGCGTGGTTGATTGATACCTGGATCCTCATCCCGCTGGGGTTAATCTATCTTCGTACGCTGGCTTTTATTCTGGTCATTGCGGTTGTTGTGCAATTTACCGAAATGGTGGTGCGCAAAACCAGCCCGGCGCTTTATCGCCTGCTGGGCATCTTCCTGCCGCTGATCACCACCAACTGCGCCGTTCTCGGCGTAGCGCTGCTGAACATCAACCTTGGCCATAACTTTATGCAGTCGGCGCTGTATGGTTTCTCTGCGGCAGTCGGTTTTTCCCTGGTAATGGTGCTGTTCGCCTCCATTCGCGAGCGCCTGGCAGCAGCGGATATTCCTGCGCCCTTCCGCGGTAACGCGATTGCGCTGGTGACCGCAGGTTTAATGTCTCTGGCCTTTATGGGCTTTAGTGGTCTGGTGAAGTTGTAATGAATGCTATCTGGATTGCCATCGCCTCTATCAGCGTTCTGGGGTTGGTGTTTGGCCTTATCCTGGGTTACGCCTCCCGCCGTTTCGCGGTAGAGGACGATCCTGTTGTTGAGAAAATTGATGAGCTTCTGCCGCAAAGCCAGTGCGGGCAGTGCGGCTATCCCGGCTGCCGCCCCTATGCCGAAGCGGTAGGGATTCAGGGTGAAAAAATTAACCGCTGCGCCCCCGGCGGCGAAGCGGTGATGCTGAAAATCGCGACCCTGCTCAACGTTGATCCGCAGCCCGTTGACGGCGATGCGGACGTGCAGGAGCCGGTCCGTGCCCTGGCCGTGATCGACGAAGCCAACTGCATCGGCTGCACCAAATGTATTCAGGCCTGCCCGGTTGACGCCATTGTCGGCGCAACCCGCGCTATGCATACCGTTGTGGCGGATCTGTGCACCGGCTGTAACCTCTGCGTGGCCCCCTGCCCGACGCAATGTATCGAGCTGCGCCCGGTTGAAACGACTACCGAAAGCTGGAAGTGGGATCTTCAAACCATTCCGGTTCGCAATATTCCTGTGGAACAACATGCTTAAGTTATTTTCTGCTTTCAGAAAAGAGAAGATCTGGGACTTTGACGGCGGTATCCATCCGCCAGAGATGAAAACCCAGTCCAACGGCACGCCGCTGCGTCAAATTCCGCTGGCGACGCGTTACGTCATGCCGCTCAAGCAGCATATTGGCGCTGAGGGCGAGCTGTGCGTGAAAGAAGGCGATACGGTTCTGCGCGGTCAGCCGCTAACCTTTGGCCGTGGACGTATGCTGCCGATACACGCCCCCACCTCCGGTAAAGTGGTGGCGATTGCTCCTCATACGGTGGCTCATCCGTCCGCGCTGTCGGAGCTGAGCGTGATCATTGAAGCCGACGGCGAAGACCGCTGGATCGATCGTGACGGCTGGAGCGACTACCGCAGCCAGAGCCGCGAAGCGCTTATCGAACGTATTCATCAGTTCGGCGTCGCCGGGCTGGGCGGCGCGGGTTTCCCGACCGGCGTCAAGCTGCGCGGCGGTGGCGATAACATCCAGACGTTGATTATCAATGCCGCCGAGTGCGAGCCGTATATCACCGCAGACGATCGTCTGATGCAGGACTGTGCCGCCCAGGTGGTGGAAGGTATCCGCATCCTGGCGCACATTCTGCAGCCGCGGGAAGTGCTGATTGGTATCGAAGACAATAAACCGCAGGCCATCTCGATGCTGCGCGCCGTGCTGGCGGGCAGTCACGATATTAGCCTGCGCGTTATCCCGACCAAGTACCCTTCTGGCGGCGCAAAACAGCTGACGCAAATTCTCACCGGCAAGCAGGTGCCGCACGGCGGACGCTCTTCGGATATCGGCGTGCTGATGCAAAACGTCGGCACCGCCTATGCGGTGAAACGCGCGGTGATTGACGGCGAGCCGTTGACCGAGCGCGTGGTGACGCTGACCGGCGAGTCGGTTTCCCGTCCGGGCAACGTCTGGGCGCGTCTGGGTACCCCGGTGCGCCATCTGCTGGAACAGGCTGAGTTTTGCTCGGGAAGCGACCAGATGGTGATCATGGGCGGCCCGCTGATGGGCTTTACCCTGCCGTGGCTGGATGTTCCGGTAGTGAAAATCACCAACTGTCTGCTCGCCCCTTCGCCAACCGAAATGGGTGAAGAACAGGAAGAGAAAGGCTGCATCCGCTGCAGCGCCTGTGCCGATGCCTGCCCGGCGGATCTGCTGCCGCAGCAGCTGTACTGGTACAGCAAAGGCCAGCTGCACGACAAGGCAACAGCCCATAACCTGGCCGACTGCATCGAATGCGGCGCTTGCGCCTGGGTCTGCCCAAGCAACATCCCGCTGGTGCAGTATTTCCGCCAGGAGAAGGCTGAGATTTATGCCATTTCCATGGAAGAAAAACGCGCCGCGGAAGCCAAGGCACGTTTCGAAGCGCGTCAGGCGCGACTGGAGCGCGAAAAAATCGCCCGTCAGGAACGCCATAAGCAGGCCGCCGTTCAGCCTGCCGAAAAAGATCAGGATGCCATTAACGCCGCGCTGGCGCGCGTTCGTGAGAAAAAAGCGACCGCGGCACAGCCTGTGGTGATCCCGGCGGGTGAGAAACCTGATAACAGCGAAGCCATCGCCGCGCGTGAGGCACGTAAGGCCGCAGCGCGCGCCCGTCAGGCGGAAAAAGCGCAAACGGTTCAGGCAGATAATGAGGTCGACCCGCGCAAAGCGGCCGTTGAAGCTGCGATAGCCCGGGCCAAAGCCCGTAAGGCTGCGCAGCAGGCACCAGAGGCAGTATCAGAAGCAGAAGCACCACCGGTCGACCCGCGTAAAGCCGCCGTTGAAGCGGCGATAGCCCGGGCCAAAGCCCGTAAGGCTTCGCAGCAGGCACCAGCGGCAGTATCAGAAGCAGAAGTACCACCGGTCGACCCGCGCAAAGCCGCAGTCGAAGCGGCCATTGCTCGCGCCAAAGCCCGTAAGGTGGCGCAGCAGGAAGAGCAGCCGCAGGCCGCCAACGATGACCCGCGCAAGGCAGCCGTCGCCGCCGCCATTGCGCGCGTTCAGGCGAAGAAAGCCGCACAGCAAGCAGTTAACGAGGATTAAATGGTTTTCAGAATCGCAAGCTCCCCTTACACCCACAACCAGCGCCAGACATCGCGTATCATGATGCTGGTCTGCCTGGCCGCGCTGCCGGGCATTGCCGTTCAGTGCTGGTTTTTCGGCTGGGGAACCCTGTTCCAGATAATCCTGGGCTGTGCCAGCGCCCTGGCGGCGGAAGCCCTTGTGCTTAAGCTGCGCAAGGCGGCTGTCTCCCGCATTCTTGCCGACAACTCCGCGCTGCTGACCGGCCTGTTGCTGGCCATCAGTATCCCACCGTTCGCCCCATGGTGGATGGTGGTCCTTGGTACCGTGTTTGCGGTGATCATTGCCAAACAGCTGTACGGTGGGCTCGGCCATAACCCTTTTAACCCGGCGATGATTGGCTACGTGGTGCTGCTGATCTCCTTCCCGGTGCAGATGACCAGCTGGCTGCCTCCGCATGAGATTGCGGCCACGGTTCCCGGCTTTATGGATGCCCTGCACGTGATCTTTACCGGCCATACGGCGCTCGGCGCTGATATGAACGCGCTGCGCATGGGCGTGGACGGTATCAGCCAGGCGACGCCTCTCGATACCTTTAAAACGTCCCTGCACGCCGGGCACAGCGTTGAGCAGATCATGAAATCCGCGATTTATAGCGGCATGCTGGCGGGTGCAGGCTGGCAGTGGGTCAACCTGGCGTATCTGCTGGGCGGCCTGTTCCTGCTGCAGCAGAAAGCTATTCGCTGGCATATTCCGGTCAGCTTCCTCGTTACGCTGGCAGTTTGCGCGACGTTGGGATGGGTCTTCTCTCCTGAATCACTCGCCAGCCCGCAGATGCATTTGCTCTCCGGTGCGACCATGCTGGGTGCCTTCTTTATCCTGACGGATCCGGTTACGGCGTCAACGACTAACCGCGGCCGCCTGATCTTCGGCGCGCTGGCGGGCCTGCTGGTATGGCTCATCCGCAGCTTTGGCGGTTACCCGGACGGCGTCGCGTTCGCCGTCCTGCTCGCCAATATTACCGTTCCGCTCATCGACTACTACACGCGTCCGCGCGTGTACGGCCATCGCTAAGGGTTTCGCCATGTTAAAAACGATGCAAAAACACGGCGTCACGCTGGCTGTCTTCGCCGCGGTCCTGACCGGGCTGACGGCCCTGGTCAATGGGTTAACCAAAACGACCATCGAAGAGCAGGCTTCAAAGCAGCAAAAGGCGCTGTTCGATCAGGTGATCCCGTCAGATTTCTACGATAATGACCTGCAAAATAGCTGCTTTGTGGTAGACGCGCCGCAGCTTGGGAAAGGCCCGCACCGCCTCTTTATTGCCCGCAAAGGGGATAAACCGGTAGGCGCAGTGATGGAAGCGACGGCGCCCGACGGCTATTCCGGCGCCATTCAGCTGCTTGTCGGCAGCGATTTCTCCGGCACGATACTGGGCACCCGCGTGACGGAACATCATGAAACGCCGGGACTGGGCGATAAAATTGAAACCCGTCTGAGCGACTGGATTTTGCACTTTGCCGGTAAAGTTATCCATGGCGAAGATGACACCGCGTTTGCGGTGAAGAAAGACGGCGGCGATTTCGACCAGTTCACCGGCGCGACCATCACGCCGCGCGCCGTGGTGAACGCCGTAAAACGAGCCGGGCTGTATGCCGAAACGCTGCCCGCGCAAATCAACAATCTTCCGGCCTGTGGGGAGTAATCATGAGCCAGGTTAAAGAAGTTATCGTCCAGGGATTGTGGAAGAACAACTCCGCGCTGGTCCAGCTTCTGGGGATGTGCCCCCTGCTGGCGGTAACGTCCACCGCCACCAACGCGCTCGGTCTGGGTCTGGCAACCACGCTGGTGCTGACTCTGACCAACCTCTCCATCTCCGCCCTGCGCCGCTGGACGCCGTCGGAAATACGTATTCCGATTTACGTCATGATCATTGCGTCGGTGGTCAGTATCGTCCAGATGCTGATTAACGCCTACGCGTTTGGCCTGTACCAGTCGCTCGGGATCTTTATTCCCCTTATCGTCACCAACTGTATCGTCGTTGGCCGTGCGGAAGCGTTCGCGGTGAAAAACAGCCCCGCCATGTCGGCGCTGGATGGTTTTTCCATTGGAATGGGCGCCACCTGTGCCATGTTCGTGCTGGGCTCGCTGCGCGAGATCCTCGGTAACGGTACGCTGTTTGACGGCGCAGATGCGCTGCTGGGCGGCTGGGCCAAAGCGCTGCGCGTTGAAGTGTTCCACACCGATACGCCATTCCTGCTGGCAATGCTGCCCCCTGGCGCGTTTATTGGCCTTGGCATGATGCTGGCGATAAAATACCTGATTGATGAGAAACGTAAGCGCCGCGCGGCTGAGCGTAGCGTTCTGGAAGGGACACCCGAGAAGGCTTCATGAATAAAGAAAAGCGCATTGCGATCCTGACCCGTCTGCGGGACGAGAACCCGCACCCGACGACGGAGCTGAATTTTACCTCCCCGTTTGAGCTGCTGATCGCCGTGTTGCTCTCCGCGCAGGCGACCGATGTGAGCGTCAATAAAGCCACTGCCCTGCTCTATCCGGTCGCCAATACGCCGAAAGCCATGCTGGAGCTGGGCGTGGAAGGCGTGAAGTCCTATATCAAAACCATCGGCCTGTTTAACAGCAAAGCTGAAAATGTGATTAAGACCTGCCGGATCCTGCTGGAACAGCACGGGGGCGAAGTGCCGGAGGACCGCGCCGCGCTGGAAGCCTTACCGGGCGTGGGGCGTAAGACTGCAAACGTGGTGCTCAACACCGCGTTTGGCTGGCCGACCATCGCCGTGGATACGCATATTTTCCGCGTCTCTAACCGGACTAACTTCGCGCCGGGGAAAAATGTTGAGCAGGTCGAAGAGAAGCTGTTAAAAGTGGTTCCGGCCGAATTTAAGGTTGATTGCCATCACTGGCTGATTCTGCACGGCCGCTATACCTGCATTGCCCGTAAACCTCGCTGCGGCTCCTGCATTATTGAAGATCTCTGCGAATACAAAGAAAAAGTGTATCCCTGATCGTCACAATCCCTTACCAAAAGAAGGGCTACCAGGCACCCTTCTTTTGGCCGTTATTTGTCCGTCTTTCATTCCCCCTGACCTGTCACTTGTTCGGTTGTTTAACGCTCAAACAGGTTAATAGTTTTTTCATAGCCAAAAATTTCTATACATCTGTGATCGCGATCACCCTGATAACTTCATGTTGAATTTTTGTTGTCAAAATCTGCCTAAACCCTTTGTCTGACAAGATACTCTCCTTCCATCACCGAAGATAAGACCAGCTATTTTTCAGAATATGGGCTATATCACTGCGCGAAGCGGTAAATAGCAGAACATATCGCCAAAGGCCGGTCAAAGTGGGTTACTGCCAGTCGAAAAAACTACCTTTAATCATCGTATGAAATTTAACGCTGAATAACATTTATATGAACCGACGATTATACCACTTCAGATATATGTAACAGATTATTACAAACGTATTGCCAGATGGGGCAGGATAGTGAACATTACCCGCCGTTTCTCCTCCCAATATAACTATAAGGCGTATGGACTACGGCCATCACGCTATGAACACCCCCGTTAATATGGGATGTAAAAAAAGAGGTATATGTGTCTACTGCAAACAATAAACCAACAGATGAAAGCGTGAGTCTTAACGCTTTTAAACAGCCTAAAGCGTTCTATCTCATCTTCTCTATTGAGTTATGGGAGCGTTTTGGTTATTACGGCCTGCAAGGGATCATGGCGGTTTACCTGGTAAAACAGCTGGGTATGTCCGAAGCCGATTCCATCACGCTGTTCTCTTCCTTTAGTGCTCTGGTGTACGGTCTGGTCGCTATTGGCGGCTGGCTGGGTGATAAAGTCCTCGGGACTAAACGTGTCATCATGCTGGGTGCCATTGTCCTGGCGATTGGCTATGGTCTGGTTGCATGGTCAGGGCATGATGCCGCTGTCGTGTATATGGGTATGGCGACGATTGCCGTCGGTAACGGTCTGTTCAAAGCGAACCCGTCCTCCCTGCTTTCTACCTGCTATAACAAAGACGATCCGCGCCTGGACGGTGCATTTACCATGTACTACATGTCCATCAACATCGGTTCGTTCTTCTCGATGCTGGCAACCCCATGGCTCGCAGCTAAGTTCGGCTGGAGCGTGGCGTTCGCGCTGAGCTTCGTGGGCATGCTGATCACCGTGGTGAACTTCCTGTTCTGCCGCAGCTGGGTTAAAGACTACGGTTCAAAACCTGACTTCGAGCCTGTGCATATGGGCAAACTGCTGGCCACCATCGTGGGCGTTGTTGTCCTCGCGGCAATCGCCACCTGGCTGCTGCACAACCAGGGTATCGCCCGTGCCGTTCTGGGCGTGGTCGCGCTGGGTATCGTGGTCATCTTTGCGAAAGAAGCCTTCGCTATGCAGGGCGCTGCACGTCGTAAGATGATTGTGGCGTTCATCCTGATGCTGGAAGCGATTATCTTCTTCGTGCTGTACAGCCAGATGCCAACTTCCCTGAACTTCTTCGCTATCCGTAACGTTGAGCATTCAATCCTCGGTATCGCGTTCGAACCTGAGCAGTTCCAGGCTCTGAACCCGTTCTGGATCATGATTGGTTCCCCGATTCTGGCCGCTATCTATAACAAGATGGGCGACCGTCTGCCAATGCCGCACAAGTTCGCCGTGGGCATGGTGCTGTGTTCTTGCGCCTTCCTGGTGCTGCCGCTGGGTACCAAATTTGCCACCGACGCAGGTATCGTGTCCGTTAACTGGCTGATCCTGAGCTACGCGCTGCAGTCTATCGGCGAACTAATGATCTCCGGTCTGGGCCTGGCAATGGTTGCACAGCTGGTGCCGCAGCGTCTGATGGGCTTCATTATGGGTAGCTGGTTCCTGACCACTGCCGGTGCGGCAATCATTGCAGGTAAGATTGCGAACCTGATGGCGGTTCCGGAAAACGTGACTGACCCACTGCTTTCCCTGAACGTGTACGGCACCGTGTTCATGCAGATTGGTATCGCGACTGCAGTTATTGCCGTTCTGATGCTGCTGACCGCGCCGAAACTGAATCGTATGACTCAGGACGACGACAAGACGGCTGAAGCGACCAAAACCGCTACCGCGTAAGATTATTGAGAAACGACGAGCCGCTAATGCATATTAGCGGCTTTTTTTTTGTCCGTTGGCGCACTAACATAGCTGAAACCTCAGCAAAAAGGAGTTACCGATGAAACTGTTCTACAAACCGGGCGCGTGCTCTCTTGCTTCCCATATCACCCTGCGCGAGAGCGGCAAAGATTTCACGCTGGATGGCGTTGATCTCATGAAAAAGCGTCTGGAAAATGGCGATGATTTTCTTGCCATTAACCCCAAGGGACAAGTTCCGGCGCTCTTGCTGGATGACGGTACTCTGCTGACCGAAGGCGTCGCGATTATGCAGTTCCTGGCCGATAGCGTACCCGATCGTCAGCTGCTGGCACCGGTCAGTACCATTTCTCGCTATAAAACGCTGGAATGGCTCAACTACATTGCGACCGAACTGCACAAAGGATTTACGCCGCTCTTCCGCCCGGATACGCCAGAGGAGTTCAAGCCGACCCTGCGCGCGCTTCTTGAGAAAAAGCTGCAGTACGTTAACGAATCGCTGAAAGACGAACAGTGGATTTGTGGTTCGCGCTTCACGATTGCCGATGCGTATCTGTTTACCGTGCTGCGCTGGGCGCGCGCGGTTAAGCTGAACCTGGAAGGGTTAGACCATGTCGCATCGTATATGAAACGCGTGGCTGAGCGTCCTGCAGTGGCTGCGGCGCTGAAAGCGGAAGGTTTGAATTAACCGAGCGGCCTGTGTTGCCGGGTGGCGCTAACGCTTACCCGGCCTACACGTTTTGGCCGGTTATAACCGGGTGGCGCTGAAATAGTGCTCCGGCTTCGCGATACGATCCTGTGCCGCTACCACCTGCAGTTCATATTCCTGCATCTCTTTCGTCGCAATCATGATTTCGTACACCGCCGCGGTAACGTGCTCCAGCGCGTCGCGCGTCGTCGCGCCCTGCAGCAATTTCACCAGCAGCAGACCGCTGGTGACATCCCCGACCCCAACCGGCTGGCGCAGGCCAAAATCCACCAGCGGACGGCTGATATGCCAGGCGTCATCTTTCGTCACCAGAAGCATCTCAAAACGGTCCTGGCTCAGCCCTGCGCGGGCGAGATGTTTTACCAGCACAACTTCAGGCCCCAGAGCGATCAGCTCACGAGACGCGCTTACCGCCTCTTCTACGCTGTTAACCGGACGCTCGCAGAGAATTTCGAGTTCGACCAGGTTTGGCGCAATGATATCGCTGGCGGGCAGCGCGTGGCGGACGTGAAACTCTGCAACGCCTGGCGCCACGATGCAGCCTTTCTCCGGATGGCCCATGACGGGGTCGCAGAAGTATTTTGCCGACGGGTTTGCGGCTTTCACCTGGCGTACGATGCCGAGGATATGCTCCCCCTGCTCCGCTGAGCCGAGGTAGCCGCTCAGCACGGCGTCGCAGCGTTTAAGCTGGTCGATATCGGCAATCCCCTGTACAACCTCGGTGAGGTGCGAAGGCGGCATTACGCAGCCGGTCCATTTGCCGTATTGCGTATGGTTAGAGAACTGCACGGTATTAAGGGGCCAGACGTTGACGCCGAGGCGACGCATCGGGAATTCCGCGGCGCTATTGCCCGCGTGTCCAAAAACAACGTGGGACTGAATGGCGAGGATGTTCTTCATTTTTTTCTTACCAAACCCTGAAAAAACAAAAGGGGCGTGGTTTCCCACGCCCCTGGAGACTGTTATTTATTTCCAGCAGACAAGGCAGTAGTTTTTCTTACCGCGACGCAGCAGCGTGTAGCGACCATACAGACGGTCACCGTCAACGAAGGTGTATTCCGGGTCGGCCTGTTTCTCACCGTTGATGGTGATAGCGTTAGACGCGATGGTTTTACGCGCCTGACCGCGCGAAGGCTGGAGCTCAGAGTCCACCAGCGCCTGCATCAGGTCAGCCCCTTTTTCCATCTCAACCATCGGCACGCCGTCCTGCGCCAGCTGTTCGAAGTCCGCTTCGCTCAGATCGCTCAGGGTACCGTTGAACAGGCTTGCGGTAATGCGTTTTGCCGCAGCCAGACCTTCTTCACCGTGAACCAGCTTGGTCACTTCGTCCGCCAGCACGTACTGGGCGCGCGGTGCTTTACCGCTGTTCTTGTCTTCTTCTTCCAGCGCGTTGATCTCTTCAATGTCCATAAAGGTGAAGAACTTCAGGAAGCGGTAAACATCGGCATCCGCCGTGTTGATCCAGAACTGGTAGAATTTGTACGGGCTGGTTTTCTTCGGATCGAGCCATACCGCGCCGCCTTCGGTTTTACCAAATTTGGTGCCGTCTGCTTTGGTGATCAGCGGAACGGTCAGACCGAAGACCTGGTTCTGGTGCAGACGACGGGTCAGGTCGATACCGGAGGTGATGTTACCCCACTGATCGGAACCGCCAATCTGCAGGGAAACGCCGTGCAGCTTGTTCAGGCAGGCAAAGTCATAGCCCTGCAGCAGGTTGTAGGAGAACTCGGTAAAGGAGATGCCCTGGTCGTCACGGTTCAGACGCTGCTTCACGGCTTCTTTGTTAATCATCTGGTTAACAGAGAAGTGCTTGCCGATGTCGCGCAGGAAGGTCAGCACGTTCATGCCACCAAACCAGTCGTAGTTGTTAGCAGCGATTGCGGAGTTGTCGCCACAGTTGAAGTCGAGGAACGGTGCAACCTGTTTGCGGATCTTATCCACCCACTCCTGCACGGTATCTTCGGTATTCAGTTTACGCTCGGCGGCTTTAAAGCTTGGGTCACCAATCAGACCGGTCGCGCCGCCCACCAGCGCAACAGGCTTATGGCCCGCCATCTGGAAGCGTTTCAGGCATAACAATGGAACAAGATGCCCCAAATGCAAGCTGTCAGCGGTGGGATCGAAGCCGCAATAGAGCGCGATCGGGCCTTGCGCCAGTCGCTCTGCTAACGCTTCCTCGTCCGTCACCTGGGCCACGAGGCCCCGCTCTTGCAATTGTTTAATCAAGTTACTGCTTGCCATCAAATTCTCCATGTATAAACGACTGCACCTTTGCCGGTACACGACTTTTCGCCTGATGCGAAAGGACCATAGAATAAAGCGCAAGCGCGGTGTGCGCTAGCGCTTAAATCAACAAATTTCGGGGATTACGGTGCCAGTCTGTCGATTTTCCAGCCGCCATTCTCGCGCTGGTATAAAAAGCGGTCGTGCAGGCGGTGCTCGCCCCCCTGCCAGAACTCCATCTGCTCAATAGGGATGCGGAACCCACCCCAGAAACTCGGCAGAGGAATTTCACCCTGCTGGAACTTCTGTTTCAGCTCCAGGAATTTACTTTCCAGCACGCCGCGGGCAGAAATTCGGCTGGACTGTTTTGATACCCAGGCGCCAATCTGGCTGTCACGCGGGCGGCTGTGGAAATACTTCACCACTTCCAGCGTCGAGAGACGTTCCGCCTTGCCGGTGACCATTACCTGACGTTCCAGCATGTGCCAGGGGAACAGCAGGCTGATACGCGGATTGTTTTCTAAATGGTGCGCCTTGCGGCTGCCGAGGTTGGTATAGAACACCAGCCCTTTCTCGTCATAATGCTTGAGTAATACGATGCGCTGATACGGTTGACCGTTTTCATCCACCGTCGCGACAACCATGGCCGTTGGATCGGCGAGTTTCGCTTCGCAGGCCTGTTTCAGCCAGCGTTCAAAAAGCACGAGGGGTTCAGCGGGAAGATCCTGGCGACGCAGGCCGCCTTTGGTGTATTCACGGCGCAGATGCGCAATTTGCTGCAGTTCGTCGTTATCTGACATGGCGTTAGCTGACATTGAGAGTGGGTGGCGCTATTGTGCGCCGCCCCTGTAAAAATCTCAACGCTTCGGATTTTCGAGCTGGCAATTGTTCAGCACAATGCGGTCGCGTTTGTAGACCGTGGCGCTGTCGCCTTTCGACCAGAAGACGTAGATACCGTCGGTATAGCGCGCGCCGGAGGCCGACATGCCCTGCTTCAACGTCAGCAATTTATTGTCGTAAACAAAACTGGCCTCCTGGCGTGGGTTATTCAGCTTCACGGTCAGCGGTTTTTCGTCGCAGCGATACTCCAGCGTATCGGTCTGCATGCGCTCAAGAAGCTGGTTATAGACGCTGCATCCTGACAGTAATAAAGGCGCGGCAATAAGAAGAAGTTTTTTCATGGGCGTATTCCGAAGACTTTCCTGGTCCTGAAGGGCATGGCTGCCCTCCTGTTTCGTTCCATTCTAACGATGACGCGCCGCGCTGAATTTCAGTTAACTCTGATTATGACGAGGATTTGCCGGGAAAATCGCCCCGAGGACGCTCGCCTCACGCGCGCCGGTTACCGACGGCAAGTTGCCCGGCAGTCCGGCAATGGTGCGCCAGGCAAGCCAGGCGAAGGCCAGCGCCTCCATATCATCCCCGCTGATGCCGGCCTCATCGGTCGTGGTCACTTCGGTACCCGGCAGTAGCCCCGCAAGACGCGCCATCACCAGCGGGTTGCGGCTTCCTCCGCCGCAAACCAGCAGGCGTTCACATCCGCCGCTGAGAAGAACCTGTTCGGAGATCGACACGGCCGTCAGCTCGGCAAGCGTCGCCTGGACATCCTGCGGCGCGAGCGCCGGGAATGGCGCCAGCTGACGCTCAAGCCAGCCCAGATTGAAGTATTCGCGCCCCGTACTCTTAGGGGCCGGCAGAGCAAAATAAGGATCGCTCAGCATCGACTGCAGCAGCGGAAGAATCACTTTTCCCCCGCTCGCCCACTCGGCGTTTTTATCATACGGTTGTCCGCACTGCCGCCAGATCCAGGCATCCATTAGCATATTGCCCGGGCCGGTATCGTAGCCGCGGACGGGCTGCCCCGGGATGAGCATCGACAGGTTGGCGATCCCGCCAATGTTGAGCACCATCCGCCGCTCTGTTGGGTGCGCCAGTAACGCCTGATGGAACGCGGGTACCAGCGGCGCGCCCTGCCCGCCAAGGGCGATATCGCGACGACGGAAATCGCCTACCACCGTCACGCCCGTCTTCGCCACAATCTGGTTGTTATCGCCGATTTGCAGGGTATGCGGGGCATCTCCGCCGGGTTCATGCCAGACCGTTTGTCCGTGACACCCGATGGCCACCACATCCTGCGGGCGAAGATGTTCTTTTTGCATCAAAGCCTGCACCGCATCCGCAAATAGCGCCCCAAGGCGAACATCAAGCTGTCCAAGCTGGGAGAGGGTCAGCTGCTGCCCCTGACAGATACTCAGAATATCCTCTTTCAGTGAAATGGGGATTGGCCAGGTCAGGCTCGCCTGCTGCGCCACCATGTTTTCGTCAATAGCGGCCAGAACGACATCTACCCCATCCAGACTGGTGCCTGACATCACACCAATGTAGCGACCCGATTTCATGCGCTTTCCTTACGTTGCGTGGGCTAAGGACATCCACTCAACCATAAACGGCGCAGCTTTGCCATCCGGCGATAATATTTTTTAACAATGTCAGACGGGTAACACGGACGGATCCTGTTTATGTCTCGTTAAGTCAAATTCAAGTACAATTTTCTTATTGTTAGTGCAAAGATATGAACTATGGCCCCTTATGCCATATAATTTAGCCATAACGGATGCCCCCAATCGGGCGTTTTTGGTGAACAGGAGATTCAAATGATTTTACGTGTACTGGGCGTTTCGCTGATTGGTTTAACTCTGGCTGGCTGTGTGAATGACAGTTCACTTTCTGGCGACGTTTACAGCGCTTCTGAAGCGAAACAGGTTCAGAACGTGACTTACGGTACCGTTGTTAACGCACGTCCTGTACAGATCCAGGGTGGTGATGAAAGCAACGTGATGGGCGCAATCGGCGGTGCCGTTCTGGGTGGTTTCCTGGGTAATACCGTCGGTGGCGGTACAGGCCGCTCGCTGGCAACAGCCGCAGGCGCCGTTGCGGGTGGCGTTGCCGGCCAGGGCGTTCAGGGTGCGATGAACAAAACCCAGGGCGTAGAGCTGGAAATCCGTAAAGACGACGGCAGCACGATCATGGTTGTTCAGAAACAAGGCAGCACTCGCTTCTCAGCAGGCCAGCGTGTTGTTCTGGCAAGCAACGGAAGCCAGGTAACCGTTTCTCCACGTTAATTAAAAATGGATGTGGTTTTCAGACCACATCCATTTACATTATTTATCACTCCAACAAATATATTTACAAAATACATTCACCCTATCCATTATTAACCTCGCCATATATTGTTTCTGCGCAAAGTATTTAGCGTGCTAATTGATTACACTCTTCGCAATTACCTCACCTTAATTCATTATAAAGCCACTAAAACCGTATATGCTTGCGAATCATCGTTCTGTAAAGGGTCGTTATATCTCGTTCTGTCTAGGTTGCATTGCTGTTATCGGCATATTACACGCCCTGTTTTCAAAAATTGCCGAATGGGTTCCTACCTTTTCGTCTCACTTGTTCCCTACGCTCACCATTTTTTTACTGGTGTTTGATCTGTTTATTGCCTGCTTTATGGCAATGAAATACTGGTGTGACCGAAAACGGTTGTATCTGGTATCGCTCGCTTTTGCCTTTGCCGGGTCAGCATCGCTGATGGTCGGAACGCTGTGCAGCTTTCCCTCCTGGCTGGACCTCTATCAGTTCAGCGCGGTGAATTACAACGATGCGATGATCTTCTATATGTTCCGCCATCTCTTAATGGCGGTGCTAATAATCGTTTCGGCAATACTCTATACCACGCGCAATTGTCCCCTTTCGCGGCTGGCGCATATCGCTATTGTGAGCGGCGAGTTTCTCTTTACCGTATTTGCAGTAGGTTTGGCCTGGATGTATTCCAGCCATTCTTCCTTTTTATTCATTGATCTTGTTGATAATGAAACTCGTGAGTTTATGGTTCTCTGGAGCCACTTCATTAATATCGCATTAATTGCACTCTGGGTAGTGACATTAGCCACGCTGATGTTTATTACGCGCATACGCAATTTATTCTGGGTGGGCGGTAATTTTCTTTGCGTCTGCTATATCGTCACGCTCTCAATGCTGTTAGTGGGTGGACATGTTGAAGATGTCTCCTGGTATCGCGCTCGCTTATTTGAAACCGTCGCCACGCTGATGATCATTTTTGTTCTGCTTTACGATGTTTTCAGGCTGTATCGCGACTCGCACGTTAAGTATCAGCAGTCCTACCAGAACTCCATTCGCGACCCGCTCACGCGCCTGTATAACCGCAGTTATTTTTATGAATCATTAAAGCAGTCGCTGGATATCGCCAAACCCAGCCGCCCTGTTTCCGTCATCGTCAGCGATCTCGATCGCTTCAAGCGTATCAACGACACCTACGGGCATCTTCAGGGCGACAAGGTCCTGCAGTTTGTCGCTAATCTGCTGATGGATTCCGTGCGCCCCCAGGACATCGCGGCCCGTATCGGCGGTGAGGAGTTTGTTCTGATGCTGGCCAACACCTCATCAGACGCGGCGTACCAGGTGGCGGAACGCATACGGTTAAATCTGAGCAGCTTCGATAACACCAGCAGCGGCGGTCAACTACCGGAACCAATCACCATCAGCATGGGGGTGTTTACGGCAACGTCACCCGCAATAGCCGCAGAAACGTGTGTGGAAAATGCCGACAAAGCGATGTATGAGGCGAAGGAGACAGGACGTAACCGCGTGGTGGTCTTTAAGTAAAAAAAGGCCTTGCTGCTGCAAGGCCTTGTTGTTTGTCAGTCGCGCGACTGTAGCTCATGGATGTTTTGCTCAAGGCGCCCAATAAGGCTGATGAGCATTTCCAGCTCCGCCGGTGAAACACCTGACAGAATTTCACCGCGCGTCCTGGTGATCACGGCTTCCATTTCCGTGATGATAGGCGCCGCTTTCTCGGTGAGTTTAATCCGCTTGGCGCGACGATCGCTGGCGCAGGTTTGCCGCGAGATCAACCCCTTCTCTTCCAGCTGGTCAAGCGTGCGCACCAGCGACGGTTGCTCAATCCCTATCGCTTTTGCCAGCTGAATTTGCGACTGATCGGGCGGCAGCTGATGAATGTTGTGCAGCGTGACCCAATGCGTCTGTGTGAGTTCCAGAGGTTTCAGGCGATGGTCAATCAGAGCACGCCAGACGCGTACCAACCTTGCCAGATCAGAACCTAATGGCGATTCCAATTTCATCTCCTTATAATTAGCTTGCTAAGTTATTATACTGATTTTAGAATAGTGTGCAGCATTTGTATTGCCAAAACAAATGCAATACTGCATTCATCGAACTTAAAAGTATGACTTACACTGAATTGTGATGCTTCATCATACTAAGACAAGCCAACGCGGCATTCTGTTCACTGCAAAGGATTTCTGCCCGTGACGTTTTTTCATCGCTCAGAGGGTTTACCCCTTCAGGACCTGATCTTCGGTGCGTCAGTCTACTTTCCTCCTCTGTTTAAGGCCGTTCTGGTGGGCTTTATCCTCTGGCTCATCGCGCATCGTCTGCTTCGCGACTGGATGTACTCCGGCGAAATCTGGCATCCCATGCTGATGGATCTTTCCCTGTTTGCCCTTTCCGTATGCCTGGGCCTTGCCGTTTTGACCGTGTGGTGAATATGTCCCTGAAAACGCTAAAGTACTTTTCCACCCTGGTTGTCCTTGCCCTCGCGCTGGCTGCGGGCTGGTGGATGTGGAATTTTTATATGCAGTCACCCTGGACGCGTGATGGCAAAGTCCGCGCTGAGCAGGTCAGCATTACCCCTCAGGTATCGGGAAGTATTACGACGCTGTTGGTTAAGGATAACCAGTTCGTCAAAAAGGGAGACATTTTATTCCGCATCGACGACACCCCGTACCACATTGCGATCCTGAACGCCCAGGCGCAGCTGGCGAAAGCCCAGTCGGATCTGGCAAAGGCCAACAACGAGGCCAACCGCCGCCGCCACCTGTCGCAAAACTACATCTCAGCGGAAGATTTAGACACCGCCAATATCAACGTTAAGGCGATGCAGGCTAACGTCAACGTGGCGGAGGCGACGCTGAAGCAGGCGCAGTGGCAACTGACCCAAACCGTGATTACGGCACCTGTTGATGGATGGGTGACCAACCTCTCGGCCCGCGTGGGGAATTATGCCACCACGGGACAACCGATATTCGCCCTCGTCGACAGCCACTCCTTCTACGTCGTGGGCTATTTCGAAGAGACCAAGCTTCGACATATTCGCGAGGGATCGCCCGCCGCGATTACGCTTTACAGCGGCTCGCAAAAGTTACAGGGTCACGTGTCCAGCATTGGCCGGGCCATTTACGACCAAAGCGTTGAAACGGATTCAGGGCTGGTGCCGGACATTAAGCCGAACGTTCCCTGGGTGCGTCTGGCCCAGCGCGTTCCAGTTCGCGTGGAGTTTGACCGTTTACCGCAGGACATTACCCTGGTATCCGGCACCACCTGCACTGTCTCCATCGGCAACCGGTGATGAAGCTGCAGGGTCTCTCCTGGCACAACACGCCGTGGATGAAAGCGACGCGTCCCCAGTGGCGCTACGCGCTGCGTAACGGCATTGCCATGTGTCTTGCGCTGACTGTGGCTTATTACCTGAACCTGGATGAGCCCTACTGGGCGATGACGTCCGCGGCGGTGGTCAGTTTTCCGACGGTCGGCGGGGTGATCAGTAAAAGTCTTGGCCGCATTGCAGGCAGCCTGCTGGGCGCCACCGCGGCGCTAATTATCGCCGGCCATACGCTGAACGATCCGTGGTTGTTCCTGCTGAGCATGGCCGCATGGCTGGGGTGCTGTACCTGGGCCTGCGCCCATTTTACCAATAACGTCGCCTACGCGTTCCAGCTGGCGGGCTATACCGCCGCCATCATCGCTTTTCCGGTGGTTAACGTGCTCGACACCACCGAGCTGTGGGATATTGCCCAGGCGCGCGTCTGCGAAGTGATTGTCGGGATCCTCAGCGGCGGCTTCATGATGATGATCCTCCCCAGCACGTCCGACGGCACCGCGCTCATCACCGCGCTGAAAACCATGCATACCCGGTTACTGGAACACGCGAGCCTGCTGTGGCAACCGGATACCAGCGATGACATCCGCCTCGCGCATGAAAAGGTTATCGGACAGATCCTGACCATGAATCTGTTGCGTATTCAGGCGTTCTGGAGCCACTACCGCTTTCGCCGCCAGAACACCCTGCTCAACTATCTGCTGCACCAGCAGCTGCGCATGACCAGCGCCATCTCCAGCCTGCGCCGGATGCTGCTCAACTGGCCAACGCCGCCTGAAAACACCCGAGCAGTGATTGAAACGCTGCTCGCGGCCCTTGCGCGCCCGGATGCGGACATTTACACCGTGGCGCGGATTATCGCTCCGCTCGCCCCGGTTGATGAGTACGATTACCGCCATCGCGCCTTCTGGCAGCGCCTGAATTACTTCTGCCGCCTGTACCTGCGCAGCAGCCGCTGGATTACGGCCGTCGAAAACGCGACCCCATTAACGGAGTTCAACGTCCCCGGCAGCCCGGCACTCGCGCGCCATACCGACTATCTGGAAGCGCTGTGGAGCGGTTTTCGCACCTTCTGTGCGCTGATGCTGGTGGGGGCGTGGAGCATTACCACGCAGTGGGAGTCCGGTACGGCGGCCCTGACGCTTGCCGCCATCAGCTGCGTGCTTTATTCCGTCGCGGCCTCGCCGTTCAACTCGCTTACGCTGCTGCTGCGCACGCTGGTGCTGTTGTCGCTGTTCAGCTTCGTGGTGAAGTTTGGCCTGATGGTGCAGATAAGCGATCTGTGGCAGTTCCTGCTTTTCCTGTTTCCCCTGTTAACCACCATGCAGCTTCTGAAGCTGCAAATGCCTAAGCTGGCGGGCCTCTGGGGACAGTTGATTGTCTTTATGGGCTCGTTTATCTCCGTGACGAATCCCCCGGTTTACGATTACGCCGACTTTCTCAATGATAACCTGGCGAAGATCCTGGGCGTGGGGCTGGCGTGGCTGGCTTTCGCGGTGCTGCGTCCCGGCTCCGATGCACGCAAGAGCCGCAGGCACATTCGGGAGTTACGCAGAGGGTTTGTCGACCAGCTCAGCCGTAAACCACATCTGGGTGAAAACGAGTATGAATCGCTGGTCTATCATCACGTCAGTCAGCTGAATAACAGCCAAGACGCGCTGTCGCGGCGCTGGCTGCTGCGCTGGGGCGTGGTGTTGTTGAACTGCTCGCACGTGGTCTGGCAGCTTCGCGCGTGGGAAACGCGTTCCGATCCGCTGTCCCAGGTTCGTGATGTTTGTATCTCCCTGCTGCGCGATGTCATGAGCGAGCGCGGCGTCCAGCAGCGGCCGCTGGAAGCCACGCTGAATGAACTGCAGCGGATCTGCGATACGCTGGCACAGCATCATCTGCCCGCAGCCCGTGATTTGGCCTCGATAATCTGGCGCCTGCACTGCTCGCTCTCGCAGCTGGAACAGGCACCGCCACCGGGAACGATTGGGGATCAGATCACGCCGCACGCATAGCGTGCCCCGCCGCCGCCAAGCGGTTTAGGCCGATCGGACATATTATCGCCGCCGATATGGATCATCAGCGCTTTGCCTTTCACCTCATCCAGCTTTTTCAGCCGCGGCGCGACAACGGGATCGGTGGCCTTACCGTCGTTATTTACCACCAGCACAGGCAGATCGCCTAAATGCCCCATCCCATCCGGGCCTTCATGCTTGCCGGAGTGCTGCGGATCGAGGTGACCCCCTGCCGCTTCCGCCGCCGACGGTTTGCCTTCTTTTAAAGCGGGCTGGCAGCTGCCTTTGGCATGGACATGGAAACCATGTTCACCGGGAGGGAGGGCTTTGAGGTTGGGGGCAAACTCCAGTCCTTTATCGGTTTCAGTGATTTTCACCGTTCCGATGGACTGACCCACACCCTGTGGGGTGACGAGACTCATTTCCACTTCGTCACTGGCTGCCTGCGCCCCTGCGCAAACAACCAGCGTGACCAGTGCCAGAGCAAAACGCTTCATAGTGACCTCCGCGGGTTATTTTTTGCCCCTTAAGTGTATACCAGGGGCAAAGATTTCACCGGAAAGTCACCATCAGGCGGTTTATGGTACGTCGTAACCCAGCGCGGCCTTACGGATGCGGAACCACTGCTGACGGGTCATCTGCAGCTCTTCAGCGGCCAGCGCAGAACGCACGCGTTCTATTTTGCCGGAACCGATAATCGGCAGCGGTTTTGACGGCAGGCGCAGGATCCACGCGTAAACCACCTGCTCGATGCTCTCGGCGTTGAGCTCGCGGGCGATGGTTTCAAGCTCGTTGCGCAGCGGCTGGAATTCCTCATCATTAAACAGACGTCCGCCCCCCAGGCAGGACCAGGCCATCGGGCGAATGCGCAGCTGCTGCAGCTGATCGAGCGTACCGTCCAGCAGCAGCGGCTGGTGTACCGGGGAGATCTCAACCTGGTTGGTGGCCAGGGTAAACGGCAGACGAGACTGAAGCAGCGCAAACTGTGCCGGGGTAAAGTTAGACACGCCGAAGTGACGCACTTTCCCACTCTGGTGCAGGTTCAGGAAAGCTTCCGCCACCTCATCGGCATCCATCAGCGGGTCGGGACGGTGGATTAACAGCAGGTCGATACGGTCGGTCGCCAGATTGACCAGCGACTGCTCGGCGCTCTTGATGATATGCGCGCTGTCGGTGATGTAATGACCGAGGGCGTGTTCAGGTTTTGCCGTGGTGGCAATCCCACACTTCGTGACGATCTCCATGCGATCGCGGAGTGCCGGAACCAGCTTGAGCGCCTCGCCGAACGCGGCCTCGCACTGGTAGCCACCGTAAATATCCGCATGATCGACCGTGGTGATGCCTAAATCGAGGTGCTCTTCAATAAAGCTCGCCAGCTGGAGGGGGGACATATTCCAGTCCATCAGGCGCCAGTAGCCCATGACAAAACGGGAGAATTCTGGCCCCTGGGGGGCAAGGGTAATTCGCTGAACCATAACATTTTCCTCAAGGACGTAATGTCATGAGTATACGCAATTACCGTGTTAAAAAAGTGAAGGTTGCTGGGGTTCTTCGGTTTCACCCGCTTTGTTTGCGCGTATTTTGCGCAGAAGACGCTGTCGGCAGAGGCGTAACACCACCTGCTTTTGCGTGTCGCTAAAGTTTTGCCAGTTAAAACGCTCATCGCGGGTACGCATGCACCCGCGGCAATATCCGCGTTCATCGACCTGACAAATACCCCGGCACGGGCTCTGGATGGGGAAAAACTCCAGTTGCTCTGCCACACTCACCTCCCGAAAGCTCCTCTCATCTACAGTGAAGACGTTAAATGCGCCGCGTGCAAGGCCTATATCACAGATTTGTGGCATTAAGGTTTCACTAATCTTCCCTCTCTATACTCGGCCCATCATGACAATAATGGGTTTACCGATCGATGTGGTTAATCAAAAAGTTACAATGTAACGACATTAAATTTACTCTGGGCTGTGCACTCTTCTTTACTCTGCTTAACGGGCTGTTTATCCAGCGCAGCTGGGCCATTATCGCCCCTGCCCATCTGCACGACATCCTCTTTGCCGCGTCCGTACCGCTGGTGCTGTTTTGCGGCTGGGTGATTGTCTTTAGCCTGCTTAACATCCCGTATCTCCGCAAGCCGCTGCTGATTGTATTGACGATCGGATGCGCCGCGGCAACCTACTTTATGTACACCTATGGCGCGGTGATCGATCAGAACATGATTGTGAACGTGTTCGAAACCAACTCTCAGGAAGCGACCGCTCTGGTGACCCCGCAGATGATCCTGTGGATTGTCATTGCCGGCCTCGTGCCTTCCGTGGTGGTGGCGTTGATCCGCATTCGTACCGGGAAATGGTGGTACGCGCTGCTGACGCGGGTTGCCGCGATGCTCGGCGCTCTGCTGGTGATTATCCTGATTGCCGCGCTGTTTTATAAAGATTACGCGTCGCTGTTCCGCAATAACAAAAGCATCGTCAAAATGGTCACCCCGGCGAACTATGTCAGCGCCGTGGTGAAGTACAGCAAAATGCGCTGGTTTGCCGGCGATCAAACGCTGGTGCGCATTGGTGAAGATGCCCATAAAGGGTCACTGATTACCGGTCAACAAAAGAAAACCGTTCTGGTGCTTGTCGTCGGCGAAGCCTCTCGCGCGGCAAACTACTCCCTGAACGGTTACGAACGCGAAACCAACCCGGAGCTGAAAAAGCAGGACGTGATTAACTTCCCGCAGGCCTCCTCGTGTGGTACTGAAACCGCGGTTTCCGTTCCCTGCATGTTCTCCGGCATGACGCGCAGCAAATACGATGCCGACCTGGCGCACCATCGCGAGGGACTGCTCGACGTGCTTAAGCATGCGGGTATCAACCTGCTGTGGCGCGACAACGACGGCGGCTGTAAAGGTGCCTGCGATCGCGTGCCACATACCGACATGACGCAGTGGCAGCTGGATCAGTTCTGCAAAGACAAATCCTGTATTGACGATGTGAACTTCTACCGTCTGGACAACGTGCTGGATGGCGTGAAGCAAGATACGGTGCTGGTTATCCACCTGATGGGGAGCCACGGCCCGGCATACTATCGCCGTTACCCGGACAACTTCCGTAAATTCACCCCAACCTGCGACACCAATGAGATTCAGGATTGCGACCATCAGGCGCTGATAAATACCTATGACAACACCATCCTCTATACCGACAGCATGGTCAGCAAAACCATTGATGCGCTGAAAGCACGCCAGTCGAGCATGAATACCGCGCTGATTTATCTCTCAGATCACGGTGAATCGCTGGGTGAAAGCGGTATTTATCTGCACGGTACGCCGTACATGCTGGCGCCGGAGCAGCAAACGCATATTCCGTTTATGTTCTGGCTGTCACCGGATTACGCGAAAAACTTTGGCGTCAACGAGCAGTGTTTGCGCGACCATGCAGCAAAAAATGCGGTTTCCCAGGACAATTTATTCTCAACCGTACTGGGTATGATGGACGTGAAATCAACGGTTTATCAACCACAGCTGGATATCCTGAGCGCATGTCGCCAGTAAACTCGCTTGCATTAGACCGAACGGTCTATTAGAGTGCGGCCATGAGCAGAAATACTGAACACGATACCCGAGAACATTTACTGGCGACCGGCGAGCGGCTTTGCATGCATCGCGGGTTTACCGGTATGGGGTTGAGCGAGCTGTTAAAAACCGCTGAGGTACCGAAGGGGTCGTTTTATCACTACTTCCGGTCCAAAGAGGCTTTTGGCGTAGCGATGCTGGAGCGTCACTATGCTGGCTACCACCAGCGTCTGGCGACCCACTTTGCTTCGGGTGAAGGTAACTACCGGGATCGTGTTCTGAACTACTATCAGGAAACGCTGAACCAGTTCTGTCAGCAGGGCATTATCAGCGGATGCCTGACCGTTAAGCTGTCTGCAGAAGTGTGCGATCTTTCTGAAGATATGCGCACGGCGATGGATAAAGGTGCCCGCGGCGTTATCGCCCTGCTGGCCCAGGCGCTGGAGAAAGGTCGCGATGAAAAAACGCTGGCCTTTTCCGGCGAGCCGTTAACCCAGGCGCAGGTGTTATATGCGCTCTGGCTAGGCGCCAACCTGCAGGCAAAAATTTCGCGCAGTGCCGTGCCGCTGGAAAGCGCGCTGGCACATGTGAAAAACAGCATTACTGCGCCTGGCATTTAACAGGCGTTTTTATTTACCCAACTACTAGTCGACTGGTCTACTCAGGAGTCTTTATGTCAGCTGAAAAATTATTTACCCCACTGAAAGTGGGTGCCGTCACTGCGCCAAACCGCGTGTTTATGGCTCCGCTTACCCGTCTGCGCAGCATTGAGCCGGGCGACATCCCAACCCCACTGATGGGTGAATACTATCGTCAGCGCGCAAGCTCTGGCCTGATCATCACCGAAGCCACGCAGATTTCCGCTCAGGCTAAAGGTTATGCGGGTGCGCCGGGTCTTCACAGCCCGGAACAGATCGCCGCATGGCAGAAAATCACCGCGGGCGTTCACGCTGAAGAGGGTCGCATTGCGGTCCAGCTGTGGCATACCGGTCGTATCTCTCACAGCAGCATTCAGCCTGGCGGCCAGGCTCCGGTCTCCGCTTCGGCCCTGAGTGCAAATACCCGTACGTCCCTGCGTGATGAAAACGGCAATGCGATCCGCGTGGATACCTCTATGCCGCGCGCGCTTGAGCTGGACGAGATCCCGGGTATCGTGAACGACTTCCGCCAGGCAGTAGCGAACGCCCGTGAAGCCGGTTTTGACCTGATTGAGCTGCACTCCGCCCATGGCTACCTGCTGCACCAGTTCCTGTCACCGTCGTCTAACCATCGTACCGACCAGTACGGCGGCAGCGTCGAAAACCGCGCTCGCCTGGTGCTGGAAGTGGTTGATGCCGTATGCCAGGAGTGGAGCCCGGACCGTATCGGGATCCGCGTCTCCCCAATCGGTTCTTTCCAGAACGTCGACAACGGTCCGAACGAAGAAGCGGACGCGCTGTATCTGATTGAAGAGCTGGCTAAGCGCGGCATCGCCTATCTGCACATGTCCGAGCCGGACTGGGCTGGCGGTAAGCCTTACACTGACGCTTTCCGTCAGAAAGTGCGCGAGCGTTTCCACGGGGTGATCATCGGTGCGGGGGCTTATACCCCGGAGAAAGCCGAAGACCTGATCGGCAAAGGGCTGATTGATGCCGTCGCGTTTGGCCGCGACTACATCGCCAACCCGGATCTGGTTGCCCGTCTGCAGAAAAAAGCGGCCCTGAACCCGCAGCGCCCGGAAAGCTTCTACGGCGGCGGCGCGGAAGGCTACACCGACTACCCTTCTCTGTAATCTCGCCGTTGTTCATTGATAGCGGCGTTACTTCGCCGCTATACTAAAACATCGTTTCTGTTCAAAAAGACAGTCTATTCCATTGGTTAATGAGGAAATTATGCGCCTACTTCACACCATGCTGCGCGTTGGCGATCTGCAACGTTCCATTGATTTCTACACTAACGTCCTGGGCATGAAGCTGCTGCGCACCAGCGAAAACCCGGAATACAAATACTCGCTGGCGTTCGTGGGCTATGGCCCGGAAACGGATGAAGCGGTGATCGAGCTGACCTACAACTGGGGCGTTGACAGCTATGAGCTGGGCACCGCCTACGGCCACATCGCGCTGGAAGTGGACAACGCGGCCGAAGCGTGTGAGCGCATTCGCAGCAACGGCGGTAACGTCACGCGCGAAGCGGGCCCGGTAAAAGGCGGCACCACCGTGATTGCGTTCGTGGAAGATCCGGACGGTTACAAAATCGAGCTGATTGAAGCCAAAGACGCGGGTCGCGGTCTGGGCAACTGATCCCTCAGGGCGCAACATGCGCCCGTAGTTTTACTGCATCACCCTGCAAAATTTGCCATAATGCGCTCTGCTTTTTCCCCTTGTAAGAGACCCTGATGTCCGATAACGCTCAATTTAGCGGTCTGTGCGACCGTTTTCGTGGTTTTTATCCCGTTGTCATTGATGTAGAAACAGCCGGATTTAACGCTAAAACCGATGCGCTGCTCGAAATTGCCGCCATCACGCTGAAGATGGATGAACAGGGCTGGCTTACACCGGACACCACGCTGCATTTCCACGTTGAACCTTTCGAAGGGGCAAACTTACAGCCGGAAGCGCTGGCGTTTAACGGTATCGATCCGCATAACCCGCTGCGGGGCGCAGTCAGTGAATATGATGCGCTGCACGCCATTTTCAAAATGGTGCGTAAAGGCATGAAAGAGAGTAACTGCAGCCGCGCCATCATGGTGGCCCATAACGCCACCTTCGATCACAGCTTTACCATGGCCGCCGCGGAGCGCGCCGCGCTCAAGCGCAACCCCTTCCATCCTTTTGTGACCTTCGATACCGCCGCACTGAGCGGCCTGGCCCTGGGACAAACGGTGTTATCAAAAGCCTGCATCACGGCGGGTATACCTTTTGACGGCACGCAGGCACATTCCGCTTTATACGACACGGAGCGCACCGCAGAGCTGTTCTGTGAGATCGTCAACCGCTGGAAGCGTCTGGGCGGCTGGCCGCTGCCGATGGATGATGAGGCCGATCCTCAATCGTAGGCCGGGTAAGCGCAGCGCCACCCGGCAAAAAAAAAGCGACCACACTAAGCGGGTCGCTTTTTTATTTGCGCAGAAAATTACTCTGCGTCCGGCTCTTCGGTTTTGTACTTCGCCGCCGTCTCTTTGATCAGCTGCTGCAGTTCGCCGCGCTGATACATTTCAATCAGGATATCGCAGCCGCCAACCAGTTCACCGTCAACCCACAGCTGTGGGAAAGTCGGCCAGTTAGCGTACTTAGGCAGCTCTGCGCGGATGTCCGGGTTCTGCAGGATATCAACGTAAGCAAAACGCTCACCACAGGCTGACAGCGCCTGAACCGCTTGTGCGGAGAAGCCGCAGCTTGGCAGCTTCGGAGAACCTTTCATATACAGCAGAATCGGGTTTTCAGCGATCTGGCGCTGGATTTTTTCAATAGTGGTGCTCATGTCTTGCTTCCTTTAACTTCTGTTACGGCATTCGTCTGACATTGTAGCGGTTCAGACTGGCATCGGAAAATAACATTTTTGTCACGTTTATACATTCTACCCCGAGTCACGAAAAGTTGCATTGCAAATGGTGTTTACCCCTGCGGCAGTCAGGGTTTTGCTTAGGGAGTGGGCAAATGTGCGACAGAACGATGAATTTTTTTGCACTTGCTAACGAAACACGATTGTAGATTGAAAAATGCTATTAACTTTCTGGGTTTTTATAGATTAGAATCGACGGGCTTTGTAAATCACACGCGGGTATTATTGATGACCTGCATTTATCAGGGGACTGCCCAGTGGCGCGGATAAATAAAATCTCGATCACGCTCTGTGCTTTACTGTTTACTTCACTCACTTTCACGCCAGTGGCAAACGCCTCTCAGCAGGCGCGGCATTCTGCTGTACAAAAAAACCATCTGGTGAAAGCCACAGAACGTAAGAAAAAAACCACCGCTAAGAACGACAAGAAAAAAACACCGGCTCAGACGAAACAGACTGCTTCCAGCAAGACGAAAACAAAACCTTCCCGCACTGCCCACTCCGCTAAAAGTAAAGCTTCGCAAACCGCCGCTAACCTCGTTACTGAAAAATGCATCACGCGTAAAGGCCACAAGGCGAAATGCACGAAGGTCACCAAAATAGCGGAAGTGCATAAAGTGCGAGTACAGAAAGCGCAAAAAACCGCGATGAATAAACTGATGGGGCAGATTGGCAAACCTTATCACTGGGGTGGCAGCTCGCCGCGTACCGGGTTTGACTGCAGCGGTCTCGTCTATTACGCCTATAAAGATCTGGTCAAATTCCGCATTCCGCGTACTGCCAATGAGATGTACCACCTTCGCGATGCCTCTCCGGTTGACCGCGGTGAGCTGGAAAACGGCGATCTGGTGTTCTTCCGCACTCAGGGTCGCGGCACGGCTGACCACGTTGGCGTCTATGTCGGCAACGGGAAATTCATCCAGTCTCCACGTAGCGGCCAGGATATTCAGATCACCTCTCTCAGTGAAGACTACTGGCTACGCCACTACGTCGGCGCGCGTCGCGTGATGACGCCGAAAACCATTCGCTAACCCCTGCCCTGCCACATCCGTGGCGGGGTAAGTTCCTCTTTTGCATACCCTTTCAATTTGCTATCCTGTCCTTGTTGTCTGTGTGGTTATTGGCAACGCAAAATACAATAAGGAGAGAAGCAATGTCGTTCGAATTACCTGCACTACCGTATGCAAAAGACGCCCTGGCACCGCACATTTCGGCGGAAACCCTGGAATATCATTACGGCAAGCATCACCAGACTTACGTCACCAACCTGAACAATCTGATCAAGGGCACCGATTTTGAAGGCAAAACGCTGGAAGAGATCGTCCGCAGCTCAGAAGGTGGCGTATTTAATAACGCGGCTCAGGTGTGGAACCACACCTTCTACTGGCACTGCCTGGCACCGAATGCCGGCGGTGAACCTGCCGGTGAACTGGCTACCGCTATCAACGCCGCATTTGGCAGCTTCGCGGATTTCAAAGCGAAATTTACCGATGCAGCCATCAAGAACTTCGGTTCTGGCTGGACGTGGCTGGTTAAAGAGGCGGATGGCAAACTGGCTATCGTGTCCACTTCAAACGCGGGCACCCCGCTGACCACCAGCGCTAAGCCGCTGATGACCGTGGACGTGTGGGAACACGCTTACTACATTGATTACCGCAACGCGCGCCCGAACTACCTGGAGCACTTCTGGGCACTGGTTAACTGGGACTTTGTCGCGAAGAACTTCGCCGCGTAAGAGACACGCAGAAGGGTTCGCCCTTCTGCGTTTTTGGTTTATTCCGCAGCGCAGGCCGCTTCAGGCTGTTTACGACCCGACATCATCACCAGCAGCAGGCCGAGCGCGGCAATAATCGCCCCCATCACCGGCACAAAACCGTATCCCAGACCACCTGAAATCACGGCCCCACCGGCCGCGGCGCCCAGGGCATTACCCAGGTTAAACGCACCGATATTCACGGAAGATGAAAGTCCCGGCGCCTCGTGCGCGACACGCATTACGCGCATTTGCAGCGGCGGCACCACGGCGAAAGTGGCGGCTCCCCAGACGACCATCGCAATCGCGGCCCCGAACTCATTACGCGCCAGCCATGGAATGGCAACCATGATAACAATCAGCAGGGTTAAGAAGCCCTTCAGCGTCCCGCTCACGGAACGGTCGGCAAATTTCCCGCCGAGATAGTTACCGATCGAGAAGCCCACGCCAATCAGCACCAGCATCGCGGTCACAAAGAGAGGCGTTGCGTGGGTGATGTCATGCAATACCGGTGAAATATAGGTGTAGAGGGTAAACATCGCCCCTGCCCCCAGCACGGTGGTGAGCAGCGCGGAGAGTACCTGCGGGCGCATCAGCACCGACAGCTCTCTGCGCACGTCAGGACGTTCCCCCGCGCTGCCTTTCGGCAGGGAAAAGAATAGCGCCACCATCGCAACCACGCCCAGCCCGGCAGTCGCAAGGAAGGACATACGCCAGCCGATCGCTTCTCCCAGCCAGGTTGCCGCAGGCACCCCGCCGATGTTAGCAATCGTCAGCCCCATAAACATGGTTGCCACGGCGCTCGCCTGCTTGTGTTTTGGCACCACGCTGGCAGCCACGACCGACCCCAGCCCAAAGAACGCGCCGTGGTTAAGGCTGGTCAGAATGCGGGACAGCATCAATGTGGTGTAGTCCGGCGCAATGGCCGAAAGCACGTTCCCCAGGGTGAAAATCGCCATCAGGAAAATCAGCGCATTGCGGCGCGCGCGGTGCGAAAGAAGAAGCGTCATCAGCGGCGCCCCGACCATCACGCCGATAGCGTAGGCGCTGATTAACATCCCTGCGGCAGGGATCGAGACGTCTACGCCCCGGGCAATAACGGGCAGTAACCCCATCGGGGAGAATTCAGTGGTGCCAATCCCAAAAGCGCCAATCGCCAGGGCCAGCAGGGGAAAATTGATTTTCATGCGTCAACTCCGGATGCCGTGTCATGTGGTGACACAGAACAAAGAAGCGGAAAGCATGACATCAATCACAAAAAATGAGAAGTTAACAAAATGGCAAAAGATTTTTGCCCGAGAAGTAACAATCCGGGGAGTCGGGAGGGAGAAGGCTCTCCCCCCGCGTAAATCAGTGCAGCGCAGCCGTCAGACCGGCCGCAACAATCAGAGCCAGCACAACAACGGTGGTGAACAGCGAAAACTTAAGATCGGAACTCATCAATTTTTCTCCTTTTAATCCCCACACGAAAAGTGAGCTTGCTCATTTTTGCACAGATTACGTCAAAAATCTTCCTGGATTTATACTGATAACCACTTTACCTCTTCCCCTTTTCATCAAGATAGGACAAAATTCCACGCTAAATTTATTAGCGTACCGGCCATTGACCCCCTCCTGACGTCCCGTGTCGTTTTCCCGGCGTGCCGCAATTCAAGATTGCGAGATAAGGGTGAGAGAAGGCAAACGTTTACCTTCAAGTTTTTCAGGAGCTTAGGATATGGTCTGGAGTGACATTTAATGGCAACAATTAAAGACGTAGCAAAACGCGCAAACGTTTCCACTACAACCGTATCACATGTAATTAACAAAACCCGCTTTGTGGCGGAAGAGACGCGCAACGCCGTCTGGGCAGCGATCAAAGAGCTGCACTATTCGCCAAGCGCGGTTGCGCGTAGCCTCAAAGTTAATCACACCAAGTCTATTGGATTGCTGGCGACCAGCAGTGAAGCGGCCTATTTTGCCGAGATCATTGAAGCGGTCGAAAAGAACTGCTTCCAGAAAGGTTATACCCTGATTCTGGGCAACGCGTGGAACAGCATTGAAAAACAGCGCGCCTACCTGTCGATGATGGCGCAAAAGCGCGTTGATGGCCTGCTGGTGATGTGTTCCGAGTATCCGGAGTCCGTGCTGTCGATGCTGGAAGAGTATCGCCATATTCCGATGGTGGTGATGGACTGGGGCGAAGCGCGCGCGGATTTCACCGATTCCGTTATCGATAACGCCTTTGAAGGCGGCTATATGGCCGGTCGTTATCTGATCGAACGCGGCCACCGCGAGATTGGCGTGATCCCCGGTCCGCTGGAGCGCAACACCGGCGCGGGCCGTCTGGCCGGCTTTATGAAAGCGATGGAAGAAGCGTTGATCAACGTGCCGGAAAACTGGATTGTGCAGGGCGACTTTGAGCCGGAATCGGGCTATCGCGCGATGCAGCAGATCGTCTCCCAGCCGCACCGTCCGACCGCCGTGTTCTGCGGAGGCGACATCATGGCGATGGGCGCGCTCTGCGCTGCCGACGAGCTGGGCCTGCGCGTACCGCAGGATATTTCCGTGATCGGGTATGACAACGTGCGTAACGCGCGCTTCTTCACGCCAGCGCTGACCACCATTCACCAGCCGAAAGATTCGCTGGGCGAAACGGCCTTCAACATGCTGATGGACAGGATCGTCAACAAGCGTGAAGAGTCGCAGTCCATTGAAGTTCACCCGCGTCTTATCGAACGCCGTTCCGTTGCGGACGGTCCGTTCCGCGACTACCGTCGTTAATCGCCTTACGGGGCCAGCTATGCTGGCTCCCGTAACCATTCCCGGTTCAGCGTTTCGCTGTCTCCCAGATAATCCAGCAGCCAGGCCATCGCAGGCGAGACATCATTTTGCTGCCATGTTAGGCAGCAGGCCGCATCCGGGAACGGATTCTCCAGCGTCAGCTCCACCCACTCTCCAGTATCGATGCGCGGACGCGCGAAATGAACGGGCACCATCGCGACGCACAGCCCGGCGCTGAGGCACGTCGCCGACGATTCCCAGTCAGGTGCCACCACCCGCCGCTGGTTGTCGAGAAGCCAGGTGATACGCTTGGGCAATGAACGGGACGTATCCTCCAGCACCAGCGACGGCCAGTTGCGCAGCGTATCATCGCTCAGCGGCCCTTCCATCGCCGCCAGCGGATGGTCGCTTGCCACCACGCATTTCCAGCTCAGCATCCCCATATCGCGAAAGGCGTAACGCCCCCCGACCGGGATCGCCTGCGTGGCCCCGATCGCCATCTCTGCCCTGCCGTCCGCCAGCGCATCCCAGACGCCGTTGAACACCTCCTGCGAAACCCGCAGCTCGACGTCAGAAAAATGACGATAGAAGTCGACGATCATCTGCCGGGTGCGTTCCGGCTTAACGATATTATCCACCGCGATGGAAAGATGTCCCCGCCAGCCGTTAGCGATCTGCTGACACTGTTCGCGGGTGATCTGCATTTTTTTGATAACAGAACGCCCTTCCTTCAAAAACCACGCGCCTGCGGGCGTTAATTCCACATCGCGATGCCGCCGTTCAAACAGCGGAACCGCCAGCCACTCCTCAAGCTGACGCACCGTGTAGCTGATTGCCGAAGGGACGCGGTGCAGCTCCTGTGCCGCACCGCTGAAGCTGCCGTTACGCGCAACAGCATCGACTACTTCAAGAGAATAATCTGACCACATTTTCTGCCTGCAAAATTTTTGAATGCACCCGCCAAATATTAGCGTTTCACAAGCGGCTTTGCACTCCCTACACTCAGCGCCAATGTATACCTGCCTCCTCAGGAGAATAAAATAATGCAACCCAGGAACGGTTTTTTAGTCTGGCTCGGCGGCTTAAGCGTGCTGGGCTTTTTGGCCACCGATATGTACCTGCCGGCGTTTGCCGCCATGCAGGAAGATTTACAAACGCCTGCTGCCGCCATCAGCGCCAGCCTGAGTTTATTCCTCGCCGGCTTTGCCTTCGCTCAGCTGCTCTGGGGACCGCTCTCGGATCGCTTTGGTCGTAAACCGGTACTGCTGCTGGGCCTGGCCATTTTTGCGGTGGGCTGCCTGGGAATGTTATGGGTACGCGATGCCACCTGGCTGCTGGTGCTGCGGTTTATTCAGGCCGTGGGCGTCTGTGCCGCGGCCGTGACCTGGCAGGCGCTGGTCACCGACTATTACCCGGCTAACCGCACAAACCGTATTTTCGCCACCATTATGCCGCTGGTGGGTCTCTCACCTGCCCTCGCCCCCCTGCTGGGCAGCTGGATCCTCGCGCATTTCGACTGGCAGGCCATTTTCGCCACGCTGTTTGCCATTACCCTGGTCCTGATGCTGCCGGCGTTCGCCCTCAAGCCCGCGCATAAAAAAGAAGCGCATGCTGACGCGAAGCCGATTACCTTCACTTCCCTGCTCAGCACCAAAGCGTATCGCGGTAATGTCCTGATCTATGCCGCCTGCTCGGCAAGCTTCTTCGCGTGGCTCACCGGCTCGCCGTTCATTCTGCACGATATGGGCTACAGCCCGGCAGCCATCGGCCTGAGCTATGTTCCGCAGACCATCGCGTTCCTGGTGGGCGGGTACGGCTGTCGCGCGGCGCTGCAAAAGTGGGAAGGTCAGCAGATGCTGCCGTGGCTGCTGGTGCTGTATGCGCTGAGCGTCATCGGGACCTGGGCAGTTGGCTTTATTCCGGGTGCCGGTCTGGCCGAAATTTTGATCCCATTCTGCGTGATGGCCGTTGCGAACGGGGCGATTTATCCGATTGTCGTAGCCCAGGCGCTGCGTCCCTTCCCGCAGGCAACAGGCCGCGCCGCCGCGCTGCAGAACACCCTGCAGCTGGGGCTGTGCTTCCTGGCAAGCCTGGTGGTATCGGCGCTGATTGCCACGCCGCTCCTGACCACCACCAGCGTGATGCTGGTGACCGTTGCGCTGGCGGTGTTGGGCTATCGCATGCAGGCAGCCGCGCAGCGTGACCAGGCTAACCGTGCACAAGTTGAAACGTCACATGCATAATCGCGCCGGAAATCATGTTAATTTTCAGTGATTAGGTTGCTAAGAATTTTCTATTGAATCACCAAATTTTGAAGCCTATACTAAATTTGGTTCGATTAAATACGATAAATATTAAGTGTTAACGGGAGCCGGAGTGCTCCCGTTTTACCATGGAAGGCATTTCGGCAAGGGTTATCTCCCTTCCTCTGTTCTACGTCGGATACTAGCCTCGCGGTATTTACCGTGAGATTTCTCACAAACCAAAAAAAGCGTCTACGCTGTTTTAAGGTTCTGATCACAGTAGGGTGATGGAGAAGCTATGAGTTCATCGTGTATAGAAGAAGTCAGCGTTCCGGACGATAACTGGTCCCGGATCGTCAGTGAACTGTTAGGTCGAGCAGGCATCACTATCAATGGATCATCGCCATCCGATCCTCAGGTTAAACATCCCGACTTTTTTAAACGCGTGCTGCGGGAGGGATCGTTAGGCCTGGGAGAAAGCTATATGGACGGCTGGTGGGAGTGCGAACGCCTGGATACCTTTTTCGCCAGCGTGCTGCGTGCCGGTCTTGAAAATCAACTCCCTCGCAACTTGAAAGACACCCTGCGCGTCGCGTCTGCCCGACTGTTCAATCTGCAAAGTAAAAAACGCGCGTGGATCGTTGGCAAAGAACACTACGATCTTGGCAACGACCTGTTCAGCCGTATGCTTGACCCTTTCATGCAGTACTCCTGCGCCTACTGGAAAGAGGCATCGACGCTTGAAGAGGCCCAGCAGGCCAAGCTGCGTCTGATTAGCGAGAAGCTGCAGCTGCAGCCCGGTATGCGCGTGCTGGATATCGGCTGCGGCTGGGGCGGACTGGCGTATTTTATGGCGAAGCACTATGGCGTCAGCGTCGTCGGCGTGACGATTTCAGCGGAACAGCAAAAAATGGCGCGGGAACGCTGCCAGGGCCTCGATGTGGATATCCGGCTGCAGGATTACCGTGACCTGAACGAACAGTTTGACCGGATCGTTTCCGTTGGCATGTTCGAGCACGTCGGGCCGAAAAACTACGCTACCTATTTTGAGGTGGTGGATCGTAATCTGAAACCGGACGGCATCTTCCTGCTGCACACCATCGGCTCTAAGCGGACCGACAATAACGTTGACCCGTGGATCAACAAATACATCTTTCCGAATGGCTGTTTACCGTCAGTCCGCCAGATTGCCAACGCCAGTGAACCCCATTTCGTGATGGAAGACTGGCATAACTTTGGCGCGGATTACGACACCACGTTGATGGCATGGCATGCACGTTTTCAGGAGACCTGGCCTGAGATTGCGGACAACTATTCTGAACGATTCAAGCGGATGTTTAGCTATTATCTGAATGCCTGCGCGGGGGCGTTTCGCGCACGGGATATTCAGCTCTGGCAGGTAGTATTCAGCCGTGGGATTGAACACGGTCTCCGTGTCGCACGCTAAAAAATAACCCCGGAAGCCCGGGGTTATTTTTTTTATTCTTCTTCTGCGGCGGTCTTTATTATTGCCGCTTCTTTTGCGGCCAGCACGCGTTCAACCGTATCCACCACCGCCTGGGTTTGCGGATCGATTTCAATATTCACGCGATGCCCCAGCTTTTTGGCACCCAGCGTGGTGCGCTGCAGCGTTTCAGGAATTAAATGCACGCAAAAACGCGTTGGCGTTACTTCACCCACCGTCAGGCTAATCCCATCGATGCCAATAAATCCTTTATAGAGGATGTATTTCATTAATGAAGGATCCTGCATTTTAAACCAGATTTGACGGTTATTTTCCGAGGTCACGATTTTCGCCACTTCAGCGGTGGTCATAATGTGGCCGGACATCAGGTGGCCGCCAATCTCATCGCTGAACTTCGCCGCCCGCTCAACGTTGACGGTATCTCCCACCGCCAGCTCGCCCAGGTTGGTGATGCGCAGCGTCTCTTTCATTAAATCAAAGCTAATCTGGTTGCCGTTAATTTCGGTAACGGTCAGGCAGCAGCCGTTATGGGCGATCGACGCGCCGGTTTCAATGCCCTCAAGCATATATTCCGGCAGCTCAACAACATGAGTACGGAAATTAGGTTTTTCATCAATGGACACCACTTTGGCGGTGCCCTGCACAATACCAGTAAACATGCTTACAACTCCTGTTTTTTCCGGACGGTGGTGACACCGTTTAATCCCACCACAATAACAGTTGGAAAAAGAGGTTGCCAGCGGAGCGCATTTTCTGGCGATTTTTTCACTAGATAAATAGCTAAAGCCCGCTACAATAGCTGGCACCCCCCTGCATTTTCTTCTTGCTGCCCGTTTCGGCGGCTTTTTTAGTCTCTCAAATAACTACAAAATAAAGGTGTTCACGTGCAGAAGTACATGAATGAAGCGCGCCAGCTATTGGCACTGGCTATACCAGTGATCGTCGCGCAAGTGGCCCAGACCGCAATGGGATTTGTGGATACGGTAATGGCAGGTGGCTACAGCGCCACCGATATGGCGGCCGTTGCTATCGGCACGTCAATCTGGCTTCCGGCCATCCTGTTCGGCCACGGTCTGCTGCTCGCGCTCACTCCAGTTATCGCTCAGCTCAATGGTTCGGGTCGTCGCGAGCGCATTGCCCATCAGGTCCGTCAGGGTTTCTGGCTGGCAGGGTTTGTCTCCGTGCTGATCATGGTCGTGCTCTGGAACGCGGGCCACATCATTCGCGCTATGCATAACATTGACCCGGCACTGGCTGATAAAGCCGTGGGCTATCTGCGCGCCCTGCTCTGGGGTGCGCCCGGCTACCTCTTTTTCCAGGTGGCGCGTAACCAGTGTGAGGGCCTGGCGAAAACCAAGCCCGGGATGGTGATGGGCTTTATCGGCCTGCTGGTCAACATTCCGGTGAACTATGTCTTTATTTACGGTCATTTCGGGATGCCGGAGCTGGGCGGCGTCGGATGCGGCGTGGCGACGGCAGCCGTTTACTGGGTGATGTTTTTTGCGATGATCACCTATGTAAAACGCGCCCGTTCCATGCGCGATATTCGCAACGAGAAAAGATTTAGCACGCCGGACTGGAACATCATGACGCGTCTGGTGCAGTTAGGGTTGCCTATCGCCCTCGCGCTGTTCTTTGAGGTGACCCTGTTTGCCGTGGTCGCCCTGCTGGTCTCCCCGCTGGGGATTGTGAACGTGGCCGGGCACCAGATTGCGCTGAACTTCAGCTCCCTGATGTTCGTTCTGCCGATGTCGCTGGCGGCGGCGGTGACGATCCGCGTCGGCTTCCGCCTGGGCCAGGGCTCAACGCTGGATGCGCAAACGGCCGCCCGGACCGGGCTGGGCGTCGGCGTCTGCATGGCAGTCTGTACGGCGCTCTTTACCGTTGCATTACGCGAGCAGATTGCCCTGCTCTATAACGACAGTCCGGAAGTGGTCACGCTGGCATCGCACCTGATGCTGCTGGCCGCGATTTATCAGATCTCTGACTCCATCCAGGTGATTGGCAGCGGCGTGCTGCGCGGATATAAAGACACGCGCTCTATCTTCTTTATCACCTTCATCGCCTACTGGGTGCTGGGACTGCCGGCTGGCTATATCCTGGCGCTTACCGATCTGGTGGTGGATCGCATGGGTCCGGCAGGGTTCTGGATGGGCTTTATCATCGGCCTGACGTCGGCGGCGATTATGATGATGATGCGAATGCGCTTCCTGCAGCGCCAGCCATCAACGGTCATTTTGCAGCGCGCGGCACGTTAACGACGCGGTAGCCGCCACCCGGCGGCTACTTTCTCTTCACTTTGCGCGGTAATGAAGCAATCGCGTGAAATCAGAGAGAAAAATGCATTTTCCCTCTTGCCACCTCGGTGCTGTGCCGCTAATATTCGTCCCCGTTGTCACCGACAACACGTTGCGTTCATAGCTCAGTTGGTTAGAGCACCACCTTGACATGGTGGGGGTCGTTGGTTCGAGTCCAATTGAACGCACCATTCTGCGTCCGTAGCTCAGTTGGTTAGAGCACCACCTTGACATGGTGGGGGTCGGTGGTTCGAGTCCACTCGGACGCACCATTTCAGTCCTGAAATGGTGCAAATCCTCTTCTGATATCCTGAATTTTCCTAATCCCTTATTTTCATCATTATTCTCCTGCTACGCTTTTCTTATGGAAAAAAAACAGGAAGACCGTCGATGAAGAAAATCGCGATTATCGGCTCCGGCCCCACAGGGATTTATACTTTTTATCATCTCCTTAAAAACAGCAAACCGCTCTCAGTTTCCATCTTTGAACAATCCGAAGACGCTGGCGTGGGTATGCCCTATAACGACGACGATAACTCTCGTCTGATGCTGGCGAATATTGCGAGCATTGAAATCCCGCCCATTTTTATCACCTACCTCGACTGGCTCAAGGAACAGAGTGACGCCCATCTTGCGCGCTTTAAGGTTGATAAAGCCCGCCTGCATGACCGACAGTTCCTGCCCAGGCTCCTGCTGGGCGAGTATTTTCGCGACAGCTTTCGTTCAATCGTGAAAGAGGCCAGAAAGCTGGGGTTTCAGGTTGATGTCCATGAATCCGCCCAGGTCACCGATATCGTTTCCACAAAAGAAGGGGTCACGCTATCCGTCAACGACAGCGCCTTTCCTGAACGCTTCGACCTTGCGGTTATCACCACCGGCCACGTCTGGCCAGACGAGGACGAAGCCACGCGCACGTTCTTCCCAAGCCCGTGGTCCGGTCTGATGGATGCCAGTATTCCTCCCTGCCGCGTCGGTATTATGGGGACATCGTTAAGCGGTCTCGACGCGGCCATGGCGGTAGTAATGCAGCACGGTGAATTTCGTGATGATAAATTCGTGCTGGATAAAGGCAGTGACGCGTTGCAGATTGTCCTGATGTCCCGGACGGGCATTCTGCCGGAAGCCGATTTTTACTGCCCTATCCCTTACGAACCGCTGTCGGTATTGACCGAAGGCGCGGCTGAAAACGAGATTGCCAAAGGACCGGATGGCCTGCTCGACCGCATTTTTACCCTGATGGTGAAAGAGCTTCAGCTCGCTGACACGACGTGGTGCGAGAAAATATCCCTGCATAAGCAGAATGCGGACAGCATTCGTGAGGCCTGGTTTGAGGATCGTAAACGGCACGGCCCCTTTACCTGGGCGGAAGAAAATCTCAACGAGGTTGAGCGGAACAAACGCGAGCGGCGCACCGTAGCCTGGCGCTATACCGTGCTTCGGCTGCATGAGGTGGTTCAGGAGATTGTTCCCCACCTCAACGAACGGGACAGAGAGCGCTTTAAGCAAGGCCTCGCCCGCGTATTTATCGACAACTATGCGGCCATTCCTCCGCAGTCTATCCGCAGGCTGCTCGCGCTTCGCGAAGCCGGCATCATCAGCGTGGCGACGCTCGGTGACGATTACACGCTGGATATTGGCAGCGATCGAACGGTAATCACCACACAAGAGACCGTTTACCGTTTCGACGTGTTTATTGATGCGCGCGGTCAAAAGCCGCTCAAAACAAAAGATCTGCCCTTTCCGACATTGCGCAAACAGCTGGAAGCCACGGGCGAAGAGATACCGGACATCGGTGAGGATTACACCTTAAAAGTGCCTGACGCCGTTCGCGGGCGCATCGCCTTTGGCGCGATACCGTGGCTGATGCACGATCGTCCCTTCGTTCAGGGGCTGGGGGAGTGTGCAGAGATTGCGGAAGCAATGGCGAAGGCGGCGGAAAAACCCGCGTCGGGATCGCGGCGCAGATTACCGTATATCGAGAACTGACAGGGCTTCCATGCCCTGCTGTCGCGGATTATTCGAAGAAGACTTCCGGGTTTTCAGACAGCGAAACGAAGGTTTTCGTCGCTTTATCCAGGGCAAGAATTTTGCCGCTTTCAATGTCGTACACCCAGCCGTGCAGTCGGATGGAGTTATTACGCAGGCCCACCGCGACGGACGGGTGGGTCTTAATGTTGCTCAGCTGCGCAAACACGTTCTCCTGCACCATCGCATTAACTTTATCGATCGGCTTATCCCAGGTTTTCTTCTCTACCACGGCTTTCGCCGCGTCAGAATAGCGAAGCCAGTGTGACACAGCAGGCATCGGTTCCAGGTTCGCGTTATCGGCAATCGCCTTCATCGCGCCACAGTTGGAGTGACCGCAAATCACGATATCCGTGACGCCCAGCGCCACCACGGCGTATTCGATGGTTGCAGACACGCCGCCAGGCTCCGGCCCGAAAGGCGGCACGATGTTGCCAGCATTACGAATGACAAAGAGTTGTCCTGGCTCTTGCTGGGTGACCAGTTCCGGGACCAGACGGCTGTCGGAGCATGAGATGAACAGCGCTTTGGGATTCTGGCTGGACGCTAAACTGCGGAAGAGTTCTTTACGTTGCGGGAAAATCTCTTTTTGAAAGCTGAGAAAACCTTCAATGATATGTTGCATAGCAATGTCTCTTTTATCTGTTTTAGTTTAGGCATGATCGAGATCACACTCGTAAAGTTTACCCATCGTGGTTTACTTCAGACAAGCAATATATTTCTGGCCCGACCGCTGCACAATCTCGTCCGCACTGGCCTCGATATTCTGCCCTTCGAACGCGCCGTAAAGACGCTCAAAGGTTTTGCCTTCGAGATGACTCACCACCGACGCCACGGTGCGGGCCGGCAGCGGAAGATAATTCGGGTAGCTCCACATAAACGAGACGGCGTCTTTACCCGGCGTGACCTGCAGAATATCGCCCACCAGCAATACCCCTTCCCCCTCCTGCCAGTGCAGCACCGTTCCACCGGCAAAATGCCCGCCCAGACGCAGCAGGGTGACCGACGGGAAAATCTCCAGCGCATCCCCCTCCCAGAAATGAATGGCCGGGCTGTCGCGCATGACCCACTCTCTGTCGCTGGCGTGCAGGTACACAGGCGCATCAAACGCCGCAGCCCACTCCTGCATAGTGGTGTAATAGTGCGGATGTGAAATCGCTATCGCGCTGATGCCGCCGAGGGCGGTAATGAGCGTTTTGGTTGCGGAGTCGAGGTTGGCGATGCAGTCCCAGAGGATATTGCCGTGGGCCGTTTGCAGGAACAGCGCCCGCTGGTTTATCGCAAACGCAGGCACCGTTTTGATCCCAAACAGCCGCGGCTCCAGCTGCTGCCATTTGTTGCTATGCGTGGCGGTGACGGTGTCGAGATCGGTCCACGCCTGGCCCGTGGCGGGCACGTACTGGCGCTCGTCCTCGCAAATCGGACAACTGTCCGGCTGCGTATCGTAGGCGGTGCCACAGGTTTTACAGAGTGTAATCATGTGCTCTCCTCAGCGATAAAGCACTGAGTATGGCAGGGATTATCCTTATGTGCTGCGAGGTACATTGCTGGCTTTTTTTACCCTATACTGTGCCAGAATCACATACTGAACAGAGCAGGTGCCACATGGAAATTGATCTCGATAACTTAGTCTTTAACGGTCTGGATGAAGCCGAAGAGCGTAATGCGGAACGTCTGGACGATGCAGACAAAAAAGCGCAGGCGATTGTCGCCGACGACGACTGCGGCGACGCCTGCAAGATCTAATAAAAAAGCACCGGGAAACCGGTGCTTTTTTATTTCACTCGTTAAACGTCACGCACACCTCGTTCCAGTACGTTTCGCGCGTGCGGCGCAGTTCAGCGTGACGTTTTATCATGGAACCACTCCGGGTCAATGTTGGCAACGTCGACGCCATACAGGCTGGCGACAGGCAGGATTGACTCAAGAACACGTTGCGCGCTGTTCTCCGCATTCACTGGTCGGGTCGCAAAAAACCGCCGTAACGTGCTGATCCATTTTTTCATCGTCTTACCCTCTCTCGCCGTGTCTGATCTCAGTTAAGCACTCAAATGCCGCGCGGGGGAAATACCAAAATCCACTGTCGATGTGCAGGATCTGCAAATAGCATCCCGTTCTTTTCACTCCTCATTAACACCTTGTTCACTAATGCTTTTTTGCTCATAGCAAAGAACGATTTCTTATTTGGCGATAGCTTTCGCTTATGGGAGCGTAGCGGGGTAAAACAAAAACAACGGGATGGCGAATGACTATGGCAGCAAACATGAAAGGGTTTACCAAACTGACACTGGTTCTGGGATTACTGGCGACGGGCAGCCTGCTTTCAGCGCAGGCACAGGCCGATCAGCTGGCGGATATTAAGGCCGCAGGGGTGGTGAAAGTGGCCACGTTTGACGCCAACCCGCCGTTTGGCTCTATTGATGCCAAAACGCACGAGATCGTGGGTTACGACGTGGACTTCGCCAAAGCGCTGGCAAAATCGCTCGGCGTGAAGCTTGAACTGGTTGCCACCAATCCGGCCAACCGTATTCCTCTGCTGCAGTCCGGGAAAGCAGACCTGATCGTGGCGGATATCACCATCACCCCGGAACGCGCGCAGGTGATTGATTTCTCGACCCCTTACTTTGTCACCGGCCAGCAGTTCCTGGTGCCGGCTAAATCACCGGACAAGCTTGATGACTACAGCCGGGCGCGTATTGGCGCGGTCAAAGGAACGACGGGCGAGCAGGCGCTGCACCAGCGTTTCCCGCAGTCACGCGTGCTCTCTTATGACGATATTCCCCTGGCGCTGACGGCACTGCGCAATGGAAACGTGCAGGCCATTACCCAGGACAGCACCATTCTGGCCGGTCTGCTGGCGCAGGCGCCGGATAAAGCGAACTTCAAAATCCTGCCCGATCTGCTCAGCAAAGAAGAGATTGGCGTTGGGGTGAAAAAAGGCGAAACCGCGCTGCTGAAGGCCGTTAACGACGAGCTGGTTAATCTCGAGAAGAACGGTCAGGCAGCAAAAATTTACGACGTCTGGTTTGGCCCAAACACGCCTTCCCCACAGCCTCGCGCCTTTAAAATAGAAGCCAGATAATTATGCTCTCAGGTTTATTTTCACACTCCGCGGCCGGTGCCGCGGATTTTTCACATCTGGAACAGGCCAGCGTCGAGTTTCGTCATGTGGACAAACGCTACGGTGACCATCAGGTTTTAAACGACATTAACCTCACCATCACGCCCGGTGAAGTTGTCGCCATCCTCGGCCCTTCGGGTTCCGGTAAATCCACCCTGATTCGTCTCATCAACCAGCTTGAAACCCTGAGCGGCGGAGAGATTCTGGTCGACAACAAGCCTACCGCAAAGCTCTCCGGCATCGGGCTGCGCCAGCTGCGCAGCCGCGTGGGGTTTGTGTTCCAGCAGTTCAATCTTTACGCCCACCTCACCGCCAGCCAGAACATCACCCTGGCGCTGGAGCACGTTCACGGCTGGAAGCCGCAGCCAGCTCAGGAGCGCGCGCTGGCCCTGCTGGAAAAGGTCGGGATGCTGGAAAAAGCCCACCATTTCCCGGCAGAGCTTTCCGGTGGACAGCAGCAGCGCGTCGCGATTGCCCGCGCCCTGGCCTCATCACCGCAAATCATTCTGTTCGATGAACCCACCTCCGCGCTGGATCCGGAGATGATTGGTGAAGTGCTTTACGTGATGAAAGCCCTCGCCCACAGCGGGATCACGATGATCGTGGTGACCCACGAGATGCAGTTTGCCCGGGAAATAGCCGACCGGATTGTCTTTATCGACGGCGGGCAAATTCTGGAAACCGCGCCGCCGGCAAAGTTTTTCAGCCAGCCGTCGCATCCGCGCGCGCAGCGGTTCCTGCAAAAGGTGCTCAACCCGCTGCATCAGGAGCATCTGTAATGCCCGCGCTCGACTGGCAGGGGGTTCTGACCGGACAGCCTCTGCAGTGGATACTCTCCGGATTCCTCACCACCCTGTGGGTCACGCTTGCCGGGATGCTGCTGGCCAGCCTGCTCGCACTGCTCTTTATGCTTCTGCGCCTTTCCGGCGGACGCCCCGGGAACGCGATCGTCAGCAGCTGGGTATCGCTGTTTCGCAATACGCCGCTGCTGGTACAGCTGCTGTTCTGGTATTTTGCCGCCTGGAACGGACTACCGCAGGCGTTTCGCGACGCGGTGAACGCGGATCACAGCTGGTCAATTCTGCCAGGCGACGTCTGGTGGTTTACGCCCGAATTTTTATGTTCTGCCTGGGGTTTGGGCGTCTTTACCTCGGCGTTTTTAATCGAAGAGGTGGAGTCGGGGTTACGTTCCGTGCCTGCCGGACAGCGGGAGGCGGCGCTCGCGCAGGGATTCTCCGCGTGGCGTCTGTTTCGTTACATCCTTCTGCCGCAGGGCCTGGCCAACGCCTGGCAGCCGGTCGTGGGCCAGTACCTTAATCTGATGAAGCTCTCCTCGCTCGCGAGCGGAATTGGCTTTGCCGAGCTGACCTATCAGGTCAGGCAGATCGAGAGCTATAACGCGCACGCGCTGGAGGCATTTACCCTTGGTACCGCACTCTATCTGCTGACCGGCCTGGTCATGGGGATGGTGCTGGTTCGCATCGGACCTGACGCGAAACGTAAACGCCCAGCCGTCGCCGCCTCAGGGAGTGAAGAACATGATTGCCGGACTTAACGTCATCACCGATAACCTCGATTATCTGCTGTGGGGACGCGCGGCAACGGGTGAACCGGGGGGCGTACTGCTGTCGTTGATGATGGCTGCCGGGGCCGCCGTCATCGCCCTGCCCGGTGGGATAGTACTCGCGTGTCTGGCCTGGCGCTTTACCGGACTCGTGCGAAAGGCCCTCTTTTTATGGGCAGAGCTGATTCGCGGTATCCCGCTCATCTTCGTGATTTTCTGGATGTGGTATCTCCTGCCGCTTATGACCGGAGGCGATCTGCCGGGGGCGCTTACCGTCACGCTGGCCCTGGCCTGGTTTACCGCGGCAACGGTGATGCACTCGGTATTGGCCGGGCTTAACGCGCTACCGTCCGGACAATATGAGGCCGCACTGTCACAGGGATTCAGCACGCAGCAAACCCTCCTGCGCGTGCTGCTGCCGCAGGCGCTGAGGAATATTCTGCCGTCGCTGGTGGGGATTTTTATCAGCCTGCTGAAGGATACGTCGCTGGCGTTTATCGTGAACGTACCGGAGCTGACCACGGTGGCGGGACAGGTCAACAACCGGGTGCAAATCTACCCGGCGGCCATTTTTATCTTTACGGGCGTGGTCTACTACCTGCTCTGCTGCTCGCTCGAGCAGCTTGCGAAACGCTGGCGCATTACCCGGCCAGCGCTTTAACCACCGTTTCCATCGCTTCGGTTGTCAGTTCACTGCGTTTAACGCGCTGGTTCGCCAGCGCGGTACGCAGGACTCCGGCAATGACAATATGCTTTGGCTCCTGCCCTAAATCACGCATCTCAAGCACCACCTTTCCGACCACCCGGCACATCTCCTGATACAGCGCTTCATCTTTGGTCACGTTACCCATCGTCATCACTCCATTGCCTTTTAAACGTTGAGCTTAAATGATTCTCCTGCCGGATACAAAAAAGAAGCCCGGCGAGAGACTCGCCGGGCTTCATCTGTAAAATCAGTAAATTAGTTGTTTACTGGGATGACCGCGCCTTTGTACTTGGTGCGGATCCAGTCCTGAATCTCTTTCGAGTGCAGCACGTTCACCAGCGCAACGATATCTTTCTTCTTCTCGTCACCGCGATGCACGGTAATGATGTTGGCGTACGGGTTGTTTTCACCGCTCTCTACCGCAATCGGGTCGTGAACCGGATCCAGACCCGCGTCAATCGCGTAGTTGGCGTTAATCACCACCGCATCGCCTTCGTTGTTGTTGTACATCTGCGGCAGCAGAGAGGCTTCCACGTTCGGCGTGAACTTCAGCTTTTTCGGGTTCTCGACGATGTCGCTGATGCGCGCGGTCACTTTGTCGATGCCCGGCTTCAGCTTGATCACGCCCTCTTTCTCAAAGATGGAGAGAATACGCCCCTCTTCAGAAACCGCGTCACGCATGATGATCTTGCCACCTTCCGGCAGGTCTTTCAGAGACTTGTATTTTTTGGAGTAGATGCCGATTGGTTCAATGTGGATCGCGCCCGCACTGACAAAATCGTAGTCTTTATCGCCCGCATGATCTTTAAGCACGCTGTTCAGGTAAGGAATGTGCTGGAAATAGTTCGCGTCGATGTCATGACCCGCCAGCGCGGTGTTCGGCAGAATGTAGTCCTGGAACGGTTTAATCTCCAGGTCGATACCCTGCTTCGCCAGAATCGGCTTTGCCTGCTCCAGAATTTCGGCGTGCGGCGTGTTGGATGCGCCCACGGTCAGGGTGTCGGCCCAGGAGGCGAAGCTTAGGGCGCTCAGGGTTGCGGCGGCGATCAGTGTCAGTGTTTTTTTCATGATGTGGTTCCTGTGTGTTGTTGTTACCCTAAATAGTTCGAGTCACAGGAAGGCGGCAAGTGAGCGAATCCCCAGGAGCTTACATACAGTAAGTGACTGGGGTGAACGAATGCAGCCAACGCGCCTGAGGCTCGAAATATGACGGGTATTAGCGTTTATCTAACAGTGAAGTAATGACATCGCCGCAGAACTGGATAATGAAAACGATGATCAGAATAGTCACCGTTGCCACCAGCGTGACGTCACCATGGTTGCGCTGGAATCCTTCCAGATAAGCCAGATTTCCCAAACCGCCGGCGCCAATCACCCCCGCCATTGCGCTGTAGCTCACCAGCGCAATCAGCGTCACCGTAATACCCGATACCAGTGCAGGTGATGATTCCGGCAGTAAAACCCGAAACACTAACGTGCTCAGTCGTGCGCCCATCGAGCGCGTTGCTTCTATAACGCCTTTATCCACTTCACGCAGGGCGATCTCCACCAGGCGTGCGTAGAACGGTGCGGCGCCCACAATCAGCGCCGGCAGCGCCGCGTTGGCGCCAAGAATGGTGCCGACGACGGTCTTGGTGAACGGGATCAGCAGGACAATCAGAATGATGAACGGAATAGAGCGGAACACGTTCACCACAATCGAAATGACGCTGTAGACCGTGCGGTTGTGGAACAGTCCGCCGCGCGCGGTTAAAAACAGCGCCAGCCCCAGCACGATGCCCAGCACAAACGTCGCCACGCCGGACAGCGCGGTCATGTACAGCGTCTCCAGCGTCGCCGCCCAGAGCTGATCCCACTTGAGATGCGGAAAGAGATTCTCAGCCATGTTTAATCACCTCGCCTTCAATATCGCTGTGCTGCAGGTCGGCGAGGATATTGTTCAGTTGTTCATCGGATGCCACCACGTGCACCCAGAGCTGACCAAACACGCCGTGGGCGGTTTGCGTCATTTTCCCGTGCAGGATGTTAAACGGCAGGCCGTAGCGCAGGGTCAGTTCACCCACGATCGGCTTATGGGTGCTGTGCCCGGTAAAGGTCAGCCTGATGACCGTACCTTCCAGATCGTTTGCCAGTTCGGTATTGAAGGTTTCCTCTTCGGCGTACTGGCTCACCTGGCGGACAAACTGCTGCGTAATCGGCTGCTGCGGATGGGTAAAGACGCTCAGCACGTCGCCCTCTTCCACCACTTTACCGTTCTCCATCACCGCCACGCGGTCGCAGATTTTGCGCACCACGTGCATCTCGTGGGTGATCAGCACGATGGTCAGCCTGAAGCGGCGGTTAATATCCAGCAGCAGATCGAGGATCTGATCGGTGGTCTGCGGGTCGAGCGCCGAAGTGGCCTCATCGCAGAGCAGCACGTCAGGGCTGTTAGCCAAAGCGCGCGCAATGCCGACGCGCTGCTTTTGCCCGCCGCTCAGCTGGGACGGGTAGGCATTCTCACGCCCCTTCAGGCCGACCAGCTCCACCAGCTCGGCGACGCGCGCCTTGATGCTGGCTTTTGGCACACCGGCGATTTGCATCGAGAAAGCGATGTTCTCGCTCACCGTGCGCGACCACAGCAGGTTGAAGTGCTGGAACACCATGCTGATTTTCAGACGCGCCTGGCGCAACGCTTCACCCTTTGCGGCAGAGATATCCTGCCCGTTAATGGTGACGCTTCCGGCGCTGGGTTTTTCCAGGCCGTTCAACAGACGAATCAGCGTGCTTTTCCCGGCCCCGCTGTAGCCGATAATTCCGTAAATCTGTCCCTGCTCTATCGTCAAATTGACGTTATCAACGGCAGTCAGCGCGACCTTTCCGTTGTCAAAAACCTTCGAAATATTCCTGAGTACGATCATTCTTATTCTTTATCCGTTTCGCGCATGGCTGTTTAGCAGTATGGATGTCCAAACGATAGTAAACAGGCGTTATCAGGTTTTAAATGACCAAAAAAGAATTTGTTATAACTTTCAGAAATAAACAGCGGATTGAGCGGGTGGGAAGCATTTAGACCAATTTCAGCAATGATTATCTGCCGGATGCATATCTGCCGGAAGATGCCCGCGAAAAACGGTCATTTTTGCAGCATTTCATGCCGATATAGCCATCCTCACATCCAGACAACTTTACGTCTTGCTGTCCTGACTTCCAAAAAAGGCATATATATTCTTTTCTGTTCTAAAGAGCAGTGAATGGTTCTTTATTGAGAAAATTTCACCGCCCTATCATCCCGTCATGACATCCAGAAAGGAAAACATCATGACGATTTATCACTCCGTCACTGAACTGATTGGTCGTACCCCGCTTATCCAGCTGCACAAGCTTGATACCGGTCCCTGCTCGCTGTTCCTGAAGCTGGAAAACCAGAATCCGGGCGGTTCTATTAAGGATCGCGTCGCGCTGTCGATGATTAACGAAGCGGAGCGTACCGGGCAGCTGCAGCCGGGCGGCACGATTATTGAGGCGACGGCGGGGAATACCGGACTCGGCCTGGCCCTGATCGCCGCCCAGAAAGGCTACTCGCTGATCCTGGTGGTGCCGGACAAAATGAGCCGCGAGAAGATTTTCCACCTGCGCGCGCTGGGTGCCCAGGTGGTGCTGACCCGCTCCGACGTTAACAAGGGCCACCCTGCCTATTACCAGGATTACGCCCAGCGCCTGGCCAACGAGCTGCCCGGCGCGTTTTACATCGACCAGTTCAATAACGAAGCCAACCCGCTGGCGCACCGCACCACCACGGCACCGGAACTGTACGAGCAGCTTGACGGCAGGATCGACGCCATCGTGGTGGGCGTCGGCTCAGGCGGTACGCTGGGCGGCCTGCAGGCGTGGTTCGCCGAGCACTCTCCTCACACGGAGTTTGTCCTGGCTGACCCGGCCGGTTCCGTTCTGGCCGACCAGGTGGAAACCGGGCGCTATCACGACGCGGGCTCCTGGCTGGTTGAGGGTATTGGCGAAGACTTTATTCCGCCGCTGGCCCACATTGAAGGGGTGAATCGCGCCTGGCGCATTACCGACCGCGAGGCCTTCACCACCGCGCGCGATCTGCTGAAAACGGAAGGCATTCTGGCGGGCTCCTCCAGCGGCACGCTGCTGGCGGCCGCGCTGAAATATTGCCAGGCGCAGACCGCGCCGAAACGCGTGGTGACCTTCGCCTGCGACAGCGGCAATAAGTATCTCTCGAAGATGTTCAACGATGACTGGATGCGACAGCAGGGGCTCATCACCCGCCCTCAGGCCGGCGATCTCTCCGACTACATCGCCCTGCGCCACGACGAAGGTGCCACCGTCACCGCCGCCCCGGACGACACGCTTTCCACCGTACTGGCACGCATGCGTCTGTATGACATCTCCCAGCTGCCGGTACTGGAGAACGGCAAGGTGGTGGGCATTATCGACGAGTGGGATCTCCTGCGGCACATCGGCGGCGACGGCGATCGCTTCGCGCTTCCGGTGACGGCAGCCATGACGCGTCAGGTGGAGTTTCTGGATAAACACGCCCCGGAAAGCGCCCTGAACGCCATCTTCGACCGCGGTCTGGTGGCCGTGATTAATGACAACGACCGTTTTCTCGGTCTGATTACGCGCAGCGACGTTCTGACCGCCTGGCGCAACCGTCTTCAGCAATAAAGGAATAGATGATGAAAAACCTGGCTACCCTGAGCGTACACAGCGGCGAGTTCAACGACCAGCACGGCGCCGTCATGCCGCCGATTTACGCCACCTCAACGTTTGCGCAACCGTCACCCGGCGAGCATACCGGCTATGAGTATTCCCGCAGCGGCAACCCCACCCGCCACGCGCTGGAAACCGCCATCGCCGAACTGGAAGGCGGCACGCGCGGCTACGCCTTCGCCTCCGGTCTGGCGGCCATCTCCACGGTGCTCGAACTGCTGGATAAAGACAGCCATATTGTCGCCATCGATGACGTTTACGGTGGGACGTACCGCCTGATTGAAAACGTGCGCAAGCGCAGCACAGGCCTGCAGGTCAGCTGGGTTAAACCGGACGACCTGGCCGGGCTTGAGGCCGCCATCCGCCCGGATACCCGCATGGTGTGGGTCGAAACGCCAACCAACCCGCTGCTGAAGCTGGCGGATCTGGCGGCCATTGCGGCGATCGCGCGTCGTCATAACGTCATCAGCGTGGCGGATAACACCTTCGCGTCGCCGGTGATCCACCGTCCGCTGGAGTCGGGTTTCGATATCGTGCTGCACTCCGCCACCAAATACCTGAACGGCCATTCTGACGTGGTGGCCGGGCTGGCGATTGTCGGGGACAACAGGGAACTGGCGGATAGGCTGGGCTATCTGCAAAACGCGGTGGGCGGCGTACTGGATCCGTTCAGCAGCTTCCTGACGCTGCGCGGTATACGCACGCTTGCGTTGAGGGTCGAAAAGCACAGCACCAACGCGCTGGCGATTGCGCAATGGCTGGAGCAGCATCCTCTGGTCGAAAAGGTGTTCTATCCCGGCCTGGAATCGCATCCGCAATATCAGCTTGCCCGCACGCAGATGGCGCTGCCCGGCGGGATGATTTCCGTGGTGGTAAAAGGCGATGCGCAACGCGCCACCGAGGTGATTCGCAACCTGAAGCTGTTCACCCTCGCGGAAAGCCTCGGCGGCGTGGAAAGTCTGGTGAGCCAGCCTTACAGCATGACGCACGCCTCGATTCCGCTGGAGCAACGCCTGGCAAACGGCATTGTGCCGCAGCTGATCCGTCTGTCAGTCGGGATTGAAGATCCCAAAGACCTGATTGCCGACCTCAGCCAGGCGCTGCAAAAATAAGCAAAGTGCGGCAGGTCAATCACCTGCCGCCACAAGTTGTCATCATGGCTTAACGCCTTGATAACAATATTATGTGAAACTGCATAGATTATTTCTGAAACACCGTTTCCATTTTCCTTTTATCTTAAAATCAGCGTATAATGCGCGCCTAATCCCTGGTGAATGGTTTCAGCGCTTGGAATACAAAAAACAACGTACAACTTCTCCTCTCCTTCGTTGGGCTGTCACTCAGGCACACTTTCTTCTGCACGCTCATTTGATGTCTCCTATCCTTAGTGCGTGTCATATACTCTTTTGCAACACAGGTTTGACTCCGCGGCGGTGCGCCCCCGGAGCGAGATTTCCATATCCTTCCCAACTTAAAGACTAAGACTGTCATGAAAAAGACGAAAATTGTTTGTACTATCGGCCCGAAAACCGAATCTGAAGAGATGCTGACCAAAATGCTGGACGCCGGCATGAACGTGATGCGTCTGAACTTCTCCCACGGTGACTACGCAGAACACGGTCAGCGTATCCAGAACTTGCGCAACGTGATGAGCAAGACCGGTAAAAAAGCGGCCATCCTGCTGGACACCAAAGGTCCAGAAATCCGTACCATCAAACTGGAAGGCGGTAACGACGTCTCTCTGAAAGCGGGCCAGACCTTCACCTTCACCACCGACAAATCCGTTGTCGGCAACAGCGAAATCGTTGCAGTGACCTATGAAGGCTTCACCAACGACCTGTCAGTCGGTAACACCGTGCTGGTAGACGATGGTCTGATCGGTATGGAAGTCACCGCGATCGAAGGCAACAAGGTTATCTGTAAAGTGCTGAACAACGGCGACCTTGGCGAAAACAAAGGCGTTAACCTGCCGGGCGTTTCTATCGCACTGCCAGCACTGGCTGAAAAAGACAAACAGGACCTGATCTTCGGCTGTGAACAAGGCGTTGACTTCGTTGCGGCATCCTTCATCCGTAAGCGTTCTGACGTGGTTGAAATTCGTGAGCACCTGAAAGCGCACGGCGGCGAGAAGATCCAGATCATCTCCAAAATTGAAAACCAGGAAGGCCTGAACAACTTCGACGAAATCCTCGAAGCGTCTGACGGCATCATGGTTGCACGTGGCGACCTGGGCGTAGAAATCCCGGTTGAAGAAGTGATCTTCGCGCAGAAGATGATGATCGAGAAATGTGTTCGCGCGCGTAAAGTGGTTATCACCGCAACGCAGATGCTGGACTCCATGATCAAAAACCCACGCCCAACCCGCGCAGAAGCAGGCGACGTGGCTAACGCCATCCTCGACGGTACTGATGCCGTTATGCTGTCCGGCGAATCCGCGAAAGGTAAATATCCGCTGGAAGCGGTGTCCATCATGGCCACCATCTGCGAACGTACCGACCGCGTAATGAAAAGCCGTCTGGACTACAACAACGACAGCCGCAAGCTGCGCATCACCGAAGCGGTTTGCCGCGGTGCTGTAGAAACGGCTGAGAAGCTGGAAGCACCGCTGATCGTGGTTGCCACCCAGGGCGGTAAATCTGCTCGCGCAGTGCGTAAATACTTCCCGGATGCGACTATCCTGGCGCTGACCACCAACGAAACCACGGCCCGTCAGCTGGTGCTGAGCAAAGGCGTGATCCCTCACCTGGTGAAAGAGATCGCCTCTACGGATGATTTCTACCGTCTGGGTAAAGAAGTGGCGCTGGAGCTGGTTGATCGCGGTCTGGCACAGAAAGGTGACGTTGTGGTCATGGTTTCTGGCGCGCTGGTACCAAGCGGAACCACCAATACCGCATCTGTTCACGTGCTGTAATAATTCCCGAACGAATTAATTTTGATAAAAAGCGCCCTCAGGGCGCTTTTTTTATTCCTGGCATTAGCCAAAGTCATTCAAATTGCAAATCGGGTTTCTCTATTTAATTGCGATTTATCTAAGATGAATCCGATGATAAATGCCTTTTTTTACATAGATTTTTGCTTAAAAAGGGCCGATTCGATGCTTCTTTGAGCGAACGATCAAAAATAGGTGTATTCCCATCAAAAAAATATTCTCAACCCAAAAAACTTTGTGTAATACTTGTAACGCTACATGGAGATTAACTCAATCTAGAGGGTATTAATAATGAATCGTACTAAACTGGTACTGGGCGCGGTAATCCTGGGTTCTACTCTGCTGGCTGGTTGCTCCAGCAACGCTAAAATCGATCAGCTGTCTTCTGACGTTCAGACTCTGAACGCTAAAGTTGACCAGCTGAGCAACGACGTGAACGCAATGCGTTCCGACGTTCAGGCTGCTAAAGACGACGCAGCTCGCGCTAACCAGCGTCTGGACAACCAGGCTACTAAATACCGTAAGTAATAGTACCTGTTAATAAAATGGCGCACATTGTGCGCCATTTTTTTTGCCTGCGTCAAACGGCTACTGCGTCACCTTCTCCCCTTCATTCTCCGCTACCGCAGCAGACACCCGGCTGTTCTGCACCGACAACACGCTATTGCTGGCCGACGGGCCGCTCCCTGACGACACGATAACCGGGATCCCGGCGCGGCGTGACAGGGCTTTCTCAATCAGCACCTTATCGCTTCCCGCCTGAGAAACAAAGGTCGCAAAGTCTGCGGAATGGGTAATGGGCGAGACCTGCGGGTTTTCTCCCTCAGCCTGCGCCAGCGGGCGGTGGACTTCAATATAGCGTTTTCCATCCGGCTCCACGGAGAACTTCACGGGTTCGTTGATAATCTGTACCCGCGTGCCAACCCGCACCTGTTCGAACAGGGCTTTAATGTCCGGGGCGTTCATCCGCATACAGCCTGAGCTGACCCGCAGGCCAACGCTGTCCGGCGCGCTGGTGCCGTGGATGAGATATTCCCCATTACCCACGCCTAAACGCAGTGCGAAGCGTCCCAGCGGGTTATTTGGCCCGGCAGGCACCACCGGCGGTAATTTAATTCCCTGCTCCAGAGAGCGTGCTCTGATGCCCGGCGTGGGTGTCCAGGTGGGATTCGGGATTTTCTGGCTTACGCGCGTGGTCGTGACCGGCGTTTCCAGCCCCAGCTGTCCAATGCCGAGCGGGAAGACCTGAACGATGTTTTCTCCCGGCGGGAAGTAGTAGAGCCGAAGCTCTGCAAGGTTCACCACAATGCCCTCGCGCGGCGTGTCCGGCAGCAGCATCTGCGACGGGATGGTAATCACGGTTCCCGGCGCGGGGTTGACCGGCGCAATGGTGTTGTTCGTTTCCAGGATCACCTGCGCCGCGGTATTAAACCGGCGGGCGATGGTCTGCAGCTTATTATCCCCTTCCTGTATCGTGTAGGTTTGATTTTGCCCAATCAGGCGACTGCCTGCGGGCGGCAACGGATAGTCCATCGCGCGGGCCGAATTAAGTGCGCCGAGCGAACTGAGGAGTAATAGAGTTATGAGAGACGCGCGCTTCATGCTGAGATTCCTTATTCACTGGCAGGACGCCAGAAAGCTGAAAAACCAGCGAGGCGGGAACCACCTCGCGAAACAGAATGAATGCTGTTCTGTAAGTCTAGCTAAGGATTGCAGCTTTGGCGCGAATGGCGCGAATCATCGCTTCCAGTCCCTGGGAACGAGACGGGGTGAGGTGTTGGGTCAGGGCCATTTTTTCAAACCACGGGCGGACGTCGAACGCCACAATATCCTGCGCCGACATCCGGTGGTAAAGAATAAAGACGACCGCAATAAGCCCTTTAACAATGGCCGCATCGCTGTCGCCGTGCAGTGCTATCGTGCCGTCGTCAGACTGTTCCATCACAATCCATACCTGGCTCTGACAGCCCTGAATAATATTTTCCGGGTTATGCGCCTCTTCACCGAGCGGCGGCAGACGCTGCCCCAGCTCGATGATATAGAGATACTTCTCTTCCCAGTTTGCGCAACGCCCAAAGTTGCGCAGCAATTTGTCTCTGTCCGGCAGTTCTGCCATCTTTTGCCTCTCCGTTAGCCCAGCAGCTGGTGAATACGCTTAAGCCCCGCCACCAGCCTGTCGACCTCTTCCGTTGTGTTGTACATCACCAGCGACGCGCGGCACATTGCCGGCACCTGGTAAAACGCCATCAGCGGCATGGCGCAGTGGTGCCCGGTACGGACCGCCACGCCGTAGTTATCGAGGAAACTGCCCACGTCATAGGCGTGATGTTTTCCGAGATTGAACGCGATCACCCCTTGCCGGTCGGCAGGCCCGTAGAGGGTCAGATCCGGCACGCTGGCAAGCTCGGCAAGCGCATAGTGCATCAGCAGCTGTTCGTACTCCTGAATGCTCTCAAGGCCGATCGCGGAGACGTAGGAAACCGCCGCCCCCAGCCCGATAATCCCGCCGGTATTGGGCGTACCCGCCTCAAAACGCCACGGCGCGCGCGCGTAGGTGGTGCCTTCCGTCAGGCTGACGGTGGCGATCATCGATCCGCCCCCTTCCCACGGCGGCATCGCCTGCAGGATATCTTCCTTCACGTACAGCACGCCAATCCCGGTCGGCCCGTAGAGCTTGTGGCCTGAGAAGACGTAAAAATCGCAGTCCAGCGCCTGAACGTCAACCGCGTGGTGCATCACCGCCTGGGCGCCGTCAATCAGCACCTTCGCGCCGGCCTGATGGGCTTTTTCGACAATCTCTGCCACCGGGTTTTCAGTCCCGAGCACGTTAGAGACCTGGGTGACCGCCACCAGCCGCGTTTTATCATCCAGCAGTGCGTCGAGCTGCTCGAGCTGCAGCGTCCCGTCAACGTTGAGCGGAATGACGCGCAATTGCGCGCCAACGCGCTCGCAGAGCATCTGCCACGGCACGATATTGGCGTGGTGCTCCATCTGGGTGATGATGATGTTATCCCCCGCGTGGACCTGCGCGTTGCCCCAGCTGTTAGCGACAAGGTTGATCCCTTCGGTGGTTCCGCGCACGAAGACCAGCTCTTCAGGCGATTTTGCATTGAGGAAGGCGCTAATTTGCGTGCGCACGTTTTCCATACGCTGGGTCGCCTCGGCGCTCAGGGTATGAATACCGCGATGCACGGCGGCGTAGCCGTGGCGATAAAACTCGGCTTCCGCATCCACGACCGGGTTCGGCTTCTGCGCGCTGGCCGCGCTGTCCAGATAGGCCAGAGGAAGACCGTTCACTTCACGGGTCAGAACCGGAAAATCTGCCCGTACTTTCTCGACGGGAAAACTCATGCTTCGCCTCCAGGCAGACGCTGACCGATACGCGCCAGCACCTGCTGTTTTAACTGACCATCGTTCAGCGCTTCCGTCAGTTCGGCGGCAAACGCATAGATAATCATTTTCTGCGCCGCCTGCTGGTCGATACCGCGGGAACGCAGGTAGAACATCTGCTCGTCGTCGATGCGCCCGACCGTCGCACCGTGGCTGCACTTCACGTCGTCGGCGTAGATCTCAAGCTGCGGTTTGGTGTCCACCTCCGCCAGGCGCCCTAACAGCAGATTGTTGTTGGTCATCTGCCCGTCGGTTTTGATGGCGTGCTGCGCCACGTTAATCAGTCCGTTAAACACCGCACGCCCTTTATCACTCACGATAGTTTTGTGCAGCTGGCGGCTGTTGCAGTAGCCCTTGTTGTGCTCCAGCCAGGTGCGCGTGTCGCACACCTCAGATTTAACCGGCATCGCCAGGCTGTTGATGCGCAGCGTGGTGTTTTCACCGTTCAGCTGCGTGCTGGTGTTGTGGCGCAGTACCGCCCCGCCGAGCAGGAAGCTATGGCTGTAGGCCGCGGCATCTTGCCCAAGTAAAATGTCGTTATGGGCAAAGTGGTGGCTCTGCGGGTTCTCAAACGCCAGCTTCACGTGGTGAAGCTGCGCATTGGCGGCAACGTTCATCGTCAGACGGGAGCCGGTAAAGTGGCGCGTCTCATTAAGGCTGACGTAATGTTCGATGACCGTGGCCTCCGCCCCCTCTGCTAGCTCAAGATGGTGGCGATAGTGCGCGGTGTTGATTTCGTCGCCGTCCAGACCCTGTGTGATGTGCATCAGCAGCAGCGGTTTTGCCGGACGCTGGTTACGCTTCACGCGGATGTGCGTTACGCTGCGGGCCAGGCTCTCGGTCAGGTGGAGGAAAACCTCAGGCTGAACCGGGGCGCTCAGGGGCTGGCGATCGTCGTTTATCTCAATCTCAAATCCGCTCCCCTGAAGGGCGTCGCTCAGCTCCGGACGGAACTCACCGTCGACAAACACCAGGCGCACGGCATCCACGTTTACGGCCAGCGCGTCACGCTGCGCCGGGGTGAGATCCGCCAGACGGGTCACAAACTCGGCGTTCAGCAGGCCATCAAGCGGGGTGTATTTCCAGTTCTCATGCTTACGCGTCGGCAGGCCGAGACGCAGCATCTGCTGCAGATGCTGCTGCGCCTGCTCAGAGCGCGTGCCGCCCTGGGCTTCAAACAGCCTGTGCCACTGCTGGAGCGCATTACTGCTGTTCGGTAAGCCAGCCATAGCCCTGCTCCTCCAGTTGTTTAACCAGCGTGAAATCACCGGATTTCACAATACGCCCCTGGTAAAGCACGTGAACGTAATCCGGCTTGATGTAGTCCAGAATGCGCTGGTAATGAGTGACGATAATGAACGAACGCTTGCCGTCGCGCAGGGAGTTCACCCCGTCAGCGACAATCTTCAGGGCGTCGATGTCCAGACCGGAGTCGGTCTCATCCAGAATGCACAGCTCGGGCTCCAGCACCGCCATCTGCAGAATGTCGTTACGCTTTTTCTCGCCGCCGGAAAAGCCAACGTTCACCGAACGGGTCAGCAGATCTTCCGACATTTTCAGCAGCTTAATCTTCTCTTCCATCAGATCCTGGAAGTCAAAGCGGTCCAGCGCCTCCAGGCCGCGATACTTGCGCACCGCATTCAGCGCCGTCTGCAGGAAGAACTGGTTGCTGACGCCCGGAATTTCGACCGGGTACTGGAAGGCCATAAAAATGCCCTCTCCCGCGCGGTCTTCCGGTGACATCTCCAGCAGATCTTTGCCGTTAAACTCGACCGAGCCCTGGGTTACCTCATAATCTTCGCGCCCCGCCAGCGTCGCAGAAAGCGTACTTTTCCCGGAACCGTTCGGCCCCATAATGGCGTGGACTTCACCCGGCTTGACGTCAAAATTGAGGCCACGCAGGATGGCTTTGTCTTCTACGCTAACCTGTAAATCTTTAATGCTTAACATGTGCTTTCCTTAACCGACGCTGTGTTCAAGACTAATGGCGAGGAGTTTCTGGGCTTCAACGGCAAATTCCAGCGGCAGTTCAGAGAACACATCCTTACAGAAGCCGTTAACGATCATTGAGATGGCGTCTTCTTCGCTGATCCCGCGCTGCAGGCAGTAGAAGAGCTGATCTTCCCCAATCCGCGACGTTGTCGCCTCGTGCTCAAGCTGGGCCGTGTTGTTACGGCACTCGACGTACGGGAAGGTATGGGCCCCGCAGTCTGCGCCAATCAGCATCGAGTCACACTGGGTAAAGTTTCGCGCATTGGTGGCCGTCGGCATGATTTTCACCAGCCCGCGATAGCTGTTCTGGCTATGTCCGGCGGAGATCCCTTTCGAGATGATGGTCGATTTGGTGTTTTTACCAATGTGGATCATCTTGGTGCCGGTATCGGCCTGCTGATGGCCGCTGGTCAGCGCCACCGAGTAAAACTCGCCGATAGAATTATCCCCGCGCAGGATGCAGCTCGGGTATTTCCAGGTAATGGCAGAGCCGGTTTCTGACTGGGTCCACGACATCTTGCTGTTTTCGCCTTCGCACAGCGCGCGCTTGGTGACGAAGTTCAGGATACCGCCGGTATTGCCGTCGCCCGGGAACCAGTTTTGCACCGTAGAGTACTTCACCTCGGCATCTTTGTGGATGATGACCTCCACCACCGCCGCGTGCAGCTGGTAGCTGTCGCGAACCGGGGCGGAGCACCCTTCGATATAGCTGACGTAGCTGCCTTCATCCGCGACCAGGATCGTGCGTTCGAACTGGCCGGTTTTTTCGGCATTGATGCGGAAATAGGTGGAAAGCTCCATCGGACAGCGCACGCCTTTCGGCACATAGATAAAGGTGCCGTCAGAGGCTACCGCCGCGTTGAGCGCCGCAAAGAAGTTGTCGTTAGAGGGCACCACGGTCCCAATGTACTTTTTCACCAGTTCCGGATGATCGTGAATCGCTTCGCCGAAGGAGCAGAAAATGATCCCCTGCTCTGCCAGCTTCTCGCGGTAGGTGGTCGCCACCGAGACGGAGTCGAAAATGGCGTCAACCGCCACCTCTTTCCCTTCGCGAACGGGCACGCCAAGCTGGTTAAAGGCTTCTTCCACCTCTTTGCTGAGGAAGCTGTTCTCCGCACCGGTTTGCTGCACCGCGCCGGGCTGCGAGGCGCAGGTGTCGTCACAGCTGCCGCAGGAGGGCGCGGAGTAGTAGCTGTAATCCTGATAGTTCAGCTTGTCGTAATGCGCTTTCAGCCAGTGCGGCTCTTCCATCTCCAGCCAGGCGCGGAAGGCGCTCAGGCGGAACTCCAGCATCCACTCCGGCTCGTTACGTTTCGCCGAGATCGCCCGCACGACATCTTCGTTGATGCCTTTCGCCAGCTCATCGGTCTGCAGCTGGGTGAAGAACCCCTCTTTATAGTTGAGGTGCCCGCCGCTCCAGGTATTTACATCACTCGTTGCTTCAGTATTACGAGACATAGTACCGCCTATACCCCAAAGCTTTCGCCGCAGCCGCATTCGTTCTGGGCTTTCGGGTTATGAAATTTGAATAACTGGTTTAAGCCTTCGCGGACGTAGTCCACTTCGGTACCGTCAATAAACGGCATGGCCTGCAGCGCGACGTACAGCTTCGCGCCGTCCGTTTCGAACACCAGGTCATCTTTCTCGGGCTCGGTGACGGTATCGAGCACGTAGCCGAAACCCGCGCAGCCGGTCTGTTTGACGCCCAAACGTACGCCGAGGATCTCGGGCTTTTTCGCCACCAGCTCGTGAATATGTGCCGCCGCCGCTGGCGTGAGCGTTAAACCGCGCCAGGCAAAATCGGCAGGATTAAAGGTTTCTGAATGCAGTTCCATAGGTCCACCTCATCTGATAAGCCATCAGGGCATAACACCATGTTAGTGATAACGATTATCACTTCAACCCTCTGTCAGCAGGGGCATTCGGCTAAACCGCCCTTTTTGCCTACTTTTATTAAGCATAGACCCTGTGAGAGGATGCAGTCAGGATGGATGTATTTGTTCAATGCATTGATTAATAATGCATTTCATCGCGGCATTTATGACGGGGAAGAGAAAAGTAAAATATGCATCGGAAATGCCTATTTTTGAGATAGCTTTTGCTCAGAAAATGACAAAAACAAAAAAGGCCCTCAGGGCCTCTGACGATCAGTGATGAAATGAGACAGCAAACCCCTGTTCACGCCAGTGGTCGAGCTGTTCCTGCTGGCGAGGCGTTGGGGATTTCCCCGTCCAGACGAAGATTTTTTGACCTGGGAACAGTTCAGGACGCGGCGAATCAATAGGTTCCGCCAGGACGTCAATGTGCCATCCCTTCTGCGATAAGCGTGCGGCTTCCAGCCACAGGTGGGTGCGGTCATCGCATTCCCAGCCAATCAGGAGGGCGTCTTTACCGGGTTTTTTGCGGGATTCCGCCAGGCTTGCAATCGCGAATTCGATCAGGACGCCGTCAAACAGGCTCGCCATGTGGCGCACGGTGTTTTGATCCTGATTCATGCGCTGACGAACGGGAGAGATAATATTGTCGATCAGCGCGTCTATCGCGTGATCGCGGCGGAACTCGCCCATTTTGGCGCGCAGCTTCGCCGGGCTGGCGTAACGCAGAACGGTCATCATCTCTTCCTGGAACGAGGCCCAGTTGCCCTGAGTCAATACTTCTTTGTTTTCCAGCAAGGCTTTGACTTTTCCGACAGAGACGCCGCTTTTCATCAGGCGCTTGATCTCTTCGATGCGGAGGATATCTTCATCGTCAAACTGACGATGCCCCCCTTCGCTGCGCTGCGGCTTCAACAATCCATAACGGCGCTGCCAGGCACGCAGCGTAACGGGGTTGATACCGCATCGTTCGGCCACTTCGCCGATACTGTAATAGGCCATTAACTCCCTCACGCTCAGAACTTCCATACCTAACTGCACCAACCTTATCAGATTGTACACACCATTTGTATAACTAAGACCGCATTTTGCTCAGGTGAATGGGCTGCTTCACCCTTCACCTGTTAATACATTGTTGTATAAAATTTGCCATTCGTACAGTTAACTCTGCCGGAATGTGTACAGCTTTATCAGAAGTCGAACTTTTTCTCCGGCCACGCAATCGCGGGAATACCGCCGTGGCGCGGGCTGGCAAAAAGATGCCCCTGGAACTGGGAAATTCCCGCGGACTCCAGCCACATCCACTCTTCAGCCTTCTCTACCCCTACCGCGCAGAACTGGATCTCAAGCGAGGAACAGCATTTGATAATCGCCTGAATAATGGCCTGTCGGGGGCCACTTTTATGCACGTTCGCGACCAGATCGCGATTAATCTTAATTCTGTCGGGCTGGAACTGCGCCAGCAGCTGTAACCCGGCAAAACCGGCGCCAAAGTGATCGATCGTCACGCTGATGCCCGCGCTTTTTAACTGCCTGACCGAATCCGTGAATTCATCAAAACGGGAAATGGCTTCGCTCTCGGTGAACTCCACCACAATTTGCTCGGGTACAAACCCATTGGCTTCAATCGCGGTGAGCAGGAAATCCACGGCGTTGGGAATGTTGACCAGCGTCATGGGCCGCAGGTTGAGGGATAACGTCTGGTCCTGGAGCCCCAGCGCGCTGGCCATGGACAGCGCCACCTGCTTGCTGTGTAAATCAGAGGCATACACCTCGTCACGCGGCAGATTGGCAAAGTAATCTCCCGGTGCGCCGCCGTCAGGCGTGCGGAGAAGCGCCTCCCAGGAGACGACCTGCTGCATAAACGGATCGACTATCGGCTGGAACGCAAAGCTGCAATCCGCCCCTTTCGCGACCACCTCGGGCTGAGCGGACAAACGCGTTTCCTCGCGAACAAACTCCCAGGAATCCGCAGGCGGCAGTTCAAAATAGTTCGCTTTTTCCGTGGCCTCGACAAAGGTGCGGAAAAACTGCAGCGGGCGGTCGTTATACGTCAGCTGATAGCGTGTCGTCCCCCTGTTAAGCACCTGCTGCAGCACTTCGTCCCTGTCGAAGTGGCGCAAATCAAAAAGCTCCATGCCCACGTTGCCAAAACGCCGGACAGGTCCGTGATCGCGCATTAGCTCCACCACGTTATGGTGGCGCGGGTCGTTGCAGATCTGCTCATAGATAGCAGAGACGTGTTCCACTGGCCCTTCAAGCAGCTGAAAAAAATGCGTGCCGTTAAACAGCAGGATCCCCGTGACGTTGGATTGCCGGTTTTTACTATTTGCTGCAGCGACCATGGCTTCCAGCGCCTTCACTGGAACGTCCTCGCAGATATGACTGCGGTAAATGATGGTTGTGAGCATGCGATTCCTGGGGTTAGGGTTTTGGCCACAAAAAAGGTGGATAAGTATCATTTATAGCACATTCATTGCCTGACAAATAATTTACATCTCAATCATTTACGGCAGTTAATGAAACATTTTTCTGCGCTGTACAACTTACCAGTGCCAGACCTTTTTGTACAATATATCCTGTAACATTACCGGCTCACAACAGCAAATTAACCAACTGAAAATAAAGCAATTTATAAAATATATCATAAAAATATTAAAAATTTGTACATTTTAAGTGTACAGATTTAAGAATTGTGTATACCTTAATTGTAACGTTAGTGATTACAAAATTTTACAGGAGCGAAACATGCAGCAGAAAGGTTACGCCACAGATTCCGCAGCAGCGATCGCACAGTACTTCGAAAAGGCGGCGCTTCCCACCCAGCAGGAGACGCTGGGCCAGGTGGTTGTCGAAATCCTCAGCGACGGGCGAAACCTGAATCGCAAATCGCTCTGTACCAAACTGCTCAGCCGCCTCGAAAGGGCCGATGGTCCGGAAGAGGAAGAGCACTACCACATGCTGCTTGGTCTGCTCTTCGAACGGTAACGTGATGAATAGCAGTGACGCAGACCGATTGATCGACACGCTTATCGGTGAAGCCGTTCTTTCTCTTCTGAAAGAGCGGGGGCCAGTGACAACCGAAGGATTGCTGCAGCGTCTGCGGATTATGAAAGAACATGAAAAGGATCCCCGGCGGCGGGAGACACTTGCGGTGGTGATTGCCGAGATCGGCTCAAACAGCATCGCCTTTACACGTCGCAGAACCGCGCAAGGACGAACGAACAGAGAGGGACCTCTCAACGATAACAGAGACAATGTTGTGCCGTTATTTGGAAGTGGAAAACCGTCCGACCCCAAAAAAATACATTGACTGCAATTTAACAGCTACGGTGAGAACAAATGAGACAAAATATTCAGCTTCAACCCGAATACCACTCTGCTTTTTTAGACAGTGCGCTGTCGGAATATTTCCGTCACGCAGGCGATCGTTTTGCTGAAGAGTCCGCTGTTTTTTCTACTGCAGTACGCTGTGTTCTGGCCTCCGAAGGCCATCTGTCCAACAAAGCGATAATCCTCTGGCTCATTCAAACGCTGGAAGCGACACACGATGTTGTCCAGGCGGATGTTATTCGCAAGACGCTGGAAATTGTCGTGGGCTACACCATGGACGACCTGTAATTTCACGGCCACTCATCCTGCTTTCGTGTCATCGTCAAAACTGACGCATGTTCTGACGATGACACGCGCCTTCCCCGCTTAACACCCTGTTAAACCAGCAAAGCCAACCTGGCACGGTTCCTGCTTACCTCTGCTTACGGGACTGGGTTTTCCAGTCAACTTTGCTTCATTTCTTAACAGGTCTGTTATTGATGAAAAAGATCGCCAGCGTCTGCCCCTACTGCGGTGCAGGCTGTAAATTAAACCTTGTCATTGAAAATAACCGTATCATCCGTGCCGAAGCCGCAGAAGGCGTCACAAACCAGGGCTCCCTGTGTCTGAAAGGCTTTTACGGCTGGGACTTCCTCAACGATACCCGTCTGCTCACCCCGCGCCTGACCCAGCCGATGATCCGCTACCATAAAGGCGAGGCATTCACTCCCGTTACCTGGGAAGAGGCTATCCGCTACACCGCCCACAGGCTCAGCAGCATTAAAGCGCAGCACGGGCCGCGGTCAATCATGACCACCGGATCCTCTCGCGGAACCGGCAATGAAACAAACTATGTAATGCAAAAATTTGCCCGCGCGGTGCTGAACACCAACAACGTGGACTGCTGCGCGCGCGTCTGTCACGGCCCTTCCGTGGCCGGTTTACAGGAAACGCTCGGCAACGGCGCAATGAGCAACTCAATCAGCGACATTGAAAACTCAAAATGCCTTCTGGTGTTTGGCTATAACTGCGCGGACTCCCACCCTATCGTCGCCCGCCGGGTGCTGAAAGCGCGGGAAAACGGCGCAAAAATTATCGTCTGCGATCCGCGGCGTATTGAAACGGCGCGCATCGCCGACCAGCATCTGCAGCTGAAAAACGGCAGCAACATGGCGCTGGTGAACGCCTTTGGCTACGTGCTGCTGGAAGAGGAGCTCTACGACAAAAGCTACGTGGCGCGCTTTACCGAGGGGCTTGAGGCCTACCGCCAGACGGTGAAAGACTATGCGCCGGAGAAGGTTGAGCATCTTACCGGCATTCCCGCCCGCGACGTTCGCCAGGCGATGCGCACCTTCGCGGCGGCCCCTTCCGCCACCGTGATGTGGGGGATGGGCGTAACCCAGTTTGGTCAGGCCGTGGATGTGGTCAAAGGGCTTTCCAGCCTGGCGCTGCTGACCGGAAACCTCGGCCGCCCTGCCGTCGGCGTCGGGCCGGTGCGCGGTCAGAATAACGTACAGGGTGCCTGCGACATGGGCGTTCTGCCGAATATGTTCCCGGGCTATCAGGATGTGACCGATCCGGCGGTCAGGCAGAAGTTCGCCGATGCCTGGGGAATTGACGTCGATAAAATGGACGATCGGGTCGGGACGCGCATTACCGAGGTGCCCCATCTGGCGCTGGAAGGCAAGGTCAAGGCCTACTACATCATGGGCGAAGATCCGCTTCAGACCGAAGCCGATCTCGGTCTCGTTCGCAGCGGTTTTGAGGCGCTCGACTTTGTGGTGGTTCAGGACATCTTTATGACCAAAACGGCAGAAGTGGCGGACGTTCTGCTTCCTGCAACCTCCTGGGGTGAACACGGCGGCGTCTTTACCTGTGCCGATCGCGGGTTCCAGCGTTTCGGCAAAGCCATTGAGGCCAGCGGCAACGTGAAGCGCGACTGGGAAATCATCAGCCTGCTCGCCACCGAGATGGGCTACCCGATGCATTATGACTCCAACCAGCAGATCTGGGATGAGATGCGCGAGCTGTGCCCTCTCTTCTACGGCGTGACGTATGAAAAAATGGGCGAGATGGGCCACGTGCAGTGGCCGTGCCCAACGCTGGATCATCCGGGAACGCCGTACCTGTACAAAGACAATCAGTTCGACACCCCAACCGGTAAAGGCCAGCTCTTTGCCGCACCGTGGCGCGCGCCGGCGGAAACCCCGGACGCGGATTTCCCGCTGGTGCTGTGTACGGTGCGTGAAGTGGGGCACTACTCCTGCCGCTCGATGACCGGGAACTGCGCCGCGCTGCAAAGCCTGGCCGATGAGCCGGGTCGGGTGCAAATGAACCCTGCCGATGCGGAAAAGCTGGGCATCGCGGAGGGCCAGCTGGTCTGGGTGCGCTCGCGTCGCGGCAAAGTGATTACCCGCGCCAGCATTAGCGAGCGTATCAACGCCGGGGCGGTCTATATGACCTATCAATGGTGGATTGGCGCCTGCAACGAGCTGACCCAGGATAATCTCGATCCCATCTCCAAAACGCCGGAAACGAAGTACTGCGCGGTGCAGCTGGAGGCGATTGAGGACCAGCGCTGGGCGGAGGATTTTGCGGCGTCGGCGTATCAGTCCATGAAGTCGCGGCTGATTAACGCGGTGAATGTCTGAGGACAATGCCGGGTGGCGTCACCGCCGCCCGGCAATCGCGTACGGTATCATGCAATAAAAAACAACTCGCTAACCCGTCCGAAAGAGAAGCGCTATAATTAGCCAGGTTATTTTTAAGGTTGCCGGCTTCCATGTCCCTGCCCAAAAAGTCTCAACGGGGTTCCCCCTACGCGCAAGAGCTTATTTCTCACCTGTTGCCTGAGTCCACAACGCGAGGCGCCGCCCGCGGCGAGCGGCTGGATCTGCAAATCAACGGTCAGGGCATATGCTATTTAATTCTTGAAGGAACCGTCGCCGTCTACAGAAAAAGCGATGACATGATGCTGTCTACGGCCCGCGCCCCCGCCGTGTTCGGCCTCGCTAACCTCACCGATATCTATTTTAATGACTACCTGATGACCTTCAGCCCTTGTCTGATCGGAACGCTCACCACCGAACGGCTCAATGATATTATCCAGGAGAAGGCGCTATGGGGACTGCTTTCTAAACAGATCATATTTGCGTATAGCCGTCTTTATAACAACGTGATGCCGCAGGGCGCGCCGACGGCGTACGAGATGATTCGCCAGCAGCTGGTCAAGCTGATGGAAGAAGACAGGAGCTATCGGCTCAGCGTGACGGCGGAAAGGTATATCAGGGAGAAAACCCAGCTCTCCCGCAGCGGCGTGATGCGCATTCTGGCGGATTTAAAAACCGGTGGATTTATCGAAATGGAAGAAGGCAGGCTCATTACAATCAACAAACTCCCCGCCCGATACTGAATTTCAGGCACAAAAAAGGCCGCACTCGCGGCCCTTTTATTCTCATGTACTCAATGGACGTGAACGCCCAACCGCCAGGCAAAGTAGATCTCTTCTTTCAGTTCATTCGAAGAGAGCGCCAGCAAATCTGTAAATTCCAGCTCAAGCTGTTTCAGCTTTTTCAGGTACTGCGCCGGAGACAGGTTGCTCTTATCGCGACGTAAATATTCAATTGCCAGCTGTGTTGGGGTTATTTCAGTATCCATGATGTCCTCGCTTATGTACAAAACCTGACCAGTATATCACAACGGACTGGCTAGTTTTTGACCAAAGGCAAAACATCTGAAAACTTTACACAACCGCCGTGGTCAGCCGCGACGAACAGCACAGGCGATCCTGCTCATCGAGAATATCTATCTGCCACACCTGATGGCGGCTTCCGGCGTGCAGCGCGCGGCAAACTCCGCGCACGCGCCCGCTGCGCACCGAGCGAATGTGGTTAGCATTCACCTCGAGTCCGACAACCTTTTGCTCCCCTTCGGTGCAGAGATACCCCGCCACCGAGCCCAGCGTTTCGGCCAGCACGACGGAGGCCCCGCCGTGCAATAAACCGAACGGCTGGTGGGTGCGACTATCGACCGGCATGGTGGCCTCAATCTCATCGTCGCCAATGCGGATGAACTGAATATCAAGCAGCCCCACCATATTCCCCTCGCCCATGGCGTTCAGCGCCTGCAGCGTCACGGCACGTTTCCAGATCATCCAATTATCTCCAGTAAAGCCTGCAATGGGTGACGCACGCCGTTACCTTCTACCCGTTTTACCTGGCTGCGGCAGGAGTAGCCCGTCGCCAGACAGCGGTTTCGCGGCAAACGCTGCATCGCCTGATGCCAGGACAGCTCATAGATGCCGAGCGAGTTGGCGTGGTTTTTCACTTCGTGTCCGTAGGTTCCGGCCATTCCGCAGCAGCCTACGTTGACGCTCTCCAGCTTCGCACCGAAGCGGGCAAAAACGGACGCCCACTGCGCGGGGGCACCCGGCAGCGCGGTCACTTCCGTGCAGTGGCCGAACAGATACCACGGCTCACCGCTGACGTCCTGAACGGCCTTATCTGCCAGCGCCACCGGAAGCCACTCGTGCACAAGCATCACGTTGAAATCGCCGCGCTTATCGCCCAGCGTCTGCTTGTATTCATCGCGATAGCAAAGCACCAGCGCCGGATCGACGCCGACCATAGGTATCCCGAGCTGCGCCACGCGATTCAGGAAGTCAGACGTTTTCCGCGCGGTCTTCGCAAAGCGGTTCAGGAAACCTTTTATGTGCTGCGCCTTGCCGTTCGGAGAGAACGGCAGCACAACCGGCTGGTAGCCCACTTTCTCCGCCAGACGGACGAAATCGGCCACGACCTGCGCATCGTAGTAGCTGGTGAACGGATCCTGCACAACCAGCACTACATTGGCTTTTTGCTCCGGAGCGAGCGCCTCCAGCTGTTCAAGGGTCATGTTCGCCGAACGGTGGCCGACGAGCTGGCGCTGCAGAGACGGGACCGACAGCAGCGGCAGATCGACCATGCCGATGTGTTTTTCGGAGAGCTTGCGCACCAGCGGCTGGTTGATAAAGAAGTTGAAGGTCTTTGGCGCCCGCGCCATCAGCGGCGCGTAGCTTTCCACCGTCGCCACCAGATGGTCGCGCACCGGGCGGAGGTATCGGGTGTGGTAAAGCTGCAGGAAACGCGAGCGGAATTCCGGCACGTCGATTTTAATTGGGCACTGGGTTGAGCAGGCTTTACAGGCCAGACAGCCGGACATCGCCTCTTTCACCTCATGGGAGAAATCGTACTCGCCCTTGTTGGCATGCCAGCTGTTGCGGGTGCGCTCGATCAGCGAACGCAGGCTGGCCCTTTTTTCCGGCAGCTCCTGCTCCAGCTTGAGCGGATCCACCCCGCGGTCGGCCAGCAGACGCAGCCACTCGCGCACCAGCGTCGCTCGCCCTTTCGGCGAGTGGATACGGTTGCTGGTGATTTTCATCGACGGGCACATCGGGCTTTTCACATCAAAGTTAAAGCACAGGCCGTTGCCGTTGCACTCCATCGCGCCGCGCCAGGACGCGCGCACCGCAATCGGGATCTGCCTGTCGTACGTGCCGCGCTTGACGGCATCCACCTGCAGCATAGGGGCATCAACACCCTCAGGCGGGCAGATTTTACCCGGGTTAAGGCGGTTATGCGGGTCGAAAGCCGCTTTCACCTTACGCAACTCCGCGTAGAGCTGTTCGCCGAAGAATGCCGGGCTGTACTCCGCGCGGAACCCTTTCCCGTGCTCCCCCCACAGCAGACCGCCGTATTTGGCGGTTAAGGCCACCACGTCGTCGGAGATCTGCTTCATCAGGATCTCCTGCTGCGGGTCGCACATATCCAGCGCCGGGCGCACGTGCAGTACCCCGGCGTCGACGTGGCCGAACATGCCATAGCTCAGGCCGTGGCTGTCCAGCAGGGCGCGAAACTCAACGATATAATCCGCCAGATGCTCGGGCGGCACGCAGGTATCTTCGGCAAAGGGAATGGGCTTCGCCGCCCCTTTCGCATTGCCGAGCAGGCCCACGGCTTTTTTACGCATCGCATAGATACGCTCAATCCCGGCCAGATCGTTACAGAGCTGCCAGCCGATCACGCCGCCTTCACCCTGCGCAATCAGCTCATCCAGCCGCTGGCAGAGCGTGGTGACCTGACGCTCAATCAGCTCCGCATCATCGCCAGCAAATTCCACGATATTGAGACCGAGCATCTCTTTGTCCCGCACGTCGGTAATGAGGTCACTCACGGAGTGCCAGACAATATCCTCCCGGGCCAGATTGAGCACCTTAGAGTCGACGGTCTCCACCGACAGCGCCTGCGCTTTCACCATAAACGGCGCATTGCGCAGCGCGGAGTCGAAGGAGTCATATTTGACGTTCACCAGACGGCGCACTTTCGGCAACCGGGTGATATCCAGCCGCGCTTCGGTAATAAACGCCAGCGTCCCTTCAGAGCCGGTCAGCACGCGGGTTAAATCAAACTGGGTCAGGTCATCATTGAAGACGTGGCGCAGATCGTAACCGGTCAGGAAGCGGTTCAGCTTGGGGAATTTATCGAGAATAAGCTGGCGGTTGTCGCGGCAGCGTTCCAGCACGGTGCGATAGATACGCCCGCTGGCGGTGTTGTCTTTGCCCAGCGTTTCCGCCAGTTCAACCGGCATCGGCTGGGTATCGAGAATATCGCCGCCCAGCAGCACCGCACGCACGCCCAGCACGTGATCGGAGGTTTTACCGTAGACCAGCGAGCCCTGCCCGGAGGCATCCGTGTTAATCATCCCGCCAAGGGTCGCGCGGTTGCTGGTGGAGAGCTCGGGGGCAAAAAAGTAGCCGTACGGCTTGAGATACTGATTAAGCTGATCTTTGATGACGCCCGCTTCGACCCGCACCCACCCCTCGTCGGGGTTGATCTCAATGATGCGGTTCATGTAGCGCGACATGTCAACAATGATGCCCTGGTTCAGCGCCTGACCGTTGGTCCCGGTGCCGCCGCCGCGCGGCGTAAAGACCAGCGAGGCAAACCGCTCCTGCGTGGCCAGCCGGGCGATAAGCGCGACGTCGGCCGTTGAACGGGGGAAAACCACGGCATCGGGAAGAAGCTGGTAGATACTGTTATCGGTCGCCATCGTAAGCCTGTCGGCATAGTTCGTGGCGGTATCACCTGTAAAACCCTGTTGCTCCAGTGCTTGCAAAAAATTAAGCACCAGCTGAACGACGCCAGGTGCCTGAGAAATCTGTGGGATCATGACCGTCGACCCTAATTAGAGTTGTATGAAATCGTTTGCGTGTATCTTAAAAGTTTTATCACATTTTTTTCTTATAATCTCTGCTGAATTACAGGCAGAATTCGCCTGTTAAAAACCGCTGAGATCATTAATGATTAAAGAGACGCGGTTTTCCGTTCCCGCCAGTCGTACTGGCGTTCTTTTAAGGAAAGTTTCATTTATGGTCAATCTTCGCCAGCCCAGGGATGTTGCGCAAATTTTGCTGTCGGTGCTGTTTCTGGCCCTCATGATTATTGCGTGTCTGTGGATTGTTCAACCCTTTATTCTCGGCTTTGCGTGGGCTGCGACCGTTGTCGTTGCCACGTGGCCTTTGCTGCTGCGCTTGCAGAAGCTGCTGTTTGGCCGCCGCGGGTTAGCCGTGCTGGTCATGACGCTCCTGCTGTTCCTGCTGTTTATTATTCCGATTGCCCTGCTGGTGAATAGCCTGGTGGATTCCAGTGGCCCGGTTATTCGCGCCATTAGCAGCGGTGACCTGACGCTGCCGGATCTCGCCTGGCTGAACAGCATTCCGGTGGTGGGCTCAAAACTCTACAGCGGCTGGCATAGCCTGCTGGAGATGGGCGGCAGCGCGCTGATGGCAAAAGTCCGCCCGTACATTGGCACCACCACCACCTGGTTTGTCGGGCAGGCGGCGCATATCGGCCGCTTTATGATGCACTGTACCCTGATGCTGCTCTTCAGCGCCCTGCTCTACTGGCGCGGTGAGCAGGTAGCTTTAGGCGTTCGTCACTTTGCCACCCGCCTGGCGGGCAAACGCGGTGACGCAGCGGTGCTGCTGGCCGCACAGGCCGTGCGCGCGGTTGCGCTGGGCGTGGTGGTCACCGCGCTGGTGCAGGCGGTGCTGGGCGGTATCGGTCTGGCGATTTCCGGCGTACCGTACGCCACCGTATTCACCGTTGTCATGCTGATGACCTGCCTTGCGCAACTGGGACCGCTGCTGGTGCTGGTTCCCAGCATTATCTGGCTCTACTGGACGGGCGATACCACGTGGGGAACGGTGCTGCTGGTCTGGAGCTGCGTGGTCGGCACCATGGATAACGTGATTCGTCCGATCCTCATCCGCATGGGCGCAGACCTGCCGCTGATCCTGATCCTCTCCGGGGTCATTGGCGGTCTGATTGCCTTTGGCATGATTGGCCTGTTTATTGGCCCGGTGCTGCTCGCCGTCACCTGGCGTCTGTTCTCCGCCTGGGTGCATGAAATTCCGCCGCCGGGAACTGACCCGGACGTGATTTTGAGCGAACTGGAAGAGCTGGAAGAGAAGAACACGCATTAAGTTTTTTTGCCGGGTGGCGCTAACGCTTACCCGGCCTACATTCCCCCTCACAATACTTTAACGCTGCTAAAGTATTTATTCGTTAATCACTGGTCAGACCCGCCCATTCAGCATTAAGCCTGCTATTAACCTCAAGAAATCTTTACGTCTCTTAAACTATTGAGACGAATCCGATCGACGCTAAATAACACAATGCCTACTATTAGCACACGGTTATAAATCAACACCTTGATTTATAAGCATGGAAATCCCCTGAGTGAAACAACGAATTGCTGTGTGTAGTCTTTGCCCATCTCCCACGATGGGCTTTTTTTTATCCTGACTACGCGCGCTTCACCTCACAGGCACTGAGCATCCGCCACTCCGCTGGCAGCACCCGCGTTTCCCCCGTCACATTGACCGTTACCGCCTTGCGAATATCCGCCGACGATGCGCCAACCTGCAGCTCAAACTCGCCAGGCTCAACGATGCGTTTTCCGTCGCGACGGGTGAAGTTGAACATCTCAACCGGCAGCGTAAAGGCGAGCGTGGCGGTTTCTCCCGGAGAGAGCGTGACGCGCTGAAAGGCCTTCAGCTCCTGAAGCGGCCGCACCTGGGTGGCGACCTTATCCCTGACGTAAACCTGCACCACCTCGCTGCCGCTGCGCTCTCCGGTATTGGTGATATCCACACTCAGCGTCACCTCGCCGTCAACCGGCACGCTGCTTTCGGCGACGCGGACAGCGCCCCAGCTAAACGTCGTCCAGCCGAGGCCGAAGCCAAACGGATAACGTGAGCCGAAATGGAACGCAAACGGCGTACCGCCGCTTTTGAGCTTGTGATTGTAGTAATACGGCATCGCCCCGGCGCTTTTCGGCACGCTCACCACCAGACGACCCTGCGGCTCCGCGCGTCCGGTTAACACGTCCGCAATCGCCCAGCCCCCTTCCTGTCCCGGCGCCCAGGCCATCATCAGCGCCGCAACCTTATCTTCCAGACCCTGCAGGTTGTATGGACGCCCCCCGGTCATGACCACAATCACCGGTTTACCGGTGGCGACCAGCGCTTCCAGCAGCTGTTGCTGCACGCCCGGCAGGTTCAGGGAATCGGTATCGGAACCTTCCCCCACGGTACCGCTCTGGAACAGCCCGGCGAGATCGCCCACGCAGGCCACCACCACGTCACTCTCCTGCGCGGCGTTCACGGCCTCGGGGATCAGGGCGGTACTTTGCGATACCGGTGACTGCTGCATCGGTTTGCCGCCGCTGTCGCCAGGGAAGACCGGCGCGCCCGCCATCCGTTTTTCGATGATGTGGCACCCTTTGGCATAGCGGACGTTCGATGCACCGAGATACTGCTCCAGCGCCGCGCGCGGGGTCGTGACCTGCGAGGTCTCTTCCACCATATCGCTGATGATCAAATGTACCGGGAAGCTGTAGCCGCTCAGTAACGCCAGCGGATCGTCTGCCGTCGGCCCCACTACCGCCACGCGGGGTTTGCCCCCGAGCGGTAAAATGCCGTTGTTTTCCAGCAGCGTGAGCGATTTCGTCGCCACCTCCCGCGCGGCCTGGCGGGTCATATCGTTTTGCAGATCGATACCGTCTTCATCCGCGTAGGGGTTTTCAAACAGGCCAAGGCGGAATTTTTCGGTCAGCACGCGCGCCACGATCTCATCGACCTTCGCCATCGAGATCAGCCCGCGCTCTACCGCTTCCGCCAGATGCCGCGCGCAGTCATCTTTCGGCAGCTCAACGTCCAGCCCGGCGTTGAACGCCAGCGCGGCAGATTCGGCCGCGTCGTGGGAAATCCCGTGGTGCTGGTGCAGCAGGCTTACGCCGCCGTAGTCCGCGACAATAATCCCGTCGAACCCCCAGTGTTCGCGCAGGACGGTGGTCAGCAGGAAGCTGTCGCTGTGCCCCGGCTGGTTATCAATATCGTGGTACGCGGGCATAACCGAACCGGCGTTTGCCAGCTTGACCGCCATTTCAAACGGCAGCAGGAAGGTGTCGTTCAGCTCGCTGAACCCCAGGTGTACCGGCGCATGGTTGCGCGCCCCCTCGCTGAACGAGTGCCCCACGTAATGTTTCAGGGTTGCCAGCAGGTCGCGCTTATCGCCCTGTAAGCCCTTCACGTAGGCGGTCGCCATTACGCCCACCAGCCAGGGATCTTCCCCGAAGGTCTCTTCGGTTCGCCCCCAGCGCACGTCGCGTGACACGTCCAGCACCGGCGCAAGCCCCTGCTGGCAGCCGACGGAGCGCGCCTCTTTGCCAATCTGCTCTGCCGCCCGCTGCACAAGCTCCGGATCCCAGGTCGAACCGTAGTTCAATGACGACGGGAACAGGGTGGCGTCTTTGCACAGCAGCCCCACCAGACACTCCTCGTGGAACAGCGCCGGGATGCCGAGACGCGTCTCTTCCATCATCATACGCTGCAGGCGGTTCGCGGCGCGCACGCCTCTTTTCGCGTCGACGATGTGGGTGCCCAGCGGACGCGTGATCTGCCCGACGCCCAGCTTCAGCCGTTCGCTAAGCGCAGCCTGCTCGCTCACGCCGGCGAATTCGTCGCTGAGGTCGCTGCGCTCGCGGTGGTGACCGTTTTCATCGAGGATCAGCCAGTACGCGTGCATCTGGGCGAACTTCTCTTCCGGGGTCATGCGCGCCAGTAAATCGGCGACGCGCTCGTGCACGGGACGTCCCGCGTCCTTATAGATAGTCGTCATGTTTTACTCCTGTAGTGCGGAAGGGGTTGCCGGGCTGAGCTGCCCCGCTTCGGGTCTGACTTCACGCTTGCTGGCCAGCTCCCGGGCGATGGAATCCACCAGCCGGCTGTTGAGTTTGTAGATGGCAAGCAGCGCGACCATGCAGAGGAACAGCACGCACGGGATAAGGGTGAACAGCGCGTTGATAGTCGAGAGAACGCCTGGCGCCTGGGTTGCCTGGCCCGGGGCGTAATCGACCATGCCAAGCACCCAGCCGACGACCGCCCCGCCCAGCGCCAGGCCAAACTTGATGGCAAACAGCGCGGTGGAGAAGACCAGCCCGTCCAGACGACGGCCGCTGCGGTGCTCTTCGTAGTCGACCACATCGGAGAACATGGTCCACTGCAGCGGCGTGGTGAGGTTTTGAATAAAGCTAAAGACGATGTTTAGGCCAAAGATTAGCCACACCTGTGAAGGAGGCAGGAAGAAAATCAGCGCGCCGAAGATAACGAAGGAGATAATCGTCCACTGGTAGGCGCGTACGCGGTCAAATTTCCCCAGCAGCCGTTCAGATAATAATGCGCCGCTTAAGGAGGCCACCATGCCGGAAACAATAAAGGCAAAAACCAGATCCGGACGCAGCAGCACATAGTTCACGTAATATATGGTGGCGGAACCGCGCGTTACCACCGCCGTTAACAGCAAAATATTAAACAGGAACACAATCCGCCACTGGCTGTTCCCGGCCAGCAGTTTTAAATCGGTGAGCATGGAGCCGGAGGTATCATTGCGCGGAGAATAACGCTCGCGGGTCATCAGGAAACAGCAGAAGAACAGCACAATGCCCAGCAGCCCCATCAGGCTCATGGCATAGAAATAGCCTTTCTGCACGTTGCCCTGGCCTAACAGTGAGACCAGCGGCAGGGCAATAACCGTCACGATCAGCCCGCCGATAAACGACAGGCCAAAGCGCCATGACTGCAGAGAATGACGCTCGCGCGGGTCCAGCGTCAGCGCGCCGGGCATGGCGCAGTAAGGCACGTTAATCGCGGAGTAAATCAGACTTAAAATCGCGTAGGTCACGCAGGCGTAAACGATTTTTGCCGTCGGCCCAACGTCCGGCACATAGAAGGTAATGAGGCAGCTCACGCCAAACGGGATAGCAAACCACAGCAGCCAGGGGCGGAAACGTCCGTGACGCGTCCGGGTGCGGTCAACCAGTGCGCCAATGCACGGATCGACAAACGCATCGACCACGCGCACCACTAAAAACATGGTGCCCATAATCGCGGCGGGTAGCCCAAAAACGTCTGTATAAAAATAAGCAAGAAATAACGTTGCCGTTTGCCAGACCAGCGCGCTGGCCATATCGCCTAAGCCATAACCTATTTTATCTTTGGTACGCAATACAGAGGAGAGTGTCATTGTTATTTGCCTTTTTATCAGGTTAAAACGTATTTCAACCAGTTGCGCATCTTGTTAAGGGAAATGCGCAGTAAGGCTCAAGTATTAGCAACGGTTTGCGCGCTAACAATTGTCTAAATTGACAGACAAATTATGATATTTGGTTTTTTACTTTATTTGTGATGGGGAGCAAATAAGAAATGAAATAAAAAAGGCGAGGAATAATATCCTCGCCTTTTCGGGTCAGCGTGGCGTTACTTGTTCAGTTCCGCCAGGCTCAGCCAGGTTTGCACCACGGTGTCCGGGTTCAGGGACAGGCTATCAATCCCCTCTTCCATCAGCCATGCGGCAAAGTCTTCATGGTCGGATGGACCCTGACCGCAGATCCCGACGTATTTACCCTGCTTCTTCGCCGCGCGGATGGACATGGAGAGCAGCGCTTTCACCGCCTCGTTGCGCTCGTCGAACAGCTCGGAGACCACGCCGGAGTCGCGGTCCAGACCCAGCGTCAGCTGCGTCATGTCGTTCGAGCCGATAGAGAAGCCGTCGAAGTGCTCGAGGAACTGCTCGGCCAGCAGGGCGTTGGACGGGATTTCGCACATCATGATGATCTTCAGCCCGTTCTCGCCGCGCTTCAGACCCTGACGCGCCAGCTCGTCCACCACCGCTTTCGCCTGATCCACGGTACGCACGAACGGGATCATGATTTCGACGTTGGTCAGCCCCATGTCGTTGCGCACGCGTTTCACCGCCTCACACTCCAGCGCGAAGCAGTCACGGAAGCTGTCGGACACGTAGCGTCCGGCCCCGCGGAAGCCCAGCATCGGGTTCTCTTCTTCCGGCTCGTAGCGCTCGCCGCCGACCAGGTTGGCGTATTCATTAGACTTAAAGTCAGACAGACGCACGATCACGCGTTTCGGATAGAAGGCGGCGCCCAGCGTCGCGATCCCTTCGGTCAGACGGCCGACGTAGAACTCTTTCGGCGAGTCGTAGCCTTTCATCATCTCGCGGATTTCGTTCTGCAGCTTCGGATCCTGATCGTCAAACTCCAGCAGCGCGCGCGGGTGAACGCCGATCATACGGTTGATGATAAATTCCAGACGCGCCAGGCCAACGCCTTCGTTCGGCAGGCAGGCGAAGTCAAACGCGCGGTCCGGGTTGCCGACGTTCATCATGATCTTCAGCGGCAGGTCCGGCATGGTATCCACGCTTGAGCTCTTCACGCTGAAGTCGAGGATATCGGCGTAGACGTAGCCGGTATCGCCTTCGGCACAGGAGACGGTCACGTTCTGCCCGTCCTTCATGCGCTCGGTGGCGTCGCCGCAGCCGACAACCGCAGGAATACCCAGCTCGCGGGCAATGATCGCCGCGTGGCAGGTACGACCGCCGCGGTTGGTGACGATAGCTGCCGCTTTCTTCATGATCGGTTCCCAGTCCGGGTCGGTCATGTCGGTTACCAGCACGTCGCCTGGCTCAATACGGTTCATCTCGCTGATGTCGTGGATCACTTTGACCGGACCGGCACCGATACGGTGACCGATGGCGCGGCCTTCCGCCACGATTTTACCCTGCGCGTGCAGCGTATAACGCTCCATCACCTGACCGCGAGAGCGGACGGTTTCCGGACGCGCCTGCACGATAAACAGCTTGCCGGTGTTACCGTCTTTTGCCCATTCGATGTCCATCGGACGGCCGTAATGTTTTTCGATCTGCACCGCCTGCTTCGCCAGTTCCTGCACTTCGGCGTCGGTCAGTGAGAAGCGGTCGCGCTGCTCCTGCGGTACATCTTCAATTTTAACCTGCTTGCCATGCTCCTGGGTCGGGGCATAGATCATGCGGATTTTTTTCGAGCCCATGGTGCGGCGCACCACCGCCGGACGGCCAGCGGCCAGCGTTGGCTTGTGGACGTAGAATTCGTCAGGGTTTACCGCGCCCTGCACCACCATCTCACCCAGACCCCACGCGGAGGTGATAAACACCACCTGGTCGAAGCCGGATTCGGTATCAATGGAGAACATCACGCCGGATGAACCCACGTCCGAGCGCACCATGCGCTGCACGCCAGCGGAGAGCGCCACGCCGCGATGGTCGTAGCCCTGGTGCACGCGATAGGAGATGGCGCGGTCGTTGAACAGGGAAGCAAACACGTGCTTCACCGCCACCAGCACCGCATCGTAGCCCTGGACGTTCAGGAAGGTTTCCTGCTGCCCGGCAAACGAAGCGTCCGGCATATCTTCTGCGGTCGCAGAGGAACGTACGGCAAAGGAGGCCTGCGCATCGTCAGCAGAGAGCTGGTTGTACGCGTCGTGAATGGCTTTTTCCAGTTCCGGCTGGAAAGGTGTGTCGATGATCCACTGGCGGATCTGCGCTCCGGCTTTGGCAAGCTCGGTAACGTCATCAATATCCGTTTTATCCAGCAGGTCGTAAATGCGCTGGTTAACACCGCTCTGGTCTAAAAACAGGTTAAAGGCATCGGCGGTGGTGGCAAACCCATTCGGTACGGAGACACCCATACCTGACAGATTTGTAATCATTTCACCCAGGGAGGCATTTTTGCCCCCAACTCTGTCTACATCATTCATGCCGAGTTGGTTATACCAAAGCACCAGCGGTGACGAGCCATTGTTGGACATCGAAACAATCCTTTTGTGATATTTGATCGGAGTAAGTAACACCTGACTACGTATTTATACTGGCATATTTATTTCCGCTAAAAAAACGGTGAATCGTGTAAGCAATTTAAATTTTCAACTTTTCGGATACTTTCCCATCAACGATTAACCCGATGATTCCTCTATATTCAGCCAGAAACCCCAAAAATAAAGTCGTTATTTGAAAAATGAAATCCACTTTTCAGGAAAATCAAAAACACCGTTTCATTTTTACCCTAAATAATTCGAGTTGCAGGAAGGCGGCGACGCAGAGAGTCCCAGGAGCGTACATTTAGTACGTGACTGGGCGAGCGAGGAAAGCCAACGCACCTGCAGCTTGAATTATGACGGGTAAATAATTAAGACAAGTTCTTTGCTGTCTAATTTACTTTTTTAATTTATGCTTTCAGACAATTAGGTCTGATATTCAGGGTGAATAAAATGGATAGTGCTGTCGATCGCCACGTTTTTTATATTTCTGATGGTACGGCGATCACCGCCGAGGTGCTGGGCCACGCGGTGATGTCGCAGTTCCCCGTTTCGATTAACAGCATCACGCTGCCGTTTGTTGAAAACGAGAGCCGCGCCAAAGCGGTGAAGGACCAGATTGACGCCATATACCAGCAGACCGGCGTCCGCCCGCTGGTTTTCTACTCTATCGTGATCCCGGAGATTCGCTCCATCATTCTGCAAAGTGAAGGCTTCTGCCAGGATATCGTGCAGGCGCTGGTGGCTCCGCTCCAGAGCGAGCTTAAGCTCGACCCGACCCCAATCGCCCACCGTACCCACGGGCTGAACCCCGGCAACCTGATTAAGTACGACGCGCGTATCGCCGCTATCGACTACACCCTTGCCCACGACGACGGTATCTCCCTGCGTAATCTCGACCAGGCGCAGGTGATCCTGCTTGGCGTGTCGCGCTGCGGCAAAACCCCGACCAGCCTCTATCTGGCGATGCAGTTTGGCATTCGCGCCGCAAACTACCCGTTTATCGCCGACGATATGGATAACCTGGTGCTGCCCGCCGCCCTTAAGCCGCTGCAGCACAAGCTGTTCGGCCTGACGATCAACCCGGAACGCCTTGCGGCCATCCGCGAAGAGCGACGCGAGAACAGCCGCTACGCCTCCATGCGCCAGTGCCGGATGGAGGTCTCGGAAGTGGAAGCGCTGTACCGCAAAAACCAGATCCCCTGGCTGAACAGCACCAACTATTCCGTTGAAGAGATTGCCACCAAAATTCTCGACATCATGGGGCTTAATCGCCGCATGTACTAATATGCTAGTACATTAGCTCAGATTAAGGTATCATCATCTGCAACCACGGGGCGGTGTCGCCCCGAACTTGAAATCAGCAGGGATTGGTTTAAGGTGATGCCCATCACTTCCCGGTAGTCTGCCGATGAAGCAAAAATTTTCTGAGACATTCCATGAATAAAACCGATGAACTCCGCACTGCGCGCATTGACAGCCTGGTCACGCCGGCCGAACTGGCACAGCGGCATCCCGTTTCCGCCGCCGTCGCGGAACATGTGACGGCCTCCCGCCGCCGCATTGAAAAAATCCTGAATGGTGAAGACAAACGTCTTCTGGTGGTGATTGGGCCTTGCTCCATCCACGATCTGGATGCCGCGATGGATTATGCAAAACGGCTTCAGGGACTGCGGGATAAGTACCAGCATCGCCTTGAGATCGTGATGCGCACCTACTTTGAAAAACCGCGGACCGTGGTGGGCTGGAAGGGACTGATTTCCGACCCTGACCTCAACGGCAGCTATCGCGTTAACCACGGTATCGAGCTGGCGCGGAAGCTGCTTTTACAGGTCAACGAGCTGGGCGTTCCGACGGCGACCGAGTTCCTCGATATGGTGACCGGGCAGTTTATCGCCGACCTGATCAGCTGGGGCGCGATTGGCGCGCGCACCACCGAAAGCCAGATCCACCGTGAGATGGCCTCCGCCCTCTCCTGTCCGGTCGGCTTTAAAAACGGGACCGATGGCAACACCCGTATCGCGGTGGATGCCATCCGCGCCGCCCGCGCCAGCCATATGTTCCTGTCGCCGGACAAGAGCGGTCATATGACCATCTACCAGACCAGCGGTAACCCTTACGGGCATATCATTATGCGCGGCGGGAAGAAACCCAATTACCATGCACAAGATATTGCGGCGGCCTGCGAAACGCTGGCCGAGTTCGACCTGCCGGAACATCTGGTTGTGGATTTCAGCCACGGCAACTGCCAGAAGCAGCATCGCCGCCAGCTGGACGTCTGCGATGAGATCTGTCAGCAGATCCGCAGCGGCTCGACCGCCGTTGCAGGGATTATGGCCGAGAGCTTCATCAAGGAAGGCACGCAGAAAATCGTTGCAGGACAGCAGATGGTTTACGGCCAGTCGATCACCGACCCGTGCCTGAGCTGGGAAGACAGCGAACTGCTGCTGGAGAAGCTGGCTTCAGCCGTGGACACGCGCTTTTAAAATCCTGCCGGGTGGCGCTGCGCTTACCCGGCCTACGGTACGTGCCCTTCTCCCTCTCCCACAGGGAGAGGGTCGGGGTGAGGGCATCAGACCGCACCTCACCCCCAAATTTGATCCCCTCACCCTTTTTTCACAAAAACGCTTGCCGTCAATTTGCAGTTTATTGATAATGATTATCATTGTTACATTGATTGCTATTTATAAACATTATGTCACGTACGGATAACAGCGCGGCAACGCCAGCAAAAACACACACAGCGCCAGCCCCCGCCGAGCGTCGGATTGACAGCAAAACCCTGCTCGGCAATGAGGGCCGGGTCATTATCGAGCATGACGGCCAGCGCTATCTGCTGCGCCAGACCCATGCCGGAAAACTGATCCTCACAAAATAAACAACACAAAAAACTTCGCCAGCCACCCAGGTAAACCCCAGGCAGCCAGCGCTTTTCACTTCTTATGGAGAGTTGCTATGCCACACCTGCCTTCCGCATCTTTACGTCCGTCACTTCTGGCGCTGGCGATTGTCAGCACCCTGCCGGGTGTCGCGTTCGCCGCCACAGACGACATTACCGTCACCGCCACGGGCAACGCCCGCAGCGCCTTTGAAGCGCCCATGATGGTAAGCGTGATTGACGCCAGCGCGCCGGAGAAACAAACCGCCAGCTCGGCGGCCGACCTGCTGCGTAACGTCCCCGGTCTGACGCTGGACGGCACCGGACGTACCAACGGGCAGGACGTAAACCTGCGCGGCTATGACCGTCGCGGCGTACTGGTGCTGGTTGACGGCGTGCGCCAGGGAACCGATACCGGCCACCTGAACAGCACCTTCCTCGACCCCGCGCTAATCAAACGTATCGAGGTGGTCCGCGGCCCGTCGGCCCTGCTGTACGGCAGCGGCGCGCTGGGCGGCGTGATCTCTTATGACACCGCCGATGCTATCGATCTGCTCGAACCGGGTAAAAACAGCGGCTACCGCGTGTTTGGAACGGGCGCGACGGGCGATCGTAGCCTCGGAATGGGGGCCAGCGCCTACGGCCGCACCGATACGCTGGACGGTCTGGTCTCATGGTCCAGCCGGGATCGCGGTGATATCCGCCAGAGCGACGGTGCAACCGCGCCTAACGACGAATCCATTAACAACATGCTGGCGAAAGGCAGCTGGAAAATCGACCCGGCCCAGACCCTGAGCGGCTCCCTGCGCTACTACAACAACGCCGCTCAGGAGCCGAAAAACCCGCAAACCACCGGGGCGGACAGCAGTAACCCGTTGACCGACCGCTCCACCATCCAGCGCGATGCGCAGGTTGGCTACCACATTGCACCGGAAGGGTACGACTGGCTGGACGCCGACGCGAAGGTCTACTGGTCCGAAGCGCGCATTAACGCCCAAAACGTCGACGGCAGCGGTGAGTTTCGCAAGCAGACCACCAAAGGCGGCAAGGTGGAAAACCGCACCCGCCTGTTCAGCGACACCTTTGCAGCACACCTTCTGACCTACGGCGGGGAGTACTATCGCCAGGAGCAGCATCCGGGCGGGGCAACCACCGGCTTCCCGGAGGCGAAAATCGACTTCAGCTCCGGCTGGCTCCAGGATGAGATCACCCTGCGCGATCTGCCTGTTACCCTGCTGGGCGGCACGCGCTATGACAACTACCGCGGCAGCAGCGACGGCTACAACGATGTGGATGCCGACAAGTGGTCATCCCGCGCCGGGTTAACCGTCAGCCCAACCGACTGGCTGATGCTGTTTGGCTCTTACGCGCAGGCCTTCCGCGCGCCGACCATGGGCGAGATGTATAACGACGCCAAACACTTCTCCATTGGCCGCTTCTACACCAACTACTGGGTGCCAAACCCTAACCTGCGTCCGGAAACCAACGAAACGCAGGAGTTTGGTTTTGGCCTGCGCTTTGACGATCTGATGCTTGCCAACGATGCGCTGGAGTTTAAAGCCAGCTATTTCGATACCAAAGCCAAAGACTATATCTCCACCACCGTCGATTTTGCCGCCGCGACCACCATGTCGTACAACGTTCCGAACGCCAAAATCTGGGGTTGGGACATGATGGCAAAATACTCGGCCGACCTCTTCAGCCTCGACCTGGCCTATAACCGCACGCGCGGGAAAGACACCGATACGGGCGAGTACATCTCCAGCATTAACCCGGACACCGTCTCCAGCAAGCTGGATATCCCGGTGGCGCAAAGCGGGTTCTCCGTCGGCTGGATCGGCACCTTTGTCGATCGCTCAACGCATATCAGCAGCAGCTACAGCAAGCAGCCGGGCTATGCGGTCAACGATTTCTACGTGAGCTACAAAGGCCAGGAACGGCTCAAAGGCGTGACCACCACGCTGGTGCTGGGCAACGCCTTCGACAAAGCCTACTGGTCACCTCAGGGCATTCCGCAGGACGGCCGTAACGGCAAGATTTTCGTAAGCTATCAGTGGTAATTCCCTTCGGGGCAACTATTCAGAAGGAAGAGACAATGAATCACTACACGCGCTGGCTTGAGCTAAAAGAAGCCAATCCGGGTAAGTACGCGCGCGACGTCGCAGGATTAATGAACATCAGCGAAGCGGAGCTGACCTTTGCCCGCGTGGGTCACGACGCCTGGCGACTGCGCGGTGAAATCCGCGAGATCCTGGGCGCGCTGGAGGCGGTGGGCGAAACCAAATGTATCTGCCGCAACGAGTACGCCGTTCACGAACAGGTAGGGAACTTCACCAACCAGCACCTGAACGGCCACGCCGGGCTGGTGCTGAACCCGCGCGCGCTGGATCTGCGCCTGTTCCTCAACCAGTGGGCGAGCGCGTTTCACATCAGTGAAGCCACCGCCCGCGGCGAGCGGCAGAGCATTCAGTTCTTCGACCACCAGGGCGATGCCCTGCTGAAGGTCTACGCCACGGACAACACCGACGTTTCCGCCTGGGGCGACGTGCTGACCCGCTTTATCTTTGCCGACAACCCGCCGCTGGCGTTGAAGATGACCGATGCCCCGGCTCACGCTGAAAACGCGGATGCCGCGCTGGTGGACAAAGAGTGGCGCGCCATGACCGACGTTCATCAGTTCTTCAGCCTGCTCAAGCGCCATAACCTCAACCGCCAGCAGGCGTTTCGCCTGGTGGGTGACGATCTGGCCTGCCGGGTAGAAAACACCGCGCTGGCGCAGCTCCTGGAGACGGCGCATCGGGACGGTAACGAAATCATGGTCTTCGTGGGCAATCGCGGCTGCGTGCAGATCTTCACCGGGGCTGTGGAAAAGCTGGTGCCAATGAAGGGCTGGCTGAACGTCTTTAACCCAACCTTTACCCTGCATCTGCTTGAAGGATCCATTGCGGAAACGTGGGTCACGCGCAAGCCAACGGCTGACGGGCACGTCACAAGCCTGGAGCTGTTTGCCGCCGACGGAACGCAAATCGCCCAGCTGTACGGCCAGCGTACCGAAGGCGAACCGGAGCAGAGCCAGTGGCGCAGCCAGATTGACGCCTTAACGGCGAAAGGGCTGGCCGCATGAAACGGTGGCTTGCCCTGCTCAGCGCCCTGCCCCTGCTGGCGTCTGCGGCGCCGCAGGAGAAAATCGTTACCCTCGGCGGCGACGTCACCGAGATTGTCTACGCGCTCGGCGCGGCGTCCTCGCTGGTGGCCCGTGACAGCACCAGCCAGTGGCCGCAGGCGGCGAACGACCTGCCTGACGTGGGCTATCTGCGCCAGCTCAATGCGGAAGGGATCTTATCCATGCGCCCCACGCTGGTGCTGGCCAGCGCTCAGGCGCAGCCGTCTCTGGCGCTAAAGCAGGTTGAGCAAAGCCACGTCAGGGTGATCGCTGTTCCTGCCAGTAACGACCTGAACGTTATTGACGAAAAGGTGCGGATCGTCGCTGAAGCGACGCACCGCGAGGCCGAGGGGGAGGTCCTGCGCAGCACGCTGCGCCAGGCGCTGTCGGCGCTGCCCGCGTCACCGCTCAATAAGCGGGTGCTGTTTATTCTCAACCACGGCGGGATGACCGCCATGGCCGCCGGACAACAGACCGGCGCGGATGCTGCCATTCGTGCGGCGGGGCTGCAGAACGCGATGCAGGGGTTCACCCGCTATCAGCCGCTGTCTCAGGAGGGCACGATCGCCAGCCGACCCGATCTGGTGGTGATTTCTCAGGACGGTCTCAACGCCCTGGGCGGTGAAGCGAATCTGTGGACGCTGCCCGGCCTGGCGCAAACCCCGGCGGGACGGAATAAGCAGGTGCTGGCGATTGACGATATGGCGCTGCTGGGCTTCAGCGTGCGAACGCCGGAAGCCATCCAGCAGCTGCGTGCCAAAGCGGAACAGCTGCCCTGATGTCCCGGCGGATAACCTTATCGTTATGGATGCTGACCGCGATCCTGACCATCATGACGCTCGCAGCGACCGGGGTTGGGGCATTACGCCTGCCGGTCAGCCTGCTGTGGAACGGCAGCGACGAGGCGCTGCGTCAGATCTGGCTGACGATCCGCCTGCCCCGCGTGCTGCTGGCGCTGGCGATCGGCGGTTCACTGGCGCTGGCGGGCTGCGTGATGCAGGGACTGTTTCGCAATCCGCTGGCGGACCCGGGACTGCTCGGCATCAGCAGCGGCGCGGCGCTCGCCGTTGCGCTGTGGGTAGTACTTCCGCTCTCGCTGCCTGCACTGGTGATGCTGTATGCCCCGATGCTGGCGGCGTTTCTCGGCGCGCTGGCCGCCACCTTCGTGATTTTCCTGCTCAGCCGACAGCGTGACGCTTCCCTGTCGCGCCTGCTGCTGGTGGGGATTGCCATCAACGCCCTGTGCGGCGCGGCCGTCGGGGTGCTGTCATGGCTCAGCAATGATGCCCAGCTTCGCCAGCTTTCGCTCTGGGGAATGGGCAGCCTCGGCCAGGCGCAGTGGTCAACCCTGCTGGCCGTCGCGTCGCTGATGGTCCCCACCGCGCTGGCTATCTGGCGTCTGGCAGGCGCCCTCAACCTGCTGCAGCTGGGCGACGAAGAGGCGCATTACCTCGGCGTGGAGGTTGCCGCCGTGCAGCGGATCCTGCTGCTGTGCAGTGCCCTGCTGGTGGCTGCCGCCGTTGCGGTCAGCGGCGTGATCGGCTTCGTCGGCCTGGTGGTGCCGCACCTGGTGCGCATGTGGCTGGGAGCCGACCACCGGGCCGTGCTCCCCGGCTCGGTGCTGGCCGGCGCGTTGCTCCTGCTGGTTGCCGATACGCTGGCGCGCAGCCTGGTCGCCCCGGCGGAAATGCCGGTCGGCTTATTGACCAGCCTTCTCGGCGCGCCGTGGTTTCTGTGGCTGATCTTTCGTCGCGGAGGTGCGCATGGCTGAACGTTATTGTGCAGAAAACCTTGTTTTTCGCGCCGGACAACGCACGCTGATTAACGACGTGTCGCTGACCTTATCTCAGGGCGAGCTGGTGGCGCTGATTGGCCCCAACGGCGCCGGGAAATCAACGCTGTTGCGGCTGCTGACCGGCTACCTTAAACCTGCGGGCGGACGGTGCAGCCTGGCGGGCACACCGCTTGCGGTCTGGCAGCCGGACAGGCTCTCCCGCTACCGGGCGGTAATGCGCCAGAACACGCAGCTCGGATTTGACTGGTCGGTTGAGGCTGTCGTCGGTATGGGGCGAGCGCCCTGGACCAGCACGCCTGAAGCGTCGGTTATTGAGGAGGTCATGGCCGTCACCGGCTGTTTACCGCTGGCAGGCAGGCAGTTTGCCGCACTCTCCGGCGGCGAGCAGCAGCGCATCCAGCTCGCCCGCGCGCTGGCTCAGCTCTGGTGCGACGGCGCGCCGCGCGGCTGGCTGTTCCTTGATGAACCCACGTCTGCGCTGGATCTCTATCACCAGCAGCATCTGCTGCGCCTGCTGAAGTCCCTGACCCGTCGGGGACATTTGCACGTGTGCACGGTGCTGCATGACCTTAATCTGGCGGCGCTGTGGGCGGACCGCATCCTGCTGCTGCATGGCGGCACAATCGTGTCCCAGGGAGCACCGGAAACCGTTTTGCAGGCCGACGCGCTGGCGCGCTGGTACGGCGCGCAGGTTATCGTCGGCAGGCATCCGGCTCACGCCGCGCCGCAGGTGTTTCTCGCCCCCTGATCGGGCTGGTAAAAATCCTTCAGCGTTTCCAGCAGGGCATGCGCCGCCTTAGAGAGCTGCGTGTGCCCTGGATGGATGACCCCGATGCACTTTTCAATGGGCGGGCTGTCCAGCGGGATACAGACCGCGCCCAGGGCCGTCATCTGCGCCTCGCAGAGCGCCGGGACGGCACTGCCGCCCAGCCCGCTCGCGACCATTCGCCCGACCGTCACCAGCTGGTGGCTTTCCAGCGCGACGTCCAGCTTTCTGCCGCTTCGCGCCAGCTCCTCTTCCATCATCAGACGCACCGCAGAGGGGCGCTGCAGGGTGATGAAATCCAGCGTCAGCAGCTCTTCCCACGTCAGGCGCTTTTTGCCCGCCAGCGAGGAGTCTTTCGGCACAATGGCAACAAACCTGTCGAGACCCAGCGGGGTAAACAGCAGGTTGTGCGTCGGCGCGGGCTCAAAGGCGATGCCCATTTCAACCCGCCCTTCCCGCACCATCTCGATCACCTGCTCGTTAATAACGTCATGCACGGTGACGTTGATCCCGGCATGACGATCGCGAAACGCTTTTAGCACCTCGGGCAGGACATTCGCGGCAAACGACGGCATGGCGGCGACCGAGATTTTACCGCGCTGCAGGGTAAAGCACTGGTGCATCGCCTCTTCGACGTTATCCCAGTCGGCAAGCAGCTGGCGCGCCATCGGCAAAAACGTCTCCCCCTCCTGCGTCAGCGCGACCTTGCGCGTGCTCCGCTGCAGCAGCGGTCCGCCGAGCGTGTCCTCCAGCGCTTTAATGGTCAGGCTCAGGGCCGGCTGGGAAAGATTCAGCCGTTCGCTGGCGTGCGCGAAATTGAGAGTGTGAGCTACCGCTAAAAACGCGCGTAACTGTTTGACACTCATTCTCATTTCTCATCCTGTTAACTAATTGAAAAAATTTAGTTAACAGGAAATTAATAAAAAAACCAAATGAGTGGGTCACAAATTCAAAATTAACAAATGAGTCGCCGCCCCTAATGATACCGGCACGGTTAACGGGAGGGATGACTATGGCGGGACTGGATAAGCGCGTCGGCAGCTATGCGCAGGCGCTGGATGGGCTGACGGACGGGATGACCTTGCTGGCGGGCGGCTTTGGCCTGTGCGGTATTCCGGAGAACCTGATTGCAGAGGTCAGACGCCGTCAGGTGAAAGACCTGACGGTGGTATCAAACAACTGCGGCGTGGACGGTTTCGGTCTCGGGCTACTGCTCGAAACGCGGCAGGTTCGCAAAGTGGTGGCCTCTTACGTCGGCGAGAACGCCCTGTTCGAGCAGCAGGTGCTGAGCGGCGAACTGGAGATTGAACTCACGCCTCAGGGCACGCTGGCGGAAAAGGTGCGCGCGGGCGGCGCGGGCATTCCGGCATTTTACACGGCCACCGGCTACGGCACGCCCGTGGCTGCCGGCAAAGACGTGCGCCAGTTTGCGGGGAAGCACTACATCCTTGAAGAGGCCATTACCGGTGATTTTGCGCTCATTAAGGGCTGGAAAGCGGACTGGTACGGCAACGTTGTCTATCGGCATACCGCGCAAAATTTTAATCCGCTGATGGCAACGGCGGGCCGGATAACGGTCGTCGAAGTGGAAGAGATCGTTCCTCCGGGCGAGCTGCCCCCGTCGGCCATTCATACCCCGGGAATTTACGTCGACAGGCTGATTGTCGGCCAGTTTGAAAAACGCATTGAACAGCGCACGCTGCGCGCGGAAGGAGTGTGACGATGTTAACCCGTGAACAGATGGCCATGCGCGTCGCCCGCGAGCTGCGCGACGGGTATTACGTCAACCTGGGGATCGGCATCCCTACCCTGGTGGCGAACTACATTCCGGCGGGAATGGACGTGATGCTTCAGTCGGAAAACGGACTGCTGGGGATGGGGGCTTTTCCTGACGAGCAGAGCCTTGACGCCGACATGATCAACGCCGGTAAACAGACCGTGACCGCGCGCACCGGCGCGGCCATTTTCGACTCGGCCCAGTCGTTTGCCATGATCCGGGGCGGTCATGTCGACCTGACCGTGCTGGGCGCGTTTGAAGTGGACGTCGAGGGCAATATCGCCTCGTGGATGATCCCCGGAAAGATGGTGAAGGGCATGGGCGGCGCGATGGATCTTGTCGCCGGGGCGCAGAACATCATTGTGGTGATGACCCACGCGTCTAAAAGCGGTGAGTCAAAGCTGCTGCCGCGCTGCACGCTGCCGCTCACGGGCGCGGGCTGTATCCGTCGGGTCTTAACCGACCTCGCCTTGCTGGAGATCGAGAACGGCGCGTTCATCCTGCGGGAATACGCCCCCGGCGTCAGTATCGACGAAATTGCGGCTAAGACGGCCGGGAAAATGATTGTGGCGGACGACGTTCGCGAGATGCGCTTCAACTGAGGACTCACGATGAAAGAGGTCATTATTGTCGGGGCAACGCGAACCCCCATTGGCAGTTTTCGCGGATCGCTATCGTCCCTTTCGGCGGTTGAGCTGGGGGCCGCCGCGGTGCGGCATCTGCTGGAGAACAGCGATCTTCGCGAAGAACAGGTAGATGAACTGATTTTCGGACAGGTGCTGACGGCGGGATGCGGGCAAAACCCGGCGCGCCAGACGGCCATTACCGCCGGATTGCCCGTCAGCACGCCGGCGACAACGGTCAATCTGGTCTGCGGCGCGGGCCTAAAAGCGGTGCAGCTCGCCGCGCAGGCGATCCGCTGCGGCGACGCGGACGTGGCGATCGCTGGCGGTCAGGAGAGCATGAGCAACGCCCCCTATCTGCTGGACGGCGCGCGTTCAGGGCTGCGTTTTGGCCATACGGGCCTGCAGGACAGCATGATTACCGACGGTCTGTGGGACGCGTTCAACGATTACCACATGGGGATCACCGCTGAAAACGTCGCCCGGGAGAATGACATTTCCCGCGCGCAGCAGGACGACTTTGCCGCCCGGTCGCAGCACAAAGCGGCCTCCGCCATCGAAGCGGGTCGGTTTGACGCCGAGATAGCGCCGGTGACGGTGAAACAGGGCAAAAAACCGCCGCTTATCGTCCGCCGTGATGAACAGCCCCGGCCAGGCACCACCGCTGAGCAGCTGGCGCAACTGCGCCCCGCTTTTTTGCAGGAGGAAGGCACGGTCACGGCCGGAAATGCGTCAACGCTCAACGACGGTGCCGCCGCGGTTCTGCTGATGAGCGGCGAAAAGGCGCGGGAGAGCGGTTTGCCCATTCTCGGTCGTATCGTGAGCTACGCCGTGACGGGCGTTGACCCGTCGGTGATGGGCATCGGTCCGGTCAGCGCCTGCCGGACGGCGCTGTCGAGGGCGGGCTGGACGCTCGATGACGTGGACCTCATTGAAGCCAATGAAGCCTTTGCTGCCCAGGCGCTGGCGGTGGGCAAGCAGCTCGGCTGGGATGAGCGCAAGGTGAACGTTAACGGCGGCGCTATCGCCCTGGGTCATCCGATTGGCGCCTCCGGCTGCCGCATCCTCGTGACGCTGCTGTACGAAATGCAGCGCCGTGACCTCAAAAAAGGGCTCGTCACCCTGTGCGTAGGCGGCGGGCAAGGCATTGCTCTGACCGTCGAGCGTTAAGCATCTCGTTGGTACCCGAATAATAATTAAAGTGAGGAGTCGTAATGAGTGTGTTAATTGCCCTGGCGGCGCTGGCGCTGCTGATGCTGGCGGCCTATCGCGGATACAGCGTTATTTTGTTTGCGCCGATTGCGGCGCTCGGCGCCGTGCTGCTGACCGATCCGGGTGCCGTCGGCCCGACGTTTACCGGCCTGTTTATGGAAAAAATGGTGGGCTTTGTTAAGCTCTACTTCCCGGTGTTCCTGCTGGGGGCCGTTTTCGGCAAGCTGATTGAGCTTTCCGGTTTCTCACGATCCATCGTCGCCGCCGCGATTCAGATCCTCGGTCGTCGCCACGCTATTCCGGTGATCGTCCTGGTGTGCGCGCTGTTAACCTACGGCGGCGTGTCGCTGTTCGTGGTGGCGTTTGCGGTTTACCCTTTCGCCGCGGAGCTGTTCCGCCAGAGCGGCATCCCCAAGCGGCTGATCCCGGCCACCGTGGCGCTGGGGGCGTTTTCGTTTACCATGGACGCCCTGCCCGGCACGCCGCAGATCCAGAATATCATCCCCACCAGCTTTTTTGGTACGAACGCCTGGGCCGCGCCGTGGCTGGGGCTTATCGGCTCTCTGTTTATTATTGTCTTTGGCCTGCTATGGCTGGAGCGCCAGCGTCGTAAGGCGTTCAATAACAACGAAGGTTACGGCACGGATCTGAAAAATGAACCCGAGACGCCGGATAACATTAACCTTCCGCATCCGCTGATTGCTATCTCCCCGCTGCTGGTGGTGGGCATACTGAACCTGCTGTTTACCCGCTGGATCCCCGGCTGGTACGGCACGACCCACGAGCTTACTCTGCCAGGCCTGGCGAAACCGATTGTGACCGATGTGGGAAAGATCACCGCCATCTGGGCCGTGGAAGCGGCGCTGATCTCCGGTATCGTGCTGGTGCTGATTTTTGGCTTTCGCAATATCCGGGGGCGTCTGGCAGAAGGCAGCCGGACCGCGGTGAGCGGTGCCATTCTGGCGGCGATGAATACCGCCTCGGAATACGGTTTCGGCGCGGTTATCGCCGCCCTGCCCGGGTTCCTGGTGTTATCCAAAGCGCTTGCGGCTATCCCGAATCCGCTGCTGAATGAGGCCATCAGCGTGACGGTGCTCGCGGGGATCACCGGCTCGGCGTCCGGCGGGATGAGTATTGCCCTCGCCGCCATGTCCGACTCGTTTGTCGCCGCCGCCCACGCCGCTAATATCCCGCTTGAGGTGCTGCACCGCGTGGCCTCAATGGCGAGCGGCGGTATGGATACGCTGCCCCATAACGGCGCGGTGATTACCCTGCTGGCGATTACCGGCCTGAGCCATCGTCAGGCCTACGGCGGCATTTTCGCTATCACCCTCATTAAAAGTCTGGCAGTGCTTTTTGTCATTGCCGTGTTCTATCTGACCGGCATTGTGTAAGGAGAGAAAGATGAATCTGAACGGTAACACCGCGCTGGTGACGGGCTCGACCAGCGGCATTGGACTTGGGATCGCCCGCGTACTGGCGAAGGCCGGGGCGCAGCTGATCCTCAACGGTTTCGGCGACAGCGAATCAGCAAGAGAAGAGATTGCGCAACTGGGCAAAACGCCGGGCTATCACGATGCGGACCTGCGTGACGTACTGCAAATTGAAGCCATGATGCGCTACGCGGAATCGCAGTTTGGCGGCGTGGACATTCTTGTCAACAACGCCGGGATACAGCATGTCGCCCCGGTTGATGCGTTTCCGGTGGAGAAATGGAACGACATTATCGCCATTAATCTCTCCTCAGTATTTCACACCAGCCGGCTGGCGCTGCCCGCCATGCGCGAGAAAAACTGGGGGCGCATCATCAATATCGCCTCCGTTCACGGGCTGGTTGCGTCAAAAGAGAAGTCAGCCTACGTGGCCGCCAAGCATGGCGTAGTGGGCTTTACGAAATCGCTGGCGCTGGAAACCGCCCGCACCGGTGTTACCGCCAATACCATCTGCCCCGGCTGGGTACTGACGCCGCTGGTGCAACAGCAAATTGATAAGCGTATCGCAGAGGGCGTGCCGCCGGAGCAGGCGCGCGATCTGCTCCTTGCAGAGAAACAGCCTTCCGGCGAGTTTGTCACTCCGGAGCAGCTGGGTGAACTGGCGCTGTTTTTGTGCAGCGAGGGCGCCGTGAACGTTCGCGGCGCAGCGTGGAATATGGATGGCGGATGGGTTGCGCAGTGATTTCCAGGCCGGGTAGGCGACGCCGCCACCCGGCAAACATGGTTAGCTTGAGCAGCTGACCTCCAGCCGCTTGCCCCAGTCAGGCGGGCGGCTGACGTAGTCATCATCCCGGTCGGTAAACGGCGCGCGCAGCGCCAGATGCAAACGGTGTAGCTCGTCGTATTCACCCTGCTCTGCCTGCTCAATCGCCCGCTGCGCCAGCCAGTTGCGCAACACCATCGCGGGATTCGTCGCGTTCATCTGCGTCTGTCGGGTGGCGTCATCCACCTGCTCCTGCTGCAGCCGCGCGCGGTAAGTGGCAAACCAGTCGTCAAACGCCTGCCTGTCAATAAACTCGTCGCGCAGCGGCGAGGCCGCGCTGTGCTGCTCCGTCTGGCCCAGCATCCGGAAGGTACGGGTATAATCGCTGCCCTCGCGCGCCATCAGGGCAAACAGACCGTTGAGAATGTCGTTATCGCCCCTCTCCTGCGTCATCAGCCCCAGCTTGTTGCGCATCAGCGTGCCATATTCCCGCAGCAAAATGTCCTGATAGCTGTCGAGCGCATCGTTGAGGGCATCTACGTCGATGAACGGCGACAGGGTTTGCGCAAGCCGCTGCAGGTTCCACAGGCCAACCGCGGGCTGATTGTCAAAGCTGTAACGTCCCTGATAGTCGGAGTGGTTGCAGATATAGCCAGGCTGATAATCGTCCAGGAAACCAAACGGACCGTAATCAAAGGTCAGCCCGAGGATCGACATGTTGTCCGTATTCATGACGCCATGGGCAAAGCCCACCGTTTGCCAGCGGGCAATCAGGCTTGCGGTACGGGCAACCACATCCCTGAACCAGAGAACGTATTTATCCGCCTCGTCCTGCAAATGCGCCCAGTGGTGACGAATGGCAAAGTCAGCCAGCTGGCGAACCTTGTCCGGCTCGCGGCGATAGTAAAAGTGCTCAAAATGGCCGAAGCGCAAATGGCTTTGCGCAATACGCATCAGCATTGCCCCTTTTTCCACCGTTTCGCGCGCTACCGGCGTATCGCTGGTGATAATCGACAGCGCGCGCGTAGTGGGAATCCCCAGGGCATGCATCGCTTCGGACGCCAGGCACTCGCGAATCGTTGAACGCAGCACCGCGCGCCCGTCGCCCATTCTCGACCAGGGAGTAAGACCCGCGCCTTTCAGGTGCCAGTCAACCGTTCCCCCGTTAGGAAGCCGCTGTTCGCCGAGCAGGATCCCCCTGCCGTCGCCCAGCTGTCCCGCCCAGACGCCAAACTGGTGGCCGCTATAGACCTGAGCCAGAGGTTGCATCCCGGCGAGAAGCGTTTCACCGCCCCAGACGCCTGCGCCTTCTGAACGCTGAAACAGCTCAGGCGGAATGGCCAGTTCTTCTGCCAGCAAATCGTTATGCCAGATAAGACGTGAATTTTGTAACGGTGTTGGTTTGAGTGCGGTATAAAAGCCAGGCAACTCGTCATGCCAGTGAGCAGTAAAAGACAGGGTCATAAGTCCTCCTGCTTTTAGTGTAGAGGGTTTACCCGGACTTAAACACGGGCGAAAGCAAGGGTTATCGCTGCTGAACCAGCGATGTAACGTGCTCCGCAGAGACGGCTGGCCAGAGTGCGCCCTGCATGGCGCCAAAATTGAAGGACAAAACGCGTTGCAACAGGCCGTGGTCGTCAATGCCTGAGACAATCACTGACTGGCAGTGCGGTGTGATTTGCCAGAGGATGGCGCGCATAAAAGGCTCAAAAGAGAGCTCCGGGGCACGCTGCTGAATGAAGCCTTTGTCGAGAATAACCCGTTTAAATAATCCATCATAGACCGCTTTGAGCGATGCGGCGCCTGCGCCAAAGTTTGCCAGGACCAACGGGAAATGGATTGCCATTCTCGCCAGCTGCAGATCGTCCTTTCCGTTATTTAAACCTGGATAATTCTCATTAACAGTAAACTCAAGAAACGGGTACCGCTCAAGGATTGAAACAGCGTTTCCATTACTTAATAAAAATTCAACTATTGCAGGTGTAATATTGATCCATGCAATTAACTGATGCTGAATAAAAAACAGTTTACAGGTATCAAGCAATTGCAATTTTTCGTTAAACAGCACTAACTCTTCAGCTGCTGAAAGCCGAGGGATAACAAGCTCAGTGGGGATCCGCACATCGCTGCCGACGCCAGTAAAGTTAACCAGAACCTCTAAACCTTTAAGCTCCCCTGCGCTATTACGAGCAGGCAGAAGCAGCAGTTCAGACTGGTAAGCATTATCTAGCGTAATAATCATTGCACTCGCTCCACATTAAAGATGAGAGAGGACATCCTGGAGCAATTGCCGACACAATTCCACTGTCTTGATTTTAATAAGATTAATTTCATTAGTTCCGTTTTTATTTTCAGATTTATCCCTGAATCTAAATTAATTTTATCCTGGTTGTCTAATAATAGCCAGTTTTAGATAAAACAGACACATGCAGGATTCGCTAATTTTAGATAAATTTAACTTTAAGCATCTTATTTGAGAAAAAACGGCATGATTTATTAGAGACCATGCCGTCATAAGAGAAGTGTCTGACAAAGACTATATACGTCGAGCCTGCCAGAAATTTTTACGCCAGTAAACATTATCAAGAGAAGAGCGCATCACGCCGCGGCTTGTCGAGGCGTGAATGAACTGATTGTCTGTATCATATATGCCCACGTGCAGACCGCTTTCACCCGATCCGGTTTTGAAGAAAACCAGGTCTCCGGGCAGAAGATCGTCTTTATCGATTTCAGTGCCTATTTCTGCCTGTTTGCGCGTTTCGCGCGGAAGCTGTAAATCAAACTTATCGCGGAACGTCATCAGCACGAAGCCGGAGCAATCCACGCCGCCGCGGCTCATGCCGCCGTAGCGATAAGGCGTGCCGCGCCAGTTGCTCAGCTGATCGTTAAGGCTGGCAATGACGGTGATCGAATCTGAAAGCCGTGGGTTAGGCGGCGGCGCACGATGGCTACTGCATCCCGCAAGAAAAAGTGTGGCCATCAGGAGAAACCAGAATCGCATTTTCAGACGAATCCTCTGCTTTTTTTGTTCTTTTCGTAATTTAGCGTGCAATTGTGCTAAGAGGCAAGAAACGGTTACGTCTGCCCGGTAGAAATCAGCATCTTATGTCCCTCTATGTCCAGCCTGCGGAACGACATGTTGTATGCGCGGGCAAGATGGGGCGGCGTAAGAACCCGATCCCGCGCGCCGCTGGCGATCATCTTTCCCTGCGACAGCAGCCACACCCGGTGGGCATGACGCAGGGTGTGGTTGAGGTCATGACTGCTCATCACCACGGCGATACCTTTCCGGCTCAGGGTGCTCAGCAGCGTATCCAGTGCCGCCTGCTGCGCCACGTCCAGACCGCTCATGGGCTCATCGAGAAGCAGCATTCGCCCATGAGGATTACCTGCCGGGTGGATCTGAAGAATGACCGCCGCCAGACGCACCCGCTGCCACTCTCCGCCGGAAAGTTGGCTGGCATGCCGGGACAGTTTATCTTCCAGCCCCAGGGCCGCGGCAACGTCCGTCAGCAGTGACGTTTGTTGTTTGTCGTGCAAATGCAGCATCAGATAGTGCCAGACCGGCATCGCAAAAGGCGGCACCTGCTGCTGCACGAGGTAGCTGCGCCGGTGCGCCAGCGAGACCGGTGACCAGTCGGCGAGCGTATGCTCCAGCAGCGTTATCTGCCCTTTTCCGTCGGTCATGCCTGCCATCCGTGCCAGCAGCGTGCTCTTCCCCGCTCCGTTTGGCCCGACAAGATGCAGGATTTCTCCCGCATTGACGGTACCGGTTATCGGCTCCAGACATCCCCTCTCGGCAACGTCCGTGAGCTGCATCAGCAACGACATTATTTCGCCAGCGCCAGCTTGATCGATTCCATGACGATCGGATCCTCAGGGGTCATATCCGGCGAAAAACGCTGAACGACCTGGCCGTCGCGGCCAATCAGGAATTTTTCAAAATTCCACAGGATATCGTCCGGGTAAAGCGGCGCGCGGCCCTTGCTGGCCATGCGTTCATAAAAACCGCTTCCTTCCGGCGCAACGGCCTTCGGCGCGGCAGCGATCAGCTTCGCATATAGCGGATGGCGGTCTTCGCTGTTGACATCGATTTTGCTGAACATCGGGAACGTCACGCCATAGGTGGTGCTGCAGAAGGTTTTAATCTCCTCTTCGCTGCCCGGCTCCTGGCCGAGGAACTGGTTGCACGGGAAGCCCAGCACGGTGAAACCGTCTTTCTCCCAGGCCTTCTGAATGTTCTCCAGCTGCTCGTACTGCGGCGTCAGGCCACATTTGGATGCCACGTTGACGATAAGCAGCACGTTGCCTTTGTAGCCTTCCAGCGTGGTTTTCTCGCCGTCAATGGTGGTCACTTCAGTATTCAGGATATCTGACTGCATAGCATTCCCTCAGGTTGTCTTACGGCTTGTTGATTTAACGTCCAGCTTTTAATAGTAGCCAGATAAATACCGGCGCGCCCAGCGTGGCGGTTACCACGCCAATCGGCAGCTCGGCGGCCGTCAGGGCAAGCCGGGCGATGATATCGGCCACCAGCAGCGTGACGGCCCCGGCAACCGCCGAGGCCGGAAGCAGGGTCCGATGGTCCGTGAGGCCACACAGGCGCAGCATGTGCGGAATAACCAGCCCGATGAAGCCGATCGCGCCCGCCAGAGCCACGCTGACGCCGACCAGCCAGCCAATGGCTATTACCAGCACATTACGCCAGAACCCAATCGGCATGCCGAGCTGGCGGGCAGAGGTTTCACCCAGCGCGAGCATATTCAGCGGCTGCGCCTGCAGGGCAGCCCACACGATGACCGGTACCAGCAGCGCCATCAGCCAGCCCTGGTGCCAGTCAACGCCTCCAAAGCCGCCCATCATCCAGTACATCAGCTGACGCAGGTCAAAGGATGTTGAGAAGTAGACCGCCCAGGTCATCAGCGCGCTGCAGATGATCCCCAGCGCCACGCCGGCAAGCAGCAGACGGCTGGTCGACAGGTGCCGTCTGGCGAAGCGAAGAAGGATCGCGGTGATCAGCAGCGCGCCGAGGATAGCGCTCAGGCTAATACTCCATCCGGAGAGTTCTCCTCCGCCGAGCATTACCGCCGCAATCAGGCCTACGCCTGCGCCGTTTGACACGCCGAGCAGCCCGGGCTCCGCCAGAGGGTTATCAAACAACGCCTGCATTATGGTACCGCACAGCGCCAGCGCGGCGCCGACCAGAACCACCGCGACGGTGCGCGGCAGGCGAATTTGCCAGACGAAGAGCTGCCCGTCCGGCCCCCACCAGCTTTCAGGCCCTATCCATCGGTCTCCGGCGCAGAGGCTCACGGCCGCGGCGACAATGAGCAACAGCACCAGCAAAAACAGGCGACGCTTATCAGAACGGTGCTGGCGATGGGCATAATCAAGCATGTTTACGGTTTTAGTAGCGTGAGATGTAATTGATTTTACGGCGGGTTTGCCGGAGAGCGCAAAGAAAAAAGGCCGCGTGGGCGGCCTTTTTAGTTAGTTCATATTACTCTGCTTTGGGCGTTGCGTTTTCGACACGGCTTTTCAACTTCTGGCCGGGTCTGAAGGTCACCACGCGGCGGGCTGTAATGGGAATATCTTCCCCCGTCTTCGGGTTGCGGCCCGGACGTTGGTTTTTGTCTCGCAAATCAAAATTGCCAAAACCGGAGAGTTTTACCTGCTCACCATTTTCCAGAGCACGACGGATCTCTTCGAAAAACAGCTCTACCAGCTCTTTGGCATCCCGTTTGCTAAGCCCAAGCTTATCAAACAGATATTCTGACATTTCAGCTTTTGTAAGCGCCATAGGTTCAATCCCTCAATGATGCCTGGAATCGCTCTTTTAATGCCTCTACACATTTGGCGACGGTAGCGGCAATCTCCTCTTCTTCGAGTGTACGGCTGGTATCCTGAAGGATAAGGCTAATAGCGAGGCTCTTGAAACCTTCTGCTACGCCCTTGCCGCGGTACACGTCAAATAAGTTTACGCCAACTACCTGATTTACGCCAACTTTCTTACATTCGGCCAAAATATCTGCTGCAGGCACATTTTCCGCGACCACAACCGCGATATCACGGCGGTTTGCCGGGAAGCGGGAGACGTCCTGAGCCTGAGGAATAACGCGGTCAGCCACCGGGTTCCATTCCAGCTCGAACACGATGGTACGGCCGTTCAGGTCCAGCTTACGCTCCAGTTCAGGGTGAACAACCCCAATAAAACCAACGCGTTTGCCGTCTAAATAGATGGCTGCGCTCTGGCCCGGATGCAGTGCCGGGATGGCTTCTGCGCGGAATTCAATTTCAGATAATTTACCGGTCAGATCCAGAATCGCTTCCAGATCGCCCTTCATATCGTAGAAATCAACCGTGCCTTTTGCCAGGTCCCAGTGCTCTTCATAGCGGTTGCCGCTGATGGCGCCAGCCAGCATGAGATCCTGACGGATGCCTAAATTTGCCTGATTATCCGGTACAAAGCGCAAACCGCTTTCGAAAATTCGCACGCGGTTTTGCTGGCGATTCTGGTTATAAACGACAGTGCCCAGCAGGCCCGTCCACAGAGACAGACGCATCGCGGACATTTCGCTGGAGATTGGGCTTGGCAGGATCAGCGCCTCCTGACCCGGGTGGATCAGCTGCTGCAGCTTTGGATCAACGAAGCTGTAGGTGATCACTTCCTGGTAGCCTTTGTCGTTCAGCATGGTTTTCACACGCTTCAGAGACAGGTCGGCTTCACGGTGGGTGCCCATCACCAGACCTGCCTGCACAGGCTCGTCAGGAATGTTGTTGTAGCCGTAAACGCGGGCCACTTCTTCCACCAGATCTTCTTCAATTTCCATGTCGAAACGCCATGATGGCGCAACGGCTTTCCACTCGTCCTGGCCTTCGGTTACTTCACAACCCAGACGTTTCAGGATGTCAGTTACCTGCGCATCGGCAACGTGATGGCCAATCAGGCGATCCAGCTTGCTGCGGCGCAGGGTGATGGTCGCACGCTTCGGCAGCGTCGCTTCGTTGGTTACGTCGATAACCGGGCCCGCTTCACCGCCGCAGATGTCGATCAGCAGGCGGGTCGCACGTTCCATCGCTTTGTACTGCAGCGCCGGGTCAACGCCGCGCTCGTAGCGGTGAGAGGCATCGGTATGCAGGCCGTGACGGCGTGCGCGACCGGTGATGGACAGCGGGCTGAAGAACGCGCATTCCAGCAGGACGTTTTGCGTCTCGTCGTTGACGCCTGAGTGCTCGCCACCGAAGATACCGCCCATTGCCAGCGCTTTGCTGTGGTCAGCAATCACCAGGGTGTCGGCGTTCAGTTTGGCTTCGCTGCCGTCCAGCAGAACCAGGGTTTCGCCCTCTTTCGCCATGCGCACAACGATGCCGCCGTCGATACGGTCTTTATCGAACGCGTGCATTGGCTGGCCCAGCTCCAGCAGAACGTAGTTAGTCACGTCAACCACGGCGTCGATAGAGCGGATACCGCAGCGGCGCAGCTTCTCTTTCATCCACAGCGGGGTTGGCGCTTTCACGTTGATGCCTTTCACCACGCGACCGAGGTAGCGCGGGCAAGCATCCGCGGCGTCAACCTGAATAGGCAGCACGTCACTGATGGTCGCTTCAACCGGCGCAATGTCCGGCGCGTTCAGCTCGGTCTGGTTCAGCACGGCCACGTCGCGCGCCACGCCGATGATACCTAAGCAGTCGGCACGGTTTGGCGTGACGCTGATTTCGATGGTGTTGTCATCAAGCTTCAGGTATTCACGGATATCGGTGCCGATCGGCGCGTCCAGCGGCAGCTCAATGATGCCGTTGTGGTCGTCGGAAATACCCAGCTCGGAGAAGGAGCACAGCATACCTTCAGACGGCTCGCCGCGCAGCTTAGCCGCTTTAATTTTGAAATCGCCCGGCAGCACTGCACCGACGGTCGCCACGGCCACCTTCAGGCCCTGACGGCAGTTTGGCGCACCGCAGACGATATCCAGCAGACGGTCACCGCCTACGTTTACTTTTGTTACGCGCAGTTTGTCAGCGTTAGGGTGCTGACCGCACTCGACCACTTCGCCGACGACCACGCCGTTGAAGGCACCGGAAACCGGCTCAACGCCGTCCACTTCCAGACCCGCCATGGTGATCTGGTTAGAAAGCGCGTCGCTGTCCAGCGTGGTGTTCACCCACTCGCGTAACCACAGTTCACTGAATTTCATTGTTCTGTCCTGCCCTTATTTAAACTGTTTGAGGAAACGCAGATCGTTTTCGAAGAATGCACGTAAGTCGGTCACGCCGTAGCGCAGCATGGTCAGACGCTCCATACCCATGCCGAAGGCAAAGCCGGAGTAAACTTCCGGATCGATACCCACGTTGCGCAGCACGTTTGGATGCACCATGCCGCAGCCCAGCACCTCCAGCCATTTGCCGTTTTTACCCATCACGTCAACTTCCGCAGACGGTTCGGTGAACGGGAAGTAGGACGGGCGGAAACGAACCTGCAGATCTTCCTCAAAGAAGTTGTTCAGGAAATCGTGCAGCGTGCCCTTCAGGTTGGTGAAGCTGATGTTTTTATCAACAATCAGGCCTTCCATCTGGTGGAACATTGGGGTGTGGGTCTGATCGTAGTCGTTACGATAGACGCGGCCCGGCGCGATAATACGGATTGGCGGCTCCTGATCCTTCATGGTACGGATCTGAACGCCGGAGGTCTGAGTACGCAGCAGACGCGTAGCGTCAAACCAGAAAGTGTCGTGGTCAGCGCGTGCCGGATGATGGCCAGGAATGTTCAGGGCGTCGAAGTTATGGTAATCATCTTCGATTTCCGGGCCAGTCGCCACGGTAAAGCCGAGCTCACCGAAGAAACTTTCAATGCGATCGATGGTGCGGGTAACCGGATGCAGACCACCGTTTTCGATACGGCGACCCGGCAGAGAAACGTCGATCGTCTCTGCGGCCAGACGCGCATTCAGCACCGCGCTTTCCAGCTCGGCTTTGCGCGCGTTCAGCGCCTGCTGTACCTGCTCTTTGGCTTCGTTAATCACCGCACCCGCTGCCGGGCGTTCTTCTGGCGGCAGCTCACGCAGGGTTGTCATCTGAAGGGTCAGGTGCCCTTTCTTCCCAAGATATTCGACGCGGACATTGTCTAACGCGGCAACATCTGAGGCCTGATTAATGGCGGCTGTTGCACTGGCAACCAGCTCTGCGAGATGTGACATGATTTTCCTCATTATGTCGGTGCAGACACCGATTTGGTGGAGTTATTCTCTCAAATTCAGGCACAAAAAAAGCCTCCATCGGGAGGCTTATCTGGCGCTGTTTTTCGTTTCATCTTTCACGCGCTAGCCTCCTGAAATCAGGTGCTAAAGTAAAAGAAGAAGCGGAAAATAGCAGAATTCATGCTTGCGTTACCTTGTCTGGTAAAAACCGTTAAGACCTTATTGAAAAGCCTGGACGGATAAATGTCAATCTTCTGATGGTGTTAAATGAAAAGAGGGAGCAAAGCCCCCTCTTTCAACTGGCTTATGCCAGTGCTGCTTTCGCTTTTTCGACCAGAGCGGTGAACGCTACTTTGTCGAATACTGCGATGTCAGCCAGGATCTTACGGTCGATTTCAACAGAGGCTTTTTTCAGGCCGTTGATGAATTTGCTGTAAGAAATACCGTTCTGACGTGCTGCTGCGTTGATACGCGCAATCCACAGTTGACGGAACTGACGCTTACGCTGACGACGGTCACGGTAAGCGTACTGACCTGCTTTGATAACAGCCTGGAAGGCAACGCGGTAAACGCGTGAACGCGCACCGTAGTAGCCTTTAGCTTGTTTCAAAATTTTCTTGTGACGTGCACGTGCAATTACACCACGTTTTACGCGAGCCATATGTGCTCTCCTGTATCTATATTCTTAGTAAAAAAATTAAACGTTAACGGCTTATGCGTACGGCAGGCACGCGATAACCAGACCCAGATCGCCTTTAGAAACGAGGCCTTTTGGACGCAGGTGACGTTTACGCTTAGTAGATTTTTTGGTCAGAATATGACGCAGGTTTGCGTGCTTACGCTTAAATCCACCACCACCGGTTTTTTTGAAGCGCTTAGCAGCACCGCGTACGGTCTTAATTTTTGGCATCTTAATAACTTCCACTTCGCATTGTTAAATAAACGAAACATAGGCGAACAAAACCTATGAAACCCGAAGGCTCCACAGGTTTTGCTGCTTGAAGGCCTTACTGTTTCTTCTTAGGAGCGAGCACCATGATCATCTGGCGGCCTTCGATCTTCGTAGGGAAGGATTCGACTACTGCCAGTTCACTCAGATCGTCACGGACGCGGTTAAGCACTTCCATACCAATCTGTTGGTGGGCCATCTCACGACCGCGGAAACGCAGTGTGATCTTGGCCTTATCGCCATCTTCCAGAAAGCGAATCAGGCTGCGGAGTTTTACCTGATAATCGCCATCGTCGGTACCAGGACGGAATTTGATTTCCTTAACCTGGATAACTTTTTGCTTCTTCTTCTGTTCCTTAGAAGACTTACTCTTTTCATAAAGGAACTTGCCGTAGTCCATGATACGACAAACTGGCGGTTCGGCGTTAGGGCTGATTTCAACTAAATCTACTCCAGCTTCTTCAGCTTTTTCGATCGCTTCTCTCAGACTCACAATCCCCAGTGGTTCACCTTCAAGATCTGTTAAGCGAACTTCCTGGGCGCGAATCTCGCCATTGATACGATTCGGACGTGCCGTTTGAACTCGTTTTCCGCCTTTAATACCTTATTCCTCCAGTTGTTGAAGACTGCGGCTGCGAATCTCTTGTTGCAGCTTCTCAATCACTTCACTTACGTCCAGGCTGCCCAGGTCTTTACCACGGCGGGTGCGAACGGCAACTTTGCCTGCTTCCACCTCTTTATCACCACAGACCAACATATACGGGACACGACGTAAAGTGTGCTCGCGGATTTTAAAGCCAATCTTCTCATTTCTCAAGTCTGCTTTTACGCGAATGCCCGCATTTTGTAGTTTCTGCGTCAATTCTTTAACGTAATCCGCCTGAGAATCGGTAATGTTCATCACCACGACCTGCACTGGCGCAAGCCAGGTTGGGAAGAAGCCAGCGAACTCTTCGGTCAGGATGCCGATGAAGCGCTCCAGAGAACCGAGAATTGCACGGTGAATCATTACCGGTACCTGACGCTCGTTGTCTTCGCCAACGTAAGAGGCGCTTAAACGCTGCGGCAGGGAGAAGTCCAGCTGTACAGTACCGCACTGCCATGCGCGATCGAGGCAGTCATACAGGGTAAATTCAATTTTCGGACCGTAGAATGCGCCCTCGCCCAGCTGGTATTCGAACGGAATGCCGTTCTCTTCCAGCGCCACGGCGAGATCCGCTTCTGCGCGATCCCAGGTCTCATCGCTACCGATACGTTTTTCCGGACGCGTTGAGAGTTTGACGACGATCTTCTCGAAGCCAAAGGTGCTGTACATATCGTAGACCATACGAATACAGGCGTTAACTTCGTCACGGACCTGATCTTCAGTACAGAAGATATGCGCATCATCCTGAGTAAAGCCACGAACGCGCATCAGACCGTGCAGCGCACCTGATGGTTCGTTACGGTGGCAGCTACCGAACTCCGCCATACGCAGCGGCAGGTCGCGGTAGGACTTCAGACCCTGGTTGAAGATCTGAACGTGGCCCGGGCAGTTCATTGGCTTGATGCAGTATTCACGGTTCTCAGACGAGGTGGTGAACATCGCATCTTTGTAGTTGTCCCAGTGGCCGGTTTTTTCCCACAGCACACGGTCCATCATGAACGGGCCTTTCACTTCCTGATACTGGTACTCTTTCAGCTTGGAGCGTACGAAAGTTTCCAGTTCACGGAAGATAGTCCAGCCGTCGTTATGCCAGAACACCATACCCGGCGCTTCTTCCTGCATGTGATACAGGTCAAGCTGCTTACCGATTTTACGGTGGTCACGCTTCGCCGCCTCTTCCAGGCGCAGCAGGTACGCGTTCAGGGCTTTTTTATCGGCCCACGCGGTACCATAGATACGCTGCAACATCTTGTTGTTGCTGTCGCCACGCCAGTAGGCGCCTGCGATCTTCATCAGCTTAAAGTGATGACAGAAGCGCATGTTCGGCACGTGCGGTCCACGGCACATGTCGACGTATTCTTCGTGATGGTACAAGCCAGGCTTGTCATCATGCGAAATGTTTTCGTCAAGAATAGAGACTTTATAGCTCTCGCCGCGCTTCACGAAGGTTTCACGCGCTTCGTGCCAGCTGACTTTCTTCTTGATGACGTCATAGTTTGTTTCGGCGAGCTCGTGCATGCGTTTTTCGAGCGCGTCGATATCTTCCTGAGTCAGGGTGTGGTCAAGGTCAACGTCGTAGTAGAAACCATTGTCGATAACCGGACCGATCGCCATTTTGGTGTTTGGCCACAGCTGTTTGATGGCATGACCTAACAGGTGCGCGCAGGAGTGACGAATGATCTCCAGACCTTCTTCGTCTTTCGCAGTGATGATTGCAAGCGTCGCATCGTTTTCAATCAGATCGGAAGCATCCACCAGCTCACCGTTAACGCGGCCAGCGATTGTCGCTTTCGCGAGACCAGGACCAATGTCCAGGGCAACATCCATTGGGCTAACAGCACGGTCGAAATGGCGTTGACTGCCATCAGGAAGAGTAATTACAGGCATTTTATATCCTTATTTGCAGTGATGCCCCACACATAAGAGCATATACAAAGAAAATAATTGTGATTTGACAATAGATTACGACACCATCTGACCAACAATCGTCAAATTGGTTCGTCATCATTCACCAGCCGAATTCAGATTAATGTGGATTTACGGCAAGCGTCGTAATGTTAACACTAACGGAAAGGAGATTGCACCCTTTGCGGCCAGATTGATGGGCTGGCGCTTTCGCACGAATTTGCAGGTTGCTTCTCCCCTGCGCTCGCATTTCGAAGATGCTGGGCTACTCTTGAACAGGTCTTTAAACCCAAAGGTGCATACCATGAACGTATCCAGCAGAACGGTTGTGATATTGAATGTCCTTTCCGCCACAGGTTTATTGTTGATTCTCGCCGAACGATTCCACTGGTTCTGAGCAGAAACCTACGCTGGCATAACCTAATCGATACTGAGAAGGGGCATATTTCGGCCCTGTTTGGTAGACTGTGGGTATCAACCAACAAGGATTAGGTTATGCCAACAAAACGATTTGCCGTAAAACACTGGAAAATGGTGCTGGTGCTGATTGCCATCTGCGGCGCAATGCTGCTACTCCGTTGGGCGGCAATGATTTGGGGCTAGGGGCGAAGACGGGTCATCAGAAGGGACGTCAAAAAACCGCAGACAATAAGCGGGCCGACATTATCATCGGCCCGCTTTTATTACATTCTATAACCCAGTGATACCGTGGTTCTGCGGTCGGTATGATCCGGCGCAGATTCTGGTGGTGAAGAGTTCCAGGTCAGGTTGTAGGCCACTTTCAGACCAAAGTGTTCGTTGATTGCCACGTTCAGCGCCGTCTCAGAGTTCAGCGTCGTGTCGTCGGCACCAAATACAGAAACACCCTGGGTAAATTTGGTGTTGTCAGTCATCTGCCAGGCATAGGTACCGGAAGCGTAACCGAGCGGTTGGGTTTTGGTATCGCCATTGGTGTACTCGTCATAACGCACACCCGGACCGAATTCAAAACGGAGGCTGTGTACCGGACCGTTCAGGAACTGGCGACCATAACCGGCGGTGAACACATCGCGCTGGCGATAACCGTTGTAACGGTCGGTTAACCAGCTTGCCTGTCCAAACAGGTAGTCATAGTCGGTCATGTTGTAACGGCTACGTCCGCCTACCGCATATTTCTCGGAAGAACGTTCGTCATTAGCGGAAGTGTTGCTGGCATTACCCCACAGAGACCAGGCGGTGGTGTTGCCGTACCAGGTGAGCGTACTGTCCGCCGTCAGAGAAGAGCTTTTCGTGTTACCGGATTGTGCCAGGTACCCGGCGTTCAGGTTACCTTCAAACGGTTTTTTCGCGGTGGAAGGATCGTCCATGACAGTAAAAACGGTATCATCAGCGGTCGCGTTCATAGCCGCAAACACGCCACCCGCCAGCATCAGTGCAGCGGGCACTGTCTTTAAAAGCTTCATTTTATTAAGGAGTCCGTACAACAAAAAAAGAGACCACACGGTCCCGGAATCTTTCTTGAGGATCAATGACAAGGCGTCCAGAGAAAGGTAACAAATTATAAAAAGCCGCAAATAACATAGCAATGTTTTCTTATTTCATTTTTTGAATAAGAACGATCTCAAAAAGCGTTTTATTTTATATACCCCCCGCCTCACTTTTTGTCAGTATTCATATTTAAAATCATACTGTTATTTACATTGCCTTCCTGACAAATGGTGCCAGGCTAATAAGAACCCATGCTAAAAGGAGGTAATGATGGTTTCTATTTATACTCTGACGCTCTCCCCTTCCCTGGATTCCGCCACCCTGACGCCGCAGATTTACCCGGAAGGTAAATTGCGCTGTAGCGCCCCGGTCTTTGAGCCCGGCGGCGGGGGGATCAACGTAGCGCGCGCCATTACACACCTCGGCGGCAAAGCCACGGCAATTTTTCCCGCAGGCGGTGCCACCGGCGAACACCTGGTCTCTCTACTGGCCGATGAACACGTGGCCGTTGAAACCGTTGAGGCCAAAGACTGGACGCGGCAAAACCTGCATGTCCACGTGGGATCCAGCGGCGAACAGTACCGGTTTGTCATGCCGGGCGCGAAACTCAGCGATGACGAGTTTCGTCAGCTTGAAGAGAAAGTGCTGACGATAGAAAGCGGCGCGCTGCTGGTGATAAGCGGCAGCCTGCCGCCCGGCGTCAGCACGGAAAAATTAACGGCGCTGATTCAGGCGGTACAACAGCGCGGCATCCGCTGCATTGTCGACAGCAGCGGCGATGCCCTGCAGGCGGCGCTGGTGCCGGGCAATCTGGAGCTGGTCAAACCCAACCAGAAAGAGTTAAGCGCGCTGGTCAACCGTGAACTGACGCAGCCTGATGATGTTCGCACCGCCGCGCAGGAGCTGGTGCGCAGCGGCAAAGCGCGGCGCGTAGTCGTATCCCTTGGCCCTCAGGGGGCGCTGGCAGTTGATGAATCATCGTCCGTTCAGGTTGTCCCACCGCCGATGAAGAGCCAAAGCACGGTTGGCGCTGGCGATAGCATGGTGGGTGCGATGACGCTAAAACTGGCGCAGGGCGCGTCTCTGCTCGAAATGACACGCTACGGCGTGGCGGCGGGTAGTGCCGCAACCATCAACCAGGGCACACGTCTCTGTTCGCTTGCCGATACGCAAAAAATCGTCGATTACCTGTCCCGAAATTAACCCCTGTTCCCCTTCGTCTTTACGGAGGGGAATGTCGTCTCTGAGTCGCCAAACGCAAACTATCGACTATGCTAAGAAAACTTCCATGATAACAATGAGGTGAATTATGAGCAGTGGTGACATCACACGCTACGTCGTGACCATCAACCTTCATGAAGCATCGCTAACCGAGCTGAATGAGCTCAACAATGCTTTCACCCGGGCTAATTTTCTCCTCACCATGACGGATGACGAGGGCAACATTCATGATTTAGGCACCCTGACATTTGGTCTGATCGGCGCCCTGAGCCAGGAAGAGGTTCATGCGCTGGCCACCAGTCTGGTGGAGAGCGTGACCGACAAGCCTGCCGAAATCGATGTGGATACCTGGGAAAGCTGGCGGAAAAAAGAACAATAAGTGCGCTGTATGAATTTAAACCGCTCAGGTGTGCGTTAGTTCGTATTTTTTTACCGCAGTTATGCGCTAACTTTATGATCTGGCAGACAACATGGGAGAGACAACATGTGGCAGGCTATCAGTCATCTTTTACGTGAGCAGCTGGGTGAAGGTGAAATTGAACTGCGTAACGAACTGCCAGGCGGTGAGATCCACGCCGCGTGGCATTTACGCTACGCAGGGCGCGATCTTTTCGTTAAGTGCGATGAGCGAGAGCTGCTTTCGATATTTACCGCCGAAGCCGACCAGCTGGAGCTGTTGTCGCGCAGTAAAACGGTGACGGTCCCGCAGGTTCTGGCCGTGGGGAGCGACCGCGACTACAGCTTCCTGGTGATGGAATATCTCCCCGCCCGCCCGCTGGATGCCCATAATGCGTTCATCCTCGGCCAACAGCTAGCGCGGCTGCATCAATGGAGCGACCAGCCGCAGTTTGGTCTCGACTTTGACAACGACCTCTCCACCACGCCACAGCCCAATGCCTGGCAGCGTCGCTGGTCGACATTTTTTGCCGAGCAGCGCATTGGCTGGCAGCTAGAGCTGGCCGCCGAGAAAGGGCTGGAATTTGGCAATATTGATGCCATCGTTGAGCACGTTCAACAGCGTCTGGCATCCCACCAGCCTCAGGCGTCGCTGCTTCACGGCGATTTGTGGTCCAATAACTGCGCGCTGGGTCCCAACGGCCCCTATATCTTTGACCCGGCCTGCTACTGGGGTGACAGAGAGTGCGATCTTGCCATGCTGCCGCTTCATCCAGAGCAGCCGCCGCAGATATACGACGGATATCAGTCTGTTTCCCCCCTGCCGCCCGGTTTCCTCGACCGCCAGCCGGTGTATCAGCTTTATACGCTGATGAACCGAGCCATTCTTTTTGGCGGCGAACACCTTGTTAACGCGCAGCGGGCACTCGATCGTATGCTTGCCGCCTGAGTAGAGAACGGGTGGCCTTGCCGCCACCCTTATCGCTTACAGAAAACCGAGCAGTGAGAAGAAGAAGTATCCCGCCACAATAATGATTACGGGAAGGATATAGAGCGGGAAAATTTGCAGGAAAATGGTGTGACGCGGCACAACGATGCGGGATTCAATCTGCTCCCGACTCATTCCTTCCGGGCCTTTGGCCTGCTCCAGAATCAACTGATCCTCAACGCCTTCGCGTAAAAAGCGCGTCTGGCGACTCATTCTCGCGCCAGAGGCCTGCAGTGCCAGCGCGACAAAGATCAGGGCATATATCACCCAAAAGCCGATATTCAGCTGTTGATGAAAATCCGGGGTGGGTGAGTTAAACCAGAAGACATTCAAAAATGGCGTATTAAAACGCATCATCTCAATCATGACATGAGCGAAATCAAGCATTACCGCATTGATACCCGGCTGTTTTTCGCTGTGATCGTACATAAATTTGAGTACAGAAATCAGCGTAGAAATGACGGCAGGAATAAAAATTACCCAGCCAGCAATGCGTTTTAAGACCGCGATGCGTCCAGCTTGTTGATACGTCATCAGTTCCTCTTCATAAAGACGCGTTATTTGTGCCTAAGTCTACCTGCTGGTCATCAATTTCGCCCGCTCTTTAAAAGCAATATGCTAAATTGCAGATTGTGCTTAGCACGTATCGTCTGTCGAACACCCTGGATAAGGAGACGTTGTGATGTCGACACCGCGCCAAATTCTTGCCGCAATTTTTGACATGGATGGATTACTGATCGATTCCGAACCGCTGTGGGATCGCGCCGAACTGGATGTGATGGCCAGCCTGGGCGTGGATATCAGCCGCCGTAATGAACTTCCCGATACGCTGGGCCTGCGCATCGATATGGTGGTTGACCTGTGGTTTGCCCAACAGCCGTGGGTAGGTCCCAATCGCGATGAGGTGACCGCACGCATTATCAGCCGCGCCATTTCTCTGGTGGAAGAGAACAGGCCTCTGCTGCCCGGCGTACGCGAGGCCGTTGCGCTCTGTAAAGCCCAGGGGCTGAAGGTTGGCCTGGCCTCGGCTTCACCGCTGCATATGCTGGAAAAAGTGCTCACGATGTTTGAACTGCGCGACAGTTTCGACGCGCTGGCGTCCGCTGAAAAATTGCCTTACAGCAAGCCGCACCCGCAGGTCTATCTGGACTGCGCCGCAAAGCTGGGCCTGGATCCCCTCAACTGCGTTGCGCTGGAAGATTCCGTTAACGGTATGGTGGCGTCGAAGGCTGCGCGGATGCGCTCCATTGTGGTGCCCGCTGAAGAAGGCCGTCACGATCCCCGGTTTGCGCTTGCCGACGTGAAGCTTAATTCACTGGCGGAACTTACGGTGCATCATCTGCAGGGCGGTTAACGCCCTCCTCCGTCTTGTGACAAACAGTTACACCGTCACCTCTTCCGCCTACTGTATAAAAACCCTATACTGTATGAATTGACAGTTTTGTGGGTTTTATCATGACGGCGGAAGGCCACCTGCTTTTTTCTATTGCGTGCGCAGTATTTGCCAAAAACGCTGAACTCACCCCCGTGCTGGCACAGGGGGACTGGTGGCATATTGTCCCTTCCGCCGTATTGACCTGTCTGCTGCCCGACATTGACCATCCTAAATCCTTTCTCGGACAACGCCTGAAGTGGGTGTCGAAACCCATCGCCCGCGCGTTCGGACACCGGGGGTTTACGCACAGCCTGCTGGCCGTGTTTGGCCTGCTGACGCTTTTCTATTTAAAGGTGCCCGAAAGCTGGATCGTCCCCGCCGATGCCATCCAGGGGATGGTGCTGGGCTATTTAAGCCATATTCTCGCCGATATGCTGACGCCTGCGGGCGTGCCGCTGCTTTGGCCCTGCCGCTGGCGTTTCCGCTTTCCCATCCTCGCCCCGCAGAAAGGTAACCAGCTTGAGCGCGTATTGTGCATGGCGCTGTTTGCTTACGCCGTCTGGATGCCGCAAACATTGCCCGAAAACAGTGCAGTTCGCTGGTCATCCCAGATGATTAATTCGCTGCAATTTCAGTTTAATCGCTTTATTCATCACCAGATTGAACAGTAAACCGACAAAGTTATCCCATTTGTCATAAACCATTCCATTTGGATATAAGCGCTACATCACACTTCTGCTAACCTTCCACCAACAGGATCGGTAAAAACCGACCCAATAATAAATCAGGAGAACGGGGATGAATTTTCCACTCATCGCGAACGTCGTTGTGTTCGTTGTATTGCTATTGCTTCTCGCGCAGGCGCGCCACAAACAGTGGAGCCTGGCGAAAAAAGTGCTGGTTGGTCTGGCCATGGGTGTCGTATTTGGTCTGGCATTACAGGCAATTTATGGCTCCGATAATCCAGTTCTGAAAGACTCTATTCAGTGGTTCAACATCGTCGGTAACGGCTATGTTCAGCTGCTGCAGATGATCGTTATGCCGCTGGTGTTCGCCTCTATTCTGAGCGCCGTGGCCCGCCTGCATAACGCCACTCAGCTGGGAAAAATCAGCTTCCTGACCATTGGTACGCTGCTGTTCACCACGCTGATTGCTGCGCTGGTAGGTGTGCTGGTCACCAACCTGTTTGGCCTGACCGCAGAAGGTCTGGTTCAGGGTACCGCTGAAACGGCGCGTCTTACCGCGATTCAAACCAACTACGTGGGTAAAGTGGCTGACCTGACCGTGCCGCAGATGGTGCTCTCCTTCATTCCGAAGAACCCGTTTGCTGACCTGACCGGTGCGAGCCCAACCTCGATCATCAGCGTGGTTATTTTCGCCGCGTTTCTGGGCGTAGCGGCGCTGAAGCTGCTGAAAGACGACGCGCCTAAAGGCGAACGCGTGCTGACCGCGATTGACACCCTGCAAAGCTGGGTGATGAAGCTGGTGCGTCTGGTGATGCAGCTGACGCCTTACGGCGTGCTGGCGCTGATGACCAAAGTGGTTGCCGGCTCTAACCTGCAGGACATCATTAAGCTGGGCAGCTTCGTTGTCGCCTCTTATCTGGGCCTGGGCATTATGTTCGTGGTGCACGGCATCCTGCTGGGCGTGAACGGCGTCAGCCCGCTGAAATACTTCCGTAAAGTCTGGCCGGTACTGACCTTTGCCTTCACCAGCCGTTCCAGCGCCGCGTCTATTCCGCTGAACGTTGAAGCGCAAACCCGTCGTCTGGGCGTGCCTGAATCCATCGCCAGCTTCTCTGCCTCCTTTGGTGCCACCATTGGTCAGAACGGCTGTGCGGGCCTGTACCCGGCGATGCTGGCCGTGATGGTCGCCCCGACGGTGGGAATCAACCCGCTGGATCCGGTTTGGATCGCCACGCTGGTCGGGATTGTTACCATAAGCTCCGCAGGCGTTGCGGGTGTTGGCGGTGGCGCAACCTTCGCTGCGCTGATTGTGCTGCCTGCGCTGGGCCTGCCCGTGACGCTGGTCGCGCTGCTGATCTCCGTTGAGCCGCTGATCGACATGGGTCGTACCGCGCTGAACGTGAGCGGCTCCATGACCGCCGGTACGCTGACCAGCCAGTGGCTGAAGCAGACCGACAAAGCGATTCTGGAAAGTGAAGACGACGCCGAGCTGGCGCACCGTTAATCACTTTAGAAATAAAAAAACCGCCTGATGGCGGTTTTTTTATGGCTGTTATTCTTCAACCTCTTCATCCTGGCGGATCTGCATCGCCCACCGCTGCGCTGACTCCGGCACGGTAAAGGTGGGCGAGCGGCGGAAATGTTCGCCGATCAGCACGAAGGCCACGTATTTCCCCCGAAGCTGCCAGACATCGCGAAAACCCTCCACTTTCAGGGCATGGTCAGGCGGCGCGGGCTCAACGCGGGGCACATAGCTAATAACCTGGCGGTTTTGTTGACGAAGAGGTTTCATAAGCGACTGGTTCACTAAAGCAAATTCTTGAAGCAGGAAAATTCTATGATAGCCGATCCTGCTGCCTTCCGTCGCGCTCCGAGTGGGTGGGATGGCTCCTTTCGTTAATGACGGCATGTGAAAACTCTTAGTTCGCGAGCCATCTCGCGACATTGTTCTATCCTTAATAGGGTTTTTAGCAATGGATAAAGGAGAAGCGTGCAATGTCGAACAAAGATAAAACTCATCAATCACCGATTCATGGCACTGAGGAATCTCAACCGGGTATGGACTCTCTCGCCCCTGCTGACGGCTCTCACCGCCCCTCACCTGGCCCTTCCGCGCCGGGCGAACAGCCTACCGCACCGGGAAGCATTAAATCACCGGACGCGGAAAACGAGAAGCTGAAATCGCTTGAGCCACACCGTAAAGGCGGCGAAGGTTTTGCGCTCACCACCAATCAGGGCGTGCGCATTGCTGACGATCAGAACTCCCTTCGCGCAGGCGCGCGCGGGCCAACCCTGCTGGAAGACTTTATCCTGCGGGAAAAAATCACCCACTTCGACCATGAGCGAATTCCGGAACGCATCGTTCACGCGCGCGGTTCCGCTGCGCACGGCTACTTCCAGCCATACAAGAGCCTGAAAGCGATCACCAAAGCGGACTTCCTCTCCGACCCGGACAAAATCACTCCGGTATTTGTGCGCTTCTCCACCGTACAGGGCGGCGCCGGTTCGGCTGATACGGTTCGAGATATTCGCGGCTTTGCCACCAAGTTTTATACCGAAGAGGGTATTTTCGATCTGGTGGGCAATAACACCCCGGTGTTCTTCATTCAGGATGCGCATAAATTTCCTGACTTTGTCCATGCGGTAAAACCGGAGCCCCACTGGGCCATACCGCAGGGACAAAGCGCGCACGACACTTTCTGGGACTACGTCTCCCTGCAGCCTGAAACCTTACACAACGTGATGTGGGCGATGTCAGACCGCGGCATTCCGCGCAGCTATCGCACCATGGAAGGGTTTGGCATCCACACCTTCCGTCTGATCAACGCCGAGGGTAAAGCCACGTTTGTGCGCTTCCACTGGAAGCCGGTGGCGGGTAAAGCCTCGCTGGTATGGGACGAGGCGCAGAAGCTGACCGGGCGCGATCCGGACTTCCATCGCCGCGAGCTGTGGGAGTCCATTGAAGCGGGCGATTTCCCGGAGTACGAGCTGGGCCTGCAGCTCATTCCGGAAGAGGACGAATTTAAGTTCGATTTCGACCTGCTTGACCCGACGAAGCTGATTCCGGAAGAGCTGGTGCCGGTACAGCTGGTGGGTAAAATGGTGCTTAACCGCAACCCGGATAACTTCTTTGCCGAAAACGAGCAGGTTGCGTTCCACCCTGGGCATATCGTACCGGGGCTGGACTTCACCAACGATCCGCTCCTGCAGGGACGTTTGTTCTCGTACACCGATACGCAGATCAGCCGCCTGGGCGGGCCGAACTTCCACGAAATTCCGATTAACCGCCCAACCTGCCCGTACCACAATTTCCAGCGCGACGGGATGCACCGTCAGGATATTGATACCAACCCGGCGAACTATGAGCCGAACTCGATCAACGATAACTGGCCGCGCGAAACGCCGCCTGCGCCGAAACGCGGTGGATTCGAATCGTACCAGGAGCGTGTCGACGGCAATAAAATTCGCGAGCGCAGCCCGTCGTTCGGTGAGTATTACGCCCACCCTCGCCTGTTCTGGAACAGCCAGACGCCGATTGAGCAGCAGCACATTATCGGCGGCTTCAGCTTTGAGCTGAGTAAAGTGGTGCGTACCTACATCCGCGAGCGGGTGGTCGATCAGCTGGCGCGCATTGATATTCAGCTCGCCCAGAGCGTTGCGGATAACCTGGGCATTACGCTGACCGACGAGCAGCGCAACCTTGCTCCGCCGAAAGAGGTTAACGGCGTGAAGAAAGATCCGTCGCTGAGCCTGTATGCCGTGCCGGGTGGCTCGATTAAAGGCCGCGTGGTCGCCATTCTGCTGAACGACAAAACCCGCGCCAGCGACGTGCTGGGGATTATGCAGGCGCTGAAAACCCAGGGCGTGCATGCGAAACTGCTTTATTCCCGCATGGGGGAAGTGACCGCCGATGACGGCTCCGTGCTGCCGGTGGCGGCGACCTTTGCCGGGGCGCCGTCGCTGACCGTTGATGCGGTGATCGTGCCGTGCGGGGATATTGACAGCCTGCTGAGCAACGGTGACGCCGTGTATTATCTGCTGGAAGCCTACAAGCACCTGAAACCGATCGCGCTGTCCGGCGACGCGCGACGGTTTAAGGCGCAGCTGAAGGTGGCCGATCAGGGTGAGGACGGCATCGTCGAGGGAGACAACGTTGACGATGCGTTCATGACGAAGCTGTTTGATTTGCTCGCCGCGCACCGCGTCTGGTCACGCAGCAGTAAAATTGACCAGATACCGGCGTAAAAAAAGCCGGGTGGCGCTTGCGCTTACCCGGCCTACATTTCGATTGGTTTTGTAGTTCGTAGGCCGGGTAAGGCGAAGCCGCCACCCGGCAACTCTTACAGCTCCCTGAACGTCCCCAACCGATACCCGCGCTCGGCAATCGCATACTTCAGCGACGCCGACGTCAGCACGTCCAGCTCCGCCAGGCGCGGCCAGCAGTAGGCGCTTTTCCGCACGGTATTATCGACAAAAGCAGGATGCGCCATGACCTCCAGCGACTTTTCCCCCCGCGCGGCGGAATCATCCAGCACCTTCAGGAACAGCGCTTCGTCGATCTTGTCACCGTAAAATGCGCTGCTGAACCCCTCTGTGGTGGTCACGGCGCAGTCGGGCACGCCGCGCGCCTCCCTGTCCACGCGCATCGCCACGCCGTTACGCTGCGCAAACTCCGCGACAATCGGGAAAATTGCCGGGATCATATGCACGTGGTGATGGCTGTCGATGTGCGTCGGCGCCTTACCAAACACATCAATAAAGCGGTTGAACTGACGCTCCAGCTCGCCGGCAATCTCTTCGAGCGGCAGAGCGCCCTGCTCCGCCTGTTCCCAAATCCATTTGCCCAGCTGGCCATCGCGCGTCAGGCCCGGCATTGGCGAAAGCGGCATCCCGAGCGTCAGCACAAAATGCATGCCGACGCCGAGCTCCGGCACCTCGCGGCTCAGCTGCGCCGCGTGTTCAACCGCCTCACCATTCACCAGTGCCGTGGTAGAGGTCACAACACCCCGGCGACAAGCTTCAATAATGCCGTAGTTCTGGCCTTTCGAGAGGGCAAAATCATCAGCATTAACGATCAGCAGGTTTTCCATTGTGCGTCCTCTTAGTGATGTTTGAACTTCAGCTTCTCGATAGTGGCGGCAAAGTTCGGCAACCATTTTTCATGCGCCAGGATCATCTCGCTGGCCAGCTGCTCCGCATCGCGGTCGGAATGCACCAGCGGGCTGAGGTTCAGCGCCAGCAGCACGTCATTGAGCTCGCCGCTCAGCGCCGCATTGCTTGCCGCCACTTCAAAGCCTTTGATGGTGTGGATCAGGCCCATGACCTTATCATCGAAGTGGGTGATGCGTGGATGCGGTTTAGCGCCATCGCGTCCCAGGATGCAGGTCATCTCAACCGCCCAGTCCGCCGGGATATTGTCGATATGGCCGTGGTGCGGCACGTTGACATAGTGCTCCGCCTGCTTGTCGTTGTAGATGGCGTTAATCACCTCGCACGCCGCATCGGAGTAGTAGGCCCCGCCGCGCTGCTCCAGCTCTTTCGGTTTAACGTTCAGGTTCGGATCTTTATACAAATCGAACAGCTGCTTCTCGACTTTCTGAACGATCTGCGCGCGCGCGCCGCCCTTATAGTACTCGCCCATTTCGATGGCCAGCATCTCTTTCTGCTTGAAGTAGTAAAGCAGGTACGAGCACGGCAGCAGATTTAGCGAGCGGATAAGCCCTTCGCTGAACGGCAGGTCAAAGATGTTTTTCACCGATGCCGCCGTCAGGCGACCGGAAGCCACGCCGTCGAGCAGTTCGGCAAATCGCGATTTACCGTTCACGATAACGTCTTTAATGAACACCATATGGTTCAGGCCGAACAGGTCGATAGAGAGATCGTCGCCGTCGGTCAGCGCCAGCACGTCGCGGATAAACATCTTCATGCCAATAGGAATATTGCAGACGCCGATAAAACGCTTGAAATCGGTATGACGATAGACCGCCTCGGTCACCATCCCGGCCGGGTTAGTGAAGTTAATCACCCACGCGTTCGGGCAGATCTCCTGCACATCTTTGACGATGTCGAAAATCACCGGGATGGTACGCAGGCCTTTGAACAGGCCGCCCGCGCCGTTAGTTTCCTGCCCGAGATAGCCGTGGCTCAGCGGAATACGCTCGTCCAGCTCGCGCGCCTTCAGCTGGCCAACGCGCAGCTGGGTGGTGACAAAATCCGCATCTTTCAGCGCCAGACGACGGTCCAGGGTTTTATGCACGGTCAGAGGCACGCCCGCTTTCTCCACCATGCGCTTGCACAGGTCGAAAATAATATTCAGCTTTTCCTGACCTTCCTCAACGTCTACCAGCCATAATTCGCTGACCGGTAATTCATGGTAACGTTTCAGAAAACCTTCAAGTAATTCCGGGGTATAGCTGCTGCCGCCACCAATGGTTACGACTTTTAATTTCTTCTGCATAATATCTCCCTTAGCGTATCAGGTTAATCGCCTGCAAGGTATAGCGTACTCTTCCCGCTATTTGGGCAAGCCATTAAAGCAATATTTGTGGCGGGTAATCCGCCGAAAGTTAATTAATTACCGTTAAATTCTTCCGGTAACTGTTCGGTGTGAATGAAGTCAATTTCTTAAAGGTCTTAATAAACAGGCTGGGACTGCTGTATCCTGACTCGTACGCAATATCGGTGACAGAGTAGTTGGTAATTTCCAGCTGTTTCTTGGCAAAATTAATGCGGATTTCATTAATAATTTGCACGGGTGTTTTACGATAATAGCGCTGCGTCGCGCGGGTGAGATATTCCTGGGATTTTCCCGACAGTGACACCATATTTTCCAGCGCATTTTCGCTGAACTGGCCTTTATCGTGCATCAGCTCAACGGTGCTGCGCAGCCACTGTGGAATATCATCCGTCACCTGCTGCTCCTCACGATGATGGCGCAGCCGATTCATCACGTAGAAGGTCACCGTTTCAATAAACTCATCAAATTCATTGTCGCGGAAGTTAAGCGAGGCGATAACCGTTTCAATCCAGGTCATGAACTCGTTTTTGACCCGATAGACCTGGGAGGCCACAAAGCAGAACGGCACCAGCGGCAGATAGTGCTTCTCAAAGAAGCGTCTGCTGACGCCCACATTCAGAATACGGGTGGCACCAAATTCGTAAAAGCTCTGGTGATAAGACCCCATCGGCAGGAAGACAAAATCCCCTCGCTCAAGCAGGACGCGCTTACCGTTGATCTCCTGGTAGTAGCGGCCGGTCAGAACAATCGTGAATTCGTAGTAGTCATGCTGGTGCAGACCGCTGGCGCTCTCCGTCTTGTTGTAAATAACCACGTGAAAATTTTTGCCGTTAAACAGCTGCTGCTCAAGTGCGGTTTTAATTTCCATCGTGCTGACCTCCTGCTGCGAAATCCGACTCAGTGCATTTTCTCGTGAAGCTCGATGAGCTCAGCAACCAGCTCACGCGCCAGCATCGAGGTCATCAGGTGATCCTGCGCGTGGACCAGCACCAGGCTGACCTTCATCTTCCCTTCGCCCTGATCGCCTTCAATCAGCTTTGTCTGCACCAGGTGCGCTTCGTTTAGCGCCGTGCGGGACTGGTCCATCATGGTTTTCGCCGCGGCGAAATCTCCCTGCTTGGCCTGCTTCAGTGCGGCATAGGCCAGGCTGCGGGCCTGTCCGGAGTTGATGATAAGCCCCATCACCACTTCTTCGAGATCGTTCTCGACGGCTTCGTCTGCGACAATACTATCCAAATCTAACATGTTTAAGCTCCTTGTGGCTGGCGCGGGCTTCCCCGCGCCGGTCAATCTTAGAATTTCAGTGAGAGGGCAATATCCTCTTCGCTCTCTTCTTCATCAATAATGGTGGCGGCTTTGTTGGCAATCGCCACGAACGGCATGTACAGCAGGGTGGCAACCCCGAGGTTGAATATCGCCAGCAGGAAGGCCGCGACGCTACCGTTGGTGTTGAAGAAGGCGCCCAGGCCCGCCGGCATGGTCCACGGCGCAATGTTGGTGACCGGTGGAATGATGCCCATGTAATACGCCGTCAGGGTGATCGCGGCCAGCAGCGGCTGAATCAGGATGAACGGAATGAACATTACCGGGTTCATGATGATTGGCAGACCGAACAGAATCGGTTCGTTAATCTGGAAGATGCCTGATGGCAGCGCCAGCTTCGCGACCTGACGGTAGTCAGCACGACGAGAGACAATAAAGACCGCGATGATCAGACCCAAGGTCGCCCCGGTACCGCCCAGGAAGATATAGGAGTCAAGCATCGGCTTCGCCCACACATGGAAGGTTTTACCCGCTGCCAGCGCCGCGTCAACGGAGCCGTACTGCTGGTAAAGCGCAACGTTTTCCAGTGCCCAGGGGGTCATAATCCCGCTGTCCAGCGCGGCCAGTGCCAGTGAACCATGCACGCCAAAGAACCACAGCAGAGAGGTGAAAATCACATACGCCCAACCGACCACGCCACCCATCGACGCCAGCGGCGTAGAGATAGAGTCCATGATGATCTGGTGGAAGTTTGTGCCCCAGTGGGAGAGCGCCCAGGCGATAATCCCCATGATGGAGAGAATAATGAAGCCTGGAATCAACGCGGAAAATGAACGAGAAACGGAAGCCGGTACGCTATCCGGCAGGCGGATAACCCAGTTGCGACGGATAATAAAGGTGAACATTTCTGCCACCACCAGGCCGATAACAATACCGGAGATGATGTTGGCCCCACCCAGCCAGTTGGCGCCCACGGCATAGGCTTCACCCACGCTGTATGGCGTTACGGTCATAAAGGCGGCGACGGATAATAACCCGGCAGCCAGCGGATCCACTTTACGCTCTTCTGCCAGTGCCATCCCAATAAAGAAAGGCGCCATCAGCGACATAATCCCTAACGTACCGTTATAGACGTTGCCGCCAATGGCTTTAAAACCATTAAGGGTTTCAATAGTGGAAGCGTCTAACCGAATTCCTAATGAATAAAAGAAGGAACCTTCACCAAAGCTCAGAAAAACGTTGTTAATTAAAACGAACATGGCCCCGGCCAGCGTCAACGGCATTAATTTAATAAAACCGTTTTTGATGGCATTAACGTGAGGCTGCTTTCCTATTTTAACAGCAAAAGGAAGGAGTACCTTTTCAAGTGAAGCGATGACTTTACTCATAGGAAAATACCCTTAAATGCCGTAACGCATGTTACGGCGTATTGTGTGTGAAATAACTCTTTGACGGGAAAAATAAAAATTAATTAGCAGCTTTTTTAATGGCTGCCACAGCAGCTTTAAGAACACCTAAACCATCAATCTTGCCGTACAGCCCCGAGTCGATCACTTCGACCGGTTTATTCGGTAACAGTCGTTGAATTTCGGGCAACATATAGGCAATTTGCGGCCCCAGTAAAACAACATCGGCTGTCTGGCCTTTTTCGCCCGCCAGCGTCTCTGGAAACGCTTCAATCACCACAGGGACTTCATACTTTTCAGCCTGCGCACGCATCTTTGACACCAGAAGCGACGTTGACATGCCCGCTGAGCAGAACAGGTAGATATGTTTCTTTTCCATCGTGATTTCCCTCTTGTATGACTACCTGCCATCGCGCTATCACTCGACTCGCTGTCCCGGCAGACAGGTAGCTTGCGTACTGTTGTTTATCGTTGGAGTGAGTATACGCAATGGTACAGACAGGGGATAATTCTGGATAGACTCAAATTGTCTCTCATTGACCTGGCTTGTTGACTCCCTTCACATTTCGGGCAAATAATTCGCGCAAAGAAATAAGATTTTCTGATGCATAAAAAAACCGGCCCATAGGCCGGTTTGTTAACATCCTCAGGCAAGCAGGGTTACTGCGCCTTAGGTGCCTGCGGATCGGTGTCGTATTCAGCACAGGTCTGATAGCCGGAGTTGATTACATGACCGGTATCATCCAGGGCGACGAAGTAGGTTTCTGCCTTACCATCACGTTGACCCAGGATATAGGTCTGGCAGGTCCCTTTCGCATGAATCATGGTCACTTCAGAAGAAGGTCTACCGGCAATCGCAGCCACCTGCGAACGGGTCATGCCTTTTTTGACGTCTTTTACTACGGGCTGCGTAAACTGATCCTTGGTGCGATCGTAAGCCGTACACCCTGCCAGCATAGCCAGTACCGCCGCTGCGCTAAGAATTCCTGCTACGTTCTTGTTCATATTCCGTCCTCTTGTTTATCAGCGTGTTATCTAAGCATGGGATAAAAAGTACTATTGTTCAACTTTGTGAGTTACGCCAGACGAATTTCGGAAAATTCTAATAAAACAACGATAACCTGCTAAATCGGCGCAAATTAGCGCACTCGAAACTGTGATCCTTGTCGTTTCTCGCCCAAAGGGTTAGTTTTAACAGCTAACACATTCTGTTTATGTACTGCATATGGAGGGCGTGATGGCTCTGCAACAAGAGATTATTCAGGCACTGGGCGCGAAGCCTACGGTAGATGCACACGAAGAGATCCGCCGCAGCGTGGATTTTTTAAAATCGTACTTAAAAAAGAACGCGTTCCTGAAATCCCTGGTGCTGGGCATCAGCGGCGGCCAGGACTCTACCCTGACCGGTAAACTCTGCCAGATGGCGATTTCAGAGCTTCGCGAAGAGACGGGCGATGAGAAACTGCAGTTTATCGCGGTGCGTCTTCCTTATGGCGTACAGGCGGACGAGCAGGATTGCCAGGATGCCATTGCCTTCATTCAGCCTGACCGCGTGCTCACCGTGAATATTAAGGGCTCGGTGCTGGCAAGCGAGCAGGCGCTTCGCGAAGCGGGCATCGAGCTGAGCGATTTTGTTCGCGGCAACGAGAAAGCCCGCGAGCGCATGAAAGCGCAGTACAGCATCGCCGGGATGACCAAAGGCGTCGTCGTCGGCACCGACCATGCGGCAGAAGCGATCACCGGTTTCTTCACCAAATACGGCGACGGCGGCACCGACATTAACCCGATCTTTCGTCTCAACAAGCGTCAGGGTAAGCAGCTGCTGGCCGCGCTGGGCTGTCCTGAGCATCTTTATAAGAAAGCGCCGACAGCGGACCTTGAAGACGATCGCCCTTCCCTGCCGGATGAAGCGGCCCTTGGCGTCACCTATGACAACATTGATGATTATCTGGAAGGCAAAAAGCTGGATGAAGGTACCGCGAAAATCATCGAAGGCTGGTATCTGAAAACCGAGCACAAGCGCCACACGCCAATTACGGTGTTTGACGACTTCTGGAAGAAATAGCCAACATTTTTGCCCAGCGGCGCTTCGCTTGCAGGGCCTACGGTTTCGCGCTGTTGTAGGCCGGGTAAGCGCAGCGCCACCCGGCTCTTTTTTAACCAAACCGTCTCTGCTACACTGTATGCCTGAACAGTATATGGAGCAGTATGTGAGCAGGCGTCAATCCGCCCCGCGTCTTGAGTTTGAAGCGGCGGCTATCTACGAATATCCCGAGCACCTTCGCCCCTGGCTTGAGGCACTGCCTAAACAGCCGGGCGTGTACATCTTTCACGGTGAAAGCGACACCCTGCCGCTCTATATCGGCAAGAGCGTTAACATTCGCAGCCGGGTGTTATCCCATCTTCGTACGCCGGACGAGGCCGCCATGCTGCGCCAGTCGCGACGCATTACCTGGTTCCAGACGGCGGGAGAAATGGGCGCGCTGCTGCTGGAGGCGCGGTTGATAAAAGAACAACAGCCGCTGTTCAATAAGCGCCTGCGCCGCAACCGTCAGCTCTGCTCCCTGCAGATAAACAATGGCAAGCCGCAGGTCGTCTACGCGCGCGACGTCGATTTTTCTCATGCCCCGAATCTCTATGGGCTGTTCGCCAATAAACGCGCCGCGCTCCAGGCGCTGCAGACGCTGGCGGACGATTTACAGCTTTGCTACAGCCTTTTAGGTCTGGAGGCAACCACCCGCGGACGCGCCTGTTTTCGATCCGCGCTGAAGCGCTGCGCCGGTGCGTGCTGCGGGAAAGAGAGCGTTGAGGCGCATCACGCCCGGCTTCTCACCGGTCTGGCGGCCATCAGCGTGAACTGCTGGCCCTGGGAAAGCGCCGTTGCGCTAAAAGAAGTGGGCGAGGCAATGACCCAGTATCACATTGTCAACAACTGGCTCTGGCTGGGCGCTGTCGACGACATCAACGACGCGGCAACCCTGCTGCGCACGCCCGCCGGATTTGACCACGATGGCTATAAAATTCTCTGTAAACCGGTCCTGGCCGGGAAGTTTGAGATCATTGTGCTCAATGACCCGGCAGCCACGTGATTTCGCTGAACAATAAGGTACCCTGAGCCTCCAGCAGACGCAGCGTATGGGTACCCTCCTCCCAGCTGGCACCCTGATCGGCCGTCAGCAGTTTATCGCCCAGCTGCCACGCCCCGCTTAATACGAACACCACCCCGCCGCGCGAGCCAAAGGTGGTAAAGGTTCGGTCAGCAACGCGCACCTTCGCCCGGCAGCAGTCGCGCCGGGTCATGACGTTAAAGTCCATCGCCATCCGCCCATCACAAAGCAGCGCTTTCACCGGCAGATCGCCGGCAAAACTGTAGGGCTGATGATGCTTGAGGGTATGGGAAAACGCCTGACCCGCGTCCAGCGTCACCTCTCCCCCTTCCAGCAAGGTAATCACCCGGTCAACACCGGGAAACGAGGAGAATTCACCGTTGCTGGCAATCGTCGCGATACTGGCACGCCAGTGAAAATCGCGCGTCGCGGGAGGGAAGCAGCAAATCTCACGCGTTTCGCCAGCACCATTGCGCCAGAGGCTGACCGGCATCTTACGGATATCAAAGAACTCCATCACCACTCCTGAATGGCACAACCCGTGCCAGGGCAAGGATATCGCTATCGTTGCTGTCTTGTTTGTTATCGTTGGGTATTCACAGAAACAGTATCGGCAGCAGAGCGGGCAGGCCTTAGCGGAACGTTAATAAAAATTCTAACGCCATGACTCTGCAAACATTCTCTGAAGCGACTACAGGAGGATACCGCGCTGGCGGCGGCAGGCAAGAGGGCAGGAAAGAAAAACCGCCGGTCCTGTCCACAGCGGTTGCGCTTTTGTGGACAGGATCCCGGCGGTCTTAAGAGTGTGAACCGATTATTCGGTTGGTGCTGGCATTTTACCTTCCATCGCCGGACGTTCTGTCAGACGCTTCTCAAAATTCGCATTAAATTGTTTTTTCTGTTCCGGGGTCAGAATGTTGTAGATCTTGTTCTGGGTTTCCATGTGAGCCAGCATGCGGGCTTTGTGCTGCTCGGCCATTTTGTCGATCTGCGCTTCGGCTTTCGCCTTATCGAAGCTGTCGCTGGCGATGATGTCATGCATCGCACGGCGCTCTTCAAGTGGAGGACGTTTCATCTGGTCGCGTTCACCTTTTCTGATGTCGCGGATCTGCTGCTTCTGCGCATCCGTCAGGTTGAGATCCTTAAACATCATCATCTCGTTGTGCATACCCGGACCTTTATGATGCATCATCATTTTGCCTTCAGCAGGCGCGGCAGTCGTAGTGGTCGCAGTATCTGCGGCGAACGCCATGCTGGTAGCGCCCAGAGCCAGGGTAGAAGCAACAAACAGTGCAGTAAACTTACGCATAATTTATTTCCTTTCTTTCAGTTATTCTTCGGCGCTATGCCGTGTTGACGAGATTAACTTTACGGGGTTTATCGTCAATTTGTCAGAGCAACGGTAAAACAATGAAAGTGTAAAAAACAAATTTTCGCCAAATGTGGAGGAAATAAGGATAAAGCGTGGAGAGTTGCAACCAAAAATATTCAATGCGATGATTTTAAAGAGATTTAGCAGAAGTATAGCGAAGTGAAGATCAATAATAAAGCAATTCACCAGGAATATTCTGCAAAACAAGCGCAAGCGCTTTAATCGTTAAGAAAAGTATTTACTTCCCCCTCCCGGATGATGAGAGGGGAAAGGTTCAGGATATTTTTTCCAGCATCAGCCCGGCCCGCAGGCCAAACGCGACGGTGGGGTTAGGGAATAAAACATACTCGGTGTTTTTCTGCACCTCGTAACGTTCCTCGCCATCCTCAGCCAGAAGCGCCCCTTTGCGAAACGGGGTGAAGTTGAGGGTGTGTGCGGCCATGTGGAGCAGGAAGGCATCGCTGCGGCGCGTGATCTGCTGTACGACACGATACCGCTCAACGGGCTGATGCGCGTGCTCGGGAGCCTTTCCTCCCAGCAGCGCCCGAAGGGCGAGATGCGTAGGCGCAAAGCGGGTCAGATCGTTCTGGCCGAACGGCAGCGCTTTTCCCAGCTCCAGCGTGCAGGCCAGCGCAGCGAAACGTTCACAGGTGAAATGGGTAAACGTTCCGCCCGGCGACTGGTGAAATACCAGCGCCTCCAGCCCGGCGTCACCCAGCCAGCTCAGGAACGCTTCATCCCACGGCTGACTGCGCTGCGGCAGAACGCCGAAGCGAACGTGGTAGGACGCGCGGATTGCCGTATGCAGATCCAGATGCCAGCGCGCCGGCCCCGCGGCGGCAAAAAACGCGGTCACGACGTTCTCCAGCCACTCGGCCCGCGCCGTTTCATCGCTCTGCGGAAACTGCGACCAGCGGCCGCCGAACATGCGGTTAATGTCGCTCACCAGATACCGTTTGTTTTGCGCCAGCGCAGGGGGATTGCCGAGTACCACCAGCACGCGGCACTTCAGGGCGATCTCATTGCGGTACAGCGCACGCAGCAGCAGATCAACAATCTCAACGGGTGCGGTTTCATTCCCGTGGATACCCGTTGAAAGCAGCAGCGACAGATCGCTTTTTACGGTCGGCGTCAGTTCAAGCACCCCGCGCCCCAGCCACCGCCAGCGAAATGAGGGGCCGTCCCCCTCTTTCTGTTCCGGCGTCTCATCGGCCAGGGTCAGCGCCAGTAAATTTTCCATATCCACTCCTTTAGCGCTGGAACGGGTAAACCGATCCCAGCTGCAGGATTGTCGATAACGCGTCCAGCGCCTCGCGCCCTTCACGCAGAAGCTGCGGATCAACCAGATCCGCCTGCGTCAGACGATCGCGATAGTAGCGGTCAACCCAGTCATTCAGCCGCGTAAAGAGCGTATCGTTCATCATGACCGCCGGGTTTACCGCCTGCATTTCGTCCTGGGTCAGGACCACGCGCAGACGTAAACAGGCGGGACCACCGCCGTTGGCCATGCTTTCGCGCAGGTCAAACACGCGCAGTTCGTCAATCGGGTTATCGGCCTTCACCAGCTCCGTCAGGTAGCGCCACACGCCTTTGTGATCCCGGGACTCCTGCGGCAGGACCAGCATCATGCTGCCATCGTCACGGCTGAGCAGCTGGCTATTGAACAGATAGGTTTCTACCGCGTCCTGCACGCTCACCGCCTCCGTGGGCACCTGGACTGGCGTGAAGCCGCGCACGCGCTCATGCAGCGTGGCGAGCAGCTTCTCCTGATGGGCAAACGCCTGCTCGTGGCAGAACAGCACCTGGCGGTTAGAGACGGCAATCACGTCGTTATGGAACACGCCCTGGTCAATCACATGCGGGTTTTGCTGGGCAAAAACCGCCTGGGAAGGATTGACCTGGTTCAGGCGGGCAACCGCCTGGCTGGCCGCCAGCGTCTGACGAGCAGGATAACGGGTTGGCGCGGCGTGCCCCCCCTCTTCTCGCCCGTAGATAAACAGCTGCAGGCCCGGGTCGCCATAGTCGCCCCCCAGGCGGTTATGGTTGGCCGCGCCTTCGTCGCCAAACATCGCCACCTGCGGCAGGGCCTGATGTACCTCAAAATGTGCGTCATGGTTGAAAATGGCGCGCAGCACGCGCTCGGTGGTTTCCGCTTCGGTGGCGCGGTGGAATTTGTTATTCAGGTTCGCCACCGTCAGATGAACTTTTCCATCCAGCGTGTCGGCTGACGGCGCGACGGTCGCCGCGTTTGCCACCCACATAGAGGAGGCAGAGCTTGCCGCGGAGAGCAGGTGCGGCGTCTGCGTACCCGCTTTTTCAACCACCTGCTCATCAGTACCGCTAAAGCCGAGCTGACGAAGGACCGCCACGTTCGGGCGTTCCTGCGGCGGGATCACCGCCTGCGGGAAACCGGCATCCGCCAGCGCCTTCATTTTTAGCAGCCCCTGCTTCGCCGCCAGCTTCGGGTTGGAAACCTGAAAACGGTGCTTCGTCGAGGCTTCATTACCAAAAGAGAGACCGGCATAGTGGTGCGTCAGCCCCACCAGCCCGTCAAAGTTAACCTCACGCGCTTTCATGACGATCCCCTCCGGTAAAATCCAGCCCCGGATTAAGCGTCTCCGGCAGCGTCAGCGCCGGGGTTTCCAGGCTCGCCATCGGCCACGCGCAGTAATCGGCGGCATACCACGCGCTGGCGCGATGGTTGCCCGACGCGCCTACGCCGCCAAACGGCGCAGTGCTCGCGGCCCCGGTCAGCGGTTTATTCCAGTTCACAATCCCGGCGCGCGCTTCCAGCAGCAGTTGGTCAAACTTCTCGCGATGCGGTGAAATCAGCCCGCTCGACAGGCCGTAGCGGGTGTTGTTCGCCATCGCAATGGCCGCATCGAAATCGTCATAGCGCCAGACGCAGAGCAGCGGGCCAAAGATCTCTTCATCCGGCACGTTGCTCGCGCCGCTCATCTCCACGATGCCCGGCGTCAGCAGCGAGGTACCCGGCTGAACCTGCTTCGGCTCCAGCAGAGTTTTCGCGCCGCGCGCGACGTGGTCCTGCCAGGCCTTCAGCACGTTCAGCGCGGCCTGTTCGGAAATCAGCCCGCCGATAAACGGCTGCGGGTCGGCATCCCACGCGGCAGGCACCAGACGCGCGCTCACCTCTACCAGACGCTTCAGGAAGGCATCCCCCTGTGCGCCACGTTTCACCAGCAGGCGGCGGGAGCAGGTGCAGCGCTGTCCGGCGGTAATAAAGGCGGACTGAATCGTCAGGTGCACCGCAGCGTCAATATCGTCAGGGTCTTCCACAATCAGTGGGTTGTTGCCGCCCATCTCCAGCGCCAGGATTTTCTCCGGCTGCCCTGCCAGCTGGCGGTGCAGCTGATAGCCCGTACCGGCGCTGCCGGTAAACAGCAGGCCGTCGATATCGCTCAGCGCGCTGAGCGCCTGACCGGTTTCCCGCCCGCCCTGCACGAGGTTCAGCACGCCCGGCGGCAGGCCGGCCTGTTCCCACAGCTTAACCACCGCCTCGCCGGTGAGTGGCGTTAACTCGCTCGGTTTGAAGATGACGGTATTGCCCGCCAGCAGCGCAGGCACAATGTGGCCATTCGGCAGGTGTCCCGGGAAGTTATACGGGCCAAACACCGCCAGCACGCCGTGCGGACGGTGGCGCAGCGTGGCCGCGCCGTCCGGCATGTCGGTGTGCTGTTCGCCGGTGCGGGTGTGGTACGCCTTCACCGAAATGGCGATTTTGTTGATCATCGCCGTCACTTCGGTTGTCGCTTCCCAGCGCGGTTTACTGGTTTCAGACGCGATGATGCGCGTCAGTTCGGCCTTGTTTGCCTCCAGCAGCCCGGCAAACTTTTCAACAATTTCCTGGCGCACGGCGAAAGGCTGTTTTGCCCACGCCGGAAACGCGCGGCGCGCGGCACGGCAGGCCTGTTCTACCTGCGCGGCGCTGGCGTCATGCCCCTTCCAGAGCACCTCTTTTCCAACCGGATTGGTCTTTACGCGCTCTTCGCCTTCGCCCGTTACCCAGTCACCGTTAATCCATAATGTCATGCTGTTTTCTCCTCAGGGCAGAGACGCACCAGGCGAACCGTATCGCCGGCGTTACATTTCAGGGCATCCAGTTCTGCAGCCGTCAGCACCAGACGTTCACATTTCGGGTTGGTACGCACCAGCATGGCGCGGAAATTGGCGTAATTTTCGTTCGACACCAGACAGGCGGGCCAGTCCCCCGGCGCGGGCTGACCTTCAGAGACCTCAAGCAGACGGCTTTTACGGATCGCGCGCACGCGGTCGATATCGCACTCAAGCGTTGGGCCGCCGTCAAAGATGTCGACATAGTTCCGGTAGCGGAACCCTTCTTTTTCCAGCACCGCGCGGGCGGGCGCGGTCTGCGGATGGACTTCGCCAATCACCGCCTGCGCTTCCGGGCTGAGGAAATGGGTATAGATAGGATGCTTCGGCATCAGTTCGGCGATAAAGGCTTTCTGGCCGGTGCCGCAGAGATAGTCCGCCCGGCTGAACTCCATCGAGAAGAAGCGCTCGCCCAGGCTCTCCCAGAACGGCGAGTAGCCGGTGTCGTCGATCACGCCGCGCATCTCTGCGACCACTTTTTCGTTAAAGCGATCGCGGAAGGCGGCCATAAACATAAAGCGCGATTTGGAGAGCAGATAGCCGTTGCCCTCTTTGCGCCACGCCGGGTCGAGGAACAGCGTGCAGAGCTCGCTGGCGCCCGTGTGGTCATTGCAGAGAAACAGCGTGGGCAGCGCGTTATAAACGTTCAGCTCTTTCGAGGCGTGAACCATGGTGCCGACGCGGTAGTTGTACCAAGGGTCGTTAAGCCCGACGGCCACTTCAATGGCGCAGATCCCGGCTACGGTCCCCGTGTCGGTGTCTTCCAGCACGAACACATACCCCTGTTCGCTTTTTGGCAACGTCCCCTGCCAGGTTTGCAGGGCGCGCTCAATGCGCGCCGACAGCGTTTTTTCATCGGCAGGAAGCGAGGTCAGCCCGCCTCCCGTCTTACCGGCAAGCTGCATGAGCCCGGCGATATCGCCGCGCTCAACGGGACGGATGACCATCATGATGACACCCCGGATTTCACTTTTTCACACGCCAGCGCAAAACGGTCCAGACCGGTTTGCACCTCTTCCTCGCTGACGATCAACGCAGGCGCGAAACGCACCACGTTGGCACCGGCAATCAGCACCATCACGCCCACTTTTGCCGCTTCCTGTGAAATAAGTTTAGCTTTTCCGGCAAACTCGGCGGTGAGCTCGCAGCCGATTAACAGCCCCAGACCGCGAATTTCTTTAAACAGCCCCGTTTTGCCGTTGATGGCATTCAGGCGCTCGACAAACCAGTCGTGACGCTGCTTAACGCCTTTCAGCACCTCAGGCGTGTTAATGATGTCCAGAACCTGACCGGCGACGGCGGTGGCCAGCGGGTTGCCGCCGTAGGTGGTGCCATGGGTACCCACGGTCATTACGCTGGCGAATTTATCGGTGGTCAGCGTCGCGCCAATCGGGAAGCCGCCGCCCAGCGCTTTGGCGGTCGAAAGCACGTCCGGCGTCACGCCGTAGTGCATATAGGCATACAGCTCGCCGGTGCGGCCCACGCCGGTCTGCACTTCGTCGAAAATCAGGACCGCGTCGTGACGGTCGCACAACTCGCGCAGCCCCTGCAGGAAGGCTTTTTGCGCCGGAAGCACGCCGCCCTCGCCCTGCATCGGCTCGACGATCACCGCGCAGGTGGTGTCGTTAATCAGCTCGCTGGCGGACTGCAGATCGTTATAAATACCGTGACGGATATCCGGCGGCAGCGGGGCGAAATCCTGCGAGTAGGAAGGCTGGCCGCCCGCGCTGACGGTAAAGAGCGTGCGCCCGTGGAAGGCATTTTTAAACGCCACGATGCCGCTCTTGTGGGTACCAAATTTATCGTGCGCATATTTGCGCGCCAGCTTCAGCGCCGCTTCGTTGGCTTCCGCCCCCGAGTTGCAGAAAAAGACTTTTTCGGCGAACGTCGCGTCGATCAGTTTTTTAGCCAGGCGCAGCGCAGGCTCGTTGGTAAAGCCGTTACCGGTATGCCAGAACTTCGCCGCCTGGTCATTCAGCGCCTGACGCAGCGCAGGGTGCGCATGACCCAGCGCGTTGACCGCAATCCCACCTGCAAAGTCGATATACTCTTTACCCTGCTGATCCCACAGGCGCGAGCCTTCCCCACGAACCGGAATAAAAGCCGCCGGAGCGTAAACCGGCATCATCCATTCATCGAAATTTTCACGCGTAATTGACAGAGACATAGCGACCTCATCCGGTAAATAAAAAGTTATTTGAATGTTAAATAATTGGGTGTTTGCACTGTGAATGTAGATTGCAGCCTTCGTGCCAGCCAGCGATAAAATTGCATAAACGAGTTGAGGTAACAGAATATCAATAAGTTACGCCATGGAGTTATTCACTGTTAGTGCATAAAAAGTGAATATTTTTACGACAAGCGGCGCTTTGCCGCATGAAAATCAGAAAGAGTATGCACAGGCCAAATATAATTCTGGAATTGTGATCGCTCGCGAAATTTATCGGTCATTTACGCCCTGTTTGAGGGCGAGGCGCGTCAGAATGGTGCAAATATTGCACCACCGGCATTATCTGTCGCAGTTATTGGCCGAACCCGGTAACAGTTGCCGCAAATTCTGCTACCATCCATGCACTATTCACCTTGCACTGGCAGCGACTATGAAATTTGTCTCTTTTAATATCAACGGCCTGCGCGCCCGCCCCCATCAGCTTGAAGCTATCGTTGAACAACATCAGCCAGATGTGATCGGCCTGCAGGAGACCAAGGTTCACGACGACATGTTCCCCCTCGAAGAGGTGGCGAAGCTCGGCTACAACGTCTTCTATCATGGGCAGAAAGGCCATTACGGCGTTGCGCTGTTGACCAAAGAGACGCCAGTTTCAGTCCGCCGCGGGTTTCCCGGCGATGACGAAGAAGCACAGCGCCGCATCATCATGGCGGAGCTGCCTTCCCCGCTGGGGAACATCACCGTGATTAATGGTTACTTTCCCCAGGGCGAGAGCCGCGACCATCCGACCAAATTCCCGGCCAAAGCCAAGTTTTATCAGGATCTGCAGAACTACCTGACCACCGAACTCAATAAAGACAATCCGGTGCTGATCATGGGTGATGTGAATATCAGCCCGACCGATCTGGATATTGGCATCGGTGAAGACAGCCGCAAACGCTGGCTGCGCACCGGGAAATGCTCCTTCCTGCCGGAAGAGCGCGAGTGGATGCAGCGTCTGCTGGACTGGGGCCTGGTGGATACCTTCCGTACCGCCAACCCTGACACGCAGGATCGCTTCTCGTGGTTTGACTACCGCTCAAAAGGCTTTGACGACAACCGCGGTCTGCGCATCGACCTGCTGCTGGCCAGCTCGCCGCTGGCAGAGCGCTGCATCGAAACCGGGATCGACTACGAGATCCGCAGCATGGAAAAACCGTCTGACCACGCGCCGGTGTGGGCTAAATTCAAGCTGTAATGACGCGTGAACATTCGAAAAACACTTTTCCTGTGCGCCCTTCTGGGCGCATTTATTCTGACGTTTGTCATGCTTCCCCCTGGCACGCTCTCCCTGGAAGGGATTAAAACCCACAAGCAGGCATTACTCTCCCATGTTGACCACGCGCCGCTGCGAAGCGCGCTGATCTTTTTTGCGCTCTATGTCGTGGTCTCCGCCCTGTCGATCCCCGGCGCGGCGATCCTCACCCTGCTGGGCGGGGCGTTATTTCCCCTGTGGGAAGGCACCGTGCTGGTCTCGTTTGCCTCCACGCTCGGGGCGACGCTTGCGATGCTCGCCAGCCGTTATCTGCTGCGCGAATGGGTCCAGCGTCGTTTTGCTCAGCAGATGAAAACGGTGAACGCCGGGATGGCGCATGACGGCGCGGGCTATCTTTTTGCCCTGCGCCTGATGCCGCTGTTCCCGTTTTTCCTGGTGAATTTGCTGATGGGGCTGACCCGCATTGGCGTATATCGCTACTGGTGGGTCAGCCAGGCAGCCATGCTGCCCGCGACGGTTGTGTTTCTGAACGCCGGGCGCGAGCTGGGGAAAGTGGCGTCGCTGCGCGATATTTTGTCGCCGGGCATGCTAATCGCCTTTACACTACTGGGGTTATTGCCGCTGGCGACGCGCCGGCTGTTTTCCCGTTATCTCCCGTCTGTTAAAAAGTGAGGCATTATGCGCCGTGTGCGTTTTTGCGCGTTCCTGACCGGTCTGCTGCTGGCACCCCCCCTGTGTGCCGCCGAGGGCTGGCACGCTATCCAACAGCAGGCCAAAGGCCAGACCGTCTGGTTTAACGCCTGGGGCGGCGATCCGGCGGTCAACCGCTACCTTGAGTGGGTCAGCGGTGAGATGCAAACGCACTACGCCATTACCCTAAAAATCGTCCCGCTGGCGGACGCCGCCGATGCGGTAAAACGGATCCAGACGGAAGCCGCAGCGGGGCGTAAGGCCAACGGCTCGGTTGACCTGCTGTGGGTCAACGGCGAAAACTTCCGCACGTTGAAAGAGGCGAACCTGCTGCAAACCGGATGGGCGCAGGCGTTGCCAAACTGGCGCTATGTCGATACCCGTAAACCCGTCACGGAAGATTTTGCTATTCCCACAGACGGGGCAGAATCCCCGTGGGGCGGCGCGCAGCTGACCTTTATCGCCCGCAAAGCCAGCATGCCGACGCCGCCTGAAGATCCTAAGGCGCTGCTGGCTTACGCGCAGCAGCACCCGGGCAAGGTCAGCTATCCTCGCCCGCCCGATTTTACCGGCACGGCATTTCTTGAGCAGCTGCTTCTGACGCTCACCGATCGCCCTGAGGCGTTACAAAAGGCGCCCGATGAAACGTTTAATCACGTTACGGCGCCGCTCTGGGCCTACCTCGATAAACTGCACCCGCTGCTGTGGCGCGAAGGCAAAGACTTTCCCCCTTCACCCGCGCGGATGGATGCCCTGCTTGCCAGCGGCAGTCTGAACCTGTCGCTGACCTTTAACCCGGCCCATGCGCAGCAGAAAGTGGCGAGCGGCGAACTGCCTGCCGACAGCTACAGCTTTGGTTTCCATAGCGGGATGCTCGGCAACGTCCACTTTGTGGCTATCCCGGCCAATGCCGGTGCGAGCGCGGGTGCAAAAGTGGTCGCTAATTTCCTGCTGTCGCCGCAGGCGCAAATCCGCAAGGCCGACCCGGCCATTTGGGGAGACCCGAGCGTACTGGATGCGAAAGCGCTGCCCGAAGGTGACGCGAAACCGCTGCTGGCCCACACGCCTCAGGGGCTGCCGCAGGTGCTTGCCGAGCCGCAGTCCGCCTGGGTGAACGCGCTGGAGCAGGAATGGCTGCGTCGTTACGGCACCCGCTGAGCGGGCTTGTCTGGCTGGCGATGGCGGTGATTTATCTGCCGATCCTGCCCGCCAGCGTGATGCTGTTAGCACCGGCGTTTTCCGTGACAAACTGGCATCAGCTGCTGAACGACCCGCAGCTGCCGCAGGCGGCCGTCGCCACGCTGGTCTCAACGCTCATCGCCACGCTGGGGGCGTTGCTGATTGCCCTTTTCCTTATCTGCCTTTTGTGGCCCGGTCAACGCTGGCGACGCCTCTCTACCCGCCTGCCGTGGCTATTGGCGATCCCCCATGTGGCGTTCGCCACCAGCGCGTTACTGCTGTTTGCCGAGGACGGTCTGTTTTATCAGGTCTGCACCGTCTGTACGGCTCCGTTTGACCGATACGGCGTCGGGCTGGGCCTGACGCTCGCGGTCAAAGAGAGCGCGTTCGTGCTGTGGGCCATTTACGCCGTACTGCCGGAAAAACGGCTCGCGCAGCAGAAGGTCGTCCTGCAAACCTTTGGCTACGGGCGTTATCAGACGCTCAGCTGGCTGATCCTCCCGGCGATCGCGCCTGTTCTGGGCGCGGTGATGCTGGCGGTGCTGGCGTGGTCACTCTCGGTCGTGGATGTGGCGATCGTTCTCGGGCCCGGCAACCCGCCCACCCTGGCCGTGCTGGCCTTTCAGTGGCTAAGCCAGGGCGACGCCGAGCAGCAGGCGAAAGGAATGCTGCTGTGCCTGCTTCTCCTCCTGCTGCTCGCCGCGCTTGCCGCCCTCGGGTACGGCCTCTGGAAGGCATGGCGTCGCACGATCCCGAACCTCGCGGGGACGCGCCCCCGGACTCAGCGCGTCCTGCCTGAGCGGCCATTCAGCGGGTTACTGCCCGCGTGCGGCATCCTGTGCGCCGCGGTACTGCTGATGCTGGCGCGCGGGGGCGACGTGGGTCCCGTGGGGACCAGCCTTTCCTTCGGTCTGCTGTCGAGCCTGATCGCCCTCATCGTCATTTTTCTCTGGCTGGAATGGGGACCGCAGCGCGGCGCAGCGTGGGTGTGGTCACCGCTCGCCCTTCCAGCGCTGCCGCTCGTCACCGGACAATACTTTATTGCTTTGCGTCTGGGACTCGACGGGCGCTATGCCGCCGTGCTCTGGAGCCATCTGCTGTGGGTGTTGCCGTGGATGCTGCTGGTTCTGCAGCCCGCCTGGCGACGGATCGATCCCCGACTTATTCTTACCGCCAGAACGCTCGGCTGGCGACGGGCGAAAATATTCTTACTGCTGAAATGCCCCCTGCTGGTGCGCCCTGCGCTGCTGGCCTTTGCCACCGGCTTTTCCGTCAGCATGGCGCAATACATGCCGACGCTGTGGCTTGGTGCGGGGCGTTTCGCCACGCTGACCACCGAAACCGTCGCGCTCAGCAGCGGGGGCAGCATCCCCGTTCTCGCCAGCAGGGCGCTGGGATTGCTGCTGGTCACGGGCACGGTGTTCGGTCTTGCCGCCCTGATATCCCGGCTCGCAGGCCGCTACCGTCAAGGATTACGATAATGCTAAAGGTAAATCATCTCACCATCGAACCGCTTTTCCGCGAGGTCAGTTTTTGCGTTCCTCGCGGTGAGATCGTTACCCTGATGGGGCCGTCAGGCAGCGGCAAATCTACCCTTTTTGCGTGGATGGTCGGCGCGCTGTCAGACGATTTTCAGGCGCAAGGCGAACTGTGGCTCGACGCGCGTCGCTGCGACCGCCTTCCCGTTGAATCCCGCGGGCTGGGCATCCTCTTTCAGGACGCGCTGCTGTTTGAACAGTTCAGCGTCGGGCAAAATTTGCTGCTGGCGCTGCCAGAGCGGATCGTCGGACGCGCGCGTCGGGAAGCGGTCGAGCAGGCGCTGGATTCCGCCGGGCTGAGCGGTCATTACGCCAGCGATCCGGCCACCCTCTCCGGCGGGGAGCGGGCCCGGGTCAGCCTGCTGCGCGCCCTGCTCGCAGAGCCGCAGGCGCTGCTGCTGGACGAACCGTTCAGCCGCCTCGATAAAACGTTGCGCACGACGTTTCGGACATGGGTATTTGACGCCGTCCGCACGCGCAATATCCCGGTGGTGCTGGTCACGCACGATGAGGACGATATTCCGCCCGGCGGCGAGCTGATTGAGATTTCTCGCTGGCAATAATGTGCTAACGCAATGTTTTCCATTTCCGGAGAGACGACAATGCCCCCCTCTTTTACTGACGTCAGGTTATTCGATGAAACGTGTTTCTCAACTGACCGCGCTGGCCCTGCTTTGCGGCCTCGCTTCCTTTTCCTCTCTGGCGGCTGATATGGCCAACGCGATGACGCTGTCTCAGCTTCAGGCGCAGCGCGGCACGCCTGTCGACACCCGTCCCAGCGCGTTTTACAACGGCTGGCCGCAGACCCTCAGCGGCCCCTCCGGGCATGACCCCCCCGCACTCAACCTGGCTGCCGCCTGGCTGGGCGCAATGAGCGACGAGCAGATTGCGAGCTGGGCAAAACAGCATCAGCTTACGCCCGCAACGACCATCGCCCTGTACGGCGACGAGAACGATAACCTGGCGGTGAAGTCCCGCCTGGAGAAAGCCGGATACCGCCACGTCTCGCTGCTCAGCGACGCGCTGCAGACGCCCGACCGCCTTCAGCGCCTGCCCCACTTTGAACAGCTGGTTTACCCGCAGTGGATCCACCGCCTCCAGCAGGGTAAACCCGTGACCGCCGCGCCGGCGGGTGACTGGAAAGTGATTGAAGCCGCCTGGGGCGCACCGAAGTTTTACCTGCTGAACCACATTCCCGGCGCGGGCTACATCGACACCAACGAGGTGGAAAGCGAGCCGCTGTGGAATAAAGTCTCCGACGACAGGCTGAAAGCGATGCTGGCGAAGCACGGGATCCGTCACGATACCACCGTCATTTTGTATGGCCGCGACGTTTACGCCGCCGCGCGCGTGGCACAGATAATGCTGTATGCGGGCGTGAAGGATGTGCGCATTCTCGACGGCGGCTGGAAAGCGTGGTCAGATGCAGGCCTGCCGGTTGAACGCGGCACGCCCGGTAAAGTAACGCCAGCCCCCGATTTCGGCGCGCCGATCCCCGGCCAGCCGCAGCTGATGGTTGATATGGAACAGGCACGCGGGATGCTGCACCGTCAGGATGCCTCCCTTGTCAGCATTCGTTCGTGGCCGGAGTTCATCGGCGAAACCAGCGGCTACAGCTACATCAAGCCAAAAGGTGAAATAGCCGGTGCCCGCTGGGGTCACGCGGGCAGCGACGCAACCCATATGGAAGATTTCCATAATCCGGATGGCACCATGCGCAGCGCGGACGATATTGCCGCCCAGTGGAAGCGCTGGAATATTCTGCCGGAACAGCACGTCGCGTTTTACTGCGGCACCGGGTGGCGGGCGTCAGAAACCTTTATGTACGCCCGGGCGATGGGCTGGAAGAATGTCGCCGTCTATGACGGCGGCTGGTACGAATGGAGCAGTCACCCGCAGAACCCGGTCACTACCGGAGAGCGCGGGCCAGAGAGTGCGCTCTAAGGGTTGAGTGACTTCAGCGTCACATAGCCGCTCCAGACGCGCGTTGTGGTGGTCAGCCAGCACAGCGCGCCGAATACCCACGCGAATAGCGCAAAGTGTGCCGGGAAGAGGCAGCACAGCACGAACAGCGCGATGGTCTCCGTCCCTTCCGTTAACCCACCGATGTAATAAAACGACTTGTGCGCGTAGCCGGGGTTGTCGATATCGTGCTTTGCGGCCAGCGCCGCAAACGCCAGAAAGCTGCTGCCGGTACCGATAAACGCAAACAGCAGCCAGGCGGCCGCGAGCGCATTCTCTGCGGGAGCCGCGAGCGCAAAGCCAAACGGCACCAGGGCGTAGAACAGAAAATCGAGCGCGATATCGAGAAATCCCCCCGCATCGGTCAGCCCTCTCCGGCGCGCCAGCGCGCCGTCCAGTCCATCCAGCAGGCGGTTAAGCACGATGGCGACCAGCGCGGCCGGATACCAGCCGAGGGCCAGAAACGGCAGCGCCAGCACGCCGACGGCAAACCCGGCCAAGGTCAATCCGTCGGGCGTGATGCCCGGCTTATCCAGCACGGAAACCAGACGATTCAGAGCGGGTTTTACCCGCGGATGAAGATGGCGGTCAAACATGGGGAGTCTCGTTAAACGTGGCGCACAGCCCCTGCGCCGGAATATCCAGCGCGGCATTAAAGCGGGCGGAAAGATTCTGAAACGCAATGAGCGCCGTCATCTCGGTGATGGCCTCGTCCGTGAAGTGGCGCTTCAGCGCCGTTCTGATAGCCTCATCCGCCCGGGGCGGCGTGGCGGTCATCGCCTCGGCGTAGGCCAGCGCCGCGCGCTCTTGCTCGGTGAACAAGGCGGAGTCATACCAGTTGCCCACGGCCTGAACCTTATCCAGCGCGCCGCAGCGCTCGGCCAGCCGCAGGCTGTTGGCATCAATACAAAAAGCGCAGTGACAGAGCTGGGACACCCGCGTCATGAGCAGCGAACGAAGCGCGGGCGTCAGGCGCGCGCGACGGCGCTCCAAAAAACCGACAAACAGCGCCACCAGCCAGAACAGACGCGGCATGCGTCCCCACCAGCGTGTGGGATTGAGCACCGCGCCAAAATGCTTTTTCTGCATGGCGGCAATCGGTTTAAGGCTGGCGGGAAGGGATTCGAGGGGGGCAACCCAGGCGGTAGTCTCTTTCACCTGATTCTCCTGATTACTGGACTCTGAGAAAGGGCACGATAATATGTCTTTTTTCGCTATCAATTATTGACGACCATGCTGAAAACACTCGATGTCGTTGCCGCCATTATCGAAAAAGACGGCAATATTTTACTGGCGCAGCGCCCTGCCCATGCCGACCAGCCGGGAATGTGGGAATTTGCAGGCGGTAAAGTCGAGGCCGGAGAAACCCAGCCAGAAGCGCTTATCCGCGAGCTGCGTGAAGAGTTGGGCATTGACGCCCTGCCGGGGCAATACGTGGCAAGCCACCAGCGGGAAGTGTCGCAGCGGTTGATCAACCTGCATGCATGGCACGTTCCTGCTTTTCGCGGCGAGCTCACGGCGCACTACCACAGCGCGCTCGCGTGGTGTACGCCGGAAGAGGCGTTTGGCTACGCCTTAGCTCCTGCGGATATTCCGCTGCTGGAAGCGTTTATTGTTTTACGCGACGCCAGACCAGCGGGTTCGTGCTGATGGCGCGCTCGTCGCGCTGGCACTGCAGCAGAATGCCGTCCGCTTTCACAACGGCCCCTTCCGAGTAGTTCTGATTCTGATAGATACAGCACTGATTGCAGGGCTGCACCGTTTGGTTCTGGCCGCTGGAGCTAAAGACTTCCGGCGGCACATTCACCTCCACGTCCGGGAGAATGGGGTTGGCCTGCACGCCTGCGGTAAAGATCAGACATAACGCGGTGAGTAGATAACGTTTCATAGACACATCTTCCAGTAGTTCCTTGATAATGACTATAACGGTAAACCCGAGCGGAACCTTTAATTTATCTCTTCATCGCTTTTAGTTATGACGCCCGCCCTCTCATTAATTTCCCTTTCGGCATAAATTTCTGCTTGCCTCACAAAGCGGTACGGGTGGTATAGTCAAAAAAACAACACAAATCGCATAAGTAATAAACATAAAATACGATAAGAGGTTCTTATATCTATGGATCAGACACGCTCTCTGGAAAGTTTCCTTGCCCATGTTCAGCAGCGCGACCCGCACCAAAGCGAGTTCGCGCAGGCCGTGCGTGAAGTTATGACCACCCTGTGGCCCTTCCTTGAACAAAACCCGCGTTATCGCCAGATGTCTCTGCTTGAACGCCTTGTCGAGCCGGAGCGCGTGATCCAGTTCCGCGTAACGTGGGTTGACGATCGCAATCAGGTACAGGTTAACCGCGCGTGGCGCGTACAGTTTAACTCGGCCATTGGCCCGTTTAAGGGCGGCATGCGTTTTCATCCGTCCGTGAACCTGTCTATTCTGAAATTCCTCGGCTTCGAGCAGACCTTTAAAAACGCCCTCACCACGCTCCCGATGGGCGGCGGCAAAGGCGGTAGCGATTTCGACCCGAAAGGCAAAAGCGAAGGCGAAGTGATGCGCTTCTGCCAGGCGCTGATGACCGAACTCTACCGCCACCTTGGCCCTGACACCGACGTGCCTGCCGGTGATATCGGCGTGGGCGGACGTGAAGTGGGCTTTATGGCCGGGATGATGAAAAAGCTCTCCAACAACAGCGCCTGCGTCTTTACCGGCAAGGGGCTGTCGTTCGGCGGGAGCCTGATCCGCCCGGAAGCGACAGGATACGGCCTGGTTTACTTCACCGAGGCGATGCTCAAGCGCCACGGTTTAGGCTTTGAAGGCATGCGCGTCGCGGTGTCCGGCTCCGGTAACGTGGCGCAGTACGCGATTGAGAAAGCGATGCAGCTTGGCGCTCGCGTGGTGACCGCCTCTGACTCCAGCGGCACGGTGGTGGATGAAGCAGGCTTCACGGCAGAGAAGCTGGCGCTCCTGTGTGAAATCAAAGCCAGCCGCGACGGTCGCGTGGCGGATTATGCCCGGGAGCTTGGCCTGACCTACCTCGAAGGTAAACAGCCGTGGGGCGTGCCGGTGGATATCGCCCTGCCGTGCGCCACGCAGAACGAGCTGGATGCAGACGCCGCGCGTACATTGATTAGCAACGGCGTAAAAGCGGTGGCCGAAGGGGCGAATATGCCGACCACCATCGATGCGACGGACCTGTTCCTGGAAGCGGGCGTGCTGTTTGCGCCGGGCAAGGCCGCTAACGCGGGCGGCGTGGCGACCTCAGGCCTCGAGATGGCGCAAAACGCCGCGCGTCTCGGCTGGAAGGCGGAGAAAGTGGATGCGCGCCTGCACCACATCATGCTGGATATTCACCATGCCTGCGTGGAGTACGGCGGCGAGGCGTCGCAAACCAACTACGTGCGCGGGGCGAATATCGCCGGATTCGTGAAGGTGGCGGATGCGATGATTGGGCAGGGTGTGATTTAAAGTTTATATCGTGCGGCCGGGTGCCCTCACCCCGGCCCTCTCCCACAGGGAGAGGGAGAAAACCGGGCGTATCAGGCCGCAGAGCGGCTTTTCGCCGGGTGGCGGCTGCTCCTTACCCGGCCTACGGTTAAGAGGCTGCCGCGCTCTTTTTCTTCTTGAACGGTTTCTTCGCGCCGCCACCGGGCGCAACCATCCCTCTGAACGTTTTCACCGGCGTGCTGCGCGCCTGATCGATCAGCTGGTAAAGCGTCCCGACCAGCGGCTGCATAAAGTCCTGGTAGCGGCACTGCTTCTCGCTGATCTGCGTCAGCACCGATTCCCAGTGTGCGGTCATGTCCGGCCTGGCGGCCAGCTCTGGCAGAGAGTGGATTAGCGCCCGGCCCGGTTCCGTTGAGTGGATGTAGCGACCCTTTTTCTCCAGGAAGCCGCGCTTAAAGAGCAGTTCGATGATCCCCGCTCGCGTCGCTTCCGTCCCCAGACCGTCGGTGGCGCGCAGGATCTTCTTCAGATCTTTATCCTGCACAAATCGGGCGATCCCGGTCATCGCCGACAGCAGCGTCGCATCGGTGAAATGGCGCGGGGGCTGGGTCTGACGTTCAACCACTTCGCCCTTCTCGCACAGCAGTTCGTCATCTTTAGCGACCACCGGCAGCGGCGTGCCGTCGTTCTCTTCGTCGCGCTCTTTATTCCCCAGCAGCGTGCGCCAGCCTGCCTCTGCGAGGAAACGCGCTTTGGCGATAAACTTGCCTTTGGCAATCTCAAGCTCGATCACGCACTTGCGGAATACCGCGTCCGGGCAGAACTGCATCAGGTACTGACGGGCGATCAGGTTATAGACCTTCGCTTCGTTGTCGGTCAGGTTGACGTTGCTGGCGCGCGCCGTCGGGATAATCGCGTGGTGGGCATCGACTTTTTTATCATCCCAGCAGCGGTTATGGGTGTCCGGGTTTACCGCCGGCTGCGGGAGCAGATCCGGCGCGTGGACGCTGATGGCGTTCATCACCGAGTGGCGTCCGGCAAAGTGCTCTTCCGGCAGATAGCGGCTGTCCGAACGCGGATAGGTGATCAGCTTATGGGTTTCGTAGAGCTTCTGGCAGATATCCAGCACGTTCTGCGCGCTCAGGCCAAACTTTTTGGCCGCATCAATCTGCAGTGCAGAAAGCGAAAACGGCAGCGGCGCGGGTTCTGATTCCCGTTTATCGTTATAGCTGGTGACGATAGCGGGCTGCCCGGTAATGCGGTTAACCACATGATCCGCCAGCGGACGATGGAGCAGGCGCCCCTCTTCATCCTGGTACGATTCGCAGGCATCGCTCGGCTGCCAGACGGCGGTAAATCGTTCGTCTTTAGGCGTGACGATATGCGCTTTCACTTCAAAGAAATCTTTGGCGACGAAGTTTTCAATCTCTTCGTCACGACGCACGACCAGCCCCAGCACCGGCGTCTGCACGCGCCCCACGGAAAGTACGCCCTGATAGCCCGCATTACGCCCAAGAATGGTGTAGGCGCGGGTCATGTTGATGCCGTACAGCCAGTCGGCGCGAGCGCGGGCTAAAGCCGAGACGCACAGCGGAATAAACTCGCTGTTGGCGCGCAGGCGCGAAATCGCCCGCTCGACGGCCTGCGGGTTGAGGTCGTTGATCAGGCAGCGCTGCACCTGCTGGCGCTTTTCCGGCGCCAGCTCCAGGTAGTCCAGCACCTCATCCACCAGCAGCTGCCCTTCCCTGTCCGGGTCACCCGCATGCACGATCTCAGCAGCTTCATGCAGGAAGCGCTTGATCACGTTGAGCTGTTTGGTGACGGAGGGACGGGGCTGCAGGCGCCATTTTTCCGGCACGATGGGCAGATCGTTTAAATTCCAGCGGGCGTAGCGGCTGTCGTAGACATCCGGCTGCGCCTGCTCAAGCAGGTGACCAATACACCAGGTGACCACCTGCCCGTTGCCGCATTCGATAAAGCCGTCGCCTTTGCGATGCGGCTTAGGCAGCACGTCGGCAATGGCGCGGGCAAGGCTCGGCTTTTCGGCAATAAACAACCGCATCGAATTAACGGATCTCAATCATCGGACGACCGCCGCGCGCGGTCACCAGCTCGCCGATCGCCGTCAGGGTGATGCCGAACTCGGCGGCAGTGGCCTGAACCTCGGCTTCGGATTCCGGCGTGACCGCCAGCAGCAGGCCGCCGGAGGTTTGCGGATCGCACAGCAGGTTGCGCCACTCCTCAGGCATTTCGCCCATCAGGTGACCGTAGCTGGCGAAGTTGCGCTGAGTACCGCCCGGGACCGCGCCCTGAGCAATATACTCCTCCACGCCCGGCAGCTTCGGCACGTCCTGATACCAGACCTGCGCCTGCACGCCCGCGCCCTGACACACTTCAGAAAGGTGCCCCAGCAGACCAAAACCGGTGACGTCGGTCATCGCCTTCACGCCGTCGATATTGGCAAACGCCGCACCGGCGAGGTTCATCTGGCACATGACTTCCGTTGCCAGACCTTTGTGCTCCGGTTTCAGCAGGGATTTTTTCTCGGCGGTTGTCAGCACGCCAATGCCAAGCGGCTTGGTAAGGAACAGCTTGCAGCCCGCCTGCGCGGTGCTGTTTCGCTTCACGCGTTCGGTCGGCACCACGCCGGTGACGGCCAGGCCGAAGATCGGTTCGGGCGCATCAATAGAGTGACCACCGGCCAGCGCAATCCCCGCCTGCTGGCAGGCAAAACGACCGCCATCAATCACTTCACGGGCCACTTCCGGCGGGATGGTGTTGATCGGCCAGCCCAGAATGGCAATCGCCATGATCGGCTTACCGCCCATAGCGAAGATATCGCTGATGGCGTTGGTGGCCGCAATGCGCCCGAAGTCGAACGGGTTGTCGACAATAGGCATAAAGAAGTCGGTAGTACTGATAATGCTGGTGCCGTTACCTAAGTCATAAACTGCAGCATCGTCACGCGTTTCGTTGCCGACAAGCAGGTTCGGGTCGACAAACTTCGCCTGTTCACTGTGCAGGATGGTCTCCAGCACTTTCGGGGAAATTTTACAACCGCAACCGGCTCCGTGGCTGTACTGCGTTAAACGAATGGTTTGCTCGCTCATGGACGTCTCCTGTCATCTCAATCGCGCTATGGTAGCGCTCATTCCATAAAGAGGTAAGTATGACTGTCTGAATTCTGCGGCAGATGCTCAGAATCCAGACAGTTTAGCGTGCGTTATCAGAAACGGCTGACGAAAGGCGTGGTGTCCGGCACGCTGATGGTGCTGGAGGCTTTAAGCTGCGGGGTGCCGAGATAGAGGAAGCCGACGATTTTGTCATGCTCGCCGCAGCCAAAACCGTCACGGACCGCCGGGCTTTCGGTCAGCGCACCGGTACGCCAGATACCGTTAAAGCCCTGCGCGACGGCGGCCATTTGCATCGCCATCACCGCACAGCCTGCGGACATTTCCTGTTCCCAGACCGGCACCTTATGGCCAGCCTGGCATTTCGCCACGACGGCGATAATCATCGGGGCGCGGAACGGGGCATTGCGCGCCTTGTCGATACCTTTCTCATCCTGCCCGGCGGCAACCGCGCCCTGCTCCAGCAGCTGGCTGAAACGATCGCGGCCTTCGCCTTCAATCACAAAGAAGTGCCACGGCTGCAGCGTACCGTGATCGGGGGCACGCATGCCGGCACGCAGAATGTTCTCCAGCTGCTCGCCTGCCGGGGCAGGTTCGGCCAGACGGGAAGCGCTACGGCGGTTAACAAGCAGTTCGAGTGCGTCCATTGGTTAACTCCTTTCTTGAAATTTACTCACAAAATTAACACGACGGCAGATTTTGTTACAGCCTGGCAGGCGATTCCTGCTGACAAGTGGCGGTTGGGTCATTACGATAACCCAACATTACCGTCCAGTGGCGACGGAAACAGTCATTTTCTGGTTAGGGAGAATACATGCGAACCCTTTGGCGAATCATTGCCGGTTTCTTTAAATGGACGTGGAGACTGCTCAACTTCGTCCGCAACCTGGTGATGAATATCTTCTTCATCTTCCTGGTTCTGGTTTGCGCGGGCATCTGGATGCATATCAGCAACGCGAATCAGGCGCAGCATTCGACTCGCGGCGCGCTATTACTCGATATCACCGGCGTTATTGTTGATAAGCCGTCCACCAGCAGTCGCCTGAGCGTGATTGGTCGCCAGCTGTTTGGCGCAACCTCAGATCGTCTGCAGGAAAATTCCCTGTTTGATATCGTCGATACCATCCGCCAGGCCAAAGACGACCGTAACATCACCGGGATCGTACTGGATCTGAAAGATTTTGCCGGAGGCGATCAGCCTTCAATGCAGTACATCGGTAAAGCGTTGCGCGAATTCCGCGACAGCGGAAAGCCGGTGATTGCCGTGGGCGACAGCTACAGCCAGGGGCAATATTATCTGGCGAGCTTCGCCAATAAAATCTGGCTCTCCCCGCAGGGCACGGTGGATCTGCACGGTTTTGCCACCAACGGCCTGTACTATAAATCTCTGCTCGACAAGCTGAAGGTCACCACCCACGTCTTCCGCGTCGGCACGTATAAATCAGCCGTCGAGCCGTTTATCCGCGACGATATGTCCCCTGCCGCCCGTGAAGCGGACAGCCGCTGGATTGGCGAGCTGTGGCAGAACTATCTGGGCACCGTTGCCGCCAACCGCCAGATTACGCCCGAGCAGGTGTTCCCGGGCGCGCAGGGCGTGCTGGAAGGCCTGCGTAAGGTTGACGGTGATACCGCGAAATATGCGCTGGATAACAAACTGGTTGATGCCCTGGGCACCAGCGCCGAGATTGAAAAATCCCTGAGCAAGCAGTTTGGCTGGAGCAAAGAGGATAAAAATTACAGCGCCATCAGCATGTATGATTACTCGACGAAAAAGCCGGATGACAGCGGTAACAGCGTCGCGGTGGTGTTTGCCAACGGCGCCATCATGGACGGCCAGGAGACTCCAGGGAACGTGGGCGGCGATACTACCGCGTCACAAATCCGCGATGCTCGCCTGGATCCGAAAGTGAAAGCGATTGTCCTGCGGGTGAACAGCCCTGGCGGCAGCGTCAGCGCCTCCGAGGTGATCCGCGCTGAGCTGGCCGCGGCACGCGCCGCCGGCAAGCCGGTCGTCGTATCCATGGGCGGAATGGCCGCCTCCGGGGGTTACTGGATCTCAACGCCAGCCAACTACATTGTGGCTAACCCAAGCACGCTGACCGGTTCGATTGGCATCTTCGGGGTGATCAACACCGTGGAGAACAGCCTGGATTCCCTGGGCGTGCATACCGATGGGGTTGCCACCTCTCCGCTAGCGGACGTGTCGGTGACCAAATCCCTGCCGCCGGAAGTCTCTGAGATGATGCAGCTCAGCATTGAGAACGGCTATAAACGCTTTATCACCCTGGTGGCGGACTCGCGTAAAAAGACGCCTGAGCAGATCGACCAGATCGCACAGGGCCACGTCTGGACCGGCCAGGATGCGAAGAGCAACGGTCTGGTCGACAGCCTGGGCGATTTCGATGACGCGGTGAAAAAAGCCGCCGAGCTGGCGAAGCTCAAGCAGTGGCATATCGAGTATTACCAGGACGAGCCGTCGTTCTTCGATATGGTCATGGACAGCATGTCCGGCTCGGTACGCGCCATGCTGCCGGAGGCGATGCAGGCTTACCTGCCTGCGCCGGTCGCCACGGCAGCGAAAGCGATGAAGGCGGAAAGCGACAAGCTCGCGGCCTTTAACGATCCACAGAGTCGTTACGCGTTTTGCCTGACCTGCGCTAACGTCCGTTAAAAACCGTCCCCTCTTCCCGCGAAGAGGGGATTTTTTTCTTTTGAAGAACAAGAACTCACTACCATGCAGAAGAAATCGATTTATGTAGCCTACACTGGCGGTACCATCGGTATGCAGCGCTCTGAAAACGGCTATATTCCTGTCTCCGGCCACCTTCAGCGTCAGCTTGCGCTGATGCCGGAATTCCACCGTCCGGAAATGCCTGACTTCACCATCCACGAATACGAGCCGCTGATGGACTCCTCCGACATGACGCCGGAAGACTGGCAGCACATTGCGGATGACATTAAAGCCCATTACGACCAGTACGACGGCTTCGTGATCCTGCACGGCACCGACACCATGGCGTTTACCGCCTCGGCGCTCTCCTTCATGCTGGAGAACCTGAGCAAGCCGGTTATCGTCACCGGTTCGCAAATCCCGCTGGCGGAGCTGCGCTCGGACGGGCAGATCAACCTGCTGAACTCGCTGTATGTTGCGGCGAATTACCCGATCAAGGAAGTGTCGCTGTTCTTTAACAACCGTCTGTATCGCGGCAACCGCACCACCAAAGCACACGCCGACGGTTTTGACGCCTTCGCCTCCCCTAACCTGCAGCCGCTGCTGGAGGCCGGGATTCATATCCGTCGTCTGGGCACGCCGCCGGCGCCGAACACCGCCGGCGAGCTGATCGTGCATCCGATTACTCCACAGCCGATTGGCGTGGTCACTATCTACCCAGGTATCTCTGCCGACGTGGTGCGTAACTTCCTTCGCCAGCCGGTGAAAGCGCTGATTCTGCGCTCCTATGGCGTCGGCAACGCGCCGCAGAACGGCGAATTCCTGAAAGAGCTTCAGGAAGCCAGCGAGCGCGGAATTGTGGTCGTGAACCTGACCCAGTGCATGTCCGGAAAGGTCAACATGGGCGGCTATGCCACCGGTAACGCGCTGGCGCATGCGGGGGTTATCAGCGGCTTCGATATGACCGTTGAGGCAACGCTGACTAAACTTCACTATTTACTGAGTCAGGATCTGGACATTCAGTCCATTCGCAGCGCGATGATGCAAAACCTGCGCGGCGAGCTGACCCCGGACGAATAAGGAGTGCTCATGAAGCAACGCGCCCTGCTACTGGTCGATTTGCAAAATGATTTCTGCGCGGGCGGTGCGCTGGCCGTCGCCGAAGGTGACAGCACCGTTGACGTGGCAAACACGCTGATGGACTGGTGCAAAGCCCGCAGCGAAGCGGTTGTCGCAAGCCAGGACTGGCACCCGGCGAACCACGGCAGCTTTGCCAGCCAGCATGACGTCGAGCCTTTCACTCAGGGAGAACTCGACGGGCTGGCGCAAACCTTCTGGCCGGATCACTGCGTACAGCAGACGGAAGGCGCGGAGCTGCATCCGCTCCTGAATCAGAAAGCCATCGACGCGGTGTTCCATAAAGGTGAAAACCCGGCTATCGACAGCTATAGCGCGTTTTTTGATAACGGGCATCGCCAGAAAACGGCGCTGGACGCGTGGTTACGTCATCACGAAATCACGGAGCTGATCGTGCTGGGCCTGGCGACGGACTACTGCGTGAAGTTTACCGTGCTGGACGCGCTCCAGTTAGGTTATACCGTCAGCGTCATCACCGACGGCTGCCGCGGGGTGAATATTCACCCGCAGGACAGCGCCCAGGCGTTTATGGATATGGCTGCGGAAGGCGCGACGCTGTATACGCTCGAAGACTGGCTGGAAACGCAGGCGTAGTCTTTTAAGCCGGGTGGCGGCTTCGCCTTACCCGGCCTACTTTCTCTGGTTTTGTAGGCCGGGTAAGCGCAGCGCCACCCGGCATTTCTTCCCCAATCCCCATAAAGTGAACTCCCTCGCATCCTCAGCGAAACGGCAATGCTATTCTCGTCAGGCTGTTTTTTCGCCACGCCTTTTCTGTGGCGTGGTTGTTTTGTTTAGTCAAAGAGGAACTTGTATGAAACGTTTGCCCTTGCTGGCAGCATTACCCCTGCTTTGCGCGTCAGTTGCCTCCGCCAGTACCCTCATGTCCGTGGGCTATTTTAACGGGGGTGGAGATGTCACCGCCGGACCGGGTGGCGATATCAATAAACTGGACGTTCGCCAGATCACCCACCTGAACTACTCGTTTGGTCTGGTCTATAACGACGAAAAAGACGAAACCAACGCTGCGCTAAAAGATCCGGCGAAACTGCATCAGATCTGGCTATCGCCAAAAGTCGCCGCCGATCTGGCCCTCATCCCTAACCTGCGTAAGCAAAACCCGAACCTCAAAGTTCTGCTTTCCGTCGGCGGCTGGGGCGCGCGTGGCTTCTCTGGCGCAGCGGCAACCAAAGAGACGCGCGCGGTGTTTATCCGCTCCGCACAGGAGATTGTCGACAAATACGGCCTGGACGGGATCGATCTCGACTGGGAGTATCCGGTCAACGGCGCCTGGGGTCTGGTCGCAAGTCAGCCCGCCGACCGGGATAACTTCACCGCCCTGCTGAAAGAGATGCGCGCGGCGTTCGGGCATAAAAAACTGGTGACCATTGCGGTAGGCGCAAATGCGGAAAGTCCGAAAAGCTGGGTGGATATAAAAGCCATCGCGCCCCTGCTCGACTACATCAACCTGATGACCTACGACATGGCGTACGGTACGCAGTACTTCAATGCCAACCTGTATGACTCCAGCGCCTGGCCGACGGTGGCTGTCGCAGACAAATACAGCGTGGATTTTGTGGTGAACAACTATCTGGCCGCCGGGCTGAAGCCGCAGCAGATGAACCTCGGGATTGGTTTCTATGGCCGCGTACCGAAACGCGCCGTAGAGCCGGGGATCGACTGGACGAAACCGGATGCGCAAAAAAATCCGGTTACCCAGCCCTACTTCGGACCTCAGGAGATCGGGCTGTTCAAGTCACTCGGCTATGACCTGACCAAAGATACCTACGTGAAGTACAACGATATCGTGAAGAAGCTGTTGAACGATCCGCAGAAGCGCTTTACCGAGCACTGGGACGACAAGGCGAAAGTGCCGTGGCTCTCGGTGAAGGGTGCCGATGGCAACGCACTGTTTGCGATTTCGTATGAGAACCCGCGTTCCGTTGCGATCAAAGCGGACTACATCAAAGAGAAAGGTCTCGCCGGAGCGATGTTCTGGGAGTATGGGGCCGATGACAACAATCAGTTAGCGAAGCAGCTGGCGGAGTCGCTCGGGATCCCGCATAAGTAGTAAGACAATCAAGCCCTCTCCCCGTAGGAGAGGGTTGGGTGAGGGCCTCAACCCGCACCGTTATTGCATTTTCATCGTCGCAATCGGCTTCGGCGTGATGCCTAAGTCTTCTTTCAGCTCGCGCTTGCTCTTCATCACCATCTGGCCCTGGGTGTCGATGGTCATGTGCTGCGCGTCGGTGTTATTGCGCGCCTGCCACAGCATCACCAGCTGCAGGCTGTTCTCTTTTTGCTCCGGCGTCAGCGCGACGCCATCGGGCCATTTTCCCAGCTCTACGGCGGTCACCAGACGCTGATAAATCTCCGGCGTCATACCGCTAATCATGTCATCAATATTCACAATCGCGCCCTTTTAAAGGAATAATTTGCTGAATCGTTTTTTCAACCTTTCACCTGGTCGCCGTTTTCGTCGTCAGTGAAGCTCATTGAGGCTGAGTTCACGCAAAAACGCTCGCCCGTAGGCTGGGGGCCATCCGGGAAGACGTGCCCAAGGTGCGCATCGCAGTTGCCGCAGCGAATTTCCGTACGCACCATGCCGTGCGACGAGTCGGTCAGGTAGCGGATGGCCTCATCGCTCACCGGCTCGTAGAAACTCGGCCAGCCGCAGCCAGAATCAAATTTCGTTTGTGAATTGAACAGAGGCGCATCGCAGACCAGGCAGTGGTAGACGCCGTCTCGCTTGTTGTGCAGTAAACGCCCGGTGAACGGCGGTTCCGTTCCGTGATTCTGCGTCACGTAAAACTGCATTTCTGTGAGGTTTTTTTTCAAATCGTCAGGGTTACGTTGGTTCGACATATGCTTACATCTCGCTGTAGAAACAGACATCTTTCAACCCGGATTCTAACAAAACATTAACACCCTTGCGTGCACTTTTGATCTAAACTTATGTGTCGCGAATAAGCGGTCAGGCAATTGTGATCACGTTCACATTTTTATCCTGCGAGGACTTTAAAATCCCGGCTCAGCCCCCATATGGGTGCAAGCTCAAAGGGAAAGTGAGGCGAGTCAGTCGCACAAACGTTAGTCACAGGATTGATTTGTCGCAATGATTGACACGATTCCGCTTGACGCTGCGTAAGGTTTTTGTAATTTTACAGGCAACCTTTTATTCACTAACAAATAGCTGGTGGAATATATGACTATCAAAGTAGGTATCAACGGTTTTGGCCGTATCGGCCGTATTGTTTTCCGTGCTGCTCAGAAACGTTCTGACATCGAAATCGTTGGTATCAACGATCTCCTGGACGCTGAATACATGGCGTACATGCTGAAGTACGACTCAACTCACGGTCGTTTCGACGGCACCGTTGAAGTGAAAGACGGCCACCTGGTTGTTAATGGCAAAACCATCCGCGTTACTGCTGAAAAAGACCCAGCTAACCTGAAATGGAACGAAATCGGTGTTGACGTTGTTGCTGAAGCAACCGGCATCTTCCTGACCGACGAAACTGCGCGTAAACACATCACCGCTGGTGCGAAGAAAGTTGTTCTGACTGGTCCTTCCAAAGACAACACCCCAATGTTCGTTCGTGGTGCAAACTTCGAAACTTACGCTGGCCAGGATATCGTGTCTAACGCATCCTGCACCACCAACTGCCTGGCACCACTGGCTAAAGTTATTAACGACAACTTCGGCATCATCGAAGGTCTGATGACTACCGTTCACGCGACTACCGCTACTCAGAAAACCGTTGATGGCCCGTCTCACAAAGACTGGCGCGGCGGTCGTGGCGCGGCTCAGAACATCATCCCATCCTCTACCGGTGCTGCTAAAGCTGTAGGTAAAGTACTGCCAGAACTGAATGGCAAACTGACTGGTATGGCGTTCCGCGTTCCAACTCCTAACGTATCCGTTGTTGACCTGACCGTTCGTCTGGAAAAAGCTGCTTCTTATGAAGAAATTAAGAAAGCAATCAAAGCTGCTTCCGAAGGCGCAATGAAAGGCGTTCTGGGCTACACCGAAGACGACGTTGTATCTACCGATTTCAACGGCGAAATCTGCACTTCAGTATTCGATGCTAAAGCAGGTATCGCACTGAACGACAACTTCGTGAAACTGGTTTCCTGGTACGACAACGAAACTGGCTACTCTAACAAAGTACTGGACCTGATCGCTCACATCTCCAAATAAGTTGAGATGAGTGTTTGATCCAAAAAGGCGACTTCGGTCGCCTTTTTTATTGTTTTTAGACAGAGGATTGCTTAATGACTCATAAAATTTTTGCACTTCCGGTAGTCGAACAACTTACCCCTGTGCTCTCCCGCCGTCAGATTGACGGTGCTGATATTATCGTCGTTGACCACCCACGCGTTAAAGCCTCCGTAGCGCTCAACGGCGCCCACCTGCTCTCCTGGAAACCGGAAGGCGAAGCAGAAGGCTTATGGCTGAGCGATGCGACCTCCTTCAAAAAAGGGGCCGCAATCCGCGGTGGCGTACCGATCTGCTGGCCGTGGTTCGGCCCGTCCGCACAGCCGGGTTTGCCGTCTCACGGTTTTGCCCGTAACCAGCAGTGGACGCTGAAAGCGCATAACGAAGATGACAACGGCGCAGTGCTGACCTTTGAGCTGCAGGCTAATGATGAAACCCGCGCCCTCTGGCCGCACGATTTCACCCTGTATGCCCGCTTCAAGCTGGGTAAAACCTGTGAAATCGAACTGGAAGCTCACGGCGAGTTCGAAACCACCTCTGCCCTTCACACCTATTTCAACGTGGGTGATATCAGCGCCGTGAAGGTGAGCGGCCTGGGCGATACCTATATTGATAAAGTCGATAACGCGAAAGAAGGCAAACTGAGTGACGGCGTTCAGGCATTCCCTGACCGTACCGATCGCGTTTACCTGCACCCGGAAGCGTGCAGCGTGATCCACGACGGCGCCCTGAACCGCGGCATTGAAGTGGTCCATCATCATCACAGCGACGTGGTGGGCTGGAACCCGGGCCCTGCACTGTCCGTCAGCATGGCCGACATGACGGATGATGGCTACAAAACGTTTGTCTGCGTGGAAACCGCTTGCGTGAGCAACCCGCAAAAAGCGAGTGAGGAAAAACCGTCTCGTTTAGGGCAGACGATTCGCATTGTTAAGCGATAAATTCGCTGCACCACGCTAAAGCAAACGGGGCGCAAGCGCCCCGTTTTGATGCAAAGATTGCACTGAATTAATGCACAATCAGAACTTGTAGCTCACGCCCACAGAGAAGATGCCTGCCCAGGACTTATCAACCATCGGGCTATCCTTCACTTCGTCGCTCAGGCGCTCATAGCGGCCTGTACCGTACACGCTCCAGTCGCCAAGGAAGTTGTAGCTCGCGGTCAGCTCCAGGTAAGGATCCCAGCCGTCATCTGCACTATAACTTTTCAGACCACTGCGGCGGGACTCGTTTTTAGAGACGCCGTAGTAGTAGTCGTTGTAGTTCTCGCTGTTGTACTGCACACCGATACCCGGCGTCAGAGTCAGCCCACCGTTGGTATAGCGGTACAGCCACGCCAGGTCCCAGATAAAGCCGTTGCTGTTATCCAGCGTGTCACCCGCCAGGGCCGTGCGCAGGAAGCCATACTCGGTGTTATGTACATAAGAGAGCCCGGCCATCATGGTGCTTTTACGCTTGTCGAGCTGGCGAAGCGCATGGCTGTCGCTGTCACCCGGCTTAAAGTGCGTTGGGTCGTAGTAGGCCATGATGGAGAGCTTATCGGCCTTATCGTTCCAGAGATAGTAGCCGCCGCCGAGCCCGCGGAACCAGACGTTGTCGCCTTCATAGGTGATAACGGGAACAGGATAAACATCACGGTCATACTGTTTATACGGGCTGTTAATGACGCCAACACCCGCGCCAACCGTCCACTGACTTTCCGCCTGCGCGGTGTTCACTGCGGTCGCGGCAAGGATGCCTAATGCCAGAAGTTTGAGTTTGGTCACAATCCATTCTTTCCTGTAGTCAAATAATCAGCGGATGAAGTGTAACCGCCATTCCCGTACATCCCAAAATTTTTTGCCTGCTAATCAGTCTGATTAACCCGTTATTTTTAACTTTTCAGATGACAACACGCTTTCATTTATATGACCACTGAATGAAAAACGTGCATTTGTCTTATAACGACAGTGGAAATTTTTGGATGAGTTATTGATATGTCATTGAAAGTAGATTTTCTGGGCATGCAAGTTTTGCAAATGCCATCTACGCTTTAATTTAAGAAGAGTTTTCCTGAACACCCTGCGGTTCTTAGCGTCTGACCTGGCACACAGGTTGCTGCTCTGGCAGTGAGGTGCGAGAGATTCTCTTCCGGGAGCCTCCACTACTCATACGAACGGCTCTTATCCTGTGCTAAAAAACGAAAGGACGGCATGCCATGAATATATTCGATCACTATCGCCAGCGCTATGAAGCTGCCAAGGACGAAGAGTTCACACTGCAGGAGTTTCTTACCATCTGTCGGCAAGATCGCAGTGCCTATGCCAATGCGGCAGAACGGCTATTGATGGCCATTGGTGAGCCAAACATGGTTGACACTGCCCTGGAGCCTCGGCTTTCCCGTCTCTTTTCGAATCGGGTGGTCGCCCGATATCCGGCGTTTGAAGAGTTCTATGGTATGGAAGATGCCATCGAACAGATTGTCTCCTATCTGAAGCATGCCGCTCAGGGTCTGGAAGAGAAGAAACAGATCCTCTATTTACTCGGCCCGGTGGGTGGCGGTAAATCCTCTCTGGCTGAACGCCTGAAGTCGCTGATGCAGCGCGTCCCTATCTATGTGCTGAGCGCCAACGGTGAACGCAGCCCGGTGAACGACCATCCGCTGTGCCTGTTCAATCCGCAGGAAGACGCACAGATTCTGGATAAAGAGTATGGCATCCCGCGTCGCTACCTCGGCACCATCATGTCGCCGTGGGCGGCAAAACGCCTGCACGAGTTTGGTGGCGACATCACCAAATTCCGCGTAGTGAAAGTCTGGCCGTCTATCCTAGAGCAGATCGCCATCGCCAAAACAGAACCGGGTGATGAGAACAACCAGGATATCTCGGCTCTGGTGGGTAAAGTCGATATTCGTAAGCTGGAAAACTTCGCGCAGAACGATCCGGATGCCTACGGTTACTCAGGCGCGCTGTGCCGCGCGAACCAGGGGATTATGGAATTCGTCGAGATGTTTAAAGCACCGATTAAAGTGCTGCATCCTCTGCTGACGGCGACCCAGGAAGGCAACTACAACGGGACGGAAGGTATCTCCGCCCTGCCGTTTAACGGGATTATTCTCGCCCACTCGAACGAATCTGAATGGGTGACCTTCCGTAATAACAAAAACAATGAGGCTTTCCTTGACCGCGTGTACATCGTCAAGGTGCCTTATTGCCTGCGCATCTCCGAAGAGATCAAAATTTACGAGAAACTGCTTAACCACAGTGAGCTGGTGCATGCGCCCTGCGCGCCCGGCACGCTGGAAACGCTGTCACGCTTCTCCATCCTTTCGCGTCTGAAAGAGCCGGAAAACTCCAGCATCTATTCTAAAATGCGCGTCTATGACGGTGAAAGCCTGAAAGATACCGACCCTAAAGCGAAGTCGTATCAGGAATACCGCGACTATGCCGGGGTTGATGAGGGGATGAACGGTCTGTCCACGCGTTTCGCGTTTAAGATCCTCTCCCGCGTCTTTAACTTCGACCATGCGGAAGTGGCGGCCAACCCGGTTCATCTGTTCTACGTGCTGGAGCAGCAAATTGAGCGCGAGCAGTTCCCGCAGGAGCAGGCTGAACGCTACCTTGAGTTCCTCAAAGGTTACCTGATCCCGAAATACGCCGAGTTCATTGGCAAAGAGATCCAGACGGCCTACCTGGAATCCTATTCAGAATACGGGCAGAACATTTTCGACCGTTATGTTACCTATGCTGACTTTTGGATCCAGGATCAGGAGTACCGCGATCCGGATACCGGCCAGCTGTTTGACCGTGAATCCCTGAACGCGGAGCTGGAAAAAATCGAGAAGCCTGCCGGGATCAGCAACCCGAAAGACTTCCGTAACGAGATTGTGAACTTCGTCCTGCGCGCCAGAGCGCATAACAACGGGCGCAATCCGAACTGGACCAGCTACGAGAAGCTGCGCACGGTTATTGAGAAGAAAATGTTCTCCAATACCGAAGAGCTGCTGCCGGTGATCTCGTTTAACGCCAAAACCTCAACCGATGAGCAGAAAAAGCACGACGATTTTGTCGACCGTATGATGGAAAAAGGCTACACCCGCAAGCAGGTCCGCCTGCTCTGCGAATGGTATCTGCGCGTGCGAAAATCGTCTTAAAACAAGTGCCCGGTGGCGGTTAGCGCTTGCCGGGCCTACAAAATGCAAGTTGGCAAATGCAGTACGGGGGGTATATGACCTGGTTTATTGACCGGCGTCTTAACGGCAAAAACAAGAGCACGGTGAACCGCCAGCGCTTCTTGCGTCGTTATAAAGCGCAAATTAAACAGTCTATCTCCGAGGCCATCAACAAACGCTCGGTGACCGACGTCGACAGCGGCGAATCTGTCTCCATCCCCACCGATGACATCAGCGAACCGATGTTTCATCAGGGGCGAGGCGGCCTGCGCCATCGCGTACACCCAGGTAATGACCACTTCGTTCAGAACGACAGAATTGAGCGTCCTCAGGGCGGCGGCGGTGGTTCAGGAAGCGGTCAGGGACAGGCCAGCCAGGACGGTGAAGGTCAGGACGAATTTGTCTTCCAGATTTCGAAAGACGAATATCTCGACCTGCTGTTTGAAGACCTGGCGTTGCCGAATCTGAAAAAGAATCAGCATCGTCAGCTTAATGAATATAAAACCCATCGCGCGGGCTATACCGCCAACGGCGTGCCCGCCAATATCAGCGTCGTGCGTTCGTTGCAGAATTCACTGGCGCGACGAACGGCCATGACGGCGGGCAAACGTCGCGAACTGCGCGAGCTGGAGAGCAGCCTGAAGGTCGTGGAAAACACGGAACCGGCGCAACTGCTGGAAGAGGAGCGCCTGCGTAAAGAGATTGCGGAGCTGAGGGCGAAGATCGAACGGGTACCGTTTATCGACACTTTTGACCTGCGCTATAAGAACTACGAAAAACGCCCTGAACCCTCCAGCCAGGCGGTGATGTTCTGTCTGATGGACGTGTCCGGCTCGATGGACCAGGCCACCAAGGATATGGCGAAGCGTTTTTATATTCTGCTCTACCTGTTCCTGAGCAGAACCTATAAGAACGTGGAGGTGGTCTATATCCGCCACCACACTCAGGCGAAAGAGGTGGATGAACATGAGTTCTTCTACTCGCAGGAGACCGGCGGGACCATCGTATCAAGCGCCCTGAAGCTTATGGATGAAGTGGTGAAAGAGCGTTACGACCCGGCGCAGTGGAACATTTATGCCGCGCAGGCGTCCGATGGGGACAACTGGGCCGACGACTCACCGCTGTGTCACGAGATTCTGGCGAAGAAAATTCTGCCGGTGGTGCGTTACTACAGCTATATCGAAATTACCCGTCGCGCGCACCAGACCCTGTGGCGGGAGTATGAACATCTGCAAGCAATGTTCGATAATTTTGCCATGCAGCATATCCGTGACCAGGATGATATTTATCCGGTGTTCAGGGAGCTGTTCCACAAGCAATCTGCTACCAGCAACGCATAATCCAACAGCCAGCGAACGCGCTGGCTGTTTTCTTTCGACCCCGTTCATCCCGTGCTAATGTAGAACCCTGCATACAGGATTATCACCGGGAAATCGTTATGACTGACGACGTTATTGGGGCAGGAACCCACCAGCAGCTGATTACCTTACTCACCGAGCAGGGCGCGCGGTTTCGCGTCATGGAGCACGAGGCGGTCGGGAAATGTGAGGCGGTAAGTGAAATTCGCGGGACCGATCTGCGGCAAGGCGCAAAAGCCCTGGTCTGCAAGGTGAAGGGAAACGGCGTAAAAAAACACGTTCTGGCGATCCTCGCCGCCGATCTGCAGGCCGACCTGAGCCAGCTTGCCAGCCATTTTGGCGGGCTGAAGGCCTCCCTCGCCAGCCCGGCTGAGGTCGATACCCTGACCGCCTGCGTTTTCGGCGCGATCCCGCCCTTTAGCTTCCATCCTGATTTGGCACTGGTTGCCGACCCGCTGCTGTTCGAGCGCTTTGACGAAATCGCCTTTAACGCCGGTTTACTGGAGAAATCCGTGATTATGGATACCCAGGATTACCTGCGCATCGCCCGTCCTGAGCTGGTGAACTTCCACAAAGCGTAACCGCTATGGCTGGCGACCCTGTCAGCCTTTTCTTTCCAGAAACAGCACGGAGGCGACGAGAATAACGGCAATAGCGAAAAACGATGAGGAGATAATCAGCGTTTCAACAAACATGTGATCGTTCATGATGGCGACCCCTTTTGCGATATCTGCCTCCGTTTTAATCCGCGTAAATGACACGGTTATGACAACAATAAAATCTTTTTAAAACTGTCCTGCGTCGCGTTTGCGCGTACTGTAAGCAGGTTAATTATTTTGGCAAGGATCCCCTATGTTTGACCCTACTCTGCTCATTCTCCTGGCACTCGCCGCGCTCGGCTTTGTCAGCCATAACACCACCGTCGCCATCTCGATTCTGGTGCTGATTATTGTTCGCGTGACCCCGTTAAATACCTTTTTCCCGTGGATAGAAAAACAAGGCCTCACCATCGGGATCATCATTTTAACCATCGGGGTAATGGCGCCCATCGCCAGCGGCACGCTTCCCGCCTCAACCCTGCTGCACTCGTTTGTAAACTGGAAATCACTGGTGGCGATCGCGGTGGGGATTTTTGTTTCGTGGTTGGGCGGGCGCGGCGTTACGCTGATGAGCAGCCAGCCCTCGCTGGTGGCGGGTCTGCTGGTGGGCACCGTGCTGGGCGTGGCGCTCTTTCGCGGCGTTCCGGTGGGGCCGCTGATTGCGGCGGGCCTTGTCTCTCTGTTTATTGGGAAGTCGTAGTCAGGCTGGCCATATAGCGCGCCGGCGTCTGGCCCAGTCCCTTTCTGAACATGGTGATAAACGCGGTGGTAGAGTCATAGCCGAGTGTCTGTGCCACCTGCTGTACCGATTTCCCACCGATCAAATGCTGTAAGGCCACTATCAGCTGCAGCTGGTGACGCCAGCGGCGAAAGCTTAAGCCGGTCTCTTTCACCACCAGCCGCGCCAGGTTGCGTTCGCTCATGGCAAAGTGGCTCGCCCACTGCGCCAGCGTCTGCCAGGCGGCGGGCTCTTCCGCCATTTTCTCGCTCATCAGCCGAATTTTAGGATGGGGTGAGACGGGCAGCTGCAGATGCTCCTGACGCTGGAGCGGCAGCTCGTCAAACAGAACATCCACCAGGCGCGATGTGGCCGCAAGAGAGAGTTGTTCACGCGATTTTTCCGCCAGGGATAAAATCAGCTCGCGCACCAGAGGGGAGATTTTCAGGGTGCAGCAGCGGTCGGGCAAACTTGCCGCCCCCGGCTCAATGAACAAAAAGCAGAGCTGCGCCCCCGGCGTGGCCCTGTTGCTGTGCGGCATTTGGCCAGGGATCCAGACGGCGTACTGGGGTGGAACCATCAGCATGGCATTTTCTACTTCGCAGGTGATCGCGCCGCCAAGGGCGAGAATGAGCTGCCCCTTACGGTGATGATGTCGGGGAATATACTGTTCCTCCGCCACCACGCGGATGCGAAATGCGACGGCCGCATCGTGCTGGCTATCAGGATCATAGCCGTCCAGTCCCAGACCAATCATCAGTTTGTCCGATTTTAGCGATAAACTGTCATTTTAGCCTGATTTCAACCGCTGAGAAAATCGGTATTGTGTGCGCTCGCTTGAACGTATGAGAACATAATGACTACTGCTATTCGCACCTCAGGAAAACACGGCGCGCTGTTGATTGCAGGCATCCTGATGATTGCCACTACGCTTCGCGTCACCTTTACCGGCGCAGCCCCGCTGCTCGACACTATTCGTCTTGATTATGGCTTAAGCACGGCGCAAACCGGTCTGCTGACCACCCTGCCCCTGCTGGCTTTCGCTCTTGTCTCGCCGCTCGCCGCAGGCGTTGCCCGACGCATCGGCATGGAGCGCAGCCTGTTTATCGCCCTGCTGTTGATTTGCGCCGGAATTGCACTTCGCTCGCTGCCTTCCGCCGCGCTGCTTTTCATCGGAACCGCGGTCATCGGCTGCGGGATTGCGCTCGGGAACGTGCTGTTACCCGGATTAATTAAGCGTGACTTCCCGGGCCAGGTAGCCCGACTCACCGGGGCCTATTCCCTGACGATGGGCGTCTCGGCGGCGTTTGGCTCAGCGATGATTGTTCCCCTGGCGCAGGGTAGCGCGGGCTGGCATGGCGCGCTGCTGATGCTGATGGCGTTTCCGCTGGTCGCGCTGCTGCTCTGGCTGCCGCAGTGGCGTCAGAAACACGTTGCGACGGTAACGGGCGCTGGCGCGCTGCATAATCGCGGCATCTGGCGCTCGGCCCTCGCCTGGCAGGTGACGCTCTTTTTGGGGATTAACTCGCTGATTTACTACGTCATCATCGGCTGGCTGCCGGCGATATTGCTCAGCCACGGCTACAGCGAAGCGCAGGCAGGCTCGGTGCACGGGCTGCTGCAGCTGGCCACGGCCGTGCCGGGGCTTGCCGTTCCTCTGGTCCTCCACCGTCTGAAAGATCAGCGAGGGATCGCAGGCGCAGTGGCGCTGATGTGCGCGGTAAGCGCCGCGGGGCTATGGTTTATGCCTGACATGGCGGTGATGTGGACGCTGGTGTTTGGCTTTGGCACAGGGGCAACGATGATCCTCGGCCTGACGTTCATCGGTCTGCGCGCCAGCTCCGCGCACCAGGCCGCGGCGCTGTCCGGCATGGCGCAGTCGATTGGCTATCTGCTCGCCGCCAGCGGCCCTCCGCTGATGGGGAAAATTCACGATAGCGCGGGAGACTGGCGGATCCCGCTCCTGGGCTGCGCCCTGGCCGCCGTGATAATGGCTGTTTGCGGCGTGCTCGCCGGGCGAGACCGGGAGATCGCGCCCCGTTAAAGACTGTGGCAGACCACCGGGTCTGCCTTTTCTTAGCCGCGCGCAGAATTGTAGGCCGGGTAAGCGCAGCGCCACCCGGCAAGAGAAGCGACGACGTTATGAATCGCGCGCCGCGCGCAGCATCGCCTGCACCAGCACGACCGGACGTCCCTCCAGCGCACTACGCTCATGCTGGAATAAGGTGATCACGAAGAACGGGTGCGTAACCAGTTCTGCGGCGCGAATTTCCCCCTGTTCATCCCAGCCCGTAACGTGCATATCACCGCTTTCCAGCGCCTGTGCAAACTCTGGCGACACGCCATAGTTACAGTGATACCCCTCTTCAATCTCCGGCTTGCCGTACGCTTTCGCGATCAGCGTATTTTTGCGCAGCTCAATGGCATCGGTTTTTTCCACCAGCGAGCAGGCCAGCGGCGCAATCACCATGGTGCCTTCGCTATCCGTCTCAGCATGTGCCGCATCGGCCCAGCCCAACACATTACGGGCATACTCAATCAGCGCGTGCTGGAATCCGCCGCAGGTGCCAAGGAAAGGAATGCCGTTTTCGCGCGCATAGCGCGCGGCGATAAAGGCCGCCTCGGTGTTTTTATAGGGGCTGGCGGGCACCAGCCAGATGGCATCGTAGCCCACCAGATCTTCAGGGCTTGTCAGCTCAGTGGTGGCAAGCCAGTCGTAATCGGCGGTGAGGTCAAGAACTGCGGCGGCGTCATCAATGGCCAGCGGGATCGCCTGATGCGCAATAACACTGGGATTGTAATCGCCAACCAGCGCAATGCGCAGCGTCGTTTTTACCGGGAGGTGTTCCATGAAAGGTTCCTTATGCCAGAGTATTATCAGATAACATAAGGAACCTCAGACTACCGATCTTCTGCAAATATCACAATACCTTAAATTGGGAGGGTGGAATCATGATTCAATGCAAACGCGTATACGAGCAGGCTGGTCCGGACGACGGGTATCGGGTGCTGGTGGACAAGCTGTGGCCGCGCGGGATTAAAAAAACGGACCTTGCCTATGATGAATGGTGTAAAGCACTCACGCCCTCGAATGAATTACGCAAGGCCTTTCATAGCGAAACCATTGATTTCGCCGCCTTCAGTAAGGCCTATCGGGAAGAGCTGGCGCAGCATGCTGACGAGGGAATGCGTCTGGCGACGCTGGCGAACAGGCAGACCGTCACCCTACTCTATGGTGCCAAAGACACGAAGCAAAATCACGCCCTGGTATTAGCCGACTGGCTGCGCCATCTTTGATCAGCCGATCGCCAGCTCGTCAAGGATTTGCGGCACTTCATCGGGGGTGAGCGGCATCAGATGTTCGGCGCGGACAAACGCAAAGCCGTGCTGATTGTCAAAGGCGTAAACATCGCCTGTCACCAGCCAAAGCGCACGATCGGCGCTAGCGGGTAATTGCGTCATCACGCCGTTGACCGGGTTAACGAAACGCAGGCCGGGCTGACACAGGCCAAACAGCTCAACAGATTTACCAATATTGCGACGGCCTGACGCCGTGCGGGCACCGATGATCATCGCCATGCTGCCCGGTTTAAGCTGGAACATACTTCTCTCACGATAACGGTAGCCAGGGACTGGCTAAGAATAATCCTAAAGAGAAGTGTATCGCAGGCAATATACGTCTGTCACCTGGTGGGTTGCGGACGATCGCGACGGTAGAGCGTCCATTCATCAATCACTTCGCCCCCCGGGAGTTTGCACTCCGTGCGTACGCCCTGCGGGCTTTGAACCGGGATCTGTTCCCCGCCTTTCTCCAGGCAGTACACGGAGGCCGGGTTCGCCATACCGATAGCGTGCGGCGGTTTCGGCGCATCGGGTGGGGTTGTTTTCGCGGTGCAGGCTGCCAGGGGAAGCGCCAGCGCCAGAAGAAGAAATCTCATCTCATTGATCCTTGTGACATCATGACAGTCTAAGGGTAACGGGTCATCGCCGCTTTCTCCATGATTTCTCCATTTTAACTGCACTTTTCAACACTATAGTGTTGCATGTTCTCGATATGACCAGAGAACATCATTCCGTAATCAAGATGTCTTTGCCCCGGTCTCAACAACGGGGCTTTTTTTCTCTGCTGCTGCCCTCTCCCTGCATATATTAAATTTTTTATATTCATGTTTTACTATGCCTGAAGTCTAAAAACTCAGCATAACATGCAGATGCAGACGTCTTCTGCCTGGGAGTCATTCTACGTCATGTCGGATATTATCCTTGCCCGTGTTTCAGAAACCCTCGCCACTGAACAATCCCTTGAAGGTCTCGTTCGTCAGCTGCTGGAGATGCTGGAGATCGTGACTGACATGGAGTCGACTTACCTCACCAAGGTAGATATCGAAGCCCGACTGCAGCATATCCTCTACGCCCGCAACAGCAAGCAGATGACAATCCCTGAGGGGCTGAGCGTCCCGTGGGATGAAACACTGTGCAAGCGCGCGCTGGATAGCGACACCGTATTCAGCAACGACGTTCCCGAACGCTGGCCGGAGTGCGAGGCGGCGAAAGCGCTCGGCATTACGACCTACATGAGTATTCCTGTCCATCTTGCGGATGGTTCACTCTACGGAACGCTCTGTGCCACCAGCACGGCCAGAAAGCCGCTTAGCGAGCGCGGTGAACAGGTTCTGAAGTTATTCGCCGGGCTGATTGCCCAGTCCATTCAGAAAGAGTCGCTGGTAACCCAGCTTCGCGAAGCCAATGCGGCCCTCATCGCGCACTCTTACACGGATGCCCTTACCGGTTTACCCAACCGTCGCGCCATTTTTGAAGATCTGACCACGCTGTTTTCGCTGGCGCGCCACCTTAAACGTAACACCGTCATCGCGTTCATCGATCTGGATGATTTCAAGCTGATTAACGATCGCTACGGCCACGAGGCCGGCGACCAGTTCCTGATTGAAGTGGGCAAGCGTTTGACGGAAGAAAAGCAGCAGGACGATATCATTGGTCGGTTGGGCGGCGATGAGTTTCTCGTGGCATCGTTGAGCACATCCCACAGCGAAGGAGATAACGCGCAGGTCACCCTGCTCAAAACGCGTCTCAGCGCCTGTATTGCCGGTGAATACTGGCTGGGTAGCGTCAACCTCATTTACCCCGGGGCCAGCGTCGGCGTTATTGAAGTGGACCCCCGGGTAACCGATCCGGACAGCGCATTACGCGACGCGGATGTCGCGATGTATCAGGATAAGAAAGGAAAAAGCAAAACACGCTTTCTCACTATGGATTAACCCCGTACACTCTACGGCGTTATAGAAACCGAAACAGGTGATGGTATGAGAATAGGGATCCTCTTCCCGGTCGTTATTTTTATAACGGCGGTGATTTTTTTTTCGTGGTTTTTTGTCGGTGGTTACGCGGCTCCGGGGGCATAAATGAGAAAAACGACCCTCGTTATGCTGATCGTTGCCCTCGCGGCGTTTGCCGGCACGCAGCTTGGCTGGTGGTAAACGCCACTACGTAAAAAGGCCGCCATCTGGCAGCCTTTTTTAACGCTTGTAAGCCTTAGCTTTTGATTTTTCTGTAGATAAACAGAACAACCAGCGCACCGATCACCGCGACGGCGAAGCTGCCGAAGTTAAAGCCATCGACTTTGCCAAAACCGAACAGCGTACTGATCCAGCCGCCGACTACCGCGCCGACAATACCCAGTATTACGGTGACGATAAACCCACCGCCATCTTTGCCCGGCATGATCCACTTCGCCAGAATACCCGCAATAAGCCCAAAGATAATCCAGGATAAAATTCCCATAACTTTCCTCTCTGTATGGTTTTTGTCATTAAATCAACGACACAAAAAAGAATAGCACAGGATTTCAGAAAGGAAATTTGTGATAGGCATCACAATGAGAGAGTGCGCAATTAATCATCAACAAAAAGGGCCAGCCGCATAAACTGTGGGGTTGCATCTTTTGTTGAGAAAGATTATCTTTCTCAACACTGAATGGTTGAGCGAAACACTCAGGTATTCAGTACGACATTGCTCACATTGCTTCCAGTATTTCTTGCCCACTTTTAAGTGGGCTTTTTTTCTGTTCATACCCCAACAAACGCGTACCGGTTACGTCCTGCGCGTTTTGCCTGATAGAGCGCCTGGTCAGCGGCAATAATGATATTCTGCTGGCTGCCCGCGATGTCGACCGCTCGCGCGTTAGAAATTCCGACGCTTACCGTCACCCGCCCGAAGGGGCTAAAAGCATGCGCGATTTGCAGGGAAAACACGTTGCGTATAATCGTCTGCGCCAGTCGAAGCGCCTCCTGGATATCCGTATCAGGTAATATCAGCGCAAACTCCTCTCCGCCGTATCGCGCCACAATCTGATTATCGCGGGTAAGACTCTCCCTGAGACTATTTCCCAGCAGCGCCAGACACCGGTCCCCTTCCGGATGGCCGTAGTTATCGTTGTATTTTTTGAAGTAGTCCACGTCCACAATCAGTATCGAAATCGCTGCGTCATGTGCGGCACAAGCCGCGATTTCAGAGAGGATTTTTTCATCAAAAATGCGGCGGTTGTACAGCCCGGTCAACGCATCCTCGGAAGCGATAATCTTCAGCGCCTTATTATCTCTGGTTTTTCTGGATAAGTCGGAATACAGGAAGTATGACGCGACGATGAGTATCGCAGTGAAAACGAAAATGAGTAACGCCAGCTGAATGGCCTGCTTGCGCCACGGTGCGAGGGCTTCATCAATGCTGACGGCCACGGTGGTCACCAGCCCGTAGCGTCGGTTTTTCTCATAGGCGTAAATGCGTTCGATTTTATCAAACCGCGAAACGGAACTGGCTATCCCGGTATTTTGTACCTTTAGGTATTTCCTGAAGAGGGGTGAATCAGAAAAAATCGTGCCGACGTAGGTATTTTTAAAAGGGTGACGGACCAGCAGCACGCCGGATTGTGTCGTTAAGCCAATGACGCCCGAGCGACCAATATTAATCTGTCCGTAGAGCGCGAGAAAATTTTCGATACCCAGCGTCACCACCACGACACCGTTAAATGCCCCGGTGTGCGTTTCAAGACGACGACTAATGGTAATGACCCATTTGCCATTGGTTCTGCTTACCACGGGCTCACCAATAAAAATCTGCTGATTTTTATTTTCCTTGTGATAGATAAAAAATGACCTGTCCGATCCTTTGCGTGGGCCTGTAAAAGTTTCGTGCAACGCGGTAAAGATATCGCCCTGAGCGTCGTAAACAACCACATTATTAATCTGGGTAAGAAGATTATCCTGATTATTTATCATCCGCTGAATATTGGTCGCCTGTTGCGACGTCATGCCATAAATTTCGATTATGTCGGAAACGGTAGTAATTAACATTTCGCTTTGGCGCATGATCCCCTCGGTGTAGACATCAAGGGTATGGCTCAGGTTAGCAACGCTGGTATTAATTTGCTGAATTGACTGCTGTCTGGACGTGGCAATTTGGACGGCAAGCGACAGCGAGATGATCAATGAGACAATGATGACGGTAATGGTTGTTGTGTAAAAAGTATTTTTCACATGCACGAGCTTTTCCACCTTATCACGCCTGACATCCCTGGCTGACAACTCTTGTCACTGTAACAAAGCTCGGGATAAGAGGAAAATGAATTGCACTTAAGCATACAGCAGAAGCTCGTCTTTATTTCGTTTTACAAACTAACGGTCTCCCTGGGTTTAGATAAAATGACTTTAATAAAATCGATATAGGAGACGGGCTTACCAAAATAATATCCCTGTAACAGGGTTATCTCATTACGGTTGAGATACTCCAGCTGCTCTTTTGTTTCTACGCCTTCAGCTACAATGCGCAAAGAGAGTTTTTTCGCCAGGTCAATGACGCAGTCCAGCAGGATCGTTGAGTCCTTTTCCTCTGAAACCCGGTTCACAAAGCTTTTATCAATTTTAATATAATCAATGGCCAGCGCATTAAGGCATGACAACCCGGAATAACCCGTACCAAAATCATCCAGGGCAATGACAAAGCCGGCATTATGCAGCATATTGAGGTTTTCCACGAGGTGAGGATTATCGATCAGCGGCTCACGCTCGGTCACCTCGAGAACCAGTTTGACCTCTTTACCCTGAAACCCCTTCCCGAAGACGCGGCAGTCACCGATAAATGAAGGCGCATTAATATGCCTTGCGCTGATGTTCACCCCGATATGAAACCCGTCCGGTAGCTTAGGCAAAAGCGGCTTAAGCTGGGTCACCACTTTCGCCATCAACCCTTTGGTCAGCGGTATAATCAACCCGCTACGTTCGGCAATCGGAATAAAGACATCCGGTGGGATAAAGCCTGACTTTGGATGTTTCCATCTTGCCAGGACCTCAACGCCGTATAACCCGCCGGTATCGCCGTTCACGATCGGCTGGTAATAAGGCACGATCTCCCCCTGCAAAATGGCCTTGCGTAAGTCGTCTTCAAATGAGGTGCTTTTCCCCTTGTATCGGCGGATCAAAATGCCCACCGCCACCGACAGCGCGAGAATAAGCAGTATCAGGCTCCATCCCTGTTGCACTAGCCGCGTCAGGCTAAAAAAGGCAGGAGGTTGCCAGGCCAGGCTAAAGGGAAATTGCGTTGATGCCGTAAGCGACCCCGTCCAGGAGGCCGCTTTCCAGCCGGTCACATCGCCGTTGCGAACAAGCATGCTTTCGCCGACGACCAGCCCCAAATCCACGCTGTTCGATGCGCTTGCAATGACGTCCTGCAAATGCGCGTCACTGATGCTGACGATGACGCGTCCTCCCGCGATGGGCATCTGGAAGATAAGCACCGGAATGCCGTTCACCAGTCGACTGCCGGGTAACAGCATCAATTTTTCGGCAGGTAACGTCTCAGGATGAATAATCAACACGCCATTCCCGGGAAGGGAAGTACAGATGATTTTACCCTGCTGCTGAATCATGATGGCACGCAGATGCGGTTTTAGCGCTGCCTCTGTCCCCAGCGCCAGCTGTCCGCTACTGGTGCATCCTTCGGCCGCAACGCGCTTCGCCGTGCTGGCCGCACTGACGGCTTCAGCCAGAATGTTTTCTATTTTTTGGGTGCTGGCCGTGGCGGTATGACTATTACTCAGCTTCGCCATCTGCCATAGCTGCCAGTTAATAATCAAAATGCCGCTCAGAAAAAGAAACAGAGCGCTAAGAATAGGGATCATCACGTTGCGCACGATGTTTTCCTTAATAGAAAAAACAAGCATGGATGTTCTGGGAGAAGAGCCTGTACTAACCCGGTATTGCTTATAACAATGAAAATAGCTTAGCTGAGAATTGTCTTAAAAAACTGATGCTTTCGTATGAGTTCACCTGCCCGAATTTACTCACATGACGTGACTATCAGGCTTGTGCCTTGCCCTGGCTGTGTTAAGATTTGTGAAATCAGGGAGCGGACAGGATAACCGGGAAATGAAAAAGCTCATTGCCGTTGCGATCGTTTCAACGCTTCTGGTCTTCCTGTCTCTTTATGCGGTCAATGCTGTAATCATCGGTCAGCAGAAGAGTAAACAGCTTGAAATATCCCGTACCCTATTACGTTATTCAGAAGACGTGTCCCAAAGCGTGGCGCTGGGTCTCAAAAGCATCACGGCGCAGGGATGTGATAAAACCAGCCTCGATCGCTACAGACAAATTAAGCTTAATAATCTTTATTTTGCCGATATCGGCTTTATTGAGAAGGGAAAAATTGTCTGTACCGCTTTTTGGGGGAAACTCGCGACGCCCGTTGCGCTTCCTGCAGAACTGCATAAAACGCCGAGGGGCTTTCTCCTGGCCCAGTTTTCGAGAAAAGACTTTTTCACGGGCAATGCGGCAATTTATAATAATATTATTATCTTCACCTCCCGCTATGCTTACGATAAATTCACCCCGGTTACCGCAAGCTATTCGCTCAGTGCTACCACCAAAGACTTCGGCAGAGTCTTTTTTTCGGCCGCCACGGAGCTAAATCAGCAGAGCTGGCTGCATTCGACGTTGTTTACCCTGACTCTGACACAGTGCAGCGCCTTCTGGGACCTGTGCGTCATCGTGAAGCATCACGACGCCGGGCTGGCCTCGTTACCTCCGTTTATCTTTGCGTTTCTCGCGGTCATTCTCTGTTTTATCTGGATTGCGATAACGTTATTTATCTTCCGTATCTATGAAGACCGTTTTTCTCTGGAACGTACGCTGATAAAAGCCGTCATCACGAATACCATCAGCGTTAACTATCAGCCCATTATTCGCATTCGCGATCAAAAAGTCGTGGGCGTCGAAGTTCTGTCGAGGTGGCGAGATCAAAAGCACGGGGACGTCTCTCCGGAGCTGTTTATCCCATTAATTAAGAAGATCGGCCTGTATAAAAAATATTACAGTAATATTATCGAAAAATCCCTTTCCGAAATTGCCCCTCTGGCGATAAAACACCAGCTGATAGTCTCAATAAACGTTGGGCACAAGGAAATTGAAGATGGACAGTTCATTACTATTTTGCGTCGTGCGTGTTTTGCCAATAACCTTCCCCTTTCCCTGATGAAGGTCGAACTCTCAGAGAAAGCCGTTTCCACGGCAGATATCCTCGAGGGATTCTGTCAGGAGCTGAAATCGCTCGGCGTTAAAATATCAATAGATGATTTTGGCGTGCAAAACTCGAACCTCGCCCGCCTGTCGCTGCTTGAATATGATGAAATCAAAATCGATAAGTCGCTGGTGGACGGCATCAGCGAACATTATAAGCAAAACATCTTTGTAATCTTCAGCGATGCCCTTGCAAGATTGAATAAAACGCTTGTTTTCGAGGGCGTGGAAAATGAAATTCAATATCGCTTTATTGCAGGCAGATATCCCGATGCGCTGATTCAGGGATGGTATTTTTCAAAAGCACTCACCCGGAGCGAGCTGGCGAAGCGACTCACCGGGGTCGCACCGTAACCCGAAGCCTTGCGCGTCCGTTTTTTTCCAGTCGGGCATTTCCATTTTTTACGCAAAAACATATAGTCGTCACATTCAGACGGTAGATTACCCTGAAGCTCACTCATATTTTGGTTAAAAACGTGAAATTATCCTTACTATTACCAGTAGTACTCTTTTGTCTGACCGTTATTTTCGCGCTGTTTATCGACGCCCCCGCGTCGCATATTCTGCGGAAAAAATGTATGTGGTCCGATAGCGTGATGCTGAGCTGTATCGCAAAGCATCAGCATAACGGCTTTTGAAGCAGACTATTCATTTCCCCACTGATTAAGGAAGTTCGCAATATCATCAATGCGGCCCGCACGGATCCCAGCCTCAGCGGCCATCTCCTGCTGGGCTTCCTCGCTAATCTCCTCATTATTCGATAAACGGGTGAGCAGCAGCTGGAAATAATGCGCCAGCGCGTCGCGCTCTGACTCAGCGACCGGGTCTGCGGCTTCCGTCGCATACTCATCGGCAATGTCATAATATTTCAGTGGGATATCGTTGTTCATAACTGTCTCGTCGCTAACCTGTAAAGGTAAAGCCATCAGTATATCGGACGCCTTATCTCAACCAAAGCATTGCTTCAGATGAGTAACGCAAGCAGCGCTGCGAGAGCGGGCGCGGCCTGTACATACAAAATTTTTCGGCTGGCGGTGGCTGCGCCAAAGAGCCCTGCGACCAATACGCAGGCCAGGAAGAAGATGGCCACCTGAATCCCCTTTTCGCCGAGCCAGAGGCTCCAGAGCAGACCGGCCGCCAGAAAACCGTTATACAGCCCCTGGTTTGCGGCCAGCACGCGGGTGTCGCGCGCAAAATCGGGACGCAGATTAAAGGCCTTGTGCCCTGTTTTGGTATTCCACAGGAACATTTCCAGCACAAGAATGTAGAGATGGATGAGTGCAACGACAGCGATAAGGACGGTGGCTAACATCGTGTTGTCTCCCGCAGGCAGAGGCAAAAAAAACGGGAACCCTCAGGCCCCCGCTCTTGTTTAACCCAGAATCTGGATTACATGTTCGCGATAATCGCGTCGCCAAACTCTGAGCATTTCAGCAGCTTAGCGCCTTCCATCAGACGTTCGAAATCGTAAGTTACGGTTTTCGCGTTGATCGCGCCTTCCATACCTTTAACGATCAGGTCTGCGGCTTCGAACCATTCCATATGACGCAGCATCATCTCTGCGGACAGGATGATCGAGCCTGGGTTCACTTTGTCCTGACCTGCGTATTTTGGTGCAGTACCGTGGGTCGCTTCGAACAGGGCGCACTCGTCACCGATGTTCGCGCCTGGGGCGATACCGATACCGCCAACCTGTGCTGCCAGAGCGTCAGAGATGTAGTCACCGTTCAGGTTCATACAGGCAATCACGTCGTATTCTGCAGGACGCAGCAGGATCTGCTGCAGGAACGCATCGGCGATCACATCTTTAATGATGATCTCTTTGCCGGTGTTCGGGTTCTTGATCTTCTGCCATGGGCCACCGTCGATCAGCTCACCGCCGAACTCTTCTTTCGCCAACTGGTAGCCCCAGTCTTTGAACGCGCCTTCGGTGAACTTCATGATGTTGCCTTTGTGAACCAGGGTCACAGAGTCACGGTCGTTGGTGATCGCGTATTCGATGGCCGCACGCACCAGACGTTTAGTACCGTCTTCAGAGCACGGCTTAATGCCGATACCGCAATGCTCAGGGAAGCGAATTTTCTTCACGCCCATCTCTTCGCGCAGGAATTTAATCACTTTTTCTGCGTCAGCAGAGTCCGCTTTCCATTCGATACCCGCGTAGATGTCTTCTGAGTTTTCGCGGAAGATAACCATATCGGTCAGTTCAGGGTGCTTAACCGGGCTTGGGGTGCCCTGATAGTAACGAACCGGACGCAGACACACGTACAGGTCCAGCTCCTGGCGCAGTGCCACGTTCAGAGAACGGATACCGCCGCCAACTGGCGTCGTCAGTGGGCCTTTAATAGCAACACGGTAGTCGCGGATCAGGTCCAGCGTTTCTGCTGGCAGCCAGACGTCCTGGCCATAAACTTGAGTAGATTTCTCACCGGTGTAAATTTCCATCCAGGAAATTTTACGCTCGCCTTTGTAGGCTTTCTCAACAGCGGCATCAACCACTTTCAGCATCGCCGGGGTAACGTCTACACCGATACCGTCACCTTCGATGAACGGGATAATCGGATTGTGAGGAACGTTAATCTTGCCGTTTTGCAGGGTGATCTTTTTACCTTCCGCCGGAACAACTACTTTGCTTTCCATTAACCTCTCCTTCGAGCGCTTCTGGTTGTTACTGATCTTATGTTAATAAATTGTAATGAGCCCTTCGATAGTACCTGATTGTCCTGCGCCATGAAAGGTCTTCGTTATTAGGCTATAATGCGGCAATTGATAACGCCTGAAAATACCATGAAGAAAACTTCTTTTACAAAACACCGGGTTGAGCGATTCAGCTCGCGACAAGCCGCCAGAAGACCGCAGGAAACCCAGCCGAAGCGGGTTATTTTGTTCAATAAACCCTACGATGTTTTGCCGCAGTTTACCGATGAAGCCGGGCGCAGCACGCTGAAGGACTATATTCCCGTTCAGGGCGTCTACGCAGCCGGGCGTCTGGACCGCGACAGCGAAGGACTTCTGGTCTTAACCAACGACGGCGCTTTACAGGCGAAGCTCACGCAGCCCGGAAAACGCACCGGTAAAATTTACTTCGTACAGGTGGAAGGCGAGCCGGATGACGCGACGCTGGCAGCGTTACGCAGCGGCGTGACGTTGAACGACGGCCCAACCCTGCCCGCAGGTATTGAACGCGTAAATGAACCGGAGTGGCTGTGGCCGCGCAACCCGCCGATTCGCGAACGCAAATCCATTCCGACGAGCTGGCTCAAAGTTACCCTTTATGAAGGCCGCAACCGCCAGGTTCGCCGCATGACCGCGCACGTCGGCTTCCCTACCCTGCGTCTGATTCGCTACGCCATGGGCAGCTACACCCTGGAAACGCTGGCAAACGGCGAATGGCGCGACGTTACCCCTTAAGGAGTCACTATGTTTAAACCTCATGTCACGGTTGCCTGCGTGGTCCACGCCCGGGGAAAATTCCTTGTAGTCGAAGAGAGCATTAACGGCAAAGCGCTGTGGAACCAGCCTGCCGGACACCTTGAAGCCAATGAAACCCTGCTGCAGGCAGCGAAACGCGAGCTGTGGGAAGAGACCGGCATCCACGCTGAACCCCAGCACTTCATCCGTATGCACCAGTGGATCGCGCCGGATCACACCCCGTTTCTGCGCTTTTTATTCGCCGTTGAGCTTAGCGAAACGTGCGCCACAGAGCCGCAGGATGACGATATCGACCGCTGTCTGTGGGTCACTGCCGACGAGATCCTGAACGCGCCAAACCTGCGCTCGCCGCTGGTTGCGGAAAGCATTCGCTGCTGGCAGTCAGGCGAACGCCTGCCGCTGGATGTTATCGGCGCATTTAACTGGCCGTTTACAGAGGGTGTCAATGGTGGGGGGGCGTGATAGAATACGCCGCCTTGAAGTTCAATGTCGTGAGTATTCCATGTCAGATAACAGCCAGAAAAAAGTGATCGTCGGCATGTCCGGCGGTGTCGATTCCTCCGTTTCCGCCTACCTGTTGCAGCAACAGGGCTATAAGGTGGAGGGTCTGTTCATGAAGAACTGGGAGGAAGATGATGGCGAGGAATACTGCACCGCCGCTGCGGATCTCGCCGACGCGCAGGCCGTATGCGATAAGCTCGGCATTGAGCTGCACACCGTCAACTTTGCCGCAGAATACTGGGACAACGTTTTTGAACTCTTCCTCGAAGAGTACAAAGCGGGCCGTACGCCGAACCCGGATATTCTGTGCAACAAAGAGATCAAATTTAAGGCCTTCCTGGAATTCGCCGCGGAAGATTTGGGCGCAGACTATATTGCGACCGGTCACTACGTGCGTCGCGCAGACGTGAATGGCAAAAGCCAGCTGCTGCGCGGCCTGGACGGCAACAAAGATCAAAGCTACTTCCTCTATACGCTGAGCCACGAGCAAATCGCCCAGAGCCTGTTCCCGGTCGGGGAGCTGGAAAAGCCGCAGGTGCGTAAAATCGCCGAAGAGCTGGACCTGATCACCGCGAAGAAAAAAGACTCTACCGGCATCTGCTTCATCGGCGAGCGCAAATTCCGCGATTTCCTGGGACGTTACCTGCCTGCACAGCCGGGTAAAATTGTCACCGTCGACGGGGAAGAGATTGGCCAGCATCAGGGGCTGATGTACCACACGCTCGGCCAGCGTAAAGGGCTGGGTATCGGCGGGACCAAAGAAGGCAGTGAAGATCCATGGTATGTTGTCGACAAAGACGTCGAAAACAATATTCTGGTTGTTGCCCAGGGTCACGATCATCCGCGTCTGATGTCCGTTGGCCTTATTGCACAGCAGCTGCACTGGGTCGATCGTGAACCGCTGAAAGGCACGCTGCGCTGCACGGTGAAAACACGCTACCGTCAGACCGATATTCCTTGCACCATTACCGCGCTCGATGACGATCGCATTGACGTGCGTTTCGACGAGCCGGTCGCCGCCGTCACCCCGGGTCAGTCTGCTGTCTTCTACAGCGGCGAAATCTGTCTGGGCGGCGGGATCATTGAACAGCGCCTGCCGCTGCCTGCTGTTTAATACGATTCACACATAAAGGAGACCGTGTGGCGAAGAACTACTATGACATCACTCTGGCGCTGGCGGGAATTTGCCAGTCAGCCCGTCTGGTGCAACAGCTGGCGCATCAGGGTCATTGCGATGCAGATGCCCTGCACGTTTCGCTGAACAGCGTTATCGATCTCAACCCCGGCTCGACACTGGGCGTGTTCGGCGGGAGTGAAACCAATCTTCGTCTCGGTCTTGAAACCCTGCTCGGCGTGCTTAACGCCAGCAGCCGTCAGGGATTAAACGCGGAGCTGACCCGCTACACGTTAAGCCTGATGGTGCTGGAGCGTAAGCTGAGCGCCGCAAAAGGCGCAATGAATACGCTGGGCGATCGCATTGCCGGGCTGCAGCGTCAGCTCGATCATTTTGACCTGCAGTCGGAAACGCTGCTGAGCGCCATGGCCGGCATTTATGTTGACGTCATCAGCCCGCTGGGCCCGCGTATTCAGGTCACCGGATCCCCTGCCGTGCTGCAAAGTCCGCAGGTACAGGCAAAAGTGCGCGCGTCCCTGCTGGCAGGGATCCGCGCCGCCGTGCTGTGGCACCAGGTGGGCGGTGGCCGCCTGCAGTTAATGTTTTCTCGTAATCGCCTGACCACTCAGGCAAAACAAATTCTTGCTCATTGTTAACCTCCCGGAGTTGCGAATTATGGAATTATCCTCACTGACCGCCGTATCCCCTGTCGATGGACGCTACGGCGATAAAGTCAGCGCGCTGCGCGGGATCTTCAGCGAATATGGTTTGCTGAAGTTCCGTGTTCAGGTTGAAGTACGCTGGCTGCAAAAGCTGGCCGCCCAGGCAGCAATCAAGGAAGTTCCTGCTTTTGACGAAAAGGCAAACGATTACCTTGATAAAATCGTTGCTGAGTTTAGCGAACAAGACGCCGCGCGCATTAAAACCATTGAACGCACCACCAACCACGACGTGAAAGCGGTTGAGTACTTCCTGAAAGAGAAAGTGGAAAGCGTCCCTGCGCTGCACGCCGTGTCTGAGTTCATTCACTTCGCCTGTACATCTGAAGACATCAACAACCTCTCTCACGCGCTGATGCTCTCCACCGCGCGCAAAGAGGTGGTGCTGCCTTACTGGCGTAAAATCATCGACGCGGTAAAAGCGCTGTCCGTGGAATACCGCGACATTCCGCTGCTCTCCCGTACCCACGGCCAGCCAGCCACCCCATCCACGATGGGTAAAGAGATGGCGAACGTCGCGTACCGCATGGAGCGCCAGTACCGTCAGCTGGAGCAGGTTGAGATCCTCGGCAAAATCAACGGTGCGGTCGGTAACTATAACGCCCACATCGCCGCTTATCCGGAAGTTGACTGGCACCAGTTCAGCGAAGAGTTCGTGACCTCTCTGGGCATTCAGTGGAACCCGTACACTACCCAGATTGAGCCGCACGACTATATCGCCGAACTGTTTGACTGCATCGCGCGCTTCAACACCATCCTGATCGACTTCGATCGCGACGTGTGGGGCTACATCGCCCTGAACCACTTCAAGCAGAAAACGATCGCCGGTGAAATCGGCTCTTCCACCATGCCGCACAAAGTAAACCCAATCGACTTCGAAAACTCCGAAGGCAATCTGGGCCTGGCGAACGCCGTGCTGCAGCATATGGCGAGCAAACTGCCGGTATCCCGCTGGCAGCGCGACCTGACCGACTCCACCGTACTGCGTAACCTGGGCGTGGGCATTGGCTACGCGCTGATCGCGTACCAGTCCACCCTGAAAGGCGTGAGCAAACTGGAAGTGAACCGTGACCGTCTGCTGGACGAGCTGGATCACAACTGGGAAGTACTGGCGGAGCCAATCCAGACCGTGATGCGCCGTTACGGTATCGAAAAACCGTACGAGAAGCTGAAAGAGCTGACCCGCGGAAAACGCGTTGACGCCGAAGGCATGAAGCAGTTTATCGACGGTCTGGCGCTGCCGGAAGAAGAGAAAACGCGCCTGAAGGCGATGACCCCGGCGAACTACATTGGCCGCGCCATCACCATGGTCGACGAGCTGAAGTAACGCCCCTCTCCCCCTTTTCGCCCGAAAAGGGGGATGCTTTTCCCCGGTTTACTCAATGTTTATCCCCACAACAACATAATCAGCGTTAAACTATTCATACCAATTATTTAGGGAGAAGAGATGATGCGCGTACTGGTTGTTGAGGATAACGCATTGCTACGCCATCACCTGAAGGTTCAGCTTCAGGAGATGGGACATCAGGTGGACGATGCTGAAGATGCAAAAGAAGCCGATTATTATCTCAATGAACACCTGCCGGATATCGCCATTGTCGATTTAGGGTTGCCTGACGAAGACGGTCTGTCGTTAATTCGCCGCTGGCGCAGCCACGATGTCTCCCTGCCGGTTCTGGTTCTGACCGCCCGTGAAGGCTGGCAGGATAAGGTTGAAGTGCTCAGCGCGGGTGCAGACGATTACGTCACCAAGCCGTTTCATATTGAAGAGGTGGCGGCGCGCATGCAGGCGCTGTTACGCCGCAACAGCGGGCTGGCTTCACAGGTTATTTCCATCCCGCCATTCCAGGTCGATCTCTCCCGCCGGGAATTAGCGATCAATGATGAAGTGATTAAGCTCACCGCCTTCGAATACACCATCATGGAAACGCTGATCCGTAACAATGGCAAAGTGGTGAGCAAAGATTCCTTAATGCTCCAGCTTTATCCTGATGCTGAACTGCGCGAGAGCCATACCATTGACGTGCTGATGGGACGTTTGCGTAAGAAAATTCAGGCGCAGTATCCGCAGGATGTGATTACCACCGTCCGTGGCCAGGGCTACCTGTTCGAATTACGCTAAATGAGACGGATTTTGCGCCACATTCTGCCCCTCTCGCTGCGGGTTCGTTTCTTACTGGCAACAGCCGCCGTCGTGCTGGTGCTGTCGCTCTCCTACGGCATGGTCGCCCTGGTGGGCTACAGCGTCAGCTTTGATAAAACCACCTTTCGGCTGTTGCGCGGCGAAAGCAATCTGTTTTATACCCTGGCGAAGTGGGAAAACAACCGAATCACCGTCGAAATGCCGGAAAACCTCAACCAGCAGAGCCCAACGCTGGCCCTGATTTATAACGAAAAAGGGAAATTGCTGTGGGCGCAGCGAGACATCCCCTGGCTGGTTAAAAGCATTCGTCCGGACTGGCTCAAAACCAACGGGTTTCATGAAATTGAAGCCGATCTCAACACCACCAGCTCGCTGATCCGTGAAGATCGCTCCCTGCAGCAAAAGCTAAACGAGATCCGCGCCGACAACGCCGAAACGGAGATGACGCACTCCGTCGCGATTAACCTCTATCCGGCGACGCTGAACATGCCGCAGCTGACCATCGTGGTGATCGACACCATTCCGGTCGAGCTGAAGCGTTCTTATATGGTCTGGAGCTGGTTCATCTACGTTCTGGCTGCGAATCTCCTGCTGGTGATCCCGCTGCTGTGGGTAGCGGCGTGGTGGAGCTTGCGCCCCATTGAGTCCCTGGCGAAAGAGGTTCGTGAGCTGGAAGAACATCATCGCGAGAAGCTCAACCCGGAAACGACCCGTGAGCTCACCAGCCTGGTGCGTAACCTCAACCGCCTGCTGAAAAGTGAACGCGAACGCTACGATAAATACCGTACCACCCTTACCGACCTGACCCACAGCCTGAAAACTCCGCTGGCCGTGATGCAAAGTACCCTGCGTTCAATGCGCAGTTCGAAGCTAAGCGTCGATGATGCCGAGCCGGTGATGCTGGAACAGATCAGCCGTATTTCACAGCAAATTGGCTATTACCTGCATCGCGCCAGCATGCGTTCAGGCAGCGCGCTGCTGAGCCGCGAGCTGCACCCGGTAGCCCCGCTTCTGGATAACCTCACCTCCGCCCTCAATAAGGTGTATCAGCGCAAAGGGGTGAATATCAGCCTCGATATCTCGCCTGAAATAAGCTTTGTGGGTGAAAAAAATGATTTCATGGAAGTGATGGGCAACCTGCTGGATAACGCCTGCAAATACTGTCTGGAGTTCGTGGAAGTGTCTGCGCGTCAGACGGAAACCGAACTGCATATTATCGTTGAGGACGATGGCCCGGGGATCCCGCGCAATAAGCGTGACGTGGTGTTCGATCGCGGTCAGCGCGCCGATACGCTGCGTCCCGGTCAGGGCGTAGGATTGGCCGTCGCGCGCGAGATTGTCGACCAGTACGACGGGAAAATAGAAACCAGTGAAAGCCTGCTGGGCGGCGCCAGAATGGAGGTTATTTTTGGCCGCCAGCAGCCCACATTGAACGATAGTTAACCCGTTATGTGAAAAATGCGAGGAACTCGCAGCCGGGGGGCTGAGCTTCCGTTATAATCCGAGTCAGTAAGAGCCTGCGGAATAAAAAAATTATGGATTATCACTTAACGCTTAACTGGCCCGAGTTTATTGAACGTTACTGGCAAAAACGCCCGGTGGTTCTGAAACGCGGATTCAGCAATTTTGTCGACCCTATCTCGCCTGACGAGCTGGCAGGTCTGGCCATGGAAAACGAAGTCGACAGCCGTCTGGTCAGCCACCAGGACGGGAAATGGCAGGTTAGCCACGGTCCTTTCGAAAGCTACGATCACCTCGGTGAAAACAACTGGTCGCTGCTGGTGCAGGCGGTCAACCACTGGCACGAGCCCACTGCCGCATTAATGCGCCCGTTCCGCGCCCTGCCCGACTGGCGCATGGACGATCTGATGATCTCCTTCTCCGTGCCGGGCGGCGGCGTAGGTCCACATCTTGACCAGTACGACGTGTTCATCATTCAGGGTACGGGCCGCCGCCGCTGGCGCGTGGGCGAAAAAGTGCCGATGAAGCAGCACTGCCCGCATCCGGACCTGCTTCAGGTTGACCCGTTTGAAGGGATTATCGACGAAGAGCTGGAGCCGGGCGATATTCTCTACATTCCGCCGGGATTCCCTCACGAGGGCTACTCCCTGGAAAACTCACTCAACTACTCCGTGGGGTTCCGCGCGCCGAGCGGCCGCGAGATGATCAGCGGATTTGCCGACTACGTCCTGCAGCGCGAGCTGGGCAGCTATCGTTACAGCGACCCTGATGTGCCTGCGCGCGAGCATCCGGCGGATATTCTGCCAGAAGAACTCGATAAGCTGCGCGGCATGATGCTGGATTTGATCAACGAGCCGGAGCACTTCAAACAGTGGTTTGGTGAGTTTATCAGCCAGTCTCGTCACGAGCTGGACGTTGCGCCGCCGGAGCCGCCGTATCAGGCTGACGAGATTTATGATGCGCTTCAGCAGGGCGACAAGCTGACGCGTTTGGGCGGGTTGCGCGTGCTGCGCATTGGTGAAGAGGTGTTCGTCAACGGCGAGAAGCTGGACTCTCCGCACCGTCCGGCGCTGGAAGCCATTGCCAGCCATCTGGTGCTGACTGCCGACACCTTTGGCGATGCGCTGGAAGATCCTTCCTTCCTCGCGATGCTCGCCGCGCTGGTCAACAGCGGGTACTGGTTCTTTGAGGACTGAGTCGCTGTAATGCCCGGTGGCGCTTCGCTTACCGGGCCTACGTTCACGGGTTTTGTAGGCCGGGTAAGGCGTAGCCGCCACCCGGCTTTTTACTTCCGCTCTCCCGCTGCAAAATCCTCGATCTCTCCCGCCCAATCCACCGGATACAACCCTTCCCGTACATCGCGATGAAACGTTGAATACGGCCAGTCGCTGACCTTACTGACATAGCCATGTTTCACCGGATTAATGTAGACGTAATCCACATGCCGCCGGTAGTCCTCTTCGTTACGGACGGTGTGCTCCCAGAAGCGTGGCTGCCAGATATGGCGCATTTCAATGTTGCGGCTAAATGTCTTTTTGATGTCGCGCCAGCGTGCCGAAAAGTCACTGTCGCCTTCCGGTAAGGTCCAGATACAGTGCATATGTTCAGGAAGGATTACCCATGCGTTGATAGTAAATGGCTTTGCATGTTTAACCGTTGAGGTCGCAGCACGCAGGCTGTCGATATGACGGGTAAGCAAATCGCTCTGGCGGTTTTGCAGATTGACGGTGAAGAACCAGGTTCCACCTGGGACGTAGTGGCGACGATAGTTTGACATGGGCATTCCTTGCCTTAATGCCGGGTGGCGGCTTCGCCTTACCCGGCCTACATTCCGATCGTAGGCCCGGTAAGCGAAGCGCCACCGGGCTTTTTCTTAGCGTTTAGCGGTCAACTCCGCTATCCGCACTATCACCTTCACCGCTTTTTCCATCCCTTCCAGCGTCACAAACTCATGCTTGCCATGATAGTTGTAGCCACCGGTAAACAGGTTCGGGCACGGCAGCCCCATAAACGACAGCTGAGAACCGTCGGTGCCGCCGCGAATCGGCTTCAGCTGCGGTTCAATATCGCAGTCGCGCATCGCCTGCTGGGCGATATCAAGAATATGCGGATGCGCCATCACCTTCTCGCGCATGTTGTAATAGCTGTCTTCAATGATCAGCTCAATATAGCAATCAGGGTGTAATCCTTTACCGACCTTCTTAGCGATCTCCATCATCTTACGCTTGCGCGCCTCAAAGGCTTTGCGGTCGAAATCGCGGATGATGTAGTGCATCTGCGCGCTGTCCACGGTGCCTTTGATGCTGGTCAGGTGATAGAAACCTTCATACCCTTCGGTCTGTTCAGGGCTCTCTTCCGCTGGGACTTCTGCATGAATTCGTGACGCCAGCGACAGCGCGTTCACCATGACGCCTTTCGCCGAGCCGGGGTGAACGTTGTTGCCGACAATTTTGATGGTGACGGACGCGGCATTGAAGTTTTCATACTCCAGTTCACCGACGCCGCCGCCGTCGACGGTATAGGCCCACTGCGCGTTAAAGGCTTCCACGTCGAAATGTTTTGCGCCCTTTCCCACCTCTTCATCCGGCGTAAAGGCCACGCGGATATCACCGTGCGGGATATTTTTCTCTTTCAGCACCGCCAGCGCGGTCATGATCTCCGCGATACCCGCCTTGTCATCCGCCCCCAACAGCGTTTTACCGTCGGTGGTGATCAGCGTCTGGCCCAGCAGCTGGTGCAGCACGGGGAACATCACCGGCGAGAGCACCTCGTCGCCAATGCCCAGCGCAATATCGCCGCCGCGGTAGTTTTCCACAATCTGCGGGTTCACATGTTTACCGCTAAAATCCGGAGAGGTGTCGACATGGGAGATAAAGCCAATTGCCGGAATATCACCCTCGACATTCGCCGGCAGCGTTGCCATCACAGTGCCTTTTTCGCTTAACGTGACGTTGACCAGCCCCATGGCGTCAAGCTGCTCTTTAAGCAGGTTTAATAACTTCCACTGGCCTTCGGTGCTGGGCACCTGACGAACACCCGGTTTAGATTGGGTATCCAGCGAAACGTACTGTAAAAAACGCTCAAGTAATTTATCCATGCAGTCACCCTCACTTTTTGTGACAACATTATCAATAAGCATCAAAACGCAAATATTGCGTCAGGTCACTTTTATCCCGCAAACGAGAATATTTTCCGTTTATATGGTTATGCGTTAATAAATGTAGCTTATGAATCAGTGACAAGGATTGGCGATCGCAGGGGATTGCCGTAGAATGTCCGCCCTCATTACGAGTCACCAAGGTGGTTACACACAAACCCCGCTTCAGTCTGCTGCCTGAGGCGTCTATATGGGACAGCGCAAAAATTGAATACACAATCCCGTTCACGTTCACCGCTGGTGCAACTGGAACGAATTCGTAAAAGTTTTGATGGTAAAGACGTTATTTCCGACCTCACTCTCACCATCAATGACGGTGAGTTTCTGACGCTGCTTGGCCCCTCGGGCTGCGGCAAAACAACCGTACTGCGCCTTATCGCCGGGCTGGAAAGCGTCGATAACGGTCATATCCATCTTGAGAACCAGGACATCACCCGGGTTCCTGCCGAAGATCGCCACGTCAATACCGTCTTTCAGAGCTATGCCCTGTTCCCGCACATGACCGTGTTTGAAAACGTGGCGTTTGGCCTGCGGATGCAAAAAACTCCGGCGAATGAGATCGAACCGCGCGTCACCGACGCCCTGCGCATGGTGCAGCTTGAGACGTTTGCCCAGCGTAAACCCCATCAGCTTTCCGGCGGCCAGCAGCAGCGTGTGGCCATCGCCCGCGCCGTGGTCAACAAGCCGCGTCTGCTCCTGCTGGATGAATCCCTCTCCGCGCTGGATTACAAGCTGCGCAAGCAGATGCAGAACGAGCTCAAAGCCCTGCAGCGCAAGCTCGGCATTACCTTTGTCTTCGTCACCCACGATCAGGAAGAAGCCCTGACCATGTCTGACCGCATCGTGGTGATGCGCGACGGCAAAATCGAGCAGGACGGCACGCCGCGCGAAATCTACGAAGAGCCGAAGAATCTGTTTGTCGCCAGCTTCATTGGCGAGATCAATATCTTCGACGCCACGGTGATTGAGCGTCTGGACGACCAGCGCGTGCGCGCCAACGTCGAAGGGCGCGAGTGCAATATCACGGTGAATTTCCCCGTCGAAAAGGGACAAAAGCTCAACGTTCTGCTGCGCCCGGAAGATCTGCGCGTCGATGAAATTCACGGCAATACCGAGGCCGAAGGGTTAATCGGCTATATTCGCGAGCGCAACTACAAAGGGATGACGCTGGAGTCCGTTGTCGAGCTGGAGAACGGCAAGATGGTGATGGTCAGCGAATTCTTTAACGAAGACGACCCTGACTTCGACCACTCTCTCGACCAGAAAATGGTTATCAACTGGGTAGAAAGCTGGGAGGTTGTGCTGGCTGATGAAGAACACAAGTAAATTCCAGAATGTGGTGATCGCCACGATCGTCGGTTGGCTTGTGCTGTTTGTCTTTTTACCCAACCTGATGATCGTTGCCACCAGCTTTCTGACCCGCGACGACGCTAGCTTCGTTTCGCTGGTCTTTACGCTGGACAACTACGCGCGCCTGCTCGATCCGCTCTATTTTGACGTGCTGCTGCACTCGCTCAATATGGCGCTGATTGCCACCCTTGCCTGTCTGGTGCTGGGTTATCCCTTCGCATGGTTCCTCGCGGGCCTGCCGCAAAAGGTGCGGCCCCTGCTGCTGTTTTTACTGATTGTTCCCTTCTGGACCAACTCGTTAATCCGCATCTACGGGCTGAAAATCTTCCTTAGCACTAAAGGCTATCTCAACGAGTTTCTGCTGTGGCTGGGAGTGATTGATACGCCGATCCGCATCATGTTTACCCCGAGCGCGGTCATTATCGGCCTGGTCTACATCCTGCTGCCGTTTATGGTGATGCCGCTCTACTCCAGCATTGAGAAGCTGGATAAACCGCTGCTGGAAGCGGCAAAAGATCTGGGTGCCAGTAAGCTGCAGACCTTTCTTCGCATCATTATTCCGCTGACGATGCCCGGCATTATCGCGGGCTGTCTGCTGGTGATGCTCCCGGCGATGGGCTTGTTCTATGTGTCGGATCTGATGGGCGGCGCGAAAAACCTGCTGATCGGCAACGTGATCAAGAGCCAGTTCCTCAACATCCGCGACTGGCCGTTCGGCTCCGCCACCAGCATTACGCTGACGGTGGTAATGGGCCTGATGCTGCTGGTCTACTGGCGCGCCTCACGCCTGCTGAATAAAAAGGTGGAACTCGAATGATCGGTCGACTGCTTCGCGGCGGTTTTATGACCGCCATCTATGCCTATCTCTATATCCCGATCGTTATTTTGATCGTGAACTCGTTTAACAGCTCACGCTTCGGGATTAACTGGCAGGGCTTTACCACCAACTGGTACAGCCTGCTGATGAACAACGACAGCCTGCTGCAGGCCGCTCAGCACTCGCTGACGATGGCGATCTTCTCCGCCACCTTCGCGACGCTGATTGGCTCGCTCACCGCCGTGGCGCTGTACCGCTATCGCTTTCGCGGCAAACCGTTCGTCAGCGGCATGCTGTTTGTGGTGATGATGTCACCGGACATCGTGATGGCCATTTCGCTGCTGGTACTGTTTATGCTGCTGGGCGTACAGCTTGGCTTCTGGTCTCTGCTGTTCTCGCATATCACCTTCTGCCTGCCGTTTGTGGTGGTGACCGTTTTCGCACGCCTGAAAGGGTTCGACCTGCGCATGCTGGAGGCGGCGAAGGATCTGGGCGCCAGCGAGATGACCATCCTGCGCAAAATCATCCTGCCGCTGGCGATGCCCGCCGTGGCGGCCGGATGGCTGCTCAGCTTTACTCTGTCGATGGATGACGTGGTCGTGTCCTCCTTCGTCACCGGGCCGAGCTATGAAATTCTGCCGTTGAAGATCTATTCAATGGTGAAAGTCGGCGTCTCACCGGAGGTGAACGCGCTGGCGACCATTCTGCTGGTGTTTTCGCTGGTTCTGGTGATCGCCAGCCAGGTTATTGCTCGTGATAAAACAAAATCTCAGGGGACAATGAAATGAAAAAAATGCTCGCCGCTGCGGCGCTGGTGCTTGGCATGGGTGCCGCGCACGCTGATGACGGTAAAACGCTCTACTTCTACAACTGGACCGAATACGTGCCGCCGGGCCTGCTGGAGCAGTTCACAAAGGAGACGGGCATCAAGGTGATCTACTCGACCTACGAGTCGAATGAAACCATGTACGCCAAGCTGAAAACCTACAAAGACGGCGCGTACGATCTGGTCGTTCCTTCCACCTACTTTGTTGACAAAATGCGCAAAGAGGGCATGATCCAGAAGATCGATAAAACGAAGCTAACCCATTTTTCAAACCTCGATCCAGAGATGCTCAACAAGCCGTTCGACCCCAATAACGACTACTCCATTCCGTACATCTGGGGAGCAACCGCGATTGGCGTGAACAGCGAGGCCGTCGATCCGAAAACGGTGACAAGCTGGGCCGACCTGTGGAAGCCGGAATACAAAGGGAGCCTGCTGTTAACCGACGACGCGCGTGAAGTGTTCCAGGTGGCGCTGCGCAAGCTGGGCTATTCGGGCAACACGACGGATCCAAAAGAGATTGAAGCGGCGTATAACGAGCTGAAAAAGCTGATGCCTAACGTGGCGGCGTTCAACTCTGATAACCCGGCTAACCCGTATATGGAAGGCGAAGTGAATCTTGGAATGGTGTGGAACGGCTCCGCGTATGTCGCCCGCCAGGCCGGTACGCCGCTTGAGGTGGTCTGGCCGAAAGAAGGCGGGATCTTCTGGATGGACAGTCTTGCGATCCCCGCCAACGCGAAAAACGTTGAAGGGGCGCATAAGCTGATTAACTTCCTGCTGCGCCCTGACGTGGCGAAACAGGTTGCCGAGACGATTGGCTACCCGACGCCAAACCTCGCCGCACGCAAGCTGCTGAAGCCTGAGGTAGCTAACGATAAATCGCTCTATCCGGATGCCGAAACCATCAGCAAAGGTGAATGGCAGAACGATGTCGGTGACGCCAGCCGTCTCTACGAAGAGTATTATCAGAAATTAAAAGCGGGCCGGTAACGGTATCGCGTTCTTCCTCACGCCGTACGTGCGGCGTGAGGAGGATTAACTGACCGCGTTCTCCCCAGCCCAGATCGTCGCCTTTCTCATCGCCTCAACCACATCCTCATCCGTCAGACCCAGCGCCTGACGAACCCGGGTCGCCTCGTCCCATTGCTGCTGTTCATAGTACCGGCAAAGGCTCACCATATCGGCTAACCGTCCCTCCTGGTGGCACAGGGCATTGCTCACGCTCTGCGGGACCGCAATTTGCTTCATCAACTCGGCCATCGGCAGCTCAAGGAGGGTATCGAGCAGCGAAAACAGGCCGCACATGAAGGCATTTTCAGCCAGCGCCGGTTCGTTCATCGTCTCGGCTATCAGCTCGCAGAACTTGCCGCGCATCATGCTCAGCGGGTAAAGCTCGCTGACGGTGTCATTGCCCGCGCTCGCCAGGACCACGACGGCAACAAACCGTCTCAGCTGGTTTTCCCCGAGGTATCTGAGCACTTCACTCAGGGTTAACTTGCTGAAATTACAGGCACCGATATGTTTAAATGCGGTGTGCTTCATGTAGCGCATGATCTTATAGGACAGCGTGAGATCGGTTTTAATCAACGACTCGACGATCCGAAAATCAGGCTTATTGCGCCCAACCTCCATTTGCAGCCGAAAAATCGCCAGCTGATTTTGCGATAGCCGTTTATATTTAATAACCTCCGGACGGCAGAAAAAATAGCCCTGAAACAGCGAGAATCCCTCTTCCCGGTATTGGCTGAATTCCTCTTTAGTCTCAATTTTTTCAGCGAGATATTTAATATGCCCGGTTAAATGTTTACGCTCTTTCAGATACTGTTTAATTTGCGCTAAGGTATAATTTCTGACGTCAAATTTCAGTATTGAAATATAGGGTAAAAAAGCATCCCATTCTGGCGCAAGCGTGAAATCATCAAGCGCAAACTGATAGCCATGCGCGTTCATCTCCCTGACGGCCTGCAGCAGCTCCGCTCCCGGCACAGCATCTTCCAGGATCTCAATCACCACGCTCTCTTTATCCAGCGCTTCTCCACTGCGGTCTATGACCATTCGCGACGGAAAATTAATAAACGACGTATGTGTCCCGGCGATTCGCTGGGACGGCACGCATAAAAACTGATCTGATATCATCCTGGAGGTGGCATATTCCGCCGACACGTCCGGAAAACGGTTTGTCATCCCATCTCTGAAGAGCAGCTCGTAGCCCACCGTCTTCATCTCAGGGTTAAAAATGGGTTGTCGCGCAATAAATCCGTACATATCCCATCCTCCTCTACAACTTTATTATTTATTAGCATCCTCTTTCTACACGACGATAACGAGCATTATCGAGCACTATTTTGATTGAATGCACAAAATAAAAGCATCCACACTAATTAACGGGATTTATATCTTCAGGATTTAAATTAAATATACCTGGCGCTCTACAGAAAGAGGAAAAAATATCCGATAAGGAATAGGTGCCTGCCCGACATGCACGATATTACGGGAGATGAGAATGAAAGACGCCGTGGTCCAAAGAAAAAAAATAAGAGTCAAGACGTTGATGCTATTGTCCATTTTCCTCACCGTGACGGTGGGCTTTACGGCAACGATCGGGTTTATGATGTGGCAGTGGATGGCGCAGCAGGAGGTTCTGGCCAAAAAACATATCCGCCAGATTGCCGAGGTGCAATCGTTGCAGGTCAGCAAACAGCTGGATTCTGCCCTGACTGCCGCACGGGACATGGGCAACAGCGCCCTGGCGCTGCGCGAGGCGGGCGTATCCGATCGCCAGAGCCTGAACCAGCTCCTCATCCACTACCTTTCGGCTCACCCGCAGTTTCTCTCCATGTCGATGGCCTTTGAGCCTAACGCGTTCGACGATAAAGATGCCGTCTGGGCCGGTCAAAGCGGTGAGGATCCTGCCGGGCGCTACGCCCGCTACGTCGACCGCGATGCCACCGGCAAACCGGCATTACACCTGCTGACGGACATCGAAACGCCCGGCAGCGGCGATTATTATCTGCTGCCGAAACAACGGCATAAAGATGTGATCATCGAGCCCTATATTTATCCCTACAACGGCGTGGAAGTGATGCTCACCTCGATTGCCGCCCCCATCATGCGCGACGGTCAGTTTCTGGGCTCGGTCACCTCTGACTTCTCCCTCGCCACGCTGCAATCCACGATCGGCGCGATTAAACCGTGGAACGGCACTGGCTACGCCCTGCTCCTCTCCGCGGGTAATAACGTGGTGTCCAGCCCGGACAAGCGCGCGGCAGGCAAGCCTTACGCCGGTCAGATTACCGGTCATGACGTCACCCGGGTAAACGATCCGCTGCTGAAGGAGGACGTGTTTATCACCTGGCAGGACATCGCCGTCGGTAATAGCCAGACGCCGTGGAAACTCGCCATTATCACCCCGGTCAGCGAAGTGATGGCCGAAGCGCGCGCATTTTTACTGAAAGCCATCGTCCTGATGGTGTTAAGCATCGTTGCGGTTAGCCTGGTGATGGCGCAGATCTTTACCCGCAAAGTTGACCGTCCGGTGGGGGGTGAACCTTCGGAAGCCGCCGGGATCGCCCTGGCCGTCGCCCGGGGGGATCTGAACAACACCATCCCGGTGCGTTCCGGGGATACCCACAGCATTTTTTATGCCCTGCACACCATGCAGATGCAGCTTAAGCGCATCGTCGACAATATCAGCGAGGCCAGCCATTCCGTGCACGGCGGCACCAGCGAAATTTCGGCTGGCAACCTTGACCTCGCCTCGCGAACCGAAGAACAGGCGGCTGCGATTGTTGAAACGGCAGCCAGCATGGAAGAGATTTCGGTCACGGTGAAAAATAACGCCGACAACGCGCATAAGGCGACCACGCTGACCGATCGCGCCGCGAGCCTCGCCGGGCATGGCGAAACGCTGGTAAACGATGTGGTCGTGGTGATTGGGGAGATTGATGAGAGCGCACGTAAGATCGGTGAGATTAACAGCATTGTCGACGGCATCGCCTTCCAGACCAATATCCTGGCGCTGAATGCTGCCGTTGAAGCGGCACGGGCTGGCGAACAGGGGCGCGGCTTCGCGGTTGTCGCAGGGGAAGTGCGCAATCTTGCCCAGCGAAGCGCCAACGCGGCAAAAGAGATCTCTCAGCTGATTGCCGAGTCCTCAGGCCGCGTAAGCAAAGGCGTTGAGCTGGTCAATGAAACCGGGGTGATGATGAAGCAGGTGATTGAAGCGGTATCGCATGTGCATCTGGTCATCAACGATATCGTTCAGGCGCTGGACGAGCAAAATCGCGGGATTAGCCAGGTCAGCACCGCCGTTAACCAGATGGACAGCACGACCCAGCAGAACGCCTCTCTGGTTCAGCAGATCTCTGCCGCGGCGCTCTCGCTGGATGAGCAGGCTAAATCGCTCGAGAAGACGCTGGCGTTCTTCCATTCATAATAAAAAGGCACCCGTCCAGCGGGTGCCTTTTCACGCGATTGCCCTTACAGCCCTTTCAGCAGCTTGTCGACAAACTCCGGGACGACCGTGCTTGCCAGACCGTAGTGTTTCTCTTCAAACTCGCTACCCACCTGGCTTGGCTCAAGGTTGAGTTCTACCGTATGCGCACCGTGCAGTCGCGCTTCGTGGACAAACCCCGCCGCCGGGTAAACATGACCGGATGTGCCGATGGCAATAAACACGTCTGCCATCGCCAGGGCGCTGTAGATCTCATCCATTCCCAGCGGCATTTCGCCGAACCAGACCACGTGCGGACGCAGGCGCGACGGGAACTGGCAGCAGTGGCACTTATCCTCTGGCAGCACGTCTTCTTTCCAGTCCAGCACCTGGCCGCTCCAGGCGCAGCGAACCTTGAGCAGCTCGCCGTGCATGTGGATGATGTTCTTGTTACCGGCCCGCTCGTGCAGGTTGTCGATATTCTGCGTTACCAGCAGAAAACGATCGCCGAGCTCCTCTTCCAGCTTTGCCAGCGCCAGATGCGCCGCATTCGGCGCGACGTCAGGCTGCTGAAGCTGACGGCGGCGGGCGTTGTAAAACGCCTGCACGAGATCCGGGTCGCGGGCAAAGCCTTCCGGCGTGGCCACATCCTCCACGCGGTGCTCTTCCCACAGCCCGTCCGCCGCGCGGAAGGTTCGAATTCCTGACTCGGCGGAGATCCCCGCTCCGGTCAGCACCACCACTCTGGGTTTATCCATCGCTTCTGGCATCATTCTGTCTCTGAAAAAGATCCGCTGGCGCAAGCGCTCACGCAAGCGGCGTTTGTTTTTGCGAAAACGGCTGAGTCGACCCTGGCGACGCGACAGCATAGAAACCTCGTAAACTAATCGGTGAGATGAAGGAATGCGGCTCCGCGCATGCCTCCTGCGTCCCCGTGTCGCGCGCGTTCAATACGCGGCACGCGGGCAACCGGCAATAAATGTCGGGGCAAACGCCCGGACAACCGTTCCGTAATCGCGGTAAAGTTTGAAAGCCCTCCCCCGATCACCAGCAGATCCGGGTCGACGATGGTGAGAATATTTCCCAGACACACCGCCAGCAGATCCAGATAGCGCTCGACGTGCTCACGCGCCTGCGCATCCCATTGCTCCCACAGGGTAATGATTTGAGGGGCCTCAAGTTTCTGATGATAGAAGTGTTCGTAAAGCCATGCAAACCCGCGACCGGAGAGGTAGTTCTCAATACAGCCGTGCTGGCCGCAGCCGCAGCGGGTCAGCGGGAAATCGCGCCCCACGACTTCCAGGGCATCCACCGGCAGACGGATATGACCAAACTCGCCGGTGATGTAGCTGCGCCCGGTGATTGGTTTCCCGTTGATGACAATCCCCCCGCCGACGCCGGTACCGAGGATCAGCCCCATCACCAGCGGATAGTGGCGGAATTCATCATCCCAGGCTTCGGAGAGCGCAAAGCAGTTAGCATCATTGTCTAAACGCACGTCGCGTTCAAGGAGGGCAGAGAGATCGGCGCGGAGCGGTTTACCGCTGGCGGCAGGCACGTTAGCGGCATACAGCGTGCCATCGTCGGTTTCGGGCATACCCGGAATGCCGATGCCGACGCTGCCTTTCACGCCAAAGCGTTCATCGGCCTGCGCCACCAGCGCGGCAATCGCGGTTAAAAATTCGTCGTAGCTTTCGCGCGGCGTGGGGACGCGGGTTTCCCACTGTAGTTTGAGGTCTTTATCAAACACGCCTAGCGCAATCTTGGTGCCGCCAATATCAAATCCGTAATACATAACGCATTCCTCTTTTAACCTGGCGGCCCGAAAGCCGCTAGATCATGACGTAATTACTGGCCACTTAATACCCTCGCCGGATCAATTCGGCTTGCGCGACGCGCCGGATACCAGCTTGCCAGCAGACTCAGTAAAAGTGCTGTAACCAGCACATAAAAAACGTCCAGCCAGTGCAGTTCAGACGGCAGGAAGTCAATAAAATAGATATCACCCGACAGGAACTGGTGGCCGATAAGCTTTTCGATCCCGTTGATAATTGGCGTCAGCTGCAGGGAAACCACCACGCCAATCACCACGCCGCACAGGCTGCCAAACAGCCCTGCCAGCAAACCGTACCAGACGAAGATGGCGCGAATAAGACCGTCTTTCGCCCCCAGCGTACGCAGCACGGCGATGTCGCCGCTCTTGTCCTTGACCGCCATCACCAGCGTCGAGACGATATTAAAGCACGCCACACCAATCACCAGCACCATCGCCAGATACATGATGGCGCGGATCATCTGGATATCACGGTACATATACCCGTAGGTGCCGATCCAGCTCTTGATGTAGACATAGTTATTGGTCACGCTGCCCGCGTCGCGGACCAGCTTGTTGGCGTTAAAGACGTCGTTCACCTTGATGGCAATGCCCGTCACGCTGTCGGCCATGTCGAGATACTGGCGCGCATCCTCCATCGGCACCATCGCAAAGCTATGGTCAAGCTGACCGCTCAGCTGAAGAATACCGGTGACGTGCAGGCGCACGCGCTTAGGCTGCTGCAGCTTGTGGTCGGCGCTGGCGTTCGGGATCATGATCGACACCCAGTCGCCCTGCTTCACCTTCAGAGCATCGGCCACGCCTTTACCCATGATGATCTGCTGCTCACCGGCCTTAAAGTTGGCCCACGCGCCGTTCTGCACATAGTTTGGCAGCGCGCTGAGACGCGCTTCCTGGGCGGGATTGACCCCTTTCACCTGAATGGCGCGCAGGTTTACCCCGCTCTCCACCAGCCCGGTAAAGTTGATGTAGGGCGCGGCCGCGGCAATGCCCGGCACTTTTTCGACTTTGGCGAGCGCATCGCTCCAGTTCGTCCATGGCTGGTTAACCGGCTCGATCTCCCCGTGCGGCACCACCGCCAGAATGCGGTTATTCAGCTCGCGCTCAAAGCCGTTCATGGCGCTTAAGCCGACAATCAGCACCGCCACGCCCAGCGCAATACCGATGGTCGAGATGACGGAGATCAGCGACACCATGCCGCCGCGACGGCGGCCGCGGCTAAAACGTAAACCGATGAGTAAGGATAACGGTGACGCCATTACTCTGCTCCCATCAGGGTCAGTTCCGCGTTCAGATGGCCGTCGCGCATCTCAAGCTGACGCCCCATGCGTTTTGCCAGCTGCAGATCGTGGGTCACGACCAGAAACGCGGTGCCCTGCGAGGCGTTCAGCTCGCCCAGAAGCTGGAAAATACTGTCCGCATTGCGGGCATCCAGGTTACCGGTAGGCTCATCCGCCAGCACCAGACGCGGGTTGTTGACCAGCGCACGGGCAATCGCCACGCGCTGGCGCTCGCCGCCGGAAAGCTCAGAGGGACGATGGTTACCGCGATGGCCCAGCCCTACTGCTTTCAGCATGTCGCTGGCGCGAGCGTTAATTTCTGCCGGTTTCTTTTTGCCAATCAGCAGCGGCATCGCCACGTTTTCCAGCGCCGTGAAGTCCGGCAGCAGGTGGTGGAACTGGTAGATAAAGCCCAGCTCGCGGTTGCGCAGCTCGGCCTTTGCCGCGGAGGACATTTTGCTCATCGGCTGGCCGGAGAAAATCACGTCGCCGTTAGTTGGCGTATCCAGCCCGCCCAGCAGATGCAGCAGCGTACTTTTGCCCGAGCCGGAGCTGCCGACAATCGCCATCATTTCGCCTTCACCCACGCTAAAGCTCACATTGTGCAGCACGTCGGTTTGCACAGTGCCTTCCTGATAGCGTTTGGACAGGTTGTCGCATTGCAACAGGATCTTATTCATAACGTAAAGCCTCAGCGGGTTGAGTGGCGGCAGCGCGCCAGGAAGGATAAAGCGTAGAAAGCAGCGCAATGGCCATCGCGGCCAGCGCAATACCGACCACCTGCAGCGGCTCGATAGCCACCGGCAGCGCCGCGCCGTCGAGCAGGGCGCCGATGATCGGCATTAAGTTATTAAGCTGGCTGGCAAGCAAGGCCCCCAGCACGGCGCCGAGCAGCGCGCCGATGATACCGGCACTGGCCCCCTGCACCATAAACACCGCCATGATCTGGCGCGGCGTTAGCCCCTGGGTTTGCAGAATGGCGACTTCGCCCTGCTTCTCCATCACCATCAGGCCCAGCGAGGTAATGATGTTAAATGCGGCCACAGCCACGATCAGGCTCAGCAGCAGGCCCATCATGTTTTTTTCCATCCGCACGGCCTGGAACAATTCGCCTTTGCGCTCGCGCCAGTCCTGCCATTTGGTGCCGTCCGGCAGTTTTTGCTGGCTGAGGGTATCGACCTTCAGCGGCGCGTCGAGCCACAGGCGCCAGCCGGTAATATTCCCTGCCGGGTAGCGCATCAGGCGTGAAGCGTCCTGAATGTTAACCAGCATCTGGTAGCCATCGACTTCGCTATTGGCGGCAAAGGTACCGATCACGTTGAACAGGCGCTGGCTCGGCAGGCGCCCCATCGGCGTAAACTGGCTGGCAGAAGGCACCATCACGCGCAGCTGATCGCCGCGGTTGACGCCAAGCTGTCCGGCAAGCTGTTCACCCAGAATCACGTTGTATTTTCCGGCTTCCAGATCGGACTGCTTCACGTTAACCAGATACGGCGTCAGCGGATCGTTTTGCGCCGGGTCAATACCCAGCATCACGCCGACCGCCACGCTGCGGGCGCTTTGCAGCACTACGTCACCGGTCGTCAGCGGCGCGACGCGCGTGACGCCCTGTAACTTCGCCGCGCTTTCCGGCAGCTGTTGCGGGTTAACCGAACCGTTGGATGATGAGAGAACGGCCTGCGGCATCAGCCCCAGGATGTTGTTTTGCAGCTCGCGTTCGAAGCCATTCATGACGGAAAGCACCGTCACCAGTGCCATCACGCCAAGCGTAATGCCAATAGTCGAAAGCCAGGAGACAAAGCGACCGAAGCGGTCCGCGGCGCGCCCACGCATGTAACGTAAGCCTATGAAGAGTGCGACAGGTTGATACATGAAATCCGTCTGTTTGCTGATAGCAGACCCACGAGTATATAAGCGAATCCGTTAAGCGTAAATGACTGAAACAGTAAGCTTTGGTAATCATTCTTCCGAAAAATTCAGATAAATCAGGGTGCTATTGTCTGAATACTCGTCTCGCAACCTCCACCTTTTCCGAAAAACCGCCGGATACAGACTGTTACCCATTACATCCCGGCTTCGTTTTACAACAATTGCTCGTTCGTTTATGGCAATAAGGTAGTGGCGAACAATGAAGCAAAAAGCATTATGGATTAACCAGATAAAAGGGCTGTGTATCTGCCTGGTGGTTATCTATCATTCGGTTATCACTTTTTATCCGCATCTGATCGGGCTGCAACACCCGTTCTCCGGCCTTCTCGCCAAATGCTGGGTCTATTTTAACCTCTATCTCGCACCGTTTCGTATGCCGGTCTTCTTCTTTATCTCCGGCTATCTGATCCGTCGTTATATTGACGAGGTGGACTGGCGAACCAGTCTCGATAAACGGATCTGGAGCATTGTCTGGGTCCTGGCGCTGTGGGGCGTTCTGCAATGGCAGGCGTTGACTCACCTGAACGCCTGGCTGGCGCCCGAGCGTGAGCTTGCCACCTCGTCGAACGCGGCCTACGCCGACTCGTTCTCAGGCTTTGTGCTGGGGATGGTCACCGCCAGCACCAGCCTGTGGTATCTGTATGCTCTGGTGGTCTACTTCACGCTGTGTAAACTGCTGAGCCGCTGGAAGCTGCCGGTACTGGCACTGCTGGCGCTGGCAAGCATCGCGATTAACTTCCTGCCGCTGCCGTGGTGGGGAATGAACAGCGTGGTACGCAACATGATCTACTACAGCCTCGGGGCATGGTATGGCGCAGAGCTGATGGCGTGGATGAAAAGCGTCAACCTGCGCCGCATCTGGCTGGCAACCGGCGCTTTCGCCGCCGTCTCCGTGGTGCTGTGGTTTGCTAACGTTCCGCTGCTGCTCTCATTGCTGTCGATTGTGCTGATCATGAAGCTGTTCTACAGCCTCGAGCAGCGCTATGCCGTTCACCCGAACAATCTGCTGAACGTGATTGGCTCAAACACCATTGCGATTTACACCACCCACCGCATCCTGATTGAGGCCTTTAGCCTGTTCCTGATTGGCGAGATGAATGCCGCTTACTGGCCGGTCTGGGCAGAACTGTGCTTAATCCTGGTCTATCCGTTTGCCAGCCTGCTTATCTGTACCCTTGCCGGGCTCGGAGTGCGTAAAATCTCTACCGCGCTGTTTGGGGACGTTTTCTTCTCTCCTCCTTCTACGCTGACCCTGTCACCTTCAACGCGTTAATGCCCTCTCCGCCCCCGTTTCGGGGGCGTTTAGCCCTGCCGTGCGGTTACGATTTGCTTATGTAAAACGATCGAGGATAATAAAGACATTGCGTATCAGTGATATGCCCCAATACTGTTGGTATATCCATAAGAGACTCTGACATAGCCATGCCTGAACACTATCGTTATTCCTTGCCTGTCAAAGCGGGCGACCAGCGCCAGCTGGGTGAACTCACGGGCGCGGCGTGCGCCACGCTGGTGGCGGAGATCGCCGAGCGTCATCCAGGCCCGGTGATTCTGGTTGCCCCGGATATGCAAAACGCCCTGCGCCTGCACGACGAAATTCGCCAGTTCACCGATAGCCTGGTGTTCAGCCTGGCCGACTGGGAGACGCTGCCGTATGACAGCTTCTCTCCGCATCAGGAGATTATATCCTCGCGCCTCTCGACGCTCTATCAGCTCCCGACCATGCAGCGCGGCGTGCTGATTGTGCCGGTGAACACCCTGATGCAGCGCGTCTGTCCGCACAGCTATCTGCACGGTCACGCGCTGGTGATGAAAAAAGGCCAGCGCCTGTCCCGTGATGCCCTGCGCGCGCAGCTTGACGGTGCCGGCTATCGCCACGTCGACCAGGTGATGGAGCACGGGGAATACGCGACCCGCGGCGCGCTGCTGGACCTTTATCCGATGGGCAGCGACCAGCCGTATCGTCTGGATTTCTTTGATGATGAAATCGACAGCCTGCGCGTATTCGACGCCGACACGCAGCGCACGCTGGAGGAAGTCGAGTCGATCAATTTACTGCCCGCACATGAGTTCCCCACGGACAAAACCGCTATCGAGCTGTTCCGCAGCCAGTGGCGCGATAGGTTCGAGGTGAAGCGCGACGCGGAACATATTTATCAGCAGGTCAGTAAAGGCACGCTTCCTGCCGGGATCGAATACTGGCAGCCGCTGTTCTTCAACGAGCCGCTGCCTGCCCTGTTCAGCTACTTCCCGGCGAATACGCTGATTGTCAACACCGGGGATATCGACGCCAGCGCCAGCCGCTTTGAGAGCGAAACCCGCGCCCGTTTTGAAAACCGTGGCGTTGACCCGATGCGTCCGCTGCTGCCACCGGAAGCGCTGTGGCTGCGCACCGACGAGCTCAACGCCGAGCTGAAGCGCTGGCCGCGCATGCAGCTGAAAACCGATTCACTTGCCGATAAGGCCGCCAATACCAACCTCGCCTTCAGGACGCTGCCGGACCTGGCCGTTCAGGCGCAGCAGAAATCCCCGCTGGATAATCTGCGCAAGTTCCTGGAGTCCTTTACCGGCCCGGTGGTGTTCTCCGTTGAGAGTGAAGGCCGCCGCGAAGCGTTAGGTGAGCTGCTGGGACGCATTAAGGTGGCGCCGAAGCGCATCCTGCGCCTGAGCGAAGCGACCGGAAACGGTCGTTACCTGATGATTGGCGCCGCCGAGCACGGGTTCATCGACACGCTCAACAACCTGGCGCTGATTTGCGAAAGCGACCTGCTGGGCGAGCGCGTCGCGCGCCGCCGTCAGGACAGCCGTCGGACCATCAACCCGGACACGCTGATCCGTAACCTGGCCGAGCTGCACCCGGGCCAGCCGATTGTTCACCTGGAACACGGCGTTGGGCGCTATCAGGGGATGACCACGCTGGAAGCGGGCGGCATCAAAGGTGAATATCTGATGCTCACCTACGCCAACGACGCCAAACTGTATGTCCCGGTCTCCTCCCTGCATCTGATCAGCCGCTACGCGGGCGGCGCCGAAGAGAATGCGCCGCTGCACAAGCTGGGCGGCGACGCCTGGGCGCGCGCGCGCCAGAAGGCTGCGGAAAAAGTGCGCGACGTGGCAGCCGAACTGCTGGATATCTACGCCCAGCGCGCGGCCAAACAGGGCTTCGCCTTTAAGCATGATAAAGAACAGTACCAGCTGTTCTGCGACAGCTTCCCGTTTGAAACCACGCCGGATCAGGCCCAGGCCATCAACGCCGTGCTGAGCGACATGTGCCAGCCGCTGGCAATGGACCGCTTAGTCTGCGGCGACGTCGGCTTCGGTAAAACCGAAGTGGCGATGCGCGCCGCCTTCCTTGCGGTCGAAAACAACAAGCAGGTTGCGGTGCTGGTGCCGACTACCCTGCTCGCTCAGCAGCACTTCGACAACTTCCGCGACCGTTTCGCCAACTGGCCGGTACGTATCGAGATGCTCTCGCGTTTTCGCAGCACCAAAGAACAGACCCAGATTCTGGAACAGGCCAGCGAGGGTAAAATCGACATTCTGATCGGCACCCACAAGCTGCTGCAAAGCGACGTGAAGTGGAAAGATCTGGGGCTGCTGATCGTCGACGAAGAGCACCGCTTCGGGGTGCGTCATAAAGAACGCATCAAAGCGATGCGCGCCGACGTCGATATCCTGACCCTGACCGCAACGCCAATCCCGCGAACCCTCAACATGGCGATGAGCGGCATGCGCGATCTGTCGATTATCGCCACGCCGCCGGCGCGCCGTCTGGCGGTGAAAACCTTTGTCCGCGAGTACGATAATCTGGTGGTGCGTGAGGCCATTCTGCGTGAAGTGCTTCGTGGGGGACAGGTCTACTACCTCTACAACGATGTGGAAAATATCCAGAAAGCGGCGGACAGGCTGGCGGAGCTGGTACCGGAAGCGCGCATAGCTATCGGTCACGGGCAGATGCGCGAGCGCGAGCTGGAGCGGGTGATGAACGACTTCCACCACCAGCGCTTTAACGTGCTGGTGTGCACCACCATCATTGAGACTGGGATCGACATTCCGACTGCGAACACCATCATCATTGAGCGTGCGGATCACTTTGGTCTGGCGCAGCTTCACCAGCTGCGCGGCCGCGTCGGCCGTTCGCACCATCAGGCGTACGCCTGGCTGCTGACGCCGCATCCGAAAGCGATGACCACCGACGCGCAAAAGCGTCTGGAAGCCATCGCCTCGCTGGAAGACCTCGGCGCGGGCTTTGCGCTGGCCACGCACGATCTTGAGATCCGCGGTGCCGGCGAGCTGCTGGGTGAAGACCAAAGCGGCTCGATGGAAACCATCGGCTTCTCGCTCTATATGGAGCTGCTGGAAAACGCGGTTGATGCCCTGAAGGCCGGACGCGAGCCGTCGCTGGAAGATCTCACCAGCCAGCAGACCGAGGTCGAGCTGCGTATGCCTTCCCTGCTGCCGGACGATTTTATTCCGGACGTGAATACCCGACTGTCGTTCTACAAGCGCATCGCCAGCGCGAAGAAGGAGAACGAGCTGGAAGAGATTAAGGTGGAGCTGATTGACCGCTTTGGTCTGCTGCCCGATCCGGCGAGAAATTTGCTGGACATCGCGAGACTGCGCCAGCAGGCGCAAAAGCTGGGGATCCGCAAGCTCGAAGGCAATGAAAAAGGCGGCGTGATTGAATTCGCCGAGAAGAATCACGTCAACCCGATGTGGCTGATCGGCCTGCTGCAAAAACAGCCGCAGCATTTCCGTCTGGATGGCCCAACCCGTCTCAAATTTACCCAGGAGCTGACGGAGCGCAAAACCCGTATGGACTGGGTGCGTAACTTTATGCGCCAGCTGGAAGAGAACGCGATCGCATAACCTCCATTCCCCCTGTTAGCCCGGCGCTACGGGGGGACAATTTACAAACTCTTTGCACTTCACCCGATCTTCCCGACACACCCATTCGCCATAATTATGCTTAACGCCTTATAAAACAATAACCTTATCATTTATATGGATTATGGTGATGATGACCTCTTCACGTTTTACTCGCTGGATGACCCTGTTTGCGCTGGCAGCCACCATTACGGTTGCGCTTCCCGCTCGGGCAAACACCTGGCCCCTTCCCCCTCCCGGCAGCAAGGTGGTGGGTGAAAACCGCTTTCATGTGGTTGAAAACAACGGTGGTTCACTGGAAGCGATTGCCAAAAAATATAACGTCGGTTTTCTGGCCCTGCTGCAGGCGAACCCCGGCGTCGATCCGTATGTCCCGCGCGCGGGCAGCGTACTGACCATCCCGTTACAGACTATCCTGCCGGACGCCCCGCGCGAGGGGATGGTGATAAACCTGGCCGAGCTGCGCCTGTACTATTACCCGCCGGGTAAAAACGAAGTGACCGTCTACCCTATCGGTATTGGCCAGCTGGGCGGCGACACGCTGACGCCGACGATGGTCACCACCGTCTCGGATAAACGCGCGAATCCAACCTGGACCCCGACGGCCAACATTCGTGCCCGCTATAAGGCCCAGGGGATCGATCTTCCTGCCGTGGTGCCGGCTGGTCCGGATAACCCGATGGGGCACCACGCGATCCGCCTGGCGGCATACGGCGGCGTCTACCTGCTGCACGGAACGAATGCGGATTTTGGCATCGGCATGCGCGTCAGCTCCGGCTGTATTCGTCTGCGCGATGACGATATCAAAACGCTGTTTAACGTCGTTACGCCGGGAACCAAAGTGAATATTATCAATACGCCGATTAAGGTTTCAGAGGAGCCCGGCGGCGTGCGGCTGGTTGAGATTCATCAGCCGTTATCGAAAAATATCGGCGACGATCCGCAGACGCTGCCCATTAACCTGAATGCCGCGATGGTAAGCTTTAAAACGAATGCCAATACCAATAGCGTGGTGATGGAGCGCGCGATGCAAGCGCGATCAGGCATGCCGACCGATGTCACCCGGCATCACGATGTCGTCCCGCAGTCGATGTAAATCAGAAATAAAAAAACGCCCTGCTGAGCAGGGCGTTTTTTATTGCAGCGGCATAAATGAGGGTTTATGCCCGGCTTATTTGTAGATGACCGCCGTGCCGTGCAGGGTGTTAGGACCGGTCACGGAGGTGATGCGGTAAGATTTTGCACCCATCTCTTGTGCTTTTTGCGCCAGCTGATCTTCCAGGGAACTCAGGTTAGTACCGGCAGAGGCAGAGATTGTCCCGACTTTATGCTGGTCAGCAGGCGTAGATTGCACCTGTACAGCAGCAAAGCTTGCGAAAGAGAGTGAACTCAGGACAGCGGCAGCGATGAGGTTTTTTACGTTTTTCATGATGTTTACCTTTAGCAGATGAATTTGGAGGTCGTTAATCATTTAGTTAACGATCGATAGGTAAATCATAAATGTGATCCAGGTCACGCGTCAACATAATTTTATAACGAGCGTTAACTTAATTTTAAAATTGTTATTTTTCATATATATATGATTAATTTATTTTTAAGCATTCTGCACTGGTGGTGGGTTGCGTTTATTTTTATAATGGTCGTTCACCAAACCAACAGAGGACCAACGGCAAATGACAACCGATGTCACGAGTTGTGCGAAGAAAAGCCGTGGCCGACCAAAAGTGTTTGACAGGGATGCAGCGCTTGATAAGGCCATGACTCTCTTCTGGCAACATGGGTATGAAGCAACCTCGCTTTCCGATCTGGTAGAAGCCACCGGAGCCAAAGCGCCGACGCTGTATGCCGAATTTACCAATAAAGAGGGGCTGTTCAGGGCGGTGCTGGACAGATACATTTCGCGCTTTGCGGCGAAACACGAAGCCCAGCTGTTCTGCGAAGAGAAAAGCGTTGAACAGGCGCTTCGCGACTATTTCACCGCCGTCGCGACCTGTTTCACCAGTAAAGATACGCCTGCGGGCTGCTTTATGATTAACACCTCTGCCACCCTTGCGGCGTCCTCTAAAGAGATTGCCAATACGGTGAAATCGCGGCATGCGATGCAGGAGGAGACGCTCAGCGCCTTTCTGGCTCAGCGCCAGCAGCGCGGTGAAATCCCTGCGCAATGCAACCCTCAGCTGCTGGCACAATACCTGAGCTGTATTTTGCAGGGGATGTCGATCAGCGCCCGTGAAGGGGCCACGCTGGAAAAACTGCAGCATATTAGCGAAACCACGCTGCGGCTGTGGCCTGAGCTACTGAAAATCTGAAGCAAAAAAAAGCTCCTCAGCCTGAGCGCATGAGGAGCTAAATTCAGAGAACATCTTTTTTACACTTTGTTATTCAGAACCAGCTGGCCGTTTCCATCCAGTGGAATTTGCGTGCCCGGGTCTTTATCCATGCGGATTTTGCCCTGCTGATCGCCAATTTTGTACGTCACGTCATAACCCAGCATTTTTTCCGACTTGTCATAGACGGTTTTGCAGCGTTGCTGAGTCGTGGTGTAGGTATCATTATCCTGCATCGCGCCCTGCACCTGGTTACCGGCATAGCCGCCACCCAGCGCGCCGACCACGGTCGCTACGTCTTTACCCCGGCCGCCGCCAAACTGGTGACCAATCACGCCACCCGCTACCGCACCCAGAACAGAACCGGCAATGCGGTTTTCATCCTGTACAGGACGACGGTGCGTCACGGAGACGTTGCGGCACTCCTGACGAGGGGTTTTCACGGTTTCTTTAATCGGTGTAGCAGAAACCACCTGTGCATACTGCGGGCCGCGATCTAATACGTTGAGACTGGCAACGGCAGCCACACCTAACGCAGCCGCGACGCCAATCCCTATACCCGCCAACATTGATTTATTCACGGGACTTCCTCCTTTGTTGCTATTGGTAACAATTTTGCAATGGAGGCAACGCTTCGCCAATCAGATAAAGGATCAAAAAAGGGGCATTGGAAGGAGATATATTGTATTTAGGAGAACTCTTAAGCAGTCAAACTGTGATCTACAGCATGAAATGCTAAAAACTCCCTCCGGAGGGCCCGGAGGGAGTGAAAGATTAGTGCAGCTTCAGACGCGGACGGATCACGCGGTTGATTCTGCCCACCAGCATCATCAGCCCGGTTTTGAAGTAGCCGTGCAGCGCAATCTGGTGCATACGGTACAGGGAGATATACACGAAGCGGGCAATGCGCCCTTCTACCATCATTGAGCCGCGCATCAGGTTGCCCATCAGGCTGCCGACGGTAGAGAAGTTTGACAGCGACACCAGTGAACCGTGGTCTTTGTAGACATAGGCTTTCATTGGCTTGCCTTTGTACTGCGCCAGAATGTTGTGCAGCACCAGGCTTGCCATCTGGTGAGCGGCCTGCGCGCGCGGCGGCACAAATCCACCTTCAGGACGCGCGCAGGAGGCACAGTCACCGATTGCAAAGATTTCAGGGTCGCGCGTGGTTTGCAGCGTTGGCTCGGTTACCAGCTGGTTAATGCGGTTCGTTTCCAGACCGCCAATCTCTTTCATAAAGTCAGGCGCTTTGATACCTGCCGCCCAGACCATCAGATCCGCTTTGATATACTCGCCGTCTTTGGTGTGCAGGCCGCCTTCGTCGGCGCTGGTCACCATAGTTTGCGTCAGCACCCGCACGCCCAGCTTGGTGAGCTCATTGTGCGCCGCACCGGAAATACGCGGAGGCAGCGCAGGCAGGATTCGTTCACCGGCTTCAACCAGCGTGACGTTCAGCGCTTCGTTAGTTAACCCTTTGTAACCGTAGCTGTGCAGCTGCTTCACCGCATTGTGCAGCTCCGCAGACAGCTCAACGCCGGTCGCGCCGCCGCCGACAATGGCGATATTCACCTTACCGTTCGCACCCATATTGCTGGTGTACTTCAGGAACAGGTTCAGCATTTCCTGATGGAAACGACGCGCCTGGTGCGGGTTATCGAGGAAGATACAGTGCTCTTTCACGCCCGGCGTGTTGAAGTCGTTGGAGGTACTGCCCAGCGCCATGACCAGCGTGTCATACGCCAGTTTACGCTCGGGAACCAGCAGCTCCCCTTTTTCATCGCGCAGCTCTGCCAGGGTGATGGTTTTGCTTTCACGGTTGATGTCCACCACCGAGCCCAGCTGGAACTGGAAATGATGGTTGCGCGCGTGCGCCAGATAGCTGAGCGCGTCCACGCCCTCATCCAGAGAGCCGGTCGCCACTTCGTGCAGCAGCGGTTTCCACAGGTGGCTGTGGTTACGATCCACCAGCGTAATTTTGGCCTTTTTACCGCGACCCAGCTTCTTGCCCAGCTGTGTAGCCAGCTCCAGCCCGCCAGCACCACCGCCTACAATCACTATCTTTTTCAATGGCGTAGTCAACGTGACCCCCTCAAATTATTAACCAATTGTTAATTAAAAGTTATAAAAATAACCCTTAATTAACAACAGGTTACAGCACTGAAACCATTCAGGTGCATTGAGAATACCACGTCAGGCGCATTGGTCATACCAAAATTGATATGCATCAAGTTTTGATGGCTTAAAAGTAGACAATTCTGGTCAAAAAGAAAGCCCGGTGCGCTTTCGCGGCCGGGCTTTGATGCTTGCGGGTAATTGATTAACCCAGCGTTTTAAACGCTTTGATACGCTGCAGATGCGGGGAGATGTTTTTGAACTTGTGGGTCTGTTCTTCGTCCCAGACGATCTCATAGTAATGATGCAGCAGTTCTGCTGCCCGATGGCTGTTGAGCGCTTCATCATTACGGGAAAGGATCACCAGGCAGCGGTCGCGGTTTTTCTCACGAAAATTGCTGACGCACTTGGTCGCAATATCGACATACTCTTCCGGGCGGTCAATTTTGCCTTCCATGTTCTCGTTCGGGAACAGGTTAGGATTGAACACCACCTGGCGAATGTCGCACAGGAAGCCAATACGCTCCGCCCAGTAGCCGCCCAGCCCCACGCCGCAGATCAACGGGCGATCGTCGACGTTGAGCTGCAACATCTTATCCACCTCTTTAAGCAGATGCTGCATATCATGCTTCGGATGGCGCGTGCTGTAGCTGATCAACCGTACATCCGGATCGATAAACTGCAGCTGCAGCACCTTCTCATGATTACCAGGACTGTTTGAGTCAAAACCGTGTAAATAGATGATCATCGTCTTCTCACCACGCTACGCCTTCCGGGAGGGTTTACAGGCTGGCTTTATGTGCCTGCCAGCGCTCATTCAGGTCTTCAAGCCGGGCGTTGACCGTCTTCCAGCGCGCCGAATCCATCAGCTCCTGACGGCTAAATGAACCTTTATGATACAATTGTGTAACACGCTCTGCATTGATCGGCGACAGGTTATTCAGCACGCTAACGGCACCTTTACGATTATTGCAGACCAGGATCATATCGCAACCTGCATCCAGCGATGCCTGACCGCGTTCAGCGTAGCTGCCCATAATCGCGGCCCCTTCCATCGATAAATCGTCAGAGAAAATCACGCCGTTGAAACCGAGTTCCTGACGCAGAACGGTTTTCAGCCAGTGCGGAGAACCGCTCGCCGGACGCGGGTCGACGTCGCTGTAAATGACGTGCGCGGGCATAATGGCATCCAGCTTGTTATCGGTAATAAGCGACTGGAAAACCGACATATCTTTGGCGCGGATTTCCGCTTCCGGGCGCGGATCGCGCGGGGTCTCTTTGTGGGAATCCGCCGTCACCGCCCCGTGCCCCGGGAAGTGTTTCCCGGTGGTTTTCATCCCGGCATCGTGCATGCCGTCGATGAACCGGGTGGCCATTGCCAGCGCAATACGCGGGTCTTCATGGTATGAGCGCTCGCCAATGGCAGCGCTGATATGCCCTACATCCAGCACCGGGGCAAAGCTGATGTCGATATCCATGGCAATCATTTCGCTGGCCATCAGCCAGCCGGCCTCCTGCGCCAGTTTTCCACCTTCTTCCGTGCCGAGCAGCGCGGCAAATGACTGGGCTGCCGGGAGACGGGTAAAACCGTCGCGAAAACGCTGCACGCGTCCGCCTTCCTGATCGACGGCCACCACCAGATGGTTACGCGATGCGGCGCGGATCTGACGCACCAGCTCACGCAGCTGCGCCGGATCGTGATAGTTGCGGGTAAACAGGATCAGGCCCCCCACCAGCGGATGCGCCAGAATTTCACGCTCCTCCGCATCCAGCTCAAACCCTTCAACATCCAACATGACTGGACCCACATCCACCTCTCTTATCCTTTAGTTTGTAACTGACGCCAGGCATCGTCTGCCAGCGCAATAAATTGTTTGTCTCTGGACTGCCGATAGCGCATTTCAAACCAGCCAGCCATTAACATGATGACCCAGGGTCGCCAGCGTCTGACCTGACGCCTCAGCGCGTCGGGGTCAATATGTGCCACCCGGGCGTACTCCCTGATGAGCATCTGCCGCGCGGCGTCACTCTCCGTCCAGACTGCCGCCAGCTCCAGCGCCACATCGCCATCTCCGGCATACTCCCAGTCGATAAGCCTGATGCCCGCTGGCGTATGAACAATATTCCCGGCATGAACATCCATGTGCAGCGGCGCGAGCCGAATCGGCTGCGGCTCGCCCGTTTTACGCAGCCGCTTAAGACGTGCCAGCCACACTGGAGTACGCCTGTCCGGCAGGGCTTGCTGCCAGTAATGCTCAAGCAGCGGGAATAACGTAATTCGCCACCCCAGACGTGGCTGCCGGTGCAGATGATACAGCATCGTCGCAAGCTCCGGCGTGTCCGGTAGCGCGCTTTTAACGTCACCGTTCAGATAGTCGACGGCCATCCAGCCCTGTCTGAAAAAACGAGGGGCAGGTACGAGATCTGACGGAAGACGTCTCAGGGCACGAAACTGACGACGAAAATGGGAGGCAGGAGCAAAGGGGTCGTGATTTTGCCGCAAGACCAGACGTCGTTCGCCCTGCTCTATAATGCAACTCGCGCCGCCAAGCCCGGAATGGGCCTGCGGCGCGATAAGGCGGTACTGAGGAAAATAGCGCGTCAGAATCTCTTCACGCGTGCTGTCATTGTTGCGTAACCGCACCTTTACCTGACCAGATAATTTCGCCTGTCTGAACCAGCATCAGCTGCATCTGCAGGGCTGGGGTATTCACGTTACCGGTGGCGTTAGAGTACAACACATACTGTGCGCCAACGTTACGGGCAATGCCGATCGCCTTGCTGCGGGTACCGAGGCTATCCTGCGGCGACAGGCCCAGCTGCTGTTTGGCGACCGCGAGCTGCTGAGCCGAGACCAGCGTAAACTTGCCGTTGTTAGCCAGAGCATTGCGCAGGGTTTCCGTCGCTTCGCCCGCGTTCAGCGAACCGTTGGTACGGTTGTTCACGCTGTCGACCAGCAACACGCTGCCCGCCGTCACGCCCTGCGCCTGCAGCATTTTGCCTACCATCGGCTGCATTGCCCCGTTCCAGTCGTAATGGCGCACGCGCGGCGTGGGCTGTGACGTCTGGTCCGGATGTTCAATCGGGCCTGGCTGCGCCGGAATAGACGGTACAGACGGCACGGTTGGCTGCTGCTGCGTTGGCGTCGTCGGCTGTTCAGTACCCGGTTTAGCCTCTTCCACAGGCGCAGGCTGTTCAGTTCGGGTCACACACCCTGCGAGAAACAGAGCGAAAGCTGTCACGAGCGCATAGCGGCTCAAATTTTTAATCAAGGTTCACCCCTCAGAGATAAAGATAAAGTCTCACCTTATGCGCACCCAGATAGTTGGCGCTGCCATAGAGCGTTACCGACGACCTGGCCGGAATGGTGACGCTGCGCGGCGCCTCCAGCGGATGCATTTCAAGACCTCTTACGTCATACCAGAAAAAACGGTAGCGGACCGTCACTGGTTCATGTCTTTCATTAAAGAGCGTAGAGGAGGCAGATGAGTTGATTTCACTGATGGTCAACGCGGGCTGTTGCGCCGTGATGCCCGCGGCAAGCACGGAAGATTCCATGACCAGCGTCTGTTCATCATTCACGGGGATCGCCGGACGCGAGCTGCACCCCATAATCATCATCGCCATTATCAGCGCTGCAATACGCCCTTTCAGCATGTCAAAGACCTTTATGTGCCAGCATCGGCCCCAGAGGACGTCCACCCAGCAGATGCATATGAACATGATAAACTTCCTGGCCACCATGACGGTTGCAGTTCATGATCAGACGGTAACCGTCTTCTGCAATCCCTTCCTGTTCAGCGATTTTCGCGGCCACCGTCAGCATACGACCTAATGCCACTTCATGCTCGGTTTTTACGTCGTTTACAGTCGGAATCAGAATATTGGGAATGATAAGGATGTGCGTCGGGGCCTGAGGGGAAATGTCCCGGAAAGCCGTCACCAGTTCATCCTGATAGACGATATCCGACGGGATTTCGCGGCGGATAATTTTACTGAAAATCGTTTCTTCAGCCATGACCTTTTCCTTTTTTGTTTAATCTGGCGCAATGCGTCCGCTGTAAACACACTCCCGGGATCGGTGTGTGACACAATTCAAGAGTATGAGCGAGTTTCTCCTGTCCTTTCAACCTCCTCCCTCGATTTCTTTCCTGAATGTTCATCAGCTGACTGAAGAGTGACCGCTCTCGCGTCTCAGTGGCGTTTTTTAAGACACAAATAAAAAAGGCAGCCATTCGGCTGCCTTAGTCTCCCCAGGTCACAACTTAGTTGCTGCGGATGTACTCATCCATTTCGGTTTTCAGGTTATCGGATTTGGTACCGAAGATTGCCTGTACACCAGAACCTGCAACAACTACGCCCGCTGCGCCCAGTTTTTTCAGACCCGGCTGGTCTACTTTCGCTACGTCGGCAACGCTCACACGCAGACGAGTGATGCACGCGTCCAGGTTAGTGATGTTCTCTTTACCGCCGAACGCTGCGACCAGTGCCGGAGCCATTTCGCTGGTAGCACCAGCTTTGCTGTCTTCTGTCGCATCTTCACGACCCGGAGTTTTCAGGTCCAGTGCTTTAATCAGCACGCGGAAGATGGTGTAGTAAACAACGGCATAGCACGCACCCACGATTGGGAACAGCCACAGTTTGCTGCTGTTACCGGACAGAACGATGAAGTCGATCAGACCGTGAGAGAAGGACGTACCGTCACGCATACCCAGCAGGATACAGATTGGGAACGCCAGGCCCGCCAGAATCGCGTGGATAACGTACAGGATCGGCGCAACGAACATGAAGGAGAACTCGATCGGCTCGGTGATACCGGTCAGGAACGAGGTCAGCGCTGCGGAGATCATGATACCGCCCACTTTTGCACGGTTCTCTGGCTTAGCAGAGTGCCAGATAGCAATCGCCGCTGCCGGCAGACCGTACATTTTGAACAGGAAGCCACCAGACAGTTTACCTGCAGTTGGGTCGCCCGCCATATAACGTGGGATATCGCCGTGGAATACCTGACCTGCTGCGTTGGTGAATTCACCAATCTGCATCTGGAATGGAACGTTCCAGATGTGGTGCAGACCGAATGGCACCAGGCAACGCTCGATGAAGCCGTAGATACCAAACGCCACAACCGGGTTCTGGTAAGCAGCCCACTGAGAGAAGGTCTGGATAGCAGAGCCAATTGGTGGCCAGATGAAGGACAGGATCACGCCAGTGAAAATCGCTGCCAGACCAGAGATGATCGGAACGAAACGCTTGCCCGCGAAGAAGCCCAGATACTCAGGCAGCTTGATGCGATAGAAGCGGTTAAACATATACGCTGCAATCGCACCGGAGATGATACCGCCCAGAACACCGGTGTCCGCCAGGTGTTTCGCGGCGATCTCTTCTGCCGGTAAATGCAGAACCAGCGGCGCAACCACAGCCATGGTTTTCACCATAATGCCGTAGGCAACCACTGCAGCCAGCGCAGAAACGCCGTCGTTATTGGTGAAGCCCAGAGCCACACCGATCGCGAAGATCAGTGGCATGTTAGCAAAGACAGAACCGCCTGCTTCGGCCATCACGTGGGACACTACGGCTGGCAGCCAGCTGAAGTTAGCAGAACCGACACCCAGCAGGATACCTGCGATAGGCAGTACGGATACTGGCAGCATCAGCGATTTACCGACCTTTTGCAGGTTAGCAAATGCATTCTTAAACATAATTGAGAGTGCTCCTGAGTATTTGTGCTTTTTTTACGCTTTCACGCATTGGCCCGGGGGGAGTACCGTGCCGTGGACAGGACATCTAAGCGCCCTTTATTTATTACACAGAGTAAAATAATTCCCTCTGAGTTTGTTTGACGGCTATCACGTTTCAGCTTAAGGCGGTCGAAAAACTTTCAGTTATTTACAAAAAGCATGTCCGGATGTGTCTAAAAACACCCTCACCGCCCCAAATGAGGCGGTGAACTTTACTCGCTTTACTTATTAATTACGAGCCTAAAAAAAACAGGTGTATCAGACAGATTGCAGGCGGGCGGGGTCGATATGGAACAGCGTGGAGAAGTTTTCCGTCGTCACACGGGCCAGCTCATCGATGCTGACGCCCTTCAGAACGGCCATGTACTCAGCCACATCTCTCGTCATAGCGGGCTGGTTCTCTTTACCGCGATGCGGTACCGGTGCCAGGTACGGAGAATCCGTCTCAACCAGAATGCGATCGAGCGGAACATAACGTGCAGCATCACGCAGCTGCTCAGCGTTACGGAACGTCACGATCCCCGAAAACGAGATATAAAACCCCAAATCAAGCAGCTTACCCGCCGTTTCTCTGTCTTCTGTGAAACAGTGTAGTACGCCACCGCAATCCGTCACGTTTTCTTCCCGGAGGATCGCCAGGGTATCCGCACGCGCGTCGCGGGTGTGGACGATAACCGGCTTGTTCAGCTCCCGGCCAATGCGAATATGGTTGCGGAAGGACTCCTGTTGGCGCGGTTTGGTTTCCGGCGTGTAAAAATAGTCCAGCCCGGTCTCGCCCATCGCCACCACGCCCTCTTCTGCCGCCAGTCGGCGCAGATCCTCAACGTCGTACGCCTCGTCCTGATTCAACGGATGCACGCCGCAGGAGAACACCACGTTATCGCGAACGCCCACCAGCTCACGCATGGAGCGATAGCCCGGCAGCGTCGTCGCCACCGCAAGACAGAATTTCACATCGCGGGCAGCGGCTTTTGCCAGCACGTCATCCACGTTTATATGCAGGGATTGATAATCCAGGCCATCAAGATGGCAGTGTGAGTCGACTAAAAACATAATGTCTCTCTCAGAGATGGGAAACTGGCGGTGTGACGCCGGGTTGCAGGTAATGTTCGATACGCAGTAACTGGTCGGTCAGTAAAAGCTCGCGATTAAGACCCGTCACGGTTAAAAGCTGTTCACGGCTCTGGCAAATTTCATGGAGCATCGCGTGAAGAACCGTCCCTGAGAGGCGGTTCGCCAGCGTATTCACCAGCGGCAACGCGTCCGGGTTAGTCAGCAGCGTTGCCCCTTGCTGGATTTTGAGCGCATCCAGCAGCAAGGAGGCCAGCCAGTGCAGACGCTCAACGGCCCGATCGCTGTTAAGCGCAGGCAGTAAACTTAGCCAGTCGTGGCTGTTCAGCGACGCATCCACGGCCCGGCAGAGCGTTTCTCGCTCTGACCAGACGTCAGGATGCAGTAGTGCCAGCGCCGCCGCGGGCGCGCCGCTGCTCAGGCGCAAGGCGGACAGCGCGCTCTCAGGTGACGTTGTCACCTCACGCTCCAGCCAGCTCAGCGCCCACGATTCCTGGGGCACCGCCAGGTGATGAAGACGACAACGGCTGCGCAACGTCGCCAGCAATCGTCCCGGGTCACGGCATGAGAGGAAAAACCACGTTTTTACCGGCGGCTCTTCCAGGGTTTTGAGCAGAGCGTTAGCGGCCGCCTCGGTGAGCAGCGTAGCGTCTTTAAGCCAGACCACTTTTGCACCGCCCAGTCGCGCGTGTTCATACAATTTTTCACTGACTTCACGCACGGCATCGATACCGAGGGCGCTTTTACCCTTCTCAGGCTCAAGGGTGTAGTAGTCAGGATGCGTGCCTGCCTGCATCAGCTGACAGCCACGGCATTTACCACAGCTCTTGTGCCCTTCCGGCTGCTGACACATCAGAAAACGGGTGATGGCATAAATCAACGCATCATCACCCATTCCTGGCAATGCCTGAATCAGTAACGCATGATGCCCCCGACCCGCCTGATAGCTGCCGATCAGCTGTTCAAAGTGTGGGCGCAACCATGGATACCATTTCATGCCTGCTGCTCCTGCACCCACTGCGTAATGGTGTGCTGAATGTCGCGCGTGACGTCGTCCAGGGACTGCGTCGCATCGATGGTACAAATTGAGCTGTCCTGTGCGGCCAGCTCAAGATAGCGCGCACGGGTGCGGTTAAAGAAATCAAACGACTCTTGTTCAATGCGGTCCAGCTCGCCGCGCGCGCGGGCACGTTTGAGACCCACTTCCGGGGTCACATCCAGATAAAGCGTCAGGTCGGGGCGAAAATCACCCAATACGGCATTACGCAGCGTTGCGAGCATTGTCTGGTCGATGCCGCGACCTCCGCCCTGATACGCCTGAGTCGACAGATCGTGACGGTCGCCGATCACCCACTTGCCCTCGGCCAGGGCGGGTTTGATCACCGTCTCAACCAGCTGAACGCGCGCCGCGTAGAACATCAGCACTTCGGCTTTGTCAGTGATAACTTCGTCGCCGACGGATTTGATATCCAGCACCAGGCTGCGCAGCTTTTCAGCCAGCTGCGTGCCGCCCGGCTCTCGGGTAAATACCATGTCCGCCACGCCAAGCGCGTTGAGCGTATCCACCACCACGTTGCGGGCAGTGGTTTTACCCGCCCCTTCGAGTCCCTCAATGACAATGTATTTACTGCGCATTTTTTTCCTTTAGTGCCTTCAGATAGTCCTGAACAGAGCGATTGTGGCTGGCAAGGTTGGTGTTAAAGGTATGCCCCCCTTTTCCATCAGCCACAAAATAGAGATACGGTGTTTTAGCCGGATGCGCGGCGGCTTTGAGCGACGCTTCGCTCGGCGTGGCGATCGGGCCCGGCGGTAAACCGCTAATCACGTAGGTATTATACGCCGTTGGCGTCTCCAGATCTTTTCTTGAGATCTTGCCGGTATAGCTCTCACCCATGCCGTAGATAACGGTAGGGTCGGTTTGCAGACGCATGCCGATGCGCAGACGGTTGATAAAGACTGACGCCACCCGATCGCGCTCGGCGGCAACGGCTGTCTCTTTCTCGATAATCGAGGCCATGGTCACAAACTGATTCTTATCGCTGTAAGGCAACCCTTCCATTCGCCCTTCCCAGGCGGCATCCACGGCGGCGACCATTTTTTTGTGCGCCCTCTTCAGGATGGCAACATCGGTCGTGCCTGCCGTGTACATCCAGGTGTCAGGCCAGAACCAGCCTTCAACCCATTCCGGATGTTCAAGCTTCAGTACGTCAGCCACCGTCTGATAGCTATCGTCTTTTAACGTATGTTTGATATAAGGCGCATCACGCAGCTGTTTGAGGTAATCACTCAGGCGCATCCCTTCCACAAACCGCAGGGGAAACTGGGCTTCTTTACCGCTTTCCAGCAGCTGCAGCATCTCTCTGACCGTCATTCCCGGCGTAAAGCGATAGGTACCGGCTTTAAAATGTGACAGCTCAGGCTCCACGCGCAATAGCCACTGGAATACCCGTGGACGATTGATAATCTTGTCGCCATAGAGCTGTTCCCCCAGCGCCTGACGGCCGGTTCCCGCTTTCAGGGTAAAGATCGTTTCGTCTTTAACCAGGATCTTGCTGTCCGCCAGCTGGCGAACTTTCCATACGCCAGCTCCGCCAGCGACGCCCAGCGCAACGATGAGGATAAGGACAAAGCGCAACATTTTTTTCATGACTATCTGGTTTGCTCACATATCGGGGCTAAAAACTGAAACAGCTCGCGCGAAGACCAGCGTTGTTGGCCATACGCACGGACGGGTACAACAGGCATCAGCGCATTGCAGATGATGACTTCATCGGCAGTCCGTAGCGCGGCTTCTCCTGCGCTAACTTCGACAACGCGAAAGCCAGAGCGTGCCAGCTGTTGCAGACAAAACTGACGCATTAACCCATTTACGCCAGCGTGCTCCAGCGACGGGGTGAACACCTCTTCCCCCTGCCGCCAGAGTAAATTAGCCGCACAGCATTCCGTAATGAACCCTTCGCTGTCAAGAACCAGCGCCTCATCGGCGTCCGTCTGTTCAAGATGAGTACGAATGAGCACCTGCTCGAGGCGGTTGAGATGCTTAAGACCGGCAAGCATCGGGTTTCGTCCCAGTCGTACCGGGCTCAGCGTCAGCGTGACGCCGTCTTCTCGCCAGCGAGAGTAATGCGCGGGATAAGCAGAAACGGAGAGGATACGCGTAGGGTTGATACACGATGCGGCGCTGTAACCCCGGCCACCACTGCCGCGGCTGATGATGACTTTGAGTACCCCGCTGTCCTTCCCGATTGCCAGCTGGCACATTTCCTGGCGCAACGTGTCCCAGTGCGTAAAGGGGATCATGAGCTTTTCACAGCCATGCTGCAGGCGTCGAATGTGCGCCTCCAGCAGGCAGACATCACCGTCCAGAATGCGCGCCGTCGTAAAGCAACCATCACCGAACTGTATCGCCCTGTCGCTGGCAGGCAGCGTGTCCTGCTCAAGGCCATTGATTAAAAACATGGTGGCTCCTTATGCGTGGGCAATTAGTCTGGCAGGATGTCATGCAGCCGACAAGAAGATTAGGCTTAATAAAAAAGGCCCGGCAAGCGGACCTTTTTAAATGCTATCGGGACGTCAGGATCAGATCTTTTTGAAGATCAGAGAACCGTTGGTGCCGCCGAAGCCGAAGGAGTTACACAGGGTGTACTCCATACCGCTAACCTGACGCGCTTCGTGAGGAACGAAGTCCAGATCGCAACCTTCATCCGGGTTATCCAGGTTGATGGTTGGCGGAACAGCCTGATCGCGCAGCGCAAGGATGGAGTAGATTGACTCTACCGCACCCGCCGCACCCAACAGGTGACCGGTCATGGACTTGGTGGAGCTCACCATTACGCGGCTGGCAGATTCGCCGAAGATAGACTTAACCGCCTGAGCTTCAGCTTTATCGCCTGCAGGTGTAGAAGTACCGTGCGCGTTCACGTAGCCAATTTGTGCTGGGGTAATACCCGCATCACGAATCGCGTTTTCCATCGCCAGCGCAGCACCCGCGCCGTTCTCAGGAGGAGACGTCATGTGATAAGCATCGCTGCTCATGCCGAAACCAACGATTTCAGCATAAATTTTCGCGCCGCGTTTTTTCGCGTGCTCGTACTCTTCCAGTACGATCATGCCCGCCCCGTCGCCCAGCACAAAGCCGTCACGGTCTTTATCCCACGGACGGCTCGCCGCCTGCGGGTTATCATTGCGGGTAGACAGCGCACGCGCCGCACCGAAACCGCCGACACCCAGAGGTGTACTGGCTTTTTCAGCACCGCCCGCAACCATAGCATCTGCATCGCCGTACGCAATAATGCGCGCGGCCTGGCCGATGTTATGTACGCCAGACGTACAGGCGGTCGCGATAGAAATGCTTGGCCCACGCAGGCCGAACATGATGGTCAGGTGACCCGCCACCATATTAACAATCGTGGACGGAACGAAGAACGGGCTGATCTTACGCGGGCCGCCATTCATCAGAGATGTATGGTTTTCCTCGATCAGGCCAAGACCGCCAATCCCGGAGCCGATAGCGGCGCCGATACGGGTTGCGTTCTCTTCCGTAATCTCAAGGCCAGAATCCTGCATGGCCTGAACGCCAGCGACAATTCCATATTGAATGAAGGCATCCATCTTGCGCTGTTCTTTGCGCGAGATGATCTCTTCACAGTTAAAATCCTTTACTAAGCCAGCAAATTTCGTTGCATAGGCGCTAGTATCGAAATGGTCGATTAGGCTGATGCCGCTCTGACCGGCAAGGAGAGCTTTCCAGGTGGACTCTACGGTATTGCCGACAGGAGACAACATGCCAAGTCCGGTCACAACTACACGACGCTTAGACACGTTTGTCCTCCAGGGAGGGATAAAAAAAGAGATTCGTGGGAATAAAAAAGATAAAACTCAGGCGGTCGAATGACCGCCTGGAGATGTTCACTTACGCCTGGTGACCGTTGATGTAATCAATGGCAGCCTGAACGGTGGTGATCTTCTCAGCTTCTTCGTCCGGAATCTCAGTATCAAACTCTTCTTCCAGAGCCATTACCAGCTCAACGGTGTCAAGAGAATCTGCGCCCAGGTCTTCAACGAAGGAAGCGGAGTTCACAACTTCTTCCTGCTTAACGCCCAGCTGTTCGCCGATAATTTTCTTAACGCGTTCTTCGATAGTGCTCATACTCTTAAATTTCCTATCAAAACTCGCTTTCGCGATGGTTTTCGTAGTGTATAAAATGTTGAAAAATTTGCAACTAAATCCCGGCAGTTCGTACCACGATTTTACGTTATTTTGAGGCCATTCGCCCTAATAACGCAAATATTTTTCATCGTGGTTAAACCATATACATCCCGCCGTTGACGTGGAGGGTCTCACCAGTGATGTAACCCGCTTCGTCAGAGGCTAAAAATGCAACCGCGCTGGCGATTTCTTTAGGGTCGCCAAGACGACCCGCCGGAACTGCCGCCAGCGTACCCGCACGCTGCTCATCAGTCAGCGCACGCGTCATGTCCGTTTCAATAAAGCCCGGAGCAACAACGTTTACCGTAATACCGCGGGACGCAACTTCACGCGCCAGCGACTTACTGAAACCAATCAGACCTGCTTTCGCCGCAGCGTAGTTAGCCTGACCAGCATTTCCCATGGTACCAACCACAGAACCGACAGTGATAATACGACCATGACGCTTTTTCATCATAGCGCGCATTACCGCTTTTGACAGACGGAATACAGATGACAGGTTGGTTTCGATGATATCGTTCCACTCGTCGTCTTTCATTCGCATTAACAGGTTATCGCGAGTGATCCCGGCATTGTTTACCAGAATATCCACTTCACCAAACTCTGCGCGAATATTTTCCAGAACAGATTCGATAGATGCAGGTTCGGTCACATTCAGTACCAGACCTTTACCGTTTGCACCCAGATACTCGCTGATGGCCTGAGCGCCATTCTCGCTGGTTGCTGTACCAATCACCTTCGCGCCGCGCGCCACCAGTGTTTCAGCAATTGCACGCCCGATACCGCGGCTTGCGCCAGTGACCAGGGCGATTTTTCCTTCAAAACTCATGGTATTCCTCTTTTATTGCGAGAGTGCCGCTGACATCGCTTCCGGCTCGTTAATCGCCGAGGCTGTCAGGGTGTCAACAATACGTTTTGTCAGACCGGTGAGGACTTTACCTGGGCCGACTTCATAAAGATGCTCAACGCCCTCCGCTGCCATAAACTCAACGGTTTTGGTCCACTGTACCGGGCTGTAGAGCTGGCGAACCAGTGCGTCACGGATAGCTTCCGGCGTGGTTTCGCATTTCACATCGACGTTGTTCACAACGGAAATCGTCGGTGCGTTAAACGTAATTTTTTCCAGCTCAACCGCCAGTTTCTCAGCAGCAGGCTTCATCAGCGCACAGTGAGACGGCACGCTGACCGGCAGCGGCAGCGCACGTTTAGCACCGGCTGCTTTACAGGCCGCACCCGCACGTTCAACCGCTTCTTTATGACCGGCAATAACCACCTGGCCCGGCGAGTTGAAGTTTACCGGAGAGACAACCTGGCCTTCAGCAGATTCTTCACACGCTTTTGCAATTACAGCGTCATCCAGACCGATGATGGCAGACATGCCGCCCGTGCCTTCCGGCACCGCTTCCTGCATGAACTTACCGCGCAGTTCCACCAGACGTACCGCGTCAGCAAACGCGATCACGCCGGCACACACCAGCGCAGAGTATTCACCCAGGCTATGACCCGCGAGCAGCGCTGGCGCTTTACCGCCCTGCTGCTGCCAGACGCGCCACAGCGCAACGGACGCGGTCAGCAGCGCTGGCTGGGTCTGCCAGGTTTTGTTCAGTTCTTCGGCCGGCCCCTGCTGGGTCAGCGCCCATAAATCATAACCCAGTGCATCAGAAGCTTCACGGAAAGTCTCTTCAATTACCGGGTAGTTTGCTGCCATTTCAGACAACATCCCAACGGTTTGAGAGCCCTGGCCCGGGAACACAAAAGCAAATTGCGTCATTTTTTATTCCTTATACTAGAAACGAACCAGCGCGGAACCCCAGGTGAACCCGCCACCGAAGGCTTCAAGCAAGACCAGCTGGCCCCGTTTGATTCGTCCATCGCGTACCGCTTCATCAAATGCGCACGGTACCGACGCCGCAGAGGTGTTGCCGTGACGATCCAGCGTCACCACAACGTTATCCATCGACATGCCCAGCTTTTTCGCGGTGGCGCTGATGATACGCAGGTTCGCCTGATGCGGCACCAGCCAGTCAAGCGCGGAGCGCTCAAGGTTATTCGCTTCCAGCGTTTCATCAACGATGTGTGCAAGCTCGGTTACCGCCACCTTGAACACCTCGTTGCCTGCCATAGTCAGGAAAATCGAGTTGTCCGGATTAACGCGATCGGCGTTAGGCAGAGTCAACAGTTCGCCATAGCTGCCATCAGCATGCAGATGCGTAGAGATGATACCCGGCTCTTCGGACTGCCCCAGCAGCACCGCGCCCGCACCATCACCAAAAATAATGATCGTTCCGCGATCGGTTGGATCGCAGGTGCGCGCCAGCACGTCAGCACCGATCACCAGCGCATATTTAACGGCACCGGATTTCACGTACTGATCGGCAACGCTCAGCGCATAGGTGAAGCCTGCGCACGCGGCAGCGACGTCAAACGCCGGGCAGCCTTTAATGCCGAGCATATTCTGCACCTGGCATGCCGCGCTTGGGAAAGCATGCGTGGCAGACGTCGTGGCGACCACGATCAAACCAATCTGTTCTTTATCAATGCCCGCCATTTCGATAGCACGCTGTGCGGCTTCGTAACCCATGGTCGACACGGTTTCGTCTGGCGCGGCAATACGACGTTCACGGATACCTGTGCGCGTGACAATCCACTCGTCAGACGTATCTACCATTTTTTCCAGATCGGCGTTGGTACGCACTTGTTTTGGCAGGTAGCTGCCGGTACCTAAAATCTTCGTATACATGTACGCTCAGTCACTTTTAGCTAATACAGATTCCAGGCGAGCGGCAATCCGCTGAGGGACTTGTCGCTGCACCGCCTGCACTGCCTGTTCAATCGCGACAGCAAATGCTCGCTGATTGGCGGCGCCATGACTCTTAATCACGATGCCGCGCAATCCTAACAGACAGGCGCCATTATACTGGTCGGGGTTGAGGTGACTGAATCGCCGCGTCAGGCTCTTTTGTAACCAACGCTTCAATAAAATTAGCCACCAGGCGCTTTTTTTGCCTTCTCCCTGAGATTTCAGCAGAGAAAGAAACATGCGCACGACCCCTTCCATGGTCTTCAACGTGACGTTTCCGGTGAAGCCATCGCACACCAGAACATCCGTTTTACCCGTCAACAACTCATTGGCTTCGAGATAACCAATATAGTTGATGGAGGGAACCTGTTTGAGCAATTCAGCCGCTTCGCGAATGCTGTCCAGGCCTTTGGTCTCTTCTTCACCAATGTTCAGTAACGCAACACGGGGAGTGTTGATCCCGACGACTTCTTCTGCCAGCACCGATCCCATCACGGCAAACTGAGCCAGCATAGTACTATCACAGTCGACGTTAGCGCCCAAATCGAGCACCACCGTCTTGCCCTTCTGCTGATGCGGTAACACCGTTACCAGCGCCGGACGCTCAATACCTTCAATAGGTTTGAGCAGTAATTTCGAGAGGCCCATCAGCGCGCCGGTATTCCCCGCGCTGACGCAAGCCTGAGCTCGCCCTTCTTTCACCAGCTCCAGCGCTATCCGCATAGAGCTGCCACGACTATTGCGAATCGCCTGCGAGGGTCGGGCATCACTGGCAATAACTGACTGCGCAGGAATAATCTGCAGACGCGAACGTTGTTCAAAGTCAGCTTTTGCGAGTAATGGCGTGATTGTGTCGGGATTGCCGACTAAAAGAAGTGTGAGTTGCGAATTAGAATTCAGTGCCTGCAATGCTGCAGGCACTGTCACGGAAGGGCCAAAATCTCCCCCCATGACATCTAACGCCAGGGTTAGACGTGTCAAGGTATCGTCGCAGCCTGGTTCGGTAAATTCCCCGTTTGCACGGGGAAATCCTCACTAAGCCTAATCACGCTTGCGCGTGATTACTTAGTGATAACCTTGCGGCCGCGGTAGAAACCGTCAGCGGTGATGTGGTGACGCAGGTGTTTCTCACCAGAAGTCTTGTCTACAGACAGGCTGGTAACTGCAGTCAGCGCGTCATGGGAACGACGCATGCCACGTTTGGAACGGGTTGGTTTATTCTGTTGTACGGCCATGGACCTTACTCCTCAATTACTTACGCTTTAAGCTGGCTAATACGGCAAATGGGTTTGGTTTTTGCGCTTCATCAGGCAGTTCCCCAAAGACCATGTCCGCCTCGGACACTTCACAGTGTTCAGAATCATGCACCGGAACTACTGGCAAGGTGAGGATGATTTCATCTTCAACCAGAGCCAGAAGATCGATTTCACCGAATTCGTTAACCTCAATCGGCTCATACGCTTCCGGGAGTGCTTCAGCCTGTTCGTCAGAACGAACAGGACTGAAACAATACGTTGTGTGAACATGCTGCACAAACGGTTTCCCGCAACGCTGACATTCGAGCGTTACCGTCACCTTTGCATCACCGGTTAAAACGGCGAGACGCTGGTTGTCGATAGCGAACGACATGGAGCATTCTACATCACTGTCCACACTGACTACGGATTCGGCAATACGCTCAGCCTGATCGGAAGTATAGATACCTTCGTAATCGAGGCGTTTTTGAGCCGTACGAACCGGATCAAGAGTCAGGGGTAATTTTACCTTTTGCATAGGGCGCGCATATTAACTTTGTAACGTCATAGAGTCAAAGAAAAAGGCAACCAGAGCTGCCTTTTGCCAATTATTCGCACACATTGCGGCCTGTAGTTTAAAATGGCTGGCATCGATACGCTATATCTGGTGATAAAAATATGCCAAATCTCGTCCTTGCTTCCACTTCTCCCTACCGCCGAACGCTGCTGGAAAAGCTCGGGATCCCGTTTGAATGCGCCGCGCCAGAGGTTGATGAGACGCCACAGCCGGGCGAGTCACCGCGTCATCTGGTGATGCGTCTTGCTAAGGAGAAAGCGCAGTCGCTGGCCGCACGTTACCCCGCACATTTGATTATAGGCTCCGACCAGGTTTGCGTGCTGGACGGCGAAATCACCGGCAAGCCCCATACGGAGGAGAACGCCTGCCAGCAGCTCCTGCGTGCGCGAGGCACGATCGTGACCTTTTATACCGGCCTGGCGCTCTATAACTCCGCCACCGGTCATCTGCAAACGGAGTGCGAGCCGTTCGACGTACACTTCCGCCATCTCAGCGAGCAGGAGATCGTGGATTATGTGCGCCGGGAACGACCGCTGAACTGTGCGGGGAGCTTTAAAAGTGAAGGATTGGGGATTGCGCTGTTCGACAAGCTGGACGGACGCGATCCCAACACGCTGGTGGGGTTACCGCTGATTGCCCTGTGTCAGATGTTAAGACGAGAAGAGTGTAATCCGCTGACAATGTGACTTTTGCCCAGCGGCGCTTAGCTTGCATGGGCCTACTAAACTGCGGCCTTATGCCCTCACCCCGGCCCTCTCCCACAGGGAGAGGGAGCAAACATTAAAAACGGCAACATTCGTTGCCGTTTTGCGTTTACCTTAGCCGCGCAGAACCTTAAGACAGCGTTTCAGCTGCTCATCCAGCGGCGCTTCAATACGGATGACTTCCCCCGTATTAGGATGGGTAAACTTCAGCGCTGCCGCATGCAGGAACAGACGCGACAGTCCCGTCCCTGCCAGCTGCTTATCAAACTCGCGGTCGCCATAGCGGTCATCAAAGGCGATTGGGTGCCCTGCAAACTGCGTATGCACGCGGATCTGGTGGGTACGACCGGTCACCGGACTGCAGCGCACCAGCGTGGCAAACTCATAGCGCTCTTCAACTTTAAAGCGCGTCTCAGACGGTTTCCCTTCCTGGCTTACGCGGACAATACGTTCGCCGCTCTGCAGAATGTTCTTCAGCAGCGGTGCCTGCACCACTTTTACATGGGACTGCCACTGACCGCGAACCAGCGCCAGATAATCTTTCTGCATCCCTTTTTCACGCAGCTGTTCATGCAGAGAACGCAGCGCAGAACGCTTTTTCGCCACCAGCAGTACGCCAGAGGTATCACGGTCAAGACGGTGCACCAGTTCAAGGAAGCGCGCTTCCGGGCGCAGGGCTCGCAGCCCTTCAATCACGCCGAAGCTCAGACCGCTGCCGCCATGAACAGCTGTTCCTGACGGTTTATTGAGCACCAGAATGTGGTCATCTTCGTAAAGGATCACATCGCTCAGGGCCGCCACTTTCTGTAGCTTCGGTGAAACGCTCTCTTCTTCACGTTCCGCAACGCGCACCGGCGGAATACGTACTTCATCGCCCGCCTCGAGTTTGTACTCGGGCTTCACGCGTTTTTTGTTCACCCGCACCTCGCCCTTGCGCAGGATGCGGTAAATCATGCTCTTTGGTACACCTTTCAACTGGGTGCGCAAAAAGTTATCGATACGTTGCCCCGCTTCATCTTCGGCGATGGCAACCATTTTTACGGCTGGAGTCTCTGTTTTCATGGTTGGCGATTCTAAATATCGACAGCCATTAGCGCCACTCATTTTTCTATGCTTATATTTACTTTTATCCGGCCAGCTCCCCGTTTCGCGCAACCGATTTGGTGGTTATTAAACCAATCGCCATTCTGAAGTGAAGAAACTGTGAGTAACCGGGTGATAATTGGTAAAAGTCATCTTGCTATAACCCGGCGAGCAGTGGAATAATGAGGCTGTTTTCCGTGTTAAATCCTGGTTAAGTAAGGATGTTGACGGAATGACCAATTTTGTCTGACCGATCATCCACGCAGCAATGGCGTAAGACGTATTGATCTTTCAGGCAGTTAGCGGGCTGCGGGTTGCAGTACTTCCCGGTATAAGGATTGTTCTCTGGAGAGTTCTACCCAGGCAATTCCCCTGATAATTGCGCTGTGTTTCCGTATGAAATACAGGCAACCGACACTCTGCGCCTCTTAAGCGAGCGACAACCGTGAGGTTGGCGACGTGAACAGACACGAGGCCATCGGTTCATACCCCGGAAAGCGTCACCTTGCCCGCAGCTTTGTCGTCAATGTAAGAATAACGAGTAAGTTACGATGAAAAGAATGTTAATCAACGCAACTCAGCAAGAAGAGTTGCGTGTCGCCCTTGTGGATGGGCAGCGCCTGTACGATCTGGATATCGAAAGTCCTGGACACGAACAGAAAAAAGCGAACATTTACAAAGGTAAAATCACCCGCATTGAACCAAGCCTTGAAGCTGCATTTGTCGATTACGGTGCTGAGCGTCATGGTTTCCTCCCTCTGAAAGAAATCGCCCGCGAATATTTCCCTGCAAACTACAACGCCCATGGCCGTCCAAACATCAAAGATGTTCTGCGTGAAGGTCAGGAAGTTATCGTTCAGATTGATAAAGAAGAGCGTGGCAACAAAGGTGCCGCACTGACCACCTTTATCAGCCTGGCAGGGAGCTATCTGGTTCTGATGCCTAACAACCCGCGTGCGGGTGGCATCTCTCGCCGTATCGAAGGTGATGACCGTACCGAGCTGAAAGAAGCGCTGGCAAGCCTCGAACTGCCTGATGGCATGGGGCTTATCGTGCGTACCGCAGGCGTAGGCAAATCAGCCGAAGCGCTGCAGTGGGACCTGAGCTTCCGTCTGAAGCACTGGGAAGCCATCCAGAAAGCTGCGGAAAGCCGCCCTGCTCCGTTCCTGATCCACCAGGAAAGCAACGTTATCGTGCGTGCCTTCCGTGATTACCTGCGTCAGGACATCGGTGAGATTCTGATCGATAACCCGAAAGTGCTTGAGCTGGCGCGCCAGCACATCGCCGCGCTGGGTCGTCCGGATTTCACCAGCAAAATTAAACTGTACACTGGTGAAATCCCGCTTTTCAGCCACTATCAGATCGAATCCCAGATTGAGTCGGCCTTCCAGCGTGAAGTGCGCCTGCCTTCCGGCGGTTCTATCGTTATCGATACCACTGAAGCGCTGACCGCCATCGACATCAACTCCGCGCGTGCAACGCGCGGTGGCGATATCGAAGAGACCGCCTACAACACTAACCTCGAAGCCGCTGATGAAATCGCCCGCCAGCTCCGCCTGCGCGACCTGGGTGGTCTGATTGTTATCGACTTCATCGACATGACCCCTGTACGCCACCAGCGTGCGGTTGAAAACCGTCTGCGCGAAGCGGTGCGTCAGGACAGGGCGCGTATCCAGATTAGCCATATCTCACGCTTTGGCCTGCTGGAGATGTCCCGTCAGCGTCTGAGCCCGTCTCTCGGCGAGTCCAGCCATCACGTTTGTCCGCGCTGCTCCGGCACCGGTACCGTGCGTGATAACGAATCTCTGTCCCTCTCTATCCTGCGTCTGATTGAAGAAGAAGCGCTGAAAGAGAACACCAAAGAGGTTCATGCCATTGTGCCGGTGCCCGTTGCCTCTTACCTGCTAAACGAAAAACGTGCAGCGGTAAGCGCGATTGAAGCGCGTCAGGGCGGCGTTCGCTGCATCATCGTGCCAAACGACCAGATGCAGACCCCACACTATCACGTGCTGCGTGTGCGTAAGGGCGAAGAGACGACCACCCTCAGCTACCTGCTGCCGAAGCTGCATGAAGAAGAGATGTCCCTGCCTTCCGATGAAGAGCCAGCCGAGCGCAAACTGCCAGAGCAGCCTGCGTTAGCGACCTTCATCATGCCGGAAGCGCCACCGGAAGCAGCTCTGGAAAAACCTGCTGCCAAACCTGCAGCGCAGAAACCAGAAGCAGCGGTAGCGAAAGCCCAGCCGGCACAGCCGGGTCTGCTGAGCCGCTTCTTTGGTGCGCTGAAGAAGATGTTTGCTGAAGAAGAAGTTCAGCCGGAACAGCCGAAAGAAGAGCCAAAAGCAGCCAAGCCAGAGCGTCAGCAGGACCGTCGCAAACGTCAAAACAACCGCCGCGATCGTAACGACCGCAGCGACCGTAATGACCGCAGCGAGCGTCGTGACAACCGTGACAACCGCTCTGAGAATGGCGAAGGCCGTGAGCAACGCGAAGACAACCGTCGCAACCGTCGCGAGAAACAACAGCCGAATGTTGAAGATCGTGAAATTCGCCAGCAGGCGGGCGATGAGTCTGAGAAGAGCAAACAGCGTGACGACCAGCAGCCGCGCCGTGAACGCAGCCGTCGTCGTAACGATGAGAAGCGTCAGGCACAGCAGGAAGTCAAAAACCTGAACCGCGAAGAGCCTGTTGAACAGCAGGACGGCGAGCAGGAAGAACGCACTCAGGTAATGCCGCGTCGTAAGCAGCGCCAGCTTGCTCAGAAAGTTCGCTTCGCCTCTGAAGCAACCGAAGAGTCAGGCGCTATCGCGCTTGAAACCAGCGAGATCGCAACCGGTACGCAGCTGGCGAAAGTTGATCTGCCAGCGGTCGTTGAAAACAACGTTGAGCAGGATGATAACGGTGAAAACCGTGATAACGCCGGTATGCCGCGCCGTTCACGCCGTTCTCCACGTCATCTGCGCGTCAGCGGCCAGCGCCGTCGTCGCTATCGTGACGAGCGTTACCCAACTCAGTCGCCAATGCCGCTGACCATTGCCTGTGCTTCGCCAGAAATGGCATCCGGCAAAGTCTGGATCCGCTACCCGGTTGCTCGCCCGGAGCAGGTTGTTGAAGAACAGCCTGTAACCGAAGAGGTGATTGCACCGGCAGCCGCGGTAGAAGCTGTCGTGACTGAAGCGGCAACCGTGGTTGAACCTCAGGTTGTTGAAGCTGAAGCACCTCACGCAGTGAAAGTGGAAACCACCCATCCAGAAGTGATTGCCGCGCCGGTTGATGCCGCACCGCAGCTTATCGCCGAAGAAGATGCCGTGGTAGCTGAGGAAGTGGCTGAAGAGGCTGAACCTGTAGCTGCAGCGGAAGACACCGCTGAAACCCTGGTTGAAACCACCGCTGAAGAAGTCGTTCAGGACGTTGAGATTCAGGTTGAACCGGTTGTCGAAGAAGCGAAAGCGCCTGAGGTGAAACCTGAGCCGGTTGTTTCTGCACCAGCCGCAGCCCACGTGGCGACAGCACCAATGACGCGCGCCCCGGCGCCGGATTACGTGCCAGAAGCCCCGCGTCACAGTGACTGGGTACGCCCGGCGTTCAGCTTTGACGGTAAAGGCGCTGCAGGCGGCCACAGTGCAACGCATCAGGCGACTGCACCGGCAACGCGTCCGCAGTCTGTCGAATAACGACGCTGAAAGTAAAAAGCCGACCTTAGGGTCGGCTTTTTTTATGGCTGCTGTACGGGCTTTCTCATCCCGGTGACCTCCGGCATGACCTGCCGCATCAACTCCAGAAAACGCCGCAAGCGTGCCGGATAATAACGGGACCATGGATAAACCAGATGCACCGGTAACGCCGCTGGCTGCCAGTCTGGCAGCAAATGCACCAGCCGCCCTTCCCGAATATCATCCTGTACCGTCCAGCTGGATACCACCGCCACGCCAAGGCCGGTGAGCGCCGTATTGCGTGCGACATACAGGCTGTCGGTGCTCAGCCGTGGCGTAATAGCAATCCGCGCGGTGGCAGGTGATGCATCGTGAAAAAGCTCCACATGGCGCTGGTAGAAAGAGCTGATCGCTATCCAGGGAAACTGCTGCAAATCCTCCGGCGTGGTAACCGTTGGGAAACGGGCCAGCAGCGCCGGTGAAGCCACCACCGAGCGCGGCACTTCGGCCAGCAGCACGGACACGGTCGCCGGATCGACTTCCACGCCCACCCGAATCGCACAGTCAAGGTTGTCGCCGAGGAAGTCCGCCGACCGATCGTTGAGCATCCACTCAATCGAAAGCTGCGGATAGCGTTGCAAAAACTCGGTTACGGGTTTCAGAAGCTGGTCCTGACCAAACGCGTGGGGTGCCCGCACCCGCAGCACGCCTACGGGCTCATCTTCCGTCTGCCCCACCTCATCTTCCAGCGCCAGCCAGCTGTCAATCACCCGACGGGCGTGCTGATAGCAGCGCTCGCCGTCATCCGTCAGCCGCGTCGTGTGGGTGGTGCGCAGTATCAGGCGTACGCCCAGCATGGTCTCCAGCGACTGCAACCGTCTGCTTACCGTGGCCTGAGTGGTGGCCAGCTGCCGCGCCGCCGCAGAGAGGGAACCGGCCTCCACAATGCGGACAAACGTCCGCATTAACTCGACCCTGTCTATACGCTCAGCTCTTTTCATTGCATTTTCACTTATACGTTCAACGTATAAGCGTTTTACCACCGGGCCCGCTACCGTCGCAAGACGTACTAATAAAAAATAGCCTCACACGACGAATGAGGAACTTCTTATGAACACTACAACCGCCGCCCATGCCGTGAGCCGCTGGGTAATCTTAATGCTGGCGATCGGTGCAGGTTTCAGCGTGGCATCTATCTACTATGCTCAGCCTCTGCTGCCGCTGATGGGCGCAGACCTTCACCTGAGTATCGAAGGAATGGGCCTGGTCCCGACGCTCACCCAGGCGGGATATGCCCTGGGGATCCTGTTCCTGCTGCCGCTCGGCGATCGCCACGACCGCAGGACGTTAATCCTGATAAAGAGTGCGGCGCTGGCGCTGTTTCTTCTCGGCTGTAGCCTGACCGGGCAGATCCACTCTCTGCTGCTGGCAAGCCTGCTCATCGGCATGGCCGCCACCATGGCACAGGATATCGTCCCTGCCGCGGCTATCCTTGCGCCGGAAGGTAAACAGGGGAAAACCGTGGGCACGGTAATGACCGGGCTGCTGATGGGTATCTTATTATCCAGAACCGTGAGCGGCGTGGTGGGCGAAGCGTTTGGCTGGCGCGTCATGTACCAGCTGGCGGCGGCGAGCATTGCGTTCATCGGGGTGATGATGTGGTTTGTGCTTCCGCGTTTTGCCATTCACTCCACGCTGAGCTACCCCGCGCTGATGCGCTCAATGGAACATCTGTGGCGTCGCTATCCGGCGCTGCGCCGTGCGGCGCTGGCCCAGGGTTTTCTGTCGATTGCCTTTAGCGCCTTCTGGTCTACGCTTGCGGTCATGCTGCTGGAACGCTATCACCTGGGGAGTGCCGTCGCGGGGGGCTTTGGTATTGCAGGCGCCGCCGGTGCGTTAGCTGCTCCGCTGGCAGGAGGTCTGGCGGACAAACTGGGCGCAGGAAAAGTCACGCAGCTTGGTGCAGTCCTTGTGACCGTCTCATTCGCCCTGATGTTCCTGATGCCCGCGTTGGGCGTTCATGGACAGCTGATTCTGATCGCCATCTCCGCCGTCGGGTTCGACCTGGGCCTGCAGTCCAGCCTGGTCGCTCACCAGAACCTGGTTTACAGCCTTGAACCGCAGGCACGGGGTCGTCTCAACGCCCTGCTCTTTACGGTAGTCTTTATCGGGATGGCGCTGGGTTCCGCGTTAGGCAGCAATATCTACTCGCTGGCCGGCTGGACGGGCGTGGTCGCGCTGGCGACAGTCTGTGGCGTCATTGCGCTGGCAATCCGTCTGATAGAAAGCGCACGAGTCGCCTCCGCACCGGCGGAAGTTGCATAAAAAAAATGCCCAATCCAGACGGATTGGGCAACAGAACATACCCTGGCTAAGGACATGTTCCAGGAGGTCAAGATGTTATTTGTTCAGCTGGAACAGAGACATGCCCTGCATATCGCTAAACGCTTTATAAGACGCCTGCAAGGCCGCCTGCTGCATGGTGTAAGAGGAAATCGCTTCGTTCCAGTCAACATCCACCAGGTCACTCATCTGCTTGGTCTGACCCAGGGCGCGGTCATCACCCAGCGTATCGAGTTTTTCCAGCTCGTTCATCTTGGTTCCCACATCCGCAACGACCGTCAGGACGTTGTTCTGGGAATTTTTGATGCCGATTTGCGCATTAGCAATCACCTGGTTTTGCGCCGTTGCGGCGGCCGGATCGTTCTCAATCGGTGTCTTCAGCGAGGCAATAGCAGAATCCAGGATTTTGAACATGTTTGTTTCGCCATACCCACCGCCCGGCAGCTGTTCCGCGTTACTGGTAATGCTTTCGAAAATTTGCTGTCCGGTATGGCTAATGGTCATATTTCGCGCCGTATCAACCTGCTGGCTGATGGCCTCTGCGCCGCCGTTGTAATCCCCGGTCGCGGCATCAAACGGTGCGCTCTCGGTTTTGTATCCCGCAAAGATAAAACGACCATTACCGTCCGTCGTGTTGGCCAGGTTCATCAGCTGATCGCGGATCCCCTGAATATCGGTCGCCAGAGAAAGACGGTCGTCATCGCTTAATGTGCCGTTTGAGGCATAAACCAGCTTCTCGCGAACGCTTGAGATCGCGGTATTCACCTGAGATAACACGTTATCTTCCAGCGAGACCTTCTGGGTAGCAAAGGTACGCGCGAGCGCGAACTGGCTGTTTTGCGACTGAGACTGTGACAGAACGATGGCCTGCGACGCGGCGATAGGATCGTCCGAAGGACGATTGACGCGCTTGCCGGTAGACATCTGCTCACCGTAGCTCAGCCATCTGCTCTGGGAGTCGGTGATCCCACGCATGTTCTGCTCATACATCATCTGGGTGCTAATACGCATTGTTCACCTCAACCTTAACGAATGTTGATAATTGCATCGAAGAGCGTACTGGCAGTTTGTAGAACCTGGGCATTGGCCAGGTAATACTGCTGATAACGCTGCAAATTGCCATACTCTTCGTCGAGGTTTACCCCAGAGATGGTCTGCTGCTGCTTGATTAACTGCGTTTCCACATTGGCTTTCGTCTGGCTACTCACCTTCAGTGACGCCGTTGAGCTACCGACGGTACTGACGAGAGAGGCATACGCATCGTTGAAGGTTTTGTTGCCCCCCACCACTTTAGCGTTTTGCAGATCGAGCAGTTTTTGGCCGTTACGGTTGTCGCTTTCGCCGCCGTTTTGCACCGACGCCATCGCCAGTTTGGACTCGTCGCTGATCGCGAGATCCATGTTCATGATGACGTTGGAAACGGGCTTCACGGTGAAACTGTCTTTGGTATTTGCCGTGCCGCTGACGTTGATGTTAAGGCCATCAAACGACAGATTACCGCTGGCATCCGGGCTCATCGTAAAGCTGGTTTTGTCTGACGTGCGGGTAACCGTCCAGTCAGTGCCGTTAAACTGCAGCTTATAGTCTGTCGCCTGGACCTGTTTGCTGTCCGTCACAGAAGCCGTAACAACGGCAGAGCCGCCGTTCTTGCTGTTGGACAGGACCGCCGGAGAACCGAAGTTGAACAGCTTACCGCCCGCATCACCGTTCGCATCAAAACCGGCTTCATGCTGCGTGTTCATCGCATCGGCAAAGGCCAGCGCCATCTGGTTCAGAGTGTTACGGGCTTTATCCAGATCTTCAGCACGGAATGTCAGTAAACCGCCTAAAGAACCGGTGGTGATAAGTTTCTCCGGGATCTCAATATTACCCGCCACGTCATCGACGTAGGCGATAGTGGTACGAGCCGGATCGGCGCTGGACTTCACGGCCGCCAGCTGGCTGGCTTTGCTGCCCTGCACCAGGCTGTAACCGTTGCCGAGAGAGATGTTAAACGTGCCGCTATCCTGCACGGAGACTTCCACGCCCACGATTTTGTTCAGTTCGGTCACGAGCTGATCGCGCTGGTCGAGCAGGTCGTTAGGCGAAGCGCCCGCGCCAACGCCGGTCAGACGGGAAATCTGATCGTTCAGATTCGCAATCTGTGTCGCGTAGTTGTTGATCTGAGACACGCTGCTTGAGATGGCGGTATTGACCTGCGTATCCTGGTCACGCAGATACTGATCGTTGGTTTTGAACTGATTGACCAGACCACCCGCTTTACCCAGCACCGTCTGACGTGCAGCCGGGTCTTCCGCGTTGCTCACCAGGGTTTGCAGGCTTTTGAAGAAGTCCTGCAGGGTGGTGGACAGCGAGTTGGTGGTATCGGAAAGCACATCGTCAATTTTTGACATCTGCTGATAGCGCGTCGTCAGACCGCTGCTCTGCGTCTGCGCGGCGCGCAGCTGGTTGGTGATGAAGGCGTCATACTCACGCTGGACACCGGAGACATAAACCCCGTTACCCACCCAGCCACCGCCGGTCAGCGTGCTGTTAGAGGCGCCCAGCACCGTGGTCTGGCGGGTGTAACCTGCCACGTTATAGCTTGAAATATTATTACTGACGGTATTGAGTGCCGACTGCGCGGCACTGAGGCCACTCATGGCGCTGTTAATCAAACTGGACATGGGGGTTCCTTTTATACGTTCAGACACGAGTCCTGATGAAGGTTATCGGCAACCTCCACCGGGACTTGAGAACTTTCAGAACAGATTTTCAATATCTGTGCTATAGGCTTTGCTGACCTTCTCGCCCATGGATTTCAGCTGCTGGATCATGCTGGTGAGCTTGCGTGCATAGTTCGGATCAGTCGCGTAGCCCGCGTTTTGTAAGGCCTGAGCGCCCTGCTCCGCCGTCGCCGCCTGCGTAACGGCGGTATAACGCGGATTTCGGCTCAGCAGACCAACGTAGTCGGACAATGCTTCCAGATAGGAGCTGTAGACGCGGAATTTTGCTTTGACCTTCACCGCCGCACCGTTCTCGTATTCGGTGGTCGTGATCTCCGTCGTCGGCCCCTTCCAGCTGGAGGTGGCCTTCACGCCGAAGATGTTGAAGCTCGGCTCGCCGTTTTCCTTGCGGATCTGGCGCTGACCCCAGCCCGACTCCAGCGCGGCCTGCGCCAGAATCAGGTGATGCGGCACGCCGCTCTGTTCGCTGGCAAGGCGCGCGGGTAGAGAAAGCTGCGCCAGGAAGTCTTTGCTGTCACCGGAGAGCGGCTCATCGCCGCTGCCCGTGGCTTTTGGCATCGCTTTACGCACCATTTGCGTCAGCGCCTGGTTCTGATAACTGGTCACCGTTTCAATGTCGAACTTCATCGGCACCTGCTGCGGCGCGTCCTCAGGCTGGATCCCCTGCGCGGCTGCGGTCTGTTTCACAATCATGTCAGCCAGACCGAGGCCTTTACCGGCGGTCATCTGCTGCGCAATCTGCTGGTCATACATGCTGGTGTAGAGACGCGTTGAATCACTGCTGAACATCCCGTCTTTCGGCAGGGTTTCACGCATGCTTTTCAGCATCATCTGTACAAACATCCCTTCCACCTGGCGGGCGACCGGGCGGATGTTCGCCGCCGGGTCTTTGCCTGCTTTGGTTTTCAGTTCGTTGAGCGACTGGGCGTCCCAGGCTGCACTGGTCAACAGTTTGCTATCTGTCAGCATTAGATGATTTCCAGTTTGGCGCGCAGGCAGCCCGCGCTTTGCATCGATTGCAGGATGGACATCAGATCCATCGGCGTTGCGCCCAGAGCGTTCAGGGCACGCACCACGCTGTTCAGGTTGGCGCTGGAGCGAACGCTCTGCAGCGACCCGCCGCTCTGACGCATATCAATCTGCGTTTGCGGCGTCACCACCGTCTGACCGCCACCAAATGGCGTATTCGGCTGGCTCACGTTCGCGGAGCGGTTTACCGTCACGGAGAGGTTACCCTGCGCCACGGCGCAGCTGTCCAGCGACACTTCCCGGTTCATCACCACCGAGCCGGTACGGGAGTTGATGATCACTTTCGCGTCCTGAACCGGAACGTTAACTTCCATATTCTGGATATCCGCCAGCATGCGCACCTGGTTGCTGCTGCCGGTGGAGGTGCGGATCTGCACGGTGCGCGCATCGAGTGCCGTTGCGTTACCGTAGCCGCGGCTGCGGTTGATGGTATCGGCAATTTGCTGCGCCATCGTGAAGTCTTCATTATTAAGCTGCAGGTTGATGGTGTTGCCCGCGCCAAACTGGGTCGGCAGTTCACGCTCAATGATCGCACCGTTGGTGATACGTCCACCGTTCAGCTGGTTCACCTGCACGCTGCTTCCGCCTGCGGATGCACCCGCACCGCCAACCAGAATGTTCCCCTGCGCCAGCGCATAGACCTGGCTGTCAACGCCTTTCAGCGGGGTCATCAGCAGCGTACCGCCGCGCAGGCTTTTGGCGTTACCCATTGAGGAGACCACCACATCAATGGTCTGCCCCTGACGCGCAAACGCAGGGTAGGACGCGGTGACCATTACCGCGGCCACGTTTTTCAGCTGCATGTTGGTTCCCGCCGGCACGGTAATGCCGAGCTGGGAAAGCATGTTGTTCAGGCTTTGGGTGGTGAACGGCGTCTGGGTCGTCTGGTCACCGGTACCATCCAGACCAACCACCAGGCCATAGCCAATCAGGGAGTTTTCGCGAACGCCCTGAACGCTGGTGAGGTCGCGAATACGGTCAGCCTGGGCAAACGTGGCCACCAGCGCAAGCGCCACGGCGAAGATCGATTTAAACATGGGTCACCTCGCTTACATCGGCGATAAATTAAGGAAGAAGCGCTGCAGCCAACCCATATTTTGCGCTTCATTGATATAGCCGTTGCCGACATACTCAATGCGCGCATCCGCCACCTGGGTGGACGGAACGGTGTTGGTGCCGCTGATGGTGCGAGGGTTAACCACGCCCGAGAAGCGAATGAATTCAGTGCCCTGGTTGATGGCGATCTGCTTTTCACCCACAACGTGCAAGTTGCCGTTAACCAGTACCTGGTCAACCGTGACCGTCAGCGTACCGCTGAAGGTGTTGCTGGCGTTCGCGCCGCCTTTGCCGTTAAAGGTGTTGCCGCCGGACGCGTTCACATCAGCACGCGCGTTGCCGAACAGCCCTTCGAGATAGCGTGGCACGGTATCGAAGCCAAAATTGGTTTTGCCATCGCGGCTGGCGTTCGCCGACGAGCTCTTGCTCGCGCTGACGTTTTCCTGCAGCACAATGGTCAATGTATCGCCGACGTTACGCGGGCGGCGATCTTCAAACAGCGGCTGATAGCCGTAATTAATCGGCTGCGCGGTCTGGAAAATGGAGCCGTTTACCACTGGCGCGGGGCCAGGAACGGGTTGGGCAGTCGTCGCACCCTGGACCAATGGTTTAGACGGGATCAAAGCACACCCGCTGAGGGTGACAGCCAGAACAGTCAGTATCGGATAACGAAACGCCGCGTTTTTTTGCATTGCCTTCATCTTCGAAAACAGGGAGCCGGTGCGGCGTTTACCGCACCGGGCTACACCTTAGAGTTGCGTCAGTTTCTGCAGCATCTGGTCGGTCGTCGACACTGCTTTACTGTTAATTTCATACGCGCGCTGAACCTGGATCATATTCACCAGCTCTTCCGCCACGTTCACGTTGGACGTTTCAACATAACCCTGGTACAGCAGACCCGCACCGTTCAGGCCCGGGGTGCTCTCATTCGGCGTACCGGAGGATTGCGTTTCGGTGTAGAGGTTCTCACCAATGCTTTCCAGACCGGTATCGTTCATGAAGGTGGTCAGGTTGAGCTGCCCAACCTGAACCGGCGCGGCCTGTCCCTGCTGGGTCACGCTGACCACACCGTCACGTCCGATGGTGATGCTCAGGGCGTTCGCCGGGATGGTAATCGCAGGCTGAACCTGGAAACCGCCCGCCGTCACCAGCTGACCGTTCTGATCGACCTGGAACGAACCGTCGCGGGTATAGGCAGAGGTCCCGTCAGGCAGCTGCACCTGGAAGAAGCCCTGGCCTTTGATCGCCACGTCTTTACTGTTGTTGGTCTGAGACAGGTTGCCCTGGCTGTGCAGACGCTCGGTGGCCACCGGGCGAACGCCGGTACCGATCTGCAGGCCCGACGGCAGCGTCGTCTGTTCAGAAGACTGCGCGCCCGGCTGGCGGATGGTTTGATAAAGCAAATCTTCGAAAACGGCACGCTGACGCTTGAAACCATTGGTGCTCACGTTTGCCAGGTTGTTGGCAATCACGTCCATATTGGTTTGCTGGGCGTCCAGGCCTGTTTTCGCGATCCATAAAGAACTGATCATAAGGAGTCCTGTTAACTCATAGCCAGAAGTTGGTTAGCCTTGCCCGCGTTTTCATCCACGCTGCTGATGATCTTCATCTGCATTTCAAAACGACGGGCGCTGGCGATCATGTCGCTCATGGCGGCTACCGGCTTGACGTTGCTGCCTTCCAGAACGCCGGACATTACGCGAATGCTCGGATCGGCCTGTAACGTGGCACCACGCGTCGCCTGCGCCGCCTGGGTCAGACGGAACATGCCGTCGTCGCCACGCTGCACGTCTTTGCCTTCCGCCTTAACCAGCTTCAGACGTCCGACGGGTGCAACGGTGTTGGCCGGGTCGCCCGGGTTCAGCGCCGAAATGGTGCCGTCCGCGGCGATAGTCAGCTCAGAGCCTTCCGGCACGGTCAGCGGACCCGCTTCACCCATCACCGGATGACCCTGAATCGTCAGCTGGCCCGTCGCGCTCACCTGGATATTGCCGTTACGGGTATAGCCTTCGCTGCCGTCCGCCGTTTGCACCGCCAGCCAGCCGTCCTGCTGCAGGGCAACGTCCAGCGGGCGTGAGGTGTAGTCCATCTGCCCTGGCGTCATATCTGCGCCAGGGGTTGATGCCGTCACCAGCGTACGGGTCGGCAGGGACAGCCCTTCTACCGGCACCGCGCGCAGCGCATTAAGCTGCGCACGAAAGCCCGGCGTAGAGGCGTTTGCCAGGTTGCTGGCGGTAACGGCCTGCTGATTGAGCGTCTGACTTGCCGCGCCCATCGCGGTATATATTGCGTGATCCATTGCGCTTTCCTGTTAGCCGCTTAACGCAGGTTAACCAGCGTGTTGAGGATCTGGTCCTGGGTTTTGATGGTCTGCGCGTTCGACTGATAGTTACGCTGCGCGACGATCATGTTCACCAGTTCTTTACTCATATCCACGTTGGAGGCTTCCAGCGCGCCGTTGGTCAGCTTGCCGAAGTTGCCGGTGCCTGCGGTACCCAGCAGCGCCACGCCGGAGGACTGGGAGGCAGACCAGACGTTGTCACCTTCCGATTTCAGGCCTTCGTTGTTAGCGAAGTTTGCCAGCACGATCTGACCCAGAACCTGAGACTGTTCGTTAGAGTAGCTTCCCACCACGGTGCCATCGTCGTTGATCTGGTAGCTCACCAGGTCGCCAGGCTTGTAGCCGTTCTGACTGGTTGCCACAACGCTGTTTGCACCGGTGTTCTGCTGCATGGAGTTCAGGAAACTCAGGGAGAAGGTCGCCGCCGTCGCACCGCTGACAGAACCCGTGGTGATGTTAATGGCCGGCGTGGCGTTTGGCGTTGCGCTCAGTACACCCGCAGCGTCGTAGTTATAAACACCCGCCAGGTTACCGTTCGCATCAAAGTTCATCTGCGCCGCTTTTGCTGCTGTAGAACCCGCAACGCTGCCGTCCTGAGTGTAAAGATCCCATTTGTTGTTGGCCGTCTTCACGTAGTAGACGTACATGTTATGGGCGTTACCCTGGCTGTCGAATACGGTCACGGTACCTTTTTTGTTATAGGTATCCGGGTTGGTCGCATCGAACGGGGCAGTTTGAACAGGATCGGTTGAGTTCAGGTTGATCTGCTGCGTCGCGGTGGTGGTTGATTTCGCCGCCATCAGGGTATTCGGGATAGTAATCGCCTGAGGGTTTGCACCGGTCTGAACGGTTGGAGGTGTTCCTGCTGCCGGGTAGCCCGTCAGCTGCATGCCCTGCATGTTAACCAGCGTACGGTTTTCGTCCAGCTTGAACTGACCGTTACGGCTGTAGAACACAGAACCGTTGGAATCGACCATACGGAAGAAACCGTTCTGGCTGATGGCAACGTCCAGACCACGACCGGTGTTGGTGGTGGTGCCGTCGGTAAAGTCCTGAGTGATGCCCGCAACTTTCACGCCCAGGCCGACTTTGGAACCGGCAAACATGTCCGCAAATGAAGCAGAACCGGATTTAAAACCATAGGTCGCGGAGTTGGCGATGTTGTTGCCAATGACGTCCAGGTTGGTGGCCGCAGCATTCAGGCCGCTGACCGCTTGAGAAAAGGCCATGACTTACTCCTGATAAGTGTTAAGGCTTAGATAATCTGCCGAACTTCGTCGAGTGTGGTGGAACCAGAGGTTCCCAAATCCAGTTTGTTGCCGTCGCTTCCTTTAATCACGCCCTGAACCAGCGCGAACTGCAGCGGCTGCGCCACCAGCTGGGTCGTCCCGTTGCTGGCGCTGATCGCTACTTTGTAAGAACCGTTTGGCGCTTTAGTGCCGTCGGTCAGGCTGCCATCCCACGTAAAGGTGTGAACGCCCGCCTTCAGCTCGCCGATATCAATGGTGCGAACCACCACGTTATTGGCATCCATGATCGTTGCAGTGACCTTCTCAGCCGCCTGCTGGAGCTCAACGCCAAACGGCGTGGTGGTCGTTGTGGTGTTGCCTTCAGTGGTGCTGGTGCCCGCCAGAATCGTGGTTCCCGGGATCATCACCCCGTGGCCAATCAGGCTTGCCGCCTGCAGAGACTGGGCGCTGTTAATCTGCCCGGAGACGGAGCCGAGGGTGGTGTTGAGTTTCTCAATGCCGCTCACGGTGCTGATCTGCGCAAGCTGCGTGGTCAGTTCGTTGTTCTGCATTGGGTTGGTGGGATCCTGGTTCTTAAGCTGCGCCACCAGCAGCGTCAGAAAGCTGCCCTGAAGATCGGAGGCATTGCTCCCGGTGAGGGAGTTAGAACCCGTCGTACTCTTCGTGTTATTAACACCCGAGTTCGTAGGATCATTCACATTTACGGCGATGGACATGCATGTCTCCTTTACTGGCCGAGAGTGAGCGTTTTGAGCATCATGCTCTTCACGGTATTAAGCACTTCGACGTTGGCCTGGTAGCTACGGGAAGCCGACATGGAGTTCACCATCTCACCTACCACATCCACGTTTGGCATTTTCACGTATCCGCTGGCATCCGCGAGCGGGTTACCCGGCTCATACACCAGCCTGTCCGGCGCCTGGCTCTCTACCACATCAGACACTTTCACGCCGCCCGTCGCCGCGCCCGGCGCAGCATCGACCTGAAAGACAACCTGTTTGGCCCGATACGGCTGGCCGTCTGGTCCGGTTACGCTGTCGGCGTTCGCCAGGTTACTGGCAGCCACGTTCAGGCGTTTGGACTGCGCGGTTAACGCCGAACCGGCAATATCAAAAATATTCAACAAGGCCATCTATCAGTTCCCCCCCTGCAGGACGTTCATCATGCCTTTGATTTGTCCGCCGAGTACGGTCAGGCCCGTCTGGTATTTCAGGCTGTTATCGGCAAACTGCGTACGCTCCCTGTCCATATCCACGGTGTTACCGTCGAGTGAGGGCTGATCGGGAATGCGGTAAAGTAAATCGGTCGCTGGCGCGGTCATCGCCTGAGCAGGAATATGGCGAGAGGATGTCATGGCAAGTGCAACACCCGTTCCTTCGGCACGTCCACGCTCCATCACCTTTTTGAGTTCACTGGAAAAATCAATATCGCGCGCCTGAAACCCTGGGGTATCGGCGTTAGCGATGTTGGCGGCTAAAATCTCCTGCCGCTGGGCACGTAAATTGAGCGCTTCCTGCTGAAAACGTAACGCGGCGTCGAGTTTATCGAGCATGTCTCCTCCGCTGATGGCAAAATTTCAGTTCACAGCTTAAATCTCACCCGGTCTCCCCTATCGACGGAATAAGCGCAAAATGCGTCGCTATTTATTGCGTTGATGCAAAACCACTGCAGGTAGAATTCATTCAACTCTGGAAACGGTGGAACTTGCGATGCAAACGTTAAAACGTGCCCTGATGGCAACTTTCTTGCTGTTTAGCCCTCTGGTGCAGGCTGAAGGCTTACAGGATCAGCTCACGGCTTTTTTTGCTGAAAAGCTGGCGGGCTTTAGCGATGACGTTAACGTTACCGTGCGCACCCCACCGAATCTGTACCCTGGCTGTGACCAGCCGTCATTCAGCGTGACGGGAACCACCCGGCTGTGGGGAAATGTGAACGTGCTGGCACGCTGCGCCAATGAAAAACGCTATTTACAGGTTGCAGTTCAGGCGACGGGCAATTATGTTGTCGCCGCCGTGCCGATTGCGCGCGGCAGCGTGCTGCAGACGAACAGCGTGACGTTGAAGCGCGGCCGTCTGGATCAGCTGCCTCCACGCACCATGCTGGAAATGAACCAGGCACAGGACGCCGTCAGCCTGCGCGATGTCGCCCCCGGCCAGCCGATACAGCTCTCAATGCTGCGTCAGTCATGGCGGGTCAAAGCGGGTCAACAGGTGATGGTGGTGGCCAACGGAGATGGCTTTAGCATCAACAGTGAAGGGAAAGCGTTAAACAATGCCGCGGTGGCGCAAAACGCCCGCGTCAGAATGTCCTCAGGCCAGGTGGTGAGCGGAACCGTCGATTCTGATGGGAATATTCTGATTAACCTATAATCTTTTTAAAGATTTCGCGGCGCGTGCCGATAAATATTCCACTAATGATGATGTCAGGCGCAAACGCCGCGAACCCTCGATGAGGACAACACTATGAGCATTGATCGTACATCAGCCCTGAAGCCGGTAAGCGCTGTACAACCTCGCGAAACGAATGACGCGACGACGCAGAAAACGCGTCTGGAAAAACCGTCAACGTCCAACAGCACCAGCGTAACCCTGAGCGACGCGCAGGCAAAACTGATGCAGCCAGGCAGCAACGATATCAATATGGAACGTGTTGAAGCGCTGAAAACGGCTATTCGTAACGGTGAGCTGAAAATGGACACCAGCAAAATCGCTGACGCCCTGATTCAGGAAGCACAGAGTTTCTTACAGAGTAACTAACCGTATGAGTCGACTGTCAGAAATACTGGATCAAATGACGGTTGTTCTTAACGACCTGAAAACGGTAATGGACGCTGAACAGCAGCATCTCTCTTCCGGTCACATCAACGGCAGCGCGCTGCAGCGTATTACTGAAGATAAGAGTTCGCTACTGGCGACGCTGGATTATCTGGAGCAGCAGCGCCGCGCTGAGCAGGATCCTAAGCGCAGCGCCAATGACGATATTGTTGAGCGCTGGCAAACCATTACCGAAAAAACCCAGCACCTGCGCGACCTTAACCAGCACAACGGCTGGCTACTGGAAGGTCAGATTGAGCGTAATCAGCAGGCGCTTGAGGTGTTGAAACCGCATAAAGAAACCGGACTGTACGGTGCGGATGGTCAAACAGCGACTGCGCGTATTGCGGGAGTTAAAAAGATTTCGATTTGACGCCTGTGCGACAAATCATGCAGCGGGGAGCACCATAAGGTGAACTCCCCTTTTGGCGTTTATGCCGTACGGCGGGCAAACTCTTTCACTTTGAAGCCCAGCACCGCGAGCGTGGCAAAATAAGCCACCACCCCGACGCCCACCACGGCCATCAGCCGCATCAGACGATAAGGCATGGTGCCCTGAGACCACTCCGGCATCACGTACATCATGCCGAGCAGCGCCGCCGACATCACCAGTACCGCAACAATCAGACGTGCCAGGAAACTTCCCCAGCCCGGCTGCGGCGTGAAAATATCCTGCTTGCGCAGCTGCCAGTACAGCAGCCCGGCATTCAGACAGGCCGCCAGACCAATCGATAATGACAGGCCGGCATGCTTCAGCGGACCAATAAACGCCAGGTTCATCAGCTGGGTCATAATCAGCGTCACAATGGCGATTTTCACCGGCGTTTTAATATCCTGACGCGAGTAGAACCCGGGCGCCAGCACCTTGACGACTATAAGGCCCATCAAGCCGACCGAGTAGGCAATCAGCGCGCGCTGGGTCATCGCGGCATCAAAGGCGGTGAATTTCCCGTACTGGAAGAGCGACACCGTCAGCGGTTTAGCCAGAATACCCAGCGCCACCGCGCTCGGCAGGGCCAGCAGGAAACAGAGACGTAAACCCCAATCCATCAGGCGACAATATTCATCATGATTGCCGCTGGCAAAGCTTTTCGACAGCGACGGCAGCAGGATGGTCCCCAGCGCCACGCCCAGCACCCCGGACGGGAACTCCATCAGACGGTCGGCGTAGTACATCCAGGAAACCGAGCCGGACACGAGGAAAGAGGCAAAGATGGTGTTGATGATAAGCGAGATCTGGCTGACGGAGACGCCGAGAATAGCGGGCCCCATCTGCTTGATCACGCGCATCGCCCCGGCATCTTTCAGATTGATGCGCGGCAGCACCAGCATGCCGATTTTTTTCAGATGCGGCAGCTGGTACGCCAGCTGCAGCACGCCGCCGACGGTAACCGCCCAGGCCAGCGCCAGCACCGGCGGGTTGAAGTGCGGCGCGGCGAACAGGGCAAAACCGATCATGCTGACGTTGAGAAACGTCGGCGCAAACGCCGGGACAGAGAAGCGGTTCCAGGTGTTCAGGATCGCCCCCACCAGCGAGGCCAGCGAGATGAGCAGAATATAGGGGAAAGTAATGCGCAGCAGCTGCGAGGTCAGCGCAAATTTGTCAGCCGTATCGGCAAAACCGGGCGCGGTCACCATAATCACCCACGGCGCGGCCAGCATCCCGAGAACGGTCACCACCGCCAAAGCCAGCGTCAGCAGCCCGGAGACATAAGAAACAAAGACGCGCGTCGCGTCTTCACCCTGCTTGCTTTTATATTCCGCCAGAATGGGCACGAATGCCTGGGAAAACGCCCCTTCAGCAAAAATACGACGCAGCAGGTTCGGCAATTTGAACGCGACGAAAAAGGCGTCCGTGGCCATCCCTGCACCAAATACCCTTGCCACAATGGCGTCGCGCGCAAAACCCAGCACGCGGGAAAACATGGTCATCGAGCTGACGGCCGCCAGCGATTTTAATAAGTTCATTAACGTGAATTTCCAGAACCATACGGATTTGTAGACCGGGTGAGCGTAAGCGCCACCCGGCAAAGCCAACAAGCGGCGCTTAGTCTAACCGGATTTCAACGAATTACTATCCGCAGATGTTACAGCGAGTTATTCGCTCATGGCATCGCGCCAGAGCCTTTCCACAATGCGCTGCGCCATAATGGCCTGCTCGCCGGACGTTTCAGGAACCGTCTGATTTTGCACGCAGGCGATAAAGTGACGGGCGCATCCTGCGAAACCGCGCTGTTCGAGTGTGCTCTGCCAGCCTGGCGCCGGGAGCGTCACCACGCCGTTGCCCTTCTCTTCCCGCCACTCGCGCATGTCCGTAATGTCGTACAGCGCGCCCTCGGTCACCGCCTGCACGGATTCACGCTGGCTTCCCGCCCGACGGTGCATGCTGGTGGTAATCTGAAGATGCTCAACGGCGAAGTGGTGTTCCGCGTAGACCATCTGCCCCTGATCGTTTGTCACCAGGGTACCGCTTTTCAGCAGCGCTTCGCCGTTGCTCAGCCACAGCGCCGTATCCACAACGTGCAGATAATCATCCAGAAGGGTGAAGCGCAGATCGTTCGGCCCAATGCTGTCGGTGCGGTGTTTATCCATCCGCAGCGAGGCGAGCGTGCCCGACTGCGCCTTCAGCTGTTGATAAAGCGGCGCGAAGCGGCGGTTGAAGCCCACCATCAGCGTCAGTTTTTTGCGCGCGGCCAGCTCAATCAGCCGCTCGGCATCCTGAACATTTTCCGCCAGCGGCTTATCCACGCAGACGTGAACCCCCAAATTGAGCAGCTCGCTCACAACCTGATAGTGGGTTGCCGTTGAGGTATGCACAAAGACCGCATCACACTCGCGGGCCAGATCCTGCAGGGAGGCGGCATACGGAATGCGCCAGGTTTCGCAGATACGTTCTGCCTTTTCGCGGGTAGGTGACCATGCCCCTTGCAGGGTCCAGTCCGTCGCCGCACCTAAAACAGGCAGCCAGGCTTTTTGCGCGATACCGCCCAGCCCCACCACGCCTACGCGTAATTTTTTCACCGTCAGTCTCCCAAATGTGCCAGCAACGCATCCAGACGCTGTTTCAGCCCGGCGACCTCTTCTTCCAGCGCCTCTACGCGCGCGGCAAGACCGTCATTGCCTGCTGAGGAGCCCGCATCGCTCTCCACGGTAGCGACATCGACGTCGCCGCTGAACAGATGCATATAGCGGCTTTCACGTTTGCCCGGCTCGCGCGCCAGACGCACCACGTATGGGCCGTCTTCGCGAGAGGCCAGCCCTTCAAGGGTCTGCTCAACTTCCTGCATATCGCTGAACTCATGCATACGGGAAGCGCGCGTGCGCAGCTCTCCCGGCGTCTGCGCCCCGCGCAGCAGCAGCGTGGTGATGACCGCCACTTCCGCACTGCTCAGCTTCAGGTCGCCAAATTCGGAGTTACAGAAGCGCTGTTCGTATTTAGTCACGCGGTTGCCAAAGCCGCTGACGGTGCGCAGATAGTGGCGTTTAACCAACGCATCCAGCACGTCCTGAACCTCATGCTCGCTGAGGTTCATCACCGGCTCGCGGTTGGTCTTCTGGTTGCAGGCCATGGTTACGGCGTTGACGGAGAGCGGATACTGCTCCGGCGTGGTGACCTGTTTTTCGAGTAAGCACCCAATCACGCGCGCTTCTGTACCGTTTAGCTGATACTTCATCTTTTCTCCTTAACGACCTGCGGTCCAGTCCCGGGTGGTTAACGCCGTCAGAACGTGGTCGCGCCACTCTCCGTCTATCAGCAGATAGTCTTTGGCGTAACCCTCTTTCTCGAACCCTAAGCGGGCCAGTAAATTGCCGCTGCGCTGATTATGCGGCATATAGTTCGCCATTATGCGATGGATATGCTGCGTGCGTTGCATATAGCGGATCGCCACCGTTAACGCCTCGTACATTAGCCCCTGCCCCTGCCATTTCTGGCCGATCGAGTAGCCAAGGTAGCAGGCGTGAAACGACCCGCGCACCACGTTTGAAAAATTGGCGATCCCGATAATCTCTTTCTCTTCAGGATCCAGCAGCGCGAAATAAAACGCGCTGCCCTGCTTATGAAATTCCGTAATCATGCTGAGGCGCGCCTGCCAGCCGGAAGGGTAACAATGGCTCTCATCCCGAACGGGTTCCCAGGGTTTTAAAAACTGGCGATTCTCGGCGTAATAATCCGCCAGACGCCAGGCATCACGCTCATGCACCAGACGAACGACCAGCCTGTCCGTTGTCAGACGCACTTTTGGCACATTACTGCGATAGCCAAACATCGATACCACTCCTTCCCGTCACTTCTGCTTACCCATTAGCTTTACTATACCTGCGCCTGCGCCGTCTGTGAAAACAGTGACATACCATTTTGCCCTCTTTTCATTATTTTCGATGAGAACTCTCTATCAAAGCACCCTTTTGATAAAAAAATATTGTCACGCCCAGGGGTGGGAAAAAACGCGGCGACACCGCAGAATGTTAGCGTGCTCACCTTCTTATTTTCCCTGGAGGGAAAATGTCCCGCGTATCACAGGCCAGGAGCCTGGGTAAATATTTCCTGCTCGTCGATAACATGCTGGTCGTGCTCGGCTTTTTTGTCGTTTTTCCATTGATATCGATCCGCTTTGTCGATCAGATGGGCTGGGCGGCATTAATGGTTGGCATTGCCCTGGGATTACGCCAGTTTGTCCAACAGGGTCTGGGCGTCTTTGGCGGGGCCATCGCTGACCGCTTCGGCGCTAAGCCGATGATCGTTACCGGTATGCTGCTGCGCGCGGCAGGCTTTGCCACGATGGCGATCGCCCAGGAGCCCTGGCTGCTCTGGTTCTCCTGTTTCCTCTCCGGTATCGGCGGCACGCTGTTCGATCCGCCACGCACCGCGCTGGTGGTGAAGCTTATTCGCCCCCAGCACCGCGGCCGTTTCTTCTCGATTCTGATGATGCAGGACAGTGCCGGGGCGGTTATCGGCGCCCTGCTGGGAAGCTGGCTGCTGCAGTATGACTTCCGTCTGGTCTGCGCCGCTGGGGCGGTGCTCTTTATTCTGTGCGCGCTGTTCAATGGCCTGTTCCTGCCCGCGTGGAAACTGTCGACGGTCAAAGCGCCGGTCCGGGAAGGGCTTGGCCGCGTCCTGCGCGACAGGCGTTTTGTCACCTATGTGTTGACCCTGACGGGCTACTACATGCTGGCTGTGCAGGTCATGCTGATGCTGCCGATCATGGTTAACGATATTGCGGGCACACCTGCTGCCGTTAAATGGATGTACGCCATTGAAGCCGCACTTTCCCTGACGCTGCTCTATCCGATTGCCCGCTGGAGCGAGCGGCGTTTTCGTCTGGAGCATCGCCTGATGGCCGGGCTGTTCCTGATGACGCTGAGCATGATGCCGATCGGCCTGGTGAACTCTCTCCAGCAGCTGTTTACGCTGATTTGCACGTTCTATATTGGCTCAATCATCGCCGAGCCTGCCCGTGAAACGCTGAGCGCCTCGCTTGCGGATGCGCGTGCGCGCGGCAGCTATATGGGTTTCAGCCGGCTGGGGCTGGCGCTTGGCGGCGCATTAGGTTACGCCGGCGGCGGCTGGCTGTTTGATGCCGGCAAAGCGTTTAACCAGCCCGAACTCCCGTGGATGATGCTCGGCGCGGTGGGCTTTATGACGCTCCTTGCCCTGTGGTGGCAGTTCAGCCCGAAGCGCAGCGCGAGCGGGATGCTCGAGCCTGGCGCGTAGCCTTTCCCTCGGGCGGGAGCCCCTCCCGCCCCACTTCTCAGTTTTTTCTGCTGGTTTCTGCCAATTCACGCTGACATACTGGCGCAACAGGACAGAAGCGCCGATTTTTCGTTGAGGAACACTATGAAGAAAATTGTCTTTGCCGCGGCATTAGTTGTCAGCGGCCTGCTGGTTGGCTGTAACCAGCTCACGCAATATACCGTCAGTGAACAGGAAATTAATCAGGCGCTGGAAAAACATAACAATTTCTCTAAAGACATTGGCGTGCCGGGACTGGCGGACGCGCATATCGTGCTCACGAATCTGACCAGCCAGATCGGACGTGAAGAGCCAAACAAAGTCACCCTGGCCGGTGATGCGGATCTCGATATGTCATCCCTCTTTGGCAATCAGAAAGCCAACATCAAGCTCAAGCTGAAGGCCCTGCCCGTTTTCAACAAAGAGAAAGGGGCGATTTTCCTCCAGGAGATGGAAGTCGTCGATGCACAGGTGTCGCCGGACAAGATGGCACCGGTTCTGCAAACCCTGATGCCCTATCTCAACCAGTCGTTGCGAAATTACTTTAACCAGCAGCCCGCGTACGTCTTAAGCGAAGACAAAAGCAAGGGTGAAGCTCTGGCGAAAAAATATGCAAAAGGGATAGAGGTGAAACCGGGAGAAATTATCATTCCTTTCACCGATTAACCTGAAGGGCGCTGCGGCGCCCTTTTTTTTACGGAAAAGTGTGCAAACGAAAACGTTTCCGCTTATGATTTGTGTCCGGCAAAAACAGCCATCCTTATGACTGATTCCTGACAAGCCGGAGCTTCCATGACTGCACAACCCCAGGTTCTTAAAATCCGCCGCCCTGACGACTGGCATATCCATCTGCGTGATGGCGATATGCTGAAAACCGTCGTGCCTTATACCAGCGAAATTTATGGCCGCGCGATTGTCATGCCTAACCTGGTTCCACCAGTCACCACCGTCGATGCCGCGAAGGCCTATCGCCAGCGCATCCTGGATGCCGTCCCTGCGGGACACGATTTTACCCCGTTGATGACCTGCTATCTGACCGACTCGCTGGACCCAAACGAAGTGGAGCGCGGGTTTAACGAAGGCGTATTTACGGCGGCGAAACTCTACCCGGCGAATGCCACCACTAACTCCAGCCACGGCGTCACCAGCATTGATGCCATCATGCCGGTTCTGGAACGCATGCAGAAACTGGGCATGCCGCTGCTGGTCCATGGTGAAGTCACGCATGCCGAGATTGACATCTTCGACCGTGAAGCCCGCTTTATCGAGACCGTGATGGAGCCTCTGCGCCAGCGTCTGCCCGCGCTTAAAGTGGTCTTTGAGCATATTACTACCAAAGACGCGGCAGAGTATGTGCGCGACGGCAACGATCTTATCGCCGCTACCATTACGCCACAGCACCTGATGTTTAACCGTAACCACATGCTGGTGGGCGGGGTGCGTCCTCACCTGTACTGTCTGCCTATTCTCAAGCGCAACATCCACCAGCAGGCGCTGCGCGAGCTGGTTGCCAGCGGGTTCTCCCGCGCGTTCCTCGGCACCGATTCCGCGCCTCACGCCCGCCACCGCAAAGAGGCGAGCTGCGGCTGTGCAGGCTGCTTCAACGCCCCAACGGCACTGGCCAGCTACGCGACCGTCTTTGAAGAGATGAACGCGCTCGAACATTTTGAAGCGTTCTGCTCTCTTAACGGCCCGCGCTTCTACGGCCTGCCGGTCAATGACACCTTCATCGAACTGGAGCGTAAAGCGAGCCACGTTGAGGAGTCCATTGCGCTGACGGATGACACGCTGATCCCATTCCTGGCGGGCGAAACCGTCAACTGGACGGTAAAACGTTAAAAAATCAATGCCCCTTGTTGTCAAATCGATAATATACCTGTATAAATAAACAGTATATTACACAGGGGGCATTTATGCGTATTGAAGTCACCATAGCCAAAACAACCGTTCTGCCTGCCGGCGCGCTTGATGCACTGGCAGGCGAATTATCCCGCCGTATTAACAACACTTTTCCCGACAACGCCGGTGCCGTAACGGTGCGTTACGCCGCGGCGAACAACCTCTCCGTCATTGGTGCTGCGAAAGAAGATAAAGATCGCATCAGCGAAATCCTGCAGGAAACGTGGGAAAGCGCAGACGACTGGTTTATCACAGATTAACACTGCTCCCTCATTGTGTTTTTTTGCCGGGTCGCCCCGGCTTTTTTTCGTCTAAAAATCCTGCAAGTTCAAATTAATTCGGAATCTTCTTTAAAAATCGTGAACGAGATGGTGTTTTATTGTTCGAACAATCCTAAAAAGCAGAAAAATGTGTTGCCACCTGTTTATTTTTCCCGTTGGAACCCTTATTACTTGGTATACTGAAGATGCTTTCAGAAAAACATGCATTGAACCTCAGAGCCGTTGTCTTCTAACACGCATTAAGGGGGTTATAATGGAAAAGAATAGTGAAGTGATCCAGACCCACCCACTTGTTGGCTGGGATATCAGTACCGTAGATAGCTACGATGCGCTGATGCTGCGTTTGCACTACCAGACCCCGAATCAACTCAACCGTGAAGAAGCGGAAGTTGGACAGACGCTGTGGCTAACAACAGACGTCGCCCGTCAGTTTATTTCTATTTTAGAGGCAGGTATTGCAAAAATAGAATCTGGCGACTATCAGGAAAATGAGTATAAACGGCACTAAGCTTATGCCCACTTTTCTCTCTACAGGCACCCTCGCGGTGCCTTATTTATTTCTCCCTTGTCTAACCCCGCGTTGTTAATTACTCTGCTAACAAAACATCAGTTTACGAGATGCATATGAGATACGACTTAATCATTATTGGTAGCGGCTCCGTGGGTTCCGCTGCCGGTTATTACGCAACGCAGGCAGGTCTGAAGGTCCTGATGATCGATGCCCACCTTCCTCCTCATTCGGAGGGCAGCCATCATGGCGATACCCGCCTCATGCGCCATGCGTATGGGGAAGGCGAGCGCTATGTACCGCTGGTGCTTCGCGCCCAGACGCTGTGGGACGAGCTGGCGAAACAGACCGAAGAGCGTATTTTCGAGCGTACCGGCGTCATCAACCTTGGCCCTGCTCATTCTGATTTTCTCGCCAGCGTCGAGCGCAGCGCAAAAGCCTTTAATCTTGAAGTTGAGAAGCTGGACGCAACGGGCATTACCGCGCGCTGGCCTGAAATTACCGTCCCGGACGATTACATCGGCCTCTTTGAAGCCCACTCCGGCGTGCTGCATTGTGAAACGGCAATCAAAGCCTGGATCGATCTTGCCGCGAAAGCGGGCTGTGCGCAGCTGTTTAACTGTCCGGTGGAGGCCATCACCCATGACGAGAATGGCGTCACGGTAACGACTCTTGACGGCGACTATTCAGCGTCCCGCCTGCTCGTCAGCGCAGGAACCTGGGTTACTCGCCTGCTGCCGGAACTGCCGATCCAGCCGGTGCGCAAGGTCTTCTCCTGGTTCCAGTCCGATGGTCGCTACAGCGCTCAGAATAAATTCCCGGCCTTCACCGGCGAATTGCCGAATGGCGATCAGTTCTACGGTTTCCCTTCCGAGAAAGACGCGCTGAAAATCGGTAAACACAACGGTGGCCAGGCTATCGCCTCTCCTGACGAGCGTAAGCCCTTCGGCGCCTTCCCACAGGATGGTTCGGAAGCCTTCTCGTTCCTGCGTACTATTCTTCCGGGCGTCGGTGGCTTGCTGTATGGCGCGGCGTGTACCTACGACAACACGCCGGATGAAGACTTTATCATTGATACCCTGCCAGGGCATGACAACACCCTGCTTATCACCGGGCTGAGCGGCCACGGCTTTAAGTTCGCTTCCGTGCTGGGTGAAATCGCCGCGCAGTTTGCCCAGGGTATCACGCCGCAGTTTGATCTGACGCCCTTCTCACTCTCGCGTTTTAACGGATAATCCGCCACGGGCTTCGGAGGTTCCGGGGCCCGTTTCATTCACACTGTATTACGGGGCGTTATGCGCAGGATCGTTATCTTTCTGATGAATAATATTCGCGAGCACTTTATGCTCTATATCTTATTGTGGGCGCTGCTGGCCATTATTGATTTTGTTTACATTGTATTTTATTGAAAGCCCTGATTGACAATAATTGACATTTATTTAGCTTTATTGAAAAACTCAATTTCATCTTGCACGAAGACATTGAATTACCTTTATCGATCCTGTTCAAAAGCGCTGAAATAAAAAAAATAAAAATCAATAGACAATTATTTCAGTTGCAATATCACATCTTCCCGTTCATTTTTACCCTTCGGTTAATATGAAAATGGACATTCTGATGCAACTGCGTAACAACTCCCGGCGCTACGGAATAATATCCATAGGTTTGCACTGGATATTTGCTATTGCCGTCTACGGTATGTTTGGACTTGGGCTCTGGATGGTCACGCTCAGCTATTACGACGGCTGGTATCACCAGGCACCCGAGTTACATAAAAGCATTGGCGTCCTCCTGATGCTGGGTCTGGTTTTTCGCGTGGTCTGGCGACATATTTCCCCGCCGCCCGCCGCGCCGAAGACCCACGGCAAAATGACCCGCCTGAGTGCAGTTGCCGCGCATATCGCGCTCTATGCCCTGCTCTTCGCCATTCTGATTAGCGGCTACCTTATCTCAACGGCGGACGGTAAGCCGATTAGCGTCTTTGGCCTTTTTGACGTTCCGGCAACGCTCAGCGATGCGGGCGCTCAGGCTGACACCGCAGGGGTCGTTCACCTCTGGCTTGCGTGGAGCGTCGTGATCCTGTCCGTGCTGCACGGGCTTGCCGCCCTCAAACACCATTTTATTGATAAAGACGATACGCTAAAGCGCATGCTTGGCCGCTCGTCAGTTGACTCTGGAGCATAAAATGAAAAAACACCTGCTGGGTATCGCCCTGGGATCTCTGCTATTCACCGCCGGTTCCGCCGTGGCGGCTGATTATAAAATTGATAAAGAGGGCCAGCACGCTTTCGTCAATTTCCGTATTCAGCACCTGGGATACAGCTGGCTGTACGGTACCTTTAAGGATTTTGACGGCACATTCACCTTTGACGAGAAAAATCCTGCCGCCGACAAGGTCAACGTGACCATTAATACTAACAGCGTGGATACCAATCATGCTGAACGTGATAAACATCTGCGCAGTGGCGAATTCCTCAATGTCGGGAAATACCCACAGGCTACTTTCACCTCCACGGAAGTGAAAAAAGACGGTGATAAGCTGAATATTACCGGCAACCTGACGCTTAACGGCGTAACAAAACCGGTCACGCTGGATGCTAAATTACTGGGGCAGGGTGACGATCCGTGGGGCGGTAAACGCGCAGGATTTGAAGCAGCGGGTAAAATTCACCTGAAAGATTTTAATATCACAACGGATTTAGGCCCGGCGTCTCAGGACGTTGAGCTGATTATTTCCGTTGAAGGTGTACAGCAGAAATCATAATAGATTCGCCCGGCAGGCTTTTGCCGTGCCGGGCGTTATTATCATTCCGGGTCAGGGATACCCAGTTTGGTATTCAGACGGCCTCGTGATTTATTGAAAATCTTGTTGCCGTTTTCACGTCCTGCGCGGCGACGACGCTGCTCTTCTTCCGGCAGGATGCTCTCTTCGCTGCACAATTCGCTACAGCAGCCGTTAAATTTCTCGGCACAGGCCGGGCACTGAATAAACAGCAGATGGCACCCGTCGTTTTTGCAGTTGGTATGGGTATCGCACGGTGCACCGCACTGGTGGCACTGGGCAATAACGTCTTCCGAGATACGCTCCCCCATACGCTCGTCAAAGACAAAGTTTTTCCCGATAAAGCGTACCGGTAAACCCTGCTCGCGGGCGCGGCGGGCGTACTCGATGATGCCGCCTTCAATATGCCAGACCTTATTAAAGCCGTTGTGCTTCATCCACGCGCTGGCTTTCTCACAGCGGATACCGCCGGTGCAGTACATAACGATCTTTTTATCCTTATGTTCCTGCATCATCTCAACCGCTTTGGGCAGCTGCTCGCGGAAGGTGTCGGCCGGGATTTCCATCGCGTTCTCGAAATGCCCCACTTCGTACTCATAGTGGTTACGCATATCAATGAACACGGCATCCGGATCGTCCAGCATCGCATTCACTTCCGCAGCCTTCAGATATTCACCGACATCCGCCGCGTTAAACTCGGGATCGTCGATACCGTCCGCCACGATGCGCTCACGCACCTTCATGCGCAGCACCCAGAAGGATTTCCCGTCGTCATCCAGGGCAATGTTCAGGCGCAAGCCGTCGAGGGCCGGATCGAACTGATAAAGCACGTCGCGGAAGGCGCTGACTTTGCTTTCCGGTACGCTAATTTGCGCGTTGATGCCTTCACGGGCAAGGTAGACGCGGCCGAAGACGTTCAGGGCCGTGAACGCCTGATAAAGCGCATCGCGGGTCGCCTGCGGATCGTTGATGGTGAAGTATTTATAGAAAGAGATGGTTGTGCGCGGTTCGGTTTCAGCCAACATACGCGCTTTCAACATCTCATTCGACACGCGGTTGTGTAACACTGGCATGGTGTACAGTCCTGGAATCGTTAGAGAGAATGAAAAATCGGTCGGCATCATATAGCAAACAAAACCAATTTACATCCCCACAATTTACGCTACATTTCACACACCCTGATTAATCAGGCTTAACAATTGCTGTATTCGTGCACGCTTCGAAAGCAGATATTTTGGCTATGTCTCAAAAAATGAGACACTAGCAAAACAGGACGTTTGAAAACAGGAAAGACATGACCCAGTTACCAAAATTTACTGCCGCCCTTTTGCATCCCCGATATTGGTTGACCTGGCTTGGCATCGGCTTTTTATGGCTTCTGGTACAGCTTCCCTACCCTGTTATTTTTCGGTTGGGTAAATTTCTGGGCCGCTTCGCGCAACTGTTTATGAAGCGTCGCGCAAGAATCGCGTACCGCAATCTTGAGCTGTGTTTTCCGCAGATGAGCGAGTCAGAGCGTCACGATATGGTCGCGAAGAATTTCGAATCCGTCGGGATGGGGCTCATGGAAACCGGTATGGCGTGGTTCTGGCCGGACAAACGCATGGCCCGCTGGAGCGAGGTGACGGGAACCGGCATGGAGCCGGTGCATACGCTTCAGGCCAACCAGACGGGTGTTTTGCTGATCGGCGTCCATTTCCTGACGCTGGAAATCGGGGCGCGCATGTTCGGCATGCAGGCGCCGGGCATTGGCGTTTATCGTCCTAACGATAACCCGGTCATCGATTTAATCCAGACCAACGGCCGCATGCGCTCCAACAAAAGCATGATCGACCGTAAGGATCTGAAGGGGATGATCCGCGCGCTGAAATCCGGTGAAGTGGTCTGGTATGCCCCCGACCACGACTATGGCCCACAGGCCAGCGTATTTGTTCCCTTCTTCGCCGTTGAAGAGGCCGCCACCACGACCGGTACCTGGATGCTGGCGCGCATGTCCAAAGCCGCCATCGTGCCTTTTGTCCCCCGCCGTAAGCCGGATGGTTCAGGCTATGAACTGATGATGCTGGAGCCGGAACTCGCGCCGCCGCTCGACGATGCGGAAACCACCGCGCGCTGGATGAACAGCGTTGTGGAGAAGTGCATCATGCTGGCGCCCGAGCAGTACATGTGGCTGCACCGCCGTTTTAAAACGCGGCCACAAGGCACGCCGTCCCGCTATTAATCCTCATGCGGTCCTCAGGGCCGCATGCCGTTTTAGCTTTAAAAGCTCCTCCTCATTGCGGCAATCATAACCCAGGCGCATAATTAGCAGGCTTATTACTTTATGCTTCAGGTGCTCTGCACCTCATTATGCGGATAGTTATGTCACCCTCAGACGCCCCCATAAACTGGAAGCGTAACCTCACGGTTGCGTGGCTTGGCTGTTTTCTTACCGGCGCGGCCTTTAGCCTGGTCATGCCCTTCCTGCCGCTCTACGTCGAACAGCTTGGCGTAACGGGCCACAGCGCGCTCAATATGTGGTCCGGTCTGGTATTCAGCATCACGTTTCTCTTTTCCGCGATGGCCTCGCCCTTCTGGGGCGGCCTTGCCGATCGCAAGGGACGTAAAATCATGCTGCTGCGCTCGGCGCTGGGGATGGCCATTATCATGGCGCTGATGGGCGTGGCGCAGAACGTCTGGCAGTTTCTGATCCTGCGCGCGCTGCTTGGCCTGCTGGGAGGATTTATTCCCAACGCGAACGCCCTGATAGCCACGCAAATTCCCCGCCATAAGAGCGGCTGGGCGCTAGGGACACTCTCCACCGGCGGCGTGAGCGGTGCTCTGCTGGGACCGCTGGCCGGCGGATTACTGGCGGATAACTACGGCCTGCGTCCGGTCTTTTTCATCACCGCCAGCGTGTTGTTCCTGTGCTTTATTGTCACCCTGCTCTGTATTCGTGAAAACTTCACGCCTGTCGCCAAAAAAGAGATGCTCCACGCCAGGGAGGTGCTGACCTCGCTTAAAAATCCCAGACTGGTGCTGAGCCTGTTCGTGACGACAATGATTATCCAGGTGGCTACCGGGTCGATTGCCCCTATTCTGACGCTGTACGTTCGCGATCTGGCGGGTAACGTCAGCAATATTGCATTCATCAGCGGGCTGATTGCCTCCGTACCCGGCGTGGCGGCACTGCTGAGCGCGCCGAGGCTGGGAAAACTGGGGGACCGGGTGGGTCCGGAAAAAATCCTGATCTGCGCGCTGGTGATTTCCGTCCTGCTGCTTATCCCGATGTCGATGGTGCAAACGCCATGGCAGCTGGGCGTCCTGCGATTTTTGCTGGGAGCCGCCGACGGCGCGTTACTTCCCGCCGTGCAGACCCTGCTGGTTTACAACTCCACGAACCAGATTGCCGGGCGTATTTTCAGCTATAACCAGTCATTCCGCGATATCGGTAACGTCACCGGACCGCTGCTCGGTGCCGGGATCTCCGCCAGCTTCGGTTTTCGCGCCGTCTTTATCGTGACGGCGGGCGTCGTGTTGTTCAATGCCATTTATTCATGGTTCAGTTTATCCCGCGCGCTGCGGCCCGTGACGGAATAAGACGAACGCCTGACGGCTTATTTTCGCATTCATACTTGCAGAATCTTATATTCAGCTATTCTTTCCCTGAAACCTTCTGGAAAACAGGGAGACACCAATGACCATGTACGCCACGCTGGAAGAAGCTATTGATGCCGCTCGTGAAGAGTTCCTCGCCGACAACCCCGGCGTTGAAGAAGAAGATGCTGACGTGCAACAGCTTAATATCCAAAAATACGTTCTGCAGGATGGGGATATTATGTGGCAGGCCGAATTCTTTGCCGATGAAGGTGAAGAAGGGGAATGTTTGCCGATATTAAGCGGTGAAGGTGCGCAGGCCGTCTTTGATGGCGACTATGACGAAATCGAACTTCGGCAGGAATGGCTGGAAGAGAACACACTGCACGAGTGGGATGAGGGTGAGTTTCAGCTCGAGCCGCCGCTGGATACGGAAGAAGGTCAAACCGCTGCCGACGAGTGGGACGAGCGTTAATTTACGCTATTCGTAAGGGCCGTGGCTGGCGTCGATCGGCAGCAACAGCGTGTCGAAAATCAGCGAGAACGGCAGATCGAGCACGGTCAGGTAGCGCCATGCGGAATCACGAAGATCCCATTTCACGCCCGGGTAATACTGATTTCCGTGGCCTTGCCCTGGAATGGTGCGACTGATGATACTGCCGCAGCCGCTGAGCAGGCATGCCATCATGACGACGATGATTATTCTCATCTTTAACCTCTAAAAAAATACCGGCGATTAAGCCGGTATTTTATCTGGCGGGTGGCGATTCGCTTACCCGCCTCTTCTTAACAACTTACTTCGCCTTCAGGGCGAGCGGGTTCAGCTTCACGTCCTTATAGTAGTTCACCCACGAAGAGTATTTCTCCGGAGCAGACCACACGCGGTAGTGAAGACGCGCCATTGTCACCGGGTCGCTCAACAGCACCAGACGACGGTCGCGGTTGAGTTTTTCCGGAGTCTCGTTAAGCGCCTGCTCAACATGACGATCGCGGGCAATCTCCAGCACCTGGCTGGCGCGGTGACGCGCCGTCGCCATTGCCGTTGCCAGGGCGTTGAATGACGGGTTAAACACGGCGTGCATGAAGCCGTCATCCAGCGAGCGACTGCGGTTCTGTTCCAGGTAACGATCGGTATCCACCAGCACCTGCGGCGGGGAATACTCTTCCGGGATCAGGAACAGCTTCCAGCGTTTGGTTCGCAGCCCCACCGTTGAACGGCTGGAAATCACGGACACAAACGGCGACAGGATCAGCGAGAAGACAATCGGCGCCAGCCAGAACAGGAAGCGCAGATCCAGCCAGGCCATCCCGGCCGCCCACACCAGACCCAGCAGCAGCTGAGAACCGTGGCGCATAAAGGCTTCACCCCACGGCGTGGAGTCGTCATCACGCTGCGGTGAGTTCCAGACCACTTCCCAGCCCAGGAACGCACTGACCACAAACACGGTGTGGAATAGCATACGTACCGGTGCCAGCAGCACGGAGAACAGCACTTCCAGCAGCAGTGAAAGGGTCACGCGGAAGAAACCGCCGTACTCTTTCGAGCCTTTGCACCAGATCAGGATGATACTGAGCAGCTTAGGCAGGAACAGCAGCACCATGGTGGAGGCAAACAGCGCAATCGCCAGCTCCGGACGCCACTGCGGCCACACCGGGAACAGCTGCCGCGGTTGCAGGAAGTATTGCGGCTCCGTCAGGGCATGGACGACCTGCAGCGCAGTGGAGAGCGCGAGGAACATAAACCACAGCGGTGCGGAGAGATAAGACATCACGCCCGTCAGGAACACCGCGCGGTGAACCGGGTGCATCCCTTTTACCAGGAACAGGCGGAAGTTCATCAGGTTACCATGGCACCAGCGGCGGTCACGCTTGAGCTCGTCCAGCAGGTTCGGCGGCAGCTCTTCGTACGATCCCGGCAGGTCGTAGGCAATCCAGACTCCCCAGCCGGCGCGACGCATCAGCGCCGCTTCTACGAAGTCATGCGACAGAATAGAACCGGCAAACGAACCCTCGCCCGGCAGCGGCGCCAGCGCACAGTGCTCAATGAACGGCTTCACGCGGATAATGGCGTTGTGGCCCCAGTAGTGCGATTCACCCAGCTGCCAGAAGTGCAGACCCGCCGTAAACAGCGGCCCATAAACACGGGTGGCGAACTGCTGGCAGCGCGCATACAGCGTGTCCATACCGGACGCTTTTGGCGAAGACTGAATGATACCCGCGTTAGGGTTGGCTTCCATCAGACGCACCAGACCGCTCAGGCAGTCTCCGCTCATGACGGAGTCAGCATCCAGCACCACCATGTAGCTGTACTGGTTACCCCAGCGACGGCAGAAGTCATCGATGTTACCGCTTTTACGCTTCACGCGACGACGGCGGCGGCGGTAGAAGATCTGGCCTTCGCCCTGCACTTCTGCAATCAGCTCCATCCACGCTTTTTGTTCTGCAACGCAGATATCCGGGTTGTAGCTGTCGCTCAGGATGTAAACGTCAAAATGCTCCGCGTTGCCGGTCGCCTTTACGGACTCCCAGGTCGCACGCAGGCCCGCAAATACGCGGTCAACGTCTTCGTTACAGATAGGCATAATCAGCGCGGTACGGTGCTCGGGATTGAGGGGTTCATCCCCGACCGTTGACGCTGAAATGCTGTATTTGTCACGCCCCATGAGCAACTGCAGGAAGCCCATCAGCGCGGTCCAGAAACCGGCCGAGACCCAGCAGAAGAGGACCGCGAACAGCAGTAGAATGCCGCTCTGCAGGATATACGGCAGCAGCTGCATGAAGGAGACCCAGAGATCCTGGCCCATCATGTCCGTCGGATTGATAAACGCCCAGCCCTGGTAAGGCAGGATGGTTTTCATGTACCAGGTCGCGACGACCGTCTGCGCCAGCGTCAGAAGCAGCAGGATATAGCGACGGATTGTCCCCACGGTACGCCATTTCTGTTCGGACGCCTGCTCTTCTTTCGTCAGGCGCGACAGATAGCGCGGCGTAACATCACGCCCGCGCAGGCGATCCCAGAAGCGTCCCACCGGGTTGGTGCGCCATGGGTCTGGGAACATAGAGGAACGCGTGGCCTTCGGCATCGCCTGAAGCTGATCGCGTCCTTCATCGTCTTTAATCAACTGCCCTTCCGCCAGCGAGTCCGGCCAGGCCTGCTCCAGACGCGCCTTGACTGACCCGAGCGGCGTATCATCATCACGGGAAAACGTATGATGTTCACCATCCAGCGCGGTGTGAACCGCGCGGATGTCGCTCTTTGGCAGTGCCGCTTTTTCGATATCCGTCAGCGGCATGGCATCAATATATTCAGATGTATTATTCATTGGCAGGTAGCTGATAGCTCCAGGTTTCACTCAGCGGCTGATCGTTACTGACCAGCGCAGCACGCATTTCAGTGGTCTGTTTCGGATCTTTCACTTTCACGCGCAGGGTCAGACGCCAGCCTTTGGTTACCGGGTTGTAACGCACGGTATTCTCAACGATTTCACCGTTATCGCCGATGCTGGCCTGAGCGGCAACGGCGGTGTCCGGTGACAGTTTCTTCATATCCTGGCCCGTGAAGTCCACGACAAACGCCACGGTACCGTCAGGCTGACGGATAAGATTAGACTGCTTCACATCACCCGTTGAGCGGCGAGTCTGCATCACATACGCGTTATCCGGCGCATGCAGCTTATCTTCGTCGCGGCTGAAGGTAATGGTGTACTTGAAGTTCATCTCTTTACCGGCTTCCGGCAGCTGATCCGGCGTCCAGTAAGCGACGATGTTATCGTTGGTTTCGTCGTTGGTTGGAATTTCTACCAGTTCGACCTTGCCTTTACCCCAGTCACCGTTTGGCGTGACCCAGGCGCTTGGACGCTGGTCATAGCGATCGTCCAAATCTTCAAAGCGGGAGAACTGACGACCACGCTGCAGCAGGCCAAAACCTTGCGGGTTTTCCATTGCGAAGCTGCTAACCGCCAGATGTTTCGGGTTATTCAGCGGACGCCAGATCCACTCACCGTTACCGGCATGAATAGACAGACCGTTGGAGTCGTGCAGTTCCGGGCGGAAGTTGGTTGCCGGTGACGGCTGGTTCGGCCCAAACAGGAACATACTGGTCAGTGGCGCAACGCCCAGTTTGCCTACTTTATCACGCAGGTAAACTTTGGACTGCACGTCAACTACCGTGTCTCGACCCGGCATAATCACAAAGCGATAGGCACCGGTTGCACGCGGGGAATCCAGCAGCGCATAAATGGTCAGACGCTTATCCGTTGGTTTTGGACGTTCAATCCAGAACTCACGGAAACGCGGGAACTCTTCACCTGATGGCAGCGCGGTATCAATAGCCAGACCGCGCGCAGAAAGCCCGTACACCTGCCCCGCGCCAATGACGCGGAAATAGCTGGCTCCAAGCATGCTGACGATTTCGTCGTTTTTATCTTTGCTGTTGATCGGGTAAAGCACCTTAAAGCCTGCGAAGCCCAGGTCTTTCACCGTATCTTTGTCGTGTTGCACATTGCCAAAATTGAAGTAATCCGGGCTGTACTTGATCTTACGTACCGCGGTTGCCGTCACTTCATTGATGGCAACAGGCGTGTCGAAGTACATACCCTGATGATAAAATTCAAGCTTGAACGGGGTTTTAATATTGCTCCAGTACGCTTTATCGTGATTGAACTGGATCTGCTGATAGTCCGCATACTTCATGTCGCGGAAAACGGAGGGCAAGTTACTTTTCGGCGCTTCGTAGCTCTTGCCTGCCATCGATTTTGCCTGTTTTGCGACATCGTCGATGTTAAAGGCCAGTGCCGATGAGGTATACAGTGATAACACCACTGCAGCACCCAACCAACGCATTTTCATCATCTGTGGTTTATGTTTCATAATAAGTAAGCACTTCCCCCTTTGTGTGCTTATATCGATCCGATCCATTTTAATGGAAACTCAGGCAATCCGACAACATTATCACTGCTTTGTTCAGCTGCTGGCTCATGGATTAAGCAAATGAAAGAACCCGCTATTCACTTTGCGTGCTTATCCTGGAGACAGGGTGTCGGTCTTGGTGTAGGGTTGGCTTCGAATGTAACCATTATGAGTCTTAGGGATAAGACGAAAAGTCTGAGAATGCACAACGTTATATGAGCACAACACCAACAGAACGTGAATATTTCCTCGACTCGATCAGGGCCTGGCTGATGCTATTGGGGATCCCCTTTCACATTTCACTGATTTACTCCAGCCACACCTGGCATGTGAATAGCCAGATGCCCTCGTGGTGGCTGACGCTGTTTAATGACTTTATTCACGCCTTCCGTATGCAGGTATTCTTCGTCATATCCGGCTATTTCTCTTACATGCTGTTTCTGCGATACCCGCTCAAACGCTGGTGGAAAGTGCGCGTAGAGCGCGTGGGGATCCCCATGCTGACCGCAATTCCACTGCTGACGCTGCCTCAGTTCATTATGTTGCAGTACGTCAAAGGCAAAGCGGAGAACTGGCCGAATCTGTCGCTGTATGAAAAGTACAATACGCTGGTCTGGGAGCTGGTGTCTCACCTGTGGTTCCTGCTGGTCCTGGTGGTGCTCACAACGGTGAGCCTGTTGATTTTCAGCCGCCTGCGCCGCCATCTGAGTACAAAAGCCGACACCTTCTTCGCCAACGTTACGATGGGCAAACTGTCAGTGCTCTTCTTGCTGTTGGGGATTGCCTATGCCGCCGTGCGCCGAACGCTGCTTATCGTCTACCCGCCGATTTTGAGCGACGGGTTATTTAATTTTGTGGTGATGCAGTCGCTGTTCTACATTCCGTTCTTTTTAATCGGGGCGCTCGCCTTTATTCATCCGAAGCTTAAATCGCTGTTTGTCACCCCGTCACCGTGGTGCGCGCTGGGAGCCACGCTCGCGTTCGCGGCCTATCTACTGAATCAGCGCTACGGCAGCGGCGATGCCTGGATGTATGAAACGGAAAGCGTGATCACTATGCTGTTGGGGCTGTGGATGGTGAACGTGGTATTCGCGCTGGGCCACCGCTTGCTGAACTTTAAGTCCAGTCGCGTGACCTACTTCGTTAATGCGTCACTGTTTATCTATCTGGTGCATCACCCGTTAACGCTTTTCTTCGGGGCTTACATCACACCGCACATCGCCTCCAACACCCTGGGCTTCTTTACCGGGCTGGTGTTTGTTGTAGGGGTGGCAATCGTACTGTACGAAATCCATCTGCGGATCCCGCTCCTGCGCTTCCTCTTTTCAGGAAAACCGCAGGCAAAAGCCTCATAAACCACGCGGCGCACCCGATGCGCCGCGTTTGCTTCAGCTCTCCAGCTCTTGTCTGCGCTGAGTCAGAAGCCGCTGATAAAGATGCGTGGTGTCGTCGTCGAAACAGACAAAAATCACCTTCTCTGGCAGCGGTTTTAACGACAAATAGCGGTAAACCGTTTCTACGGCGATCGTTGCGGCAGCGGCCTTAGGGTAACCATACACGCCGGTGCTGATGGCCGGAAACGCCATCGTTTTATAACCGTTGTCGGCGGCCAGTCGCAGACAGTTCCGGTAAGCCTCTTCCAGAATACTCGCTTCGTGCTGGTCTCCGCCATGCCAGACGGGCCCTACGGCATGAATTACCGCTCTCGCAGGCAGATTGCCCGCCAGCGTAATCACCGCGTGACCGGGAGGGCATTCGCCTTGCTGTTGGCGCACGGTTTTACAGGCTTCCAGCAGCTGCGGTCCGGCAGCCCGGTGGATAGCCCCGTCCACGCCGCCCCCTCCCATCAGGGATGAATTGGCCGCATTGACGATGACGTCGACGTGCACTGTCGTAATATCGCCATGAATAATTTCAATTTGCGGTTTCATAAAGCCCCTCTGCAACCCGCCATTTTCTTAAGTGTATCGCAGAGGAGACCGGGAGAAAAAACTATCAGAAAAAATCCTCTTTCACCGCAGGGCGGGAAAGCGCGCATCAGCGATACTGGATTTCGACAACCGCGAGCGTTTTTTCAGGATTAAGGTATTTCATATTGAGCGTCGCCACGTTTGAGTCGCTCACTTTACCGTTAAGCGCCTCTTCGTAGCTGACCATACGCGTTTGCATACGGTTATTATCTGGACATGACATGGCAAACTGTTGCTTCTGGGGAGTGACTTCACAGGGGTCGGCGACAATGGCACCGCGAAAATGAATGACACCGCCGTCAACTACCGTGGCCGAATAAGCCGGGATACTCAAAGCAGAAACGACCAGACCCAGACCTGCCGCGAGTCGAGCAAAATAGTTGTTCATTATAGGTACTCCTCAATGAAAATCGTCCATGAGGGGTAAACGCGCTTCATTTATTAGGGCAAACGAAGTTTCACGTTACGGAACATAACGACCTGGTCCCTGATATCAGCATAGCTCAACGGCCCAGACCCGCCACATTCACAACCTATTGATTTAATGGGTTTTCATAGAGAACGTTCCGCTGGCGACCACTGTTGTGATAAATGTAGCGATTTACCGTCTGAAACGGTGACAACGATTTTTACCGTGTCTCCCGCGCTTATATTTAAACTCAGGCGCATTAAATCAATCGTCTGATTAGCGGGTATAAAAAGTGTGTTTTGCTGCCGGGAAGAACTTTGCCCCCCCTGCCCTTCTCGTAAAGAAACAATCTGAACCTGACAATCACACGACTGCGCCAGAGTGACCTGAGGAATAATGGTGGTCATATTTTCCTGCTGTGACGTTTTGAAGGTGATCTGGCTGGAAAGCGCGGCAAGGAGAATTAAGGTATTCATGATGAACTCCCGAAAAAAAACAGGGCATCAGCCCTGTTTTTTTGTAGCACAGATTTCAGTATCAGTACTGATGAGCTGTCGCGTGGTTACCAAAGCCGATCTGGGTCACGTTAACAGTCGAGTTGGAAGCAGTCTGATCTACGAGTGCACCGTTAAAGCCGCCGGACTGGCTAACGTTCATAACGGATTTTTTACTGTTCCACTGATCAAGTGTCGCACTGTTGCCAAAACCTTTCTGGGACAGGTTGATTTTACTGTCATCAGAACCCTGACCAACGTCAGCGCCGTTACCGCCACCTTTCTGGCTAATATTCAGTACAGAATTTCTGGCGTCTGTCTGCAGAGCTACCGCTGAGTTACCGCCACCGTCCTGATAAATATTCAGGGTGGAATTTGGGCCACTGTATCCGCCATGACCATGTCCATGACCCCAGCCGCCCTGATTAATAGAACCCGCCATAGCACTACCAGAAACTACGATTGCTGCAAGCGCTGCCACTTTGAGAAATTTCATGGTAAACCCCCATCGGATTGATTAAAGTCGTCGCCAACGCGCTAATGTTGAATAACGTTAATCGCCATTTGCGACTGTTTCTGCACTACAACTGCGGTTTTCTGCGTACCGTACTGCGTAATATTTGCTCTATTACCCGACCCTTTCTGGATAATTTTCGCGCTATTACCGTATCCATCTTGCGTAATACCTGCATCATTCGCGTTACCGCTCTGATCGATCCAGGCAATATTGTAACCCCCTGATTGATCAACTCTCGCTCTGTTACCTACCCCATCCTGGGATACAATGGATAAGAGTCTTGAACCGTCCTGGCTAACCTCAGCGTTATTGAAAACGCCCCGTTGACCAATAATGGCTGCCTGATTTAGTGATGAAAGACTTAATTCGTTAACCGCAAAGTTATATTCAGAATTTGCCAAATCTGAATTCGCTGCGGTTACAAATCCAGGCGCACCCAGTAATGTAAACATCATAATTAACGATGCGTTTTTCATGTTGTCACCCTGGACCTGGCTATTTAATCGTGCCATAACCCTTTAACAATGTTATTTGTTAAAACGACTCGTATTGTGTTAACGCGTCGTTACGGTGAAGAGTATGTCCGCTGAAACATTTTAAATATCTCACCCACGCGGCTTATTTTTATTTATCGGCTCACCACAAAGTCGTAATTTACATCAAAAATCACTTTAATCAGGCCAGCTTATATTTTTTATTAAAGGCGTTTTGCGAAAGTGTTGTACATCGAGACGAAGGCTGTCCACGCTTCATCCCGCGTAGCTTAAACGTAACGGCTGAGGATCATTTTTTTCATCGCGTGACACGAAGCCTGTTTTCTTAAGCCAGACAGCAGCTCATTCGCGGGCTTAGAAATAATCGGTAACTCATACTTAATCACAGCGACACAAAAATAATAAATAATTATAAAAATCAAATAGATGGAAATATTTGTATGATTTTTAAAATCTGTGCACCTCTATTTACGTGTACAACTTTCTCATCAATTATCGCGATTCACGACAAGTGATTTTAACAAATTAATATTGATTTTTACATTCTGTTACATGTTTAACACTTGCTTTAAACTTCGTAAAAGCTAGATTGAAATTAGATGTACGAAATTGGTTTTATATTTACCTCCCTCTGGAGGTTATGGTCTGATTCTACACACAGCAGTGCAACATCTGTCAGTACTTCTGGTGTCCTCTTTTAAACAGGAGGACAGCTGCCAGGTGCCAAAAAAAAGTGGGGTTTCATCATGTATAATGAAGTCCATAGTTTACATGGTCATACATTACTGTTGATCACAAAACCTTCTTTGCAAGCGACAGCGTTATTACAACATTTAAAGCAATCTTTATCATTGAACGGGAAATTGCATAATATTCAACGTTCTTTTGATGATATTGCACCTGGCAGCATCATTCTTTTCGATATGATGGAAGCTGATAAAAAGCTTATCCATTACTGGCAGGATATTTTAAGCAGGAAAAACAATAATATCCGCGTGCTATTGTTGAATACGCCTGATGAATATCCTTTCAGGGATATTGAAAGCTGGCCGCATATCAATGGCGTGTTCTACGTCACGGAAGAAGAAGACCGGGTGGTAGAGGGGCTGCAAGGTATATTGCGAGGAGAGTGTTATTTTTCGCAAAAGCTTGCCAGCTATCTCATCACGCACTCCGGAAATTATCGCTATAACAGCTCAGAGTCAGCCCTGCTCACGCACCGTGAGAAAGAGATCCTGAACAAGTTACGCATTGGTGCTTCAAATATTGAAATCGCCCGTTCGTTATTTATCAGCGAAAATACGGTAAAGACGCACCTTTATAATCTTTTCAAGAAGATAGCTGTGAAAAACCGAACTCAGGCTGTTTCGTGGGCAAACGATAACCTCAGGCGTTAATCACATGAAGCGCACGTTGAGTTGGATCGCCGCAGCGAGTTTCCTGCTCGCTGCCGGGAATCTGAAGGCCGTCGAGGTCGAAGTTCCCGGATTGTTAACAGACCACACTGTCTCATCGGTCGGGCACAGTTTTTACCGTGCCTTCAGTGACAAATGGGAAAGTACCTATACCGGAAATATAACAATCAACGAGCGGCCCAGTGCACGATGGGGAAGTTGGATAACAATAACGGCTAATCAGAACGTTATTTATCAAACGTTTTTATTCCCCACCAAAATGGACTTCGATAAAAACGTCGTCTTAGCACTGGAACAATCAGAAGACGCTATTAATCGCCTGCAAATAGATAAAGCCCTATTAAGCACTAGCGATTTAGCAAAAGACGAGTTCTAGCGAACCGATATGCGGAGGCTGTCATGCGTATTGCATATGCAGTTGTTTCGATAATGCTGATAACACCTATAAGCTGGGCCGGAAACATGACGTTTCAGTTCCGTAACCCTAACTTTGGCGGTAACCCTAATAACGGCGCGTTCCTGCTGAACGAAGCCCAGGCGCAAAACTCCTATAAGGATCCGAGCTTAAAGGATTTTAGCATTGATACCCCGTCCGCACTGGACAACTTCACTCAGGCTATCCAGTCGCAGATTTTAGGCGGGTTACTGACCAACATTAATACCGGTAAACCAGGCCGGATGGTGACCAACGACTTTATCGTTGATATCGCCAACACGGACGGACAGCTTCAGTTGAACGTAACCGATCGTAAAACCGGAAGAATCTCCACCATTCAGGTTTCCGGTCTACAAAGTAATTCAACTGACTTTTAAACAATAGCTAAATAAGGACAACGATCATGCAGCGCTTCCTGATATTTGTTGCAGTGTGCTTATTGAGCGGTTGTTTAACTGCTCCACCTAAAGAAGCTGCAAAACCTACATTAATGCCTCGGGCCCAGAGTTATCGTGATTTAACGCATTTACCTGCTCCAACGGGGAAAATATTTGTCTCCGTATACAACATTCAGGATGAAACCGGGCAATTTAAACCTTACCCGGCAAGTAACTTCTCCACGGCCGTGCCGCAAAGCGCCACCGCGATGCTGGTTACCGCGCTTAAGGATTCGCACTGGTTTATTCCGCTGGAACGACAGGGTCTTCAGAACCTGTTGAATGAACGGAAAATCATTCGCGCCGCACAGGAAAATGGTACCGTCGCGGCCAATAACCGAACGCCTCTGGAATCTCTGGCAGCAGCGAACGTGATGATTGAAGGATCGATTATTGGCTACGAAAGTAACGTTAAATCGGGTGGTGCGGGAGCACGTTACTTCGGTATCGGTGCGGATACCCAGTATCAGCTCGACCAAATCGCCGTTAACCTGCGTGTGGTTAACGTCAGTACAGGCGAAGTGCTCTCTTCGGTGAACACCAGCAAAACCATTCTTTCTTATGAAGTTCAGGCTGGGGTATTCCGCTTCATCGATTACCAGCGTTTGCTGGAAGGTGAAATCGGCTACACCTCTAACGAGCCGGTCATGATGTGTCTGATGTCAGCCATTGAAACCGGCGTGATCTACTTAATTAACGACGGTATAGACCGCGGGCTGTGGGATCTGCAAAACAAAGCAGACGTGCAGAATCCGATCCTGGTGAAATACCGCGATATGTCAGTCCCTCCGGAATCCTGACAGGAAGCGCATAAAAAAGGCGAGATGATTATCTCGCCTTTTTTTATTCGCTCACTGCCGTGATGTTTTGCGCTTTTTCCCGCCGCGACGCCAGCCACAGACCGCTGTTTTTCATGGCATAGCCAAACAGCAGCCCCAGCGCCAGCGAGGGGACCACCAGCTTCCAGTCACCCTGCCCTGCAAAGGTCGCGCACGCCCCCATAAAGGTTCCCGGCACAAATGAAAGCAGCAGATGCCTGGCCTGGATGCACATTAAAAAGGCGACGACACCCGTCATGACGTATCCCAGGATTTCCAGATGCGGCGCCAGCGCGCTGCCTTTCACGATCACCAGCGCCCAGATAACACCGCTCATCAGCGTGCAGCCAGAGATTAAGAGCCCTTTGACGCCCCCCTGCGGACAGGCGAAATAGGCGGTACAGCCAAGGAACCCGGCCCAGCTGAGCAATCCCAGTGACATGGCCACCCATCCCCAGAGCCCGGAGAGAATACCTGTCGTAATTGCGATACAAAGTAATATGTTCATGGCGCGCATCTTAGCAGAAGCGCACCATAGAAATGAGATCGGCAGCACATTACGTGCAAGTTGGAATGTTGAGTTGCAGAATTTTTGTGACCCAAATCACTCTTCGTTCTCTTCTTCCAGCTCATCCCACATCGCCGCGATAGCATCGCGGGTCAGCGGGGCCAGCGTTCTCCAGAATGGCGAGGTGGCATGCGCTTCGACTTTACCCAGGAATGTCCCGACCCACGGCAGCAGGTAAGTTTCGAACAGGGTTTCGATGGCTTCGTTCTCATCATCACCGGCGTTGTCTTCGATCCAGGATGCCGCCAGCAGCAGCGTACCGATATGATCGGCCGGCGTATCGCTCAGCGGCATACCGCGCGTGGAGAGGAACGCGCGGACTTCCGCTTCCGTTGCCCCTTCCTGCCAGGCTGAACGGTATGGCGAAACGCGGCACTCATCGCCGACGAACAGCGCATTGTAGTCCGTCGCGATCTGCTGCATATCGCAGCTTTTTTGCAGACGCTCCAGTAAATCATCCTGTTCCAGCGGCCAGTTCTGCGCCAGTTTGCCTTCACGAATTAACGTAAAGAGCGGAACCAGCAGCGGGTCTTGCGGCTGACGATAATACAGCGTACCCAGCACGCGGCAGAGGATGGAAAACTCGTTCATTTTTATGATTCCATTACACAATTAAAGATCGGCAAATTCGGCAATCGGTTCCATTCCGCGCGACTCGAGGAAATCGAGCAGGCGGCGTGGGGTCACGTTCAGGATTTGCGCTTCCGGGAAGTTAACATCATTCAGCACTTTCAGGCACTCGCTGAAATCACCCAGCGTAAACGCGGTATGAGAATCCGAGCCCAGCGCCACCATTCCACCCGCGTCACGCACGGCGGCCGCCACTTCGCGACAGTTGGCTTCGCTGCCCTTACGCGAGTGAACAAAGGAGGAGTTATTAATCTCCAGCGCCACGCGGTGCTTCGCTGCCGCCTGCGCGACAGCCTGAATATCAATCGGGTACCTCGGGTTGCCGGGGTGGCTGATAATGTGCACATTGCCGCTGGCAATGGTGGCAATCATCGCCGCGGTATTGGTGCCTTTATCCTGAGGTGGGAAAACCGGCTCATGGAAACCGGCGAGAATAAGATCAAGTGAGGTCAGCATCGGGCCGGTGCAGTCGATCTCACCGTCGGTATTTTTGATGTTCGCCTCAATGCCGCGCAGTATCCCAATGCCGTCCACCAGACGTGGCCAGATCCGCATATTCACAAAATGCCAGTAGTGCGGCGCATCCGCCATGTCCGGGCCATGATCGGTGATCGCGAACAGCTTGATGCCTTTAAGCTTCGCCTGGGCGATATAATCATGGAGGTTGCTATACGCGTGGGTACTGGCGACGGTGTGCATATGCAGGTCAACGGGATACATCTCTCTCTCCTCTGCGGTTTTTCCAAAGGATAGCAGTTATCAGCGGCGAATATTAGCAAAAACCCGGCGAACGCCGGGTTTCTCTCAGTAGCCGCGCTGTCTGTCGACCTGTCCGGTGACCGCGTGACCCTTTTCCATTTCGCTGATGGTATGGGAGATATACGCCACCGCTTCTGCCGGACGCGTTACGGCAGCCACGTGCGGAGTCATCGCCACGCGCGGGTGCGCCCACAGCGGGCTTTCCGCGGGCAGCGGCTCACGGCTATAGACATCCAGCATGGCGCCTTTGAGCTTTCCGCTGTCCAGCGCCTTCAGCAGATCGCCTTCCACGACATGGACCCCGCGCGCGAGGTTCATCAGGTAGCTCTGGTCGAGGAGCTGGTTGAGCAGGGCTTCATTGATGATCCCTACCGTTTCCGCCGTGTTTGGCAACAGGTTAATAAGCACGCGCGTGCCTTTCAGAAAGGCAGGAAGCTCATCCGTTCCGGCAAAGCTCTCAACGCCCGGATAATCCTTGCGGCTGCGGCTCCAGCAGCGCAGCGGGAACCCCCAAGGAGCGAGCGCTTCGGCCACTTTTGAGCCCAGCACGCCCGCACCGAGGATGCCGATCGTAAAGTCTTCGCGACGGTAATCGGGAAGCGGTTCCCAGTGGGCCTGCTGTTTAAATAGCTGATAGTCATCGAAGCGGCGGAACCAGTGCAGTACCTGACTCACGGCATATTCCTGCATCTGCTGGCCCATTCCGGTATCTTCCAGGCGGAACAGAGGGACGTCTTCCGGCAGCATTTCAGGGTGTGCCTTCAGTTTGCTCAGAATGGAATCCACGCCTGCTCCCAGGGCAAAAACGGCCTTCAGCTTGCGGCCCTGGAGCATCTCAACCGGAGGATGCCAGACCAGCGCATAGTCGGCATGTTCATTATCGCCACGCTTCCACTCGCGTACGCGTGCGCCGGGCAGCGCCGCCGAAAGTGAGTCAATCCAGTAAGCGGTATCAAATGTAGGGTGATAGAAGAGAATATCCATGGTCATTCCTGCCTTTTATTGCGCTGTTTTGTTTTCATTTTCAAGTGGATTGCCAGCATAACAAATTTATCAGGAAACCGCGTTGCTGATAAAAGAGACGCTTTGTGCACATTTAGGAGCCAGGTTGCTTGAAGTTTGTCTAAACGCGCTAAATTACTGAAAAAGTGAGTTGACGGCAGTTCGGCTTTTCCTTACATTAGCGCCCGTCCCGGCAACAACGGGATGACAATATGGTGAGGTGTCCGAGTGGCTGAAGGAGCACGCCTGGAAAGTGTGTATACGGCAACGTATCGGGGGTTCGAATCCCCCCCTCACCGCCATATTCGAGATGAAAGCTCGTACGAAAGTACGGGCTTTTTTCTTTTATATTCTCCGTAAAGGGGGGATGAGAACCCCCGACAGGGGTTCGACAACTGGCGACAGCCAGTTGGACAGACTGAGAGCGAAGCGAACAGGCTGCCCGCAGGGCGAGCGAAGCGAGTCAATCCCCCCCTCACCGCCATATTTAAAGAAGAGCTCGCATGAAAATGCGGGCTTTTTTTCGCATCTTGCACACCTGCGGTGGATTCGAACCTTGCGGCTCTGTGCGAAACTCATGTCGGGTGGCGCTGCGCTTACCCGACCTACAAAAAGCTACTCTTCCACCATCTTCGCATACTCTTCGGTCAGAAAATCCACCAGCGTCCTGACCGACGGCAGCAGACCGCGCCGCGAAGGATAAACCGCGTGAATCACTTCCCGTCGGGGTTCCCACGCGTCGAGCACCCGTACCAGTTCCCCTGACGCCAGCTGGTCCTTGACCATCAAAATCGGCAGTTGCACCACGCCGATGCCTGCCATGGCAGCTTCACGTAGCGCCAGCATGTCGGTGGTGATCAATCGAGGGTGGTAATGGATCTCCGCTTTGGCACCTCCGGGACCGGACAGCTCCCATTTATGAATATGTTTCCCCTCGTTCATGCTTAACCCGGGCCAGGCACTGAGTTCAGATGGCACAATGGGTTCGCCCATACGCTGAATTAAGGCCGGACCGGCGACCAGACAATGCCCCCTGTCAGCCAGCACCCTTAATACCAGGTCGCTGTCATCAAACGGACGCGGGCGTACGCGGATCGCGATATCAACCCCCTCACCCACCAGGTCTACCCGCCGGTTGGTCGCCTCAAGCTGAAGATTGATTCCGGGGTAGCGCGCCATAAATCTGGCCAGCATCGGACCCACGTGGACATGCAACAGAGTTATCGGGCACGTAATTCTAACAACACCGCGCGGTTCAGCCTGCAGTGCCGCAACGGCTTCCTCCGCGGCCTCGGCCTCCACCATCATCGCTTTACAGTGCTGGTAGAAGGTCTGCCCGACCTCGGTCACCGTAAACTGTCGGGTTGTTCGGTGGATAAGCCGCACGCCAAGGCGTTCTTCCAGCTGCGCTATCCGGCGGCTCAGCCTGGACTTTGGCAGATCAAGCGCCCTTCCCGCCGCGGCAAAGCCACCGTAGTCCACCACCTTCACAAACCAGACGAAGTCATTGAGATCCTGCATAAATCCTCATCGTTCCATTTTCAGAACAGTGAATGCCATTTTCACTATCTACCGGGATATTAACTCTGAATATAAGCTAATTACATCAACAGAACATCAGGAGTTAATCATGAAAAACGTAACAGGCGTTTATACCGCTCCCCGCCAGCACTGGGTTGGCGATGGTTTCCCGGTCCGTTCAATGTTCTCTTATCAGACGCACGGCGAGCCGCTAAGCCCGTTCCTGCTGCTGGACTACGCGGGCCCGTACACCTTTCCAGCAGATGGGGCGAAACGCGGCGTAGGCCAACACCCTCACCGGGGTTTTGAAACGGTCACCATCGTCTATTCCGGTGAAGTGGAGCATCGCGACTCCACAGGTAAAGGCGGCGTTATTGGCCCCGGCGACGTGCAGTGGATGACGGCAGGTGCAGGCATTTTGCACGAGGAGTTCCACTCAAGCGCGTTCTCGCAGAAAGGCGGAGAGCTGAAAATGATGCAGCTCTGGGTCAACCTGCCGGCGAAAGACAAGATGGCGGCACCGGGCTACCAGAGCATCACCAAAAGCGACATCCCGGTTGTAACGCTGCCGGACAACAGCGGCACCCTGCGGGTGATTGCCGGTCGCTACGACGAGGTTACCGGCCCGGCGCACACCTTCTCACCGCTGAACGTCTGGGACATCGCGTTGAACCAGGGAAGCCATCTGACGCTCAATCAGCCCGAAGGCTGGAGCACCGCGCTGGTCGTGCTTGAAGGCAACATCACGGTGAACGGTACAACGCAGGCGGGTGAAGCTCAGCTGGTCGTATTGAGTCAGGAAGGCGACAAACTGCACCTGGAGGCGAACAGCGATGCCAAAGTGCTTCTGATGGCCGGCGAGCCGCTGAATGAACCCATCGTGGGCTATGGCCCGTTTGTGATGAACAGTAAAAGCGAAATCAACGAAGCCATTCGTGATTTTAACTCCGGCCGCTTCGGCCAGATCTGAACGTAATAAAGGAGAAGATAATGTCTACACCTGCGAATTTTAACGGCACTCGTCCGGTTATTGATGTGAACGATGCGGTGATGTTGCTTATCGATCACCAGAGCGGCCTGTTCCAGACCGTTGGAGATATGCCAATGCCTGAACTGCGCGCCCGTGCGGCTGCGCTGGCAAAAATCGCTACCCTGGCGAAGATCCCGGTGATCACCACCGCGTCCGTCCCGCAGGGACCGAACGGACCGCTTATCCCGGAGATCCACGCCAACGCGCCGCATGCGCAATATGTTGCCCGTAAAGGTGAAATTAACGCCTGGGATAATCCGGAGTTCGTGGCCGCGGTGAAAGCGACCGGACGCAAGACGTTGATTATCGCGGGCACAATCACCAGCGTTTGCATGGCCTTCCCGTCAATCAGCGCGGTGGCGGACGGCTATAAAGTGTTTGCGGTGATTGATGCCTCCGGCACCTACAGCAAAATGGCGCAGGAGATCACCCTGGCGCGCGTGGTGCAGGCAGGTGTGGTCCCGATGGATACGGCGGCGGTGGCCTCTGAGATCCAGAGAACCTGGAACCGTGAGGACGCAGCCGAGTGGGCTGAGGTGTATACCCACATCTTCCCGGCTTACCAGCTGCTGATCGAAAGCTACGGCAAAGCACAGGAAGTGGTTAAAAACAGCGAAGTGCTCGATTCACAGCGTTAATAACCCGTGCTGCGACAAGAGCTGATTAAGGCTTAACCGAACGAGCACGAATACAGAAAATCTGCTTGACCGTTTTAGCACAACTCCCTATAGTAGCGCCCCGTTGCCCCCCAAGCGGTCAGGCAGCAAAACAATATGGTGAGGTGTCCGAGTGGCTGAAGGAGCACGCCTGGAAAGTGTGTATACGGCAACGTATCGGGGGTTCGAATCCCCCCCTCACCGCCATATTTAAAGAAGAGCTCGCATGAAAATGCGGGCTTTTTTTTGCATGTTGCACACCTCTGGGGGGATGAGAATCCCCGACCGGGGTTCGACAACTGGCGACAGCCAGTTGGACAGACTGAGAGCGAAGCGAACAGGCTGCCCGCAGGGCGAGCGAAGCGAGTCAATCCCCCCTCACCGCCATATTTAAAGAAGAGCTCGCATGAAAATGCGGGCTTTTTTTTGCATGTTGCACACCTCTGGGGGGGATGAGAATCCCCGACCGGGGTTCGAAAACTGGCGACAGCCAGTTGGACAGACTGAGAGCGAAGCGAACAGGCTGCCCGCAGGGCGAGCGAAGCGAGTCAATCCCCCCCCTCACCGCCATATTTGAGATGAGAGCTCGTACGAAAGTACGGGCTTTTTTCTTTTGGATCGCCGCCAGGGGATTCGAACCTTGAGATTCCCTGCGCTCTTTATGCCTGGTGGCGCTGCGCTTACCAGGCCTACGGGTATTGTAGGTCGGGTAAGCGCAGCGTCACCCGACATCATGCCCGCACAAAAAACAAAGCCCGGTTTCCCGGGCCTTGAACACAACAGCAAACTCAATAATACGCTTGCAGCGTGCGCTGGCAGAGCGCGGAGCGCACGCAGTCCTCTTTGGTGAAGCGTACCACCCCAATCATCTCATCTTCCTCAAAACGTGACATGGCGTCGCTCAGCCCGGACTTCACGCCGGATGGCAGGTCACACTGGGTAATATCGCCGTTAACGATAACCGTCACGTTCTCCCCGAGGCGCGTTAAAAACATCTTCATTTGCGCAGCGGTCACATTCTGAGCCTCGTCAAGAATGACGACCGCATTTTCAAATGTACGTCCGCGCATATAGGCGAACGGCGCGATTTCCACCTTGCCAATCTCTGGTCGCAGGCAGTACTGCATGAAGGATGCACCCAGTCGCTTCACCAGCACGTCATAGACGGGCCTGAAGTACGGGGCAAACTTCTCCGAAATATCTCCGGGCAGGAAGCCGAGATCTTCATCAGCCTGCAGTACCGGACGGGTAACAATAATTCTCTCCACGTCCTTATGAATCAGCGCTTCCGCCGCTTTGGCTGCACTAATCCAGGTTTTCCCGCATCCGGCTTCACCGGTTGCAAAGATGAGCTGTTTACTCTCGATAGCATTCAGGTAGTGCGCCTGAGCCTCATTGCGCGCCACAATTGGAGAATTATCACGGCTGTCTCGGGCCATGCCAATTGCTTCTACGCCACTCATCTGCACAAGCGAGGTGACCGATTCTTCTTCACGCTGTTTATGGCTACGTGAATCCCGTCTCAGCACACGTTTTGCTTCGCGACGAGCTTTGATCACTGCTTTTTGTCTTCCCATGGATAGCACCTTGAGTTGTTGGTATTCATCACACGCGCCAGCTTCGGCACGATTATGCGCACGAACATCAGAGGGTTGGCTTCCTTGTAAGCCATTGCTTGCTTTATCGGATGACGATACGGAACAGCTACGCGCACCGTTCTGCACGTCGGTCGAATCAGATTCTTGAGGAAGGGGGGAGAATTTAGTGGTGAGGAAATCGCTGCCGGAGTCTGAGCCTCCGCGCCGGGTGCTGCGGTTGTTATGTTTACCTTGTCCAGTACAGGACGCAACCATTCGCGATCTCCATAGTGATTCAGCATCACTGCCGGGAACTACCGCTGTCTTATCTTAAGTACATCAGGAGTTATCATAAATGCAACATTTATTTTACCTGAATGCAACTTTTAAGACTGTCCCTACAGGTGGAATCAGTCTCATATATGAATATTACAGAAATATAACAACAAGATAGTCATATGAAAAAATAATGTCCCCGCGAACCGTTGCGGGGACAATTATCAGGATTCAATAAGACCTTGAGCGAGGTACGCGTTCCGGTCGCGCACGCCCGGCAGGGCAAAGAAATAGCCGCCGCCGATAGGCTTAATGTACTCTTCCAGCGCTTCGCCGTTGAGCCGCTTCTGTACGGTCAGGAAGCCTTTTTCCAGATCGTGCTGATAGCAGACGAACAGCAGGCCCATATCGAGCTGGCCGGAATTGGTCACGCCGAGCGAATAGCTGTAGCCCCGGCGCATCATCAGGCTGGACTGTGTCTCTTTGGTTCGCGGATTGGCCAGACGAATGTGGCTGTCCAGCGCGATGGTATCGCCATTGGGATCGCTGGCGTAGTCGGGCACGTCATGCTCGTTCTTCATGCCGAGCGGCGCGCCGCTTTGCTTATCGCGACCAAAGATTGTCTGCTGCTCTTTGAGCGGCGTGCGGTCCCAGAACTCCACGTGGAACTGAATAATCCGCACCGCCTGATAGCTGCCGCCCACCGCCCACGCCGGTTCACCCTGATCTGCCGTCACCCATACCACGTCTTGCATCAACGCCGCATCGCTGCTGTCAGGGTTGGCCGTACCGTCCTTAAAGCCCAGCAGGTTAACCGGGGTCTCTTTCCCTTTACTGCGGGCGGCGTGGTCCGAGATAAAACCTTCCCGCTTCCAGCGCACGCTCAGCAGATCCGGCGTGTGCTTGATAATATCGCGCAGGGCGTGGATCACAGTGTCCTGGGTATTGGCACAAATTTGCAGGAGCAGGTCGCCGTGGCACAGCGCCGCGTCGAGGGAGTCATTCGGGAAACGCGTCATTTTCTGCAGCGCTTTCGGCTTATGTTTTGCCAGCCCATAGCGCGCATCAAACAGCGACTCACCGAGCGAAACGGTAATGGTCAGGTTATCCGGGGCGATAAACGGCCCCAGAATGCCGGAATCCATTGGCGGTAGGCGCGGGTTCGGCGTATCGGGCGCCGGTCCGCCCGCGGTAAGAAACGCGATGCGCGTCGTCAGCAGGCGGAACAGGCGCTCCAGATCGGCTTTATCGCTGGCCAGCGAATCAAAGGCCACCAGCATCATGGACGCCTGCTGCGGCGTCAGGATGCCCGACTGATGCTCGCCATAAAACGGCTGCGTCTCCATGCGGGCATTGGGTGACAGCGTGCCGGGCGCGCTTTGCGGTTTCGCCGCATGCGCTACCGGACAGCCACCGGCCAGGGCAAGCGCGCCGCCCAGCGCCCCTACCCCTTTTAACAATCGACGACGTGAAGGCTCAACCACGTCGTTCTCGTTATGCTTATTCATCGTGCTTAGTCCAGACCCAGTACGCCGCGCAGCAGAGAGAGATCTTCCGCCAGGGCGGTAATCGGGCCTTTCAGCGCGTTACGGTCAGCATCGGTCAGCTTATCGTAGGTTTCAAACCCGTCTTTGGTACGGTACTTCGCCAGAATGGCGTCGACTTTTTTGAAGTTGGCATCCACTTTGGCCAGCAGTTCACCGTTATCTTTCTGTAGCTGAGGTCGCAGCAGGTTAACAATTTTCTGCGCGCCGTCGACGTTGGCCTGGAAGTCCCACAGATCGGTATGGCTGTAGCGATCTTCTTCGCCGCTGATTTTACTCGCGGCCACTTCTTCAATCAGACCGGCCGCGCCGCCCACTACTTTTGACGGCGGGAAGGCCAGCTCGCTGATGCGCTTTTGCAGCTCCAGCACGTCGCCGTTCAGCTGCTCGGCGTATTTCTCCATCCCTTTGGTGGAGTTGTCGCCAAACAGGGCTTTCTCCAGACGGTGGAAACCGGTGAATTTCGGATCGGCGGCTTTCTGCTCGAAATCATCTTCGCGGGCATCAATGCTGCCATCAAGGTCAGAGAACAGTTCGGCAATCGGCTCGATGCGCTCGTAGTGCTGACGGGTTGGCGCATAGAGGGATTTCGCTTTTTCGATGTCACCGGCCTTAACCGCATCGGTAAAGGCTTTGGTTGCCGTCGCCAGGTCCGCCGTCTCTTTCGTGACATAGGCTTTATACGCCGTAATCGCGTCGCCCAGGCTCAGCACCGCAGCGCCTTTCGCCGCATCGGCCGTCGCTTCACCTTTGACGATCAGCTTCCCTTTCGGGTTGGTCAGCAGACCGCAGGTCATCTCATACTCGCCCGGCTGCAGGTTGGCGGTCATCTTCTGGCTGAAGCCAGGGGCGATGTTTTCGCGCTCCTCCACCACCAGAACCCCTTTCAGGATCTCCCACTCCAGCGCCTTCTGGCTGTGGTTCTGAATAATGAACTGGGTTTTGCCGCTGTTCACCGTGAGGGTCATCGGCTCACACTGCTTGTCATTGACGGTGACTTTAACCTGAGGTACATCCGCGCCCCAGGCGGAGAATGCAGAAGCGAACAGCGCGGCAATGCCTGCGCATAACGCACTACGACGGAACTGAATTGCCATGACTCTTCCCTTTAAAAGTATGTTGTAGCTAAAACAAAAATTATGGCGTAACGCGCGACGCCTGCGAGCCGGTACGCGGCGGCATTGCGAACAGCACCAGCGCCGGAACCAGATAAATAAAGTACATCGCCACTTCGCTGACGCTCGGCGTTTCCTGATAGCCGAAGATACCTTCAAGCAGGGTGCCGGTCAGAGAATGGGTGGAGAGCACGTTGCTGAGATCGAACGCCACGTCCTGGAAGTGGTTCCACAGGCCCGCCTCGTGGAAGGCGCGGATTGCGCCCGCCGCCAGCCCTGCTGCCACCAGCAGAATAAACAGGCTGGTCCACTTGAAGAAGGCGCCCAGATTGAGACGAATGCCGCCCCAGTAGAGCAGAAAGCCCAGCACAACGGCGGTTGCCAGCCCGAGCATCGCGCCAACCGGCGGCCAGATACCGACATCCTGCTGAAACGCCGCCAGCAGGAAGAAAACGGACTCCAGGCCTTCACGCGCGACGGCGAAAAAGACCATCATAATGAGCGCCCAGCCGTGGTTATTGCCCTTTTGCAGCGCGTTATCCACCGCCTGCTCCAGCTGCACCTTCACGTTGCGGGAGACTTTACGCATCCAGAACACCATCCAGGTAAGGATCACCACCGCAATCACGGCGACGATCCCTTCGAACAGCTCCTGCTCTTTCTGCGGGAACTCCCCGGTGGTTTCGTTGATGAGGATACCAAGGCCCAGACAGAGCGCCGCGGCAAGGAATACCCCGACCCACATGACGCCAATCCAGCGCCCGCGCTGGGTTCGCTTCAGATAACTGGCGATGAGGCTCACGATGAGGGCAGCTTCGAGCCCTTCACGTAACATAATGAGAAATGGAACAAACATGCCGACACCTTAAATGTTTATCGCGGTCAACTGATGCAAAGAAAGGTAAATTCTTGTGATAGTGATTATCATTACGGCGAAAAGAAACACAAGCGAAATGTGTGGTGTTTTGATGACGAGTTGTAAATGCAAAGCCGGTTAATAGTTGCCGACGTTACCGTTAAGTTTATAAGTTATAATAAAATTGCCCATTTACGGTTAACCAGCGCTGTGGCTAAATATCCTCCTCAAAAACCAACTGAAAATAAACCATGTTTAAAATTGTCCATTTCCTGCTGGCGCTGGTCATTATTCTCGCGCTTGCCTGGCTGGTAAGTTTCGACCGCCGAAAAATTCGCATTCGTTATGTTTTACAGCTGATTGTTATTGAAATTGCGCTGGCGTTCTTTTTCCTGCACGCCGAAAGCGGCTTATTCCTGATTAAATATGTTTCCGGCTTCTTTGAATCACTGCTGAAATTTGCTTCGGAAGGGACGAATTTCGTCTTTGGCGGAATGGGGGAAAAAGGGCTGGCGTTCATTTTCCTCGGCGTGCTTTGCCCGATTATTTTTATTTCCGCGCTGATTGGTATTCTTCAGCACTGGCGGATCCTGCCGATTTTTATTCGGGTCATCGGAACGCTGCTGTCAAAACTGAACGGTATGGGCAAGCTGGAATCCTTTAACGCGGTGAGTTCGCTGATCCTCGGCCAGTCGGAAAACTTCATTGCCTACAAGGGCGTGCTGGGCGATCTCTCCTCTCGTCGTCTATTCACCATGGCGGCCACGGCCATGTCGACGGTCTCCCTGTCGATTGTCGGCGCCTATATGACCATGCTCGACGCCAAATTTGTCGTCGCGGCGCTGATTCTGAACATGTTCAGCACCTTTATTATTCTCTCGGTCATCAACCCGGCGCGTCCGGAAGCGGAGCCGGATATCAAGCTGGAAAAACTGCATGAATCGCAGAGCTTCTTCGAAATGCTCGGCGAGTATATTCTGGCCGGTTTTAAGGTGGCGATGATTATTCTGGCCATGCTGATTGGCTTTATCGCCCTTATTAGCGCCGTTAACGCCCTCTTCTCCAGCGTATTTGGCATGAGCTTCCAGCAGATTTTGGGCTATGTGTTTTATCCGCTGGCATGGCTTATCGGTATTCCGCTGAGTGACGCCCTGAACGCGGGCAGTATTATGGCGACCAAGCTGGTGGCGAATGAATTTGTGGCGATGATTGAGCTGCAAAAAATCGCTCATCAGATGTCCCCGCGCGGACTGGGCATTTTGTCCGTCTTCCTGGTGTCCTTCGCGAACTTCGCGTCCATCGGCATTGTGGCCGGGGCGATAAAGGGCCTTAACGAGCAGCAGGGGAACGTGGTATCGCGGTTTGGTCTGCGTCTGGTGTACGGCGCGACGCTGGTGAGCCTGCTGTCGGCGAGCTTTGCGGGGCTGGTGCTGTAAGTTTTGTGCGGTTAATGCCCGGCGGCGCTTCGCTTGCACGGGCCTACGGGTTTTGTAGGCCCGGTAAGGCGTAGCCGCCACCGGGCATCGGTTTCTCAGAACTGCACGCACACCGGCTGGTCGACTCGCATCACCGACTCCTGCGCGAAGCGTGATTTATAAATCCCGCGCAACGCTTCGATGTTCTTCTCGCTCTGCGCATCTTTACCGTGGATCAGCATCAGCGCTTTGCTGGGTTCGCGCGCCACTTTCCCGTCGTTTCCCAGCCACTGCCCGCGCGCGTCAAACACCGTTAAGCCATCGCGAAAGCGCGGCGTCACGTCCTGATCGACAAACTGCTGCCATTCGTTGCCGGTAATCTGCGCCCCGGCAGGACGATTTAAGCCGAAATAGAGCGTGGTTTGCTGCATCTGGTTATCCGCTTTGCAGGTCTCTACCGCTGCGTGTTGCGATGGCGCGTTGCAGCCAGCCAGCATCAATAATGCCGCCGCCATTAACCCTGTTTTGATTGTCATGCTTCGCTATCCTCATTGTTATAAGCACATGGATATCACAGGAAATTACGGATTTTGGCAAGAAAAAAGCCGGGTAGCGCTAGCGCTTACCCGGCCTATGGTGTTACTTGGGAAAATTATTCCGGCTGCAGCTTAGACGGCGGCGCGGAGTGGTAGTGCGCGTCTGCTTCTGCAAAGCGTTTCTGCATGGAGGCAGACGGGGCTTTACCCAGCAGGCTGAACACCACGATGCCGATGCTGCCGAAGATGAAGCCCGGAATGATTTCGTACAGGCCCAGCCACGCGAACTGTTTCCAGACGATAACGGTCAGCGCACCGATAATCATCCCCGCCAGCGCGCCGTTACGGGTCATACGTGACCACATGACGGAGAACAGCACCACCGGACCAAACGCCGCACCAAAGCCCGCCCACGCGTAGCTCACCAGACCCAGCACGCGGTTTTCCGGGTTAGCCGCCAGCGCGATGGCAATCAGCGCCACCAGCAGCACCATAAAGCGCCCTACCCACACCAGCTCTTTCTGGCTCGCGTTTTTACGCAGGAAGGCTTTGTAAAGGTCTTCGGTGATCGCACTGGAGCAAACCAGCAGCTGGCAGCTCAGGGTGGACATCACCGCCGCCAGGATTGCGGAGAGCAGGATACCGGCAATCCACGGGTTAAACAGAATTTGCGCCAGCTCGATGAACACGCGCTCGGCGTTCTGGTTGACCGCGCCCGACTGCGCCGGGTTGTTGTTGAAGTACGCGATGCCGAAGAAGCCGACCGCACACGCCCCCGCCAGACACAGGATCATCCACGTCATGCTGATGCGACGGGCGTGAACGATGGTGTGGTGAGAATCCGCCGCCATAAAGCGCGCCAGGATATGCGGCTGACCGAAGTAGCCCAGGCCCCAGCCCATCAGCGACACGATGGCCACGAAGTTCAGCCCTTTCAGCATGTCGACGTTTTCGATGCTTTTCTGCTTGATCACTTCCAGCGATTCGCCAAAGCCGCCAACGGTGAAAATCACAATCACCGGGGTCAGGATCAGGGCGAAGATCATCAGGCTCGCCTGCACGGTGTCGGTCCAGCTTACCGCCAGGAACCCGCCCACGAAGGTATAGAGGATGGTCGCCGCCGCACCGGCCCACAGGGCGGTTTCGTAGCTCATGCCGAAGGTGCTTTCGAACAGACGCGCGCCGGCCACGATGCCGGATGCACAGTAGATGGTGAAGAACAGCAGGATAACTACCGCAGAGATAATGCGCAGGATGCGGCTGTTATCTTCAAAACGTCCGGTGAAGTAATCCGGCAGCGTCAGGGCGTTGTTGTTGGCCTCGGTATGCACGCGCAGACGGCCTGCCACCAGCTTCCAGTTGATCCACGCGCCGACGGTCAGGCCGATGGCGATCCAGCTTTCAGAGATACCGGAGATGAAAATCGCGCCGGGCAGCCCCATCAGCAGCCAGCCGCTCATGTCGGAGGCGCCCGCAGAGAGTGCGGTCACCATTGGGCCTAAACTGCGTCCGCCCAGAATGTAGTCGTCAAAGTTCTTTGTAGAACGCCACGCCAAAAACCCTATCAGGATCATGCCAAAAATATAAACGAGAAATGTCACCAGCATCGGTGTGCTAATAGCCATTCAAATTCTCCAAAATGTCGAGCGACAACCATCCGGGCTGCCTTGTTATATGATCACCGGAACGAGGTGAATGTATCTTGTGTTTCGGTTGGGCGCGCTATCCTGCCGTATGCGCCTTCCGCTGACAAACGATTTAACACTGCATTTACATCAATTTCATCCCCGGTTTGATACGAGTTTCCTATAGGTTGCACTCGCTCACGCTTTTACGGGTTGCACCTTTGAAAAGTGTTAACTACCGCATAAAACCAGGCCTCCTGCACAAAAGCCAGTGCGTTTTTCCAGCTAACCATTCGTTAACAATCCATTCATTTTCCGGGTTGCAAACCAGGTCACATTTAACACGGTTGCACAAAGTTGCAACATGGTGGATATTTCACGCTATCAACAGAACGCTATTACAGAACAACAGGAGCTTTGGCATGGGTATGACCACCATGGGGGTTAAGCTGGATGACGCAACCCGCGAACGGATTAAGACCGCAGCAACCCGCATTGACCGCACGCCGCACTGGTTAATTAAGCAGGCGATTTTTAACTATCTCGAAAGACTCGAGAGCGATGAGGGCCTGCCGGAGCTGCCTGCCCTGCTGGCCGGCGCGGCGAACGAAAGCGAAGAAGCCCCGGCCGCTGGCGACGAGAACCATCAGCCGTTCCTTGAATTCGCCGAGCAGATCCTGCCGCAGTCCGTCAGCCGTGCCGCCATTACCGGCGCCTACCGCCGTGCCGAAACCGACGCCGTGCCGATGCTGCTGGAGCAGGCCCGCCTGCCGGAAGCCATTGCCGCACAGGCGCACAGCCTGGCGTATCAGTTAGCCGACAAGCTGCGCAACCAGAAAACCGCCACCGGCCGCGCCGGGATGGTTCAGGGTCTGCTGCAGGAGTTTTCCCTCTCCTCTCAGGAAGGCGTGGCGCTGATGTGCCTCGCGGAAGCGCTGCTGCGTATTCCGGATAAAGCCACCCGCGACGCGCTGATCCGCGACAAAATCAGCAACGGCAACTGGCATTCACACATTGGCCGCAGCCCGTCGCTGTTCGTCAACGCGGCAACCTGGGGCCTGCTGTTTACCGGCAAACTGGTCTCCACCCATAACGAAGCCAACCTCTCCCGCTCCCTGAACCGCATCATCGGTAAGAGCGGCGAGCCGCTGATCCGCAAGGGCGTGGACATGGCGATGCGCCTGATGGGCGAGCAGTTCGTTACCGGGGAAACCATTGCCGAAGCGCTGGCAAACGCCCGCAAGCTGGAAGATAAAGGTTTCCGCTACTCGTACGACATGCTGGGCGAAGCGGCGCTGACCGCCGCCGACGCGCAGGCCTACATGGTCTCCTATCAGCAGGCGATCCACGCCATCGGTAAAGCATCAAACGGTCGCGGTATTTATGAAGGCCCGGGCATCTCCATTAAGCTCTCCGCCCTGCACCCGCGCTACAGCCGCGCGCAGTACGACCGGGTGATGGAAGAGCTCTACCCGCGCCTGAAGTCGCTAACCCTGCTGGCGCGCCAGTATGACATCGGCATTAACATCGACGCCGAAGAGGCCGACCGTCTGGAGATCTCCCTCGATCTGCTGGAAAAACTGTGCTTCGAGCCGGAGCTGGCAGGCTGGAACGGCATTGGCTTCGTTATCCAGGCCTACCAGAAGCGCTGCCCGTTCGTCATTGATTACCTGATTGACCTGGCAAGCCGCAGCCGCCGTCGCCTGATGATCCGTCTGGTGAAAGGCGCCTACTGGGACAGCGAAATCAAACGCGCCCAGATGGAAGGGCTGGAAGGCTATCCGGTCTATACCCGCAAGGTTTACACCGACGTCTCTTACCTCGCCTGTGCGAAAAAGCTGCTCGGCGTGCCGAACCTGATCTATCCGCAGTTCGCTACCCACAACGCCCATACCCTGGCGGCAATCTACAGCCTGGCCGGGCAAAACTACTATCCGGGCCAGTACGAGTTCCAGTGCCTGCACGGCATGGGTGAACCGCTGTACGAGCAGGTCACCGGTAAAGTGGCGGACGGCAAGCTGAACCGCCCGTGCCGAATCTATGCTCCGGTGGGAACGCACGAAACCCTGCTGGCGTACCTGGTGCGTCGTCTGCTGGAAAACGGCGCGAACACCTCCTTCGTTAACCGCATCGCCGACACCACGCTGCCGCTGGACGAGCTGGTGGCCGACCCGGTGCAGGCCGTTGAGAAGATGGCGGCGCAGGAAGGCCAGGTTGGACTGCCGCATCCGAAGATTGCCCTGCCGCGCGAGCTGTACGGCAAAGGCCGCGTCAACTCGGCGGGTCTGGATCTCGCCAACGAACACCGTCTGGCGTCCCTCTCCTCTGCCCTGCTCAACAGCGCGCTGCAGAAGTGGCAGGCCAAACCGATGCTGGAGCAGCCCGTTGCAGACGGCGAAATGCAGCCGGTAATCAACCCGGCCGAGCCGAAGGATATCGTCGGCTACGCGCGTGAAGCGACCGAAGCGGAAGTGGATCAGGCGCTGGACAGCGCGGTGAACAACGCCCCTATCTGGTTTGCCACGCCGCCGCAGGAGCGCGCCGCGATTCTGGAGCGCGCGGCGGTGCTGATGGAAGATCAGATGCAGTCGCTCATCGGCATTCTGGTACGCGAGGCGGGTAAAACCTTCAGCAACGCGATTGCCGAAGTGCGCGAGGCCGTCGACTTCCTGCACTACTACGCCGGTCAGGTGCGTGATGATTTCGATAACGAAACCCACCGTCCGCTGGGTCCGGTCGTCTGTATCAGCCCGTGGAACTTCCCGCTGGCGATCTTCACCGGCCAGATTGCCGCCGCATTAGCCGCAGGCAACAGCGTGCTGGCAAAACCAGCAGAGCAGACCCCGCTGATTGCCGCGCAGGGTATCAACATTCTTCTGGAAGCCGGCGTGCCGGCGGGCGTGGTTCAGCTGCTGCCGGGCCGTGGTGAAACGGTCGGTGCCAAACTGACCTCCGATAACCGCGTGCGCGGCGTGATGTTCACCGGTTCGACCGAAGTAGCGTCTCTGCTGCAGCGCAACATTGCCACCCGTCTGGATGCCCAGGGTCGCCCTACGCCGCTCATCGCGGAAACCGGCGGGATGAACGCCATGATCGTTGACTCCTCCGCGCTCACCGAGCAGGTGGTGGTCGACGTGCTGGCCTCCGCGTTCGACAGCGCCGGCCAGCGCTGCTCCGCCCTGCGCGTGCTGTGCCTGCAGGACGACGTGGCGGACCACACGCTGAAGATGCTGCGCGGCGCGATGGCCGAATGCCGCATGGGCAACCCGGGCCGTCTCACTACCGATATCGGGCCGGTGATCGACACGGAAGCCAAAGCCAACATCGAAAACCACATTCAGACCATGCGCGCGAAAGGCCGTCCGGTGTTCCAGGCGGTCCGCGAGAACAGCGAAGATGCCCGCGAATGGCGGACCGGCACCTTTGTGCCGCCAACGCTGATTGAGCTGGCAAGCTTCGACGAGCTGAAAAAAGAGGTCTTCGGCCCGGTGCTGCACGTGGTGCGCTACAACCGTAACAACCTGAACGAGCTGGTTGAGCAGATCAACGCCTCCGGCTATGGCCTGACGCTCGGCGTGCATACCCGTATCGACGAGACTATCGCGCAGGTGACCGGCAGCGCCAAAGTGGGCAACCTGTACGTTAACCGCAACATGGTTGGCGCGGTCGTGGGCGTGCAGCCGTTCGGCGGCGAAGGCCTTTCCGGCACCGGTCCGAAAGCGGGCGGTCCGCTCTACCTGTACCGTCTGCTGGCGAACCGTCCGGAGAACGCTCTGGGCGTCACTCTGGCACGCCAGGATGCGGACTATCCGGTGGATGCGCAGCTGAAAACCGTGCTGACCCAGCCGCTGGAGGCGCTGATCGCCTGGGCGGAAAAACGCCCTGAACTGCGTGCCGTTGCGCAGCAGTACGGCGAGCTGGCGCAGGCGGGCACGCAGCGTCTGCTGCCGGGGCCAACCGGCGAGCGCAACACCTGGACGCTGATGCCGCGCGAGCGCGTGCTGTGCGTGGCCGATAACGAGCAGGACGCGCTGGTGCAGCTGGCTGCCGCGATGGCAACCGGCTGTGAAGTGCTGTGGCCGGAAGATGCGCTGCATCGCGATCTCGCCAAACAGCTGCCGAAAGCGGTCTCGGCCCGCATTCGCTTTGCGAAATCCGATGCGCTGCTGACGCAGCCGTTTGATGCGGTGATCTACCACGGTGATTCCGATCAGCTGCGTGAACTCTGTGAGCAGGTTGCGGCCCGCAGCGGCGCCATCGTTTCCGTGCAGGGCTTTGCGCGCGGGGAAACTAACCTGCTGCTGGAGCGTCTGTACGTGGAGCGCTCGCTCAGCGTCAACACCGCGGCGGCAGGCGGTAACGCCAGCCTGATGACCATCGGCTAATCGTGTAAACTCTCCCCGGTGACGCTACGCTTACCGGGGCTACAAAATCACCGTAGGCCGGATAAGCGCAGCGCATCCGGCTTTTTTACACGGAGGGAATGATGAAAAGAGTATTTCTCGCAGGAGCAGCACTGCTGCTTAGCGCCAGCGCGCTGGCCGACGAGTGCGACAAAGCGACCACCCAGCTTGAGCTGAATACCTGTAGCGCGCAGCAGTACCAGGCTGCCGATAAAAAACTCAACCAGACCTATCAGGCCGCCGTTAAGCGCGCGGCGGCACCTCAACGCGACCTGCTGAAAAAAGCGCAGCAGGCGTGGATTACCCTGCGCGACGCGGACTGCGCGTTTATCGGTTCGGGGACGGAAGGCGGGAGCGTCCAGCCAATGATTGTTAACCAGTGCCTGGCGGAAAAAACCGTGGAGCGCGAAGCGTTTCTGGCCTCGCTGATGCAGTGTGAAGAGGGCGACTTAAGCTGCCCTCTCCCGCCGGGCTGAGGGATCTTCACAAAATAATGCCTGCACGGACGGCCCCCTCTCCCTTGAGGGAGAGGGCTGGGGTGAGGGGGAACTAGCGTAAGCGGATCCCTTCGATAATCATCCGCTGCACGTTTTCCAGGGTGCTGTGGAAAAACGCCTCGTCCTGCAGCGTTTTACCGGTCACCGCCTCAACCTGGGCCGCAAAGTCAGCGTAATGCTGGGTGGAGGCCCAAATCATAAAGATCAGATGATGCGGGTCGACCGGAGCCAGCTTTCCGCTGGCGACCCACCCGGCAATAATGGCCGACTTATCGTCCACCAGCTGTTTTAAATCTCCGGTGAGTTCCGCCTGCAACAGCGGTGCACCCTGCAGCATCTCAAGACAAAATAGCCTTGATGCCTGCGGATAATCGCGCGACACCTCCAGCTTCAGGCGAATGTACTCTTTGATCGCCACCAGCGGGGCCAGCTCCGCGCGGAACGCTTTGAGGGGCGCCAGCCAGATATCGAGGATCTGCTGCATCACCGCCACATAGAGCGCCTCTTTCGATGGGTAATAGTAAAGCAGATTGGTTTTGGATACGCCGGACTGCTCCGCTACCTGCTCCAGGCGCGTGCCGTGAATACCAAACTGCGAAAAAGTCTCCAGCGCCGCGCTGAGGATCGCCTGCTTCTTGGCGCTCACCGCCTGCGAACGTTTACCTGGTGTTTTCACTGCGCCTTGTGCCATTCCCGCTCTCCTTATTCTGCGTTGCCCTCAGCATAGCAAAACCCCCGACTCGCCACGACATCCTGCACTCCGATCGCGCATGAATGCCTGTTTTCTGTGCAATGTTTTTGACCAGTTAGTCCACATTTAGCCGCATCAATCCACCAACTTCTGATTAACACATTAATAACACAGCCATTTTCAAAACTGGCACCGCCTTTGCAAAAACACCGATACACCTGCGACGTAATGAAGAGAGGTTCGTGATGAAAATTGGCGTATTTGTACCCATCGGCAACAACGGCTGGCTTATCTCGACCACTGCACCGCAATACATGCCGACCTTTGAGCTCAATAAAGCCATCGTGCAGAAAGCGGAGCATTACCATTTCGACTTTGCGCTTTCGATGATCAAGCTGCGCGGCTTTGGCGGCAAAACCGAATTCTGGGACCACAACCTGGAGTCCTTTACCCTGATGGCCGGGCTGGCCGCGGTCACCTCGCGGATCCAAATCTACGCCACCGCCGCCACGCTCACCCTGCCCCCGGCGATCGTCGCGCGCATGGCGTCCACCATCGACTCCATCTCCGGCGGGCGCTTTGGCGTCAACCTGGTCACCGGCTGGCAAAAACCGGAGTACGAGCAGATGGGGCTCTGGCCGGGTGACGAGTACTTCTCGCGTCGCTACGACTACCTGACCGAATACGTGCAGGTGCTGCGCGACCTGTGGGGGACCGGCAAAAGCGATTTCAAGGGCGATTTCTTCACCATGAACGACTGCCGCGTCAGCCCGCAGCCGTCGGTGCCGATGACGGTGATTTGCGCCGGACAAAGCGACGCGGGGATGGAATTTTCCGCGAAATACGCCGACTTCAACTTCTGCTTCGGTAAAGGCGTGAACACGCCTGCCGCCTTCGCCCCGACCGCCGCGCGCATGAAAGAGGCCGCTGACAAAACCGGGCGCGACGTGGGCTCCTACGTGCTGTTTATGGTCATTGCCGACGAAACCGACGACGCCGCGCGCGCTAAATGGGAGCGCTATAAGGACGGCGCCGACGAGGAGGCCCTGAGCTGGCTCACCGAGCAGAGCCAGAAGGATACCCGCTCCGGGGCGGATACTAACGTCCGCCAGATGGCCGACCCGACCTCCGCCGTCAATATCAACATGGGCACGCTGGTCGGCTCGTACGCCAGCGTCGCCAGAATGCTTGACGAAGTGGCGGCCGTACCCGGTGCGGAAGGCGTTCTGCTGACCTTCGACGATTTCCTCACCGGCGTGGAGACCTTCGGCGAGCGCATCCAGCCGCTGATGCAGTGCCGCGCCCACATTCCTGCCGTCACGAAGGAGGTAGCGTAATGACGACCCTTAACGCACGCCCGGAAGCTATCACCTTCGCGCCCCAGCAAAGCGCGCTGATCGTGGTGGACATGCAAAACGCCTACGCCAGCCAGGGCGGCTATCTGGATCTGGCGGGGTTCGACGTCTCCGCCACCCGGCCGGTGATCGAGAACATTAAAACTGCCGTCGCCGCCGCGCGCGCCGCGGGCATGCTCATCATCTGGTTCCAGAACGGCTGGGATGACCAGTACGTCGAGGCCGGCGGCCCCGGCTCGCCCAACTTCCACAAGTCGAACGCCCTGAAAACCATGCGTAAACGGCCCGAACTGCAGGGCAAGCTGCTGGCGAAAGGCGGCTGGGACTATCAGCTGGTGGATGAGCTGGTACCGCAGGCGGGCGATATTGTTCTGCCCAAACCGCGCTACAGCGGCTTTTTCAACACCCCGCTCGACAGCCTGCTGCGCAGCCGGGGCATTCGTCATCTGGTGTTCACCGGCATCGCCACCAACGTCTGCGTGGAGTCGACCCTGCGCGACGGCTTTTTCCTCGAGTATTTTGGCGTGGTGCTGGAAGACGCGACCCATCAGGCCGGGCCGGAATTCGCCCAGAAGGCGGCCCTGTTCAATATCGAAACCTTTTTTGGCTGGGTCAGTAACGTCAATGATTTCTGCGACGCCCTGAATCCCCCGCTCGCCCGTATCGCCTGAGGAGACGCCTGATGCCAAAATCCGTGATTATTCCGCCGGGCACCAGCACGCCCATTGCCCCGTTTGTTCCCGGCACCCTCGCCGACGGCGTGGTGTATGTCTCCGGAACGCTGCCGTTTGATAAAGACAACAACGTGGTGTTTATCAACGACCCAAAGGCGCAAACCCGCCACGTGCTGGAGACGATCAAAACCGTGATCGAAACGGCGGGTGGGACGATGGAGGATGTGACCTTCAACAGCATCTTTATCACCGACTGGAAAAACTACGCCGCGATTAACGAGATTTACGCCGAGTTCTTCCCCGGCGATAAACCGGCGCGGTTCTGCATTCAGTGCGGGCTGGTGAAGCCAGAGGCGCTGGTTGAAATCGCCACCGTTGCGCACATCGCGAAGTGAGGCAGGTATGAAACTTTCCGTCTCGCCGCCCCCGTACGAGGGCGCGCCCGTGGTGGTCTTTATTTCCGGTCTCGGCGGCAGCGGCAGCTACTGGCTGCCCCAGCTGGCCGCGCTGGAGCCGGAGTATCAGGTGGTGTGCTATGACCAGCGGGGAACGGGCAATAACCCCGCCACCCTGCCGGAAGGGTACAGCCTTGCGCAGATGGCGGACGAGCTGGCCCAGGCGCTGGCTGAAGCCGGGATTGCCCGCTACAGCGTCGTGGGTCACGCGCTGGGGGCGCTGGTCTGCCTGCAGCTGGCCCTCGACAGGCCCGACGCCCTCACCGCGCTGGTGTGCGTTAACGGCTGGCTGACCCTCAACGCCCACACCCGCCGCTGCTTTCAGATCCGCGAGCGCCTGCTGCATTACGGCGGCGCGCAGGCGTGGGTCGAGGCGCAGCCGCTGTTTCTCTACCCTGCGGACTGGATGGCCGCCCGCGCCCCTCGTCTGGAGGCCGAAGAAGCGCTGGCGCTGGCCCATTTCCAGGGCAAAACCAACCTGCTGCACAGGCTCAGCGCCCTGAAAAAGGCCGACTTCAGCCGCCATGCGGAGCGCATTCGTTGCCCGGTACAGATTATCTGTTCTGCCGACGACATGCTGGTGCCCTCCGTCTGCTCGTCCGAGCTGCAGGCGGCGATCCCGCACAGCCGCAGCGCGGTGATGCGCCAGGGCGGACATGCCTGCAACGTCACCGAGCCGGATACCTTCAACACCCTGCTGCTGAACGGGCTTGCCAGCCTGCTGCACAGCCCGGAACCCGCTTTATAAGGAGCTTTAATGAGCGAAGCCATTACCCCCGCCGCGCTGGAAACGCTGTTCACCGGCGCCCGCACCCATAACGGCTGGCAGGATATGCCCGTCAGCGACGAAACGCTGCGCGAAATCTACAACCTGATGAAATGGGGGCCCACGTCCGCCAACTGCTCCCCGGCGCGAATTGTGTTTGTGCGAAGCGCGGAGGGAAAAGAGAAGCTGCGCCCGGCGCTCTCCAGCGGCAATCTCGAGAAAACGCTCACCGCCCCGGTCACGGCGATTGTCGCCTGGGACGGTGAATTCTACGACCGCCTGCCCGAGCTGTTCCCGCACGGCGATGCAAAGAGCTGGTTCACCACCAGCCCCGCGCATGCGGAAGAGACCGCCTTTCGCAACAGCTCAATGCAGGCCGCCTACCTGATTTTCGCCTGTCGCGCCCTGGGGCTGGACACCGGCCCGATGTCGGGATTTGACCGCCAGAAGGTCGACGAAGCCTTTTTCACCGGCACGACGCTTAAAAGCAATCTGCTGATCAACATAGGCTATGGCGATACCCGCAAACTTTACGGGCGCCTGCCGCGCCTGGACTTTGACGATGCCTGCGGGCTGGCGTAAGGAGCGATGATGACATCACCGGATAAACAAACCTTTCGCGACGCCATGGCCTGCGTTGGCGCGGCGGTCAACATCATCACCACCGACGGCCCGGCGGGGATGGCAGGCTTCACCGCCAGCGCGGTGTGCAGCGTCACGGATTCACCGCCCACCCTGCTGGTGTGCCTGAACCGCGGTGCGTCCGTCTGGCCAACGTTTAGCGAAAACCGCACCCTTTGCGTGAATACCCTGAGCGCCGGACAGGAGCCTTTATCTAACCTGTTTGGCGGTAAAACGCCGATGGCGGAACGCTTTGCCGCTGCCCGCTGGCAGACGGGCGACACGGGCTGTCCGCGTCTGGAAGATGCGCTGGCCTCGTTTGACTGCCGCATCAGCCAGGTGGTGAGCGTCGGCACCCACGACATTCTGTTTTGCGACATTATTTCGATTATTCGCCACCCCGCGCCGCAAGGGCTGGTGTGGTTTGACCGCGGCTACCACGCGCTTATGCGACCCGCCTGTTAACCCGCCTTAAGGAGACAGACCATGTTCGGATTTCCCCACTGGCAGTTGAAATCGACCTCCACAGAAGCAGGCGTGGTCGCGCCGGATGAACGTCTCCCGCTCGGGCAGACGATGGTGATGGGCGTTCAGCACGCGGTCGCCATGTTTGGCGCCACGGTGTTGATGCCGATGCTGATGGGACTCGATCCCAACCTCTCTATTCTGATGTCGGGTATCGGCACGCTGCTGTTCTTTTTCGTCACCGGCGGGCGCGTGCCCAGCTATCTCGGATCCAGCGCCGCCTTTGTCGGCGTCGTCATCGCCACTACCGGGTTTAACGGCCAGGGGATCAACCCCAACCTGAGCGTGGCCCTCGGCGGCATCATCGCCTGCGGCCTGGTGTACACCCTGATTGGTCTGGTGGTGATGAAAATCGGCACGCGCTGGATAGAGCGAATGATGCCTCCCGTCGTGACGGGCGCCGTGGTGATGGCGATTGGCCTCAACCTCGCGCCGATTGCGGTCAGGAGCGTCTCCGCCTCGCCGTTTGAAAGCTGGATGGCGGTGATCACGGTGCTGTGCATCGGCCTGGTGGCGGTGTTCACGCGCGGCATGATCCAGCGGCTGCTGATCCTGGTTGGGCTGATTGTCGCCTGTCTGGTCTACGCCCTGCTGGCCAACGTTTTCGGTCTGGGCAAGCCGGTTGACTTTACGCTGCTCCATCAGGCCGCCTGGTTCGGCCTGCCGAAAATAACCTCGCCCACCTTTAACACCCAGGCGATGATGCTTATCGCACCGGTGGCGGTGATCCTGGTGGCAGAGAACTTAGGCCACCTGAAGGCGGTTGCGGGGATGACCGGGCGCAGCATGGATCCGTACATGGGCCGCGCGTTCGTCGGTGACGGTCTGGCGACCATGCTCTCCGGTTCCGTAGGCGGCAGCGGCGTCACCACCTATGCTGAAAACATCGGCGTGATGGCGGTAACCAAGGTCTACTCGACGCTGGTCTTCGTGGCGGCGGCGGTGATGGCGATGCTGCTCGGCTTCTCACCGAAGTTCGGCGCGCTGATCCACACCATTCCGTCCCCGGTTATCGGCGGGGCATCGATTGTGGTGTTTGGGCTGATCGCCGTGGCCGGCGCGCGCATCTGGGTACAGCATCGCGTCGATCTCAGCCAGAACGGCAACCTGATTATGGTGGCGGTCACGCTGGTGCTGGGCGCAGGCGATTTTGCCCTGACGCTGGGCGGGTTTACGATTGGCGGGATTGGCACGGCGACCTTCGGCGCGATCCTGCTTAACGCCCTGCTGAGCCGCCGGAAAAGGGATGAAGCGCAGGCGGAAGTCATCACCCCCTCAACCTGAAATAAGTGCCGCTTTCTTGCCGGGTGACGCTACGCTTACCCGGCCTACAACTGGCATGTAGCGCCGCCGGGCAAAACGGGCATCGTGCGCGTTGTTAGCTATCTGCCCCTTGTTCAGCGTTCACAACGGCAATCGCCTTGCGTCGTTTTTTGAGCTTTAACTCGCTCACCAGCACCCCGGCGACAATAAATGCCGCGCCCACCAGGGCCAGCAGCGGCAGACGCTCCCCGGCCAGTCGCCCGAAAATCCCCGCCCAGACCGGTTCGCCGGTATAAATCACCGTCGCGCGGGTTGGCGATACGCTGCGCTGCGCCCAGTTCATGGTGACCTGAATAATGGCGCTGAAGATACCCAGCCCCAGTGCGACCACCACCAGGCCGGTGGACATCGGCGGCACGGATTCCCCTGCCGGAACCATCGTCGCAAAGGCCACCAGCGACGCGGTGGCGAGCTGCACCACCGTCACCCGCTTGACGTCGACCTTGCCCGCCCAGGCGCTAATCAGAATAATTTCCGCCGCAATGGCAATCGCCCCAATCAGGGTGATGATTTCGCCCGGCCCCAGCGCCAGCAGGTTGTTTTCCGGCCCGGCCAGCAGGATCAGGCCGATAAACGCCAGCACGATGCCAATACAGGACATCAGCCCCGGAATTCTGCCAAGACAGAGCCACTGCAGCAGCGGCACCAGCGGCACATACATGGCGGTGATAAACGCGGATTTGCTGCTGGAAATGGTCTGCAATCCCCACGTCTGCAGGCTGTAGCCCATCGCTATCGCCACCCCAATCGCCACGCCGGCCTTAAGCTCTTTCAGCGTCAGCCCCCGCAGCGTTTTAAGCGAAATTAGCCCCAAGGCAAGCGCCGCCGTCGCAAAGCGCAGGCCAACAAAAAAGAACGGATCGCTGAGGGTCACCGCGTACTGAACGGCCAGAAACGTCCCGCCCCAGAACATGGTGATGAGAATGAGGATGGCTTCCTGCGGTTTAACGGAGAATTTAAAGCGTGAGTCAGACATGCGGCACTCGCAGTTAAGATCAATTCCCTAGTGTGCGTTGCCTTTGGTTACAGTTCAATGTTGCAGAAATAAAAAAACCGCCGGGAGATCCCGGCGGCAGGGGTTCAACCCGGCGTGTTACTTACTGCTGCCGTGGCTGTTTTTACCCCCTTTCTTGCCAGCTTCAGATGCGCGTTGCGGGTCATTCTTGAAGTTGCCCCCGCTATGCTGGCCACCTTTACGGCCTGCTTCTGATGCTCTTTCACGGTCTTCTGCGAAATTACCTGAACCACCACGATGGTTTGCCATCTCTAACCTCCAGAATGTGAAACATTAGACATCATATTGCATTCAGTAAAAGAGGATTCTTTCACCTCGCAACACAAGGACAGTGCCTTTATCTGTGCCGCGTGAAACTAAGCTTAGTGGAATGCCGCTATCCGGCAAGCCGCAGGTAATATTCTGCAACATGAACTCAGCCTTTCGGGTGAGATGACGCGACGGTGATTCATAAACCTTTCTTATCATTTCAAAAATCCGCCGCCAAAAAGTTGTTTCATTTTGCTACAAAGCCTTTTTGTAACCATATTGTTATAAATCAAAGAAATGCCGTTCATTTTTGCAGTCTGGCTGTGATGGCATATCTTTAAAAGAACGCAGCGATCCGCTGTCAGAAAAACCAACGAGGAGTGATGCAAAATGGCAAAAGTTCTGGTGCTCTATTATTCCATGTATGGACACATTGAAACCATGGCTCACGCGGTAGCAGAAGGTGCGAACAGGGTTGATGGCGTTGAGGTTGTGGTGAAACGCGTACCGGAAACCATGCAGGCGGAAGCCTTCCTGAAAGCCGGGGGGAAAACGCAAAACGCCCCGGTCGCCACCCCGCAGGAGCTGGCGGACTATGATGCCATTATCTTCGGCACACCGACCCGCTTCGGCAATATGTCAGGCCAGATGCGCACCTTCCTCGATCAAACCGGCGGGCTTTGGGCATCCGGGGCGCTCTACGGCAAACTCGCCAGCGTATTCAGCTCAACCGGCACCGGCGGCGGTCAGGAGCAGACGATTACCTCAACCTGGACTACCCTTGCTCATCACGGGATGGTGATTGTGCCGATTGGCTACGGTGCCCAGGAGCTTTTTGACATTTCCCAGGTGCGTGGCGGTACGCCGTACGGCGCAACCACCATTGCAGGTGGGGATGGCTCACGTCAGCCAAGCAATGAAGAACTGTCTATCGCCCGCTATCAGGGTGAATACGTCGCGGGTCTGGCCAAAAAACTGAACGGCTAACACCCAACAGGAGGACAAGCATGCCAACTCAAGAATCCAAAGCTCACCACGTGGGCGAATGGGCAAGTTTACGCAACACCTCTCCGGAGATTGCCGAAGCTATCTTTGAAGTCGCGAAGTACGATGAAAAGCTGGCCGAGCAGATTTGGGAGGAAGGTAACGATGAGGTGCTGGTGCGTGCCTTCGAAAAAACGGATAAAGACTCGCTCTTCTGGGGCGAGCAAACCATCGAACGTAAAAACGTCTAAGCGTTTCCCCCCGCCGCAGCGGGGGGTTCTCCTTTACTTCGCCGCGTTATTCATCACCGCATTGAATTTATCGACAGGACAGAAGCCGTTCGCATCCACCGGGCAGCCTTTCAGCTCCAGCGTCACGCGCTGCGCGGGCGACTGCAGCGACAGCACGCTGGCGTTACGCAGCTGCTCTGAGCTCTGGTAGACATACTCAATTTTCATCAGCTCCTGGTTGGCATTTTTGTCATGCCAGCGCTGGAATACAATCTTGCCGCCAATCGGGGTGCGCTCCTGCTGGTCGTGCAGCTGATACGGTTTGAAATCCAGGGCCGTCAGCAGGGAAGCAATGTTCGAGTCATGCCCCACCAGCAGGGTGATTTTCGGCGCTTTCGCCTGCTCGGTGACCAGCGTTTTATCAATGTACTTCACCAGCGGCTTCGCCACGTTTTGCGCCACTTCGGTGGAGGTAAACAGCGAATCCTGATAGCCGTTCTTCAGCTTCGACAGCACGCGCCACTGCTGGTCGGTTTTGATTTCGCCCCAGGCTACCTGGTCGGCCGGGAAGCCTTCGTAATACTGCAGCGTGAACGCATCCACCAGCGAGTTACCCACCTTCAGCGGCCCGGATACGCCAGGCTCTTTTTCATAGTCGGCGCTGAAGGTATCTTTCGCGTCTGCCAGCGAGCAGACCTTTTTCTCTTTGCAGGACGGGGAGTCCGCATAGTTCGTCAGTTGCTCCAGCAGCTTATAGCTTTCACCAAGCTGCATTTTCTGCCGCTCTGACTCCATAGCCTTGAGCGCTTCTTCGCGGAATTCCGGCGAGTTATCGGTAATCACCGGATTAAAGGTCGGATCCATGGTGCCCATTTTTTCCTGATGGTGCACGGGAACGTCGCAGCCCGGGAACGCACCGGTGATGAAGAACTGCGCGGTGGCGACGGTACGCTGCAGGCTGTTGGCGTAAGCATAAACGCTATCCGCCGCTGGGCATTCTCCCGTCTTCACCATCCCCTGCTGCGCCAGCCACTCGCGCATGTAATGGCCCATATAGACTTCCAGCACGCCGCCCTTGGTGGTGAGCTGACCGCCCGGCACCTCCCACTCCGGCCACTGCTTCGGCGTGGACTGCTCCAGCACGCTACCGTTATTGGCGAGCGGCGCGCGCAGGTTATGGCGACTCATGATTAAAACTTGCTCCAGCTGATACCCTTCCGGCGTCTCTTGCGCCTGCACGCCAAACGTTGCTGAAATGGAACCGGCGACTGCCAGCGCGAGTAGTGCTTTTTTCATCCCTAATTCCTCACTCGTTTTAAAATGTCGCGTTCAGTGTGACAGATTGGTGACAATTTTCCGGGAAGCATTTCTCAAACTGATGATTAACGTGCTTACGGTGTGTGCCAATAAGTTTTATAATAAAACCACACCCCACCGGAGAATTGACCGTGAAACGTACCCGCCTCGAAGAGAGCACCTGCCCCGTCGCCCGTTCGCTGGATATCATCGGCGACTGGTGGTCGCTGCTGATTGTTCGCGACGCGCTGCGCGGGATTAAACGCTTCGGCGAGTTCCAGAAAAGCCTCGGCATCGCGAAAAACATGCTGACCACGCGGCTAAAACTGCTGGTCGACGAAGGCATCCTCCGGCTTCAGCCCGCGTCCGACGGCAGCGCCTGGCAGGAATACGTCCTGACCGACAAGGGGCGTGCCCTGCAAACGGTGCTGGTTGCCCTCTCCCAGTGGGGCAATGAATTTTTGTTTGCGGATAACGAATGCGGCACCGTGCTGGTCGATACCGAACAGCGCAAACCCCTGCGCAAACTGGCGCTTATCGCCGACGATGGCCGCGAACTGACGCCTGAAGAGATCGTGGCGAAACTCCCCTCCTGATCGTTCCCGACGGCAAAAGCACAAAATGCCCAGCAAAATGGTTGCATTATAAAACCAAATAGCCGAAAGTTAATTCAGTTTCATCTTGAAACCAAATAACCCACTCTGCCCTGAGGTAACACACGATGACTACGCAAATCACCACCGCCCTGATAACGGGCGCCTCTTCCGGGATCGGTGCCGTCTATGCCGATCGTCTTGCCGCGCGCGGCGCCAGCCTGGTGCTGGTTGCCCGCCGCGAGGATCGCCTGAAAGCCCTCGCTGCCGACCTGCGCGCGCGCTACGGCGTGGCCGTCGATATTCTGGTGGCCGATCTTACCGATGAAGCCGGGATCCGCGCCGTGGAAGAGGCGCTGCGCAGCAATACCGCCATTGATACGCTCATTAACAACGCGGGCACCGCGCAGATGGCGCCGTTCCTCGCGGGCGAGGTGGCGCAGCATCAGGCCATTAACACCCTGAACACCACGGCGCTGATGCGTCTGACCTACGCCATCCTGCCCCGTCTGGCGCAGAACAATCGCGGCACGCTGATCAATATCGCGTCCGTGCTGGCCCTGCACGTCCGGGCGGGCAGCGCGCTTTACAGCGCCACCAAGGCGTGGGTACTGAGCTTTACCCGTGGGTTACAGGAAGAATTTGCCGACAGCAGCGTGCGCATTCAGGCCGTACTGCCCGCCGCCACGGCGACGGAGATCTGGAGCCATTCGGGCGTCACGGTGAGCGATCTGCCGGAAGGATCGGTGATGACCACCGACGATATGGTGGATGCGTCGCTGGCGGGTCTGGATCAGGGGGAACCGATCACCATCCCGCCAATGCATGACGCCGGCCTGTGGGATCGCTACGAAGCGGCGCGACTTGCGCTGTTCAACAGCGCGCGCACCGGCATTCCGGCACCGCGCTACGCAAAACAGTAGCCTAACGTTCAAGCTGGTCGCCGTACTCGCTCATCCAGGCGGCCAGCGGGGAGAGTGCGTCCTGCAGGGTTAACCCCAGCTCGGTGATCTGATACTCCACGCGCGGCGGGATCTCCGGGTAGACCGTCCGCGTCACCAGCCCGCGCTGCTCAAACAGGCGCAGCTGCTTCGTCAGCTCTTTCTGCGTGATGGGGGCAGCGGCCCGCAGCAGATCGCCAAAGCGTACGGGCGTGTTGAACACAATCAGACGGTACAGAATGGGGATCGCCCATTTACCGGAAATCAGGTTAACAAACTGCGTCATCGGGCAGGTATACGCCTCAGATTTTTTTTCACAGCACTCCTCCAGCATTTCTGCCATAGCACACCTCTTGCCTCTTTAGTATCCATTTGGTACCTGGTTTCCTTTCGATACTAACGTTTCTATAGTGCTTTCTCCAGTGACATTTCAGGAGAAGAACATGGGTCGTTTAACAAATAAATATACGCTGATTACCGGCGGCACCAGCGGCATCGGTCTTGCCACCGCGCAGGCGTTTATCGCCGAAGGCGCGCGCGTCGCCGTGACCGGACGCAACCCGGACACCCTCGCCGAAGCAGAACGTATTCTTGGCGATAAGGCCTGGGTGATCCCGACCGATGCGGGAGATATCGCCTCGCAAAAAGCGCTGGCGGAAACCCTCGCCGCCCGCTGGCCACGCCTGGACGCGGTGTTTCTCAACGCCGGTGACGTGACGCACGCGCCGCTGGAAGCCTGGCAGGAGGATGCGTGGGACCGCCTGATGGGCATCAACCTGAAGGGGCCGTTCTTTTTAATTCAGGCGCTGCTGCCGCTGCTGAATAACCCGTCGTCGGTGATCCTCTGCGGCTCGGTGAGCGCGCGCATCGGCCTGCCCACCAGCAGCGTGTATGCCGCGAGCAAGGCCGCCCTGCTGTCGCTAGCGCGCACGCTGTCGGCGGAGCTGCTGCCGCGCGGGATCCGCGTCAACGGGCTGAGCCCCGGTCCGGTGGAAACCCCGGCGTTTACCAAAACGGGCTTAAGCGACGAGGCGCTTAACGCGATGATGGCGGAGATCATCAAGCTGGTGCCGCTCGGCAGAATGGGCTCGACGACGGAGCTGGCAAAAGCCGCGCTCTATCTGGCGTCCGACGAGTCGAGCTACACGGTGGGAACGGAGCTGCTGGTGGACGGCGGAATGGGGAGTTTGTAACTCAAAAGGCGCTGATGCCGGTGATGATGCCGACATACAGCGCCGCCCATGCGCAGGCGGAAAGCAGGCTGACGGCGTAGACCCTGACTGCATTCAGCCTGAGCATCCCCGCCGCCAGCGGCACGATGTAGCGCAACACCGCCAGAAAACGCGACGTAAACAGCACGATGACACCGTTCTTTTGCAGCTGATGCTGTACCCGCAAGAACTTATCGGCATGCTTTGAGGTGAAACGCGTGACCAGCCGGGTGTGCCCCATCAGCTGGCCGATATGGTAGTTCAGCACCGAACCCGCCGTTGCCCCCAAAACTATGGCCAGCCACGCCAGCGCAGGATGCATGCTCGTCTGGCTAACGGTAATGCCCGCCAGCAGCATCACCGAGGCGGGCGGCAGCACGGAGGAGATCAGCACCGTCGATTTACTCAGCGCCATCACAAATAACAGCGCGAAAAGATGTGCCGGATACAGCGCAAAATGATTCAGCAGATTATCAAACCACGCCATTACCCTCTCCTTCGTTGATTATTTAATCCTCCATTAGAAATGAATTAACCTAAATAAACCCTCAACATTTTATTAATAAAAATCGTCTAAACCGTTCTTAAACATTATTTAATTTTCTGAGCGGTAAGTTTAAATAAGCGTATTATTCCTCTCGTTTTAAAACGATCTCGTTATGGCGAGGCTCCTGTACAAATACACGTTATCGCTCTGGTAGGTTCGAGAGAACCGACACAGGGTAAAACAGGCACTGTCGAATCAAGGCTTTGTCAGTATAACTTCCCTCGCGGGATACGGTGTACAGTGCTGAACCCAGGACGTGGGGATCTCCTCTTCGACATGCCCTGTCTTGCTCGCCCCTGAGAGATGTTATTATTCAAAGGGAATTCACTATGTCTTACGCTATTCACAACCAGAACCTGGCATTCAATGACAGCGCGATCGCGCAATATATGAATACCGATTTTATTGTCCTCGATATTTCATTATGCGTGGCGCTGGCGCGCGAGCAATTCTTCGAAAAATTAAAAGACGACGATATTCCGTCTCATATTTTTATTGAAGACAATGGCCGCCTGGCGGGCATGATTGCCGTGCGCAAATTGCTGCAAACCGCCGATACGGTACAGCCGGTGAAATCGCTGATGATTTCGCAGTTTTTGCAGGTCAAACCGGAGGATGAACGTGCCGACGTTGCCGGACTGCTGGCGCACGGCGGCGCGGATGTGGTGCCCGTGGTCACCCACGGCAAGCTCGTCGGCTGCCTGACCGAGCGCGAAATCGCCCATCTGCTCGAAGATGACGTCACCGAAGACGCCCAGCTTCAGGGGGCGACGCTGCCGCTGGAGAAGCCCTATCTGGACACCAGCCCGTATAGTCTGTGGAAGAAACGCTCCGTCTGGCTGCTGCTGCTGTTTGTCGCGGAGGCCTACACCAGCTCGGTGATCCAGCATTTTGAAGAGGCGCTGGAGTCCGCCATCGCGCTGGCGTTCTTTATTCCGCTGCTGATCGGCACCGGCGGCAACAGCGGGACGCAGATCACCTCCACCCTGGTGCGCGCCATGGCGCTGGGGGAAGTTCGTCTGCGCGACGTTGGCCGCGTGCTGCGTAAAGAGATGACCACCTCGCTGATGATTGCCGCCACGCTCGGTGTCGCCGGGTGCATTCGCGCCTGGATGATGGGGATTGGGCTGGAAATCACGCTTATCGTCAGCCTGACGCTGGTGTGCATTACGCTCTGGAGTGCGATCGTGTCGTCGGTCATTCCGATGGTGCTCAAGCGCTGCGGCATTGACCCGGCGGTCGTCTCCGCGCCGTTTATCGCGACGCTTATCGACGGCACCGGGCTGATTATCTACTTTAAGATTGCGCAATATACGCTGGGGCTGGAGTAACGTAGTTCCCTGCCGGGTGGCGCTGCGCTTACCCGGCCTACCCATCCCGTAGGCCCGTGCAAGCGTAGCGCCGCCGGGCAATACTCAGATCGCACCAAGCGTTCTTACCGCCCGCCCAAACGCCTCAATCGCGAGGGCGACATCCTCAGCCATCACCGATTCCGCCGGATGGTGGCTGACGCCCCCTTTGCAGCGCACAAACAGCATGCCGACCGGCCAGCGTTCCGCGATGGCAATCGCATCGTGGCCCGCACCGCTGGGCAGCGATAGCGAGCGCCTCTGTACCGAAGTGACGGCCTCCCCCAGCACGTTTTGCAGGTGGATATCGCACGGCGTGGCGGCAATGCGGTAAAACTCCTCGGCGCTGAAGTCCAGACCGCGGCGCGAGGCGATCGCCTGGGCATGTTCCAGCAGGTCGTTAAGCAACCGATCAAGCGGCGCATCCTGCGGCCCGCGAATATCCAGCGAGAGCTGAACCTCGCCGGGGATCACGTTCACCGCCCCCGGCAGACAGCGCAGCTCGCCAACCGTCGCCACCAGGTTGCCGCCCTGCTGTCGGGTAGCGTTTTCAATGATAACCATCCACTCGGCGGCGGCGGCCAGCGCGTCCCTGCGGTGGAGCATCGGCACGGTTCCCGCATGCCCGGCCTCGCCGGTAAAGCGGCAGTTCAGACGGCGCGCGCCGTTAATGGCTTCCACCACGCCAAGGGCGAGCGCCTCCTGCTCAAGGCACGGCCCCTGCTCAATATGCAGCTCCAGATAGGCGCTGAAATCCTCCTGACGGCGCGCGGCATGGAGCACGCGGGCAGGATCGAGCCCCATCAGGGTCATCGCCTGCGCCACGCTGATCCCGCTGGCGTCGACTTTTTCCAGCCAGCCCTGCGGCCAGGTGCCCGTCAGCCCCCGGCTGCCTAACAGCGTAATGCCGAAGCGGGTTCCCTCTTCGTCGCAAAAGCCGACAATCTCGATGGCCTGGGCCAGATGCACCCCCTGCTGGTGCAGGCTGTCCACTACCTCAATGGCGGCAAGCACGCCGAGCATGCCGTCGTAGCGCCCGGCATTGCGCACGGTATCGAGATGCGAGCCGAGCAGCACCGCCTGCGCCCCTTCCTGCGCGCCCTCATAGCGTCCACAGATGTTGCCCACGCTGTCCTGCCAGACGGTCATTCCCGCCTGGCTCATCCACTGCCCCACCAGCTGGTTGGCCTGCAGATGCTGGGTGGAGAGATAGACCCGCGTCAGCGCATCCGGGGTTTCGCTGATGGCGGCCAGCGCGTCGGCGCGCGCCATCACCCGTTCTGCCGCCGAGCTCATTGCGGCGTCTCGCGACGATAGTGGTCCCACGCGGCCTGCATGGCGGCACCCTGCGTGGTGGAGAATTTCAGGTAGTTCAGCACCGACTCCAGCGCGCTCAGGGTGGTCATCACGCAGTCTTTGCGCGCGTTGTAGCCCATGGTGCCAATGCGCCACACTTTGCCGTGCAGCGGGCCAAACGAGGTGCCGATTTCAATCCCGAAATCCTCCAGCATCAGCTTACGCACCTGGTCGCCGTTGACGCCCTGCGGGATAACCACGCCCAGCACGTTGTTCATCTTGTGCTTCAGGTCGCCAAAGGTCTCCAGCCCCATCGCCTGAATGCCCTTCAGCAGCGCATCGCCGTGCAGCCTGTGGCGCGCGATGCCGTTATCCAGCCCTTCCTGCAGGATCAGACGCGCGCACTCGCGGGCGCCAAACAGCGCGGTGGTGGCTTCGGTATGGTGGTTAAGGCGCTCCGGCCCCCAGTAGTCCATCACCATGCCGAGATCGAAATAGTTGGAGTAGATCATTTCCTCGTCGCCGTCGCGGTGGGCGTCGGTGCGGATGCCCTCCTCAACGCATTTGCGGCGGCGGATCGCCTCCTCCATGCGCGCGCTCAGGGTGATCGGCGAGGTGCCCGACGGGCCGCCGAGGCACTTCTGCATCCCGGCCGATACCGCATCCAGTCCCCAGGCGTCGGTTTCCAGCGCGTTGCCGCCGAGCGACGCGGTGGCGTCGGTATAAAACAGCACGTCGTAGCGGCGGCAGATGGCGCCAAGCTCGGCGAGGGGCTGCAGCATGGTGGTGGAGGTATCGCCCTGCACGGTCAGCAGCAGGCGCGGACGAACACGCTTAATCGCATCCTCCACCTGATCCGGGGTAAACACCTCGCCCCACGGCACCTCGATGGTATGTACTTCCGCGCGGCAGCGGCGGGCAATTTCGCACAGCAGATGACCAAAGCGGCCAAAGACCGGCACCAGCACCTTATCTCCCGGGCGAATGGCGGAGACCAGAATGGCTTCAATCCCCGCGCGGGAAGTGCCGTCCACCAGCATCGTCCAGCGGTTCTCGGTGCGGAACACCCCGCGATAGAGCGCCATCACCTCGTTCATGTAGTGGGTCATGGCCGGATCGTACTGGCCGATCAGCTGGCTCGACATGGCGCGCAGCACGCGCGGGTCGGCGTTGATCGGGCCCGGCCCCATCAGCAGGCGCTGGGGCGGGTTGATTTGCGGAAAGCGTGCGATATCCATTGTTAAGTCCTTATCAGTTGAGGCCGCGCACGGAGGAGATGAACTGCTTCAGTTCCGTGGTCTGCGGGTTGGCGAACAGCGTTTTGCTGTCGCCCTGCTCCCAGACTTTCCCCTGGTGCATAAACACCACGCGGTCGCCCACTTCGCGGGCAAAATTCATTTCATGGGTAACCAGTATGAGCGTCATCCCCTCGGCCGCCAGCTGCTCCAGCACCTTCAGCACTTCGCCCACCAGCTCCGGGTCGAGCGCGGAGGTGATCTCGTCGCAGAGTAAAACTTTCGGCGACATGGCCAGCGCGCGGGCAATCGCCACGCGCTGCTGCTGGCCGCCGGAGAGACTCGACGGGTAGTAATCCAGACGATCGCCTAAGCCCACTTTCTCCAGCATCTGCTGCGCCAGCTCGCGGCATTCGGCGGCGCTTTTCTTCAGCACCCGACGCGGGGCGAGCATCACGTTTTCCAGCGCAGTCATGTGCGGGAACAGGTTGAAGCTCTGGAACACCATCCCGACCGAGCGGCTGATTTCGCGCGCCTGAGAATCCCGGTCGGTAATGGTCATGCCGCCCAGCTTGATGCTGCCGTCCTGATAGCCTTCCAGGCCGTTGATGCAGCGCAGCAGCGTGCTTTTGCCCGATCCGCTGCGCCCGATAATGGAGATCACCTGGCCCATGTCGATATCCAGATCGACGCCCTTGAGCACGTGGTTATCGCCGTAGTACTTCTGCACCTGATTAATGGTGATGAGAGGCATTGAATTTCGTCTCCAGATAGCGGCTGTAGCGCGACAGCGGATAACACAGAATAAAGTAGCCGAGCGCCACCAGCGCAAAAACCTTAAACGGCTGATACGTCACGTTGGTCAGCATGGTCCCGGCCTTGGTCAGCTCGATAAAACCGATAATCGACGCCAGAGCGGTGCCCTTGATCACCTGCACGGCAAAGCCGACCGTCGGGGCGATACCGATGCGCAGCGCCTGCGGGGCGACGACGCGAAACAGGGTCTGGCCGAAGGTCAGCCCCAGACAGCGCGACGCTTCCCACTGCCCTTTTGGCAAGGCGCGAATACTGCCAAACCAGATGTCGAGCAGAAACGCGCTGGTGTAGAAGGTGAGCGCCAGCGAGGCGGCGGTCCACGGCGAGACGTCGATGCCGAACAGCGCAACGCCGAAGAAGGCCAGGAACAGCTGCATCAGCAGCGGCGTGCCCTGAAACAGCTCAATATAGCCGCGGATGATGCGCCTGACCGTGCGCCCGCCCGTCAGGCGCAGCAGCAGGAGCGACAGCGTCACCGCCGCCCCGCCGACAAACGCCACCAGCGACAGCAGCACCGTCCAGCGTCCGGCCAGCAGCAGGTTGCGAATAATGTCCCAGTCGGTAAAGGTGGTCATCATGCCTGCACCCCCAGCCATTTGCGTCCCGCCGCCATCATCAGCTGGCGCAGGGTAATCGACAGCGCTAAGTAAATCCCGGTTGTCACCAGATAAACCTCAAAGCTCAGAAACGTTCTGGACTGGATCAGGTTGGCGGCGAAGGTCAGCTCTTCATACGAGACCTGCGACACCACCGACGAGCCGAGCATCACGATGATGCACTGGCTCACCAGCGCCGGGTAAATGCGCTGCAGCGCGGGCGGCAGCACCACGCGGATAAAGGTCTGCAGGCGGGTCAGCCCCAGCACGCGTCCGGCTTCCCACTGCCCTTTCGGCGTGACCTGAATGCCCGCGCGGATAATCTCGGTGCTGTAGGCGCCCAGGTTCACCACCATGGCCAGCAGCGCCGCTTCCCCCGCCGTCATCTTCAGCCCCAGGTTCGGCAGGCCGAAGACGATGAAAAACAGCTGCACCACAAACGGCGTGTTGCGGATGATCTCCACGTACGCGCCCCAGATCCGGCTGAACCAGGTGGTGCGTCCGCTGCGGATCGCCGCCCCGAAAATGCCTATTGCCAGCCCGCCGACGGTCGCCATCACCGTCAGCTGAATAGTGACCCACAGCCCCGCCAGCAGCTCCGGCCAGTGCGGCCAGAGCGCGGAGAAATCAAGTTGCTCCGTCATCGGCTCAGGCGCCAAGGTTGGCCGGCAGCGGGGCCTTCAGCCATTGCTCGGACAGGCCGTTCAGCGTGCCGTCCTTGATGCCCTGCTCAATCAGCGCGTCCACTTTTGCCTTCAGGGCCGGTTCGTTTTTCTTCAGGCCAATAAAGCACGGCGAATCTTTCAGCATAAAGCTCGGCACCGGGGCTTTATCCGCGTTCTGGCGCGAAATGGCCGCCACCACCAGGTTGCCGGTCGCCACGTACTGCACCTGTCCGGAGAGGTAGGCGGAGAGCGTGGTGTTGTTATCTTCGTAGCGCTTCACGTCCGCGTCTTTCGGCGCCAGGCCGGTCAGCACCATGTCCTCCACCGCCCCGCGCGTCACGCCGATGGTTTTTCCGCTCAGCGCGGCGGCGTCTTTCAGCTCGGCCCCTTTCGGACCAAACACGCCGAGGAAGAACGGAGCGTAGGCGCGGCTAAAGTCGATCACCTTCTCGCGCTCCGGATTTTTACCGAGGCTGGAAATGACCAGATCCACCTTATCGGTTTGCAGGTACGGCACGCGGTTGGCGCTGGTCACCGGCACCAGCTGCAGCTTGAGCTTCATCTGTTTGGCCAGATAGCGCGCCATGTCGATGTCATAGCCCTGCGGCTGCAGGTCGGTCCCCACCGAGCCAAACGGCGGGAAGTCCTGCGGAACGGCAATGCGAATGGTACCGCGCTTCTCGATATCCTGGAGCTGGTCAGCCTTTGCCGGCAGCTGTGTGAAGAGGCATGCGGCCCCGGCCAGTGCAATCAACAACTTTTTCATGGTGCTTCCCCGTAACGTTAACATGAAACAAAAAATTCTTTGAATGTGTTTTTGCAACTAATGTGCCAGTTAAGGCGAAGCGGGAAATATTGCTGTGAAGCCTGATAAAACGCGGACGGGTCGAAAAAACGTGCGTTTCTCCGACCCGTCAGCTGCACCATTTCAATGCAAAGCACCAGCCTGATGCCCCATTATCGCTGTTCGAGTTCGTCCAGCTGCTGGTAGAGGGAGGCAATATCGTGAATGCGCGGGCGGCCTTTATCGAGAATTTCATGCAGGAAGGCATTCGCCAGCAGGTTAATCAGGCTGTTGACCGAGGAGTAGCTGTCATAGGCCGAGACGCTGTCCAGCGGGGCGCAAAGCTGCCAGCTCGCCAGCGGAAACAGGCTGTGCGCCTGCGGCTCGCACATCAGCAGCACCGGAATACCGCTGCTCTGAAGCTGCTGCATCAGCGGGCGGATAATGCGCGGGCGGCGGCGAAAGGCCATCATGACCACCAGATCGTCCGGCGTTAAGTCCACCAGCTCTTCGCCCAGACTCTGCCCCGGCTGCGGCAGGACCAGCACCTGACCGCGCGCCTGGAGCAGCTGCTGGCGCAGGTGCAGCGCCGCCGGATAGGCGTTGCGCATGCCGATAATGACGATGCGCCGCGCCTTCACCATGCAGGCCATGGCGTCGGCAAACTGCTGCGCGTCAAGGGCATTGACCCACTGGGTCAGGTTCGCCATCTCCTGCTTATAGTGGCGCGCCAGCAGCGTATTGCCCTGCACCGCGTCGCGGTTATCGGTGAGCGGCATCCCGCTCTGGCGCAGGGTGCGCAGCTCGTCGCGCATGTCCTTATATTTCTCATAGCCCAGACGCTTAAACAGACGGCTGACCGTGGCTTTCGACACCCCGCTCAGCTGCGCCAGCTCGGCGCTGTTGTAGCTAATCAGGTCATCAAAATGGTCGAAAATAAAGTCCGCCACCCGCTGCTCCTGCGGCGAGAGCGACGGGTACTGTGCTTTCAGACGTTCATCCAGTTGTTCCATAGCGCCTCTGTAACTTTTGTTTCATCACATTTTGCCTTTCATTCTACCTTTCATTATACGTGCCAGTTTACTGAAACTTTTCTTTCAGAACTGGAACAGCTTTTGCAGCACCTTGTGACTTTCAGGGTTACGAGGACGCTCTATGCACAGTAATGTCTCCACGCACGGCATGGCCGTTGCGCCCCACCATCTTGCCAGCCAGAGCGCGCTGGCGGTGCTGCGCGAAGGCGGCAGCGCGATAGAGGCGATGGTCGCCGCGGCGGCCACCATTGCCGTGGTTTACCCGCACATGAACGGGCTGGGCGGCGATGGCTTCTGGCTTATCGTGCCGCCGGACGGCGAACCTGTCGCCATTGATGCCAGCGGCGCGGCGGGTTCTCGCGCAACGCTCGCCGCCTACGATAGGCTGGCGCATATTCCCCATCGCGGCCCCCGCGCGGCGCTGACCGTCGCCGGCACGGTGAGCGGCTGGGACGAGGCGCTGAAGGTCTCCCGCGAGATGACCGGCAAGGCGCTGCCGCTGGCTCGCCTGCTGGCCGACGCCATCGATTACGCGCAGAACGGCACGCCGGTCACGGCCTCTCAGGCCCACGCCACGGCCAGTAAATTCGACGAGCTGAAGGCCATCCCCGGCTTCGCGGAAACCTGGCTGGTGGACGGCAGGCCGCCGCAGGTCGGGAGCCGGTTTTACCAGCCCGCCATGGCCACGACGTTGACGCGCCTGGCGGAGGACGGTCTGGACAGCTTTTACCGCGGCCCGCTGGCGAACGTGCTGGCGCACGGCATGGAGACGCTGGGCCTGCCCGTGACGCTGGCCGATTTACGCGCGCACGCCGCCCGTCGCACCGCGCCGCTGAAGCTGCAGCATCAGCAGGGGGAGATCTTTAACCACGCTCCGCCGACGCAGGGGCTGGTCTCGCTGGCGATACTCGGCATCACTGACCGCCTGAACATGGCGGAGGCCGACGACGCCGACACCGTTCACCGCATCGTTGAAGCCACCAAGCTGGCCTTTGGCCTGCGCGATGCCCACATCACCGACCCGCGCGAGCTAAAAACCGATATTCAGGGTCTGCTGGATCCCGCCGCCCTGCAGGCGCTTGCCGACAGGGTTGACGACGGCCGCGCCGCGCCGTGGGGCACCGGAAAAGGTCCCGGCGATACGGTGTGGATGGGGGTAATGGACAGCAGCGGGCTTGCCGTGTCGTTTATCCAGAGTATCTATCACGAGTTCGGCAGCGGCGTGGTGTTGCCCGACACCGGCATCGTCTGGCAGAACCGGGGGGCATCGTTCAGCCTCGATCCGGATCATCTTCTGGCCCTCGCGCCGGGCAAGCAGCCCTTCCATACCCTGAACCCGGCGGCGGCGCGTCTCAAGGACGGGCGCGTAATGGTCTACGGCTCCATGGGCGGCGACGGCCAGCCGCAAACCCAGGCCGCGCTCTTTACCCGCTACGCGATTCAGGGCGTGCCTTTACAGGAAAGCATTTCCCGCCCGCGCTGGCTGCTGGGGCGCACCTGGGGACAAACCTCGGACACGCTAAAGCTGGAAGGCCGCTTTAGCGCTGAGACGATCTCACGGCTTCAGGCGCTCGGACACGAGGTGGAAATATTTCCTGACTTCAGCGAAGCGATGGGCCACGCGGGCGCGATTGTTCGCCACCCCAACGGGCTGTTCGAAGGGGCATTTGACCCGCGCAGCAACGGCGCGGCCGCCGGATTTTGAGGAGAAAACAATGACGACACAACAACCCGACTGGCAGGCGTATCTGGCGCAAATGGAGTCCGTGCTCGGCGTAGAGCTGGACGATGCCCGCCGCGCCGAGCTGCAATTGCAGTTCAGCCGCATTGCCACCCTGGCCGCCCCGCTGATGGCGCTGCCGCTCGACGACCGTCTGGAGATCGCAGGAGTATACAAAGCATGAGGCTACACGAGATGAGTATCAGCGCGATCCAGCATGCGCTGAGCGCAGGCGAGCTGAGCGCTCGCGAGATTGCCCGCCAGACGCTGGAAGCGATTGCTCGCGTGAACCCGCAGATTAACGCCTGGACCGCCGTGACGGAGGCGCGCATGCTCGCCGAGGCCGAGAGCATCGACACCCTGCGCCGCGAGAAGCGTCCCCTGCCGCCGCTGGCGGGCGTGCCGTATGCGGTAAAAAATCTGTTCGACGTTGCCGGTCACACCACCCTTGCCGGGGCAGAACTGTTTAGCCACCGGCCCGCCGCGCCCGCTGACAGCTTCGCGGTGCGCCAGCTGCGCAGCGCGGGCGGGCTGCTGACCGGAATGGTGAATATGGACGCCTACGCCTACGGCTTCACAACAGAAAACAGCCACTACGGCACCACGCGTAACCCGCACGATCTGGCGCGCATTGCGGGCGGATCGTCCGGCGGTTCAGCCGCCGCCGTGGCCGCCGGGCTGGTGCACTTTTCGCTCGGCACCGACACCAACGGCTCGATTCGCGTTCCGGCCTCCCTGTGCGGCATCTACGGCCTGAAGCCCACCTTTGGCCGCCTGTCGCGATCCGGCAGCCATCCGTTTGTCGCGAGCCTGGATCATATCGGCCCCTTTGCCCGCCGCGTGTGCGACCTGGCGTCCGTGTACGACGCGCTGCAGGGGCGGGACAGCAGCGACGGTTTTCAGGCAGAGAGCTCGCGCGAGCAGACGCGCCCCCTGCTCGACCGGGGGCTGGACGGCCTGCGCTGCGCGGTGCTCGGCGGCTACTTCACTACCTGGTGCGACGCGGATGCCAGAGACGCCGTGGCGCGGGTGGCGAAGGCGCTCGACGTGCAGGATGAGCTGCAGTTTCCGGACGCCGAGCTGGCGCGCTCCGCGGCGTTTATCATCAGCGCCTCCGAAGGGGGAAACCAGTACCTGCCCGCGCTTCGCCGCGAGCCCGAGCGTTTTGAGCCGCATTCCCGGGAGCGCCTGCTGGCGGGGGCGATGATCCCCTCCGCCTGGTACATTCAGGCCCAGCGGTTTCGCGCGCACGCCCGGCAGGCGTTTAAAACCCTGTTCGCGCAGGCCGATGTGCTGATCGCCCCGGCGACGCCGCGCAGCGCGACGCTCGCGGGTGAGCAGACCATGGAGATTAACGGCCAGCCGCTCCCCATTCGCGCCAGCATGGGGATGCTGACCCAGCCGATTTCGTTTTTGGGCCTGCCCGTGACCACCGTTCCGCTGCGCACCGCGCAGGGTGCGCCGATTGGCCTGCAGCTGATTGCCGCGCCGTTTAACGAGCAGGCCTGCCTGCGCGTCGCGCGCGTGCTGGAGGAGAGCGGCATCACCGATGCCCGTCCGGCGGAGGTGGCCGCATGATGAATCACGATGACATTAACCTGCCGTGGGTAGTCGCCGAGGTGACCGCCGCGTTTTACCGCTATGAAGACGCGCTGGTCAGCAACAACGTTGCGGTGCTGGACGAGCTGTTCTGGCACGACAAAAACACTGTGCGTCTGGGGGCGGGTGAAAACCTGTACGGTATTGACGAAATCCGCGCCTTCCGGGCGGCGCGCCCCGCCGCCGGTTTACAGCGGACGCTGCGCCACACCGTCATCACCACCTTCGGGGAGGATTACGCGGTGTGCAGCACCGAGTTTACGCGGGAGGGCACGGAACGCATTGGCCGCCAGCAGCAGACGTGGGTGCGGTTTGCCTACGGGTGGCGCATCGTGGCGGCGCAGGTCAGTTTGATGTTGTAACGCTGAAAAACCCGCCCGGTGGCACTGCGCTTACCGGGCCTACGATGTCCCGTATGCCCTGTGGGTCCTGTAGGCCGGGTAAGGCGAAGCCGCCTCCCGGCTAAACACGGCACACTTATTTCTGAAACGGATGCACCTGCCGCCAGTGATCGGCAATCTGCTGGCGGGTACAGACCCACACCCGCTCGTGCTGCTGCACGTAATCCAGGAACCGCGGGTGGCGGATCGTAGCGGCGCAGGTGAGTTTGATGGTGTAACGCTGAAAAACCCGCCCGGTGGCGCTGCGCTTACCGGGCCTACGATGTCCCGTATGCCCTGTGGGTCCTGTAGGCCGGGTAAGGCGCAGCCGCCACCCGGCTAAATACGGCACACTTACTTCTGAAACGGATGCACCTCCCGCCAGTGGTCGGCAATCTGCTGGGGGGTACAGACCCACACCCGCTCGTGCTGCTACACGTAATCCAGGAACCGCGGGTGGCGGATCGTAGCGGCGCAGGTCAGTTTGATGGTGTAACGCTGAAAAACCTGCCCGGTGGCGCTGCGCTTACCGGGCCTGCGATGTCCCGTATGCCCTGTGAGTCCTGTAGGCCGGGTAAGGCGCAGCCGCCACCCGGCTAAACACGGCACACTTATTTCTGAAACGGATGCACCTGCCGCCCCAGCAGCAGACGTGGGTGCGGTTTGCATACGGGTGGCGCATCGTGGCGGCGCAGGTGAGTTTGATGATGTAACGCTGAAAAACCCGCCCGGTGGCGCTGCGCTTACCGGGCCTACGATGTCCCGTATGCCCTGTGGGTCCTGTAGGCCGGGTAAGGCGCAGCCGCCACCCGGCAAAACATCGCACACTTATTTCTGAAACGGATGCACCTCCCGCCAGTGGTCGGCAATCTGCTGGCGGGTACAGACCCACACCCGGTCGTGCTGCTGAATATAATCCAGGAACCGCTGCAGCGCGCGAAAACGCCCCGGCCGCCCCAGCAGGCGGCAGTGCATGCCGATGGACATCATCTTCGGCGCGCTTTCCCCCTCTTCGTACAGCACGTCAAAACTGTCCTTCAGGTAGGTATAGAACTGCTCGGCGGTGTTAAAACCCTGCGCGGTGGCGAAGCGCATGTCGTTCGCATCCAGAGTATAGGGCACGATCAGGTGCGGTTTACGGGTGCCGTCGCCGCAGGCCACTTCCGTCCAGAAGGGCAGGTCGTCGCCGTAGTAGTCGCTGTCGTAGTCGAAGCCGCCGTGCTCCACCACCAGCTGGCGGGTGTTGGGGCTGTCGCGCCCGGTGTACCAGCCCGTCGGCGGCTTGCCGAACAGGTCGGTCAGCACCTGCACCGCCTTATGAAGGTGTTCGCGCTCCTGGCTGATATCCATGCTCTGATAGTGGATCCAGCGCCAGCCGTGGCTCACCACGTCGTAATCTGCCGCCCTGATTGCCTCGACGATCTCAGGATGACGCGCCAGCGCCATCGCCACGCCAAACACCGTCAGCGGCAGGCCGCGCTTTTGAAATTCACTGTGGATCCGCCAGAACCCGGCGCGGCTGCCGTATTCGTAGAGGGAGTCCATCGACATGTGTTTATCCGGGTAGCTGGCCGCGCCGATGATGTCCGACAGGAACTGCTCGGATCCGGCATCGCCGTGCAGAACGTGGTTTTCCGCCCCTTCCTCATAATTGAGCACAAACTGCACGGCGACGCGCGCCTGATTCGGCCACCGCGCGTGCGGCGGGTTGCCCGCGTAGCCGCGCAGATCCCGCGGGTAATTCTGTTCAAAAAGCGCCATTACGTCTCCCCTCACCTTCAAAATGGATTCAATGCCTGAAACTGTCCGCTTAACGCTTTTTTCTCCGGAAATGCCAGATCCCCGTGCTTGCTTGTCGACAGGCCCAGCGCCACCAGCGATTCCACCATCTTCACCGCCGCGCTGACGCCGTCGATGACCGGCACGCGCAGTTCGCGCGTCAGCTCCTGCGCCAGCGTCGCCATGCCGCCGCAGCCCAGCACGATGGCGCCGCAGCCGTCCTCTTTCAGCGCCTGTATACAGCGCGCGCGCACCTTCTCCTGCGCCAGACCGCTGCCGTCTTCCAGCGCCAGCACCGGGAGATCGATAGCGTGAAGCGCCGCGCAGCGATCGTGAAAGCCATACTGGTGCAGCAGATGACGGGCAATAATCAGCGTGCGCGGTAGCGTGGTGACCACCGAAAAGCGCGTCGCCACCAGCGTCGCCATATGCATGGCGGCTTCCGCAATGCCCACCACCGGCCCCTGCGCCAGCTCGCGCGCCGCCAGAAGGCCCGGATCGCCAAAGCAGGCGATGACGTGACCATCCACACCCTGCTCTCTGCCGAGCCTGACCTGTTCGAGAACCCCCACGGCGGCGATGGCTTCATCAAAGTGTCCCTCGATAGACGGCACGCCCGCGCTCGGGCAGACCGCGAGGATCTCCGTACCCGGCGCCGCCACCGCGCGGGCCGCCGCGCCGATGGTTTCCGTCATCGCGAGGCTGGTGTTGGGGTTGATCACTTGTATACAGACAGAGGACATTACGACTCCTTGTGGCCGGCAAACAGCCGGGCAAAATCAGGCAGGCACTCGCCCGCCCGCTCGAAGCAGAGGCTGGCGACGATATGTTCAAAATGGTGCATTAAGGCATCGCTGAGCGGCTGGAGCGCCTTCTGGCGCAGCAGATCCACCAGCTGTTCGTGATCGTTGCAGCGACACCCCTGACGCCACGGCGCGCCCCAGGTGGCAATCACCAGCGAGGAGCGCTGGCTCAGGCCGGTCACCATCTCCGTCAGCACCTGGTTGCCGGAGATGGCCTGCAGCTGAATGTGGAAATTGGCGGAGTGGCGAATTGCTGCCGGGCCGTCGTAGGCCTCGTGCGCCTGCTGCTCCTGGCGAATGATGGCGACCAGCGCGGCAAGGTGCGGCGGCTGGCAGCGGGCCAGCACGTCCGGCAGGTTGGCGACCTCCAGCAGGGCGCGGGTGCGGAAGATGTGCTGCGCCTCTTCCACCGTCGGGCTGGCGACGTGTGCACCACGCTTGGGCGTTAAGGTGACCATTTGCACAGCCGCGAGTCGTTGAAGCACCTTGCGGATGCCCGTGCGGCTTACGCCAAACACCTCGGCCAGCGCCTCCTCCGGCAGCTTGCTCCCCGGCAGCAGCTGATGTTCGACAATCGCGGTCATCAGCGCCTGAAAGATCGATTCATCTTTGTCATGCAGGTCTGGCGCGGTCTGCAGGGCGTTTATGTTGTTCATTCACCACTCCGTCTTTTACTCTTCGTTATCGAATCGTATACATAAAAATAAAATATTGCATACAAGATTTATTATTTTGGCCTGGATCCTGCAACACCGTCTGCACTCCCACTCAACGGGTTTTCATTCACAGGAGCAGGTTTCATGCCAAACAGTCAAAACGCGCAGCAGGGTACGGCCGCTGATTCCGGTGCGGTTTACAGCCCACGTCTTTGCAATGAGGATCTGGCACCGACGCGTGACCAGAACTGGAGCTGGTACAACATCTTTTCGTTCTGGATGTCGGACGTTCACAGCATGGGGGGTTATGTTGTCGCCGCGAGCTTCTTTACGCTCGGGCTGGCAAGCTGGCAGGTGCTGCTTTGCCTGCTGGTGGGGATTTGCATCGTGCAGCTGTGCGCAAACCTGGTGGCCAAACCGAGCCAGATGGCGGGCGTGCCCTACGCGGTGATCAGCCGTCAGGCGTTTGGCGTCTTCGGGGCCAACATTCCGGCGGTGATCCGCGGGCTGATCGCCTTCGCGTGGTACGGCATTCAGACCTATCTGGCCGCCAACGCCCTGATGCTGGTGGCGCTGAAGTTCTGGCCGTCGCTCTCTTCGCTCACTACCGGCGCGTTCCTGGGCCTGTCGCATCTGGGCTGGATCTGCTTTGCCATCATGTGGGTCCTGCAGGCGATGGTCTTCTGGCACGGCATGAGCGCCATCAAGCGCTTTATTGATATCGCCGGTCCGGCGGTCTACGTGGTGATGCTGGCCCTCGCAGGCTGGATTGTATACAAGACCGGTTTTGACGGGATCTCCTTCACCCTCGCCAGCAAATCCCTGAGCGCGGGCGAGCAGACCTGGCAGATGATCACCGCGACCGCGCTGGTGGTTTCTTACTTCTCCGGCCCGCTGCTCAACTTTGGCGACTTCTCCCGCTACGGCAAAAGCATGGGCGAGATCCGCCGCGGCAACCGCTGGGGCCTGCCGTTTAACTTCCTGCTGTTCTCCATCGTCACCGTGGTCATTGTCTCCGGCACCCAGTCGCTGTTTGGCCGCATGATCACCGACCCGATCGAAACCGTCAGCCGCGTGGGCAACGATCTGGCCGTGGCGATTGGCCTGCTGACGATGATCACCGCCACCATCGGGATCAACATCGTCGCGAACTTTGTCTCCCCGGCGTTTGATTTCTCTAACTGCTCGCCGCAGAAAATCAGCTTCCGCACCGGGGGCATGATTGCCGCCGTCGGCTCGATCCTGCTCACCCCGTGGAACCTGTTCAACTCGCCGGAGCTTATCCACTACACCCTGGACGTGCTCGGGGCGTTTATCGGCCCGCTGTTCGGCATTCTGATTGCCGACTTCTACCTGATTAAGCGCGGCAAGGTGTCGGTTGACGATCTGTTCGACGACACGCCAAAGGGCAAATACTGGTACCGCAACGGCTTCAATCCGAAAGCCATCGGCGCACTGATCCCGTCCGTTGCCGTGGGCCTGGTGATTAGCTTCATCCCGGCCCTGCATGAGGTGGCGAACTTCAGCTGGTTCATCGGCGTCTTCCTCGGCGGCGTGACCTACCGCTGGCTGGCGCGGGAAGATCGCGAGACGGCGGGCGCGACGTCGTTCAGCTCCCGCGTGGCGACGCAAAAAGAGTAACCCCCACCTTCCGGCCGCAGCGTGCCTGCGGCCCGTTCATTCTGGCACTGTTCTTGCTGCGCCTTCTCACCCCGCTACGCAAACACTAAGGCAGGAACAATGATGGATTACCAGACAGCGATCCGCGGTGCATTTTTTGATATTGCCCAGGTCTGCGACAGCGCAGACGCGATTGCCCAACACGCGCGCTACCTTGAGGACGGGCTGCTGTTTATACAGAGCGGGAAAATTCTGGCGCAGATGCCGTGGCAGGAGGGCGAGCAGTATCTTGACCCCCACAAGGGCTACACCGACCTGCGCGGCAGGCTGCTGCTGCCCGGTTTTGTCGACACCCACGTCCATTACCCGCAAACGGAGATGATCGGCGCCTTTGGCGAACAGCTGCTGGAGTGGCTGACCACCTACACCTTCCCGGTGGAGAGCCAGTTTGCCGATGAAGCCTACGCGAAAGAGATCGCCGAATTTTTCATTCAGCAGCTAGTCAGCAACGGCACCACCACCGCGCTGGTGTTTTGCACGCTGCATCCGGAATCGGTCGAGGCGCTGTTTACCGAAGCCCTGCGCCTGAACATGCGCCTTATCGCCGGAAAGGTGATGATGGACAGACACGCGCCGGAATACCTGAGCGAAGACGCGAAACAGAGCTACCGGCAGACGCGGGCGCTGATCCAGCGCTGGCACCACCGGGGACGGCTGGGCTATGCCATTACCCCGCGCTTTGCGCCGACCTCATCCCCCGAGCTGCTCGCCGCGGTCAGCCTGCTCAGAGAGGAGTTCCCGGATACCTGGATGCAGACCCACCTGAGCGAAAACCCTAACGAAGTGGCCTGGGTGAGCGACCTCTGGCCGGAGCACGAGCGCTATCTGGACGTGTATCATCACTACGGCCTGACCGGCGAGCGCAGCGTGTTTGCCCATGCGATTCACCTTCACCACAGCGAGTGGCAGTGCCTGCATGACACCGGCTCGGCGGTGGCGTTTTGCCCCACCTCTAACCTGTTTCTCGGCAGCGGGCTGTTTCGCCTGCCCGCCTGCTGGCAGCACAGGGTGCGGATGGGCATCGGCACCGACGTCGGCGCGGGCACCACCTTCAGCATGCTGCGCACCCTGGGGGAAGCCTACAAGGTCGGCCAGCTTCAGAGCTACCGCCTGCGCGCCAGCGAGGCGTTTTACCACGCCACGCTGGGCGGCGCGCACGCCCTCCGACTGGACGATAAGATTGGCAACTTCGCGCCCGGCAAAGAGGCGGATTTCGTGGTGATCGACCCTGACGTAACGCCGCTGCAGCGCCTGCGAAATCGCCGCTGTCAGGATATCTACGAGCAGCTTTTTGTGCTGATGACCCTCGGCGACGAGCGCAACATCAGCGAGACCTGGGTCAACGGCGAGCGGGTATGGTCAACTTCCCCTGTAGGTTGACCACCCGCCGGGCGCAATCACAAACGGCAGGTGGAAATGCTCGTCTGCCGTTTCTCCCGTCACAAAATCAATTTGCGCGCAGGGATAGAGCGTGTCGCGACCGGTTTCGCTAAACCACGCGCCGATCTCCGCCACCAGCCGATAGCGGCCTTTTGGCAGGAAAGGGACAAATTCGGTGATGCGACCGTTTACGTTGGTCACGCCCGTCGCCATGATTTCGCCCTCCCTTTCGAGATGAACCGTCACGCCCTGTGCGGGTTTGCCCGTCGAGATATCGAGAATATGGGTGCTGAGTGTGCTCATTTGCTAATAACTCCTTCCAGCCGTAGCAGCGTAATTTCCCGCAGCTGTTCCAGCGCGGCACGGACTTCCTGCGCGTCGCTGTTCTCCAGCCGCGCGTGCAGCGCCTGTAAAATCTCCTCGCCGCTGCGGCCCTTCGCGCGGATCAGAAACACGCGTCCGAAGCGGGTCTCGTAGCGGGCATTGCCCTCGCGCAGCGCCTGGGCAAGGTCAGCATCGCGATCGTTCACCGCGCCCTGCTCCTGGCGCGACAGCGCCGCCTCCGCCTGTGAACCAGCGGGCTTTTCCCCGATGCGCGGATGGGCGCTAAGGGCCTGCGCCAGCGCCGCTTCGTCCCAGTTTTGCGTCAGCGCTTTTGCCGTACTGAACAATTCGTCCCGGCTGGCGTAGGGTCGCCCCAGAGTCAGCGCATCGGCCCACTCGGGGAGCGCCACGCAGGGATGAATCAGCGCTAACGCCTTTTCGTGGTGAAGATGATTGAAGTCGTGCAGTGCGATCATAGTGTCTCCTTTATTGTCTTCCTCCGGGTTGTTGCACAAACCACGCCACTCTGAACGCGGGCGTGAAACAGTCGATTCCGTATAGCTCAACTGGAAATTTTTGATTCAAAAAAAGGCACGTTCACCGCGTTTGCGCACCTTAGCAGTGCAAACGTCTCCCCCACAACGCCGTTTTCGCCACTCTGCAGCCTGGTACGCAAATTGCTGAATGTCTTTACACCCTGCAAAAGGAGAGAAGCATGAGAGCAATCGTCATTGGCGCGGGTATTGGCGGCCTGAGCGCCGCCGTCGCGCTGAAGAAAGCGGGCATCGACTGTACCGTATTTGAAGCCGTAAAGGAGATCAGGCCCGTCGGGGCGGCCATCTCCATCTGGCCTAACGGCGTGAAATGCATGCAGCACCTCGGCATGGGCGACATCATCGAGACCTACGGCGGGCCGATGCGTTTTATGGCCTACAAGGATTACCGGCGCGGCGAGACCCTGACCCGCTTCAGCCTTGCCCCGCTGGTTGAGCGTACCGGCGGGCGTCCCTGCCCCGTCTCGCGCGCCGAGCTCCAGCGCGAAATGCTGGACTTCTGGGGGCGCGACAGGGTGCAGTTTGGCAAGCGCGTCGAACGCGTAAATGAAGACGACGCGGGCGTGAGCGTGACCTTCACCGACGGCACCACGGCATCCGGCGATTTTCTGATTGCCGCCGACGGCAGCCACTCGGCGGTTCGCCCGTACGTGCTGGGATACACCCCGGAGCGCCGCTTCGCCGGGTACGTGAACTGGAACGGGCTGGTGAAGATTGACGAAGAGATCGCCCCGGCGCACCAGTGGACCACCTTCGTTGGCGAAGGCAAACGCGTGTCGCTGATGCCCGTCTCCGGCGGACGCTTTTACTTCTTTTTTGACGTGCCGCTGCCCGCTGGCCTGGCGGAGGATCGCACCACCCTGCGCGCCGACCTCACGGGCTACTTCCGCGGCTGGGCGCCGCCGGTGCAGAAGCTTATCGCGGCGCTGGATCCTGAAACGACCAACCGCATTGAAATCCACGACATTGAGCCGTTCGACAGCCTGGTGCGCGGCAACGTTGCGCTGCTCGGCGATGCCGCGCACAGCACCACGCCGGATATCGGCCAGGGCGGCTGTGCGGCGATGGAAGACGCCGTCGTGCTGGGGGAGTGCCTGCGTGAAAACCATAGCATTACGCTGGCGCTGCGGCAGTACGAAGCGCTGCGCTGCGACCGCGTGCGCGACCTGGTGCTGAAGGCGCGTAAACGCTGCGACGTCACCCACGGGAAAGACATGGCGTTGACGCAGGCCTGGTATCAGGAGCTCAAAGAAGAGACCGGGGAGCGCATCATCAACGGTCTGTGCGAGACCATTCAGGGCGGCCCGTTAGGCTGAACGCAAGAGGGACAACGATGAAAAGAGAACCGACTCCACCCGCCCACTGCACGTTTGAGCCAGAGGACTGGCTGCGCCTGGCGAAATGCTGGCACCCGGTCGCGCGCGCCTGCGACGTTGGCCCGGCACCGGTCAAGGCGACCCTGCTGGATGAACAGCTGGTGATTTACCGGATTAACGACCAGGTCGTGGTCGCCCGTGACGTCTGCCCGCACCGCGGCGTGCCGCTGACGCTCGGCTTTCACGACGAGCACGGGATTATCTGCCCCTATCACGGCTTACGCTTTGGAGAAGACGGGCGCTGCAACCGTATTCCGTCCAGCCCCGACCAGGCCGTTCCGGCGAAGCTGAACCTGATTAACTACGCCGTGGAAGAGCGCTTCGGCCTGATCTGGACCTGCCTGGCGTTTGACCCGGACAATCCTGCACCGCTGCCCACCATGCCGCACTGGGATGACGACGGATTTCAGCAGATCAACTGCCCGGCGTTTGAGGTAAACGGCTTCGCCGGGCGACAGGTGGAGGGGTTTCTGGACGTGGCGCACTTTGCGTGGATCCACACCGATACCTTTGCCGATCCCAGTAACCAGCTTGTCCCCGCCTATCAGCCGCAGGAGACGCCGTTCGGCTTCGTGGCGGATTACTGGAGCTCCGTGAGCAACTATCCCGCCGGTTCACCCGTGCAGGCGCCAGAAGGGTTCCAGTGGCTGCGCCATTTTGAAATGCATCTGCCGTTTACCGCCACCCTGACGATTCATTTTCCGGGAGAATCGCGACTGGTCATCATGAACGCCGCGTCGCCGGTGTCATCGCGCGTGACCCGCATGTTCGCCCCTATCGCGCGTAACTTTGACCTGCATATTCCGGTGGAGGATGTGCATGCCTTTAACCTGCGCATTTTTGAAGAGGATCGCCTGATGGTCGAAACCCAGCGCCCGGAAAGTCTGCCGCTGGACCTGACGCTGGAAGCCCATATTCCCGCCGATAAAAGCTCAATTGCCTACCGTCGGGGACTGAAGAAGATGGGCTTTGGCGAATTTTTCCTCGTATGACGGAGGCCGATATGCTGAGCGTAATTGTTGACGGACTGTGGCGCGAGGGCGATAAAAGCCTCGGCGTCAGGCTGGTGGCTGAAGACGGTAACGCGCTGCCGGCATGGCAGCCCGGCGCGCACATTGATGTGCACTTGCCCTGCGGCGCGGTGCGCCAGTATTCCCTGACCGGGTCATGTCAGGACGAGAGCTATCTTATCTGCGTTGGCCGGGAAACCGCCTCGCGCGGCGGGTCGCGCTACGTTCACGAGACGCTGCGACCCGGGCAGAAATTAGCGATCTCAGCCCCGCGCAATCTGTTTCCGCTGCATCAGGCTGAGCGGGTGTTGCTGCTTGCGGCAGGCATTGGCATTACGCCGCTGTATGCGATGGCCCTGCAGCTGAAGGCGGCCGGAACGCCGTTTACGCTGCACTATTACGTCAAACGCCGCGAAAGTGCGGCGTTTGCGCGCGAACTCTCGCAGTGCGGTGAGTGCATCATTCATACAACAAGCCCGCGCACAGCGCTCGCAGAGCATCTCCCCGCGGCCGGGGCGGGACTTCACGCCTGGATCTGTGGCCCGGCAGGGTTTATGGAAAAAGTGCGAGACGTGGCGACGGCCAGGGGATGGGACGATGGCCATCTTCACAGCGAGGCGTTTCAGCCCGCGGCCCCTGCCGCACGCGGTGACGCGGGCGAGATCTTTACGGTCAAACTCGCCTCCACCGAGGAGCGCTGGCCGGTGCCCGCGAATAAGACCATCGCTCAGGTATTACAGGAAAACGGCGTGGACGTGCCGCTGTCATGCGAAATGGGGATCTGCGGGGCGTGCCTGACGCCGGTGATTGACGGCGTGGTGGATCATCGGGATAGCGTGCAGTCGGAGGCGGAAAAAGGCGGGACGGAGCAGCAGGTGGCGCTGTGCTGTTCACGGAGCCATTCCGGGGAACTGGTGATTGCCCTGTAAAGCGAAAAACCCTGCGATATTGCTATCGCAGGGTTTTCAAATTTGGCGGAAGCGTAGAGATTCGAACTCTAGAACCCTTTCGGGTCGCCGGTTTTCAAGACCGGTGCCTTCAACCGCTCGGCCACGCTTCCAAAGTGAGGCGCACTATAAACATCTATTAGCACCTTGTAAAGCAGGAATTTTTCTATTTTTACCCACCGGCGTTTGACTGCGCAAAAATCACCCAGACGCTTGCCGCGCATCGGTCACAGCCCCCTTGTACATACCGTTACACAGCAACGCTCATCCTTTTAAATCGCTCTGGTATAGAATGCCACAAAAATAAACGGTCATTTGTTGTGTAATTGTTATAAATCTGAGTACCCACAGATTTAGAAATTACTGCCATGCAGTGTTACTGGTTGATGATGAAAATCAAAAATACGCTTTGCTTACATATCCTGATGGCGACCCTGGCCATTTTGTTCCTCTGTGTTCACCCGCTGGTGACGAGCTTCAATCCGCCCCTCACCTTCCAGCCGCTGATTAAATCAATGGCGGGCACACCTAAAGGACAAGCGGAAAAAATTGCGACTATTTCCCATGCCTTAGAAGGGAATGCTATTTTTTTCATTGGCGCGTCTGAGGTTGCCACCTCAGAGGATGAACATTACGCTGTATATAATTACTTTAATAAGCAATTGCACAAACCCGTCGTGGCGTATGGCGATGCATTCGTCGATGATGAAACGCAATTTTTACTGTTCTCACGTTTTAAAAATAGCCTTAACGCAAACAGTAAAGTTGTTTTGCTTCTGGCCCCTGACAGTTTTTACTCAAAAGGGCTGCCACCGGCTATCTATGCCGATAATTTCCCCGGTTCTATTTTTAATCCGCTGATGAAGGATCCGCAGGCGCGCCCGCTGCTGGTTAATTATTTAAAGCATATTGATAGTAAAGAAATAAGCCATTTAACCTTTGGCCAAATGCGCGTCTTTGGCTGGCACCCCGATCTGATGTGGGACGAGCTGAGCTTCCAGTTTGCCAACGTCTGCACCCTGATAAAAAACGACTGGCTGGCGCTGCTCAACATCACGCCCCAGACGGTACAGCCCTGGCCGCAGCAGCCAGCCGCCCACATTGCCCCTGACTGGGATAAAGAGCTGGCGAATGCGCGCGAGTTAAATAAAAAACGCCAGCAGAGCGCGGCTACGCTGTGGATGGACAAAACGATTTACGAAGAGGACGGTAAGCCGCAACAGTGGGATGACACGCCGGTTGTGCCTGCGCAAATCGCCGCTTTCAGTAAAACCGTCCAGCTGTTGAAAGAACGTCACGTGCAGGTGATTGCTATCGTCGACCCGGTTAACCCCTGGGCGCTTTACAATACCGATACTTTCCGTCCGGTTGATAAACAAATAAAAACCATTCTGGAAAAAAACCAGATCCCTTATTTGGATATGTACGCCATGCCTTATCAGAATGGCTGGAACTGGGATCGTTTGCACCCTTCCGAACTGGCCTGGGTTCCTATGATTCGCTTTATTGCACAGAGTTTTAAATGATGAAAATCGCGATCCGTCTTTTTTTCCTTTATCTCCTGTTGGCGATCACCATCGTCGCGTGGACCTCTGTCGATGACAGCATGAGTATGCAGCTGCATTTTGAATATCAAAAGTTCTGAGGCCGAATGATGTACAGCTCAGGAATGTTTTTTGTTTATTTGTTTTCATCCGCGCTGGCGTTTGCGCTGGTTAATCGCGTATTGCGCCATCGTCTGACCTGGTTATCTGCGCTCTCGGTGCTGACGGCGCTGGGATGGGGATATATATTTCAGGGCGATTATATTGTCCCCGTCGCCGTTTTTTTCAGCTTTTATGTTTTCGCCACGCTTAAAGAGAAGGGATGGTTAAAAACGTGGCAGGCGGTCGTTCTGACATTATTGCCGCTGCTACTGGTGAAATTACATTTAAATAACCACTGGGGCATGATCGGCCTCTCTTTTATGACGTTCCGCGCGCTGGACGTGCTGCTCTATCGCAGTAAAAAAGAAGGTCAGAATTTCCTGCACTATTTCTGTTATCTGTTTATGCCCTTTATTATCCTGGCCGGCCCAATGTACCGCTGGCGGACGTGGATGAGTGACGTCAGCAAGCCCGTATTTGCCCTTAACCGCGAACAGTTTTTAGTCGCGCTGGAGCAAATCATTACCGGCATTGTCCAGAAGTTCCTGTTTGCCATGCTGATTGATTCGCTTGTCGTGCAGCCCTGGAGCCATAAGCCGTTTACGCTGACCGTGGGCGTGGTGATGTCGATTGCCTACAGCACCTACCTGTACTTTGATTTTGCGGGCTACAGCAATATGGCCATCGGCGCGGGCCGCCTGTTTGGGCTCAGCATTCCGGCAAACTTTAACATGCCGCTTCTGGCAAAGAACCCGCAGGATTTCTGGCGCCGCTTCCACATCAGCCTGTCTGAATGGCTGCGCGATGTGGTCTTTATGCCCATTTATATGAATCTGATGAAATTCAACTTTTTCCGTCAGAACAAAACGCTGGCGCAAAATATCGGTATTTTTTGCACCTTATTCTGCATGGGGGCATGGAATGGACTGGAACGCCATTACGTCATCAGCGGCGCGCTGTTTGGCGCGATTTCCGTCGCTCACAACATGCTGCTGTGGTCAGCCAAACGCAGCCCGGCATTGCACCGCGGCCTGCAGTATCCGGCCGTTGCGTTTTTAGGGCGAATTCTGACGCTGGGAAGCGCCGCGGGATCCCTTTACATCTTTAGTGGAATGTCACCTCTATGAAAAATCACTCCGATCTTCAGGAACTGCAGGATTTCTTACGTGCGGCATTGTGCGATCCCGCCTCCCCGCAGCAGCTGGCCATCAGCGGCAGCGACGAAGCCTTAAGCTGGCTACAGCTTTCCGCTGCCGTGACGGACTGGGCGCAGCGCTATCAGCGCTGCCAGCCTGTTGCCGGTACGCCGGTCGTATTGTACGGACACCAGCAGGTCGATTTCGCCGTGGCGATTTATAGCTGCCTGCTGCACAACATTCCGTACATCCCGGTGGACTGCATCTATCCGCAGGAGCGCCTTCGGGAGATCTGCCATCTGGCCAGCGCCCCTTACTATTACGACGTGGCGACCCGGCAGTTCATCGCCACCGGGGAACCGGGCAAGGTACTGGAGGAGCAGGATCTGGCCTACATCATGTTTACTTCAGGCAGCACCGGTAAACCTAAAGGCGTGCAGATTGGGCGTGAAAGCGTATGGCACTTCATGAAATGGGTCAGCCAGGACTTTTCACTGCCGGAAAAACCGGTCCTGATGAACCACGCGGTATTCAGCTTTGACCTCTCCCTGATCCCTTTGCTGGCGAATCTGGCGATGGGCGGACACATCGTGCTGAACGCCAAAGAGGACATTCAGAAAGAGAACTGGCTGGAGCGACTGAAAAGCAACGCGGTCTCCGCCTGGGTTTCCACCCCTTCTTTTGCATACCAGCAGCTGCTTTCCCCGCAGTTCAACAGCGAGTATTTGCCCGCGCTCAACGTCTTTATCTTCATTGGCGAAGTGCTCAATAAAGCGCTGGTTAAACAGCTTCGCCGCCGCTTCCCGCAGGCCAAAATCATTAACTCGTATGGCCCAACGGAAGCGACCATCGCGACGACCGTGGTTGAAATCACGGATGCGATCCTGAACAGCGACAGCGCCGTGCTGCCGGTGGGCGTCATGATGCCTGAGAGCAAAATGGAAATTTCCGCCGACGGCGAGCTGATTATCTGGGGTAAAAACGTCATGCGCGGCTATCTCGGCCTGCCGCAGGAGAACGCGGCGAAATTACTCCGTCGGGAAGATGAAGCGTTTCGCGGCTACCGGACCGGCGATCTGGGCTATGAGGCGGGGCTGATCTACTGTCAGGGCCGCAACGACAGCCAGGTCAAACTGAACGGCTACCGTATTGAAATCAACGAGATCGAGAACCGCCTGCTGGCCATGTCCGGCATCAACGAAGCGGTGGTCCTGCCGCTGATGAAATCCTGCGGCAGCGTACTGCGCATTGCCGCGTTCTGCGTGACGGATATGGCGCCGGACACCATCAAAACATCGCTGTCGAAGGTCGTTCCGCACTATATGGTGCCTTCACAAATTATCGTAAAAGACGCTTTGCCGCTGAATCCTAACGGCAAAATTGACCGCAAGCTGCTGGACGCTTACGCCCGCACAAATTAATGACTCCAGGAAAAATTATGGAACAAGAAATTCTCGCCCTGTTCGAAAAAGTGTTATCCCGTAAGGTGGGCTTTCACGATGAACTGATTGAATCCGACATTCTCGACTCCATCCTGGCGGTCGATATGGTGCTGGAAGTGCAGGACGTTTACGGCTGCATGATCCCGCCAACTGACGTGGCGACGGTGCTAAAAACCCCGGCGGACCTGGCCCGCTATATTGAAGAAAACCGCTAAACGCCCCTGCTGTTAATGCTGCCCTGAAGGCTCAGGAGGATCTCTCCGGAGCCTTCATTCGTTCCCCCTCCTCCTGAACGCTGTTCTGCTCCTTTTCACAGGAATGAAACCGACTGCTTTTACTATTTCTCCTACACTTTAGGAGTACTGTCGGTACGGGAAAGAGAAAAAAGCCAACTTAATTAAGGCATTAATGATTCGCTGTGCGCTCAGCCGGGGAACGTTTTGCCTTTAACAGAGGAGTCTACGGTATGGCATTCGTAACAACGAAAGACGGCGTCAATATTTATTACAAAGACTGGGGCCCAAAAGAGGCTCAACCCATTGTTTTCCACCACGGCTGGCCGCTAAGTGCCGATGACTGGGATAACCAGATGCTCTTCTTCCTCGCTGAAGGCTATCGCGTTATCGCTATCGATCGTCGCGGTCACGGGCGTTCGGACCAGGTGAGTGAAGGCCACGATATGGATCATTACGCGGCCGACGCGTCGGCCGTGGTTGAAAGCCTGGACTTGCGCAATGCCGTGCACGTCGGTCACTCCACCGGCGGCGGACAGGTCGCCCGCTATGTTGCGCAGTACGGGCAACCGCAGGGGCGCGTCGCCAAAGCGGTCCTCGTCAGCGCCGTCCCGCCGCTGATGGTCAAAACGGACAGTAACCCCGGCGGAACGCCCATCGAGGTTTTCGACGGCTTCCGCAAAGCGCTGGCGGCTAATCGCGCCCAGTTTTACCTCGACGTCGCCAGCGGGCCTTTCTACGGCTTTAATCGGGATGGCGCGGACGTTTCACAGGGCACGATTCAAAACTGGTGGCGTCAGGGAATGATCGGCAGCGCCAAGGCCCACTACGAGGGGATTAAGGCATTTTCAGAGACCGACCAGACGGAGGATCTAAAAACCATCACGGTTCCCGTTCTGGTGTTGCAGGGCGATGACGATCAGGTCGTGCCGTATAAGAATGCAGCCCTGCTGCAGGACAAGCTGCTGGCGAACAGCGTACTGAAAATTTATCCGGGCTTCCCGCACGGGATGCATACCACGCACGCGGATACCATCAACGCGGACATTCTGGCCTTTATCCGCTCATAACGCCGCGTTTCTTGCCGGGTGGCGCTGCGCTTACCCGGCCTACATTTGCACAATTCAATGCATGAACGCCACCCGAGGGTGGCGTTGTTTATGACCTTTTAGCGCTTCTGCGCCACCAGTTGGATCATGTTGAAATAAGCCCCGGCGCCCGCGTCCATAATGGGTACCATCATTTCCTGGGCGATCTCGCATTGCATAAACTCATCCCACGCCTGCTGGCAGGTATCCATCTCCCGCACGGTGGTCAGAACCGAAGCGGCCTCTTTTTCCCACAGCGCTTTCCACCAGGAGAGCGGATAGAAATACCACTCTGGGGTCCAGAAAAGCTTAACCACCTCCGGAAGATGCGTTTCGCTGTATTCACCGATAAACCCGGGAACGGCAACCGCAATATGTCCTCCGGGTTTCAGGAAAGGTAGCAGCGTGCCCAGCATGGCGTCATTGTTGCCAAAGTATTGATACGCATCCACGCTCACGATCAGGTCGAAGTAATCATGAGCGAACGGGATCGCTTTCGTAGCATCAACCCGTAGCGGAAAAATTTTTCCGTCCAGACCCCGTTCGCTGAAACGCGCTGCGTTTTCGCTCGGCTTAATCCACAGGTCGGCGGCAAAAACCGTGGCGTCATATTTTTCGGCGAGCAGGATAGAAGAGATCCCTTTCCCGCAGCCGAGATCGAGTATGCGCATCCCTGGATCAATCTGCAGTTGAGCAACCAGCTCCTCGGTAAGCCGCATGGCGTTTGGGCCCATCATGGTATCGAGCAAAAAAGCGCGGTCATAGCTATCTGTGTAAGGTGTATTCATCACTTCTCCTTAGCGATTATCCAGCTGGGCGCGAACGTTGTTCAGCCCGGTGGTGTTGATGCGGTAAGGCTGCCCGTTCACGGATCGGATCAGCTTTTTGGTGCGGAGTTTTTTAAAGACGCTAAGCGTGCAGTCGCTCAGCACCAGCCCTTCACGGGTGTAGCACTCAACGGAAGTGACGCGGCCAGAGCTATCGCGGACGTGCACTATACGTCCACCTTTGGCGAGAACGTGTAAGGTACGTTGTTCCTGACGGGATAAATTCATACTGGAAAACCTGTGTAATCATCATGCGTAAAAACGAGCCCACACCCGCAGGTGCGTGCGTAAGGTTTAAGCGCAGCGATAACCAGTCCGTCCTGAAAAGGGCGGGAAACTGATTATCTGATGAAAACATTCTCCAGCATCAAAGCCTCGGTGAGAGATGAAAAGGTATTTACGGGGTGAATGATAACGTCTGATTTTTACAGGGGAATAGCGGGGTTTTAAAAGTGTGAGGCGGATCGGTCAATCCAAAATAAAAACCCCAGGTTAACGAGTAACCTGGGGTTTATGTTTGGCGGAAGCGTAGAGATTCGAACTCTAGAACCCTTTCGGGTCGCCGGTTTTCAAGACCGGTGCCTTCAACCGCTCGGCCACGCTTCCTAAGTGAGGCGAACTATAAACACCTCACCGCGTGCTGTAAAGAGTGGCTGCACTCGTTCGCTTTAAAAATAGTCAAAACGTGTTTAATCGGTTGAACTGACGACACATCGACGATTTTATCAGCACAGGCCTAGTGTTTTTTGATGTACATATCTTTCGTGAAATAGTACCCCAGCTTATCCGGCGTAAATCCACCGACCCACGGTTTCACCAGGTGCGTGCGGACGTAGTGATAAACCGGAATCGCCGGCACATCACGACCCAGCAGATCTTCCGCCTGCTGGTAGTACTTACCCCGCTCTTCCGCCGTTTTGGCTTTTGCGGCATTCACCAGCGCTCCATCGTAGTCCGGATTGCTGTACTGGCTGGTGTTTTCGCTGTCGCCAGAGCGGAAGTTGTTCAGGAAGGTCGCCGCATCGTCGTAATCGGCAATCCACGCGTACCGCACCGCGTCAAAGTTGTGGGTGTGCATGGTGTCCAGCATGGTTTTCCACTCCTGGTTTTGCAGCTTTGCCTCCACGCCGAGGTTTTTCTTCCACATGGAGCTGGCCGCAATCGCGATGCGCTGGTGCGATTCAGAGGTGTTGTAGAGCAGGTTGAAGCTCAGAGGATGGCTGGCGTTATATCCGGCCTCGTTCAGCAGCTTTTTCGCCTCAGCGATGCGCTTGTCCAGCGGCCAGCTGGCGTAATCCGGGTTCTGTAGCTTCACGCCGCCGATATCCGGCTGGCTGATGAGCCACGCCGGGCGCTGCCCCTGCCCTAATACTTTCCCGGCGATGATGTCTTTATCCAGCGCCATGTTGAGCGCCTTACGCACGCGCGCGTCGTTGAACGGCGGCCGGGTGGTATTGAATTCGTAGTAATAGGTCGCCAGCTGCGGAGAGACGTCCAGCTCGCTGCCCAGGGTTTTCTTGAGCTGGGCAAACTGGTTAATCGGCACCGTGTACACGATGTCAATTTCGCCCGCCTTATAGCGGTTCACATCCGAAGCCTCGGACGTGATGGGCAGGTAGGTGACCTTGTTAATCACGGTGTGTGCGTTATCCCAGTAGCGCGGATTGCGCTCCGCCACGATGCGTTCGTTGACCACCCACTGCGAAAGCTTATACGCCCCGCTGCTGACGAAATGCTCCGGTTTGGTCCACTTATCGCCGAAGCGGCCAATCAGCACTTTATCCACCGGCATCAGCGACGGGTGCGCCAGCATCGCGAGGAAGGCCGCGTTTGGCTGCGTGAGCGTCACTTCCAGCGTGGTGTCGTTAATCGCTTTTACGCCCAGCGTGTCGGGCGCTTTTTTCCCCTGGGCGATATCGGCCGCGTTGGCGATATGCATGTTGCCCGGATAGCTCGCATAAGGCGAAGCCGTTTTCGGATCGATCAGGCGCTGCCAGCTCCAGACCACATCCTCAGCGGTAATCGCCGTGCCGTCGCTCCAGGTGATGCCCGGACGCAAATGGAACGTCCAGACGGTGTTGTCCTTATTCTCCCATTTTTCCGCCAATCGGGGCTGGACTTCACCTGCCGGAGAGACGCTGACCAGCCCTTCGAATAAATCACTGATAATATTGAATTCGACATCGCTTTCGACTTTATGCGGGTCGAGCGAAGCCGGTTCACTGCCATTATTCCTGACCAACTCCTGCTTATCGGCCAGCGCGGTTCCTGCCGGCACGTTAGCCGCCCAGGCTGCCGTGCTGGCGCACAGGATCCCTGCGGTTAACAAAGAGAGCGTAAAGTGAGTGCGTGTTTGTGGTTTCATTTCCTTCGCCTTATAGTCTGTTTTATGACGATCCGGAAATAACTCTTAGCGTTCGAATGGTAATAACGCAATATTTTTCAGTAACCTATAAGAGCTTGATCTGGTAAATTGTCGCAAACCGCTGTTCATACTGGCGAAACGGATTTCTGCAGAATAAATAACCGCCTCCAGCGCTAACGTGCTGAGTAAAGATGGGTAAAACCACTTTGAGACTGGCGTGCCGTTTCCTATTCTTTCCACTAATTACATCTGTCATAAGAGAGTGACTCATGGATCGTATAATTACTTCTTCACGCGACCGCACATCGCTACTCAGCACCCACAAGGTGCTGCGCAATACCTATTTCATGCTCAGCCTGACGCTGGCATTCTCAGCGATCACCGCCACCGCCAGCACCGTGCTGATGCTGCCGTCTCCGGGGCTGATCCTGACGCTGGTGGGTATGTATGGTCTGATGTTCCTGACCTACAAAACCGCTGACAAGCCCGTCGGTATTCTGTCCGCGTTTGCCTTCACCGGCTTCCTGGGCTACATCCTGGGGCCGATGCTGAATGCGTATCTGTCTGCCGGTATGGGTGACCTTATCGGCATGGCGCTGGGCGGCACCGCGCTGGTATTCTTCTGCTGCTCGGCCTACGTTCTGACCACCCGTAAGGACATGTCCTTCCTCGGCGGTATGCTGATGGCGGGTGTTGTGGTGGTGCTGGTGGGCATGGTGGCAAACATCTTCCTGCAGCTGCCTGCCCTGCATCTGGCAATCAGCGCCGTGTTTATTCTGATTTCTTCAGGCGCGATCCTGTTTGAAACCAGCAACATCATTCGCGGCGGTGAGACGAACTATATCCGCGCCACCGTGAGCCTGTATGTGTCGCTGTACAATATCTTCGTCAGCCTGTTGAGCATCCTGGGCTTCGCCAGCCGCGATTAATCCGCAGCGCTGTGAACAGGCCCCGCTTATGCGGGGCTTTGTTTTTTGGTACACTGCTGCGGTTTTTGACTGACGCGTGAATGACTATGTTGAGTTTTGAAGGCAAAGAGATCGAGACCGATAACGACGGTTATCTGAAAGAGAGTGGCCAGTGGAGCGAACCGCTGGCGGAGAAAATTGCGGAAAACGAAGGGATTACCCTCTCCCCCGAACACTGGGAAGTGGTGCGTTTTGTTCGCGAGTTCTATCTTGAATTCAACACCTCTCCGGCGATCCGCATGCTTGTTAAAGCCATGGCCAATAAATTCGGCGAAGAGAAAGGCAACAGCCGCTATCTGTATCGTCTGTTCCCGAAAGGCCCGGCAAAACAGGCAACCAAAATTGCCGGCCTGCCTAAGCCGGTGAAGTGTATTTAATACCGAATCCCGAAGTTTACGTATTCGCGCCCGGGTTGATGCGGTTCCGTTAACACCTTATCAACCCTTGCGCTGCGCGGCCCGCCCGCTTTCAGCCACGCCACCAGCTTGTCGACCTGCTCCGCTTCGCCGCAGGCGACCACCTCAACGCTGCCGTCGTCCCTATTTCGCGCGTATCCCGTTAGCCCAAGCTCAACCGCTTCGCGCTGAGTGCTGTAGCGGAACCCCACGCCCTGAACAACGCCGTGAACCCAGGCAATGATGCAGACTTTTGACATTTTTCTTCTCCTTAACGTAGCGTTTTCGGCAAACAGCCATAGTGCTGCCGGAAACGGGCGGTGAAACGAGAGCTGGAAAGATACCCACATTGTAATGCGATTTCGCCAATTGGTAATCGGGTTGACTGGAGCTGTGACAAAGCAACGGCCATCCTCACCTCCTCCACGATCTGGCGAAAACTCTGCGACTCTTCACGCAAGCGCCTGCGCAGCGTCGGCACGCTTAAGGCCAGACGGCTGGCGACGTCCTGCGCGGTCCAGGCTCTGGCGGGCGACAGCATAATGAACTGCCGCACCTGCTCCGTCAGGTTACTGTTTCGCTCAACAAGCAGCGGACCCGCCACGCCATCATGCAGCAGGGCCAGCAAAAGGCCGAAAGCCTGATGCTTTTGTAGCGCCTCCGGTAAATCCTGACGCACGGCGTGCAGCAGGTTATCCCACATAAACGCCAGTCCCTCGCTCAGCGGGGCGCAGAGCGAATGCAGCGTCGTGCGCGGCCAGGACTTCAGGTAATGTGCTTTAAACTCGGCGACAATCTCCGGGGACAACATCAGCAAATCCGAGTGAAACAGACCGTTTACAGGCTGATTGATAATCTCCATCGCCGTATTGGCCGGGATAATGATGAGCTCATCCCGTGTCGCCTCCAGGCGGTAATCATCCTGAACGATGACCTTACTGCCGTGAGTGATATGACAAATAGCCGGAAAAAACAGTTTAACCTGGTGCAGGCGATGCATTTTGCTGGCAGTCACTTCACCCGCGGTAAGATGGTTATGTCGAAAATGAAACTCCTGCACCCTGCCATCCTTATCTGCTGTAGGTTGCTGTTAACTGAGCCTTTGCCAGAACGTGACTATTGAGCATAAAACCGACCAGCGCGCCGCTGGCATTGTTGTCGACGGGCAGTTTATCCACTTCCAGGGCCCAGACGGTAATCTGATAGCGATGAGGCTTGTCCCCTTCGGGTGGACATGCGCCGCCGAATCCAGAATAGCCGAAATCATTACGCCCCTGCACAACGCCGGCAGGTAATTTCTCGCCGTTAGGGTTACCGGCATCAGCGGGCAGCGTCATTGTCTTCGCCGGAATATTGACTACGGTCCAGTGCCACCAGCCGCTGCCGGTGGGCGCATCCGGGTCATATACCGTGACGGCAAAACTTTTCGTACCGGCAGGCGGATTTTTCCATGCCAGCTGCGGTGAGATATTCCCACCGTGGCAGCCAAATCCCTCAAATACCTGCTGTTGCGCCAGTCGCCTTTCGCCGGAAATATCCTGGCTGGTGACGTCGAAAGGCGTTGTTGCTAAAACCTGAAAACTAATCGCCGCCAGAGCGGCTATGGCTATCACACTGCGCTTTTTCATGGGTGCTCCCTTTGCTGAACCGGAAGCCCCACTCTAAAGCCAACTGCAATATCGTAATGTGCCTAAGCGATTTGATTTTGTGCCGAAACGCTCAACGGCATCCGCAGATGATTGCGCCTTGCTGAATGTGGTAATCTACGCGCCATTTCCTGAAATCGACAGAACAGCAAATTATGAGTGTACGTTTAGTGTTAGCCAAAGGGCGCGAGAAATCATTACTGCGCCGTCATCCCTGGGTCTTTTCCGGCGCGGTTGCCCGTATGGAAGGCAAAGCCAGCCTCGGTGAAACCATTGATATCGTTGACCATCAGGGGAAATGGTTAGCGCGAGGCGCCTACTCGCCAGCGTCCCAGATCCGTGCTCGCGTCTGGACGTTTGATAAAGATGAAACCATCGACATCGACTTCTTCGTTCGCCGTCTGCAGCAGGCGCAGCAGTGGCGCGACTGGCTGGCAAAACGCGACGGGCTGGACAGCTACCGCCTGATTGCCGGTGAGTCCGATGGCCTGCCGGGCGTGACCATCGATCGCTTCGGTAACTTCCTGGTGTTGCAGCTCCTGAGCGCCGGAGCGGAATACCAGCGCGCCGCGCTGATCAGCGCGCTGCAAACGCTGTTCCCGGAATGCGCAATTTACGACCGCAGCGATGTGGCGGTGCGCAAAAAAGAAGGCATGGAGCTGACTCAGGGGCCCGTAACGGGCGAACTGCCACCGGCCCTGCTGCCGATTGAAGAGCACGGCATGAAGCTGCTGGTGGATATTCAGGGCGGGCACAAAACGGGTTACTACCTCGACCAGCGCGATAGCCGTCTGGCTACGCGTCAGTACGTTGCCGACAAACGCGTGCTGAACTGCTTCTCCTATACCGGCGGTTTTGCCGTTTCGGCGCTGATGGGCGGCTGTGCCCAGGTGGTAAGCGTGGACACGTCGCAGGAAGCGCTGGACGTGGCAAAACAGAACGTCGAGCTCAACAAGCTGGACTTGAGCAAAGCGGAGTTTGTCCGCGATGACGTGTTCAAGCTGCTGCGTAAATATCGCGACCAGGGCGAGAAGTTCGACGTCATCGTGATGGATCCGCCGAAGTTTGTGGAAAACAAAAGCCAGCTGATGGGCGCGTGCCGCGGGTATAAAGATATCAACATGCTGGCTATCCAGCTGCTGAACCCGGGCGGAGTTCTGCTCACCTTCTCCTGCTCCGGCCTGATGACCACAGATTTATTTCAGAAAATCATCGCCGATGCCGCAATAGATGCTGGCCGTGATGTACAATTTATAGAGCAGTTCCGTCAGGCAGCCGATCACCCCGTGATTGCTACCTACCCGGAAGGACTGTATCTGAAAGGGTTTGCCTGTCGCGTCATGTAACTTGAAAAGAGAAATATTGCCCGCACATAACGTGTAAGTAGTGTTTCCCGGGAGGTGACTATGATTGCCAGCAAATTCGGTATCGGCCAGCAGGTCCGCCACACTTTGCTAGGGTATTTGGGTGTGGTCGTGGATATCGACCCGGAGTATTCCCTTGATGAACCGTCAGCAGACGAGCTGGCGGTGAACGCAGAGCTTCGCGCTGCGCCCTGGTACCATGTGGTAATGGAAGGTGATGATGGACAGCCCGTTCACACCTATCTGGCCGAAGCGCAGCTGAGTAGCGAGCTGCAGGAAGAGCATCCGGAGCAACCCACAATGGATGAACTTGCTCAGACTATCCGCAAACAGTTACAGGCTCCGCGCCTGCGGAACTAAGCGTGTAAAAAAAGCCCGATGAACGGGCTTTTTTTATTACTTCGCCAGCCCCAGACGGGGGATGTCAATCGCCGGACAGCGGTCCATGACGACCTTCAACCCCGCGTCCCGCGCCAGCACGGCGGCCTGCTCGTTAATCACGCCCAGCTGCATCCACAGCGTTTTCGCGCCGACGGCGATAGCGTCCTGCGCCACTTCCCACGCCGCCTCGGAATTACGGAAGACATCGACCATATCAATTTTTTCCGGCACGTCAGCAAGAGTGGCGTAACCCTGCTGGCCCAGCAATGTTTTCCCCGCCACTTTTGGCGAGACCGGGATGACGTGATAGCCCTGATCGAGAAGGTATTTCATCACCCGATAGCTTGGGCGATCGGGTTTATCGCTCGCGCCCACCAGCGCAATGGTACGCGTGGATGTCAGAATCTCGGCAATATCGTTCTCTTTCATGGTTTTTCTCCTGGCTTTTTTTGAAAGTGTACGCCAAACCGCACATCTCAACCATCCATCCCATACAGATGCATGAGGGCAAAACGGCGAAATATGTCTATATGTTAGTAAACGTGATTATCGAAAAATTTAGATACATTAATGCGGCGACAGGATTTCTGACAGGAGCCTTCTATGAAAACCGGTATTGCCACTGCTCTGATTGCGTTAGTGATGCCGGTCTGCGTTTTTGCTACCACGCTCCGGCTCTCTACCAACATTGATCTCCTTGTACTGGACGGGAAAAAGGTCTCCAGCTCGTTATTGCGCGGTGCAGACAGCATCGAGTTAGATAACGGGCCGCATCAGCTGGTCTTCCGGGTAGAAAAGCCGATCGGTCTGGCTAATCACGAGCAACGGATGTACATCTCCCCGCCGCTGATCGTCAGCTTTAATACCCGGCAAATCAGTCAGGTGAATATCACCCTGCCTCGCCTTGAAACGGAGAAGGAATCTGCGGCTTTCGACGCCTCACCCCGCGTTGAACTGCTGGACGGGGATGCGATGCCGATTCCGGTGAAGCTGGATATTCTGGCGTTAACGACCTCACCGAAAGGCCCGGATTACGAGGCCGCGACCCAGACCTATAACAAAGCGGGGAAACGCGCCTCGCTTCCGCAGTTTGCCACCATGATGGCGGACGACAGTACGCTTTTATCCGGCGTCTCTGAACTGGACGTTATTCCTCCCCAGTCCCAGACCCTGACGGAACAGCGCCTTAAATTCTGGTTCCAGCAGGCCGATCCCGACACGCGGGCCCGATTTTTACAGTGGGCAAAACAACAACCTTCATCATAAGCCACATTTTTTACGCCTTTCTCTTGCAGCGTCAGACGGTTCCCGTCATCGTGTAGTCAGTTAACCTGATGGATATGATTATGGAATTGACAACACGCACGCTGCCTGAGCGCAAACACATTGCTCTTGTGGCGCACGATCACTGTAAACAAATGCTGCTTAACTGGGTTCGCCGCCATCAGTCTTCGCTGGAGAAGCACGCCCTGTCGGCGACCGGCACCACCGGTAACCTGATCCAGCGCGAAACGGGTCTGCAGGTGAATGCCATGCTGAGCGGTCCGATGGGCGGCGATCAGCAGGTCGGCGCGCAGATTTCCGAAGGGAAAATTGATGTGCTGATCTTCTTCTGGGACCCGCTGAACGCGGTTCCGCACGATCCGGATGTCAAAGCGCTGCTGCGCCTGGCGACGGTGTGGAATATTCCGGTGGCGACAAACCTGTCGACAGCGGATTTCATCATCGAGTCGCCGCAGTTTAACTCGCCGGTTGATATCCTTATTCCGGACTATCAGCGTTATCTTTCCGACAGACTGAAGTAGCTTTTTTGCCGGGTGGCGGCTGCGCCTTACCCGGCCTGGAACATCTTGCCTGACAGCGTTATGGTTTACGCGCTACCGGCACATCAATACTCTTCAGGATATCGACAAACACGGATGGCTCCTCTTTATTGAACAGCAGCCACACGCGATGCCGCGCGCGGGTGATGGCCACATATAGCAAACGCCGCTCTTCGGCATCCGGGAAGTCTTCCGGCACCGGCAGCAGGGCCTCTTCCATTACCGACTCGCGGGCCGGGGCCGGGAAACCGTCGCTGCCCTCTTTCAGCCCCACCACAATCACATAATCAGCCTGCTGCCCTTTGCTGGCGTGAATGGTCATAAATTCAAGCTGCAGTTTCGGCCAGCGGGTGGCGGCTTTTTCCAGCGCCGCGGGCTTTAGGTGATGGTAGCGCGCCAGCACCAGAATACGTTCATCGGGCTTCGCGTAGCCGCTGAGCTTGTCCAGCAGCGGCTCCAGCTGGTCATCCGCCAGCAGGGTGACCGCTTTTTTATCCCCTGGGCGCAGGCTATTGAGCGGCTTGGCCAGCTGATGTGGGTTCTGCTGGATAAAGCGGTTGGCGATCTCACCAATGCGTGAATTGAAGCGGTAGGTAGTGTCCAGATCGCTGCGGTCTCCTTCGCCAAAATAGTGGTGGAAGGCGGTCGTCAGGGAGAGCTGTGCCCCGCTGAAGCGATAGATGGCCTGCCAGTCGTCCCCCACCGCAAACAGCGACGTATGTTTATTTTGAGCCCGTAGCGCCGAGAGCAGTGCAGCACGCTGCGGAGAGATATCCTGGAACTCATCCACCAGAATGTGTTTCCACGGGCTGACAAAACGTCCCTTTTCCAGAATGATGATGGCCTGATGGATTAAACCGGAGAAATCGACGGCATTTTCCTCTTTCAGCGCGGTTTTCCAGGCTTTCAGCAGCGGAGCCATCAGCTTGACCCGCTTCGAAAACAGATCGCGGATCGCCTCCGGCGCGCTTTCAATCATCTCTGCCTGCGTTCCGCCGTGCATTCGCATCAGGCTGACCCAGCGGTCAAGCCGTGAACCCAGGCGACGGGCAAGCTTGTCATCCTGCCAGAAGCTGCCCTCTGGCACCTCCCAGCCGAGCTCCTCCTCCAGCCACTGACGCCACCCTTTCGCCTGCGCCTTTTTCTCACTGCACTGCTGGCGCCACGTTTTGATGAACAGCGCCTGACGCGCCTGCGCGTCGTTTTCCAGCTTACTGATGGAAGGCACTTTTTTACTGCCCTGCTGAATAATATGCAGCGCAAGGGCATGGAAGGTTCTGGCCGTGATGTCCCGGGTGTGCAGACGCTCCTGGATACGTTCGTCCATCTCCTGGGCAGCCTTGCGGCCAAAGGCCAGAAGCAGAATTTGATCGGCGACCGCTTCTCCGGTCGTCAGCAGCCAGCCGGCACGCGCCACCAGCACCGACGTTTTACCGCTACCGGCCCCCGCCAGCACCAGCAGCGACTGCTCGCCGTTGACCACCGCGCGCGCCTGGGCCGGATTGAGCGGTGTAGATTCCACCGTACTGAAAAAGTCGGCGTATTGGGTGAGCATGGCGTCCGTCCAGGCCTGGTTATGGGCGAGACGGCTTTTATCCTTATCATTCAGCCAGGCCTGACACTGGCGCCAGGCGTCGCGACAGTTATCAAACTCGTCGAGACGCGTCACGGAGAGCGGCAGCGCCGAGAGTGCCTGTCGGATCTTTTGCTGCAGCCCGGCGGTCTGCTGACGGGTCAGCCACGCGTGTTGCGCGTTGCTTTGCGCAATATCGTCCAGCACCTGCTGGAGCACCTGGGCGGCAATCACGCTCATATCTTGGCTCCACTGCTGCCAGAGCGCGTTCAGGTGATGATGGAAACGCTGGGTTTCCGCCCACTCGGTGCCGTGAAGACGCACGACTTTATCGTCAGGCAGAACGAACTCCAGCTCGCCCCACACCAGCCCGCGCTTGCAGTGGATAGCCAGAAGCTGGTTAAACGGAATAAGGTATTCGTGGCGTTCCCCGGAGACTTTCACCCCGGCATTAAGGAGAACAACCCTGTCGTAAGGGTGTTGCGCCAGGCGTTTGCCTAACGACGTTGCTTTCAGTTCCATGTTCCGCCAAATCCACGAAGAGATAATTTACCTGACAGTTTAACTGCCAGTTTTAAGGTGCTCCAGCCTAAAAAAACGTTACAATCATTGGGCGTTAATTTTATCGAAAGGAAGTGAGGGTTTATGCGTACCGTTCTGAATGTGTTGAATTTTGTGCTGGGCGGTTTTGCCACCACCCTTTCCTGGCTTTTTGCCACGCTGGTGAGCATCGTCCTGATTTTCACGCTTCCCCTGACCCGTTCCTGCTGGGAAATCACAAAACTCTCCTTAATCCCCTACGGGAATGAAGCCATCCACGTTGACGAGCTGAATCCGGAGAGCAAAAGCGCCCTGATGAATACGGGCGGAACCCTGCTGAACATTCTGTGGCTGATTTTCTTCGGCTGGTGGCTGTGCATCATGCATATTTTTGCCGGTATTGCGCAGTGCATCACGATTATTGGCATTCCGGTGGGGATAGCGAACTTTAAGATCGCCGCCATCGCCCTTTGGCCCGTCGGTCGCAGGGTTGTTCCGGTAGAAGTGGCCCAGGCGGCGCGTGAAGCAAACGCTCGTCGTCGTTTTCAGTAAATAAGGACCGGCCGCGTTTATGCTAAGCCCACTGCTTCGCCGTTATACCTGGAACAGCACCTGGCTTTACAACGTCAGGATATTCATCGCGCTTTGCGGCACGGTTGCCCTGCCCTGGTGGCTGAATGATGTCAAGCTCACCATTCCACTCACGCTGGGGGTGGTGGCCGGGGCGCTGGCGGACCTGGACGATCGTCTGGCCGGTCGTTTACGTAACCTGGTCATTACGCTCGTCTGCTTTTTCATCGCTTCAGCGTCCGTTGAGCTGCTTTTCCCGTGGCCCTGGCTGTTTGCCCTGGGCCTTACGCTCTCAACCAGCGGTTTTATTTTGCTGGGCGGCCTCGGGCAGCGCTATGCCACCATCGCGTTTGGTGCATTGCTGATCGCCATCTACACCATGCTGGGCGTTTCCCTGTACGACCAGTGGTACCAGCAGCCGGTTCTGCTGTTGCTGGGTGCCATCTGGTATAACCTGCTGACGCTAACCGGTCATCTGATCTTCCCGGTTCGCCCTCTGCAGGATAACCTTGCCCGCAGCTTTGAGCAGCTAGCCCACTATCTGGAACTGAAATCCCGGCTGTTCGACCCGGATATCGAGGAAGAAAGCCAGGCTCCGCTCTACGATCTGGCGCTGGCAAACGGCCAACTGGTCGCCACCCTTAACCAGACAAAAGCCTCTGTGCTTACCCGTCTGCGCGGCGATCGCGGTCAGCGCGGAACGCGAAGGACCTTACACTACTATTTTGCCGCCCAGGACATTCATGAACGCGCCAGCTCCTCGCACGTTCAGTATGCAGCCCTGCGCGAGAAGTTCCGCTACAGCGACGTGATGTTCCGCTTCCAGCGCCTGCTGTCCATGCAGTCCCAGGCGTGCCAGCAGCTCTCGCGTTCCATTCTGCTGCGCACGCCCTATCAGCATGATCCCCGCTTTGAACGCGTATTCAGCCATCTTGATGCGGCGCTCGACCGCGTTCAGGCCAGCGGAACGTCACCGGAGCACATCAAAGCGCTGGGCTTTCTGCTGAACAACCTGCGGGCGATTGATGCTCAGCTGGCGACAATTGAGTCCGAACAGGCGATGGCGCTGCCGGGCAGTGAGGTGGAAAACCAGCTTGCTGATGACAGCGTGCACAGCGTTAGCGATATGTGGCTACGGCTGAGCCGCAACTTTACGCCCGAATCGGCTCTCTTTCGCCACGCGGTGAGAATGTCGCTGGTGCTGTGCGTGGGTTATGCCTTTATTCAGATAACCGGGCTGCACCACGGCTACTGGATCCTGCTGACCAGCCTGTTCGTCTGCCAGCCGAACTATAACGCCACCCGACACCGTCTTGCGCTGCGTATTATCGGTACGCTGGTCGGCGTCGCGATTGGCCTTCCGGTGCTCTATTTTGTGCCCTCCGTTGAAGGTCAACTGATCCTGATCGTGATCACCGGCGTGTTGTTCTTCGCATTTCGCAACGTGCAGTATGCGCACGCCACGATGTTCATCACGCTGCTGGTGCTGCTCTGCTTTAACCTGCTGGGTGAAGGGTTTGAAGTTGCCCTGCCCCGCGTGATCGATACCCTGATTGGCTGTGCGATTGCCTGGGCCGCGGTCAGCTTTATCTGGCCGGACTGGCGTTTCCGCAATTTGCCGCGCGTGGTGGACAGGGCGATGAACGCCAACTGTCGATACCTTGACGCAATCCTGGAGCAGTACCACCAGGGGCGCGATAACCGCCTGGCTTACCGGATAGCCCGTCGCGACGCGCATAACAGTGACGCAGAACTGGCCTCCGTTGTCTCTAACATGTCAACGGAGCCTCGCGCCACGGCGGAGATTCGTGAGACTGCGTTCCGCCTGCTCTGCCTGAACCATACGTTCACCAGCTATATTTCGACGCTCGGTGCCCACCGTGAGAAACTCACCAACCCCGGTATTCTCAATCTGCTCGATGACGCCGTCTGTTATGTCGATGACGCGCTTCATCACCGACCGGCCGATGAGCCGCGCGTTCAACAGGCGCTGGATGAACTGGCTCAACGCATTGCGCATCTTGACCCTGGAAACGACAGCAAAGCGCCGCTGGTACTTCAGCAGATAGGCCTGCTTATCGCTCTGCTGCCTGAAATTTGCCGGCTGCAACAGCAAATCGCTACCTGGAGGAGTGATTCTCCTGTGGCTCAGGCAGCGCATTAAACCACTCCGTTAGCTCCCGGCGAATGCCTGCCGGGAGTGCCGCCTCATGCAGTCCCTCGATAGCCCCTTCCAGCGCGAAGAGAACTTTAATACTGAGCGCTTTGTTTTTTGCCCGCATCTTCAGCCAGCTCGCTCTGGCACCCAGCGCCCGCAGCGTTTCCTCATTAGTGATGCCAGCTTCAAAGAGCAAGACTTCGAGCTGAAAGGTCAGGTTTGGCAGATCCTTAAGTCGGTTTCGCTGATGGCGCTGATAGCGTTCTTTTCTTGCCGCACTGAGAGCAAACGAGGAGAGCTGAAGCAAGCGCTCCCTGTCCTGCCATAATCCGTCATCCACACGATAATAGTTGAGCAGCACCGGGCGGCCACGCTTCATCAACGTTAAGAATGAAGAAGCATTCTTTACACAGTATTTCGCACTCTCCTCACAGGCCCGAAGATAAAGCTCGCCATCAGACACCATGGCAAAAACCGCATCATCCACCGCGAGGGTATAGCCTCCAAACAGCGCGCGGTGATGGATCTCGCCCAACGGGGAGAGGTATTCCTGAGATTTATAAATCCGTTCATAAGATATCTTTTTCATGATATTTCCCTTCAAAATCATAAAGTAACAACAAATTTTCTTACTAGCGGATCCGTTAGCAGGAAAATAGGCAACTTATCGCCGATGAGCAAGATGATTTTTCGAGGGACATCAACATTGAATGAATTTTGCGAGTCGCTTTCCGAAAATGAGGTTGATCTTTATGCATACAGGGGTTACTGTATATCCATACAGTAACTACAGGGCTGGAATGAATATGCACACTTCAGGCTATGCAAATCGCTCAACCTCTCTCTCTTCTTCCGCAGGTAATGTCGCGCAGAATTCCGTCGAGCGTGTTTCCACGGGGCTTATCAGTGAAGTGGTTTATCGTGAAGACCAGCCCCTGTTGACGCAACTTCTGCTGTTGCCGTTATTGCAACAGCTTGGTCAGCAATCGCGCTGGCAGCTTTGGCTCACGCCTCAGCAAAAACTGAGCCGTGAGTGGGTTCAGTCCGCAGGCCTTCCGCTTACCAAGGTTATGCAGATTAATCAGCTCCCGCCGTGCGATACCGTTGAGTCGATGATTCGCGCGTTACGCACCGGCAATTACAGCGTGGTGATTGGATGGTTACCGGAAGAATTGACGGAAGAGGAACATTTCCGTCTGACTGAAGCAGCTGAAGAAGGGGATGCGATCGGGTTCATTATGCGTCCGGTTCGATCGGATTCTTACCGCAAAGGACAACTTTCTGGGCTAAAAATTCACTCGAATTTGTATCATTGAGTGAAATTAAGATTTTTCCTGGAATTTTTTTTGACTACAAGATGGCATTAAAGTTCCCTGCCTGAAAATTGCGGCAAGGCTTGTCTGGTGCGGTTCTCCTTAATTTTATTGCACAAAATTCGTTCGAAAAATGTTAAATAATCGGTATACGGAACTTTTTTTTTCATATGCCTGACGGACTTCACACTTGTAAGTTTTCAGCTACGTTGTAGACTTTACATCGCCAGGGGTGCTCGGCCTAAGCCGAAGATATCGGTAGATTTATATTTGACCACGCCCCCCGGTGAAGGATTTAACCGTGATTCTCTCCTGAGACTTTCATGGCGAATTTTGGATGATAACGAGGCGCAAAAAATGAAAAAGACAGCTATCGCGATTGCAGTGGCACTGGCTGGCTTCGCTACCGTAGCGCAGGCCGCTCCGAAAGATAATACCTGGTATGCAGGTGGTAAACTGGGCTGGTCTCAGTTCCATGACACCGGCTGGTACAACAGCAGCCTGAACAATGATGGCCCAACTCACGAGAGCCAGCTTGGTGCAGGTGCGTTCGGTGGCTATCAGGTTAACCCGTATGTTGGTTTTGAAATGGGTTACGACTGGTTAGGTCGTATGCCATACAAAGGCGACACCATCAACGGCGCTTTCAAAGCACAAGGCGTTCAGCTGACCGCTAAACTGGGCTACCCAATCACTGACGATCTGGACGTGTACACCCGTCTGGGCGGCATGGTATGGCGCGCAGACTCCAGCAACAACATCTCTGGTGACAACCATGACACCGGTGTTTCCCCAGTATTCGCTGGTGGCGTTGAGTGGGCTATGACCCGTGACATCGCTACCCGTCTGGAATACCAGTGGGTTAACAACATCGGCGACGGCAACACCGTTGGTGTTCGTCCAGACAACGGCATGCTGAGCGTAGGTGTTTCCTACCGTTTCGGCCAGCAGGAAGAAGCAGCACCAGTTGTTGCTCCAGCGCCGGCTCCAGCTCCAGAAGTACAGACCAAGCACTTCACTCTGAAGTCTGACGTTCTGTTCAACTTCAACAAAGCGACTCTGAAACCAGAAGGCCAGCAGGCACTTGATCAGCTGTACTCTCAGCTGAGCAACCTGGATCCTAAAGACGGTTCAGTAGTGGTTCTGGGCTTCACCGACCGTATCGGTTCTGACGCTTACAACCAGAAACTGTCTGAGAAACGTGCTCAGTCTGTTGTTGATTACCTGATCTCTAAAGGTATCCCAGCTAACAAGATCTCCCCACGTGGTATGGGCGAATCTAACCCAGTTACTGGCAACACCTGTGACAACGTGAAAGCTCGCGCTGCACTGATCGACTGCCTGGCTCCAGATCGTCGCGTAGAGATCGAAGTTAAAGGCATCAAAGACGTTGTAACTCAGCCAGCGGCATAAGTTATCGTCTTATAAAAAAACCCCGCCATGCGGGGTTTTTTATTGTCTGAAGAAAAGAAAAATCTATTTTTTACCCAACAGAGCCTGAAGGTCGTTCTTCAGCGTCGACATCTGGTTGGCGTACTTCTCTTTATGTTCGGCATCCTCAATCAGCTGCACGATGGTTTCCGAAAGCGTTTTGCCCCGTCGTTGTGCCAGCCCGGCCAGGCGTTGCCAGACAACGAACTCCAGATCGATTGATTTTTTGCGAGTGTGCTGATGCTCAGCATTAAAATGCCGTTTGCGTCGGGCACGGATAGTTTGCTTCATCCGGTTTAACAGCGCGGGATTGATGTGTTTCTCAATCCAGCCGTTAACCTGTACCGGTTCATTTTCGAGGGTCAGCAAAATATCCACGGCTTCTTGCGCAGCGCTGGCTTCGACGTAGCAGGTGATCAGCTCCCCTTCACGGTGCTTTTTGACCAGGTACTTCCATTTCCAGCCGCTTTCGAGATTTTCCAGTTGTTGATATTTCATTGCGATCTCAGTGTTACCACGTAACTCTGTTCAGAATATCAGTTTTTTAGCAATCTGCTGAAAAGAAATCATATCCTGTGAGTGAATGCAGCCAATCGCCCTGTCGAAATCCCCGATCCTGCTTGGGTACAGCCCCCCGCTTACGGTATACTCCACGCTTTTACATCTGACTAAAAAACATCAACTTTGACCATTACGAAACTTGCATGGCGTGACCTTGTTCCGGATACCGAAAGTTACCAGGAACTGTTTGCACAGCCCGAACTCGCAAAAGAACACGAATTCATCCTTAGCGATACGCAGCCTCGTTTGCATTATGCGCTGGAGCAGGTGTTAAGCCCATGGGCAACAGCGCCCTTTATGCTGCTCAAGGCCCCGGAAGAAGCGGAATACCTGACGCTGCTCGGTGATGCCGTGCGCCAGCTGAAGCCGGAAGCGAACGCAGTTTTTGGCGGCCAGTATCGTATTGCGGGACATGATGTCACTTTCGAACCGGCGGCGCAGGCCGATGGCCGTTTTGCCGCTAAGAGCGAAGTGATTACCGCTAACTGGGTCGAGGCGGAACAACTTTTTGGTTGTCTGCGCCAGTTTAACGGTGAACTTTCGCTGCAGCCGGGGCTGGTACATCGCGCAAATGGCGGTGTTCTCATCATCTCACTGCGTACCCTGCTCTCGCAGCCGCTGCTGTGGATGCGTCTGAAAACCATCGTGCACCAGCAGCGTTTCGATTGGGTCGGCTACGACGAGTCTCGTCCTCTGCCTGTCTCCGTTCCGTCTATGCCGCTGTCGCTGACCGTCGTGCTGACGGGCGACCGTGAATCGCTGGCGGACTTCCAGGAAATGGAGCCAGAACTCGCTGAGCAGGCAGTGTATAGCGAATACGAAGACAATATCCAGATTGCTGACGCCGACGATATGGCACAGTGGTGCCAGTGGGTGATGGCCGTTGCTGAACGTTTTGCGCTGCCTACCCCTGCGGCTGACGCATGGCCGGGCTTAATCCGCGAAGCGGTGCGCTACACCGGTGACCAGGAAACGCTGCCGCTTTGCCCGCTCTGGATCGGCAAACAGCTGCGTGAAGTGGGTGTGCTCAGCGGTGACGGAGCGTTCACCGGTGAACAGCTCACTCAGATGCTGGCTCAGCGTGAGTGGCGAGAGGGCTATCTTGCCGACCGTATGCAGGATGAAATTCTGCTGGAACAAATTCTGGTGGAAACCGAAGGCGAACGCGTCGGGCAGATCAACGCCCTGTCGGTGATTGAATTTCCCGGCCATCCGCGCGCATTCGGGGAACCATCCCGTATCAGCTGCGTTGTGCACATTGGCGATGGCGAGTTCACCGATATTGAACGGAAAGCCGAGCTGGGCGGCAACATTCACGCGAAAGGCATGATGATCATGCAGGCGTTTTTGATGTCAGAGCTGCAGCTTGAGCAACAGATCCCCTTCTCCGCCTCGCTGACGTTTGAGCAGTCCTACAGCGAAGTGGATGGCGACAGCGCCTCTATGGCCGAGCTGTGCGCCTTAATCAGCGCCCTGGCGGAAGTGCCCATCAATCAGAACATCGCGATCACCGGTTCGGTGGATCAGTTCGGTCGTGCACAGCCAGTGGGAGGCCTCAACGAAAAAATTGAAGGCTTCTTCTCTATCTGTCAGCAGCGCGGTTTAAACGGCAAACAGGGTGTGATTATTCCTGCTCCCAACGCACGCCATTTGAGCCTCAGTCAGGACATTCTGGATGCGGTTGAGCAAGAGCAATTCGCCATCTGGGCCATCGAAGGGATTGAGGATGCGCTACCCTTACTGACAAATCTGGTTTGGGATGGCGAAGGGCAAACTACCCTGATGCAGACTATCCAGGAGCGCATAGCTCAGGCGACACAGCAGGATGCTCGTCATCGTTATCCATGGCCGTTACGCTGGCTGGGCTGGTTTAGTTCGAACTGATCGGACTTGTTCAGCGTACACGTGTTAGCTATCCTGCGTCCTTCACTAAAATAAGGCTTACTGAGAACATGGTAGATAAACGCGAATCCTATACAAAAGAAGATCTTCTTGCCTCTGGTCGCGGTGAACTGTTTGGCGCTAAAGGCCCACAGTTACCGGCCCCGAACATGCTGATGATGGACCGTGTCGTGAAAATGACCGAAACCGGCGGCAACTTCGATAAGGGTTACGTAGAAGCAGAACTCGATATTAATCCGGACCTGTGGTTCTTCGGTTGCCACTTTATTGGCGATCCGGTAATGCCTGGCTGTCTGGGCCTGGATGCCATGTGGCAGCTGGTTGGCTTCTATCTGGGCTGGCTGGGCGGCGAAGGCAAAGGCCGCGCGCTGGGCGTGGGCGAAGTAAAATTCACTGGCCAGGTTCTGCCTACGGCGAAGAAAGTGACCTATCGTATTCACTTCAAGCGTATCGTTAACCGCCGCCTGATTATGGGCCTGGCAGATGGCGAAGTGCTGGTCGACGGTCGTCTGATCTATAGCGCAAGCGACCTGAAAGTTGGCCTGTTCCAGGATACTTCAGCTTTCTGATCGTGCTTTTGGCACCCCCGGAAAGGCGAAACCTCCGCATTGCGGAGGTTTCTTTTTTGAAAGAGACGTTATCAGGCTATGAGTGCCCTGTCGCCGATGGCTTCTCGCCAGCCTCCAAGCCATTGTGACCTTTGATTTATCGTCTGATAAGGACACATTTCTTTAGAACGTCCAGCGATGCCGGCCTGATAACCACGTTGATGAGCCCGTTCCAGGCGATCTCGTTTCTGTCTCTTCATGCCTCGTTTCCCTCATTCTTTTGTCTGGTGGAAAGAAAACAGTGTCTGCACTCAATGCACAGGCACAGATAACGAATACCTCGAATTAGTCGCATCGTCAATGTTCAAAATTCATACGGGTGTCATATTTGTGAGCTAGCTGGAAGTTCATTTGTACAAAAATTGTGACGTGGCACAAGTAACAATCTGAAGTGAAAACGAAAAAAAAACCGCAATCAGCAACAGGCCAATTGCGGTTTTTGATGATGAATTTTACTTATGGCAGCCGGGAAATTTCTCTCGCGATGCTGGCCGACTCCTGTGCCCAACCCTGAGCCAGAACTTTCACCATTTCGTCATAGCCATCTTTCTGCTGCTTCAGCTCCAGATGGAAAGGACGCTTAATCAGCTGCCCCTGATGGTTCAGCAACCACTCCCCGCTAATCACCACCGCACCGTCGTAACGGCCGTGGAAGGCCGTTACCGTGACGTTCAGCGTATCCTGGTCGTTACCCAGCGGCTGCGACGCGACAACCCAACCCGGAAGCTGGCTGCCCAGATTGGCCACCAGCGTGTTGCGCAGCTGCTGATCCAGCGGGCTGGCCCACAGGTTGTTCGTCGCAATCACGTATTTAACGTCGCTGGTCTGATAAACCACGCCGTTTCCTGCCAGATAATCCGGCACCGCAACCTGCTCAACCCACAGCTGGCGGTTTCCCTGGCTGGCCGTGCTTTGCCCACCGCTGTGGGTAGCCACAGGCAGCTGATAGTAGCTTTTATTATCTACCCCTGAACTGCACGCCGTTAACAGCAGAGCGCCAACCATCAATAGCCACTTTTTCATTCTTTTGCCCTCTTCGGCTCAGGATCCTTTTTATCTTTCGCTTCGAACACCAGCGCGTTGCTCTTCTCGTTGAGCGTTTTCAGCACCGGCTGCAGTTCACGTAAGACCTGATCAAGACGCTGCATATCTGCCACCATCTTGTTGTAGGCCGCTGAACCCGGCTGGAAGCCCTGCATACTGCGGTTCAGCTCACGCAGCGTTTTCTGCATATCCTGCGGCAGCTGCTGCATGCTCTGGCTCGCCGTGATCTTATTGATGTTATCCAGCGTGGTTTGCAGACGACGCATCGTTGCCTGGCTTTCGCTCAGAGAGTTCGTCGCCGCTTCAATCATCGGATTCAGTGGCAGATTGTTGATCTTATCCAGCGTCTCCATCAGGCGCTGCTGGATCTGAGCCAGACCGCTGCTCACCGTTGGGATGATCTTGTAGCCACCGAATTCACGAATACCGGTAATCGGCGGTGCTTTCGGGTAGAAGTCCATATCCACATACAGCGCACCCGTCACCAGGTTACCCGTTTTCAGCGACCCGCGCAGACCACGGTTCATCAGTTCGTTAATATGCGCCGCGATATCCTGGTTCTCGCCAATCTGGTTCAGCAGACGCTCCGGCTCGATGCGGATCAGTACCGGAATACGATAATCATCGTCCAGCATCTGGCTCAGGCCCGGGACAAAGAACGGAACCTGTCCAACCGTACCAAGACGAATACCGCGGAACTCAACGGGCGCGCCCGGCTGCAGACCGCGGACGGAATCTTTAAAGAACATCAGGAAGTCAATGTGATCGGTATAGAGCGCGTCCTGAATGCTTCGCTGATCGTCAAAGAGTCTGAACGCCGTTTTCTCAGCAACCGGCTGCCCCAGATCCTGCCCTTCCGGCACATCAAAGCTCACCCCGCCGCCAAACAGCGTGGTTAATGATCCCATCTCTACGCGCATCCCCGCCGACGTAAGATCGACCGCGATCCCGCTGTCCTTCCAGAAGCGAACGTTGCTGGTCACCAGACGATCGTTTGGCGCATTGATGAAAAGCTGATAGCTAATGGTACGCTTTTGCGCATCGAAGGTGCTGGTTTCAACGGAACCGACACGGTAGCCGCGGAACAGTACCGGATCGCCCGCCGTGAGCTGACCCGCTTTTTTGCTGTCGAGGATCACGCGGATACCCTTGGCATCAGGCGGCGCAAGCGGCGGTGAATCCAGAAGCTGGTATTTTCCCGGCTGGCTACCCTTCGTGCCGGGCTGCAGTTCAATATAGGCCCCGGAGAGCAGCGTCCCTAAACCGCTGATCCCTTCGCGCCCCACCTGCGGTTTAACGACCCAGAAAACGGAATCGCCGTGCAGCAGTTTTTCCATGCCGGCATTAAGGCGCGCCTTAATTTCCACATGGGTTAAATCGTCGGTCAGGGTTGCGCTTTCGACCACGCCCACGTCCACGCTACGGCTTTTGATGGTCGTTTTACCGCCCTCAATCCCCTCGGCATTGGTGGTTATCAGCGTGACTTCCGGTCCCTGATGGCTGTAATGATAAAACAGGATCCATGCACCGATCAGCGCGGTCACGATGGGGAAAATCCACACCGGCGACCAGTTTTTGACCTTCTGCACTTTCGCCTCTCCACTCTTATTTTCCATGCTCTTACTCTTCCTCATGGCTTGATTCAGGCTCACGATCCCACGATAAACGAGGGTCGAAGGTCATGGCCGCAAACATGGTCATAATCACGACCAGTGCAAACATTAAAGCCCCCATCGCGGGATAAATACTCATCAAACCGCCCATCCGCACCAGTGCAGAGAGAACGGCGATGACAAACACGTCAATCATTGACCAGCGTCCGACAAACTCGACCACTTCATAAATCAGGTGCATGCGTTCGCTGTCGCGTTTTCCATGCCCCTTCGCATCCCAACAGAGCCAGGCGATGGCGATCATTTTTAAGGTTGGCACCATAATACTGGCGATAAAGATCACACCGGCGACAGGATAGGAACCTTCGCCCCACAGCAATATCACCCCGGCCAGGATCGTCGAGGGCATTTTGTCGCCGAGCAAATCGGTGATCATGATCGGTAGAATATTGGCTGGCAGATACAGCATGATGGAGGTGACCAGCAGCGCCATCGTCCACTGCAGGCTATTTTTACGGCGTACGTGACCTTTCGTTTCGCAGCGCGGACAAACGTCCAGATCGGCGGGCAGCACGGCGGTGCAGCACGGGCAGGAACGCAGCCCCTGACGAATTCCGGGGACGCCGACTTTTACCGTCTGCGCAAGCGTCGGTGCCGGGGCGATATCATCCCACGCCCAGCGCCTGTCCACGCACTGGAAGGCGCGCAGCTGCAGGACACAGTACAGGCACCACGGAATAAAGCTGCTGCCGATCCCCACATCGCCGTACGCCATGAGCTTCACGAAACTGACCAGAATGCCCGCCAGAAAGATCTCGGCCATGCCCCAGCTTTTGAGCTGAAAAAGGATACGCGCGAGCCGGATTTTCAGTGATGAGGGCATCCTGACGCGGTTGACCAGCAAAAGGATAACGACCAGGCAAAAAGCCGGGACTATCTGGACAAACAGGAGAAAAAAGGTGCCGAGGCTGGCGTAGTCTTCCGAGAACATCACGCCCGGAATTTCAAGCAGATCCACCTGGCTGGTTATCCCTCCCACCTTCATATAGATGAAGGGGAAGAGATTGGAGAGCAGCAGCATGAACAATGCTGCCAGAGCGTAAGCAGTGGGACGCTGCCGCGGCGCGTCCCACTCGGTTGTCAACGTTGCGCCGCAACGTGGACACAGGGCTTTATGTCCGTGACCAAGCTCTGGCAACGCCACGAGCATATCGCATTGCGAGCATAAAATATGCCTGTCGGCATGGTGCTGGTCACACATATGTTATCCCTGTTTATGCGCCGTTTTTCAGAGACTCAAGGTACTCCCAGCGCTCAAATGCTTCTTCCAGGGCTTTTTCAGCCGCGGACAGTTCAGCCAGTACTTTCTGAGTATAGTCATGCGATTGGGTAAAGAATGACGCATCAGCAACCTGTTTTTGCAGATCCTCAAGCGCGGCCTCCAGCTCTTCAAGACGCTGCGGTAGCCCCTCCAGTTCGCGCTGCAGGTTATAGCTTAGTTTAGCCGAGGTTTTCTTGACAGTTTCTGCTTTTGTTACAGCAGGTTCAGAACTTATTTTGGACTTTGACTGTTTCTGCGCCAGAGACTGCGATTGCTGCCCTTTTGCATCGTGATAACCGCCTACGTATTGTCCAATTCGCCCTTCACCTTCGAAGATCCAGCACTCGGTTACGGTGTTATCCACAAACTGACGATCGTGGCTAACCAGCATCACGGTCCCCTGATAACCGTCAATCAGTTCTTCGAGTAATTCCAGCGTTTCGACATCCAGGTCGTTCGTTGGTTCATCGAGAATCAACAGGTTACTTGGTTTCAGGAACAGACGCGCCAGCAGCAGACGATTACGCTCTCCGCCAGATAACGCACGGACTGGGGTCATCGCACGTTTCGGATGGAACAGGAAGTCCTGCAGATAGCCCAGCACGTGACGCGGCTTGCCGTTTACCATCACCTCTTGCTTGCCTTCGGCGAGGTTATCCATCACCGTTCTGTCTGGATCCAGCTCTGCACGGTGCTGGTCAAAGTAGGCGACTTCCAGCTTAGTCCCGCAGTGAACACGGCCGCTGTCGGCCTGCAGCTGACCCAGCATCAGCTTCAGCAGCGTGGTTTTACCGCAGCCGTTAGGGCCAATGAGGGCAATTTTATCGCCACGCTGCACCTGAGCGGAGAAGTCTTTCACCAGAATTTTTCCATCGACCTGGTAATCGACATTTTCCATTTCAAAGACAATCTTACCGGAGCGGGATGCCTCTTCGACCTGCATCTTCGCACTTCCCATCACTTCACGGCGAGCGCTGCGCTCGTTGCGCATCGCCTTCAGGGCACGCACGCGGCCTTCGTTACGGGTACGGCGGGCCTTGATGCCCTGACGGATCCAGACCTCTTCCTGTGCCAGCTTGCGGTCAAACTCCGCATTTTGCAGCTCTTCCACGCGCAGGTTTTCTTCTTTTTCCAGCAGATAAGTATCGTAATCGCCAGGATAGGTGACCAGCTTGCCGCGATCGAGATCGACAATACGCGTCGCCATATTGCGGATAAACGAACGGTCGTGCGAGATGAAAATAATAGTGCCGTTAAAGGTCTTCAGGAACCCTTCCAGCCAGTCAATCGCTTCAATATCCAGGTGGTTGGTCGGTTCGTCCAGCAACAGCACCTTCGGGCCGCTGACCAGCGCACGGCCAAGCGCCGCTTTACGCAGCCAGCCGCCGGAAAGCGCCGACAGCTCCATATCCGCATCCAGACCTAACTGATCCAGCACTTCCGTAATACGGCTTTCAAGTTGCCACAGACCGTGATGATCCAGAAGCTCCTGCAGGCGTGCCATCTCATTGAGATTTTTTTCACTTGGGTCGGTCATCACCAGATGTGAAATTTCGTGATAGCCCTTCAGGTATTCAGCCTGCTCAGAAATCCCTTCTGCAACGAAATCATAAACGGTACCCGCCACGTTACGAGGAGGATCCTGCTGCAGACGGGAAACAATCAGATCCTGCTCGTAAACGATACGGCCATCATCCAGGCCCTGTTCACGGTTGAGGATTTTCATCAGCGTGGATTTACCCGCGCCGTTACGGCCTACAAGACAGACGCGTTCGTTGTCTTCAATATGCAGTTCAGTATCATCGAGAAGTGGCGCATCGCTGAAAGAGAGCCACGCGCCGTGCATGCTAATTAATGACATTTATTTTTCCTTTCAGACCGCGGTAATCAACCAGCAGTTATGAATTTGACGGTTACGGGCAAAGTCCTGAGACAGCGTTTTTTGGCTGATTTCTTGTGCTTTCAGTCCCAGGGCTGCTAAGCCGTCATGATCCATACGGAAGCCGCGTTTATTGTTCGAGAACATAATGGTGCCGCCCTTACGCAGCAGGCGCTTGAGGTCGGTCATCAGGCGCAGGTGATCGCGTTGTACGTCAAAGCTATCCTCCATGCGCTTGGAGTTGGAGAAGGTCGGTGGATCGATAAAGATCAGGTCGAACTGCTCGTCAGTATCACGCAACCAGCCCAGCACGTCGGCCTGCATCAGTCGGTGCTGACGTCCGGTCAGCCCGTTAAGACGCAGGTTGCGCTCCGCCCACTCCAGATAGGTGCGGGACATATCCACCGTGGTGGTGCTCCGCGCGCCGCCCAGACCCGCATGCACGCTCGCGCTGCCGGTATAGGAGAACAGGTTGAGGAAATCTTTGCCTTTGCTCATCTGGCCCAGCATGCGACGGGCGATACGGTGATCGAGGAACAGGCCGGTATCCAGATAGTCGGTCAGGTTTACCCACAGGCGAGCGTTGTATTCGCCCACTTCGATGAAATCACCCTTCTCGCCCATCTTCTGATACTGATTTTTCCCTTTCTGCCGCTCGCGGGTTTTCAGCACCAGCTTGTTTGGCGTGATGCCGAGCACGGCGATGGTCGCCGCAATGACGTCCAGCATGCGCTGACGCGCTTTTTGCGCATCGATGGTTTTCGGTGGAGCATATTCCTGAATCACTACCCAGTCCGCGTAGCGGTCAACCGCCACGTTGTACTCCGGCAGGTCGGCGTCGTACAGGCGGTAGCATTCAATCCCTTCCTGCTTCGCCCACTTCTCATATTTCTTCAGGTTCTTGCGCAGGCGGTTGGCGTAATCTTCCGCCACGCCGGATGGCTTGCTGTCCGCCGCTTTCTCCGCCAGATGGTAGTTCTTCTGCACGCAGTCCAGAGGGCCGTTTTTCGCCTTAAACTGGCGATCGGCACGCAGCTGCAGGCAGCTCAGCAGCTCCGGCGAGGCGCTAAACAGCGACAGGTTCCAGCCGCCGAAGTAGTCCTTCATATTGCGGCCCAGCAGGCTGTGCAGGGCAATCAGCGCCGGTTCGCTGTCCAGACGCTCGCCGTATGGCGGGTTGCTGATCACGGTACCGTACGGGCCTTTTGGCAGCGGGTTGGTCAGATTCGCCACGTCCTTCACCTCGAAGGTGACCAGCTCGCCGATACCGGCGCGACGGGCGTTGCTGCGCGCGCGTTCAATGACGCGCGGGTCGCTGTCCGAACCGTAGAAGTGGGAGGTGTACTCCGCCAGACCTTTGCGCGCGCGGGTCTGCGCGTCGTCTTTGACCTCTTTCCAGAGCGCTTCGTCGTGCTGCGCCCAGCCTTTAAAGCCCCACTGACCGCGATGCAGGCCCGGCGCGCGGTCGGTTGCCAGCATCGCCGCTTCAATCAGCAGCGTACCGGAACCACACATCGGATCGAGCAGCGGCGTGCCCGGCTGCCAGCCGGAGCGCATGACGATGGCGGCAGCCAGCGTTTCTTTAATTGGCGCCATACCGGTACGATCGCGGTAGCCGCGCAGGTGCAGGCCCGCGCCGCTCAGATCGAGAGAAATACTCGCCGTGTCGCCGTTCAGCCAGACGTTAATACGCAGATCCGGATTTTCGCGATCGACGTTCGGACGTTCCTTATTTTTACGCGTGAAGCAGTCCACAATGGCGTCTTTTACGCGCAGGGCACCGTACTGGCTGTTGCGGATCTCGTCGTTCACGCCGTTGAAATGCACCGCAAAGGTGGCGTTTGGCGTGAAGATCTCTGTCCAGTCGATCATCTGTACGCCGGTATAGAGGTCCAGGTCGCTATAGACCTTGCACTCCTTCATCGGCAGCATGATGCGCGACGCCAGACGGCTCCACATCAGGCTCTGGTAAATAAGCCGCGTGTCGCCCTCAAAATGGACACCACCCTGAACCACCTGGCACTCTTGTGCACCCAGGCTTTCCAGTTCAGTTTTTAACAGCTCTTCCAGCCCACGGGCCGTACTGGCAAACAGAGAATTCATATCGTCACTTTTACTCTTAGAAAATTGTCGCGCATTATAGCTAATATGGCGTGTATGTCATAAAGTTGAAGGCTTATTTTCATTTGTGGGAGTGTGCAGTGGCGACGTTATCCAGGCTTTTTATCCATCCGGTGAAATCCATGCGCGGCATCGGCGTCTCTCACGCGCTGGCCGACATGAGCGGATTCGCCTTCGATCGTATTTTTATGGTCACCGAGCCTGACGGCACGTTCATTACCGCACGCCAGTTCCCGCAGATGGTTCGCTTTACCCCTTCCCCGCTTCATGACGGTTTGCACCTTACCGCGCCGGACGGTTCCAGCGCGGTCATTCGCTTTGCTGATTTTGCGCCTGTCGATGCGCCAACGGAAGTGTGGGGCAATCATTTTACCGCGCGCATCGCTCCGGATGAGATTAACCGCTGGCTGAGCGGTTTCTTTTCCCGCGACGTGCAGCTGCGCTGGGTTGGGCCTGAACCGACGCGTCGCGTGAAGCGCCATGACGCCGTTCCCCTCTCCTTCGCCGATGGTTTCCCGTTCCTGTTGACTAACGAAGCCTCGCTGCGTGATTTACAAGGCCGCTGCAAAGCGAGCGTTCAGATGGAACAGTTCCGTCCGAACCTGGTAGTGACGGGCGCCGACGCCTGGGAAGAAGACACCTGGAAAGTGATCCGCATCGGTAGCGTCATCTTTGATGTCGTAAAACCCTGCAGCCGCTGCATTTTCACCACGGTGAGCCCTGAGAAAGGCCAGAAGCACCCTTCCGGCGAACCGCTGAAGACGCTGCAGTCGTTCCGCACCGCGCAGGACAACGGCGATGTGGATTTCGGCCAGAACCTGATCCCGCGCTCCAGCGGCGCAATCCGCGTCGGTGATGAGGTAGAAATTCTTGCCCGAGGGCCTGCAAAAGCGTACGGCTCAGGTCAGGAAGAAGAAATGGTCGACGTTGTGACAAATGTCGCTTCTGCGGTAGATATTCACTGGCAGGGCAACGTCATCCGTGGCAACAACCAGCAGGTATTACTGGAGCAACTGGAGCAGGCAGGTATTCGCGTACCCTATTCCTGTCGCGCAGGCATTTGCGGATGCTGCCGCATCAAGCTGGTGGGTGGAGAGGTCAGTGCGCTGAAAAAATCGGCAATTGGAAATGACGGCACAATTCTGTGCTGTAGCTGCATACCGAAAACGTCCGTACAGCTGGAAGCTTAAACCGCCTGTTCGAGGCTGAAGGAATCTACGCGCAGCTGCGGCTTCAGCCTGTCGTTCATCACTTTAATGGCATCGCCAAGCTGCATCGTCCGCCCGGCAATGGTTACGCCGGGCTGTGCCAGCAGGCAGAGCGCAGCATTTTCGCCTGGCTCAACCACCAGCAGGCTCACCTCTTCTGCGGTATCGCTCAGATTGACGCTGGCCGCGTCGCCCGTTGCCGGGGTCCAGCTCATACCATGCGCAAGAAAATGCCAGCTTTTTGGCATTTGCGGTTTCAGGAAGCGAATAGCCACCAGCGCATTTAATACCAGCTCGGCACGCTGCTCTTTAGAGAGAACCAGATCGCGGCATTTTTCTTCAAAAGAGAAATAAAGCGCCGCATCGTCAACGCAAAAGCCCGATGAGGAAAATGCATCCGGGGTTAACATTCGGCGGGCAAAACGAGAACGAAACAACATGCCATTGGCTAAATCGAGCATCATTCGGTCATGCTCGTCGCAAAAATACCAGCGCCAGTTATCGTCAGGTTTAATTCGCATGTGTCTCTCCCGTCCCCAAACGTCCTGTACTAAAAATGTCCTGTTTGCCGCCTCGTTTATAACACCATTAATAAAAGACTATAATGACTAAATAAGCAACAGTGACGGAATATAAAACAACCAGGGCTGGAAATAAAGCCCTGGTTGTCTGATTAAGAGAAAAGATTAGATATGAGTAACGATTTCTTTAATCAGCGGCGGTCCTTTAAAAATAAAGCCGGAATAGATTTGCACCAGTGATGCACCCGCCGCCATCTTCTCGCGCGCAGCAATCACTGAGTCAATGCCGCCGACGCCAATAATCGGCAGACGTCCTTTTAATTCCGCAGACAGGGCGCGAATAATTTCGGTGCTTTTTAATTGCACCGGACGTCCACTTAACCCACCCGCTTCGTCACAGTTTTTCATTCCCTGCACGAGGGAGCGATCGAGGGTAGTATTGGTTGCAATAACACCATCAATATTATGGCGAACCAAACTGTCGGCAACCTGGATCAATTCTTCAGGAGAAAGATCCGGGGCGATCTTAACCGCGACCGGAACATATTTATGGTGGATCGTCTGGAGTTCATTTTGTTTATTTTTAATGGCACTCAGAAGATCGTCCAGCGCTTCACCATATTGTAAGGAACGCAGCCCCGGGGTATTGGGTGAAGAAATATTCACCGCGATATAACCGGCATAGGCGTAGACTTTTTCCATACAAATCAGATAGTCATCTTTACCCTGCTCTACCGGCGTGTCTTTATTTTTGCCGATATTGATGCCTAATATCCCGTCAAAATGGGCTTTTTTTACGTTCTCAACCAGGTGATCAACACCGAGGTTATTAAAGCCCATGCGGTTGATCAGCCCTTCGGCTTCAACCAGGCGGAACAGGCGCGGCTTGTCATTTCCCGGCTGCGGGCGCGGCGTGACGGTGCCGATTTCAATGGAGCCAAAGCCCATCGCGCCCAGGGCATCAATGCACTCGCCATTTTTGTCCAGACCGGCCGCCAGACCCAGCGGATTTTTAAAGGTCAGACCCATGCACTGCACAGGTTTTTCCGGCACATTCTGACGCACCAGAGCGGCCAGCGGCGTTCCGGTAATACGACGTAATTGCTGGAATGTAAATTCATGAGCGCGCTCAGGGTCGAGCTGGAAAAGGGCTTTACGAACGAAGGGGTAGTACATGAACTCTCCTGGATTCCCGGTGTGCAAACCGGGAGGGGATTATGGGCGATCCACGCGCGAAAGGGAATTGACCTGCGGCAAAAAATCAGCGCAAAACGCAATCGTTTACCTTGCCGTCTATTTCTTATGCACTTTTTCGCATTTTAATTGCAGATAAATCATTTAGTGGAATAACCGCGCGGTGTCACACTCCTTAAAATTGTTATGAATGTTAGATAAAAGCAAACAATTAGTTATAAGGAGGAAGTATGCGCGTCATTACCCTGGCCGGAAGTCCACGATTCCCTTCGCGCTCCAGCGCCCTGCTGGAATATGCCCGCGAAAAACTCAATGCCCTGGATGTGGAAGTGTGCCACTGGAACCTGCATAACTTCGAACCTGAAGATCTGCTCTATGCCCGTTTCGACAGCCCTGCGCTTAAAACGCTCATCGAGCAGCTTAACGGCGCTGACGGTTTAATTGTGGCCACGCCCATTTATAAAGCCTCTTTTTCCGGGGCGCTGAAAACCCTGCTCGATCTGCTTCCGGAACGCGCGCTGGACGGCAAAGTCGTACTGCCGCTGGCAACGGGCGGTACGGTTGCTCATTTACTGGCCGTGGATTATGCCCTGAAGCCGGTGCTGAACGCGCTGAAAGCGCAGGAGATCCTCCACGGCGTTTTCGCAGATGACTCCCAGGTTATCGATTATCAACATAAACCTCATTTTACGCCGAACCTGCAAACCCGCCTCGATACTGCCCTGGAAACCTTCTGGCATGCTCTGCACCGCAGGGATATCCAGGCCCCGGCGTTTGGTCAGCCTCAAGGAGTCGAACATGTTTAAAACGTTAACCCGCATCGGCCTGGCAGGTCTGATGGCGCTTACTTCGCTGGCCCATGCCGCAGAAACGGCTCCGGAAAGTTTGCGCATTGGCTATCAGAAAGGCAGCGTCAGCATGGTGCTGGCGAAAAGCCACCAGCTTCTGGAAAAACGCTTCCCGGACACCAAATTCTCGTGGGTGGAGTTCCCGGCTGGCCCGCAGATGCTGGAGGCCCTGAACGTGGGCAGTATCGATCTCGGCAGCACGGGTGATATTCCGCCGATATTCGCCCAGGCGGCGGGAGCGGACCTCGTCTATGTTGGCGTTGAGCCGCCCAAACCGAAGGCCGAAGTGATTCTGGTGCCTGAAAACAGCGACATTAAAAGCGTCGCCGACCTTAAAGGGCATAAAGTGGCTTTCCAGAAAGGCTCCAGCTCACACAACCTGCTGCTGCGTGCCCTGCAAGAAGCCGGGCTCAAGTTCACTGACATTCAACCTGTTTACCTGACGCCTGCCGACGCGCGCGCCGCGTTCCAGCAGAAGAACGTTGATGCCTGGGCCATCTGGGATCCGTACTACTCCGCCGCATTGCTGCAGGGCGGCGTTCGCGTGCTGAAAGACGGTACCACGCTGAAGCAGACCGGCTCGTTCTACCTGGCCGCGCGTCCTTATGCGGAAAAGAACGGTGCATTTATTCAGGGCGTACTGGATACCTTTACCCAGGCCGATGCGCTGACCCAGACCCAGCGTCAGGAGAGCATTGCCCTGCTGGCGAAAACCATGGGCTTACCTGAGCCGGTGATCGCGAGCTATCTCAACCACCGTCCGCCGACCACCATTACGCCCGTGGACGCGCACGTCGCCGCGCTTCAGCAACAAACGGCTGACCTTTTCTATCAAAACCACCTGGTGCCAAAACAGGTCACTATTCGCGAACGCATCTGGCAGCCCGCAGGCAAAGAAGGAGCTAAATCATGAGTCTGAATCTTTTCTGGTTTTTACCCACCCACGGTGATGGACACTATCTTGGTACAGAAGAGGGCTCGCGCCCGGTTGACCATGGCTACCTGCAGCAGATTGCGCAGGCGGCGGACCGAATCGGTTTCACCGGGGTGCTGATCCCAACCGGACGATCATGTGAAGATGCCTGGCTGGTAGCCGCGTCGATGATCCCGGTCACCCAGCGTCTGAAGTTCCTGGTTGCGTTACGCCCGAGCGTTGTCTCCCCCACCGTGGCGGCGCGTCAGGCGGCAACGCTGGACAGGCTGTCCAACGGTCGAGCCCTGTTTAACCTGGTGACGGGCAGCGATCCGCAGGAGCTGGCGGGCGATGGGGTGTTCCTCGACCATACCGAGCGCTATGAAGCCTCCGCCGAGTTCACCCGCGTCTGGCGACGTCTGCTGGAAGGTGAAACCGTTACCTTTGAAGGCAAGCATATTCACGTTCGCGACGCGAAACTCTACTTCCCGCCGGTGCAACAGCCGCGCCCGCCGCTCTATTTTGGCGGATCGTCGGATGTGGCCCAGGATCTGGCAGCAGAGCAGGTCGATCTCTATCTGACCTGGGGAGAACCGCCTGAACTGGTGAAAGAAAAAATTGCTCAGGTACGCGCTAAGGCGGCCGCCCATGGCCGTAAGGTGCGCTTCGGTATTCGCCTGCACGTGATCGTGCGCGAAACCAATGAAGAAGCCTGGCAGGCCGCCGACCGCCTGATTTCTCATCTGGACGATGAGACCATTGCCAGGGCGCAGGCCGCGTTTGCCAAAACCGACTCCGTCGGACAGCACCGAATGGCGTCCCTGCACAACGGCAAGCGCGAGAACCTGGAGATCAGCCCGAACCTGTGGGCGGGCGTCGGCCTGGTGCGCGGCGGTGCGGGCACGGCGCTGGTCGGCGACGGTCCGACCGTAGCCGCGCGTATCAATGAATACGCCGAGCTGGGTATCGACAGCTTTATTCTCTCCGGTTACCCGCATCTGGAAGAGGCGTACAAGGTAGGCGAGCTGTTGTTCCCGCATCTGGATGTTGCCATTCCGGAAATTCCGCAGCCGCAGCGGCTTCAGCTTCAGGGCGAAGCCGTGGCGAACGAGTTTATTCCACGCAAAGCCGCACAGAGCTAAGGAGTGACCATGTCTGCCACCTCACAAAAATGGCTGCTGCGCGCGGCGCCGTGGTTTTTACCCGTCGGCATTGTGGCTCTCTGGCAGCTCGCGTCGTCCACCGGCTGGCTGTCGAGCCGCATTCTGCCCTCTCCGGAGGGCGTCGTAGAAGCGTTCTGGTCGCTGAGCGTGAGCGGCGAGCTGTGGCAGCATCTGGCGATCAGCTCATGGCGCGCCGTGATTGGTTTTTCCATCGGCGGCAGCATCGGTCTGGTACTGGGCTTGATCAGCGGCCTTTCCCGCTGGGGCGAGCGGCTGCTGGATACTTCCATTCAGATGCTGCGCAACGTGCCGCATCTGGCGCTGATCCCGCTGGTTATCCTGTGGTTTGGTATTGATGAGAGCGCCAAGATCTTCCTCGTGGCGCTGGGCACATTGTTCCCGATCTACATCAACACCTGGCACGGGATCCGCAATATCGATCGCGGTCTGGTGGAGATGGCGCGCAGCTACGGCTTAACGGGTTTTTCCCTCTTTATACACGTGATCCTGCCGGGCGCCCTGCCCTCCATTATGGTCGGGGTGCGTTTTGCGCTCGGCCTGATGTGGCTGACGCTGATTGTGGCGGAGACCATCTCGGCCAACTCAGGCATAGGCTACCTGGCGATGAACGCCCGCGAGTTCCTGCAAACGGACGTGGTGGTAGTTGCCATCATCCTGTATGCCCTGCTCGGCAAACTCGCCGACGTTAGCGCCCAGTGGCTGGAGCGCAGCTGGCTGCGCTGGAACCCGGCCTACACCCTTCAGGAGGCGAAAGCATGAATACTGCACGACTGAACCAGGGAACACCGTTACTGCTGAACGGCGTGACCAAACGCTACGGCGAAAACACCATTCTTAACGGGCTGGATCTGCATATTCCCGCCGGGCAATTTGTGGCCGTTGTCGGGCGCAGCGGCGGCGGCAAGAGTACCCTGCTACGCCTTCTGGCCGGACTGGAAGCCCCCAACGGCGGTGACATTCTGGCAGGAACGACGCCGCTTTCGAATATTCAGGACGATACCCGCATGATGTTTCAGGATGCACGCCTGCTGCCGTGGAAAACGGTTATCGACAATGTCGGGCTCGGTCTGAAGGGCAGCTGGCGGGATGAAGCCCGCCAGGCGCTGGCCGCCGTTGGGCTGGAAAATCGTGCGGGCGAATGGCCGGCAGCCCTCTCGGGTGGGCAGAAGCAGCGCGTGGCGCTGGCGCGCGCGCTGATTCACCGTCCGGGCCTGTTGTTGCTTGATGAACCGCTCGGCGCGCTCGACGCCCTGACGCGGATCGAAATGCAGGATTTGATTGGATCCCTGTGGCAGGCGCACGGCTTTACGGTACTGCTGGTGACGCATGACGTGAGCGAGGCCGTCGCGATGGCTGACCGTGTACTGTTAATTGAGGACGGGAAAATAGGTCTGGATCTGACGGTGGATCTTCCGCGCCCTCGCCGCGTGGGCTCGGCAAGGCTGGCAGAGCTGGAAGCTGAGGTATTGGATCGGGTGATGAAGCGCGGGGGGACGGAGTTACAGCGAGCCAAGGCTAATGCCTGATGCCCTCACCCCGGCCCTCTCCCACGGGGAGAGGGAGAAAACAAAAAAACGGCAACCGAGGTTGCCGTTTTGCGTTTATTTGCCCACCGGCATTTTTTACATCAGGCCAGTGCCTTAGCAATCTTCTCGTACAGATCGCCAGACAGGTTTTCCAGCCCTTTCAGCTGCTCAAGCGCGGCACGCATCTTCGCCTGACGCTTCGCGTCGTAGCGTTTCAGACGGATCAGCGGCTCTATCAGGCGGGACGCCACCTGCGGGTTACGGCTGTTCAGCTCGGTCAGCATTTCCACCATGAACTGATAACCGCTGCCGTCTTCGGCGTGGAACGCCGCCGGGTTGCTGCTGGCAAACGCGCCAATCAGGGAACGCACGCGGTTTGGGTTGCTCAGGGTAAAGGAGCGATGCTTCAGCAGGCTGCGCACGTTGCTGAGCGCATCGGCCGCCGGGCTGGTCGCCTGCAGGATGAACCACTTGTCCATCACCAGGCCATCCTGATGCCACTTGTCGTCGTACTCCTGCATCAGCGCATCGCGGCACGGCAGTTCGGCGGCAACGCTTGCGCCCAACGCGGCCAGCGCGTCGGTCATGTTATCCGCTTCGTGATACTGCTTGCTCACCAGGGTGTTCGCCAGCCCGGTTTCACCAAACGCCAGATAGCGCAGGCAGGTATTGCGCAGAGAACGTTTACCAATGTCCGCGTGCTCAACGCGATACGCGTCAAGCTTATTGGCGTTATAAATGGCCAGGAACTCATCGGCCAGTTCTGCAGCCAGCGTACGGGTCAGCGCTTCACGCACCGCCACGATGGCAATCGGATCGATGATATCAAACAGCTCGGCGATTTCAGTCGCTGACGGCAGGGTCAGAATTTCAGCGGCCAGCGCCGGGTCAATCTTCTCATCCAGCAGGATCGCGCGGAACGCGTCAGCCACATGGACAGGCAGCGACAGCGGCTGGCCCTGCTGATGACGGTTTACGTTGATCTTAATGTAGGTCGCCAGCAGGCTTTGCGCTGCATCCCAGCGGGAGAAGTCGTTACGCGCGTGACGCATCAGGAACGTCAGCTGCTGATCGCTCCACTTGTATTCCAGCTTCACCGGCGCGGAGAATTCGCACAGCAGCGCAGGCACCGGCTGGAAGTAGACGTTATCGAAGATAAAGGTCTGCTCGGCCTGGGTCACGTTCAGCACGTGGTGTACCGGGTGGCCGCCCTTCTGGAGAGGGATAACTTTACCTTCGTTATCGTACAGCTCAATGCTGAACGGAATATGCAGCGGATATTTCTCTTCCTGCTCCGCCGTCGGCGGCGTGCGCTGGCTGATGGTCAGGGTGTACTGCTCGGTTTCCGGGTTGTAATCATCTTTGACGGTGACAACTGGCGTACCGGCCTGGCTGTACCAGCGGCGGAAGTGAGAAAGATCGACATTAGAGGCATCCTCCATCGCCTGCACAAAATCGTCGCAGGTGGCCGCGCTGCCGTCATGACGCTCGAAGTACAGCTGCATCCCTTTCTGGAAGTTCTCCTCGCCCAGCAGGGTGTGGATCATGCGGATAATTTCAGCGCCCTTCTCGTACACCGTCAGGGTGTAGAAGTTGTTCATCTCGATGACTTTATCCGGGCGGATCGGGTGCGCCATTGGGCTGGCATCTTCCGCAAACTGCAGACCACGCATGGTGCGCACGTTGTTGATGCGGTTCACCGCGCGTGAACCCAGATCGGAGCTGAACTCCTGATCGCGGAAGACGGTCAGGCCCTCTTTCAGGCTCAGCTGGAACCAGTCACGGCAGGTAACGCGGTTACCGGTCCAGTTGTGGAAATATTCGTGGCCGATGACGCGTTCGATATCGAGGTAGTCTTTGTCCGTTGCGGTATCGGTACGCGCCAGCACGTATTTGGAGTTAAAGACGTTAAGGCCTTTGTTCTCCATTGCGCCCATGTTAAAGAAATCGACGGCGACGATCATATAGATGTCGAGATCATATTCGAGGCCGAAGCGCTCCTCGTCCCACTTCATGGAGTTGATGAGTGAGGTCATCGCCCACGGCGCACGGTCAAGGTTGCCGCGGTCAACAAACAGCTCCAGCGCCACTTCGCGGCCTGAGCGCGTTTTGAAGGTGTCGCGCAGCACGTCGAAATCCCCCGCCACCAGCGCAAACAGGTAGCACGGTTTCGGGAAGGGATCCTGCCACTGCACCCAGTGACGGCCGTTCTCCAGCTCGCCTTCGCCTACGCGGTTACCGTTGGAGAGCAGGAAGGGATACAGAGTTTTATCGGCGATGATTTTTGTGGTGAAGCGCGCCAGGACGTCCGGACGGTCGAGATACCACGTAATGTGGCGGAACCCTTCCGCTTCACACTGGGTACACAGCGCCACGCCCGACTGGTAAAGCCCTTCCAGCGCGGTGTTGGCGGCCGGGCTGATTTCATTCACGATGCGCAGCGTAAACTGTTCCGGCAGGTTGTCGATGACCAGCTGGTTGTTTTCTTCTTTATAGTCTGACCAGGCTTCATCATTAATGTGCAGGGAGACCAGCGTCAGGTCTTCACCATCCAGACGCAGCGGCACCGCAGTTGCGCTGTGGCGCGTCACCTGGCTCACCGCCGTGACAACGGTTTTTGTGGCATCCAGGTCAAAAGTCAGATCGATTTCGCTAATCAGGTAATCCGGCGCACGGTAGTCGTGGCGGTATTTGGCTTGTGGCTGTTGTGTCATAGAAAACCTTATGCATCGTTTGTCGAGTAACGTTTCAATATATTCCTGTTGCGCAAAACGCGCTATGCAGAATGTTCATCTTTTCAGGGTCAAAACCTTTTTTTGCTACATTTGTATAACACGGGGCACAAAATGCCCTCGACCATAAAACGCGCTTATGTTGTGATCGGGGTTCAATAAATCACTAAACAAGGTATACTCCGGAGTTGTTTATTGTACTAAACGCTCCTGTGAGAGGATGCTACTGCGCACCTATGACTCAATTCGCTTCTCCAGTTCTGCATACGTTGCTGGATACCGACGCGTATAAACTGCATATGCAGCAAGCCGTTTTCCACCATTACTATGACGTTCATGTCGCGGCGGAATTCCGCTGTCGTGGCGACGACTTGCTTGGTATCTACGCAGACGCCATTCGTGAACAGGTCAATGCTATGCAGCATTTGACGCTGCAGGACGAGGAATATCAGTGGCTTTCTGGCCTGCCTTTCTTCAAAGCCGACTACCTGAACTGGCTGCGCGATTTCCGCTATAAGCCGGAGCAGGTCACCGTGCTTAACGATAACGGCAAGCTGGATATTCGCCTTGAAGGTCCGTGGCGGGAAGTGATCATGTGGGAAGTGCCGCTTCTGGCGGTGATCAGTGAACTGGCTCACCGCTACCGTTCGCCTGAAACGGGCGTCGAGCAGGCGGTTGCCGCGCTGGAAAATAAACTCGCTGCCTTCTCTACGCTGACCGAAGGCCTGGACATGTCCCGCTTCCGCCTGATGGACTTTGGCACGCGTCGCCGTTTCTCACGTGACGTTCAGGAGGCCATCGTTAAACGTCTGCAGCATGAGCCGTGGTTCGTTGGCACCAGCAACTACGATCTGGCACGCCGCCTCGGCCTGACGCCAATGGGCACCCAGGCACACGAGTGGTTCCAGGCGCATCAGCAGATCAGCCCCGACCTGGCTAACAGCCAGCGCGCGGCGCTTGCCGCATGGCTAGAGGAGTACCCGAATCAGCTCGGGATCGCCCTCACCGACTGTATTACGATGGATGCCTTCCTGCGCGACTTTGGTCCCGAGTTCGCTGAACGTTACCAGGGGTTACGCCACGACTCCGGAGATCCGGTTGAATGGGGCGAGAAAGCCATTGCCCATTACGAGAAACTCGGCATCGATCCGATGAGCAAGGTGCTGGTCTTCTCGGATAATCTCGACCTGGCGAAAGCGGTCGACCTCTATCGCCATTTCAATACCCGTGTGAACCTGAGCTTCGGGATTGGTACCCGTCTGACCTGCGATATTCCTCAGGTAAAACCTCTGAATATCGTCATCAAACTGGTGGAATGTAACGGCAAGCCGGTGGCGAAACTCTCCGACAGCCCGGGTAAAACCATCTGCCATGACAAAGCGTTTGTCCGCGCATTGCGTAAAGCGTTCGACCTCCCCTTGATCAAAAAAGCCAGTTAAGCGCTTACGGGAGCCTTTATGGCTCCCTTCTTCTTATTTATTTCTCAATTCTTCTCTTTTGACTGCGAAATTTACTTGTCTGATAGCGGATGGCAGGTAACATAGATATCCCCCCATAAGGGTGGACAAGTGTTTATTTTTTCCGACTATTAACAGAGAGAATATTATGAGCGTTGTGCCTGTAGCCGACGTACTCCAGGGCCGTGTCGCCGTTGACCAGGAAGTCACCGTGCGCGGATGGGTGCGTACCCGCCGAGATTCTAAAGCTGGCATCTCCTTCCTTGCCGTCTATGACGGTTCCTGCTTTGATCCTGTACAGGCCGTCATTAATAATTCTCTGCCCAATTACAATGATGACGTTTTGCGCCTGACAACGGGTTGCTCCGTCATTGTTACCGGCGTGGTTGTGGCATCACCGGGCCAGGGCCAGAGCTTCGAAATTCAGGCCACTGCGATTGAAGTCACCGGCTGGGTTGAAGATCCGGACACCTATCCGATGGCGGCAAAACGCCACAGCATCGAATATCTGCGTGAAGTCGCCCACCTGCGTCCGCGTACCAACCTGATTGGTGCGGTGGCGCGCGTGCGTCATACGCTGGCGCAGGCGCTGCATCGTTTCTTCGACGAGCAGGGTTACTTCTGGGTGTCTACCCCGCTGATCACCGCGTCCGATACGGAAGGTGCCGGTGAGATGTTCCGCGTTTCGACGCTGGACATGGAAAACCTGCCGCGCACGCCTGAAGGTAAAGTGGACTATGACAAAGACTTCTTTGGTAAAGAAGCCTTCCTGACGGTATCTGGTCAGCTCAACGGCGAAACGTACGCCTGTGCGCTGTCTAAGATCTACACCTTTGGCCCAACCTTCCGCGCCGAAAACTCCAACACCAGCCGTCACCTGGCGGAATTCTGGATGCTAGAGCCTGAAGTAGCCTTCGCCGACCTGGACGATGTTGCGGGTCTGGCGGAAGCCATGCTGAAGTATGTGTTCAAAGCGGTGCTGGAAGAGCGTCCTGACGACATGAAATTCTTCGCAGAACGCGTAGACAGCGATGCTGTGGCGCGTCTGGAGCGTTTCGTCTCTGCCGACTTTGCGCAGGTGGACTATACCGACGCGGTGGCGATCCTCGAGAAATGCGGTGAGACGTTCGAGAACCCGGTTTACTGGGGCGTTGACCTGGCGTCTGAGCACGAACGCTATCTGGCCGAGAAGCATTTCAAAGCGCCAGTGGTCGTTAAAAACTACCCGAAAGACATCAAGGCCTTCTATATGCGCCTTAACGAAGACGGTAAAACCGTGGCAGCGATGGACGTACTGGCGCCGGGCATTGGTGAAATCATCGGTGGCTCTCAGCGTGAAGAGCGTCTTGACGTGCTGGACGCGCGTATGGAAGAGATGGGGCTCAACCCAGCTGACTACAGCTGGTACCGCGATCTGCGTCGCTACGGTACCGTACCGCACGCCGGTTTTGGTCTGGGCTTCGAGCGTCTGATTGCCTACGTTACCGGTGTTCAGAACGTACGCGACGTGATTCCTTTCCCACGCACTCCACGTAACGCCAGCTTCTAATCGGTACAAGACTGAAATGGCCAGCATTTGCTGGCCATTATTTTATTCTGCATTGTCAGTTTTCGTCAGCGCAAAGTCAGCGTCTTTAAACCTTCACCCCGTCACAACCACTACCTGTTACGTTTTGTTTCCGCGAAATATCCAGCCACAAAAAATAAACCCCATTCTTATTGCGATTATTACACCCTCAAGCGATAGCACAAATTTCAACCACTTTTACAGCCATCCAGAAGTCTTTTTGAGGTCATAAGAAAAACAGAGTCGTTTAACATCTGTTTATACTAATCACCTTTATCTCAATTAATCATAAGCAATTCATATATATAGGATAGGTTTTGTCGTTTAATTCGCCAGACTGGTCTGAAGTTTGAGGTGGTTCACAAAGTTCCCAAAAATACATATTTAGTTACACATAATTTCTTTTTGTTACTTAATCTTGAGAATTGTAGCACTTTCAGGCTAGCGAAACGCTTCGCCGAATGGAAAGATGCCTGTCAGATACATAAAGACACCAAACTCTCATCAATAGTTCCGGAAATATTTATTGACAGAATTTATTGACGGCAGTGGCGAGTGTCATAAAAAAACCAATGAGGGTAATAAATAATGATGAAGCGCAATATTCTGGCAGTGGTAATCCCTGCCCTGCTGGTAGCCGGTGCAGCTAACGCTGCAGAAATCTATAACAAGAACGGCAACAAACTGGACTTCTACGGTAAAGTTAACGCCGAGCACGATTTCGTGACTTCCGGTGATAACACCAACAATAACGACGCTACCTACGCGCAGATCGGTTTCAAAGGCGAAACTCAGATCAATGACCAGTTGACCGGTTACGGCCAGTGGGAATACCGTTTCCTGGCCAACCAGGCTGAAAATGGTACTCAGACTAACAAAAACCGTCTGGCATTCGCTGGCCTGAAAGCGGGCGATGCTGGCAGCATCGACTACGGTCGTAACTACGGTATCGTTTACGACGTAGAATCATACACCGATATGGCGCCGTCCTTCTCTGGTATGACCTGGGGCGGTAACTATGTTGATAACTTTATGACCAGCCGTAGCACCGGTCTGCTGACCTACCGTAACAGCAACTTCTTCGGTCTGGTTGACGGCCTGAGCCTGGGCGTTCAGTACCAGGGCAAAAACGACCGTACTGACGTTAAAACCTCTAACGGTGACGGCGTAGGCTACTCTCTGGGTTACGACTTCGGCGAAGGCTTCGGTGCAATCGCATCTTACAGCAACGCTAACCGTACTCTGAACCAGAAAGCTGATGGAGAAGGTGATAAAGCTGAAGCATGGGGTGTTGGTCTGAAATACGACGCTAACAACATCTACCTGGCAACCACCTATGCAGAAACCCGTAACACCACTCGTACCGGTTCTAACGGTGACGCTGGCTTCGCTAACAAAACGCAGAACTTCGAAGTGGTTGCTCAGTACCAGTTCGACTTCGGCCTGCGCCCAGCCATTTCCTACGTGCAGACCAAAGGTAAAGACCTGGCTGCCGTCAATGGCTTCAGCGGTGGCGATGCAGACCTGGCTAAATTCATCCAGGTTGGTACCACTTACTACTTCAACAAGAACTTCAACGTGTGGGCTGACTACTACATCAACCTGCTGGACAAAGACTCCGACTACGCGAAAGCTGTTGGCGGCCTGAACGGCAACGACGATATGGCTGCTGTAGGTGTGACTTACCAGTTCTAATCAGAACACCACTTTGTTATATGCTTAATGAACAGGGCTTCGGCCCTGTTTTTTTATGCGTGACAGAAAATAATGGCGACTTTTGAAAAGCCGCACGCTTTTCGTCGCAAACGGTTGGCATTTTGTAAATCTACCGTTAACCTGATAGCGGATTTCACTTCTGTAATCACAATGGAACTTCGTCATGTTTGAGAACATTACCGCCGCTCCTGCCGACCCTATTCTGGGCCTGGCCGATCTGTTTCGTGCCGACGACCGCCCTGGCAAAATCAACCTGGGTATTGGTGTATATAAAGATGAAACCGGCAAAACTCCTGTACTGACCAGCGTTAAGAAAGCTGAGCAGTATCTGCTGGAAAACGAAACCACCAAAAACTACCTCGGTATTGATGGTATCCCTGAATTTGGTCGCTGCACCCAGGAGCTGCTGTTCGGTAAAGGCAGCGCAATTGTGAGTGACAAACGCGCTCGTACAGCACAGACCCCAGGCGGTACCGGTGCGCTGCGCGTGGCGGCGGATTTCCTGGCGAAAAACACCTCTGTTAAGCGCGTATGGGTGAGCAACCCAAGCTGGCCAAACCACAAGAGCGTCTTTAACTCTGCGGGTCTGGAAGTGCGTGAATATGCTTACTACGACGCGGCAAACCACGCTCTCGACTTTGACGGCCTGCTGGCAAGCCTGAGCGAAGCGCAGGCAGGTGACGTGGTGCTGTTCCACGGCTGCTGCCACAACCCAACCGGGATCGACCCGACGCTTGAGCAGTGGGAACACCTGGCGAAGCTGTCCGTAGAAAAAGGCTGGCTGCCGCTGTTTGACTTTGCCTACCAGGGCTTCGCCCGTGGTCTGGAAGAAGATGCCGAAGGTCTGCGCGCGTTTGCAGCCGTGCATCAGGAGCTGATTGTCGCAAGCTCTTACTCCAAGAACTTCGGTCTGTACAATGAGCGCGTAGGCGCCTGTACGCTGGTTGCCGCTAACGAAGAGACCGTCGATCGCGCGTTCAGCCAGATGAAATCGGTTATCCGCGCTAACTACTCTAACCCACCGGCACACGGTGCGTCTGTTGTTGCCACTATCCTGAGCAACGATGCGCTACGCGCTATCTGGGAACAAGAGCTGAACGATATGCGCCAGCGTATTCAGCGCATGCGCCTGCTGTTTGTGAACACCCTGGCTGAGAAAGGCGCGGACCGCGACTTCAGCTTTATCATCAAACAGAACGGCATGTTCTCGTTCAGCGGCCTGACCAAAGAGCAGGTTCTGCGTCTGCGTGAAGAGTTTGGCGTGTACGCCGTGGCCTCTGGGCGCGTGAACGTTGCTGGCATGACGCCTGACAACATGGCGCCACTGTGCGAAGCGATTGTCGCCGTACTGTAATTTGCGCCCATAAAAAAGCCTGCGTTATGCAGGCTTTTTTTTATTCTCGTTACCAGACAGGCATCTCATCCTGAAGGAACGGGTTATGGAGCCGTTCATAGCCCAGCGTCGACATCGGACCGTGCCCAGGGATAAACGTAACGTCATCACCCAGCGGCAATAACTTTTGTTTAATCGACTGAATCAGCTGCCCGTGGTCGCCGCGCGGAAAATCGCTGCGTCCTACGCCACCTTTGAAGATCACATCGCCGGAAATCAGCAGACGGGACTGGTCATCAAAGAAGACGATATGGCCTGGCGTATGCCCAGGACAATGCAACACCTGTAAAGTCACATTCCCTACGTTAACGCGCTCTCCTTCGTTCAGCCAGCGATCGGGCGTCAGGGGCTGACACTCATCAAGGCCAAACATGCGGCTTTGGGCGGGTAACCCCTGCAGCCAGAACTCATCTTCTTTTTCCGGGCCAATCACCGGCACACCGTAGTGTTCAGCCAGTTCAGCCGCAGCACCTACATGGTCAAGATGACCATGTGTGAGTAAAATCTGCATCAGCGTGACGCCGCTTGCTGCGACTTCCTGCTTGATTTTCTCAGCGTCACCGCCGGGATCGACAAGCGCGGCCAGTTTAGTCTGTTCGCACCAGATCAATGAACAATTCTGGGAGAACGCGGTAACCGGAATAATACGATAGTTCATACTGCTCCTGTGTTTCGTTATTACCAGTGCCGAACCGGACCGGTATCAATATGCACAAAGTTGCTGCTGGGGTAATATCCTACACCACCTGCGCGCATAGATAACGCGGCTTTGCGAATATTGGCTAACGAAACGCCTTCAATATGGAAATCCATTGCCTGTCCCTTCGTGTGATAGCTTTTTTTCGCTACCCCGCGGCTGTGGGCGCGCAGTTCATTGTTGGTATCAATCGAGCGATAGCCAGATATGAGCTGCACCGGCTTGCTGGTGCCCAGCAGGCCCTGAAGGCGGAAAATCTGATCAAACAGTCCTGGATCGATGGCTTTTATTTTATTCGCGCGGAAATCACGGAAAAAATGGTTAAGTCTTGCTAATTCATCCTGAATATAGCCTCTGCCATCGAAAAACTCCGCTTTTAGCGACTCACCGGTATGAAGATTGTTGAGCGTTAAAACTCGCGGACGAGGTGTCGAGAGGGTGGCAAATGCTGGCGTCGGCAGGATGGCCGCTGCGCCGAGCGCAACGCCACCTAACGCCAGCAGTTTGCGGCGATTAGCGTCAAATTTGTCCATGATAATCAGGTCTACAGGTAAAAGAAATCGTAATATGCTTAGCGCACGAAGGGCACCATAACTGGCAAAACCAGGTACGTCAAGGCGCCCAACCCCAGTGAATATGCGGCTTGCAGCGATATAGCCCCCTATTCACCATAACTTACGACAATCATTTTTCCCGAACTACTTCATTTACCTGATTAATTGTTCCGCTTTTGGCAAAATTTGTGCGCCGGATCGCGCGGTGAGATCATAATTGTAAATATCTGTACGATACTGGGTACGTCCGTCCTCGCCCACAAACGCCGTCAGATAGTAAAGATTGACCGGAATATTGTGGCGAATATTAACGTAACGCGTATCCCCCTGTTTCAGGGCATCCGAGATGCGCGTATCGTTCCATCCCGCATCCTGCAGCAGCATATTGGCCAGCTCCGAAGCTTTGTTCACGCGCACGCAGCCAGAACTCAGCGCGCGAGTATCTTTCTGGAACAGGTTGTGGTTCGGCGTATCGTGCAGGTAGATAGCTTCTGAACTCGGCATATTGAACTTGTAGCGTCCCAGCGAGTTATGCGCCCCGGGAGCCTGCTGGAAACGGAACGGCAGATTCGACGCAGTGATCGTCGACCAGTCGACCATATAAGGATCGATGGCCTCTTTACTGTTCCATCCCCGCATCACCGTATAGCCATGACGTTCCAGATAACCCGGATCGTTCCAGACCTTCGGCAGTATGTCTTTTCGCGCCAGGGTCGGCGGTACGTTCCACGGCGGGTTAACCACCACGTTATTCAGCGCGCTGCTCATCATCGGTGTTTTACGATCCGGACGCCCGACAATCACGCGCGACGCCAGTTTTTCGCTACCATCCTGATAATAGACCAGGGAATACGCCGGGATGTTTACCATAATCCCGGTAGAGAGCGTTCCCGGCAGCAAGCGCAAACGCTGGATATTGAGCGCCAGCACCCCTGCCCGCTGCGCAGGCGATACGTTCAGCCAGTCGCGAGTTGTCTGGCCAATGACGCCATCGGCTCCCAGTCCCTGAGCGGCCTGGAACTGTTTAACGGCCGCAACCAGCTCGCGATCGTAAGCCGCAGGTTTGCTGCTCAGGACATCGGCTTTCTTCTCTTTTACTGGCGCTGATGGGCTGATGGCGACGCTTTGTGGATCATCACCCGGAAGAGCAATCTTTGGCCCGCCGTCAAGAAGACCGGAGCGCACCAGGATCTCGCGCAGGGCGGGCACATCGCTGCTCCACTGCCCCGGACGCAGCGTCGCGGTACCGCGCATTTGCGGCCATGGACGCGAGTCCCCCACCAGCGCGAGGAGCGACTGGTGCAGAGTGGCATATTGTGGATGCGCCGGTGCCAGGCTGGCAATAAAGCGCGGCAGTTCGCCGTTATCTAGCGCTAACTGCCACTGGTTAATCACCGACAGCGCCGGCGTCGCCAGCTTGTACGGCTTATCGCTGTACAGCCAACGGTTGCCATTGACCGGAATACCCGCCACGAACTGCAGGTAGCCCATCATGGCATCGGAAAGCACCACGTCACGCGCCTGCCCGGTAACGGCAGGGTCGGTTAACAGCTCAACCCACTTTGTAAACTGCGGCTGAAACCCTGCAATCGCGACTTCCGCCAGCTGCTGCTGGAAGGCGCGCACAGCATCGCGGTTTTCCCACATCGGTTTCATATCGCGTGCGGCATAGAGGAGCGTGAGCTGATTGATATAGACAGGCGTGTAGCCTGACGGCAGTCCCGACTGCAGCTGCTGACTGAGCGATTCCGCGTCGATGCCTTCCGGCAGCGGTTTAATTCCGGCCATGATAGCCGTCGCCGGAGACTGGTCCAGCGGCTGGGACAACGACGTTGGCTGCGCGCCTGTCGTTGCAGAGCTGTCAGTCGGCACAATTTCAGGCTCGTCGGCCTGGGCGGTTAACAGTGGAGCAAACATCACTGCCAGGCATAAACTCAGCGCAGACAGCTGACGACCACATTCTTTCTTTAGCAACATCCCTTGCCCCCTGTTTTCACGACATGCCCATCACGTTGGGGCTTTCTTTCATTATAGGTAGACGGCTAAGCTGTTGCCTTACCTTATGTAAAGAAGTTTAAAGATAACGCAGCCCCAAGCACAAGTTAAGTTTAAAAAAAAAAGCGGCGCCAGTGCGCCGCTTCGGGTCAGAACATGCTTCAGGAAGCGTCCGCCGTGGTTTCCGGCAATGACTCCGGCGGCTGCGGCGCAAAGCCGCGCAGACCGACAACGTGAACGTGTTCGCTGTTCTGGAACACTTTACGCACCAGTTTGTAGGTAGTGCCCTTCTCGGGACTGATGTTCTCCGGCGCCGCGATAATGAGCTGCATATCGAGACGTTCGCAAAGCTCGAACAGCGTAGCAATTGAGCGGGCATCAAGACGCGCCGCCTCATCCAGGAACAGCAGTCGGCACGGCGAGATGTCTTTGCCGCGCAGGCGGCGCGCTTCATCTTCCCAGCTCTGTACGACCATCACCAGAATTGACATCCCGGTACCGATCGCTTCACCGGTAGAGAGCGCCCCGGATTCCGCACGCAGCCAGCCGTCTGAGCCACGGTTTACCTCAACTTCCATTTCCAGGTAGTTACGGTAGTCCAGCAGCTCTTCACCGATGGTTTGCGGCGTACGTTGCCCCATATCAATCTGCGGGTTCAGGCGCTGATACAGCTTCGCCAGCGCTTCGGAGAAGGTCAGACGGTTGCTGTTGAACAGATCCTGATGCTGCTCGTGCTGTTCAGACAGCACTTCCAACAGCGTCGCGTGGGCTTCACGCACATTGACGTTGAGGCGCACGCTGTTCACCTGGCCAAACGACACGCTCTGCAGACCCTGGTTCAGCTGGCGAATACGGTTCTGTTCGCGCTGAATGGTTTTACGAATGATGTTCGCCACGCTGCGGGAGCTGATCGCCAGCTTCTGCTCGCGGGAGGTCAGCTCTTCCGTCAGGCGACCCAGCTCGATTTCCATCTGTTCGATGGCTTCAACCGGATCGTCGGTACGGATGATGTCCTGACGAATACGCTCGCGCAGGTGCTGGTAAACCGCCACGAAGAACTGGATTTTACGTTCCGGACGTTTTGGATCTTCCGACATACGGAGCACGTCGCGCAGGTGTTCGTTATCCGCCACCGCCAGACGCAGCGCACCCAACGCCTTATCCGACATGGAACGCAGCTCATCGGCAGAGAGATACGCCAGCTCGCGGCGGTGCAGACGACGCTCAACGTTATTGTCTTTCACCATGCGCATTACCGCGCACCAGCCCGCCTTGGCGGTCACGACCTGCTCGCGCATCTCAAAGTAGTCGCGCTCCAGCTTGCGCAGGCGACGGGTCAGGTTATCCATTTCCGCTTCGCAGAAGGTCAGCGCTTTTTCCAGCTGATTGCGACGCGCGCGGTTATTGCTGAGCTGAGAATGCAGCTCGTCACGACGAATACGCGCGCGCTCTTCTGCACCGCTGTCGGCACGAACGCCGATGTCCTGAAGCTCTTTCTGCAGGTCGTTTAACAGCTCTTTCTTGGTATCGAAGGAGCTTTTCAGCGAGGCCAGCACCTGGTTGTACTGGTTCAGCTGAGCGGAGTGGCTGCGCATCGCTTCGCGGGCGCGAGTACGTTCCGCCTCCGCCTGCTCAAGGCGCTGGCGCAGTTTTTCGTTCAGATCGCTGTTACCGCTCAGCATTTCAGCCGAATCGGAGTAGCCAAAGTGCGCGCGACGCTGCACCACTTCCGTCAGGGCAAACGCCTGCTGACGCGCTTCGCGCTGCACCTGCTGCGACCATGCATAATCTTCTTTTAACTGCTCGAACTGTTCCGGGTCGCTCTGCAGGACAGACACGACGGGCTCCAGCTTCGCCAGCTGATTGCCGTGCTGCTGAACGAAACGTGCGGCTTCCTGCGCTTCATCCAGACGCTCCTGGATCTCATCCACACGGTCAGCCAGCGTGTCATCCGCCAGCAGATTCAGGCGCGGCAGAATGCGGTTAAGGGCAGCAACGCCCTCTTTTGCCTGTTCAAACTGAACGCGACTTTGCTGGTTATCACTTTCATGGCTTGCAATCGCACGTTCCAGCTCGCCACGGCGGGTATTGAGCTTGCGGATTTCGGCTTCCGGATCCGCGTCAAACGCCACGGCGAGATGGCTGCCGATAAAGCGGCTGAACGACTGGTGCAGACGCTGGGTTTTCTGCACGTCAAACGACAGGGTCGCAAAACGTTCAGAAAGCGTTTCACGCTCGGCGTGCAGGCTTTCGATGCGGCTTTCGCGCGCGGCGCGGCCAAACAGCGGAAGCTCAGGGAAGCGGGAATAACGCCACTGACGGTCGGCGATTTTCACCACGACCGCTTTTTCCAGCTCGTCGACGCTGAATACGCTGTCATCGAACGACTGCGGATCCCCTTCGATCAGATAGAGATCTTCCGGACAATCTTCCAGGCCGGCAAGCTGATCAGAAATCAGCGACAGATCCGGGACCACAATCGCGTTGCGGGATGGACCGTACAGCGCGGAGAAGTACGGAGCATCGTCAAGGCCAACGTCGTCATAAATCTCGGACAGCAGCACGCCGCCAAAACGCTCGGCTAGCGCATTCAGGCGCGGATCTTCTGACCCGCCCGGCTGGCTTAAGCGCTCAATTTCTTCATCGACGTCGCGCTTGCGGGCGCCCACTTCGTCACGCTCAACAATGGCTTCGCGCTCGCGCTCCAGCAGCTGCTGCAGGTATTCGGTCACTTCCTGACTGGATTCGAACTGCTCGCCGCACTGCTCGCTGAGCTGATTCAGGCTGCTTTGAGCCGCCAGCCAGACCGGCGCTCGCTCCAGGAGCGTCTTCGAACGGGACTGAATCTGCTCCAGCTCCTGACGCAGGGTCATACGCTGTTCGCTGGCGTTTGATACGGTATCGGACAGGGCCGCAATACGCGCTTCCAGCTCCTGATGCAGGGCCTCAAGCTCGTCGAAATCGTAATTTTTTCCCTGACGCTTGCAGAATTCCGCCAGCAGACGCTCGGCTTCCTGCTGCTCGCGCAGGCGCTGCTCCAGCTCGTTCAGACGCATACGCAGCGGCTGAACCTGCTCGGCCAGATGGCGCTGGTTCACACCGTCGCGCAGCAGTTCGCGGGCAACGTCCCAGGCTTCGCTACGCGCCAGCGGGCCGTTAATTGCGACCACCAGCTGATAAGCCTGCTCAAACTGGCTGTGCGCCGTTTGCGCGACGCTCATTTTCTGTTCGAGGGAGAGCAGTTTCTCGGTGGCTTCCTGCTCTTTGGCCTGGAAGGTATCCAGCCACTCGTCGGCGCTGTCCGGCGTCAGGTCAGGCAGATGGCACAGCTCTTTTGCACGCTGTAGCGCCTGCAGTGCCTGATTGTACTGAATCGCTCGCGTCTGCTGCACGTCAAGTGCCTGCTGGTAATCGGCAAGCTGGCTTTTCAGCTCATCCACTTCCAGCTCGGCCGCTTCGGCGCGGGCTTCGTTCTCTTCCTGCATGTCGGCGGCTTCAGCCACCACTTCATTCTGCTCTTCGAGACGAATCTGCAGCTCATCGAGATCCGCTTCATAGCGCTCGATTTTTTCCTGCTGACGCAGCGCGGTCTGCACCAGGTTCAGGTGATCGCTGGCGGCCTGATAGTCGGCTTCCAGGTCGCCTTCAGCACCGTTGTGCTCGCCCAACTCGCGCGCCATTTCGACGTGCTTGTACTGCTCGGCCACCAGCTGTTTACGGGAGGTAAACAGCTCGCGGCGGTATTCTAATGCCTGATCGAGATGCACGCGGCGCTCGTTGGCGTGGCGCATGTAGTCCGCCGCAACGTAGTTGGTGGCTTCGCTGATCAGGTGTTTAAACAGGTCGCGGTCAGACTGGGTAACGCGAATCGCTTCCAGCGTCATGCGGTTTTCACGCAGCGCCGCTTCCATATCCTGGAAGGCCTTACGCACGCCGCTGTTTTCCGGCAGCAGGTAGTCGCGCAGGGAGCGGGTAATCGCGCTGGAGATACCGCCGTACAGAGACGCTTCGATCAGACGGTAGTATTTGCTACGGTCTGATGCGGTGCGCAGACGACGCGCCACCACGCCCAGATCGAACATCAGCGAGTGGTATTCGGTAATGGAGTTGAACTGCTTGAACTGCACGCCTTCGATGGCTTCGAGCTTGTCCTTCAGCTCCTGCAGCGTCAGCACGCGCGCCTGACGTTCGTTCAGGGTTTCCGTCAGCAGCGCCGTCGGCTGTACGGAGGTCGGCAAGCCCTGGATCGCAAACGGTTTGATATCCACTTTACGGTCGCGACCGGCGACCTGCTGCAGGCGCACGCCCACCACCACGCGCTGATGACGGGAGTTAATGACGTCCAGAACCGAATAACAGACGCCGGCCTTCAGCTTACCGTGCAGACCTTTATCACGGGAGCCGCTTGTTGCCCCCGCTTCGGTGGTGTTACGGAAGTGAAGCAGCGTGAGGTCAGGGATCAGCGCCGTAACAAAGGCTGCCATGGTGGTGGATTTACCCGCACCGTTACCGCCGGAGAGCGTCGTGACCAGCTCATCCAGATCGAACGTTCGGGCAAAGAAGCCGTTCCAGTTAATCAGCGTCAGTGAGCGAAATTTACCGCGTTCAATCATTACTCTTCCTCCCCGCTATCCGGCAGATTCTCTTCATGCTCGTCATTGAGCTGCAAATGGTTTTCCACCGGCATCGCTTCACCGTCGCGGATCATGCGAAGCTGCGCTTCACGCGCGTCATCGCCCGCACGCACGTCGGCGCCGAAGCGGAAGACAGATTCCGTAATGCGGAATTTGCTGCTGTCGTGGCCCATAAACCAGACCATCCCCAGACGGCGCAGACGGTTCAGGGAAGAGCGAACCTTTTCCTGTAATTTTTGACGGTCAAGATCCGACCCCGTGGAGCGGTTGTTTACCAGCTTGAGCAGCTTGCTCTCATCAGCCAGCGTCAACAGCTCGTCGTAAAGTTCCTGCTGGGTGAAGATCCCTTCATTTGCCAGACGCTCCGGGCTGAGGTAGAGGTAGCAGAGAATTTTGCCGACCATCATATCCAGCTCGGAGAGCACGGAACGCGGAATCAGCGTCGTAGAGCGCGGGCGCAGGTAGAAAAACCCTTCCGGCGCGCGGATAAGCTCCACGTTATAGCGTGCGTAAAACTCTTCCAGGTACTCCTGAAAGTCCATCAAAAAGGCGTGATTATCCAGCTCGTCTAAGCCAATGTGACGACCGGCACGCAGCTGGCTGTCCAGCGCCGGAAATAACGGATTCGCCAGCGCCTGTGCCAGCTTAACCGGCATCACTTGTTCAATATTTGTCAATGACATGCGCCTGTACCTTGGCTCCGTAATCGTTAATTGGCTGCCACTTCGGCGGCAGTCCGGTGAAATCTGCTTGCGCGACGCCCAGGCGCACCGCCTGGTCAACCACTATGCGGGCAATGTCGAAGTGGCGCGCGCGTGGATATTGCGCCAGATAGTCGCGCACCACGAGACCAAGATCCAGCGGCACTTGTCTGGTTTTGTAGACAGCGAGCTGTTCTTCGATCATCGCCGCAAGCTGCTCGCGAATTTCGTTAAATTCTTCGTATTCCAGATCCGGTGGCAGTTCACCGGTCACCTCTTCATCGCGCAGCGCCATCTCTTCGTCGCGCATATCCAGCAGACGATCGGCATTGGCGTAGGTCAAAGCCCACGGCGCATCGAAATAGGTCTGCACCGACTGACGCAGACGCTGAGCAAAGACGCGGTTTTTATCCATATCAATCGCGGTACGGATAAATTTATGCACGTGTCGGTCGTAGCCGATCCACAGGTCGATCGACTGCTGGCCCCAGCTGATAATGCGGTCAAGCTTGCTCTGCAGATCGAAGACCAGGCGGTCGATAAAATGCAGATCGTCGTGCGCCAGCGTCGCGTCCTGGATGCGCAGCAGGTTGGCCTGCAGCTTGTCCCCTGCGGCTTCCAGCGTATCCTGGAGCTCACGCAGCGTGCCGGAGGTTTCTGACAGCAGAAGTTCACAGCTGGAGATGGCCGCTCGCCAGTCTTTATTCAGCAGCTGGGCGATATCGTCTTTCACCTGCTGCTGCTGTTCGTCCATCAGGCGCTGGGTGAGATCGATACTGTCGAAAATCTCGGCCACCGAATATTTCAGCGGCGCGTAGACGTTACGGTGCCAGTGGAATTCGTCACCGTTTTCATCCGCCGCGTCGGCGGCGCGCTTAAGCTCACCCGCCACGATCGAGAGCTGCATGGAAAGACGCAGCGTAGAAAATTCACGCTGGCGAATATAGTAATCGGTGATGCCGATGCCCAGCGGCGTCAGGCGATAGATGGCGTTTCCTTCCGCCTGCTCGCTGGTAAAGCGGTTCAGCAGACGTTGACGCACCATATCGTTGATTGCGTTGTTGGCACGCACGCTAATGGTTTCGCTGGTTTGCTCAAACGCATCACTGACATGGCGGAACGCATCCACCAGTTCACCCTCGCTCATTTCACCGTCCAGCCGTTCGCCGTTCAGCGTGGCAACCGCCAGCAGGAAAGAGAGTCTGTCTACCGGCAGCGAGATGGAGAAATCGTTTTTCCTGGCCCAGGCAACCAGTTCGGGGACTGTCTGGGAAAATTCACTCATAGGTTATCCTTGCATCTGCGGCTTGTGCGCGGTGACGTGAATATAGCGGCCAAGGCTGATAAAAGGCTCCTGACGGCAATACCGCGTTTCTAATTCTGTTAAGGTGTCAAAACAGTCACGCTGTTTGTGTTTTTCACGCAGATAATCATGAAACACCCTGACGCCCGTCTTCCCGACGATCTGCCAGCCAATCGCTTCCAGCCAGCCATAAACCTGCTGTGGATCGCGCGGATAGTCCGGGGAAAGCGTGCGCTTTTTCTTTTTGGGCATCCCGACCTGCACATAGTCGAAGTTTCCTGCAACCATGTTGTGCATCAGGAAGCCGTTAGCATTGTAGAACATCAGCGACAGCGTGCCGCCCGGGCGCAACATCGACCACAGGGTTTGTAACACGCTTTGCGGATCGGCGACCCACTCCAGCACCGCATGAAACAATATCAGATCAACCTGGGTTTCCAAATGCTGCGCGATGTCCTGAGCGGCGCATTGTATAAAATGCATGTTGTCGCTCACACCTTTCTCTTCTGCAGCACGCGTCGCGCGGGCGACCATTTCAGCAGAAAGATCGCAAAGCGTGACGTGATGACCGCGCTCGGCCATTTTTATCGCCGTCTGCCCTTCACCGCCACCGGCGTCCAGCACGCGCAACGTTTGCCCACCAAAGGTGGCCAGAATGGTGTCCAGATCCTGCCAGAGGATCGTCTGACGGAGCTGCCCTTTCGTGGTGCCATAAATGTTGCGCGAAAACTTTTCCGCGATGTCATCAAAATTGCGATCCCGCATTGGGAGAGTTCCACTCGCTAACTGCAAAACCGCTATTTTGTCACACCCGCGCGGAGAATGAACCTCTCTGGTGTAATATCACGGGTAATCACCTGCTATATGGTCAAAAAAGGAACCAAAAAGGATGCTTTTTACCCTTAAGAAATACATTGGAGGGATGATGCTTCCCCTTCCGCTGCTGCTCATCATCATCGCGCTGGGGCTGGCGCTGGTGTGGTTCAGTCGCTTTCAGAAGAGTGGCAAAACGCTTATTACGCTCGGCTGGTTTGTCCTGCTGCTGTTAAGCCTGCAGCCGGTCGCGGATGGTCTGTTACGTCCCATCGAAAACAAGTACCCAACATGGCAGGGAAATCAGAAAGTGGCGTACATCGTGGTGCTGGGCGGCGGATATACCTGGGATCCTGACTGGGCCCCCAGTTCAAACCTGATCAACAACAGCCTGCCACGGCTAAACGAAGGCATTCGCCTCTGGCTTGCAAATCCGGGATCAAAAATGATCTTCACCGGCGCGGCGGCCAAAACGAACCCGGTGAGTACGGCTGAGGCAGGCGCCAGGGTCGCAGAATCACTCGGCGTGCCGCGTTCCTCGATTATCACCCTGGACAGCCCAAAAGATACCGAAGAAGAGGCTGCCGCAGTGAAGCAGGCGATTGGCGATGTCCCGTTCTTGCTGGTGACCTCCGCCTCACACCTGCCGCGCGCGATGATTTTCTTTGAGAAGCAAGGCCTGCACCCGCTTCCCGCGCCGGCAAACCAGATGGCTATCGACGCGCCGCTCAACCCGTGGGAACGGGCGATCCCCTCCCCGGCGTGGCTGATGCATAGCGATCGCGTCGGTTATGAGACGCTCGGACGCCTCTGGCAGTGGCTGAAAGGATCGTCAGGCGAGCCAGGGCAGGAGTGATTTTGTTGCCAGATCGAAGTTTGCGCGATTAAAACGTCCGGTATTCACCAGCTGCGCGACTTCGTCCCAGAGCAGATAAAGCCAGCGCCGCCAGAGAAACGCTTCTGCAACGGGCGCGCGTTGAAGGTAGTGCCACAGCAAACCTTCCGCCGCCCCGCTGTCGCTGAGCCTGAACAGCTCGTATTCGCGCGGAGCCCAGAGCATGATCCCCGGCCCCAACATCGCCAGAAGCTGATCGCTGCGGGAGTCTTTTAGCATGCTGCGCAGGGTGAAATTACCGTGGATCAGCACGCAGTTGTCATTAAAACCGTCGAACAGCGCCGGCAGGCACTCGCGGGTGCGAAACAGAATACGCTTATCCTGCATGGTTAAACCGGTATTGTTGAACTGGTTAAGCGTTCCCCACAGCACTTCCACCCGCTGGCGATACCACAGCGGCCACAGGTTTTCCTGAGTGCTGTCGACCGGACCGACAAGCCCGCGGCTATCCTGACGGTGCCAGGCCAGCAGCGCCTCGACAATCTGGTCTTTTAACTGTTCCCAGCGTTCCGGCGTGCGCGCGGGCGCTTCAACTGGCACGCCGCGCAGGCGCTCAATCAGCAGCACGTCCGGGCCGGGGTGTTCCTCGTGGGTCATCACGCCATACACCGTCGGCATCCGGACGGTACCCTCCCGCGCCAGCATCGACATTTTCCATGCAAGCTGCCTGGCAACGCCCGGCGAGGTGAAACTTCTGGCCATCAGCGGCATAGGGTTGCCCTGACCGTCATACAACGACCAAAGCGCGGTATCGGCCTTTTCACTCACGCATTCGACCCGGCTTAATTTCTCACCCAGCAGATGGCTAAGTTCGGCACGCAGCTGTTCCATATGAGATTACCCCCATTAAGACTACTGCTTTTATAATGAGCGTCCTGAACGAAGATGTCACCCGGAAGAGATCAATTAGGAAAAAGAAAGGGGAATTAACGGGGAGAGGACATCCCCCCGAAAGGAGGGATGCAGGCGGTATTAGCGCAGCTCGGCGCGAACGCGCTCAAGATCTTCCGGCGTATCAACGCCCGTTCCAGGCACTTCGCTGGCAACGGCAACGTGAATTTTTTCGCCATACCAGAGCACGCGAAGCTGCTCCAGCATTTCGATATGCTCCAGCGGGCTCGGCGCCCAGGTAACATATCGACGAATAAAACCGGCCCGATAGCCGTAGATCCCAATATGACGCAGGAAGGTATCACCGATGGTCTCTTTAGAGAGCGCAAAGCGATCGCGATCCCACGGGATGGTGGCGCGTGAGAAATAGAGCGCATAGCCTTCGGCATCCATGACCACTTTCACCGCATTCGGATTGAATGCCTCTTCAGCGTGGTGAATAGGCACCGCGAGCGTCGCCATACCGACCTGACGCTGAGCCAGGTTTTCTGCCACCTGACGGATAATCACCGCCGGGATCATCGGCTCGTCACCCTGCACGTTAACGATGACCGTATCATCACTGAAACCACATTTCTCAACCACTTCCGCCAGACGCTCGGTGCCGGACTGGTGATCGGCGCGGGTCATGCATACCTCACCGCCTGCCGCCTCAACCGCACGGGCGACGTCAGGATGATCGGTAGCAACAATCACGCGATCGGCACCCGATTCACGCGCACGCTCAAGAACATGCACAATCATCGGCTTGCCGTTGATATCCACCAGCGGTTTACCCGGCAGACGCGTTGAGGCATAACGCGCAGGAATAATGACAACAAAACTCATGGTTTGCTCTCTTCTGCCACCAGGGAACGAGCTTCATTTTCCAGCAGTACCGGAATGCCGTCACGCAGAGGGAAAGCCAGGCTGTCCAGCTTGCAGATCAGCTCTTGTTTGTCCTGGCTGTAGTAGAGTTTGCCGTTGCATACCGGGCAGGCAATAATTTCAAGTAAACGGTGATCCATAGTTCCTCCGTATGGGTAATCGCTAAAGCTTAACACATTCCCTTTTCAGGGAGTGCCTGTTTCCCAGCCACTTCGACAGGATGTAAACAGCCCGTCAGGTACCCGGCCCAGCGTCACGTCGCGGGCGCCCTGCCAGCGCGCGAATTCGCTAATGGCGAACGTTAAGCCTTTTTCCAGGCTCGCCGTCACCCTGACGCCCTCTTCCAGATAAAGCGCAATGATTTCAAGCGTGCCGGTTTTGCGGTGCATTTTGGCGTCCATGCGCCCGACCAGTTGCCCCTTATGCAGCAGCGGGAGAACAAAGTAACCATACTGGCGCTTTGGGGCCGGGGTATAACATTCCAGCCGGTAGCTAAAATCGAACAGCTGCTCGGCGCGTTTTCTGTCCCAGACGACCGGGTCGAAAGGCGACAGCACCGCACTATGGGTTGCCTGAAGTTTCCCCTCCTGGGCCAGAGGCAGTAGCGGGAGGAGATCCTCATGCAGCCACATTTCGCCCAGCGTTTCCACCGTGACGGGGATGACGCGCTGTTCGCGTTGCCATATGTCCAGCAGCGGTTTCAGCGCGGGCTGGCGAAGGCGATAATAATCAGCCAGCCATTGCGGGCGGAAAATCCCCAGGCTGCGGGCGCTGCTCTCCAGCATGATGGCCTCGGCCGCCTCCTGGGTAAGCAGGTCACGCTCGTCGTCCCAGTGCGGCATCACGCGATGCGTCAGGTCGTAGACGCGCTGAAAATTACGCCGCTCAATCACCATGACTTTGCCAGAGGTAAACAGCCCTTCGAGATGACGTTTATGCGGCTTCCACTCCCACCAGCCGCTGGTGCCTTTGCGCGGGTGTTCAAAATCGGCGGAGCGTACGGGACCGTTTTCCTGAATATGCGCGATAAGCTGCTCAATTTCAGCCGCATGTTCCAGCATCCACGCCTGACGGTATTTCCAGCCCATCTTTTCAGGGGCAAGCATGCGGTGGCGAACCAGGGCAAAATCGCTGCGGGGCAGGAAGCAGGCTTCGTGCGCCCAGTACTCCATTAACTCCCCCTTGCTGAGCGCCTCATCCAGCCACTGCGAAGGATAATTTCCCAGGCGGCTAAACAGGACCAGGTAAGGGCTACGGGCCACAATGTTAATGGTGTCGATTTGAAGCAGCGACATGCGCTGGACGGTAGAGAGAATATCGGCAGGCTGCGCGCGGCGGCGGGGCTTTTTAAGCAGCCCCTGCGCGGCAAGGTGTAAATGACGTGCGGCTGAAAGCGAGAGTTGCGGTAAAGACATGCGTTTTCCTGTCAGTCAAAGCGCCACCAGAACCGCGTAAGCCTTTACTGCACCAACGCAATCAGTTCCTGGAGCAAGTGTTCCGGCTGCTCGCCGCTGAGTTCAGCGTCAACCGGCAGATACCACCAGTTATCTTTCGCAAAGGCACGGCATTTCACCGCATCTTTTTCGGTCATGATCAGAGACTGCCCGGGTATGGTCAGGGCGTCTACCTGCCCTTCCACCAGCGCCTGATGGTCGGCCAGCGGAACGCGTTTTTCAAGCCGGGCACCACACTGTTCCAGCGTCGCGAAGAAGCGCGGCGGATGACCAATCCCCGCCATCGCCACCAGTGGAGACAGCTCAGCAACCGACCGGCGTTCTCCCGTCACCAGGTTGACCGCCAGACCCGGCTGCAGGTGCATCGGGATTTCACCCGCTTTTGCCTCACCGCCGTTCACAATCACCGCATCAACGGACTTAAGACGCGAAGCGCGTTCGCGCATTGGTCCGGCCGGCAGCCACCAGCCGTTACCGAAACGGCGAACGCCGTCGATAACCACAATCTCTTTATCACGCGCCAGGGCGTAATGCTGCAGGCCATCGTCAGTGATAATGATTTGTACCGCATGTTCGGCAAGCAGTGCCTGCACGGCGTCGCTGCGCACCGGGGAAACCGCAACCGGTGCGCCGGTACGCTGGAAAATCAATACCGGTTCATCACCCGCTTCGGCGGTCGTGGTTTCCGCCGTCAGCAGCAGCGGATAACGCGCCGCTTTACCACCATATCCGCGCGATACCACCCCCGGGCGGATACCGCGTTTTTGCAATTGCTCCACCAGCCAGATCACCACCGGCGTTTTACCATTGCCACCCGCCGTAAGATTACCGACAACCACAACCGGAACCGGCGCGCGCCAGGCACGCTTCAGCCCCAGGCGGTATAGCAGACGGATAGCGCCGCTCACCAGGCCATATAGCCAGGAGAGCGGCAAAAGCAGCAGCCACAGCGGGGATTCACCGGACCAGATGCGTGCAATCATTGTTGGCCAAACTGCATCTTATGAAGCTGGGCGTAAACGCCGCGGTGTTCCAGCAAATCGGCATGGCTTCCGCGTTCAACAATGACGCCATCCTCAACCACGACGATTTCATCAGCCTGCTCGATAGTCGACAGACGGTGCGCAATCACCAGCGAGGTACGGTTCTTTTGCAGTTCATCCAGCGCAGATTGAATAGCGCGTTCAGATTCCGTATCCAGCGCAGAGGTCGCTTCGTCGAGAATCAGAATCGGGCTGTCGCGCAGCAGCGCACGCGCAATGGCGATACGCTGACGCTGACCGCCGGAGAGCAGTACCCCATTCTCACCGATTATCGTATCCAGACCGTTATCCATCTTGTTGATAAAGTCCATCGCGTAGGCCATACGCGCGGCGTTCTCAATCTGCTCGCGGCTGTACTCCTCCGTGCGCGCATACGCAATGTTGTTAGCCACAGTATCGTTGAACAGGTGCACGTTCTGGGAGACCAGCGCCACCTGGTTACGCAGCGACTGCAGGGTATACTCCCGCAGGTCATGACCGTCTAACAGGATCTCACCTTCGTTAATGTCGTAGAAACGGGTCATCAGGCTGGCAATAGTCGATTTACCCGAGCCTGAGCGGCCCACCAGCGCAACGGTTTTACCCGCCGGAATGGACAGGTTGATATTACGCAGGGCTGGCGTTTCACGTCCAGGATAGGCGAAAGTGACATTGCGGAACTCAACGTCGCCGCGGGCGCGCTCAATCTCGCGTGTACCTTCGTCTTTTTCCTGTTCGGAATCGAGAATGCTGAACAGCGTCTGACAGGCGGCCATCCCGCGCTGGAACTGGGCGTTCACGTTAGTCAATGACTTCAGCGGACGCATCAGGGCGATCATCGAGGAGAAGACCACGGTAATGGTACCCGCCGTCAGCGTCTCCATGACGCTCGGGAAGCTTGCGGCATACAGGACGAACGCCAGTGCCAGGGAGGCAATCAGCTGAATAATCGGATCAGAGATGGAAGAGGCCGAGACCATTTTCATCCCCTGAAGACGCATTTTGTTGCTGACTTTATCGAAGCGTTTGGTTTCGACGTCCTGACCGCCAAAAATCAGAACTTCTTTATGCCCTTTCAGCATCTGTTCCGCGCTGGTCGTCACCTGCCCCATCGTGTTCTGCATCGTCTTACTGATATTGCGGAAGCGTTTTGAGACGACGCGGATGGCAATAGAAACTATCGGCGCCAGAACGATAAGGATGATCGACAGCTGCCAGCTGTAGTAGAACATCATCGCGAACAAGCCAATGATTGACGCACCCTCACGCACAACGGTGATCAGCGCGCTTGAGGACGAGGAGGCAACCTGCTCTGAGTCGTAGGTAATACGGGACAGCAGCGTCCCGGTAGACTGCTTGTCAAAGAACGAGACCGGCATGCCCATCATATGGCTGAACAGGCGACGGCGCATGGTCATCACCACTTTCCCTGATACCCAGGAAATACAGTAGCTTGAGATATAGCTGGTGATACCGCGTAAGATCATCAGTCCGATAACCACCAGAGGCATCCATAGCAACACTGAGCGATCCGTTTTACCAAAACCGTCGTCCAGTAACGGTTTGAGGAGCGATAACATAAAAGTATCGCTGGCTGCGTTGAGGATTAACGCTACACCCGCCACGATCAGGCCTGCTTTAAAGGGTGCAATCATCGGCCAGAGTCGGCGGAAGGTTTGCCACGTGGAGAGATCTTTGTCGTTATGCATTCAAAAAACCAGCATTCGTTGAAATAGCCGCATATTCTACCCGTTATCGACGGGCTCGCCAAACCACTGATGATACCAAACGGGTAAAAATTGCTCTCGCAAGCGCCGCATTTGCCAGTGATGTTGCGAGAATGTCACCGATATTTGTCCAGAATGGGGGGTATCGTGCCAGATGTACCCCTCTTTTCGATAGCGTCGAACAACTTTGGCCGACGGGAATCGCCATGCGTTATAGCGGGCCGCGGAATCCAGGGCGATCTGACCTTCCACCCGCTGCACCAGCGGCAATGAAGACGAAGTATTGCTGCCATGATGGGGCACCTGTATGAGCGTGGACGTCAGATAACGCCAGTAATGGCTAAGCATAGCCTGTTCCGCTTGCGCTTCAATGTCCCCTGTTAGCAGCACACTCTGCTCGCCGTCGTCCACCTTTACCACGCAGGAACGGTTATTTCCCTGAGCCGGGTAATTTTCGGGGGGCCAGTGGACGGTTAAGGAGAGTCCCTGCCATTTCCATCTCTGCCCGCGAAAACAGGGCCGATGTCCCGCCTGGCGCAATGGGCTTCTTACCCATACGTCCGGCCACGCTTTTTGCAACGATGCGAGTCCTCCCGCATGGTCGAGGTGTTCATGACTGAGAATAACGCCTTCAGGACGCAGGTGATGCCAGCGAAGCCAGGGGATAATTAACCGCTGCGCGCTATCCCCGCCCGGCCAGGCAAGCCCGGTATCATAGAGAATGGCTTTCCCCTGCCGTTCAACAACCATCGCCAGCCCCTGCCCTACATCCAGCATATGCAGCGTCCAGCTCTCGTTTTTTTCCGTTCTCCAGAGAGGAAATGTGAGTAAAACACTTCCTGCAAGACAAACGGCAGGAAGGGTTTTCCAGGCACGAAAGCGCCAGCCGATGATGATAAGCCAGGGCAGTAATGTCATGTACTGCCAGCGTTGGTCGACATTCTGCCAGCCGTCAGGCAGGCGCATGAGGAGCCAGAACAGCCCCGCAAGTGACTTATTGGCTGCGAACCAGACGACGCTTTCCGGTGCCGCCAGCGGTAACAGGTGAAGGAGCATGCCGAGCAGGATCAGCGGCACGGAGACAAACGTCACCAGGGGAACGGCAAAGAGATTTGCGACCAGGGAGGAGATGCTGAAGCCGTGGAAAATCAGAACCTGTAGCGGCATCAGCAGCATCAGCATGCCGACCTGCAGATAGATCAGGTTCAGCAGCGGCCGTATTCGTCGTGCCCGGTGCCAACCAGGAAGAGGCAGCCACTGAAACCAGAAAATCAGCGCGGCGACAGCAAATGCAGACAAGAGCAGACTCTGCGAGAGTATGGCTAAGGGATCGCTTATCAGGATCGCCGCGATACAGCATACCCATACCTGCCAGGGAGACCATTGCCGGGCAGCGATCCGCAACATTGCAAGCACAGCAAGCGCAATGACCGTTCGTAGCGCAGGAGGCTGCAGACCGGTAAGCCAGGCGTAGAAAGCGGCAAAGCATAACCCGGCCAGGAGAGGCATTTGCCAGTGGATCCGGTGGCTGGGTAATAAAAACTGAAGCCCACGCGCGAGTAACCATGCGAGGGATGCCGCCAGCGCGATATGCAGTCCCGAAATCGCCATCAGATGCAGCGTCCCGGTTTCACGCATCAGGTCTTTTATTTCCCGGGGCACATCCAGACGTTCACCCATTCCCAGTCCGAGGATAACCGCCCCCCATCGGTAAGCCGAAAGTCGGTTTTGCAGTGACATCAGGTATTGCGCTCGCAGGCTGCAGCGTCCATCAACGAGTTCAGCACGGGTGAAGCGCCCGCTCAGCGTTTGGTGCCGGGCAAAAGCGCTGCGCTGAGAATCATATCCGCCGTCGTTCAGTTCGCCGTGGGCAGGCCTGAGCCTGAGCGTCATGCTCCAGCGCTGACCGGCACACGCTTTCTGTAGCAGATAATTGCCATACAGCGTTACGCCGGTTGAAGCCCACCAGCGCTGGCCATCGACGCTGAGAATGTTTCCCTGATGCTGAGTTGCGCCATCTGTGGCGGTGATCTCCACCTCAGCCTGCACAGCCCCCGTGGTTAAATGCTGCATCGGCCAGACGCTCTCCTTCGCAGCCAGAATACCCCACACGCAACATAACAGCGTGATACCCGCATACTTCAGTTGTACGTTTCGCCGTGCGGCCAGCACGACCCCGCCAACAATCATTATCCACACGGTATGACGTGATGGCAGTTCAGGTAACCAGAGTAACGGGGCTATTGCCAGAATGACGCAGACGCTAAGAGCGGGAATTCCCATTGCTACCTCCCTGTATCAGAGGGGCAGTATGTAAGCAGGCAGAGCGAATTGTCAGATGGGAAGAATGCGTTTTACAGCGCGCGCTGTGCTGTTTTTATCGGCTTGCAGAAAACGAAACGGAAAATGCGGGGCACCTTCAGAATGAAAGCGACAGAGACAAAAAAAGCACCCGCAGGTGCTTTCTTTCGAACCCAGTTTAACCGGCTGGCTAAACTCAGTTGCCGTAAATATTGGCGCGATCGCGCAGTTCTTTACCCGGCTTAAAGTGTGGAACGTACTTACCTTCCAGCTCGACTTTATCGCCAGTTTTCGGGTTACGCCCGGTACGTGGAGCACGATAGTGCAGAGAAAAACTACCGAAACCGCGGATTTCAATGCGCTCGCCCTGGGCAAGAGTGGAGGCCATATGCTCCAGCATCTCTTTTACGGCATCTTCCACTGCCTTGGCAGGGATATGCGGTTGCTGACTGGCAAGTCTTTCAATCAATTCTGACTTGGTCATGATTCCTCCGGTTCCTTTCAAACCATTTAGCTGAACAGCTCATTAAACAAGGGCGGCCGTAGCCGCCCTTTGTTATTGATTACAGGACGAATCCTGCAATCTGTCAAGTTTGCTCCTCATCCTTCACGCTGTAAATGCGTTACAGCGCAAATGATGCTGAGAACCTGATATTACTCGCCTTTAGCTGCTTTGAAAGCTTCAGCCATTGCGTTGTTAGAGAAGTTTGCATCTTCCTGTTTGTTAACAGTTGCGATTGCATCTTTCTCATCAGCTTCGTCTTTAGCACGAACAGACAGGCTGATTGCACGGTTCTTACGGTCAACACCGGTGAACTTAGCTTCAACGTCGTCGCCTACGTTCAGAACCAGAGTGGCATCTTCAACGCGGTCACGTGAAGCTTCAGAAGCGCGCAGGTAACCTTCAACGCCGTCAGCCAGTTCTACGGTTGCGCCTTTAGCGTCAACTGCAGTCACTTTACCGTTTACGATTGCGCCTTTCTTGTTCAGTGCAACCCAGTTGTTGAACGGATCTTCTGCGAGCTGTTTAACGCCCAGGGAGATACGCTCACGCTCTGCGTCAACCTGCAGAACAACTGCAGCGATTTCGTCGCCTTTTTTGTATTCACGAACTGCTTCTTCGCCTGCAACGTTCCAGGAGATGTCAGACAGGTGAACCAGGCCATCGATGCCGCCGTCCAGGCCGATGAAGATACCGAAGTCAGTGATAGACTTGATTTTACCTTCAACACGGTCACCCTTGTTGTGGGTTTCCGCGAACTGCTGCCATGGGTTGTTTTTGCACTGTTTCAGGCCCAGGGAGATACGACGACGTTCTTCGTCGATATCCAGAACCATTACTTCCACTACATCACCAACGTTAACAACTTTGGATGGGTGGATGTTTTTGTTGGTCCAGTCCATTTCGGAAACGTGTACCAGACCTTCAACGCCTTCTTCGATTTCAACGAAGCAGCCGTAGTCAGTCAGGTTGGTTACGCGACCAGTCAGTTTAGTACCTTCTGGGTAACGCTTAGCGATAGCTACCCATGGATCTTCGCCCAGCTGTTTCAGGCCGAGGGATACACGAGTACGCTCGCGGTCGAACTTCAGCACTTTAACAGTGATTTCGTCGCCCACGTTCACGATTTCGCTTGGGTGCTTAACGCGTTTCCACGCCATGTCGGTGATGTGCAGCAGGCCATCAACGCCGCCCAGGTCAACGAATGCGCCGTAGTCAGTGAGGTTCTTAACGATACCTTTGACTTCCATGCCTTCCTGCAGGTTTTCCAGCAGCTGATCGCGTTCTGCGCTGTTTTCGGATTCGATAACGGCACGACGGGAAACAACAACGTTGTTACGCTTCTGGTCCAGCTTGATTACTTTGAACTCAAGCTCTTTGCCTTCCAGGTGCAGAGTGTCACGAACTGGACGAACGTCTACCAGAGAACCTGGCAGGAACGCACGAATACCATTCAGCTCAACAGTGAAGCCACCTTTAACTTTGCCGTTGATAACACCGACCACAGTTTCAGCTTCTTCGTAAGCTTTTTCCAGCGTGATCCATGCTTCGTGACGTTTAGCTTTCTCACGAGAAAGCAGGGTTTCACCGAAGCCGTCTTCTACTGCGTCCAGAGCAACGTCAACTTCGTCACCTACCTGGATTTCCAGCTCGCCCTGGGCGTTTTTGAACTGCTCTGCCGGAATGGCGGACTCAGATTTCAGACCGGCGTCAACCAGTACTACGTCTTTGTCGATAGCAACAACAACACCGCGAACGATGGAACCCGGGCGGGTTTCGATTGTTTTTAAGGATTCTTCAAACAGTTGAGCAAAAGATTCAGTCATGTTTAATCTTCAGGTTAATATTAACGTCCACCTGGCTCCGTGCCGGATGGGGTTGTTTCACATACCCGCCGTCAATCCATTGCAGCGGGGGTACTACTAAATCGGTCGCGATTACGCGAGTGCCAGTTTTTGGCGCGCATATTGTAGCGCTTTTTCAATCACTTGCTCAATAGTTAAACTGGTTGAATCCAGAACTAATGCATCTTCTGCAGGAACAAGTGGGGCGACGGCGCGGTTACGATCGCGGTCATCGCGCTCTTTTATCTCGGATAAAAGGCGATCAAAGTTAACACTAAACCCCTTATCCTGCAACTGAAGCATGCGGCGTTGAGCACGTTCTTCCGAAGAGGCATCAAGGAAAATTTTCACTGGCGCATCAGGGAATACCACGGTTCCCATATCGCGTCCGTCAGCGATCAGCCCCGGTGCTTCACGGAACGCGCGCTGACGACGCAGCAGCGCCTCGCGAACGCGCGGGAACGCCGCGACCTGAGAGGCCGCATTAGCCACTTCCTGCGTACGGATTTCGCCGCTCACGTCTTCCCCTTCAAGGATGACTTCCAGGTTGCCATCGGTCGATACGAAACGCACATCCAGATGCGCGGCCAGCGGAACCAGCGCTTCTTCAGACGCGACATCCACATGGTGATGCAGCGCGGCCAGCGCCAGCACGCGATAGATTGCTCCCGAATCTAAAAGATGCCATTGCAATGCTTCCGCCATCGCTTTGCACAGAGTACCTTTCCCTGCGCCACTCGGCCCATCAATGGTGATTACCGGGGCAACTGCCGTCATCTTTTTCTCCTTAAATAAGGCATACCGTTTACATGAACGCCGCGCATTATACGCGCCAACGTGCGCAACTGTTACCTTTGCGTGCAAATTACGGAATGATTGAAGCAGAGTGTAGAAGAAATGAGCGGAGGTGTTCGTAATGAAGCGTAAGGAAATGCCGCATCGGGCGATGCGGCAATACGTTATCAGGCCAGCGTGCTAATGCGTGCCAGCTGTTCGAAGTAGTCCGGGAAGGTTTTCGCGGTACATTTCGGATCAAGAATCGTTACAGGCGTGTCTGACAGCGCCACCAGCGAGAAGCACATCGCCATGCGGTGATCGTTGTAGGTGCCGATTTCCGCAAACTGCAGTTTTGCCGGAGGGGTCACGCGAATGTAGTCTTCGCCCTCTTCCACCTCGGCACCGACTTTTCGCAGCTCGGTCGCCATCGCGAACAGGCGGTCCGTCTCTTTTACGCGCCAGTTGTAGATGTTACGCAGCGTGGTGGTGCCTTTGGCAAACAGCGCCGCCGTGGCAATGGTCATCGCCGCATCCGGAATATGGTTCATGTCCATGTCGATGGCGTTCAGCTCGCCGTGGGTACAGGAGATGAAGTCATCGCCCCACGTGACAATGGCGCCCATCTTTTCCAGCACGTCCGCAAAACGGATGTCGCCCTGTACGCTGTTACGGCCAATACCGGTCACTTTTACCGTGCCGCCTTTAATCGCACCCGCGGCCAGGAAGTAGGACGCGGATGACGCATCCCCTTCAACGAGATAGTTACCCGGAGACTGATACTGCTGCGCGCCGCGCACCACAAAGCGCTGATAAGACTGGTTTTCCACCTCAACGCCGAAGGTTTTCATCAGGTGCAGGGTGATATCAATGTACGGTTTGGAGACCAGTTCACCTTTAATGGTGATAACCGTATCCTGCGGTGCCAGCGGCGCGGTCATCAGCAGTGCCGTCAGGAACTGGCTGGAAACGCTGCCGTCAACCTCGACGTGACCGCCGGTAAAACCGCCGCGCAGACGCAGTGGCGGATAGTTTTCCTGCTCCAGATACTCAATCTGCGCGCCGCCCTGACGCAGGGCGTCCACCAGGTGACCAATCGGACGCTCTTTCATGCGCGGCTCGCCGGTCAGCACGATGTTGTTGCTACCCAGGCACAGGGCCGCCGCCAGCGGGCGCATCGCGGTACCCGCGTTGCCCAGAAATAGTTCAAGCTCTTCGCCCGAACGCAGCGCGCCGCCGTTGCCGGTCACTTCGCAGCGGGTACGATCGTCAGAGAGAGTGTAATGAACGCCCAACGCTTTCAGCGCATTGAGCATATGGCGCACGTCATCGCTGTCCAGCAGGTTTGTGAGGACGGTGGTGCCGTTTGCCAGAGCTGCCAGCAGCAGAGCGCGGTTCGAGACACTTTTTGAACCAGGCAGATTAATGGTGCCATCTACCCGCGCGATAGGTTGTAACGTCAGGGATTCCATGAAAACTAAACTCTCAACTCAACATAATAAAAACCCCGCAGGGACGCTGCGGGGGTGAAAAACAGCAAATTAACCGTGACGACGTTCGAAGTCGATCATGAAATCCGTCAGGGCTTTAACGCCTTCCAGCGGCATCGCGTTATAGATGGAGGCGCGCATGCCGCCAACGACACGGTGACCTTTGAGCGCATGCAGACCTGCCGCGAAGGACTCTTCCAGGAACACTTTGTCCAGGCTGCTGTCCGCCAGCTGGAACGGCACGTTCATGCGTGAACGGTTCGCTTTCGCCACATCGTTGCGGTAGAAATCGCTCTTGTCGATCACGCCGTACAGCAGCTCAGCTTTCTGCTGATTGACCTTGTCCATCTGCGCCACGCCGCCGTTTTGCTTCAGCCATTTGAAGACCAGGCCGGAGAGATACCAGGCAAACGTCGGTGGAGTGTTGAACATCGAATCGTTATCGTTCAGCACGGTGTAATCGAGAATCGACGGGCAGGATTTATGCGCTTTACCCAGCAGGTCTTCGCGCACGACGACGATAGTCAAACCGGCCGGGCCGATATTTTTCTGCGCGCCCGCATAGATAACGCCGTAGCGGCTGACATCAATTGGCGCAGACAGAATGGTGGAGGAGAAGTCGGCGGCAACCACGACATCGCTGCCGAAGTTTGGCGTCTCGTCGATGGCAATCCCGTCAATGGTTTCGTTCGGGCAGTAGTGCAGATACGCTGCGTTATCAGAAAGCTGCCACTCGCTCATTGGCTTCACGGCGCGCAGACCGTCAACGGTCACTTTGGCGTCGATAACATTCGGCGTGCAGTATTTATGCGCTTCTTTAACGGCGCTTGCCGCCCAGTAACCCGCATCAACGTAGTCAGCCGTCGTTTTGTCACCGAGAATATTCAGCGGAACGCCTGCAAACTGGCCGCGTCCACCGCCGTGACAGAACAATACTTTGTAGTTCGAGGGAATATTCAGCAGATCGCGAAAATCCTTTTCTGCCTCTTCCGCCACCTGAATAAACTCTTTACCACGGTGGCTGATTTCCATCACCGACGTACCGAGACCGTTCCAGTCACAGAGTTCCTGTTGAGCCTGTTTAAGCACGTCTGCCGGTAACATTGCCGGACCTGAACTGAAATTAAAGACTTGAGCCATTTCCCCTCACCACGCTAAAAGCCATAAGTTATAACTGTGGATATCGGTTTTATCATTCAGTGACACGCGCCGCAATGTCTAAAACTTATGACCCGTGAAATGTGCCCCGCGTCACACAAAACAATCTGCCGCCTCGCTAAGACAAAACCGACAAAATGGCTGTCAGGTAATACGTTTGGCCCGGCTAACCTTCGTCCATTCCGGATTTGCACAGCGGGGGCATAATTGACGATCCCCCGGCTGCATCGCGACAACATGGCTACATCTTACGCAAGCATACTCGCCGGATTCCGGTACCGTTCTGAAACGCTCAATGAGCATATCCGGCAGGATACACAGTCCCGGCTTCACCTCGTCGTCAGAATAGTAATAGACGCTGATCTGCCCGTTGGTTTCCATGATCGCCAGACGCACCTGCCCGAGCTGTTCAACGCTGTTCAGGCGAAGCTCCATAAAGAACTCAAACTCGGTCATATTGGCGCTTTGTACATTTTCCCAGGCCAGCTGTCCGTCCTCGACGATAACGACCGGCTTGCCTTCAAGCAGATCTTCCAGCTTTTCGCTTTTCGACATCAGCCACATGACAAGACGGTAAAGCAGCGCCAGTGAGACAAAAACGATAAACACCGGCACCATCGGCACATCGTCATAAAAGGCAACGTCCCCCGCCGCCGAGCCCAGCGTCAGGATGATCAACACCTCAAAGAGGGACATCTGCCGCACGCCGCGACGGCCGGTGATTTTAAGAAACAGGAAGACAAGTACGAAGGTATACAGGCTGCGCAGCGCCACTTCGCCCAGAAATTCAGGAGGAACTTTATCAAACGCCATCCGCTGGAGATCAAATGCTTTCATTTTTCTATGCCTTAACAGTCAGTTACTGCCACTAAGCATAGCCCAGCCTTTTATTTTCGCCGAAGATAGCACCCGTCACGCAAAACCCGTATCATTGCGCGCTTTACGTACGATAAAAGTGAACGCCATGACTCAAACGTTTATCCCCGGCAAAGACGCCGCTCTGGAAGATTCCATCGCTCGCTTCCAGCAGAAACTGACCGACCTGGGTTTTAACATCGAAGAAGCCTCCTGGCTCAATCCGGTGCCTCATGTCTGGTCCGTGCATATTCGCGATAAAGACTGTGCCCTGTGCTTTACCAACGGTAAAGGCGCGACAAAAAAAGCGGCACTGGCCTCTGCGCTGGGTGAGTATTTTGAGCGTCTGTCCACCAACTATTTCTTCGCTGACTTCTGGCTGGGCGAGACCATCGCCAACGGCCCGTTCGTTCACTATCCAAATGAAAAATGGTTCCCGCTGACCGAAGACGACGAGCTGCCGGAAGGTATTCTCGACGCGCGCCTGCGTGCCTTCTACGATCCAGACAGCGAACTGACCGCCAGCATGCTGATCGATCTGCAGTCCGGTAACGAGGATCGCGGTATCTGCGCCCTGCCGTTCACCCGTCAGTCTGACGAGCAGACCGTCTATATCCCGATGAACATCGTTGGCAACCTGTATGTGTCCAACGGTATGTCCGCCGGTAACACCCGCAATGAAGCGCGCGTGCAGGGTCTGTCTGAAGTCTTTGAACGCCACATTAAAAACCGCATCATCGCTGAATCCATCAGCCTGCCAGAAATTCCGGCAGACGTGCTGGCGCGCTACCCGGGCGTAGTGGAGTCCATCGCTAAGCTGGAAGCAGAAGGTTTCCCAATCTTTGCCTATGACGGCTCGCTGGGCGGCAAGTATCCGGTTATCTGCGTGGTGCTGTTTAACCCGGCCAACGGCACCTGCTTCGCCTCCTTCGGCGCGCACCCTGACTTCGGCGTCGCGCTGGAGCGTACCGTTACCGAGCTGCTGCAGGGCCGCAGCCTGAAAGATCTCGACGTCTTCACTCCGCCAACGTTTGACGATGAAGAAGTGGCCGAGCATACCAACCTTGAAACCCACTTCATCGACTCCAGCGGTTTAATTTCCTGGGATATGTTCAAGCAGGACGCCGACTATCCGTTCGTGGACTGGAGCTTTGCCGGTACCACGGAAGAAGAGTTCGCCACGCTGATGGCGATCTTCAACGCGGAAGATCAGGAAGTTTACATTGCCGACTACGAACATCTTGGCGTCTACGCGTGCCGCATTATTGTTCCGGGCATGTCCGACATCTACCCGGCTGAAGATCTGTGGCTGGCGAATAACAGCATGGGCGCGCACCTGCGCGAAACGCTGCTGGCTCTGCCGGGCAGCGAGTGGGAGAAAGAAGATTATCTGAACCTGATCGCCCAGCTGGACGAAGAAGGCCACGATGACTTTACCCGCGTACGCGAACTGCTGGGCCTGGCGACCGGTAAAGACAACGGCTGGTATACCCTGCGTATCGGTGAGCTGAAAGCGATGCTGGCCCTGGCGGGTGGCGATTTGGATCAGGCCCTGGCCTGGACCGAGTGGACCATGGAATTCAACCAGTCGGTCTTCTCTGCCGAACGCACCAATTATTACCGCTGCCTGCAAACCCTGTTACTGCTGGCACAGGAAGACGATCGCGAGCCGCTGCAATACCTGAACGCTTTCGTGCGTATGTACGGTGCTGAGGCCGTAGAAGCAGCCAGCGCGGCCCTGAGCGGCGAAGCGCCGTTCTATGGTCTGCAGGCTGTTGATAGCGATCTGAAAGCCTTCCCGGCGCATCAGTCGCTGCTGAAGGCCTACGAAAAGCTGCAGAAAGCAAAAGCCGCTTACTGGTCAAAATAAGCGCAGATAACATTACCAGCAGTAGGCGTATTCAATCGTCTGGGCTATATTACGGGGCAATTTCATTGCCCCGTTTTTTATTTTCTTCGGCAATGACTGTTGATTGTAATAATAAAGTTAAACATGGGTAAATATAATAATATTTACCTGGGCTTTACTGTTACTTTTTATGGTAAATACTCCATATTAATTAACTGCGTCAGGGGTGGCCGAACGAAAAAATTCAACTCTTTTCATAACTTTTAAAATTTATTTTTATACGGATAATCAATTACTTACTCCGCATTTGTTGTAAAACCATACACACTGCGGGCCTATAAGCCAGGCGAGATATGATCTATATCAATTTCTCTTCTATAATGCTTTGTTAGTATCTCGTCGCCGACTTAATAAAGAGAGAGTTAGTGTGAAAGCTGACAACCCTTTTGATCTTTTACTCCCTGCTGCGATGGCCAAAGTTGCCGAAGAAGCAGGTGTCTATAAAGCAACGAAACACCCGATGAAGACGTTCTATCTGGCGATCACGGCTGGTGTGTTCATCTCTATCGCTTTCGTCTTCTACATCACCGCCACCACCGGTACTGCCGGAATGCCTTTCGGCATGGCCAAACTGATTGGCGGCATTTGCTTCTCACTGGGTCTGATTCTCTGCGTCATCTGCGGCGCCGACCTCTTCACCTCAACGGTGCTGATTGTCGTGGCAAAGGCCAGCGGAAGAATTACCTGGGGTCAGCTGGCACGTAACTGGCTTAACGTCTACGTGGGTAACCTGGTTGGCTGTCTGCTCTTTGTTTTGTTGATGTGGCTTTCTGGCGAGTACATGACCGCCAACGGTGGCTGGGGCCTTAACGTCCTGCAAACCGCCGACCACAAAATGCACCACACATTTATCGAAGCCGTTGCTCTCGGCATCCTCGCTAACCTGATGGTCTGCCTGGCTGTATGGATGAGCTACTCGGGTCGTAGCCTGATGGACAAAGCCTTAATTATGGTTCTGCCGGTTGCGATGTTTGTTGCCAGCGGCTTTGAGCACAGTATCGCGAATATGTTCATGATCCCAATGGGCATTGTTATCCGCGACTTTGCGAGCCCGGAGTTCTGGACCGCAGTTGGTTCATCCCCGGAAAGTTTCTCTCACCTGACTATTATGAATTTCATTACTGATAACCTGATCCCTGTCACTATCGGGAACATTATCGGTGGGGGTCTGTTAGTTGGGTTGACATACTGGGTCATTTACCTGCGTGGCGACGATCATCATTGATGGTTTTCTCAGGCAGTAAATAAAAAATCCACTTAAGAAGGTAGGTGTTACATGTCCGAGCTTAATGAAAAGTTAGCCACAGCCTGGGAAGGTTTTGCGAAAGGTGACTGGCAGAATGAAGTAAACGTACGTGACTTCATTCAGAAAAACTATACCCCGTATGAAGGTGACGAATCCTTCCTGGCTGGCGCAACTGACGCGACCACCAAGCTGTGGGACAGCGTAATGGAAGGCGTTAAACTGGAAAACCGCACTCACGCGCCAGTTGATTTTGACACCTCCGTTGCTTCCACCATCACTTCTCACGATGCTGGCTACATCAACAAAGCCCTTGAGAAAATCGTTGGTCTGCAGACTGAAGCACCACTGAAACGCGCAATCATCCCGTTCGGTGGTATTAAAATGGTTGAAGGTTCATGCAAAGCGTATAACCGCGAGCTGGACCCAATGCTGAAAAAAATCTTCACCGAATACCGCAAAACCCACAACCAGGGTGTATTCGATGTTTACACCAAAGACATTCTGAACTGCCGTAAATCTGGCGTTCTGACTGGTCTGCCAGATGCGTATGGCCGTGGCCGTATCATCGGTGACTACCGTCGCGTTGCGCTGTACGGTATCGACTTCCTGATGAAAGACAAGTACGCGCAGTTTGTTTCCCTGCAGTCCGATCTGGAAAACGGCGTAAACCTGGAAGCGACTATCCGTCTGCGTGAAGAAATCGCTGAACAGCACCGCGCGCTGGGTCAGATCAAAGAGATGGCGGCGAAATATGGCTGCGATATCTCTGGTCCGGCTACCAACGCTCAGGAAGCTATCCAGTGGACCTACTTCGGCTACCTGGCCGCTGTTAAGTCTCAGAACGGTGCAGCAATGTCCTTCGGTCGCGTATCCACCTTCCTGGATGCGTACATCGAACGCGACATCAAAGCAGGCAAAATCACCGAGCAAGACGCTCAGGAAATGATTGACCACCTGGTCATGAAACTGCGTATGGTTCGCTTCCTGCGTACCCCTGAATACGATGAGCTGTTCTCTGGTGACCCAATCTGGGCAACAGAATCCATCGGTGGTATGGGCGTTGACGGCCGTACTCTGGTAACCAAAAACAGCTTCCGCTTCCTGAATACCCTGTACACCATGGGTCCTTCTCCGGAGCCGAACATCACCGTTCTGTGGTCTGAAAAACTGCCTCTGAACTTCAAGAAATTCGCCGCTAAAGTGTCCATCGATACCTCTTCTCTGCAGTACGAGAACGATGACCTGATGCGTCCGGACTTCAACAACGACGATTACGCTATCGCTTGCTGCGTAAGCCCAATGGTTGTTGGTAAACAAATGCAGTTCTTCGGTGCGCGTGCAAACCTGGCGAAAACCATGCTGTACGCAATCAACGGCGGCGTTGATGAAAAACTGAAAATGCAGGTTGGTCCTAAGTCTGAGCCGATCAAAGGCGACGTTCTGAACTTCGACGAAGTGATGGAGCGCATGGATCACTTCATGGACTGGCTGGCTAAACAGTACGTCACTGCGCTGAACGTTATCCACTACATGCACGACAAGTACAGCTACGAAGCCTCTCTGATGGCGCTGCACGACCGTGACGTTGTCCGCACCATGGCGTGTGGTATCGCTGGTCTGTCCGTTGCTGCTGACTCCCTGTCTGCAATCAAATATGCGAAAGTTAAACCAATTCGTGACGAAGACGGCCTGGCTGTAGACTTCGAAATCGAAGGCGAATATCCGCAGTTTGGTAACAACGACTCTCGCGTTGATGACATGGCGGTTGACCTGGTAGAACGTTTCATGAAGAAAATTCAGAAACTGACTACTTACCGTAACGCTATCCCGACTCAGTCTGTTCTGACCATCACCTCTAACGTTGTGTATGGTAAGAAAACCGGTAACACCCCAGACGGTCGTCGTGCTGGCGCGCCATTCGGCCCAGGTGCTAACCCAATGCACGGTCGTGACCAGAAAGGTGCGGTTGCCTCTCTGACCTCCGTTGCTAAACTGCCGTTTGCTTACGCGAAAGATGGTATCTCTTACACCTTCTCTATCGTGCCAAACGCGCTGGGTAAAGACGACGAAGTACGTAAAACTAACCTCGCGGGTCTGATGGATGGTTACTTCCACCACGAAGCGTCCATCGAAGGTGGTCAGCACCTGAACGTGAACGTCATGAACCGTGAAATGCTGCTCGACGCGATGGAACACCCTGAGAAATATCCTCAGCTGACCATCCGCGTATCTGGCTACGCAGTACGTTTTAACTCCCTGACTAAAGAACAGCAGCAGGACGTTATCACCCGTACTTTCACTCAGTCCATGTAAGTGGAATTGACTGAAATCATGCGTTAAAAAGCGTACAATAAAGGCTCCACGTCAGTGGGGCCTTTTTAGCACCCTCTCCACCTCAGTCTCTTTTGTCCGCTATCTATACTTAATGGATAACAGCCAAAACAGACTTAACACAGCCGGTTTTGAGCTGTGCATACACAGGCCCCGGACGGGCCGATGCTGGAGATATCACCGCAATGTCAATTATTGGTCGCATTCACTCCTTTGAATCCTGTGGCACCGTCGATGGCCCGGGTATCCGCTTCATCACCTTTTTCCAGGGCTGCCTGATGCGCTGCCTGTACTGCCATAACCGTGACACCTGGGATACCCATGGCGGTAAAGAAGTGACCGTTGAAGACTTGATGAAAGAGGTGGTGACCTACCGCCACTTTATGAACGCGTCCGGCGGCGGCGTCACCGCATCCGGCGGCGAGGCGATTCTTCAGGCGGAGTTTGTGCGCGACTGGTTCCGTGCCTGCCGCAAAGAAGGCATTCATACCTGCCTCGACACCAACGGCTTTGTACGCCGTTACGATCCGGTTATCGACGAGCTGCTTGAAGTGACCGATCTGGTGATGCTCGATCTCAAACAGATGAACGATGAGATCCACCAGAACCTGGTTGGCGTCTCAAACCACCGTACGCTGGAATTCGCCAAATACATCGCCGATAAAGGTATTAAAACCTGGATCCGCTACGTGGTTGTGCCCGGCTGGTCAGATGATGATGACTCCGCGCACCGCCTCGGGGAATTTACCCGCGACATGGGCAACGTCGAGAAAATCGAGCTTCTGCCCTATCACGAGCTGGGTAAACATAAATGGGTGGCGATGGGCGAAGAGTACAAACTTGATGGCGTGAAGCCGCCGAAAAAAGAGACGATGGAACGCGTCAAAGGTATTCTTGAACAGTACGGCCACAAGGTGATGTATTAAAGAAAAGGCCCGGTGAAAACCGGGCCTTTTTATATTCTATTTAAAGACGCCGTTAATAACGGACGTCACGATGGCTGTACTCAGCGCTATTAAGACCAGATCGTCTCCGACCACGCGCCATTCATAGCCCGGGTAGGAAGGAAGCTGGCCCAGCATTGAGGCCGGTACGGTTTTCTTCGCAATGCCCGGAGGCAACGGCTTACCGCGCGCCAGGTTTTTCGCGATACCCGGAGGCAGAGACTCATAGCCCGTTAAGCCATAATTCAGTGCCAGATGGCGGGCATGATCGAAGCTCACGCGAGCGTCGACATCGTTACCGACATCTTTACTGTTTTTAAAGCTCTTATCCGATTTTCCTGGGTTATCCTGACCGTTATTTTGCTTATTGCCATGGTTACCAGAACTCCCGTTACCATGATTGCCGCTATTACCTTGCCCGCCACCGTTTCCGTGACCACCGCCATTCCCGTTTCCAGGATTAGCCATGACCGGAGCCGTTGCAAACGTTAAAGACAACACTACGGCAAGTGCGGTAGTGGAAAAACGACGAATAGACATGATTGCTGCCTTATAGTGGTAGGACTCACATGAATTATCGCCCGGCGCAATAAACAAACAATAAGTAAAACTCTTAGTTGTGACAGGGACAAAAAAGCCTGTCATCGACAGGCTTTTAATTAATCAGGCATGAGCCACAGGCGTTGGGTGTTCGCCCACTTTGCGCAGCAGCATTAAGAGATAAATAAACGATACGCTGGCGATCATGATAAACAATAAATTATCAGAGTAATTCTGCATCAGCATCGCGGTAAACGTCGGCCCTAATAAGCTGCCGATGGTATAGCTCAGTAACAGCGCCTGGTTCATTGCCACCAGCTGGTGATGTTCAACTTTCTCACAGGCCCAGGCCATCGCGACCGGATAGAGCGTAAAGCCGGCGGCCCCGAGAATAAACAGCGCAGGCGCCATCGCGGCGTTGCTGAGCATAGCAAGGCATCCCATGATGACCACGAAAACCTGAACGCGCAGCACCAGCAGACGACCGAAGCGGTCCGCCAGACGGCCAATCGGCCACTGCCCGACGATCCCCGCACTCACCATGACCGCCATCCAGAAACCAATTCCGGAATCGCTGACGCCCTGATGATTCAGATAGAGCGGCATCAGGCCGTAGAGCGAGCCCAGCACAATCCCCGAGATAATGCAGCCGTTAACGCCCAGACGCGCCTGACGGAGTCTGAGCATTGGCCAGACGTGGGTCGCTTCCTGATGCTCGCTGTTCTGGTTCACAATGCGCGTGAAGAGCAGCGGCAGGATCGCGGCCAGCACCATGCCCGTGACCCACGGCAGAACGCTCATCAGGTCGGTTGGCAGCTTGCTGACCATCAGTTGACCCAGCACGGTGCCGACGTAATAAACCATCATATAGGCTGCCAGCAGGCGTCCGCGGTTGCGGGTGGTGCCGCTGCACATCAGCGCACTTTCAACCACCACCCAAATCATCGCGCAGCCTACGCCAGCGATAAAGCGCCATGCCATCCAGCTCCAGAAGCCGACCATCAGGCCCAGCCCTGCACACCCGGCGGCGAAAATCAGCGAAGCCAGATAATAGCTGCGATTAAAGCCAAAGCGCTTAATCAGGCTCCCGGTCACCAGCGTACCCAACAGGTTGCCGGTAAAAAAGGACGAGCTGACCATACCCACCTGCCAGGTCGGTAAGTTTTCATGGGCGAGCCACAGCGGGACGAGCGTATTTAACACTGCGATCGCCAGGGTCAACAGAAGCAGGCCACAGAGCAACAGAAGCACTGGCCGGGTATAGGTGGTCATGGATTAAAAACCGTGAGGAAGTTCAGATTTCGTGCGCATCATGCCACTGGCAAAAACAAAGTCAATCCACTGATTTAGCCGCCTCGCACAATATGTTCCCTGTCGATTTAAAAAACTTATCCTGCTAATGCCACGCCTGCTATAGATATTAATTATGTATCTGTTTTTATTTATTAATGGGCAAAATTAAAACAAAACGTCAGTCGAAAAATTTCATGATCGAAAAAAGAAAAAGCCGGGCACTCAGGCCCGGCTTGATATAACGAAATGCAACGCTAGCTGGCGATAGCCATACCTACGGTCATATGCAACCCGTAGAACACGCCGCGGCCAATCAGTTCCCCCGCCAGGACCAGCACAAAGGCCAGTGACAGCAGCAGCAGCGCGGGCTGATAACCTTTAAGCTGAGGCGCGATCCAGAATACCAACGCCGCGACCAGCAGAACGATGCGCCAGGCCATCAGAGAACCGTAGTCCGGCACCAGGGCAGAAGCCTGCTGGATAGAGCTGTGAATGGTTGCCAGTTCGGCACCCTGCATAAGGGCGACCACCGCACTCACCACCAGCGCCAGCAGCGAAACGGCTGGCAGCAAACGCATTGCCCAGCCGTCTACGCCCGCCACGCGCAGCAGCAGGTAGCCCAGCAGCGGCCCGCCGATAAACATCGTCAGGAAGAAGCTCATCGGCGTCCAGACGCTGTACCAGGTTGGAACGGTATCGATAGTGTTATACACACGCACCATCATCCACACGAACACCACGCCCAGTACCATGGTCACGATCAGCCACAGGCTGCGCAGACCCGCAGGCAATTTCTTCATCGCGGCCAGCAGCCAACCCAGCCCACCGACGGCAAAGAAAATTGCCCCGCTGGCAATCTCGTTACTAAGGGATGAGGCCCCCACGCGGTTCAGAGAGTTAAACGCGCGCATCGGCGAACCCAGGTGCAGCGTGGAGGCGATAAAACCAATCCCCATCAGCACCCACAGGCCAAACATGCTCAACACTAAACGCTGCTGCTGTTCGGCATTGAGGTTCCCTTTTAACAGCGCCAGCGCGAGCACGATAAAACCACCCGCAACGCACTGGCCAAAGACCGTGAAGATCATCAGCGGCCATTCATGCCATCCACTTCCCATCTCACACCTCCTTCGGATTTGCCAGGTAGCCGGTGGTGTCACCTGTAGGACGGCTGTTGGCGTTAGGTTTAATCACAATGCTCGGCTTCGTGAAGTGCGCAGACGGCAGCGGCGCAACGGCAGCAAGCTGACCGTGTTTTTTACGCAGCTCTTCAATAGGGCCGAAGTCCAGCGCGCGCAGCGGACAGGACTCAACGCAAATCGGCTTTTTGCCATCCGCCACGCGGGTGTGGCAACCGTCGCATTTGGTCATATGACCTTTGGCGGCGTTGTACTGAGGCGCGCCGTACGGGCACGCCATATGGCAGTACCGACAGCCGATGCAGACATCTTCGTCCACCACCACAAAGCCGTCTTCACGCTTGTGCATCGCCCCGCTCGGACAGACCTTGGTGCAGGCCGGATCTTCACAGTGGTTACAGGCAATCGACAGGTAATACGCAAAGACGTTCTGATGCCAGACGCCGTTATCTTCCTGCCAGTCGCCACCGGCGTATTCGTAAATACGGCGGAAGCTGACGTCAGGAGTCAGGTCTTTGTAATCTTTACAGGCCAGCTCGCAGGTTTTGCACCCGGTGCAACGGCTGGAATCAATAAAAAATCCATACTGGGTTGTCATCGGCTACTCCTTAAACCTTTTCAACCTGGACAAGGTTTGTGTGGGATGGGTTGCCCTTCGCCAGCGGCGACGGACGCTGCGTGGTCAGCACGTTAATACTGCCCGCCTGGTCGATGCGATTGGCATCAGGGCTGTACCAGGCCCCTTCTCCCAGCGCCACCACGCCAGGCATCATGCGCGGCGTCACTTTGGCTTCAATGTGCACCTCGCCGCGACCGTTGAAGATACGCACGCGATCGCCATTGCTGATGCCGCGTGCTTTGGCATCCATCGGGTTGATCCACATCTCCTGACGGCAGGCGGCCTTAAGTACGTCGACGTTGCCGTAGGTGGAGTGAACGCGCGCTTTGTAGTGGAAACCGGTCAGCTGCAGCGGGAATTTCGCCGTCAGCGGATCGTTGTAGTTCTCAAAACCCGGCGTGTAGATCGGCAGCGGATCGATAACGTCCCCTTCCGGCAGCTCCCAGGTCGACGCGATTTTTGCCAGCTCTTCGGAGTAGATTTCGATTTTGCCCGACGGCGTGGTTAGCGGGTTCGCCTGCGGATCTTCACGGAACGCTTTGTACGCCACGTGGTGCCCTTCCGGATCGCGCTGTTTGTACATACCCTGCTTGCGGAAGGTATCGAAATCAGGCAGGTCAGGGACCGCCTTACGGGAGAGTTCATGCAGATGGCGCATCCACCCTTCCTGTGTACGCCCCTCGGTAAACTGCTGCTCAACGCCAAGACGTTTCGCCAGCTCAGAGGTCATCTCATAAATGGTTTTGCACTCGAAGCGCGGTTTGATGGCCTGATCCGTAAAAATCACGTAGGACATGTTGCCGCAGGAGGCATCCAGCGCGAAATCTATCTGCTCAGAGGCGGTGCAGTCCGGCAGCAGGATATCGGCGTATTTCGCCGAGGAGGTCATGTGGCAGTCGATGACCACAATCATCTCGCACTTCTTGTCATCCTGCAGGATTTCATGGGTGCGGTTGATTTCGGAGTGCTGGTTGATGAGACAGTTACCGGCATAGTTCCAGATCATCTTGATCGGCACGTCCAGCTTGTCCTTGCCGCGCACGCCGTCGCGCAGGGCGGTCATTTCAGGACCACGTTCAATCGCATCGGTCCACATAAACATGGAGATGCTGGTCTGAACAGGGTTATCCAGCGTCGGCATACGTTCAAACGGCACTTCATACGAGCCTTCGCGCGCGCCGGTGTTACCGCCGTGAATACCGACGTTCCCGGTCAGAATGGAGAGCATGGAGATGGCACGGGTCGCGATTTCGCCGTTCGCATGGCGCTGCGGTCCCCAGCCCTGGCTGATGTAGGCCGGTTTGGCCGAGCCAATCTCACGCGCCAGCTGAACGATACGCTCGGCCGGAATACCGGTGATGGTGGACGCCCACTCTGGCGTTTTCGCCACGCCGTCGCTGCCCTGCCCGAGAATATACGCCTTGTAGTGACCGTTAGCAGGCGCGCTGGCTGGAAGGGTTTTCTCGTCATAGCCGACGCAGTATTTATCCAGGAAAGGCTGATCGACGAGGTTTTCGGTGATCATCACCCATGCCAGCGCTGACACCAATGCCGCATCGGTACCCGGACGGATTGGGATCCACTCGTCTTCACGTCCGGCGCCGGTGTCGGTATAGCGCGGATCGATGATGATCATGCGGGCATTGGATTTTGCGCGGGCCTGTTCGAGGTAGTAGGTCACCCCGCCGCCGCTCATGCGGGTTTCGCCCGGGTTGTTACCAAACAGCACGACCAGCTTACTGTTTTCGATATCAGACGGGCTGTTTCCGTCCGCCCAGCCGCCGTAGGTGTAGTTCAGACCAGCAGCAATCTGCGCCGATGAGTAGTCACCATAGTGATTGAGATAACCGCCGCAGCAGTTCATCAGGCGCGCCACCAGCGTTTTACCCGGTGGCCAGGAGCGGGTCAGCGTGCCGCCGAGCGTCCCGGTGCCGTAGTTCAGGTAGATGGATTCGTTGCCGTACTCTTTGATAAGGCGCTGCATATTTGTGGCGATGATGTCGTAGGCTTCATCCCAGCTAATGCGCTCGAACTTCCCTTCGCCACGCTTACCGACGCGCTTCATCGGATATTTCAGGCGGTCCGGATTATACACGCGACGACGCATGGAGCGGCCGCGCAGACAGGCACGAACCTGATGTAACCCTTCGTAGTTATCGTCCCCGGTATTGTCGGTTTCGACATATTTAATTTCGCCATCCACCACGTGCATACGCAGCGGACAACGGCTACCGCAGTTAACGGTACAGGCACTCCACACCACTTTTTCCGGAGCTGAAGCTGGGGATAATGCATCCACCGCTGAGGCCAGTCGGGTAAAAGGGAGCGTGAAGGCACTACTGGCTACGGCCAGGCCGCCTATTGCCGTGGTTTTCATCAACCCACGGCGAGTGACCTCGGCAGCCATTAATGCTTCAGGCGCGTTGATTTTCATAGAGACTCACTTTGGTTGCTCACAAAGAAAAGAGTGGCGGCGCAAACCGCTATGTAGTTTTATATACAACGAATTTTTACGTAATCAGCTTTTTATGCTGACTTTCATTCGGAGGAGTATTACTACTTTAGAGGGAGGGGGTATTGCGTCGTGTCAATTCAGCGGCATAAAAAAAGCGCCTAAAGGCGCTTTTTTTGTTGTGAGGCAAAGAATTAGCCGATGTACTGCTGGCCTTTCATGTACGGACGCAACACTTCAGGGATCTCAATACGACCGTCTGCCTGCTGATAGTTTTCCAGCACGGCAACCAGCGTACGGCCCACAGCCAGACCAGAACCGTTCAGGGTATGCACCAGACGGGTTTTCTTGTCAGATTTGCTGCGGCAGCGAGCCTGCATGCGGCGCGCCTGGAAATCCCAGACGTTAGAGCAGGAGGAGATTTCACGGTAGGTGTTCTGCGCAGGCACCCACACTTCCAGATCGAAGGTTTTGCAGGCGCCAAAGCCCATATCACCGGTGCACAGGGCCATACGACGGTACGGCAGGCCCAGCAGCTCCAGCACTTTCTCAGCGTGGCCGGTCATCTCTTCCAGCGCGTCCATGGACTCTTCAGGACGGACAATCTGCACCATCTCAACTTTATCGAACTGGTGCATACGGATCAGACCGCGCGTGTCGCGACCGTAAGAACCTGCTTCAGAACGGAAGCACGGAGAGTGTGCCGTCAGCTTAATTGGCAGGTCGTCTTCATCGATGATCTCATCACGCACGAGGTTAGTAAGCGGCACTTCAGCGGTTGGGATCAGCGCGTAGTTGCTGCTGTCGGCTTCCTCGTCCAGCGGACGGGTATGGAACAGATCGCCGGCAAATTTCGGCAACTGACCCGTACCGTAAAGCGTATCGTGGTTGACCAGATACGGCACGTAGGTTTCGCTGTAGCCATGCTGCTCGGTGTGCAGATCCAGCATGAACTGCGCCAGCGCGCGGTGCAGATGGGCAATCTGGCCTTTCATCACCACGAAGCGAGAGCCGGTCAGCTTAACCGCTGCCGCAAAGTCCAGGCCCGCGTGCATTTCGCCCAGCGTCACGTGATCGCGCACTTCGAAGTCAAACTCACGAGGCGTACCCCAGCGTTTCACTTCAACGTTGTCGTTTTCATCTTTCCCGACAGGCACGCTGTCGTCAGGAATGTTCGGGATAGCCAGGGCAATATCACGAATCTCGGCCTGAAGAACGTCCAGCTCAGCTTTCGCCTGATCGAGTTCTTCGCCCAGTTTGTTCACTTCCAGGCGTAATGGCTCAATATCTTCCCCGCGCGCTTTCGCCTGGCCGATGGATTTCGATCGAGAATTACGCTCTGCCTGCAGATTTTCAGTTTGTACCTGCAGAACTTTACGACGCTCTTCAAGAGCGCGCAGCTTATCTACATCCAGCTTAAAGCCCCGGCGTGCCAGTTTTTCAGCGACTGCGTCTGGCTCATTACGCAGCAGATTGGGATCGAGCATGCTTATCCTGTGCTTATCGAATTAAAATAGGAAAATGTGACCACAGCCTGCGGCCACAAGGATACTATGCCAACATTACCGCAACGATTGAACTAACGGTAGCGTTTTATAGGGCTATTTTGATCCTGTCCGGCGAGCCAGGTGAGCTTTTCACCAATCTTGCCTTCAAGACCTCTGTTTGTGGGGCGATAATAGCGCGTTTGTGCCATCTCCTGCGGGAAATATTCCTCCCCGGCAGCGTAGGCGTTGGGTTCATCATGAGCGTAACGATACTCCTGCCCGTAACCCATCTCTTTCATCAGTTTGGTCGGCGCGTTACGCAGATGAACCGGCACATCGTAGTCCGGGCGTTCGCGCGCGTCGGACATCGCCGCTTTGAAGGCGGTATAAACCGCATTGCTTTTCGGCGCGCAGGCCAGATAGACAATCGCCTGCGCAATGGCTCGTTCGCCTTCCGCGGGTCCAACGCGGGTGAAGCAGTCCCAGGCCGACAGCGCGACCTGCATGGCGCGAGGATCGGCATTGCCGACATCTTCTGACGCAATCGCCAGGCAGCGACGCGCGACATATAACGGATCGCCGCCCGCAGTGATAATGCGCGCGTACCAGTAAAGCGCCGCATCCGGCGCGCTGCCGCGCACGGACTTATGCAGCGCCGAGATCAGGTCGTAAAAACGGTCGCCTTTGTTATCGAAACGCGCGCTGCGTTCACCCGCAATTTCGGTGAGCAGCTCCTGCTTCAGCACCCGCTTCCCGGCATCGTCGATTTCGGCCATATCGGCCATCATTTCCAGCGTATTCAGCGCCCGACGCGCATCGCCGTTGACCAGCTCGGCAATCGCACGACGCGTGTCGTCAGGCAGAACGATATCCTGCCCGCCGTAGCCGCGCGCTTTGTCGTCCATCGCCTGGGTGAGAACCTTTTCAATATCCTCAGTGGTCAGCGATTTGAGCAGGTAAACGCGCGCGCGGGACAGCAGCGCCGAGTTCAGTTCAAACGACGGATTTTCGGTGGTCGCTCCGATGAAGAAGATCGTGCCGTCTTCAATATGCGGCAGGAAGGCATCCTGCTGGCTCTTGTTGAAGCGGTGGACTTCGTCCACGAAGAGGATGGTGCGCCGCCCGGCATTGCGGTTCTGCCGCGCACGCTCGATCGCCTCACGGATCTCCTTCACGCCGGAGGTGACCGCCGAAATGCGTTCAACGTCCGCGTTGGCATAGCGGGCGATCACTTCTGCAAGCGTGGTCTTGCCGGTGCCAGGGGGGCCCCAAAGGATCATGGAGTGAAGATGCCCGGCCTCAATGGCGCGCGGCAATGGCTTACCGGCAGCCAGCAGGTGCTGCTGGCCGATGTACTGCGCTAAATTTTCTGGCCGCATGCGAGCGGCCAGAGGTTGAAACGCGTTATCTGAAAAATCGAGCGACAGATTGCCCACTCACGCCTCTTACTTATTGCGTTGATCGTCCACCGTTACGCCCTGCGGCGGGGTAAAGGTGAATTTCGATGCATCAACGGCGCCGTTCTGCTGAGACTTGAGCTGGTAGCTGCTGCGCTGATCGTCCTGCTCAACCGCGCCGAACTGATTAATGGTACCGTTGGTGCTTACGTTAATGGTGAACTGCTTCAGGTTGCCGTTGCTGCCTTTCGGCGTCAGGACAAACTCGTCACCGGTCTGTTTAATATTGTACTGCTGCCAGTCGCTGGACTGGTTACGGGCAATCAGCATAAACGGCGTATTGCTGGTGGCATCTTTCAGCCAGGTCGCCGTTGCCTGCTCAACGAACGGGTTGAAGAACCATAAGGTTTTGCCGTCAGACACCAGGATGCTCTCATCCGGCTGGGTCATGTGCCAGTTGAACAGATTCGGGCGTTTTACCCACAAATCTCCCTGGCCTTCCTGCACCGCGTTGCCGCTGCCGTCCGTCACTTTTTGCGTGAAGCTGGCGTGGAAGCTGCTTACTTTATCCAGTCGGCTTTTAAGGTCGCTGGCCGCATCAGCCCAGACGCTGCTGGCGACAAAACTGGTGAGTAATGCACAGGCGATGGCGATTTTTTTCATTGTTATTCCTTAAAATACGTCTTCCCGATATGGGGTTTCCGTCTTCTATTCTGGACCTGCCCGAAGGCAGGCGACAGAAGAAAATGCTTAATTTTGGCTGATTTACCCTTCTTTGCAATCGCTGAAGGTTAATCAAACGGCGGCGGCGCCAGCACCTCGCGGTTACCGTTATGCCCCTGCTCGCTCACAATGCCCTGCGCTTCCATCTGCTCGATGATGCGCGCTGCGCGGTTATAGCCGATGCGGAACTGGCGCTGCACGCCAGAGATGGACGCTTTGCGTTTTTCGGTAACGAAGTTAACCGCCTGATCGAATAAAGGATCCAGCTCTTCGCCGCCGTCGAAGCCACCGCCGCCGCCTTCGCTTTCCGTATCGCTGGTGATGCCGTCAACGTATTGTGGACGACCGCGCGCTTTCCAGTCCTGCACGACGGCGTGTACTTCCTCATCGCGGACGAACGCACCGTGGACACGCACCGGAGAGGTGGAGTTCGGGCCGGAATAGAGCATGTCACCCATACCCAGCAGCGACTCTGCGCCGCCCTGGTCAAGAATGGTACGGGAGTCAATTTTACTTGATACGGTAAAGGCGATACGCGTCGGAATGTTCGCTTTGATAAGACCGGTGATAACGTCCACGGAAGGACGCTGGGTCGCGAGCACAAGGTGAATACCGGCCGCACGCGCTTTCTGCGCCAGACGGGCAATCAACTCTTCCACTTTCTTACCGACGGTCATCATCAGGTCAGCGAATTCATCGACCAGCACGACGATATAAGGCAGCTTTTCCAGGACTGGATGCTGGGCATCCATGCTGTCACCCGGCTTCCAGTAAGGATCCGGGATCGGACGTCCCATGCGCACCGCCTGGGCGATTTTCTCGTTATACCCGGCCAGGTTACGCACGCCCAGCGCAGACATCAGCTTGTAGCGGCGTTCCATCTCATTGACGCTCCAGCGCAGGGCGTTGGCGGCGTCCTTCATGTCGGTCACAACTTCGGTCAGCAGATGCGGGATGCCTTCGTAGACCGACAGTTCAAGCATTTTCGGGTCGATCATGATGAAACGCACATCTTCCGGCTGCGCTTTATAGAGCATGCTGAGGATCATGGCGTTCACGCCGACAGACTTACCGGAGCCGGTAGTACCCGCAACCAGCAGGTGAGGCATTTTCGCGAGATCTGCCACGACCGGATCGCCTGCGATATCTTTACCCAACACCACGGTCAGCGGGGACGGGTTATCGCGGAATTTGGTGTTATCCAGCACTTCACGCAGGTAGACGGTCTGACGTTTCTTGTTCGGCAGCTCAAGCCCAACGTACGGCTTGCCCGGAATCACTTCCACCACACGTACCGCCACGGTCGAGAGAGAACGCGCCAGGTCGCGGGACAGGTTAGAAATACGCGCCGCTTTTACGCCTGGTGCCAGGTTCAGTTCAAAACGGGTGATCACCGGACCCGGTGAGTAGTTCACCACGTCCGCCTTGATGCGGAAGTCAGCCAGACGGGCTTCCACCAGACGCGCCATTTGTTCAAGCGCGAAGGTATCGACCGGCTCCACTTCTGACGGCGGTGGCGTTAACAGATCCAGAGACGGCAGCGGAGTGCTTGGACGCTGCAGCGGACGGCTGTCACCGTTACGCATCAGCAGCGGGTGAATCAGACTTTCCTGCGGCTGAAGCGCGGGCTGCTGGAACTGCGGCGGCTGCTGCGGTTGCTGAACAGGTTGATGCGGCTGCGCGTAGGCCTGTGGTGCTGGCTGCTGGCGCACAGGCTCCGCTTCCGGCATCACGCTCGGGGTAAATAAAGGCTCGCTAGGGCCATCATCCACCAGATCCTTCATCGGTGAGAATTCAAAATCAGACAGCGAGAACGGATTTGCGCCAGCCGGTTGCTCACCGGAATAGCGCTGCTGCTGGGTGGCGGCAAACTGGCGCGCCAGTTCTGCTTCAGCCGCGTCCTCTTCGTCTTCCAGCACCGGTTCATCGTGCTGGTATTCTTCACCGTAGCGCTGATTCTGCTGCGCGGCGAACTGGCGGGCCAGCTCGTCCTGCTGCATTTCATCGGCGTCATCTTCGTACTCAGGCTCGCGCGCTTTCTCTTCGGCCATACGCTGGGAAGGCAACTTGATACCATAAGAGGCAAGCTCACGGCGGGTTGGAACGCGAACGCGGTTAGGGCGAGGCAGTTGCGGACCAATCCCCTCCTTCACCTGAGGACGTGGCGCGCCCCCTGTTGCCAGGCTAAAGACAGGTGCCGCCACGGCAGCGGCCGCGGTAGCCTGCTTCACGCTTTCCGCTACGGGTGCGACTGCAGGCGTCGGGTCGATCGGTGGAACGGAAACAGCAGGCGCTTTCGTCACCGGCTCGTGCACCGGTTCAGGCACGGGCTGGTACCAGGCCGCCAGCTGCTCGCGTTCACGCGCGCGACGCTCTTCAACTTCTTCAAAATAGTACATAGGTGGACGAGAGGGTTTTACCTCTTCCACGATTTCAGGTTCAGGCTGCGGCTCTACATAAGGCTGCACAGGTTCAACCGGCTCAGGCACATACTCCTGATAAGGTTGAGCCACAGGCTGTTCATAGTGCGGGTAATTTTGCGGTTCATACGCAGGCTGCGGCGGCTGATAAGGCTGCTGCCACTGCTCCTGCTGCACAGGGATGTAGCTTTCAGGTTCAGGCGCGATAACGGGCTCCGGCGTGTGAACGCCAGGCGCAGTCTGCCAGTCAACCTGAGGCTGCTGAATAACGGATTCCGGCGGCGAAACCGGCGCGGATGGCGTCACGGCGTCGACAGGCGCGGCATACGCCTGCGCAGCGGTCGTCGCGGCTGCTGCGGCCGCAACCGGCTCGGTAACCGAATGGCCATTTAACAGCGGATCGTATTCGTCGAAGTCACCCGGCGTGGCCCGGCTGCCGGAGAAGAGCACATCGTCAGGATCGACGGCGACACCCGCAGCGCGATACGCTACCTGCTCGTCTTCATCCATGCGTTTACCGGAGAAGAGCGCTGCATCGGTTTTACGACCCAGAGGGTTAGCAAATTTCTCAGCAACACGCTGGCGACGGGCCAGCGCGCCGCGCAGAATACGCGCACGGCGAGACTCGCGACGCTGCACAGGCGCGTCATCTTCCTCTTCATCTTCGTATTCTTCTTCATCAACCCACGTATCGTCACGGCGGGTACGGTTGCTGGCGAAGGTCAAAATGGTGAGGATAAAACTGCCGATCTTCTCGGCAATGCTCACCCAGGACCAGCCGGTAAACAGCGTCAGCCCGGCCGCCCAGATGCACAGCAGCGCCAGCGTGCCGCCGCTGCTGTGCAGCATCGGCTGTAGCGCAGAACTGAGTAAGCTGCCAATCACCCCGCCAGAGGCGAAGTACCAGATATCATCCGCATTTATCGCTGCCAGCCCGCACGAGGTGAGGATCAGCGCCAGCGCGCCAATCAGACGCAGCGACACGGCAAAATAGTCGATGTAATCATCGTTCTGACGATGACGCCACGCAAACCAGCATCCGCCAATAATAATGACGGGAAGGGTGTAGGCCATCACACCGAAAATGAAGAACAGCGTGTCCGCAAGCCAGGCACCGGGGACACCGCCTAAATTATGGATAGGCTCATGCCATGCAGTTTGTGACCAGCTGGGATCTGAGGGGTTGAAACTGAGTAAGGCTGCCATCAGCCAGACGGCAAAAAGGGCAATAACAATCAGCAAAGCCTCGAGGAGACGACGTCCGCTGCTTAGCTTCGATAGTGTGACTTCTTTGTCTTCAGTGTATTCCTGGCTCAAAAAAGGCTCTCCAGGTATCAGGCATATCCTGCCTTTTTGCTAAAACGGACAACAGCGCCGGGACTCCCCGGCACTGTTGCTGTATGGATTAACAGGAGTGTAATCAAACTACGCTGATTTTGCACCTGTTCCGTGTTAGCGCGTCTTAATAACCAGACGATTGCTCTGTTTGACCTCTTCCATCACCACATACGTACGGGTGTCGTTCACGCCTGGCAGACGCAGCAGGGTTTCCCCCAGCAGCTTACGGTAGGCGGACATATCAGGCACACGGGTTTTCAACAGATAGTCGAAATCACCGGATACCAGATGACACTCTTGAATTTCTTCAAGTTTTTGTACAGCGGCGTTAAATTGCTCAAACACATCCGGCGCACCACGATTCAGAGTAATCTCAACAAATACCAGAAGTGAGGCATCCAGATAATGCGGGTTCAGCAGAGCCGTATAGCCCTGAATAAAACCCTGTCTTTCCAGTCGGCGCACACGCTCAAGGCACGGCGTCGGGGAAAGTCCCACACGTTTTGAAAGCTCGACGTTGGAAATACGCCCATCCTTTTGCAATTCATTAAGAATGTTACGATCGATACGGTCGAGATCTTTGCCAGGGCGCTTCTTGCTATCTACCATTATTATTGTCTCTCTGTATTCCTTCCCTACTCCTGCCTGGACCCTGTGCACATCACTGTTCAGAGCCTGTACCCGTTAGTCATCACATCGCCTGGTTTTGTATTAGACGCGATGCGGATTCGGGTTCTGTTGGTAAGAAGACCGTTGCCCGAAGGCAGTCACCGACATCACGTATGGCGTCTGTCCACGCCATGCGTAGATTTCACTGACCCGGTAAAAATGGCATTTACGTGCATGCCTATGCGGCATACGGTTAACGCGGTTTTTTTCTTCCTTGAATGTTTTCGCAAAAGCGCAGGGGATTGTCAAAGCAAAACATCGTTTTTTAGTACAACATGCCGGATATTCATTACGGCGGGGTATTAATCCTCATTTTATTGCCTTACAAACGACCGGTTTCAGGCGAAAGCGTGATGTTATAGCGCGCCACTCATCGTCCGTGGCTATTACACAGATTGATATCAAAATTGCTGTGCTCTTTTTTTACGACAACAAATTCCCTACAATCCAGCCAAATGTCTGCCAACAACAATGGGGATCTCATGGGCACGGCCAAACACAGTAAGCTGCTAATCCTTGGTTCTGGACCTGCGGGATATACCGCAGCGGTCTATGCTGCACGCGCTAACCTGCACCCGGTACTCATCACCGGCATGGAAAAAGGCGGTCAGCTGACCACCACCACCGAAGTGGAAAACTGGCCAGGGGACCCGAACGACCTGACCGGGCCGCTGCTGATGGAACGTATGCACGAGCATGCCGCTAAATTCGAAACTGAAATTCTGTTCGACCACATCAATAAGGTCGATCTGCAGAACCGTCCGTTCCGCCTGACGGGCGACAACGGCGAATACACCTGTGACGCGCTGATCGTCGCCACAGGCGCCTCTGCCCGTTACCTCGGTCTGCCATCTGAAGAAGCGTTCAAAGGCCGCGGCGTCTCTGCCTGCGCAACCTGTGACGGTTTCTTCTACCGCAATCAGAAAGTCGCGGTCATCGGCGGCGGCAACACCGCAGTGGAAGAAGCGCTCTACCTGGCGAACATTGCCTCTGAGGTGCACCTGATCCACCGTCGCGAAACCTTCCGCGCGGAGAAAATCCTGATCAAACGCCTGATGGATAAAGTGGCAAGCGGCAACATCGTGCTGCACACCAACCGTACTCTGGAAGAGGTGACGGGCGACCAGATGGGCGTTGCCGGTCTGCGTATCCGTGATACCCAGAACACCGACAACGTCGAAACGCTTGAAGTGGCGGGCCTGTTTGTGGCGATCGGTCACAGCCCGAACACCGCGATCTTCGACGGTCAGCTGGAGCTGGAAAACGGCTATATCAAAGTGCAGTCCGGCATTCACGGTAACGCGACCCAGACCAGCATCCCGGGCGTGTTCGCGGCTGGTGACGTGATGGACCACATTTATCGTCAGGCGATTACCTCTGCGGGCACCGGCTGTATGGCCGCGCTGGACGCTGAACGCTACCTCGATGGACTGGCTGAACAAGGTAAATAATCTTTACAAGTCAGTAACAAACGTAAATAAAGGCGGCGATAAGTCGCCTTTATGGTCTCCCCGTTGTAACATTGCGCTGCCCAACTTCTAATAACGTCACCTGCAAAGTACGCAATGGAAAAAACCCGTCAACAAGAGTTAACACGCTGGCTGAAACAGCAAAGCGTTATTTCCCGCCGCTGGCTTACGATTTCCCGTCTCCTGGGGTTCGTTAGCGGTCTGTTGATTGTTGCCCAGGCATGGCTGCTGGCCCGCATTCTTAATCACATGATCATGGAGAACATCCCGCGCGAAGCGCTGTTGCTGCCCTTTATTGTCCTGATCCTGATTTTTATCCTGCGCGCCTGGGTGGTGTGGCTGCGTGAGCGCGTCGGTTTTCACGCCGGACAGCATATCCGCTACGAGATCCGCCGTCAGGTGCTGGATCGCCTTCAGGAAGCCGGGCCCGCGTGGATCCAGGGAAAACCGGCCGGTAGCTGGGCGACGCTGATCCTTGAGCAGATTGACGATATGCACGACTACTATGCGCGCTATCTGCCGCAGATGGCCCTTGCCGTCTTCGTGCCGCTGCTGATCGTGATCGCCATCTTCCCGGTGAACTGGATGGCTGCGCTGATTCTGATGGGCACCGCCCCGCTGATCCCGCTGTTTATGGCGCTGGTCGGCATGGGGGCAGCGGATGCCAACCGCCGTAACTTCCTGGCACTGGGTCGCCTGAGCGGCCATTTCCTCGACCGTCTGCGCGGCATGGAGACGTTACGCATTTTTGGCCGCGGTGAAGCGGAAACCGAAAACATTCGCCAGGCATCGCAGGACTTCCGTCAGCGCACCATGGAAGTGTTACGCCTCGCCTTCTTGTCTTCCGGCGTACTGGAATTCTTTACCTCACTGTCCATTGCCCTCGTGGCGGTCTACTTTGGCTTCTCCTACCTTGGCGCGCTGGATTTCGGCCATTACGGCACGGCGGTGACCCTTTCTGCCGGTTTCCTGGCGCTGATCCTGGCCCCGGAGTTTTTCCAGCCGCTTCGCGATCTGGGGACCTTCTATCACGCCAAAGCGCAGGCGGTTGGCGCAGCCGATAGCCTGAAAACGTTCCTTGAAACGCCGCTGGCACACCCGGAGCGGGGTGACGTGACGCTGAATGCTAAAGATCCCGTGACTATTGAAGCGCAGGACTTTTCCATTCTGTCACCCGAAGGCAAAGTGCTCGCGGGGCCGCTCAACTTTACCTTGCCTGCCGGACAACGGGTGGTGCTCGTCGGCACCAGCGGTTCCGGGAAAAGTTCTCTGCTGAATGCGCTATCCGGCTTTATGGCCTACACGGGTTCACTGCGGATCAACAAAACCGAACTGCGCAACCTCGATCCAGACGCCTGGCGTAAACAGCTCAGTTGGGTAGGACAAAACCCGCAGCTTCCAGCCTCTACGCTGCGTGAAAACGTTCTGCTGGCGCGCCCGGACGCGCGTGAAGATGAACTGCAATCGGTGCTCGACCGCGCCTGGGTCAGCGAGTTTCTGCCGCTGCTTCCGCAGGGTGTAGATACCGTGGTCGGCGATCAGTCCGCAGGGCTGTCGGTCGGACAGGCGCAGCGTGTGGCGGTTGCCCGCGCGTTGTTGAATCCTTGTCAGCTGATGCTGCTGGATGAGCCCGCCGCCAGCCTGGATGCCCACAGCGAGCAGCGCGTAATGGAGGCCCTGAACGCTGCCTCCCGTCAGCAAACCACCCTGATGGTTACCCATCAGCTGGAGGGGATTGCCGACTGGGACCAGATCTGGGTCATGGAGAACGGTCGTATTGTTGAGCAAGGCGATTACGCCTCTCTCGTTGCCGCGCAGGGACCGTTTGCCGCCCTGCTGGCGAACCGTCAGGAGGACATCTGATGCGTGCTCTGCTGCCTTATCTTGCGCTCTATAAACGCCACAAATGGATGCTGACGCTGGGGATTGTGCTGGCGATTGTCACGCTGCTCGCCAGCATTGGCCTGCTCACGCTTTCCGGCTGGTTCCTGTCGGCCTCGGCCGTCGCGGGCTTTGCCGGTTTATACAGCTTCAACTATATGCTCCCGGCTGCCGGCGTTCGCGGTACCGCCATCACCCGTACTGCCGGACGCTATTTCGAACGGCTGGTCAGCCACGACGCTACTTTCCGCGTGCTGCAGCACCTGCGCATCTACACCTTCAGCAAGCTGCTGCCCCTCTCCCCTGCCGGGCTGGCGCGTTTTCGTCAGGGTGAATTACTTAACCGTGTTGTTGCGGATGTCGACACGCTGGATCACCTTTACCTGCGCGTGATTTCCCCGATCGTGGGCGCGTTTGTGGTGATTGTGGTGGTCACGCTGGGGCTGTCTGTTCTGGATGTTTCCGTTGCGCTGACGCTGGGCGGGATCATGCTGCTGACGCTCATCATTCTGCCGCCGCTGTTTTACCGCGCCGGGAAATCCACCGGGGAAAACCTGACGCGCCTGCGCGGAGACTACCGCCAGCAGCTCACCTCCTGGCTTCAGGGGCAGGCAGAGCTGACGATTTTTGGCGCCAGTAAGCGCTACCGTGCGCGGATGGAAAGTACGGAGCTTAACTGGCATGAGGCCCAGCGCCGCCAGTCGGAGCTGACGGCCTTCTCTCAGGCGCTGATGATGTTAATCGGCGGCGTGGCGGTGATTGCCATGCTGTGGCTGGCCTCCGGCGATGTTGGGGGAAATTCACAGCCGGGTCCTCTTATTGCCCTTTTCGTCTTCTGCGCGCTGGCGGCGTTTGAAGCGCTGGCCCCGGTGACGGGCGCCTTCCAGCATCTGGGTCAGGTGATCGCCTCTGCTCTGCGCATCACGCAGATTGCCGAACAGGAGCCTGAAGTCACTTTCAGTGCCGGGCAAACCGCGGTACCAGAGCAGGTTGCGCTGACGCTTGAAGATGTCACCTTCGCCTATGACAAACAGGCGCAGAACGCGCTGGACGGTATCAACCTTTCTGTTAACGCAGGACAGCGGATGGCGATCCTCGGCCGTACCGGCTGCGGTAAATCGACGCTGCTGCAGCTGCTGACCCGCGCCTGGGATCCGCAGCGCGGTCAGATTCGTTTTAACAACACCTTGCTGACCGATTTCAGCGAGCAGGCCCTGCGCAAGACGGTGAGCGTCGTTCCGCAGCGCGTGCATCTGTTTAGCGCCACCCTGCGCGATAACCTGCTGCTGGCCGCGCCAGAGGCCTCTGATGATGCGCTTCGCGCCGTGCTGGAGCAGGTCGGACTGCAAAAACTGCTTGAGGACGACGGGCTGAACAGCTGGCTGGGCGAAGGCGGCCGTCAGCTCTCCGGCGGTGAGCTGCGCCGTCTGGCCATTGCGCGCGCGCTGCTGCACGATGCGCCGCTGATGCTGCTCGACGAACCCACCGAAGGGCTGGATGCCACAACCGAGAGCCAAATCCTTGATTTACTGGCAAATGTGATGAGCGGAAAAACCGTGCTGATGGTCACACACCGCCTGCGCGGACTGGCGAGTTTTGATCGGATAATTGTGATGGACAACGGACACATTATTGAGCAAGGTAGTCACGCAGAGCTGTTGGCGAAACAGGGTCGCTACTACCAGTTTAAACAGCGTCTGTAGACTATATTTGTAGCGTCCTTACTCGCGTACTGGAGTTTTGCTGTCATGCGCCTGGTCCAGCTTTCTCGTCATAACATCGCGTTCCCTTCTCCGGAAGGGGCGCTGCGTGAGCCCAACGGGCTGCTGGCCCTTGGCGGTGACCTCAGTCCCGCTCGGCTGTTAATGGCGTACCAGCGCGGTATATTCCCCTGGTTTTCTCCCGGCGATCCGATTTTATGGTGGTCTCCCGATCCGCGTGCCGTGCTGTGGCCAGCGCAGTTTCACGTGAGCCGCAGCATGAAGCGTTTCCATGCGAAATCACCCTACCGCGTCACCCTCAACCACGCTTTTGGTCAGGTCATTGAAGGCTGCGCTGAAGACCGCTATGAAGGGACATGGATAACCCGCGATATCATTACCGCCTACTACCAGCTCCACGAGCTAGGCTACGCCCACTCCATCGAGGTGTGGGAAGGCGGAGCGCTCGTCGGCGGCATGTACGGCGTAGCGCAGGGCACACTTTTTTGCGGCGAGTCGATGTTCTCTCGTGCGGTTAACGCCTCGAAAACCGCGCTGCTGGTCTTCTGCGAGGCGTTTGCCCAGCGCGGCGGACGCCTGATCGATTGTCAGGTGCTCAACGAGCATACGGCCTCCCTGGGTGCGGTTGAAATTCCGCGACGCCAGTACATCGAACAGCTGGACGCCAGCCGTCAGGAGAAGCTCCCGCGCGACTTCTGGATACCGAGAACGCTCTTTATGCCCAATGCCTAAATGTTTTCCGCATATTTTTTGTGAGGGTGTTATAATTATGCCGCAGAGTAGCTTCTGCCTGTTGCCCCGCCGCCGTTTGGGACCCTCGCTTCAGATAACGTCCTGACGTTTATCCTGTTGTCTCCCCTTTACGAATGCGCTTCCTGTTCGGTTGTACTGTGACGCTTGGGCAATGCGCCGAAACTGTTTTGCTGCGTTTTAATCGCGCAATTCTTTACTTAATTGATGAATTTCGGCATTATCTTGCCGGTTCAAAACTTGGTAGTGATACCCCAGAGGATTAGATGGCCAAAGAAGACAATATTGAAATGCAGGGTACCGTACTTGATACGTTGCCTAATACCATGTTTCGCGTAGAGCTGGAAAACGGTCACGTGGTAACTGCGCACATCTCCGGTAAAATGCGCAAAAACTACATCCGCATTTTGACGGGCGACAAAGTGACTGTTGAACTGACCCCGTACGACCTGAGCAAAGGCCGCATTGTCTTCCGTAGTCGCTAATTGTTTTCGCCTGTAATGGCAGATGAATATTAAATAAGGCCGGGATTTCCCCGGCCTTACTTTTTTGTGCTGCAGGCGATTATTTGAACAATTATTTGGTCGTTTGTTTCAGTGTCAGGGCTGTCTGTTCGACAGCAATGCCGCCGCTGTAAGTGACCGACATTAGCAGCCGCAATGCCCTTTTAATGGCTGTGTCTCGCTATGCTATCAGCCGTTAGCCACCTGATAACCAATATTTATCAAATCATCAAGCTCGTCTTTTGCAAACAACCTTGCCCGGTAGCATTCGCCAGGGAACTCTGGATAGCCATCCAGCGAACAAATCAGATCGTAGATTGTGGCAATAATATGGCCTGTCACATCGCTGATAAAGAAAGAGCGTGCATGGTTGGTGTAGATGCCATAGTAGTCACCATAATCTATTGCTGCCCCCATAAAATCAGTGACTTGAGGAACACGATCGGAAGGTAACTCGAAACTTTCATGAGCCTTGGTTGCTGTATTGGCGACGAGATCAACAGCATAGAACACGACTCTCGCAGGATCGGTTTTGTAAAAAACAGCCGTTGAATCAAGCGTAATATCTCGAGTAACCGCATTGCCTTCATTATCGACGCAGGAGCGATTATCAAATAGCGAAAGAACAAATTTCCCGTCAGTCTCGTTGCTTAACCCAGCAAAAGCGCTATTTTTAGTGACGAATACGGTATGAGCGCCATTTTCAAAATTCTCAATACCGGAAGTATCTATCTGCGTAACACCCTGTCCTGCAGCGAAATTACTGTTAAACCCCCCGGTATTAATACTCCATAATATCTTGCCGTCGTCAGGAGAAATACCAAACGTCAGGCCTGCAGAGCGAGTATGGACAACAATCGCTTCAGCATTTGCCTCACCTGCGGGGATCCAGGAAAGCGAGTTAAGGTGAGCATCGTTTGTGGGGCTATTATTCAGGATCTGCGTATTATCAAAAGCACGAGTGTAATTTTTTGCCCACAGCATCACGCCTGTCTTTTCATCAAATTTTAATATTGATGCATCCTGTCGCATCGTATTGGTAGAACGGTCCGGGTTATCATTACCAATCATGAAGAGATTACCAGCTGAATCCCAGATCAGATCGTGGGTGTTAGCATAGCGGTTACCATCGCGGTCACGTAAATCAAACTCCAGAATCTCGTTGCCCAAAATATCGATTTTGAAAAAGCGTCGCCCATACCAGTGTTCATCTTCATCACTGCCGATATAGAAATAACCATTATGCGTTTTTAGCATCTGATTACGGTAGGGCTGAGCATAATAGCAGCGAAGATCGCCGTTCCGGTCGTAGCCATCACAATTGGTGGTCATTAACCAACTGTTTCCCCATACGGTTGTGAAGTTAGCGGGATCCGTTTGCTCAATATCGATATGGAAAATTGTCCCATCGCGGTAGAGTTGTTCCTGTGTGCTAACCTGGATGGTTTGACTAAAAATTTCCACTCCGCTAAGGTTTTTAAAGACAACCTGCACTTGATTAAGATAATTTGCGTACAGTCCAATAACCGGAATTTTTATCTCAGGCAAAGAGATAATGTCGCTTGAGGAATACGTAAAATCTAAACTTGTCGTGCTAGTCGATCTTCCCTTTACCGTATAGGAATATGTTACCGCTTGATCAATGATAAACTTCAGATAGACCGCAAGCTGGTTGTTAGCAGGAGCGAGATCCATTCCAAGATAGGTAATTGCCATATTATTCACCAGTTGTTAACTATTACTGTGTAACTTCTTTTACACGCATCTCATTCACCTGTTGGGGAATGATCTTATTTCCTTTCACCAGATAATCAATAACCGCATCGGAAAGGTTATATCCACCTTTTACCTGTTTGTTCTGGCCATCAACAAATGCAGTAAAGCCATCACCACCAGGGGCAAGGAAACTATTTGTCGCTACGCGATAGGTTTCAGAGTCTACGATTGGCTTGCCATTAAGCGTAAATACCACAACGCGTTGCCCGACAGGTCTATGTTGGTCGTAGCGCATTTCCAGTCCTTTCGACATCTGTAAAACACCATTAGTGAGTGACGCACTATGCTCCATAAGATTTCGTAAGGATTTTCCTTTCAAATCCATTATGGTTAGCTCATTTGGAAACGGGAACGCGCTAATAACATCGCCGAGAGTTATCGGACCGGCATTCAAATCAGCCCGCAGACCACCTGAATTAGTGAGCGCCAGTTGAGCATCAGGCGCAGCGGCAAGCATTGCATCGGTAAATAAATTACCCAGCGAAGATGATTCCCCGTAGGCGCGCGTAAGCGTAACAGGCGTCTCTCCGACTTTTTGGCGAACCGTTTCGGAGAGCTTTTTATTCCAGCTATCAATAACACTCTGAGTTGCCGGATCGGGTTTCCATTCATCGGCATAAAGGGTTTTAAGTTCGAAGCTTTTTATTTTGTTGTGATGTTTTTTTAGATCCACATCCAGGACCAGCTTACCAATATCAATCCCACCACTGTCAGTCGAAAGCACCAGCGTGTTACCTACTTTAAGCGGCTCCGGCGTTCCAACATGCGCATGTCCGGTAATCAGAATATCCAGTCCTTTCACCTGCTTCGCCGTCTGGATATCCTTATCAAGGGCGCGTTTGACATCAGTGTTGCCGATACTGGACTGGCGTGCAGGGAAACCTTCATGCATGAGTGCAACCGTTATATCAACTTTTCCACGTAGTTCATCCAGATAGTGCTGGAGATATTTCACTTCGTCACGCGCTTCAATGCCCTGACGCATTGACGATGAAACGGTATCATCGAACGCGAACACGCCGTGCAACCCAATGACCCCAATTTTAACGCCATCCTTTTCGAGGATGATATACGGCTTATTCCAGAAGGGGACATTACTATTTTTATAAAACACGTTCCCTAACAGTATCGGGAATTTAGCCTGACTGAGCTGTATCAGCGTATTATCCCAACCATGGTCAAACTCATGATTGCCGACAGACGCAGCATCAAACGACATTGTATTCATAATATCTATGATTGCCTTCCCTTTTGTCAGGCTGCTAATGTACGGCCCAGTAAAGTAATCACCAGCGTCAAAATAAAAAGTAGCTTTATTCTTTTTCTTTTCTTGCTTAACGTATGTTGCAATATTGGCAAAGCCGCCAACAGCTCTTTTACCTTCTGCAACATAGGGGAGTTTATAGGGCTCAACATGTGCATGCAGGTCATTGGTATAAATGACGGTAACGTCCTGCGCTGGACTTAGCGAAGCATATCCCGATAGTAATAAAACCGCGATTACTGTTTTTTTTCATTTTTTAACTCTCGAATTAAAGAAAGAATTTCATTATCGATTAGCAAAAAACAGATTTTGTGAACCTTCTCACGACATATCAAAAAGGGAGGCCTGAAAATTATCGACTAACAGAATCAGTTGGTGAAAGACATGACATCCACTCCAAAAATAGATCTCAATGTTTGTAAAAGCTGGTCATGCGCTAATCTTGGAATACCAGATGCGAGTGATTATGTTTTTCCTGTTTATCGTCTGGGCTACGCTGCTCTTGAATGTCAAAAATGTGGCAGTCTTCCTCCACTGTTTAATACAAAAGATTGTGACGAGTGGTTCAGTCAATTCATGCAACGAAAATTAGGACATACAGGACAAGGTTGTCCCCGCTGTTTTACAGCTCACATCATTCGCTATGGATACACAAAAGCCAGAACACCCCGCTTTCAATGTTGTACCTGCCGTTATGTATTTACTCCACACTATGCCAATCCTGTAGGCCTGAATAAAAATATCACCCTTCTTTCCCAGCTCGAACAAGGGGTGCACTCTGGTGAAACGACAAACCAAAGGGTCCTTGCACACGCGGTTAACGGGTTCGAACACGATCTGCATGTTTCATTCCCTGCGCTAACAAGGGTGTCAACGACCACAATGGTTATACCGTTTCAGGGTCATTCAGCGAGGCAGAAACTGTATGTTGTAATTAGTGCCGATGCTGACTCCGGCAAAATTATTCAAATAACAACCAACTATTGCGACTGGAAGGCAGGTGATTCATTGCTCTATCAGGGTTCAAAGACTTCCCCTTCTTCAATACTACCGTCGAGCGATACCGATCTTATTCGGGAGCAAGAGATGCAATTTCTTAAACGGAGTCAATTTGATGAAATTCAGTACGGTAGTGCCGAGCTTAAGCGAAACGACCGGGGAAGCATGGTCCGTCCTGTCATTACCATACACAGTCATTTCCAGCGATTAAAACGACGCTTCCCGGGAGTAACCGATCATTACCTCGCCCATGAGTGCGTTTTGCGCGGCGGAGCTATAACTGCCTGGTCAACAGAAGTCCGACTTGGGAAAACCGATCTTTGGTTTGTGTCAGAAATAAATGAAAACACCAACCTCTCTGACAAAGCATTTTGCCTTACTGGTAGCTGGAAAATGGGATGGTGGAAAAATGTGTGGCAGCGATGGGATAATGGCGAGATATGCAAGATGATTGGCCTACTGACTGGACAGCAAAGTACAGTGGAGCCCGCGTTGATTTCACTTGCATCCTGCACTGCATTTGCTGTCTGGCTGAAATCCCATCCATGGTCATTACAGTGCCATAACTATGGGGCACGGGTAGTGAGCCAGCATTTAGTGGGTCTTGGCTGTATTTATAACCAACAGATGAAGGAAAATGCAGGCCGTTAAGGGCTACATAACGCGAGCTGTACGGCAGCGAACTGCACTATTTTATTGTCATCAAAAGTTATTAACGTCTTCCTGTAACACCCACTTTTCCGAAGATTAATCCATTTGGCGTCAGAGGAACTCCCCCGACGCCTCGGATCGACGTCAGGAAATAATGTGAATTACCGTTTTTGCACTTTGAGGTGCAACGACATCTGCGGCCATCGAATGCGTAATGTCATGCAGCAGTCCCGTAAGATGCGGCAACATATCGCGGTCAAAATGCGATACCAGCAGTATGTGGTTTAACGCCCGACAGTAGTCACACATTGTTTCGGTGTCTTCAAGCAGCCACTCTTTTTGTCTCGGTTGTTCCACTTCGTCCTCAAACTCCACCACCTGAAAATCACACATTGATTCTTTGAGGCCGTATTTCATTTCTTCCAGATACGCCCCAAGGCAGCGACAGACGGGCTGCGTTTGTGGGAGTGATGTGCAGTCGAGGAGGATTTCGGTGAGCAGTTTGCAGCGCTCGGCCAGAATTGGAAGATCGGGGTTGAGGGAGAGTTCGGTGTAGAGCTGTGAAAAATTGTTATGTTCCATTTGATTATGACTCCGTGTGAAATGATGAGATCTCCACCCGAACGCCAACTCAGGTGGCAGACTGAACCGGTTTGGCGTACCGACCCACACGGGAAAATCGGCGCTTCAAAAGAAGCCCCGGTTCAGCCCACCATAATTGAGTCTGCGGATTATATCGCTAGCTTTCAAAAGTGTGAACGAACCTGATGATAGTTGACGTATCAACATCATTTCTCGTGTGTAATCAGGACGCCAATCCCGGAACCTGATTTTGCAGGTGCGCCGCCATTTTATTACTGTGGATTTATCCAGCAACTGACTTCGAAAGAAACTGGAAAGCGCCTCGCAAAATTCCTCTGCAGTCTGTTGCCCTCACCCACAGGGAGAGGGAGAAAACAAAAAAAAACGGCAACCGAAGTTGCCGTTTTGCTTTTACCTTACAACTCAGTGAGCCGCTTCCGGCTTGTGCTTCGCCGCACTCTGGAAATCGTACGTCAGTTCGTTCTTCGCCTGGTCCAGCGCCACGGTCACCTGGCCGCCGTCTACCAGCGAGCCAAACAGCAGCTCGTTCGCCAGCGGTTTCTTCAGGTTGTCCTGAATCACGCGCGCCATCGGACGGGCACCCATCGCACGGTCGTAGCCTTTCTCGGCCAGCCAGTTGCGGGCCTCCTGGCTCACTTCCAGCGACACGCCTTTCTGATCCAGCTGAACCTGCAGCTCGACGATGAACTTGTCCACCACCTGATGGATCACGTCGGTAGAGAGGTGATCGAACCAGATAATGTTGTCCAGACGGTTACGGAACTCCGGCGTGAAGATCTTCTTGATCTCCTCCATCGCATCGGTGCTGTTATCCTGGTGGATCAGGCCGATGGATTTACGCTCGGTTTCACGCACCCCGGCGTTGGTGGTCATCACCAGCACCACGTTGCGGAAGTCCGCCTTGCGCCCGTTGTTGTCGGTCAGCGTCCCGTTGTCCATCACCTGCAGCAGAATGTTGAACACGTCCGGATGCGCCTTCTCGATTTCATCGAGCAGCAGTACCGCGTGCGGATGCTTGATCACCGCGTCGGTGAGCAGGCCGCCCTGGTCAAAGCCCACGTAGCCCGGAGGCGCACCAATCAAACGGCTGACGGTGTGACGCTCCATATACTCGGACATATCAAAGCGCAGCAGCTCAATACCCAGCGCTTTGGAGAGCTGAACCGTCACCTCGGTTTTCCCCACGCCGGTCGGGCCAGCGAACAGGAAGGAACCGACAGGCTTGTGGTCATGCCCCAGCCCGGCGCGGGCCATCTTGATCGCTTCGGTTAAGGCCTCAATGGCTTTATCCTGACCAAAGACCAGCATTTTCAGGCGATTGCCGAGGGTGCGCAGCGTGTCGCGGTCGCTCTGAGAAACGCTCTTCTCAGGGATACGCGCGATGCGGGCCACCACAGACTCGATATCCGCCACGTTAACGGTTTTCTTACGCTTGCTGGCCGGCATCAGACGCGCACGCGCCCCTGCCTCATCAATCACGTCAATCGCCTTATCCGGCAGGTGACGGTCGTTGATGTATTTCACCGCCAGCTCCACCGCCGCACGGACCGCTTTCGCGGTGTAACGCACGTCGTGGTGCGCTTCGTACTTCGGTTTCAGGCCGTTGATGATCTGCACCGTTTCCTCGACGGACGGCTCGGTCACGTCGATTTTCTGGAAGCGGCGCGCAAGGGCACGGTCTTTCTCAAAAATGTTGCTGAACTCCTGGTAGGTCGTGGAGCCAATCACGCGGATCTTGCCGCTGGAGAGCAGCGGTTTGATCAGGTTCGCGGCATCCACCTGGCCACCGGAGGCCGCACCTGCGCCGATGATGGTGTGGATCTCATCGATAAACAGGATGCTGTTGGTGTCCTGCTCCAGCTGTTTTAACAGCGCCTTGAAGCGTTTTTCAAAATCACCGCGGTATTTGGTGCCCGCCAGCAGTGAGCCGATATCCAGCGAGTAGATGGTGCAGTCGGCAATCACTTCCGGCACGTCGCCCTGCACGATGCGCCAGGCAAGACCTTCGGCAATCGCGGTTTTACCCACGCCTGACTCACCCACCAACAGCGGGTTGTTCTTGCGGCGACGGCACAGCACCTGGATCGCGCGCTCCAGCTCTTTATCGCGACCAATCAGCGGGTCGATACCGCCAACGCGAGCAAGCTGGTTGAGATTGGTGGTGAAGTTTTCCATACGATCCTCCCCGCCTGCTTGCTCTTCATTGTTATTGACCTGATTGCTGGAATCCGATGCCTGGTTAGGCTCGTCTTTGCGCGTTCCGTGAGAAATAAAGTTAACCACGTCGAGGCGGCTGACTTCGTGTTTGCGCAGCAGGTAGGCAGCCTGTGACTCCTGCTCGCTGAAGATGGCGACTAAGACGTTTGCGCCAGTCACTTCGCTACGTCCGGAAGACTGGACGTGGAATACCGCGCGCTGCAGCACGCGCTGGAAGCTGAGCGTCGGCTGCGTGTCGCGCTCTTCTTCACTGGCTGGCAGCACCGGTGTGGTTTGTTCGATGAAGGCTTCGAGTTCCTGACGTAGCGCCACCAGATCCACGGAGCAGGCTTCCAGCGCTTCGCGGGCAGATGGGTTGCTAAGCAGTGCGAGCAGTAAATGCTCGACGGTCATAAACTCATGTCGGTGCTCACGCGCTCTGGCGAAAGCCATGTTTAAACTGAGTTCCAGTTCTTGATTGAGCATAGGCACCTCCCCCAATTTTATGCCTTATCAGGCCTTTTCCAGCGTACACAGCAACGGATGCTCGTTCTCCCTCGCATAGTCGTTCACCATCGCCACTTTGGTTTCCGCGACTTCGGCAGTAAAGATGCCGCAGATCGCTTTGCCTCGATAATGAACGGTAAGCATCAGTTGCGTTGCACGTTCTACATCATAAGAAAAGAACTTTTGTAGCACGTCAATAACAAATTCCATCGGCGTGTAATCATCGTTCATTAACATAACTTTATACATAGATGGCGGTTTTAGCGCGTCGCGCACTTTGTCTTCCGCCAGCTGGTCGAAATCCAGCCAATCGTTGGTCTTACCCATTATGCATAACCACTTTGAATCTACCTCAGATGTTAGATAACAATCATCTATTACTGTCATCCGCGATGTCTGTCACAAACTGTTGCAATAGCGTTAACTGCTTCAAACTTTGGTTGATTATTGTCCCATCTCCAGCGCCAAACGCTTGACGACTTCTTTCGTTTCTCTAAATTGTACAAGCGTGAGATGGCGAGGTTTTGAACAGCCCCCACTCCACCACCGGTTCATTCCATCTTAACTTATAAGATTTACGAAGGATGTCGAAGCATGGAAATGGGTACTGTTAAGTGGTTCAACAACGCCAAAGGGTTTGGCTTCATCTGCCCCGAAGGCGGCGGCGAGGATATCTTCGCTCACTATTCCACCATTCAGATGGATGGTTACAGAACGCTCAAAGCCGGGCAGTCCGTCCGGTTCGATGTACATCAGGGACCAAAAGGCAATCATGCAAGCCTAATCGTACCCGTTGAAGCAGAGACGGTTGCATAGCTCTCTGTTTTATTGTGTACATCCCGCAGTCAAAATGCCAGCCCGATCGGCTGGCATTTTTATTTTCGGGTTATTCCCGAGCCAGCGCGTCCACCGGATCCAGCCGCGCCGCGTTGCGGGCGGGCAACCAGCCAAACAAAATGCCGGTAAAGGTCGAACACAAAAATGCGGTGATAATGGCGACCGGCGAGAAGCCAATCTCCCAGCCGGGTAAAAAGAGCTGGAGCGCAAACGCAATCATCATCGAGAGCGCAATGCCCATCGCCCCGCCGACCAGACACACCAGTACCGCTTCAATCAAAAACTGCTGCAGCACGTCGCTGGCCCGGGCGCCGACCGCCATGCGGATGCCGATCTCCCGTGTACGCTCGGTGACCGACACCAGCATGATATTCATCACCCCGATGCCGCCGACGACCAGCGAGATCACCGCCACCAGCGTGAGGAACAGCTGAAGAGTACGTGTGGTCTTTTCCGCCGTTTTCAAGAGGCCGTCCATATTCCAGGTGAAGAAATCTTTCTTCCCGTGGCGCAGGGTTAACAGCCGCTCAAGCTGCTGTTCGGCGAGCGCGCTGTCGTAGCCCTCCTTCACGCGTACGGTGATGGAGTTGAGCCAGGACTGCCCCATAATCCTTCCTGAGATGGTGGTGTAGGGCAGCCAGACGCGCAGGATTTTGCTGCTGCCAAACATCGACTGCTTCTCTTCCGCCACGCCGATGACCGTGGCAGGCATGTTGCCGACCAGGATCACTTCGCCCACCACGTTGGCTTTATTGGGGAAAAGCTGCCTGCGCGAGTTCGCGTCCAGCACCACCACCTGCGCCCTGCCCGCCAGCTGCTCGGCGTTGAAGGTGGCGCCTTCGCTGAAGGTCATGCCGTAGACGTTGAAGTAGTCTCCGCTGACGCCGTTAGCGCTGGCGGCCACGTCAACGTTGCCCACGCGCAGACGCAGGTTCTGCGAAACCGCAGGCGTGGCGGAGTTCACCCACGGCTGCTTCTGAATCGCCGCCAGATCGTCGTATTTCAGCGCCTGCTGATACTGCGGCTCGTCGTCGCCAAAGTCTTTGCCGGGATAGACGTCAATGGTATTGGTGCCGATGGCGCGGATATCCGCCAGCACCAGCTGCTTGGCCGCGTCGCCCACCACCACGATCGACACCACAGAGGCGATACCGATAATGATGCCGAGCATCGTCAGCAGGGTGCGCATTTTGTTGGCCGCCATCGCCAGCCAGGCCATGGTCAGCGCTTCGCGAAAGCCGCTGGAGAACTGTCCCCAGCCGGTTGATGCCGGTAGCGCTTCTTTCGGTGCCGCGGCCCTGGACTCACGCGGCGGCGGATTGCTGACCAGCTCGCCGTCGTGGATCTCAATAATGCGTTCCGCCTGTGCCGCCACCTGCGGATCGTGGGTCACGATAATCACCGTGTGCCCCTGATCGCGAAGCTGATGGAGGATCGCCATTACCTCTTCGCCGGAATGGCTGTCGAGCGCGCCGGTCGGTTCATCCGCGAGGATCACCTGCCCGCCGTTCATCAGGGCGCGAGCAATACTCACGCGCTGCTGCTGGCCGCCGGACAGCTGCGAGGGCTGATACTCCACCCGCTCCGCCAGCCCCAGACGCGTCAGCAGCATCTGCGCGCGCTCAAGGCGCTTTTTACGCTCGACGCCCGCATACACCGCAGGCACTTCCACGTTCTGCGCCGCATTCAGGTGAGAAAGCAGATGGTAACGCTGGAAGATAAAGCCGAAGTGTTCCCGGCGCAGCTTCGCCAGCGCGTCGCCGTCCAGCGTGGAGACATCCGTCCCGGCCACGCGATACGTCCCGCTGGTCGGTTTATCCAGGCAGCCGAGAATGTTCATCAGCGTCGATTTACCGGAACCCGACGCGCCGACAATGGCCACCATCTCGCCCGCTTCCACGCGCAGGGAGATGCCCTTCAGCACCTCCACCGGGCCGTCGCCTGACGGATAGCTGCGACGAATGTTATTTAGCTCAAGCAGCGCCGTCATTTAGCGGCTCCGGGCAGGCTTTCGCTGACAACAACCTCCTCGCCCTCTTCCAGCCCTTTCACCACCACCACGTCGGTGTCGTTGCGCGCGCCGATCACGACCTCGCGCTCGCGCGTTTCGCCGTTGCGCAGCACTTTCACTTTATAACGGCTCTCTCCGGCGGATTCACCGAGCGCAGAGAGCGGAATGGTCAGCACGTTCTTCACGCCGGTCAGCTGGATATGCACCTGTGCGGTCATGTCCAGACGCAGCACGCCCTGCGGGTTTGGCACCTCAAAGCGGGCATAGTAGAAAATAGCGTCGTTAACCTTTTCCGGCGTCGGCAGAATGTCTTTCAGCACGCCTTCGTAGCGCGTCTGCGGGTCGCCAAGCACCGTAAACCAGGCGTTCTGTCCCGGCTTAAGATGGATCACATCCGCCTCTGAGACCTGGGCTTTGACCAGCATGGTGCTCATGTCAGCCAGCGTCAGAATGTTTGGCGCCTGCTGCGCGGCAATCACCGTCTGGCCCTGCAGCGTGGTGATCTGGGTCACTTCGCCCGCCATCGGCGCGACGATTTTGGTGTAGTCGAGGTTGGTTTTTGCCGTATCCAGCGAGGCCTGATTGCGTTTGATCTGCGCGTCAATCGTGCCAATCTGCGCCTGTTTCACCGCCAGTTCAGTGGTGGCAGTATCGAGATCTTGTTTCGAAATAGCCTGGGTTTTGGCCAACGCCTGCTGACGGGTCAGCGTTACCTGGGCCAGGTTACGTTCTGCCAGCGCCTGCGCACGCTGCGCGCGCAGCTCCATCAGCGTGGCTTCCACCTCGCGGATCTGGTTCTCAGCCTGCTCAGGATCGATAACGCCGAGCAGCTGGCCTTTTTTCACCTTGTCGCCAATCTCAACCGACAGCGTTTTCAGCTGGCCGCTGACCTGAGCACCGACGTCAACCTTGCGCAGAGCGTCAAGCTTGCCCGTCGCGAGGACGTTTTGCTGCAGTTCGCCCGGGCGAACAATCAACGTCTGATACTGCGGCACCGGCGCATTCAGCACCTGCCATAGCCAGTACCCACCGGCTAAAACCACGACCGCCAGCAGCAGAAACAGCGTTCTGCGTTTTCCCTTGAGGTTCATAAATATTCCAAATAAATGTTCTGGCAATGATAAGCGTTGATTCTAACTAAACGACTCTTCAACGAAAGCCCTGTTCTCCGAAATCGTCCTAATTTGTTTACGAGATGTTGACATTTCTCCTGCTGAAATAGCGATATTCCAAAAGGATCAGGATCTACCATGTCTTCTATCGTCGATACATCACTTTCAAACCTGCCGCAGCCAAAATCCGGCTGGCAGCTCTTCAAAAACCTGGCTCTTGGTGAGATCGCACCCGGGCTGGCATGGGAAAAAACCGCCTATCGACGCAAGTTCATGCTGCGTTCACTGGCGACACCGCTCAGCACCGCTCGCCTGCTGTCCGAGCTTGCGAAACATCCGCACCTGATGCAAATGCTCCAGGTTCAGCCGGGGCTGCCCTGCCGCCTTCATCGTCCGTGGCTGACGGTCAATATGGATCGACAGCGTGCGCTGGAATCGCTCTCCTGGCACTATCAGATGATGTGCCGCCAGCTGCCGGCGACGCTGACAAAGGGTTACCTTTCAAAGCAGGGCGTGACTCTGCTGACCTTAACCGGAAAAGATGAACAGCAATTTACCGTCCGCCTGTGTGCCGACGCGTTTATGGATAAAGAGGGAGAAGCTACCCTCGTTTTCTGTGACAGTCAAAATACGGCGCTGGCGGAGATGACCTTTACGCTATGCCAGTTTGAGGGAAAATCGACGCTGTTCATTGGCGGTTTGCAGGGCGCAAAAGCGCATGTTCCCCATGAGCTGATCCAGGGGGCGACGAAAGCCTGCCACGGACTGTTCCCGAAACGTCTGCTGGTCGAGGCCGCAATGACGCTCGGCGCCGCGTTCCCGGTAGAGCAGATTGTCGCCGTCAGTAACGATACCCATATTTATCGCAGCTGGCGCTACCGCAAGAAAAAAGAGGGCAAACTGTTGGCCGATTACGACAGTTTTTGGCTCTCCATCGGCGGTGAAAAGCAGGATAACGGAAACTTTATGCTGCCGCTCGTCATGCCGCGTAAACCGATGGAAGAGATCGCCAGCAAAAAACGTTCCGAATATCGCCGCCGCTACGAGCTGCTGGATAGCCTGATTCAGCAGGTGAAACAGGCGACCCAGCGCTAATCCGCTTTCCCGCGTGCCAGCCACAGCACGCGGGAGAACATCTTCCGCAGCAGTGTCGGTACCGCCTCCACGCCCCGCCTCCCCGCTTCCGTCGCCACTTCAATGGCTAAATCCGGTTTTGACGAACGATGAATGGCTTTGGCGATCACCCGCCGCATGTTCATCGGGACATCGACCGGCACCATGGCAATGCGGTGAAAGACGTCGTCGAACCCCTGACGATACATAAAGTGTTCCATGTCCATCGCGGGGAGCATGGTTAAGTGGTCGCGCTCTTCCTCGCGCTCGTTATTCAGCAGGCTCCGCACGGTTGAGGCATATTTTTTACCCGCCTCATCACCGTCTACCAGCACGTGCCACTCGATCCCCATCCGGCGGGCGAATTTTATCAGCGGCTTTAATCCCGACTGCGCGAATTCGATTACCTTAATGCCTTCCGCATCAAAATGGTGGCCGCACTGGCGCGCCAGCTCGTTGATGACCCAGGTTTCCGTTTCCCCCTCCACCAGCAGCCAGCAGCGGGCAAAGAGCGACGACGCCCGGTTAAAGCGAATATGAAACGCGATGCGCCGCCCGTCTTCCGCGTTCAAACCGCCAGGCCCAAGCCGGAAAGCGCAGACGCGGGAGGATTCACGCACCAGGCGACAGACGTGCTCTACCGGCGTCAGCGATAATAGCTCCCCTGAATTGGTGGTCGTAATGCGCTGGAGCGGCAGCAGATTCAGCAGATGCCATGCCACGGAGAGCATGATGGGATGCAGGCGCGTTTCCGGGTCTTCCACCAGCAGCAGCGGCCGGGCGTCCCGGTCAAGACGAACGGTGCCTTTGGCCTGCAGAAGCGTTGAAAACAGCCCCAGCAGAATCACCCGATGGGTACGACCGCCGGGCCGGTCGATCATCCGGTTAATGATGTCGAGGTAACGCCAGCTTCGCTGTTCATCATGAGAGCGGCGGCGCATCAGACGGTGGCGCGACTCCGAGGTTCCCTGCTCGGAAAAATAGTGCTCCAGGAGTTGCACCATTGCGGACAACCCCTGACGAATTTGACCATCGGTCAGATTCTGCGGACGCGACACCAGCTCTCTGGCCAGAAAATCCAGCTCGCGGGCGGTAACTTCCACTTCCGGCATATTGGGTACGGTACCGTTACGAATACGCCGCATAAAACGCGCATCGCGCAGGCGCAACACCGGCGTCAGGCGGATCAGGTGACGGGCCAGATCGTCGATGTTGTCCAGCGGGATCGGGTTGGCTTTCTCATCGAGAAAATCACGCAGGGTGAGTACCCCCTCGTTCTCCGCCATCTCCCCTTCCAGCCGATAGAAAATCCGGTGGAAACCGTCATCGCACGGCACCCAGCAGGGTGACAGCGGGCGGAAACGACGCACACGGTGACGTCCGGGCTCGGATTCGCGGAACGTCAGGATGATATGCAGGTGCTTCTCGCGCCCCGTTACGTCACCGGGCGGAAACCAGAAATCGTCGCGGACGAAGTGATACAGATCGTCTTCGGGCGAAAGCAGTAGCGTCAGCGCATCCAGCAGGCTGGACTTGCCCCACGCGTTCTCGCCGATCAGGACGTTGTTCTGCTCCAGCTGCAGCGACAGGCGGTTAATACCGCGAAACCCGACAATTTCCACACGTTCGAGAAGCATAAATCCCCCGACAAATGATCACTTTTTCCTTCAAGTAATCAGCAGTATAGCGGGATGCATACAGGCTTGACACTGCAATCCGTCTCCATAACCTGGCGGAAGCACGAAAAATTCAGAATTTATCCATCAGGTTTCATTTGAAATAACCCTCATCTCGCAAGATACTACCGCCCGCAAATTGGACTATGCTCTATTTACCTCCAGTTTGAACAAGGATTGACATCACATTGCCTTAAATCAAATTAATCGAATTTATTTAAGTGGCGAAGGGGTGTTGTTGGTTTTTAAAATACGGGCTCTTTGAGTCGTCATCCCTTTATGGCGATATATCCCGCGCGCGGGAATGCGTGCGGATAATTATTTGAGGTGGTTATGTTTAGAAAATTGGCAGCTGAATGCTTTGGTACATTCTGGCTGGTATTTGGTGGCTGCGGTAGCGCCGTTCTGGCAGCAGCATTCCCGGAATTAGGTATCGGTTTTGTCGGCGTCGCGCTGGCGTTTGGTTTAACCGTATTAACCATGGCGTTTGCCGTGGGACATATTTCCGGCGGTCATTTTAACCCGGCAGTGACGTTAGGTTTATGGGCGGGCGGCCGTTTCCCGGCAAAAGACGTAATTGGCTACATTGTGGCGCAGGTTGTTGGCGGTATTATTGCGGCGGGCGTTCTGTACGTGATTGCCAGCGGTAAAGCCGGCTTCGACGCGGCGGCCAGCGGCTTTGCCTCTAACGGCTTCGGCGAACACTCTCCGGGCGGCTACTCCATGCTGTCTGCAATCGTGATTGAAATCGTGCTTACGGCCGGCTTCCTGCTGGTGATCCACGGTGCAACGGACAAACACGCGCCAGCCGGTTTTGCCCCGATTGCCATTGGTCTGGCGCTGACGCTTATCCACCTGATTTCTATTCCGGTCACCAACACCTCCGTTAACCCGGCACGCAGCACCGCCGTCGCCATCTTCCAGGGCGGCTGGGCGCTTGAGCAGCTGTGGCTGTTCTGGGTGATGCCAATTATCGGCGGTATCCTGGGTGGCGTGCTGTATCGCACCCTGCTGGAAAAACGCGATTAATTAAGTGCGGCCTGTAATGTCGGGTAGCGCTAACGCTTACCCGAGCTACGTGAGAGTGCACTTTGTAGGCCGGGTAAGCGTTAGCGCCACCCGGCTTTCTTTTGCCGCTTTACTGAACAGCCTTTATTGGGTAGTGTCACTGGCGCTTAACCGATACTCAAAAAGGACCGGCTGTTCATGTTTTCAGGACTCCTCATCATTTTGCTGCCCTTGATCGTGGGCTATCTTATTCCGCTGCATCGTGAATCCGCATTAAGGCTCATTAATCGATTCCTGAGCTGGATTGTCTACGTTATTCTTTTCTTTATGGGGATTAGCCTGGCATTTCTGGACAACCTGTCGGCGAATTTACTCTCCATCCTCCATTATTCTGTCGTCACCGTGGTGGTTATTTTGCTGTGCAATATTGCCGCGCTGCTGTGGCTGGAACGCACTATTCCATGGAAAAATCACCACCATCAGGAAAAACTCCCTTCACGAATTGCAATGGCGCTTGAATCATTAAAATTATGCGGCGTCGTGGTGCTCGGTTTTCTTCTTGGGCTGACCGGTTGGGCATTTTTACAGCACGCGACTGAGGCCAGTGAATATACGCTGATCTTCCTGCTGTTCCTGATTGGTATTCAGCTGCGAAATAATGGCATGACGCTGAAACAAATTGTCCTCAACCGTCGGGGAATGATGGTTGCGGTGATTGTTGTCGCCAGCTCAATGGTGGCGGGCGTCATTAACGCCTTTATTCTCGATCTGCCGCTGAAAACCGGCCTGGCGATGGCGTCCGGTTTTGGCTGGTATTCGCTCTCCGGCATTCTGCTGACCGAATCATTCGGCCCGGTGATCGGCAGCGCCGCCTTCTTTAACGATCTGGCGCGCGAGCTGATTGCCATCATGCTGATCCCAGGTCTGGTTCGCCGCAGTCGTTCTACCGCGCTGGGCCTGTGCGGCGCGACGTCGATGGACTTTACCCTGCCGGTACTACAGCGCTCCGGAGGGCTGGAGATGGTGCCCGCGGCTATCGTGCACGGCTTTATTTTAAGCCTGCTGGTTCCGGTCCTGATGGCCTTCTTCTCTGCCTGATACTTCTTTGGCGGTAGGTTTCCTGCCGCCAAAATTGCGCTAAATCAATCTCCCTCTATTTTGTAGCAGAAAGCCCTTTTCTCCGTTCTGGCACAGGCATAACCTTAAACATGTATATTAAATATAACTTTAACAGGTGTGATTATGTTTTGTGTGCAATGTGAACAAACCATCCGTACCCCGGCAGGCAATGGCTGCTCTTACGCACAGGGTATGTGCGGCAAAACCGCAGAAACATCTGACCTGCAGGACCTGCTGATTGCCGCCCTGCAAGGCCTTTCCGCATGGGCGTTCAAAGCCCGCGAATACGGCATTGTCGACCACTACGTCGACAGCTTCGCACCGCGCGCGTTTTTCTCCACGCTGACTAACGTTAACTTCGATTCCCCGCGCATTGTCGGCTACGCCCGCGAAGCGATTGCCCTGCGTGAGGCGCTGAAAGCACAGTGCCTGAAGGCGGATGCCGGCGCTCGCGTGGAAAACCCGATGTCTGAACTGCAGCTGGTCAGCGACGATCTGGGCGACCTCCAGCGTCAGGCGGCAGAATTTACGCCGAATAAAGACAAAGCGGCGATTGGCGAGAACATTCTCGGCCTGCGCCTGCTGTGCCTGTACGGCCTGAAGGGCGCTGCGGCGTATATGGAACACGCGCACGTTCTGGGTCAGTACGACAACGAGATTTACGCCCAGTACCACAAAATCATGGCGTGGCTGGGCACCTGGCCTGCCGATATGAACGCGCTGCTGGAATGCTCAATGGAAATCGGCCAGATGAACTTCCGCGTGATGAGCATTCTTGATGCCGGTGAAACCAGCACCTACGGCCACCCGACGCCGACGCAGGTCAACGTCAAGGCGACCGAAGGCAAGTGCATCCTGATTTCCGGTCACGACCTGAAAGATCTCTACAATCTGCTGAAGCAAACCGAAGGGACCGGCGTTAACGTCTATACCCACGGCGAAATGCTGCCGGCGCACGGCTATCCGGAGCTGCGTAAATTTAAGCATCTGATCGGTAACTACGGCAGCGGCTGGCAGAACCAGCAGGTTGAGTTCGCCCGCTTCTCTGGCCCTATCGTGATGACCTCTAACTGCATCATCGACCCTACCGTCGGCGCGTACGACGACCGCATCTGGACCCGCAGCATCGTCGGCTGGCCTGGCGTGAGCCATCTTGAAGGTGACGATTTCGGTCCGGTTATCGCCCAGGCGCAGCAGATGGCGGGCTTCACGTACAGCGAAATCCCGCACCTCATCACCGTCGGCTTTGGTCGTGAAACTCTGCTCGGCGCCGCTGATTCGCTGATCGATCTCGTGAGCCGTGAAAAGCTGCGCCACATCTTCCTCGTCGGCGGCTGCGACGGCGCGCGCGGCGAGCGTAACTACTTCACCGATTTCGCCACCAGCGTGCCGGAAGACTGCCTGATCCTGACCCTGGCGTGCGGCAAATACCGTTTCAACAAGCTGGACTTCGGCGACATCGAAGGTCTGCCGCGCCTGATCGATGCAGGCCAGTGTAACGATGCTTACTCGGCCATCATTCTGGCGGTCACCCTGGCGGAGAAACTGGGCTGCGGGGTGAACGACCTGCCGCTGTCGCTGGTGCTGTCATGGTTTGAGCAGAAAGCGATCGTCATCCTGCTGACCCTGCTCTCATTGGGCGTGACCAACATCGTGACCGGCCCGACCGCGCCTGGCTTCCTGACGCCGGACCTGCTGGCGGTGCTGAACGAGAAATTCGGTCTGCGTTCCGTGACCAACGTTGAAGATGATATGAAGCAGCTGCTGAGCGCGTAAGGAGTTATTCATGACCATGCCAACCTCACAATGTCCGTGGCGGATGCAGGTTCATCACATCCATCAGGAGACGCCGGATGTGTGGACGCTGTCGCTGCTGTGCCATGACTACTATCCGTACCGTGCAGGCCAGTATGCGCTGGTCAGCGTTCGCAATACGGCGGACACGCTGCGCGCCTACACGATCTCCTCAACGCCGGGGGTGAGCGAGTACATTACGCTCACCGTCCGCCGCATTGACGACGGCGCGGGCTCGCAGTGGCTGACGCGGGACGTGAAGCGCGGGGATTATATCTGGCTGTCTGACGCGCAGGGTGAATTCACCTGTGACGACAAAGCAGACGATAAATTCCTGCTGCTGGCGGCCGGCTGTGGCGTAACGCCGATCATGTCGATGCGCCGCTGGCTGGCGAAAAATCGCCCGCAGGCGGACGTGCAGGCGATCTTCAGCGTGCGTTCCCCAGAAGATGTGATCTTTGCCGGGGAATGGCGTGATTATCCGGTGACGCTGGTGGCGGAGCACAACGCGACCCACGGCTTTGTGCCCGGTCGTCTGAGCCGCGAGCTGCTGCAAAGCGTGCCGGATATCGCGAACCGCACCGTGATGACCTGCGGCCCGGCGCCGTACATGGATATCGTCGAGAAAGAAGTGAAGGCGCTTGGCGTGACCCGCTTCTTCAAAGAGCAGTTCTTCACGCCGGTGGCGGAAGCGGCAACTAGCGGTGTTAAGTTCACCAGGCTGCAGCCTGCGCAGACCTTCTTTGGCCGCGTGGGTACCACGCTGCTGGAGGCGCTGGAAAGCAACAAAGTGCCGGTAGCGGCTGCCTGTCGTGCGGGCGTGTGCGGCTGCTGTAAGACGAAGGTCGTTTCCGGAGAGTATACCGTCACCAGCACCATGACGCTGTCCGAAGCAGAAATTGCCGAGGGTTACGTGCTGGCGTGCTCGTGCCATCCGCAGGGCGATCTCGTCCTCGCATAAACGGTAAACGTTCGATCGTAGGCCCGGTAAGCGTCAGCGCCACCGGGCTTTTTGTCGGGTGGCACTGCGTTTACCCGACCTACAACAACCCTACCGCCATGCGGGCGCTTTACCCAGCGCAAACCGCCCTGCGCCTAAAAACGCGACAGCCAGCGAGCCGATAAAGAAATACACCAGGCTTTCAATCGCCCATGCGCCTACCTTATCGAGGGCGAGCGTTTCATCCATTCCCACCATCAGCCACGCCACAATCATTGTAAAGGCCAGCACCAGCGCGGCCGGACGCGTAAAGAGCCCGACAATAATCAGGATCGGTGCCACCACTTCGCCAACCAACACGCCGTAGGCGATAAACCCCGGCAGCCCTTTCTCCACCAGCATGCCGCTGATAAAGCCCACGCCGCCAAAAAGCTTGTGCAAACCGTGAAAAAGCATCAGCCCGCCGACGGCAAGTCGTAACAAGAGTTTGCCAAGATCGTCGCACGATAGCTTTTCATTAACAGCAATTAACAATGATTTAACCATTTGAAATTATTCCTGTTTTCACCGAGACATCACCAGATTATGCCGAATAATTGCGCGTGAAAAGCACCTTTTAATTGGGGGGATGCGACGGGCAATACGGAGACTTTCTTCTAAGCTTGTAAGCGATATCACAAAAAGGAGACGGACAACCATGAAACAAACCGTGGCTGCATATATAGCGAAAACGCTCGAACAGGCTGGCGTGAAACGTATCTGGGGCGTAACCGGCGATTCCCTGAACGGACTCAGCGACAGCCTCAACAAGATGAAGACCATCGAATGGATGCCCACCCGCCATGAAGAGGTTGCCGCCTTCGCCGCAGGCGCTGAAGCACAGCTCACGGGGGAACTGGCCGTCTGCGCCGGATCGTGCGGTCCCGGCAACCTGCATCTGATCAACGGGCTGTTCGACTGTCACCGCAACCACGTGCCGGTGCTGGCGATTGCCGCCCATATCCCCTCTTCCGAAATCGGCAGCGGCTATTTTCAGGAGACGCATCCGCAGGAGCTGTTCCGTGAATGCAGCCATTATTGCGAGCTGGTTTCATCCCCGGAGCAGATCCCGCAGGTGCTGGCGATCGCCATGCGCAAAGCCGTGCTGAACCGCGGCGTTTCTGTGGTCGTTATCCCGGGCGATGTGGCCCTCAAGGCCGCGCCGGAAGGGGCCAGCACCCACTGGTATCACGCCCCACAGCCGGTGGTGACGCCTGCAGAAGAAGAGCTGAAAAAGCTGGCACAGCTGCTGCGTTACTCCAGCGATATCGCCCTGATGTGCGGCAGCGGCTGCGCGGGCGCGCACAAGGAGCTGCTTGAATTTGCCGGTAAGCTGAAATCGCCGATTGTCCACGCCCTGCGCGGCAAAGAGCACGTCGAGTACGACAACCCTTACGACGTGGGGATGACCGGGCTGATCGGTTTTTCTTCCGGCTTCCACACCATGATGAACGCCGACACGCTGATCCTGCTCGGCACCCAGTTCCCGTATCGTCCGTTCTACCCGGCGGATGCCAAAATCATTCAGATTGATATCAACCCGGCCAGCATCGGCGCGCACAGCAAGGTCGATATGGCGCTGGTGGGCGACATCAAATCTACCCTTGCCGCCCTGCTGCCGCTGCTGGAAGAAAAAACGGACCGCAAGTTCCTTGATAAAGCCCTGAGCGACTATCGCGACGCCCGCAAGGGGCTGGACGACCTCGCCAAACCGAGCGACAAAGCCATTCACCCGCAGTATCTGGCGCAGCAGATCAGCCATTTCGCGGACGACGACGCCATCTTTACCTGCGACGTGGGCACGCCAACCGTCTGGGCGGCACGCTATCTGAAGATGAACGGTAAACGCCGCCTGCTCGGCTCGTTCAACCACGGCTCGATGGCCAACGCCATGCCGCAGGCGCTGGGAGCAAAAGCGACGGCCCCGGATCGTCAGGTGGTAGCGATGTGCGGCGACGGCGGGTTCAGCATGCTGATGGGGGATTTCCTGTCGGTGGTGCAGATGAAGCTCCCGCTGAAAATCGTGGTCTTTAACAACAGCGTGCTGGGCTTCGTGGCGATGGAGATGAAGGCCGGAGGCTATCTCACGGACGGTACCGAGCTGCACGACACCAACTTCGCACGCATCGCCGAGGCCTGCGGCATCACCGGTATTCGCGTGGAGAAAGCCTCAGAGGTGGATGAAGCCCTGCAGCGCGCCTTCTCCATTGACGGCCCGGTGCTGGTGGATGTCGTCGTCGCCAAAGAGGAGCTGGCGATCCCGCCGCAGATCAAGCTGGAACAGGCCAAAGGCTTTAGCCTGTATATGCTGCGCGCCATCATCAGCGGTCGCGGTGACGAGGTGATCGAACTGGCAAAAACCAACTGGCTCAGGTAAAACATCTGGCATCGCCTTTTTAATAATAAGGACATGCCATGATCGATTTACGCAGTGATACCGTAACCCGCCCGAGCCGCGCCATGCTCGAAGAGATGATGGCCGCCCCGGTCGGGGACGACGTCTACGGCGATGACCCGACGGTCAACGAACTGCAGCGCTACGCGGCTGAACTGAGCGGCAAGGAGGCCGCCCTGTTCCTGCCAACCGGTACGCAGGCCAACCTGGTGGCGCTGCTCAGCCACTGCGAGCGCGGTGAAGAGTATATTGTCGGCCAGGGCGCGCATAACTATCTGTATGAAGCAGGCGGTGCCGCCGTGCTCGGCAGCATTCAGCCGCAGCCGATTGACGCCGCGCCGGACGGCTCCCTGCCGCTCGATAAAGTCGCGGCGAAAATCAAAGCCGACGATATTCACTTCGCCCGCACCCGTCTGCTCAGCCTCGAAAACACCCACAACGGCAAAGTGCTGCCGCCCGAGTACCTGAAAGCAGCGTGGGAATTCACCCGCGAGCGCGGGCTCGGCCTGCACGTGGACGGCGCGCGCATCTTCAACGCCGTGGTGGCGTACGGCTGCGAGCTGAAAGAAATTGCGCAATACTGCGACTCGTTCACCATCTGCCTCTCTAAAGGTCTGGGCACGCCGGTGGGCTCTCTGCTGGTGGGCAACGCGGACTACATCCAGCGCGCCAACCGCTGGCGCAAAATGACCGGCGGCGGCATGCGTCAGGCGGGTATTCTGGCGGCGGCCGGGCTGTATGCCCTGAAAAACAACGTGGCGCGTCTGAAGGACGATCACGACAACGCCGCGTGGATGGCGGCGCAGCTGCGCGAGATTGGTGCAGACGTGATGCGTCACGACACCAACATGCTGTTCGTACGCGTCGGTGACGACCACGCCGCCGCGCTGGGTGAATTTATGAAATCACGTGGCGTGCTGATCAACGCCTCACCCGTCGTGCGCCTGGTCATGCATCTTGACGTGAGCCGCGAACAGCTGGCGGACGTGGTGAAACACTGGCAGGCGTTTTTACAGCGATAAGGAGCATCACGTGCCGCAACGCATTCTGGTGCTCGGCGCAAGCGGGTACATCGGTCAGCATCTCACCGTGGCGTTAAGCCAGCAGGGACACCGGGTGCTGGCAGCGGCACGCAACACCGAACGTCTGCAAAAGCTCAGTTTGCCTGGCGTTACCTGCCACAGCGTTGACCTTAACTGGCCGAAGGAGCTTCCCGCCCTGCTGGAAGGGGTCGACACGCTTTACTACCTGGTGCACAGCATGGGCGAAGGCGGGGATTTTATCGCCCACGAGCGGCAGGTAGCGATGAACGTCCGCGATGCCCTGCTGCAAACCCCGGTGAAGCAGGTCATTTTTTTAAGCTCGCTCCAGGCGCCCGAACACGAGCAGTCCGATCATCTGCGCGCCCGCCAGCTGACGGCTGAAACCCTTCGCGGGGCGAATATTCCCGTCACCGAACTGCGCGCCGGGATCATCGTCGGCGCAGGCTCCGCCGCCTTCGAAGTAATGCGCGATATGGTTTATAACCTGCCGGTACTCACGCCACCGCGCTGGGTGCGCTCGCGCACCACGCCGATTGCGCTGGAGAATTTACTGCATTATCTGGTGGCCCTGCTGGATCACCCGGCAGAGCAACACCGCGTGCTGGAGGCGGCAGGCCCTGAAGTGCTGAGCTATCAGGAGCAGTTCGAACATTTCATGCGCGTCAGCGGCCGCCGCCGCTGGCTGATCCCCATCCCCTTCCCGACCCGCTGGATTTCGGTGTGGTTTTTGAATGTGATCACCTCCGTGCCGCCGACGACCGCCAAAGCGCTGATCCAGGGGCTCAAACACGATTTACTGGCGGACGATCGCGAACTGCGGGCACTCATTCCCCAGGACCTGATCCGCTTTGACGATGCCGTGCGCAATACGCTGAAAGAGGAAGAGCAGCTGGTGAACTCCAGCGACTGGGGTTACGACGCCCAGGCGTTTGCCCGCTGGCGGCCGGAGTACGGCTATTACCCGAAACAGGCGGGCTGCACGGTGAAAACCCACGCCAGCCTGGCCGCGCTGTGGGAAGTGGTGAACCAGATTGGCGGCAAAGACGGTTATTTCTTCGGTAATATCCTCTGGCAAACGCGCGGGGCAATGGATCTGCTGGTGGGGCACAGGCTGGCAAAAGGCCGCCCGGCACGCCCGTATCTTGAGGTGGGCGACGCGGTCGACAGCTGGAAGGTCATCATTGTCGAGCCGGAAAAACAGCTGGCACTGCTGTTCGGCATGAAAGCCCCGGGGCTGGGCCGGCTCTGCTTTACCCTGAAAGACAAAGGCGATTGTCGTGAACTGGACGTCCGCGCCTGGTGGCATCCCCACGGAATGCCGGGTCTGTTCTACTGGCTGTTGATGATCCCCGCCCACCTGTTTATCTTCCGGGGGATGGCAAAGCGGATTGCGCAACGGGCAGAACAAAAGACGGAAAAGATCTAAATAAAACTCTCTTTCTTTCACCTTTCCCATTGCATAGCGCCGTAATTCACGAAAGAATGCGCACGAAATTCTTTTCAACACAGTGGATTGATATGAAGGTACTGGTTACCGGGGCGACCAGCGGCTTAGGCCGAAATGCGGTCGAATTTCTGCGCAACAAGGGCATCAGCGTCAGGGCTACCGGTCGCAACGAAGCGATGGGAAAACTGCTGCAAAAAATGGGCGCGGAGTTCGTCCATGCTGACCTGACGGAGCTGGTCTCCTCTCAGGCGAAAGTGATGCTCGCCGGTATCGACACGCTGTGGCACTGCTCCAGCTTCACCTCCCCGTGGGGTACCCAGGAAGCCTTCGATCTTGCCAACGTGCGGGCAACCCGCCGTCTGGGCGAATGGGCCGTTGCCTGGGGCGTGCGTAACTTTATTCATATCTCGTCACCTTCACTCTATTTCGACTATCACCACCATCGTGACGTGCAGGAAGATTTCCGCCCGGCTCGCTTTGCCTGCGAGTTTGCCCGCAGCAAGGCGGCCAGCGAAGAGGTAATCGACCTGCTGGCACAGTCCAACCCACATACGCGCTTTACCGTGCTACGTCCGCAGAGCCTGTTCGGGCCGCACGACAAAGTCTTTATTCCGCGTCTGGCGCAGATGATGCACCACTACGGCAGCGTGCTGCTGCCGCGCGGCGGCGATGCGCTGGTGGATATGACCTATTACGAAAACGCCGTTCACGCCATGTGGCTGGCAAGCCAGCCGGACTGCGATAAGCTGATCTCCGGTCGCGCCTACAACATCACGAACGGTGAACCCTGCACGCTGCGCAGCATTGTGCAGCGGCTGATCGACGAGCTGCAGATCGACTGCCGCATCCGTTCCGTGCCCTACCCAATGCTGGATATGATTGCCCGCAGCATGGAGCGTTTTGGCAGTAAATCGGCCAAAGAGCCTGCGCTGACGCATTACGGCGTATCGAAGCTTAACTTTGATTTCACGCTGGATATTTCGCGGTCGGAGAACGAGCTTGGGTACAAACCGATCGTGACGCTGGATGAAGGGATTACGCGTACAGCGGCGTGGCTGCGGGATCACGGTAAGCTTCATCGGTAGATCGGGTCCTGCATTTTTACGATGAGAAAAAAACGGCAACCCGAAGGTTGCCGTTTGTCATTATGCTGTTTTGCTGATTACAGCGCAGTCCACGCGTCCTGCCATGCAATCCCTTTACCTGGCTCGTAGTAGGATGGCGCGTTATTGCACCAGCCGCTGTACGGATAAGGTTTGCACTGGAACAGCTGGCCGCGGTTGTTAACGATATCGCCTGCTTTCCATTTGGTTTTGGAAGTCCAGGTCGGGTAAGTCCCGGTCTGGCCGCCGTTGGTCTGCTTAGCCTGTACGTTCAGCGTATAGGTTGTGGTGCTGCTCAGCTCGCCGTCACTGACGGTAAGGTTGATCGGGTACTGCGTTGCCGCCGCCACTTCCGGTGCGTTGAAAGTAATAATCGCTTTATCATCGCCGCTTACGGTCTGGCCGTTCGGAGCCGTCCAGGTATAAGTCAGGTGGTTACCGTCTTCGTCAGTCGAGCCAGACGCGTTCAGAGAAACAGATTTACCCGCTTCAACCGCCCCCACTGGACCGGCGATTTTTGCTACCGGCGCATGGTTTACCGGCGCTGGCGTATTATCGTCCGGAGCAGGGGTGTTATCGTCCGGCACCGGCGTGGTGTTGCCTTCGTCCGTTGGGTCGACAGGGGTCGGCGTCGGGGCTGGCGTGACGCTACCGCCGTCAGAAGTCCCGTCTTCACCCACCACGTTGACGTTGAAGTAATGCTTCACGCATTTGGTGTAGTCACCCTCTTTAAAGGCGCTGAATGGCGTCTGGTAACCCACCAGCTGGCAAGAGTAGGTCTGGCCAGACGGGGTATTCGCGCTCCATCCCCAGTCCTGTTCCCAGTAGATCTTCAGCGCGCCGGCACCGCCTTCGTCGAACTGCTTCATGTTGGCGCAGCCCAGCACTTCGTTAGACGGAACAGGCACTTTCAGGTAGTTGGCGAACTCTTTGTAGTATTTGATACGGTTTTGAGACTGGGCGATCTCAGTCGGGCCACCGCACTCCACGCCGCCGTTGATAATCTGCGTGGTCACGCCGAAGCCCGGTACCAGACCATTCGCCTTATCGTGATCGTTCGGCTGCCAGGTGCCGTCAATAACCTGCAGCATGCTCGGTTTTGGCGGCTGCGGGTAGGCGAAGAAGAAGATCGCGGAAGCAAGGTTCAGCCAGGTGTCCGCCACCAGCTCAGGTTTGTCCAGCAGTACGCGGACGTCGCCGTACATCGCTTCAGAGAACGGGCCGTAGTTGTAGTTATAGGAGAGCTGTTTCGCACCGCGACCAAAGTAGCTAACGAAATCGCCATCTTTGTCTTTACCGCACGGCCAGGTTTGACCCTGCCAGACATCAGGATTACATTCGCCGTTATAGCCGCCCTTCTGACCTTCGCTCCAGCCCATCTCGCGCACGTAAACCAGCGCCTGACGCCACTCGGCTTCCGGACGCCAGGACTCATGGCCGCCAGTTTCCTGCGCGAAGTGCGCGAACATGGTTGCCAGAGACTTACGGCAGATGGCATCGCTGTTACGACCATCGGTATAGGTCTGGCACAGTGCCGGGAATTTACCGACCGCTTTCAGGAAGTTGCTGTAGGTATATTCCGGCGCACGCAGTGGGAAGAGGTATTCCCAGTCGCTGGCCTTGATAATCCCTTCCACGCGCTTGACGTTTTCCGGGTTTGTCGATTTACCCGGCTCAATTTGTTCCACCAGGCTGTTGTCCAGCGTGCGGATGGTTGACTTCACTGAAGCCATCAGCGGGAAGTTGGTCAACTCCTGCTCTTTCTTCTGCAGATCGCTTGCCTTAAGGGTATAAGGTTCGCTGCTTGCCTGAAGCTGGGTTGCCTGAGCCATAAACGGTGCAACACATGCGCCCGCGATAAGAACACTGAGTAATGTCCTTTTGTTCATGTCAATGGTCCTCTTAATTCTATAAAGGGTCAATAAAAGTTAATTTGTTTCTCGGTTTATTTATTAATCATTTAATAAATAAACCCGGGAGCAGTTTTCGTTTTATGAAGAACACCAGCCGGTACTCTTCAAAAAACAAAAATCAATAATAATAACGGTTACGGGTGCTACGTTTTAACTTCTGATATTTATTCCAGACCTTACGGGCATAGACCATGCGCTGCGGGTAATTCTCTTTTTTCAGACCCGCGTTATAGGCGCCGACCGCCTCCCAGTTATAGCCATAAACTTTAATCATTCCGGATAATATCGATGCGCCAACCATAATCGAGGTGCAGGGCTCGGTAATTAACCGGTACTCATTAATGCCTTTTCGCTCCAGCTCGGAAAAATGTGAACTGTTAATCTGCATCAGGCCGACATCACGCGTGCCATCATTATTCTGTCCAATCGCATTGGGATTCATTCCCGATTCAACATTAGCAATGGCATACAACAGATAAGGATCCACATGATAATAACTGGCGGCTTTATCCCAGCAGTTGGCAAAGACGCTATGACTTATTATCAGCAACAATAAAAATAACGTTTTCATTTTCAGTCCGGCTCTTTTTCATTGTCTCCTTACGCGCTTATTGCTCTGTTTCCTGATTTACGGTCCACGTCCGTCGCGGGACGTGGACCGTGATCGCGGGCAAGTTCCTTACCCGCATCGTTATGGCAGTGACTTACTTGCAGTCAGTTGCAGGGCCTTTTTTCACCCACACATCGCTGCTACCGGGTTTATCACCCTTCGTCCACCATTTCGCGGTGTAGGTGTAACCGTTGTAGGTAGTGGTGTCGCCGCCGTTATAGACCACGTCGGAGCGCCAGTTGAATTTCACCTGACTTACCAGCTCCCAAGCATCCACACCGAAGCCCGGCTGGTTGCCCTGAGTCCAGTATTTTGCTTTCCAGACCAGGTTGTCGAAGCTGACGGTATTGCCCGCGTTGTAAACCTTGCTTGCGCTCCAGGCAGCATATTTACTGGCGTTGGCGTCAACAGGCTTATCGCAACTATTGGTGGCAGAACCTTCGTCAGACGGCGTATTGCCTTCATCGGAAGGGGTGTTGCCTTCGTCAGACGGCGTGTTGCCTTCATCGGATGGGGTGTTGCCTTCGTCAGACGGCGTGTTGCCTTCATCGGAAGGGGTGTTACCTTCGTCAGACGGCGTTTCCGCCGCTTTAGGCGTTACCGTCACCTGTACGTTAGTCTGTACGCTGGACTTGCCATCGCTTACCACCACGGTCAGCGTGTACGTTGATTCCGTGTCCACGTCCGGCGCGGTGATGTTCAGATTCGCGGTGTCTGCGCCTGTCGCCTGCATATTCGCAGGAACGCTCCAGGAGTAGGTCAGCGCGTCGCCATCAGGATCGTTAGCCTGAGCGTGCAGAGAGAAGCTCTGGCCCGCTTCCAGCGTCACGGCTTCCATCTGGTTCACGACCGGCGCCTGGTTTGCTTTCGGCGCTTTGTTCACAACCTGGACGTCAGCGGTGCTGCTCAACCCTTTCGCGTCAGTGACCGTCAGGCGGAACGCCAGAGTCTGGTTACTGGTGACAGCGGCAACGTTGAAGGTCGCTTTCGCTTTGGTGCTGTTGGTGATAGTCACCGACGGGCCAGAGATCTGCGTCCACTTGTAGGTGATGGCATCGCCATCCGGATCGGTAGAAGCCGAGCCATCCAGAGTCACCGTCGCCGGACCGGTTACGCTCTGGTCAGCGGAAGTCGCCACCGGCGCATGGTTGGTCACCACCGGATCAACCGGCGCAGCGCCGCCGCCTGTCAGGCTTTCATTCATCGCATTCAGAATGTCACCGGTATCGGAGTCGATAGACCAGGCAAACAGACCGCCAAGATTTTTCGCCAGCACATACTGACCTTTCGCCGTTGCGGAACGCGCATCTTCATAGGTGATCAGATCGCCGGTGGTTTTGTTAAACAGATACGGCGCTTCAGCGGTAGCATCATAGTTGTATTCCCAGCCCGCTTTGCCTTTGTACTCGTTAACGATCTGACGATAGTCAACCACGCCCGGCTCCCAGGTCCCTTTCACCATGCCCGTTGCGGTGCCGGTGAACGGGTTGTTATTGCTATAACCGTGCACGCCGGTCCAGCCGCGACCATACATGGCCGTCCCCACGACAATTTTGCCGGGCTGTACACCCTGCGCCAGCAGCGCATTCACGCCGTTTTCGGTGGTGTAATTGGTATCCGGTTTGTTCGCCGGCGCACGCAGTGCCGCCTGGTGACCCAGATCGGTGTTGCTCCAGCCGCCGTAGAAGTCGTAGCTCATCAGGAAGATGTGATCCATGTACTGCTGGGCAGCGGTATAATCAACGTCTTCAATTTTGTCGCTGCCTGAACCGATTGCAGAGGTCAGTTCAAAGGTACGGCCAGTTTCGGCTGACAGTTCATTCATCATGGCGCGCAGCTCGCGCATCAGTGCGGTATAGGTCTCTTTATCCTGCTGCGGGTTGCCCAGCGTTTCGTTCTGACCGCCGCCGCCCGGGAATTCCCAGTCGATGTCCACACCGTCGAAGAATTTCCAGGTTTTCAGGAAATCTTTCACGGAAGCCACGAAGCGATCGCGGATCGCTTTGTCATGCATTTTGAAGAACGGATCGGAGAGGGTCCAGCCGCCGATAGAGGGCAGCACTTTCAGCCCTGGATTGGCTTTCTTCATTGCCATCAGCTGGCCGAAGTTGCCTTTGTAGGGGTCGTCCCAGCTGCTGACGCCAGCCTGAGGTTTCTGCAGTGCGGCCCACGGGTCGTGAATCGCTACCTGGAAGTCCTGACGGCCCGCACAGGCGCGCTTCAGCGCTTCGAAGCTGTTACCGCCTTCGATGGTTTTCAGGCTATCGTTGATGCCATCGCCGCCGCAGATTGGAATGAAGCCATACAGAATGTGGTTAAGGTTAGCTGCCGGGATTTTATCCACCGGGAAATTGCGGTCATAAACTCCCCATTCAGGGAAATAAGCACCGACCACTTTATCGCTGTGCTTAGACAGGTTTTTATTATTTTCCTGCATGGTGGTGTTGAGTGGCAGCAGATGGCTACCGTCGGTATCCGCAACGATAATCAGTTTGCTGGCGCTGGTGCTGCAGCCGCTGGCATTGCAGAGTTCAACCGTTTCCTGATAGCGACCGCCTTTTGTCACTTTAAATGTTGCCGTGCCGGACATGCTGCCTGCACCGGTCCAGACGGTTTTACCGTCGAGCAGCACTTTCGCTGAAGTCGGCGCCGCGCCGCTCCAGACATCCCACTGCACTTTAACATCGGCGCCATCATGGACTTTGACGAGGCTGTTGTACGCAGAAGCAGACTGATCAACTTCGACAATGGCAAATTTATCATTGCCACTGGCGATAGTTGCTTTACCCGGCACGGCTGCGAACACCGGGCTTGCAGCCGCTGCAACGAAGAGTGCCAGATATTTAGGCTTCAGAAATTTCATTATTTGATCCTGATAATACGATTTGTGAAATTAAATACCCATGCTTTTCCATTAAACATGGACGAACGTTATTTACTGATAAATTAATCGTGAACGTTTCTGGTTCGCGAAAGACCTACTTATTATTGCGCTGTACCTTCCTCCACTCATAAAACCTTCGACAAATGTTTTATTGCGTAGAGAAGAATACAGGGGGGAATTTATTTTCGCCTTTCATTCCCCCGATGAAAAAATTTCAAAAAAAACTTGACTACATTATTTAAAAGATGAGATGTGGGATTTGCGCGATAAATACAGCCAGCCCGGAAAATGCAATATATGGGCCAAAGGAAATAAGGTTATTTTTATTCTCAAAGTGCTTTAACAGGCAATGCATGATAATGCCCCCCAGCGCTGCGATCAGCACAATAGAGGGTAACGCTTGCCAGCCGCACCAGGCGCCCAGCGCCGCCAGCAGCTTAAAATCACCATAGCCTAATCCTTCCCGGCCGGTCAGCAGGCGGAATGCCCAGTAAACCAGCCAGAGCGACAGATATCCCGCCACCGCGCCGTAGATAGCATCGGTCAGCGGTAGCGTACGGAACAAGGCATGGAACATCAGCCCCGTCCACAGCAGCGGCTGGGTCAGGCAGTCCGGCAGCAGCATATGGCGTGCATCGATCACCACCAGCGGCAGCAGCAGACTCCACATCAACCACAGCGCGATCAGCGCCGAAAACGAGGGTGCCAGCACGGCGCTGACGGCAAAGAAGAGAGCGCTACAGACTTCCACCAGCAGCAGTCGCAGCGGAATCGCGCTTTGGCAGTGGCGGCAGCGGCCGCGCAGCGCACACCAGCTAATGATGGGAATATTTTCCCACGCGCTCAGGGCGTGGTGGCATTCCGGGCAGTGAGAGGCGGGAAACAGCAGATTGCCTGCTCCCTCTTCTTCCATTACCAGCGGCGGAATACGCTCCGCCACTACGCCCAGGAAACTGCCGAGGATCGCGCCCAGCGCTCCGCTCATCACGCACAGACCCGGCAGATTCCCCTGCTGCAACAGCATTAGCGGGTTCATGCGCTTTTCGCCCAGCTCAGCGTAATGTGCGCTTTCACGTCACTCTGACGATCCACCGGCGTTAACGCGAGTTTCTCCAGATGGATACCGGAAGAGACGTTCATCTCACGCAGCCAGTTTTGCAGGGCAGAAACGTTAACGCGCTCGACATCAAAGGTCAGCGACTGCTCTTGCTGACGCACGTCTGTCAACGCGACGTGCACAACTTTGGCACTTTCCTCCACCACGCTGCGCGGGTTCGGGGTATTGACGATTCTGGACTGGAGATGGTTTTTATCAATTTCCTGGCGCATCCAGTTCAGCGTCTGCTTTTGCTTAAATAACACGGCCTCGTTATTTTTTATCAGAGTATCGAGCGGCATCATCGCGCCGTAATAAACCATCGCACAGCAGAGTGCCCCACCGCAGAGTTTAAATAAATTACGCTCGCGTGGACTGTAATTAAGCCAGCGGTTTTTTAACTGGGCTATTTGCGTTTTCATTTATAGCTCCCGGTAATAATGGCGGTATAAGGCGCCTCGCCGGAAATCGGCTGCATCGTAAATTCAAACGTTTCGGCGCTGCGGGCAATAAAATCCTGCAGGGTCTGTTTATCCATGGATTTCACATTCAGCGTCAGCTGATTTTGCGTTTCGTCATATTCCACGTTGTTGATCTCCAGAGACGGCAATGACTGCCTGATTTGATTCACCGCTTCGAGCTGCAGGAAGACCCCTTTCTTCGCCTTGCTGATATTTTGCCCGACGTAGTACTTCAGGTTGCTGGTCTGGCGCAGGGTCGGGAAATAGTGCTGCGCTACGGTAGTCATCTCCCGGTGGATCTCGTTTTGCTGATGACTGAGCATCCACGCCATACCAACGCGGGGGCCGATCAGCAGGCCGACGCAAAGCAGCGCCGCCGCCGCGAGGGCCGTTTTCGCGTGGCGAAAACGCGGACCACTGGCGCTGCGTCCGGAAAACTCCCCGTGCAGCATGTTGATACGACAGCCCTGCCACTGGGGCTGGATCAGCACCAGCGGATGCTGCCACGGCAGCCGTTCATCCACCTGTACCTCCTGCGGCGCATCGCCGTAGCAGCACACCTCACCCGCCGGGCCTTTACTCAACAGCAGCGGCAGCAGAACCGTATCGGCTTCGCCAGCGATGCCGGGGGAAAAACGCAGCCAGTAGCTCTCCTCCAGGCTCACCAGCGTAGTGCCCCCTTCGCTCACCGGGAGCAGCCAGGCATCCGGCAGCACCTGGGCCACCGTGAGCCCCGCCTGAGCGAACAGCTCAAGCCAGTGGCGCAGACGTTCAGCGTCGATGGCCACAGCATCCACCTCCGGCCCCTTTTTGTTCAGCACCGTCCAGTGCAGCGTCTCCACCTCGCCGAGCAGCGTCTCTTCCGCCATCCATGAGAACTGCGCCGTCTGGGCGGAAAGCCCTTTTTTCGGCAGGGTAAAATGACGAAAGATCGTCTCGCTCGCCGGCAGCAACAGGCACACCTGCTGAGAAAGCGGGTGGCAGGAAAGTTCGCTCAGCGCGCTCCAGCCCGTCAGATATTCCACCCGATCGTTACCGGATTCACACCACCAGATTTTGCCGTCCTCACGGGTGTCAGGACGAATAAAAAGCACCTTTTTCATTATCTTCTACTTATCTTATTCAACCATTCGGTAGCGGCGTTGCCAGGTCACGACCTTGCCAGCCTCACTGTCAACGTGAAGCTGGCTGACGACGCGCAGCGTTAAATCATCGGTATTGCCGGTGGTATCCACCCGAAAATAGCGACTGTTGACCGCAACCCTGTCCTGAATCTGCGCCAGGATATCTTTGGTCTGCGGATAGTTGCTCTCCAGCACTTTGCTGAATGCCTCCAGCGACGCCCACCCCTCCTCCGGGCGTGAATCGATGAGGCGGGCAGCGTCGTCCGTGTTTAACACGCCGGTAAAAACCGCCGCCAGCAGCGGCGCCTGTTCGCGCGTTAAGGTATTCACATTTATGGTGCTATCCGTATCCGGCAAGGCGCACAGCAGCTTGCTGACCTTCGGCCACGCAGCCTGCGGAAAGGCGGGCAGCAGTCTGATTTCGTTGATGGTGCGCATCATTTGATTCGCCGGACCGCGGGCGGGCGTCACGCTCGCCCAGGCATCGGCCTCCTGCCCCTGTTTCGCCGTCACGTCGTCGGCGTCAAGATAATCCACCAGCTGCTGGTAAATCTCTTCTGCCGCCAGCGTACCGACGCCGCTTTCTGTCAGCAGTTGTTCCATAATCTGCTCTTTGACCGGTTTTTCCGGCAGCGCTGTTGGGTCGGTCGGGACCGCTGGCGCCGCGTCACCGGCCAGCAGGCTATTGACGTTAAAGCAGGTCCGGGCATCCTCCACCTGACTCACCACGGTGTAATTATCCCCGTGGGTTTCCAGCGGCTGCGCCCAGTCACCTTGCGGCGACAGCCCCGCCCCTTCTGAACTGGCCGCTTTCTGCAATACGTTTTCCAGTACTTTCTGTTGACGGGCAATGGCCCAGCGCAGCGTCTGCTGGCTGACCTGATAATGCGTTTTTTGCAGGTGGCGGCAGAACTGCTGGCTGATTTTCGCCGCCAGGGCGGACATCATCACCAGCAGGATCAGCACCACCAGCAGCGCCACGCCACGCTCTTTTCGCGCTGTTTTGCCGCTCATGAACTCACTCCTGGCTCTACTGCCGTATCGGGCTGCGGGGTTGTTACGGGCTGGGCCGCATTCTCCGCAGCCGGCTGCGCCGGGTCTGCATTCGTCTCTTTTGGCGCGGTCTGGATCTCAGGCATATCGCCGGGAGTGATAAAAACCCAGCGCCAGGTTTCGCCGTTTTCCATGGTCAGATTCAGCTCAACGCCATCAGGCTGATGGGCGATGTCGGTCCATTTGTCCTGCCAGCCTTCGTGCCAGAAGCGCCATTTCATCTCTTTCACATCGCTCAGAATCGGCACTTCTTCCGGCTGCGCGCTGGCGGGACCGTCGATAGCAGCCCAGACGTTGCGCCACAGGCGCTTGTCCCTTAACGTCCAGCGCACCCGCTCCAGCTGCACCTGGCCGCTGATGCCGTTCAGGGTTGTCATTTCCACACCATTCTGCTGCTGAACGAACACCTCGCCGCTGTTGCGCGGCGCGCGCGCCTGTTGCTGATAAAAGTCACGCGAGAGGAGGTTGTACGCGCGCTGAAGCGCCGTCACTTTTGTCGCCGCCTCGTCGCTGGCCGTCGAGGTGCGCATCGCGCCGTCGAGAGTTTGCCAGGCGAGAATGCTGATCACCGCGAAGATGGCCAGCGCAATCATAATTTCCAGCAGGGTAAAGCCCTGCTGACGCTGCACCTTACTCACGATCCACCTCCGGTTCGGCGAGCTGAAGCGCCACCACCGGTTGCGCATCGCTTGCTTCGCTGTAAACCCGTACCTCATCGGCAAAGGTATTTTCGGCGGTTTTCACCCGCTGGATATGCCAGGTCCAGGTTTGTCCGCCCATGGTTTCGGTGCCCACCTGCTCGGCGTCCGGGAAATCGGTCTGAGCCAGCTGCGCTTGCGCCAGCTGATTTTCTGCCACCCAGCCGGCCTGCAGCGTTTCCGACAGGCTGTGTGTAAAGCGCACGTTCAGGGTGACGGAGTTCATCAGCGCCAGCGCCGCGGTGGAGAAAATCACCAGCGCCACCATCACTTCCAGCAGGGTCATCCCCTGCTCTTTGGTTTTGCGTTTAGTCATCGTTTTCCACCACCAGGGGAACAAAGCCCTGTGACGTCACGTGAAAGCGCTGCTTTTTATCCAGACTTTCGAGGCTGAGCGTGAAGCGGCTAAGCTCGCCGTCAGGCAAAAAAATGATTTGCGGTTCATCGTCCAGCGTGGCTGCAAGCGTTCGCGATGAGAGGGAGACATGCATCTCCTCAGGAAACTCGCCGCGGGTGGCGATCCGCCCCGACTTTAACGGTGCCCAGTGGCGCTCACCGTTATTTCCAACCTGCGTCACCAGTTCAAATTCTGACGAGGTCATTACCAGCCCGACAATATTTCCGTCCATTACCGCACGGTCAGAACCATATTCAACGAGGGATTTTAGCTGCTGACCAAATGTATCTGCGCCGCTGCGTGATGGAATGGTGGTGACCACCATCATGGCGCTCAGGGCGAATATCACCAGCGCCACGATAATTTCCAGCAGGGTAAATCCACGTTGCTTATTCATTACTTATCTTTTTTATCAAAAGACCAGTTGCTGATATCGTCGGCAGTATTAGCTTCTGCATCCGGACCGGCTGAGAAAATATCGACAGCGCCATGCTCACCCGGGCTGACCAGAATATAGTCATTGCCCCATGGATCCTGCGGCAGGCGGCGAATATAGCCATCGTCACGGTAGCCTTTCGGAATGGGCGCAATTTCAGGTTTGGTCACCAGCGCCTGCAACCCCTGCTCGGTGGTCGGATAGCGATGGTTGTCGAGTTTGTACATATCCAGCGAACCTTCCAGCGCCACAATATCGCTGGTCGCTTTCTGAATATCGGCTTTTTCTTTATTGCCCATTAAATTAGGCACGACCATACTGGCCAGCACACCGAGAATAACGATAACTACCATTAATTCGAGCAGCGTGAACCCCGCCTGACGCTTCAGGCTATTTTTTTTCAAAGACATGATTAACCCACCATATTATTAAGTTGAAGAAGCGGTTGTAATATTGAAAGAACGATAAATAAAACAACGGTCGCCATAGTTACTACCAGTGCCGGTTCAAATACCGACAGCGTTAACGTAATTCGATGCTGTAATGCAGATTCCTGGTTTTCCGCCGCACGATCCATCAACGAGCCCAGCTCGCCGCTCTCCTCCCCGGAGGCCACCATGTAGAGCATGGTGGGTGGGAAAATTCTCGCCTGCTCCAGCGCATTGTAGAGGGATGCCCCCTGGCGCACGGTGTCCGCCGCCTGCTCAAGCACCTGCCGGGCATAGAGGTTTTCAATCCCGTCCATCGCGATATACATCCCCTCCAGCAGCGGAACGCTGCTGGACTGCAAAATACTCAGCGTACGGATGTAGCGGGCGCTGTTGATGGCGCAGACCAGTTTTTTCAGCGGTGACTTTAGCAACAGCCACCGATGATAAACAAATCGGTTCTTTTCTATTTTTATCCAAAATTTAAAGCTCGCCGAGGCCCCGAACAGGCCGCCGGCGATAACGATGCCCCAGGCCTGTAAAAAGTCGCTCACCGCAATCAGCGTCCGGGTGGTCATCGGCAGCTCTTGTTTCATGTGGGTGAACTGGTCGATGACCTGCGGCACCACGGCGACCAGCAGAATGGAGATCACCGCGATCGCCACCACCGTCAGGGTGATGGGGTAGACCATCGCCTGTGTGAGCTTGCTTTTCATCTTCTGGCGCTGCTCGTTGTACTCGGCGAGCTTTTCCAGCACGCCACCAAGATGACCGGTCTTTTCACCGGCCATCACCAGAGTGCAGTAGAGCTTGTCGAAGCTCCGCGGAAACTGGCTGAAAGCGTCGAACAACGTATGACCTTCCACAATTTTGTCGCGGATCTCGGTCACCATCGCCGCCAGGGTTTTATCTTCCGTCTGCTTCGCAATCGCCTTCAGCGCACTCTCCAGCGGCAGCGCGGCATTGACCAGCGTCGCGAGCTGTCGGGTAAACATCGACAGCACCGGAATCGACAGTTTTGCCCCTTTACGGGCGTTTTTTCCCGCCGACGGATCGCTGGTTGGCGCAATGTTCACTGGCATCAGCTTCTGTTCGCGCAGCATCTGGCGCACCTGCTTTGGCCCTTCGGCCTGCAGGGTGCCGCGCTGGGTTTTCCCCGCGGCGTCCGTCGCGGACCACGCATACCAGGCCATTACGCATCCCCCCCGCGCTCGGCGGTGACACGCATCACCTCTTCCAGCGAGGTCACGCCGGAGATCACCTTCAGCAGACCGTTTTCACGCAGGCTGTAGGCCTCTTTGAAAAGCTGCGTTTCAATGGACATCTCATCTTTGTCTTCATGGATCGCACGCCGCATGGCGCTGTCGACCACCAGAAATTCATGGATGCCTGCGCGTCCCTGGTAGCCGCTCTGGCGACACTGTTCACAGCCCACGGCGCGATAAATCGCTTTCGGCGGTGTTTCCATAAAGGTGAACAGCGCTTTCTCATTGTCATCCAGCGGACTGGTCGTGCGACAGTGCGGACACAGCCGACGCACCAGACGCTGGGCAATGACGCCAAGCAGCGACGAACCAATTAAAAATGACTCCAGCCCCATATCACGCAGACGGGTAATGGCGCCCGCGGCGCTGTTGGTGTGCAGCGTGGACATCACCAGGTGACCGGTGAGCGAGGCCTGTACCGCGATTTGCGCGGTTTCACCGTCACGAATTTCCCCGATCATCACCACGTCCGGGTCCTGGCGCAGAATGGCGCGCAGTCCGCGCGCAAAGGTCATGTCCACGCGCGGGTTGACCTGGGTCTGCCCTACCCCTTCAAGTTCATACTCGATCGGATCTTCCACGGTCAGAATGTTGCGTTCATGGCCGTTAAGCGCCGACAGCAGCGCGTACAGGGTGGTACTTTTCCCCGAACCGGTCGGGCCGGTCACCAGGATGATGCCGTGCGGACGTTCAATCAGTCCCTTTAACTTCACCAGCTCTTCGTCAATCAGACCGAGCTTGTTGATGTCCGGCTTAAGGTTGCTTTTGTCCAGCAGACGCATCACCACGCGTTCGCCGTACTGAGACGGGATAGTGGAGACACGCACGTCAATCGCCTTACGACCAATGCGCAGCGAGATACGACCGTCCTGGGGGAGACGTTTTTCGGCGATGTCCAGTTTGGACATCACTTTGATACGCGACACCAGCAGCGGCGCGAGCTTGCGCGCCGGCTGCAGCACCGGACGCAGCACGCCGTCAACGCGAAAACGAATGCTCAGGGTGCGCTCGAAGGTCTCAATATGAATATCGGAGGCCCCCTCTTTCACCGCTTCGCCCATAATGGCGTTGATCAGGCGGATCACCGGCGAGTTCTCGTCGTTATCCAGCAGATCTTCGTTGTCAGGGATCTCCTCGGTTAACGCCATCAGGTCAATATCGGCGTCCATGTCGTCCACCAGCTGCTGCGAGACGCCGCTGTTCTGCTGCCAGATGTTGGTCAGCAGTTCGTCAAACGCTTCCGCCGTCAAGATCGTCGGGGCATAGGAGCGCCCCAGCACGCGGCGCATCTCCAGCAGGGCATACGCCTGCGCATCCTCGCGGATAAAAACCTCGTCGTTATAGAACAGGACCCCGTTCTCTTTCGCCCAGGTGCTGGTACAGAGCGCATTACTCATCTCGGTCATGTCGCTTGCGCCTTATTCTTTAAACGGGTTGCGGGACGACACCGGCGCACTGGCGCTCACCGGCGCGGCGCGGCTCTGGGACGGATAGGCTGGCAGCATCGGTGAATCAGCATTCTCTACGATGCCCAGCTTGTGCTCTTCCATACGCTGCAGCTGACGCGCCTGGATCTGATCGTATTTCTCTTTCGACGCCGCGCCGTAGTTGTCGTCGTCGCGCAGTACGGTGGTGTGGATAAACACCATCAGGTTACGTTTGGCGCTGTCCTGGGAGGTATAGCGGAACAACTGACCCACCACCGGAATATCGCCCAACAACGGCACTTTCGAGACCGACTGTTTGGTGACGTTTTCCATCAATCCCCCCAGCACCACCGTCTGCCCGCTGTGGACCATCACTTCGTTGTTGATGGTGCGGGTATTGAACGTTGGGCCCAGGCTGGCATCGGCCGTCGAGGTGTTATCCACGCTGGAAACTTCCTGCTCGATCTTCAGATGGATCATGTCGCCATCGTTGATCTGCGGTACGATTTTCAGCTTCGTACCGACGGTTTTACGTTCCACCGAGTTAAAGACGTTATCGCCGCTGGTGGTCTGTGAACCGGAGAGGACCGGAACATCCTGACCGACGTTGAACGACGCCTCTTTGTTATCCAGCGTCACCACGCTCGGTGTCGACAGAATGTCGTTTTTACCGTTAGTGGACAGCGCCGTCATCAGCGCGCCAAAGTCACCGTTAAAGAAACCGGTCGCCAGGCCCGTATAGCTGCCAATGACTTTTGACTTCTTGATTTGGCTGATCGGCAGGCCGGTCGAACCAAACTGAACCCCGCCGTGTTTACTGGTCCACTGCACGCCCAGATCCAGACCGTTACCGTCCTGAACTTCGGCGATGATCGCCTCCACCAGCACCTGCGGACGGCGGATATCCAGCTTGTCGATCACTTTTTCCAGTGAATTCATGACGTTTGGCTGGGCGGTGATCACCAGCGAATTGGTAGACTCGTCGGCGGAAATATTCAGATCGCCTGCCATCGGCGCGGCTTTGCTCTTGGCACCGCCCGCTTTATCCTTCAATTGCTCCCCGATCCCCGTCAGCACCGGCACCACTTTGCTGGCGTTGGCGTATTTCAGGTAGAAGACGCGGGTATTGCCCTCGTTGTTCTGCTCGCGATCGAGCTGGGAGATCAGCGTCCGGGTGCGCTGACGCGCGTCCGGACTGCCGCTGATCACCAGGCTGTTGGTTTCATCGTCGGCGACCACTTTGGTCGCCAGCTGCGGGGCGTTTTGCCCTTTCTGCTCTTCGTTGTTGAGGTTGTTCAACATGTCAGAAAGGTCTTTTGCCGAGGCAAAACGCAGTGGCACGATTTCACGGCGCTGGACGCCGCTTTGATCCACACGCTGCACCAGATCCACCAGGCGGTTAACCACCGAGGCTTTGCCGGTTAACAGCAGCACGTTTGACGGTTCAAAATGGACCACGTTGCCGATGCCGGAAGCGTCGTTCAGCTGACGCAACAGGGGGGCCAGCTCACGTACCGGGACGTTCTCCATCCGCACCACGCGGGTGATGACTTCGTCGCCTTTGCCAGGGTTTTTGCTGTCGGCAATCGGTGCGCCCGACATGCGGGCCACCGAAGAGCGCACGACTTTCACCATCCCGTTATCCATCGGAATAACCGACAGACCATAGAGATCCAGCACGCTCAGGAAGAACTGGTAATATTCATCTTCCGTCAGTACGTTGTAGGTGCGAACCGACACCGTTCCCTGAACGGAAGGATCGACCAGAATGGTTTTATTAAGGTTACGCCCGACGGTATCGATAAATTCGCGGACATCGGTATTTTTAAAACTGGCGCTAAAGTTCGCCGCGAACAGCGAACCTGAATATAACGACAATGCGGTCAGCGCTACGCACGCCCATGGAAATTTCTTCATGTCTGTACACTTATTAATTGTTTAGAACATTGACCCGAATATTTTCAAGGTGAGCGTGACGCCGAATAACGACATCCGCCTCTTTCATTTTTGACCAGCGGGCAACGAGCTCTTTTGCCTGCGCCTCTTTAGTCATATCCACATCGTCAACTTTTACCACCACATCACCTTTTTCCAGGCCAGCATGGCTGTAGAAAGGCGACGCATTGCGTGGATTAATGTTGTAGCCTTCCAGCTGGCCTTTTTCGATCATTGGTTTTAACACCAGATAATCATCCAGATGCAGATTATCTAACCCTGCATCTTTCTTCGATTTGGTTACCGGGGCGCTGTCAACGCCGCCTTTGAAATAGTCTGGTTTTTTAAGTGAAATAACCTGCGGCGCGCCTTCATAATTCACCACCACATTATCAGGATGAATTTCGGCAATATAGGCATTGTCAAAACCGACGAGCATTTCGCCCTCACGATAGCTCTTTTGTCCGGCGGGGGTTTTTATCACCGCAAAGGACAGCCAGGCTTCATCGCTGCTGAGAATACCTTCGATTTCCGCACTGAGCGGCTTTTTCACCGCCTCTGGCTGTTTCGCTGGCATCACCGCCGGCGAAAAAAGTACAAACTGGTTTTCATCGTGACTTTTTTTTTGAATATTCTTTTTTGAATCAGATAACCTGTTCGTCACTTTTTTATAATCTTTATAAACCATATAGCCTTGCTGGCCGCAGAAAATAAGCAGCACAAACATGACGCAGGGCATAATCAATTGAGTAACAAATGACATCCGCATTTTTTAACGAGCCTTTCTGCCAGTCAGTAATTCACAGCACAGGGCTGTATGAGTGAGTGGCGTAAATACTAATGTGTTTCCTCGCCCCCGCCCATTCACACTTCCGCTAACAATAATTTAGAAAAAGGTTGATCGTTAAATAAACTCATGATAGAGGCACAGACAGAATATTTTTATCCTGCATTCAAATTGCCCCTTCCACCTATATCCTTTACTTTTCTGGCTCCTTGTTATGAATGTAAGAGACGGTAATACGCTATGTATATGCGCCATTTTAATTTCACTACCCAGCCTTTCCGGACAATCACCCGGATGCCAGGTGATTTTTTTGTTCCGTATCATCAGGATGTGTTCGGTTTGCTGAAAGAGAAGTGCCAGAAAACAGGCGTCACTGCGCTCTTAAGCGACGACAGCTATCTCGCCTCGCAGTTTTGCGATGCGCTGAAAAAGCATGACGGCACGCTGCTTGCCATTAACGCCTTCCCGAAACTCAGCGCCAGCGGCCTGCTCTATAAACTCAACACCACCACTAAAGAGAGCACAACCCGGATCCAGGCGATTGATGCTGTGCTACGTCAGTGGAAGGACGAGATGTTGTCCCGCAAAACCACACGTAAAGTGCTGGTCATTTCGCATATTCAGTCGATGAAAGCGAATTGCCACGACGCTCTGTCCATGTTGTTAACCCGCGCGCAGGAGCTGGATGTCTCTCTGTCGGTTGTGCTGATGGGATCGGCCGACCAGGAAGCCGCCCTCCAGCAGTCCGGGTTGCGTGAATTTCTTCATACGCATCACACGCTCCGGCCTCTCACCTGCCGCGAGTCCCTGAGCTATGTTCAGGCCCAGTGTGAAGAAAATGGCAGCGACGCGACGCCGTTTACCCGGGCCCGCGTGCGCAAGATGCATGTTCTGACCAAAGGACAGACAGGCAAACTCAACGAGCTGGCGCACCTTGCGATGCTTGCCGCCTGGACCGAGCGTTCAGCGCAGGTATCGCCGCGCCATCTGCGACTCGCCGCAGGAGAAGTTCTGCCGGCGAAACCGAAGGGCAAACGCCTTGCCGTTATGGGCCTTTTTGCCTCCGTACTGTTTGCCGCCTGCGGCTGGACATTGATACCCACCATTACCGCCAGACTGCCGGTACAGCTGCCCGTGATGGCCAGCTGGAAACCGCAGGCACCAAAAACCGACGCCCCAGCGGGGCCGGTTATTGATAATGAAGTGGTGAATAAGCCCGATGCGATGCATCAGCTCTATACCATGTGGGGTTATGACGCCACGATGGAAGAGGCGCTTTGCCAGAACGCCGGGCAGGTCAACCTGATGTGTAAGGAGGGCAGCGCTTCGGTTGAAGAGCTGGCAAAAGAGGGTTACCCGTGGATCGGCGAGATCAAAACAGGCGATCACCTGAACTATGCCGTGGTGGCCAGAGTAGATGATAACTCGCTTGATCTGCTGATGAATAATCGCACCTGGCAGGTGAGTCGCAGCTGGTTTAACCAGCATGCAACGGGCAATTACACCCAGTTGCACCGCCTTACGCCGCAGGGGAAAGATGCCGTGAGCGCCGAAAGCAGCGCCAAAGATCTGGGCTGGATGGATCAACAGCTTAGCCTGGCGCTGAATCTACCCGAAACCCACACAAAGGTGTGGACGGCCGAACTGATGCAACGTACCCGCGAGTTTCAACAGAAAATGCATCTGCATGTGGACGGGATTGCGGGTGAAGATACATTGATGCAGTTAATGCGTGAAACCCGGACTACGCCAAGCGTACTTATTCAGTCCGCAAATATATCTGCGACCCCCAACGCGCAGGAGAAGCATTCATAATGTCGACGATTACTCTGGCTGCCCAGCGCAGCGCCACCCTGAACGCACCGGTCTGGTTTTCTTACCGGCGCCCCTCGCTGAAAAATGTGGTCTGTGCCACCCTGATCTGGGTGGTGGGAATAGTGATGACGATCGCTGCGGGACTCTACGCTCATCTCTACTGGGATCTGCGCCATCCGGTACCTGAGCCAGTAAAAGCGAGCGCCGTTAAGCCAGAAACCAAGCTATCGGATATGCATTATGTCTATGTCAGCAAACCGTTCCCGCAGCCTGAAGCAAAGCAAGAACCGGTGACAAAAGAGATGCCGCCGCTGCATGAGATGCCCATTGATAGCGGCGATGCCGACTGGCAGCAGGCGCCCGACGGTGAAATGCCGCATGATATTTCCCGGGATATATTGCCAGGGACAGAAGCGAAGAATTCTGCTATCCCCGAACAGGATAATACCGGTCAGACAGTTGATGACGGGGCGATCAAGGCATTATTGATGAAGGCGTTAAAAGAACAGGAAAAAGATTATTCGCAGGGGAAAATGCCCGCGCCTCCCGTGGATGAAACCACGTCAGGAACGCAGGCAAATAATTTACTGAAACATAGCCCTCCTTTCAGTTAAAAAGGAGATAAAAGCGATTAATATTTCTCTGGCAATGCTGACAAATACATAAGACGACCTTTCTCAACCTGAATATAGTTACCTTTTTTCAGGTCAGCGAGGATTTTAATAATGGTACTGCGGGCCAGGCTGGTATATTCCTGAATATAGTCATAAATATTGATATCGCGCTGATGGTGCACCATCAGTTCGTTAATTTCCAGCAAGAACTCGCGAACAATCGAGTAGGCGCTGCGGGCCACCAGCACTTCGTCACGCTTGCTGAGCAGGCAAACATACCAGGAGAGGACTTTACTCAAGGCTTCCCAAAGATTTTTTTCGCTTATCAGACGGACAAAATCATCTTTTTTAATGGTGCGCACCACGGTATTGGCACGAACCAGGCCATACATATGCGTTGAGTTGTAATAAATAGAGGAGAGACCAAAAATACATTTATTCTGTAAGGTGAACATACACAGTTCATCCGACTCGCGGCGGAATTCAACTTCACCGCTAACGATAAAATGAATATCTTCGTTGTTCTCGGTACTGATACGCTGCCATTTGCGTAAGGTTCTTTCTTCAAAACCTTCAGTTGCCGCGATAAGGGCGTCAAGTTCTGCTTGTGGACGGCTATTTTTACTGTAGATACTTAACATTGTTATACCTATTAATATTAAATTGAAAAAGGTGAACGTGTGCAATCACAGCGCATAAATGCGTAGTCCATTTAACAAATGTAAAGTAAAGCTAAGACGTTAGAACATCCGTATTTCTTATTTGTCGTGCTGATATATTGTCAACCACGTTTGCGAGTAATTTCGACTGAGGAAACTATAAAACATTTACACCGTGAATGTGATTAAAAATCTGTCCAAAAGGAGATCGTGTAAAGCGGCGTTGGGTAACCCGAAGGATTACCCCTGCCCGTAGCGCTCTAACAGCGCCTCCGCGATAGCCAGCGTTTCGCGATCGGCCACGCCGTCCCAGCGCGCCGGGCGAAAATGCATCTGAAACGCGACGATCACGCGCTTCTGCTGCGCGTTCGTCATGTTATCGGTCACCTCATAGCCGTAGCGCGCCAGCAGATCGAGCAGCACCTTCGGCTCCACGAGCTCGTCGCGCGGCCTGCCGTTAAGGTAAAACGCCACCCGCGCCGGGTCGGGCCATGCACCAATCCCCTGCTGCGCCAGCTCACGCCACGGGAACAGCGGGCCGGGATCGTCTTTACGCTGCGGAGCGATGTCCGAATGGGCAACCACATTTTCAGGCCTGATGTTGTAGCGGGTAATAATGTCTCTGGCGAGCGGAACCAGCGCCGCAATTTGCGCAGGCTCAAACGGCGTAAAATGCTTAACGCCCGACGTTTTTTGCCAGCCGCGGTTCTCCAGCTCAATGCCGACAGACGTATCGTTGATGCGGTTGGTGCCGCGCCAGAAGCTGATGCCCGCATGCCAGGCCAGTTCGCTTTCGGGTACCAGCTGCCAGATGCGCGGCTTACCGTCCGGTGCCGGGGGTTTAGCCGGGATCAAATAGTGAGAGCTGACGTTCTTATCCGTCAGCGTGGCCAGCGAGCTGTCAAAGTCATCCGCGGTGTAGTGGATCACCAGCACCTTGATGCGCGGATAAGCCGCCTGCGCCTGATGGCGCGTGTTCAGCTCGTAGGCGCCTTTATCGATGATCCCTTTTTCGGTGGCACACCCTGCCAGCAGCAGCGCCAGCAGGAGCGTGGCAAGCGAACGCTTCATCGGAGAGTTTTCACCGCCGTACCGCTTACGCTCACCATCAGCATGCTGGCATCTTTTCCGACCGTTTCGTAGTCGATATCAATCCCCACGACCGCATCAGCGCCGAGGGCTTCCGCCTGCTCGCCAAGCTCTTTAAAAGCGATTTCACGCGCTTTGCGCAGCTCTTTTTCGTATGCGCCCGAGCGGCCGCCAACGATATCGCGGATGCCGGCAAAAAAGTCGCGGAAGATATTGGCGCCCAGAATCGCTTCGCCGGTAACCACACCGCAATACTCGGTAATTGTCTGCCCTTCCAGGGTTGGCGTTGTTGAAAACTGCATGGTTTCTCTCCTTCTTTAGCGTTCAATGCCTTAGGCACAGCATTATCGGTTCGTTACGCTATGATTGAAAGGATAGTTAATAAATAAGGAAATCAACATGCGCTATTCTGCTTTAACACTTTTGGTGCCCTGCGCGCTGGTGCTCAGCGCCTGTACCACCACGGTCACGCCAGCCTTTAAGGATATCGGTACCCGCAGCGGCCCCTGCATTGAGGGCGGCCCGGACGCCGTGGCGCAGCAGTTCTATGATTATCGCATTCAGCACCGCAGCAACGATCTCACCGGCCTGCGCACGTATCTGAGCGACGGTCTGGCAAAACTGCTTAACGACGCCACCCGCGATCCTCAGCACAACACATTGCTGAAATCCGATCCGTTCTCCAGCCGAACCACGCTGCCGGACAGCGCCGAAGTGGCCAGCGCGTCAACCATCCCGAATACCGATGCCCGCAATATTCCGCTGCGCGTGAAGCTGACGCAGGGAACCCAAACCTGGCAGGATGAAGTGCTGATGATCCGTGAAGGACAGTGCTGGGCGGTTGATGACGTGCGCTACGTTGGCGGCAGCGTTCATGCCCCGGCAGGCACGCTTCGCCAGTCGATTGAGAATCGCTAAACCCGCCGATACAACCTGGTAACCCCCGTAAAATGTGCGGCATTTCATGCGGAATGCCGACATTTATACTCGCCGACCTTACCGTTCGCTATTTTGTGCTATGTTTAAGAGGAAATACGGGTTATATTTAACTTTTAACGCATAAATATTGCATAACTATTCTGTCAACGGTACTATCTGCGGCCTCAATTGCTATAGATTGCCTGGATGAGTAAAGACTGCCCCGATGAGTATTAAACTAAACGGCATTAACTGCTTCTACGGCGCACACCAGGCGCTGTTTGACATCACGCTGAACTGCCCGGAAGGCGAAACGCTGGTTTTGCTTGGCCCAAGCGGTGCAGGCAAAAGCTCCCTTCTGCGCGTCCTTAATCTGCTTGAAATGCCCCGTTCAGGTACGCTGGCAATTGCCGGTAACCATTTTGACTTCGCGAAAACGCCGTCTGATAAAGCGATTCGCGAACTGCGTCAAAACGTCGGCATGGTCTTCCAGCAATACAATCTCTGGCCGCATCTGACCGTCCTGCAAAACCTGATTGAAGCGCCGTGCCGCGTGCTGGGATTAAGCAAGGATCAGGCTATCGCCCGTGCCGAAAAGCTGCTGGATCGTCTGCGCCTTAAGCCCTACAGCGACCGCTATCCGCTGCACCTTTCCGGTGGTCAGCAGCAGCGCGTGGCCATTGCCCGCGCGCTGATGATGGAGCCTGCGGTACTGCTGTTTGATGAGCCAACCGCGGCGCTGGATCCGGAAATCACCGCCCAGATCGTCAGCATCATTCGCGAGCTGGCGGAAACCAATATTACGCAGGTTATAGTCACCCACGAAGTGGAAGTGGCGCGTAAAACCGCCAGCCGTGTGGTCTATATGGAAAACGGTTATATCGTTGAGCAAGGTGATGCGGGCTGCTTCGCGAACCCGCAAACCGATGCCTTCAAAAACTATTTATCTCATTGATTGTGTCAGGGGAAATATAATGAAAAAAGTATTACTTGCCGTGCTGCTTGCTGGCGTTACCCTTTCCGCTACCGCAGCCCAGACCATTCGTTTCGCCACGGAAGCCTCTTACCCTCCGTTTGAGTCGATTGATGCGAACAACAAAATTGTTGGCTTCGACGTGGACCTGGCTAACGCCCTGTGTAAAGAGATTGACGCGACCTGTACCTTCAGCAACCAGGCGTTCGACAGCCTGATCCCAAGCCTGAAGTTCCGCCGCATCGACGCCGTGATGGCCGGTATGGACATCACCCCGGAGCGTGAAAAGCAGGTGCTGTTCACCACCCCTTACTACGACAACTCCGCCCTGTTCATTGGTCAGAAAGGTAAATTCACCTCTGTCGATCAGCTGAAAGGCAAAAAAGTTGGCGTGCAGAACGGCACCACGCACCAGAAATTCATCATGGACAAACATCCGGAAATCACCACCGTTCCGTATGACAGCTACCAGAACGCGAAGCTGGATCTGCAAAATGGCCGTATCGACGGCGTATTTGGTGATACCGCGGTCGTGACCGAGTGGCTGAAGGCCAACGATAAACTGGCGCCAGTGGGCGACAAAGTGACCGATAAGGATTACTTCGGTACCGGTCTGGGGATTGCCGTTCGTCAGGGCAACACTGAGCTGCAGCAGAAATTCAACGCTGCGCTGGAAAAAGTGAAGAAAGACGGCACCTACGAAACCATCTACAAAAAATGGTTCCAGAAGTAATTCCTGATGAATGAAATTTTTCCTTTAGCAAGCGCCGCCGGGATGACCGTCGGCCTTGCCGTTTGCGCACTGATTATCGGCCTCGTGCTGGCGATGTTCTTTGCGGTGTGGGAATCCGCGAAATGGTTCCCCGTCGCCTGGACAGGCTCCGCGCTGGTCACCGTGCTGCGTGGGCTACCGGAAATTCTGGTGGTCCTGTTTATCTATTTCGGCTCCTCGCAGCTGCTGCTGACGCTGTCGGACGGCTTCACGATCAATCTTGGCTTTGCGCAGATCCCGGTGCAGATGCAGATTGAAAACTTCGACGTCAGCCCGTTCCTGTGCGGCGTGATTGCCCTCTCCCTGCTCTACTCCGCGTACGCGTCGCAAACCCTGCGCGGTGCGCTGAAGGCCGTGCCGCAGGGTCAGTGGGAGTCGGGTCAGGCGTTAGGCCTGTCGAAATCAGCCATCTTCTTCCGTCTGGTCATGCCTCAGATGTGGCGCCATGCCCTGCCGGGCCTCGGTAACCAGTGGCTGGTGCTGCTGAAAGATACCGCGCTGGTGAGCCTGATAAGCGTTAACGATTTGATGCTGCAAACCAAAAGCATCGCCACCCGCACCCAGGAGCCTTTTACCTGGTACATTGTGGCGGCGGCTATCTACCTGGTGATCACGTTGCTCAGTCAGTACATCCTCAAGCGTATTGACCTGCGTGCGACGCGCTTTGAACGGAGACCAGGCTGATGCTTGAATATTTCCCCGAGCTGATGAAAGGGCTGCACACCAGCCTGACGCTGACCGTGGCGTCCATTATCGTGGCGCTGATTCTGGCCCTTATCTTCACCATCATCCTGACGCTGAAAACGCCGGTGCTTGTGTGGATTGTGCGCGGCTACATCACCCTGTTTACCGGTACGCCGCTGCTGGTGCAGATCTTCCTGATTTACTACGGCCCGGGCCAGTTTCCGTCGCTGCAGGATTATCCGGTTATCTGGCATCTGCTCTCTGAACCGTGGCTGTGTGCTCTGATTGCCCTTTCGCTGAACAGTGCGGCCTATACCACCCAGCTGTTCTACGGGGCGATCCGCGCCATTCCTGAAGGTCAGTGGCAGTCCTGCGGAGCGCTGGGCATGAGCAAGAAAGACACGCTGGCGATCCTGCTTCCGTACGCCTTTAAGCGCGCGCTCTCCTCTTACTCCAACGAAGTGGTGCTGGTGTTCAAGAGTACCTCTCTGGCCTACACCATCACCCTGATGGAGGTGATGGGTCACGGACAGCTGCTCTATGGACGCACCTATGACGTGATGGTGTTCGGTGCGGCAGGCGTGGTTTACCTGGTGGTTAACGGTCTGTTGACGCTGATGATGCGCCTGATCGAGCGTAGAGCGCTGGCGTTTGAGCGCAGATCGTAGGCCGGGTAAGCGCAGCGCCACCCGGCAAGAAGTGCATAAATGTGATTAATCAATGCGGGTAACTTTTTGGTTATCCGCTTTTTTTTTCCAAAAAAATAATACTTAATCATTTTTATTGCATATAAATTCATTAAATGGCATTGTACATCCATGCCGCAGACACGGCGCATAAATAAGACAGACGGGAGCATTACAATGAAAAAGTTAGTTCTGGCCGCATTACTCGCCACCTTCGCCGCTGGCGCATCCGCTGCTGATAAAATCAATTTTGGCGTGTCCGCCACCTATCCGCCGTTTGAATCGCTGGATGCCAGCAACCAGATCGTGGGTTTCGATATCGACCTGGCGAAAGCGCTGTGCAAACAAATGCAGGCCGACTGCACCTTTACCAATCATGCCTTCGACAGCCTGATCCCGTCGCTGAAATTTAAAAAATACGATGCGGTGATCTCCGGGATGGACATCACGCCTGAGCGCAGCAAGCAGGTCGCGTTTACCGACCCGTACTACGCCAACTCTGCGGTCGTGATTGCGAAGAAAGGCGCTTATACCTCTTTCGATCAGCTGAAAGGTAAACGCATCGGAATGGAAAACGGCACCACGCACCAGAAATATCTCCAGGACAAGCATCCTGAAGTGAAAACCGTAGCCTATGACAGCTATCAGAACGCGATTATCGACCTGAAAAATGGCCGCATCGACGGCGTGTTCGGCGATACCGCCGTGGTGAACGAATGGCTGAAAACCAATCCGCAACTGGGCACCGCAACCGAGAAAGTGACCGATCCACAGTACTTTGGTACAGGCCTCGGCATCGCGGTACGTCCGGATAACAAAGCCCTGCTGGAAAAACTGAACGGCGCGCTGAAAGCGATTAAAGCTGACGGTACGTATCAGAAAATCAGCGAGCAGTGGTTCCCGCAGTAATCCTTTTTGCCGGGTGACTCGGCCTACGGGGGTGGTAGTCTGTAGGCCGGGTAAGGCGAAGCCGCCACCCGGCACTCCCTCACAGCGGCACAAAGAACCTGAACCGTGCCCCGCTCGCCGACTCCATCAGCCTGATCCCACCGCCGTGCAGCTCCAGCATACGTTTCACGATTAACAGCCCCAGCCCGCCGCGATTCTCCCGAGATGCCTGGGTATTCAACGCCGATGGCCGCTGGAACAGATCGTCGCGCAGCGAGGCATCCACGCCGGTTCCGCTGTCAGCCACTTCGACCTGAAGCCGTTCATTCTCCTGCCAGACCGCCAGACGAATTTCCCCGCCGCCAGGCGTATGGCGCATCGCGTTATCGAGCAGGTTGGTCACCACGCGTTCAATCATCGACACATCGGCGTTAATCAGCGGCAGCGGTCCCGGCACGTCAATATGCAGATTCACCTCGCGCGTGCGGGCGGTGAGCTCAAACTTCTGCGCCACGTCGGAAATCAGCTCCCCCATCGCGAAACGCTCGCGCTGCGGCTTAATGCCGCCGTGCTCTAGGCGCGCCAGCTCAAACAGCTGCTGCGAAAGATGACGGACTTTTTGCCCCTGTCGCAGCGCGGTGGCGAGATACTGCTGGTGCTCCTGCGGCGTCAGCGTGGCGGATTTTAGTGAAAGGGTTTCCAGATAGCCCAGCAGCGAGGTCAGCGGCGTACGGAGATCGTGCGAAATGTTGGCGATAAACTCCCGGCGCTGGCGATCGCTGTCGGCCAGCTGGTCCCACTGGCGGGTGATTTTGCGCGCCAGCTCGATAAAGCTGTTGCGCAGGATCGCCACTTCATCCTTTGCCGCCGCGTCCGACGGCTGCGCCGCCAGCTGCCTGATAGCACTTATGCTGTCCTGCTCCAGCCCGGCGACTTCTACCGTCAGCTGTTTTACCGGGCGCGTGACCCAGTACCAGACCAGTAAACCTGCCAGCAGGCCAAACAGCGCAACCCACAGCAATGACCACAGCACCGTGCTCCACAGCGCCTTATGCCAGGCCATCTCCGCCAGCGCGTTGGACTCCTCGCCCTGTAAAATAATGTAGAGGTAGCCTTTTAGCTCGCCGTCCTGCCGCAGCGGCGTGGCGCTAAAGACCTTTTTATTTTGACTGCGCGGGTCGTCGCCCAGGATCGGAATGGCGGTACCGCTCAGGAAAGTCTGCACCGGCGCCAGGTCGATTTTTTGCCGCTGAATATGGCCCGGCGGTGCGGCATCGGCCAGGATATCGCCGTCCGGGGAGACGACGTACAGCTCAACGCTCGGATTAAAGGTCATCAGCCGATCGAACAGCGGCTTGAGAGCCGTTCGATCGACCCTGCCCTGCGCGTCCAGAATCGATTCGCGCTGAACGATCTGCTGCGCCAGCCCTCCCGACAGCCGCTGCACCATCGCGTTACCGTACTGCGTACTGGTGTAGAGCTGTACCGCGCAGGCGACGGTGGCGCAGAGCATCATCAGCAGGATGAACAGCAGCGTCAGGCGCTGGCTCAGGCTAAAGCGGCGCATCATGATTTGGCTCCGCAAATTTATAGCCCTTGCCCCAGACGGTGCGAATAATCTCCGGCTCGGCGGCGTCCTTCTCAATCTTGATGCGCAGGCGGTTAATATGGGTGTTAACGGTGTGCTCATAGCCTTCGTGCTGATAGCCCCAGACCTGCTCCAGCAGCGCCAGACGCGAAAAGACCTCGCCGGGATGACGAGCAAAGAAGTAGAGCAGCTCGAATTCACGCGGGGTGAGATCCACCACCTGGCCATGAAGCAGCACGCTGCGCGCCAGCGGATCGATGGTCAGACCGTGGGCCTGAATTTGACCGTCGGTTTGCGCCTGCCCCATCGCCTGCTGGCGGCGGAACAGCGCTTTGATGCGCGCAATGAGTTCCTGCACCGAGAACGGCTTCGCCAGATAATCATCGGCGCCGGTTTCCAGCCCGGTAATGCGGTCGGTCTCGCTGCTGCGGGCGCTGATGATGATCACCGGCAGGTAGCGCGTCATCTGACGGATGCGGCGGCAAATCTCCAGACCGTCAACGTTGGGCAGCATCAGGTCGAGGATCACCGCATCCCACGGCTGTTTTTCAAGACGCTGTAAGGCCTTGCCCCCGTCGGGCTCGTGGGTGATGGCGTAGCCTTCGTCTTCTAAATTGAGTCGCAGAAGCGCCGCGATATCGTGGTCGTCTTCCACCAGCAGGATCTGCTTCATGGGTAAGCCTTCAATCATTTCTTATGACGTAAGCTTACCTGATTTCGAGCGGGGGAAGAGTTCACATTTTGTTGAACATTGTGCGGGGTTCATGCCGGGTGGCGGCTACGCCTTACCCGGCCTACTCCAGATTGTAGGCCCGGTAAGCGCAGCGCCACCGGGCGATGTTTAGGATTAGCGCGTTTTCACCAACAACGTCAGCACTTCATAATGCGCGGTATGCGGGAACATATCGAAAAGCTGCACGCGTTCAATGCGGTAGCCCGGCAGGCTGGCGATGTCTTTCGCCATGGTCTGGGCGTTACAGCTGGAATAGACGATGTACTCGGGTGCCATCTGGCTCAGGTAGTCGCACAGCGCCTTGCCGATGCCGCGGCGCGGCGGGTTGACCAGCACCAGCTCCGGCACGTTGCCCTGGCCGGTCGCAAACTGCGTGGAATCCAGCGCCTGGAAGTGCAGATTCGTTAACCCCAGCCCGGCGGCGGACTGTTTCGCGCAGGCAATCGCTTCGGCAGAGATCTCAATGCCGGTGAGCTGCATCTCTGGCGTGGCGCAGTGCAGACCAAAGCCGCCCACGCCGCAGAAGAGATCCCACATATGATGGACGTTTAACGCACGAACCCAGTCGCGGGCGGTGGCGTACAGGCTGCTTGCCACGGTCGGGTTGGTCTGGAAGAAGCTTTGCGGGCGGATCCACAGCGGCACGCCGTTGAAGCTTTCGGCCAGCGCGTGCTGGTCGGTGAAGAAAACCTCTTTCTCCCCTTCCATGATCGCCATATGCACCGGCTGAATATTCGCCGTAATGACCTTAAGCTGCGGAAGCTGTTCCTGCAGCCACGGCAGCGCCGCGCGCAGCTGCTCGAGCTTGGCTTCCGAACGCAGCACGAAGCGCAGCATCATGCCGCCGTCTTTCTGGCTTTCCGTTAGCAAAAGGTATTTTAACTCACCGCGCCTGCGGGCGACGTTGTAAGGCGTTAACCCTGCACGCGCAATAAAGGGTTTCAGTGCGGCAAAGACGGGCTCAAACGAGGCGGGATACAGCGGGCAGTCGGTTAAGTCTTCCGGCGTGCCGTCGCGGTGCAGCATCCCCAGCAGCGGTTTTTCAACGCTGCCGCTGACCACCATTTTGGCTTTATTACGAAAGCCCTGCTCCGGGCCGCTGACGGGTGCGCACCACTCGCCCACCGCGTGCGCTGCCAGCAGCTGTTGCAGGTCGGCCATTTTGGCGGTGAGTTGTTGAGAGACCGGCTGTTCTATCCACTGACAGGAGCGGCAGCGTCCGGCGTCATAGAGTGCGCACTGCATATGAAAACCTTAAGGATCACGAGGGCTGCGATTATACACATTATTGCAGGCGGAAGAACCGCCGACTGGAGGCGGGGATAAAAAGCAGGAACAGAACCAGCATGTCCGGGAGTTTTTGCATAAACAGCGCGCGCAGGATCTCGCGTTTGGATTCCCCCGCAATGCTGAACAGCTCCGGGTAGCCGTATCCCAGCGAGGCGGCCCACAGATAGCTGGCGGCGGTAATTTGCGTCAGCAGGTAGACCCAGCGCGCCCAGTTGCGCCCTTTGACCAGCGAAAACGCGCAGTAGATCTCGATAAACACCAGCACCAGGCTGCTCAAAAAGACCAGCGTCAGATTCCACGTCTGCACGCTGCGGTGAATGAATTCACCGATGCCGCGCACGCCCAGGGTGTTCAGAATCATTAGCACGTCCAGGCAGCGGATCATAATAATGGCGAGCGCCGCCACCTGAACCAGAGCAGGTACGTTAGGACGCGCGTGCGTAGTACGTGATTTTTTTAATAATCCCAATGTTTTACTTCCCTGAAAAACAGTGCCGCGTCATGCGCGGCACTTCACTGGAAATTTTAAATCCTTCAGCCGCGTCTTGCACGCTGGATATCGCGCACGCGCTGTTTTTCCGCGCGCGCCATCAAATACCAGGCGATAAACCCGACAATTCCGACCACGCCGAGGATGATGGAAGCCAGGGCGTTGATCTCCGGGTTGACTCCCATGCGCACGCTGGAGAAGACCAGCATCGGCAGCGTCGTCGCGCCCGGTCCGGAGACAAAGCTGGCGATAACCAGATCGTCCAGCGACAGCGTAAACGCCAGCAGCCAGCCGGAGATCACCGCCGGCATAATCATCGGCAGGGTAATGATGAAAAAGACCTTCAGCGGCGTCGCGCCAAGATCCATCGCCGCCTCTTCAATGGAGCGATCCAGCTCGCGCATGCGCGAGGAGATCACTACCGCCACGTAGGCCGTACAGAAGGTGACGTGCGCCAGCCAGATGGTGAGCATGCCGCGATCCGCCGGCCAGCCGATGGCGTGCGCCAGGGCCACGAACAGCAGCAGCAGCGCGAGTCCGGTGATCACGTCCGGCATGACCAGCGGCGCGGTGATCATAAAGGCGAACCCGTTTGAGCCGCGAAAACGCCCGAAGCGCACCATCACCAGCGCGGCGATCGTGCCCAGCACCGACGCCATTGTCGCCGCAAGGGCAGCAATGGTCAGGCTCAGCCCCACCGCGCTCATCATCGCATCGTCGTGAAACAGCTCGCTGTACCAGCGCGTCGACCAGCCCGCCCAGACCGTTACCAGCTTAGAGCTGTTGAAGGAGTAAATCACCAGCATCAGCATCGGCGCATACAGGAAGGTAAAGCCGATAACGAGAATCGCAATTCGCCACGGGGAGCGCACTACCGGTAAGTTGTTCATCCGTGGTCTCCCATCTGTTTCTGCTGATGCTTGTGGAACCACATGATCGGCACGATCAGCAGCAGGAGCATAACAATCGCTACCGCCGAGGCCACCGGCCAGTCGCGGTTATTGAAGAACTCCTGCCACAGCACGCGGCCAATCATGATGCTGTCCGGGCCGCCGAGCAGTTCAGGGATCACAAACTCCCCTACCGCCGGGATAAAGACCAGCATTGACCCGGCGATAATGCCGCCTTTGGTCAGCGGGACAATGACGCTGAAGAAGGTTTTTAACGGACGGGCGCCAAGATCGAGCGACGCTTCCACCAGCGAATAATCAATGCGCGTCAGCGCCGTGTAGATCGGCAGCACCATAAACGGCAGATAGGCGTACACAATACCGATATAGACCGCGAGGTTGGTGTGCAGGATCGTCAGCGGCTGATCGATAACCCCAAGCCACATGAGAAAGTTGTTCAGCACGCCGTTGTTTTTCAGGATCCCCATCCAGGCGTAAACGCGGATCAGGAACGAGGTCCACGACGGCAGGATCACCAGCAGCAGCAGGATGTTACGCGTCGACGGCTTGCTGTGCGCCACCGCCCACGCCAGCGGGTAGCCCATCACCAGACAGCAGAGCGTCGAAATCGCCGCCACCTGCAGCGACTGCAGATACGCTTCGAAATAGAGCGGATCGTCGGTGAGCTGCAGGAAGTTGCCTAGATTAAGCGTCAGCGTCAGCTGCCCGTCGGCCCAGTCCAGCAGGTTGGTATAGGGCGGGATCGCCCGCGCCATTTCCGCCAGGCTTATCTTGAAAACAATCAGGAACGGCAGCAGGAACAGCAGGATCAGCCACACATACGGCATGGCAATCACCAGCTTGCGGCCGTGGTTCATCTGCATGCGCGTTAGCCACTGGGCAAAACCGCCCGGCTTTTCTGCGCGAGCTGGAGGTTCAAGTGCACTCATTTGCAGCTCCTTATACCGTCAGCACTACGCAACTGTCAGCATCCCAGCACAGGCGCACTTCGTCGCCCCATGTTGGTTGCCCCTTGCGGTAGCGATGTTCGTTCTGTAGCTGCGCGCTAAGCATCTGCCCGCTTTTCAGCCGCACGTGGTAGATAGACAAATCGCCCAGATAGGCAATGTGCACCACTTCCCCAACGGCAAAGTTATAACCATCGGCAGGCGGATCCTCGCAGAGCATGATTTTCTCCGGACGCAGCGCGACGTAGACCGGCACGTTATCCACCACCGAGTTATCAGGATCGACCTTAAGCGGATGCTGCAGCCCCGGCGATTCGATGACCAGGCCATCCTCCTGACGATCTTTCAGCAGCCCTTCAAAGACGTTGACCGAGCCGATAAACTCCGCGCTGTAGCGGGTGGTCGGGTGCTCATAAATCTCTTCCGGCTCGCCAATCTGCACGAACTTCCCGCGGTTCATGATCGCAATACGCCCGGCCATGGTCATCGCCTCTTCCTGGTCGTGGGTGACCATCACGCAGGTCACCCCCACGCGCTCGAGGATATCCACCACTTCGAGCTGCATGCGGTCGCGCAGCTTTTTATCCAGCGCGCCCATCGGCTCGTCGAGCAACAGCAGTTTCGGGCGTTTTGCCAGACTGCGGGCCAGGGCCACGCGCTGGCGCTGGCCGCCGGAGAGCTGGTGCGGCTTACGCTTCGCGAACTCCTGCATGTGCACTAGGCTCAGCATTTCGGCCACGCGCGCGGTAATTTCGGCCTTCGGCAGCTTGTCCTGCTTCAGGCCAAAGGCGATGTTCTGCTCCACCGTCATGTGCGGGAACAGCGCGTAAGACTGGAACATCATGTTAATCGGGCGCTGATACGGCGGCACGCTGGAGAGATCCACGCCATCGAGCATGATTTGCCCGGCGGTGGGCTGTTCAAAACCGGCCAGCATACGCAGCAGGGTCGATTTACCGCAGCCAGAAGCCCCCAGAAGGGCAAAAATTTCGCCTTTATAGATAGTCAGGCTGACGTCGTCCACGGCATGCTGGCCATCGAAAGATTTGGTGAGGTTACGAATTTCAAGAAGCGGGGTCAGCGCTTTACGGACTTTCGCCTGCGGGCGGGGGATCGCGTCATTCACGGGGTGTTCTCCGGCATAGATCAATACTGGTGCAAACGCACCGTCAGGGTGCGCATCGCCGGGCGGCGCTAACGCTTGCCCGGCCTACGGGTTGTAGAGGCCCGGTAGGCGATAGCGCCACCGGGCAACAATACCCAACGCCGTTATTTACCGCTTTTCACCTTGGTCCACGCGCGGGTACGCACGCGGTCAATTTTTGGATCCTGAACTTTCAGGGTGAAGAGCTTGGCGAACACATCCGCCGGCGGATAGATAGCCGGGTTGTTACGGATTTCTTCGCTTACCAGCGGCACGGAGGCCTTGTTACCGTTCGCGTAGTAAACGTGGTCGCTGATGTGGGCGATCACCTCAGGACGCATCAGGTAGTTGAGGAACTGATAGGCTTCGTCTTTGTTCTTCGCATCAGCCGGCATCGCGAAGACGTCGAAGAAGGCCAGCGCCCCCTCTTTCGGAATGAAGTAAGAGACGTTCACGCCGTTTTTCGCCTCTTTCGCGCGGTTAGCCGCCTGCCACACGTCACCTGCCCAGCCGATCGCGACGCAGATGTCGCCGTTCGCCAGGTCATTGATGTACTGAGACGAGTGGAAGTAACGAATGTTTGGACGCAGCTTCAGCAGCAGATCGGTCGCCGGGCCGGTGTAATCATCGGCTTTACTGCTGTTCGGGTCTTTGCCCAGGTAGTTCAGCACGGTCGCGAAAATCTCTTCCGGCGCATCGAGGAAGGAGACGCCGCAGCTTTTCAGCTTCTCAAGATTTTCAGGCTTCAGCACCACGTCCCAGCTGTCCAGCTTAACGTCAGGGCCGAGCACCGCTTTGACTTTATCCACGTTGTAGCCGATACCGGTGGTCGCCCACAGGTAAGGCATGGCGTATTTGTTGTCCGGGTCATGCTTCGCCACCAGCTTCAGCACTTCCGGATCGAGGTTTTTCCAGTTCGGTAACTTGCTCTTATCCAGCGGCTGGAAGACGCCTGCCGTCAGCTGGCGCTCGAGGAAGCTTGCGGAAGGCACCACGAGATCAAACCCGGTGCTCCCCGCCATCAGTTTTCCTTCCAGCACTTCGTTGGAATCGAAAACGTCGTAGACCACTTTAATGCCGGTCTCTTTTTCAAAATTCGCCACCGTGTCCGGCGCAATATAGTCAGACCAGTTGTAAACGTGCAGCGTTTTTTGTTCCGCAGCGAGCGTGCCGGCAGAGACGGCCATCAGAGCACCCGCAACCAGACCCGATAACCATTTTTTATTCAAGGCGATCATATCTTTATTCCTTCTGAAAGCTCGTTAACAAACGAACTAAAACTGTGCAATCTGAAGATATGCAATAATCATGCATAGTTTGTCGCTCTGCCCAAAATAAAAAGAAACCTCTTTACCCGGCAGCTTCCGCTCGCTTTTTTAAGCATCGCAAGAATAACTGTAGCCCGTGTCTCCGGCTATAGCCCAGACGAAAAAACGCCTTTTATCAATTTTTTATGCAGGTTATGTCTACGTGATAAGCCGAAATGGCCTTCAGGGAGGTGAAAAATTCTTTAAAGAAAGGTTAAAAGCAGCAGAAAAAATGGCCTTCTGCAGCCGCTATGGCAGCGACTGCGCAAAAGTCAGACAGGCTTAGTGAAGAAAATTGGGAGATGCATCATTATTCTCTGCATCGTCTTCCGCGCTATACAGCAGATGGTGTGCATTGGCTTCCATCATGACCATGGAAATTTGCTCTTCGCTCAAGCGCATAAACGCGGAGAACTGCTTGAACGACAGCCCGGCACCGGAGAATAAAGACTGGCAAACGACCAGCTTTGGCAGATTATCATCCTGTATGTCGAGAAATGCTTTCACCGTCAAAGAACTGGCGTTGATCGCCGACAGGTCGGAGGCCAGCGCCAGCAGCGCAGACGGCTTCACTTCGGCCAGCGCGGAGAAAAGGATCACGTCGTTAATGAGATCGATTTTGGCATCGAAAATGCCGTCGAAATTCTGCATATGAGGCAAATGCAGCGCCTGGCAGGAATCGCATTCGAAGAACGTAATTCCGGCATCATCAAGCCATTGACGTAACGTATCCAGTGTAGGTACGACCTGTAAATCCATCGCTGTGCAGCCTCTTAAATAAAAACTTCGCATAGATTACGCAAAAAGTGCGTTCAATACCATTTAACCGCCCGTTTTCAGACAGTAACCCGGCGTGGCATGGCGCTCGATCCATGAGATCATTTTACCCGCAATATCGACACCTGTGGTTTTTTCCACGCCTTCCAGCCCCGGCGAGGCATTCACCTCCATGACCAGCGGCCCGCGCGTCGCCCGCAGCAGGTCTACGCCCGCCACGTCCAGCCCCAGGGTTTGCGCCGCTTTGACGGCAATTTCCCGTTCGCGATCGCTGATATCAGCGATTCTTGCAATGCCGCCGCGGTGAAGATTAGAGCGGAAATCGCCCTCTTTCGCCTGCCGCTCGATGGCCGCCACCACCTCATTGCCGACCACGAAGCAGCGGATGTCGCGCCCTTTCGCCTCTTCGATGTACTCCTGCACCAGAATGTGGGCATTGAGACCCCGAAAGGCATCAATCACGCTCTCCGCCGCCTGGCGCGTTTCCGCCAGCACCACGCCAATGCCCTGCGTACCTTCCACCAGCTTAATCACCAAAGGCGCGCCGCCCACCATATCGATAAGATCGCTGGTGTCGTCCGGTGAATGGGCAATCCCCGTGACCGGAAGATCGATTCCCTGACGGGCGAGGAGCTGCAGCGAGCGCAGCTTGTCGCGGGCGCGCGAAATGGCGACGGATTCGTTGAGCGGATAGCTGCCCAGCATCTCGAACTGGCGCAGCGCGGCGGTGCCGTAATAGGTAATCTGGGAGCCGATGCGGGGGATCACCGCATCAAAGTGCGGCAGCTTGCGGCCTTTGTAGTGAATCGACGAGGCAGCCGGGTCGATGTTCATATAGCAGGACATCGGGTCGAGGATCTCAACCTGATGCCCGCGTTTCGCCGCCGCGTCTCGCAGGCGCTTACATGAATAGAGCGTTCCATCCCGGGACAATATGGCAATTTTCACCCTGCACCTCTCTGAAGACATGGAAAAAGCCTGCATATCATATACGCAGGCAGGCGCAGGCGGAATGGACTATCGCGTCGCCCAGCCCTGTTTGTGCAGGTAATCAAGAATAAACGGGCGGTTCTCTTTAATGATGGTGCGACGAATATGGTCAGTCCAGGTATCGCGACGATTATTGCTGCCGCGCGTCAGGTAGTAGTTTGCCAGCTCTTCGTCATATTGATTCAGGACGTCCTGATCGACCGGCTGGTAGTGGTTTTCGTGCACCAGCATGGCGGCAGGAATGCGCGGCTTCAGATCCGGGTTATCCGCAGGCCAGCCGAGGCACAGGCCGAACAGAGGCAGGACGTGTTTTGGCAGCTTCAGCAGCTCGGTCACGCTTTCGATGTTGTTACGCAGGCCGCCGATGTAGACACCGCCCAAACCCAGCGACTCCGCCGCCGTAAAGGCGTTTTGCGCCATCAGCGCGGTATCCACCACGCCCAGCAGCAGCTGTTCGGCCAGCCCCAGCTCGGCTTCAGGGCAGATCTGCAGGTGGCGGTTAAAGTCGGCGCAGAACACCCAGAACTCCGCGGCCTGGGCCACATGCTTCTGCCCGCCGGTCAGCGTGACCAGCTGTTCACGCATGGCCGGGTCGGTGATGCGGATAATCGAGCTGCACTGCAGGAAGCTGGAACTGGAGGTCGCCCTGGCGCTGTTGATAATCGCTTCGCGCTGCGCCTCGGTAATCGGCTTATCGGTGAAGTGGCGAATGGAACGGTGGGATGTGAGCAGGTCTATGGTTGGCGTCATCTTGTCTCTCTTTGTCTTGCTTAAACCGTATGGCAGCCAGTATAGGCAATGATTTGCGCGGTGTAATTGGCGAAACATAGCCTTACTGTATCAAAGCGACAGGCGAAACCTTCTTTAATGGCGGCAGGTTATCGGGCACTATATGTCCTATTCGCCGTCAGGCTTGTTTTTTGAGGAGAGAGAAATGTTTGCAGTAATTTTTGGTCGTCCAGGGTGCCCTTACTGTGTGCGCGCGAAAGAGCTGGCTGAGAAACTGACCGAAGAGCGCGATGACTTCAACTTCCGCTACGTGGATATCCACGCGGAAGGCATCACCAAAGCGGATCTCGAAAAAACCGTCGGCAAGCCGGTTGAAACCGTACCGCAGATCTTCCTCGATCAGAAACACATCGGCGGTTGCACTGACTTTGAAGCTTACGCCAAAGAGCATCTGGGCCTGTTTGCCGCCCAGTAATGCGAAGACGCCCTCACCCTGAGGGCGTTTTTATTTGTGGTGCCGTCGATGCTTAATCAGGCTGCACACAAACAAATAGCACAGCGCGCCGAGGGCGCACCAGAAGACGCCGCTCAGCAACCACGCCAGCTCCTGCCAGAAACTTCGCGTTGATACATACAGCATGCGCATCAGCAGCAGACACAGCGGTGCAGCCAGCATTGCGCCAATAAGCGGCTTGACCACCTCCCCTTTACGGGAAAGAAAACTGGCAGCGGCTCCCGGCAGGGTAAAAAAGAGCAGCCCCAGCTCCGGGTGTCCGGCAGCTCTGAATGCCCCTTTCACATTAAAAGCGAGCGACATGCACACGACGGTAAACAGCAAAAAGCAGCTGATCACCCCCGCCCAGTTTCGTTTAATGTTCAAACTATCCTCCTGACTTATCTCTATCAAATACACCTTCGTCGGGTAGACGCCCAGTCAGATAAAGCAGTGCGGCAATCCTTGCCAAAGTACGCACAGGGTGATGCGATAATAGGTAGCTGTCAGTAGCTAATACGATTAAACTATCGGCCAGCTAATGTTTTAGGGAATAAATTAGGTAACAGGGAGGGTTGAACGCGTTCCCTGGCCCAGAAAACAGTAGCCCAAATAGTCCGTTCATTCAACAACTTACTGGTAAACAAGAAGTTAGCCTCCGTGAATATAAACGTCGCAGACTTGTTAAATGGGAATTACATCCTGTTATTATTTGTGGTACTGGCGCTGGGCCTTTGCCTGGGTAAATTGCGCCTGGGTTCAGTTCAACTTGGTAATTCCATTGGCGTTTTAGTCGTCTCCTTATTATTAGGCCAGCAGCACTTCAGCATTAACACGGACGCGCTCAACTTAGGCTTTATGCTGTTTATTTTTTGTGTTGGCGTGGAAGCGGGACCGAACTTTTTTTCAATTTTCTTCCGCGACGGCAAAAATTATCTGATGCTGGCGCTGGTGATGGTCGGCAGCGCGCTGCTGATCGCGTTAGGGCTGGGTAAACTGTTTGGCTGGGATATCGGGTTAACGGCCGGTATGCTGGCAGGCTCCATGACCTCCACCCCCGTGCTGGTGGGTGCAGGTGATACCCTTCGCCATTCCGGCATGGCCGGCGCGCAGCTCTCTACCGCGCTCGACCACCTGAGCCTGGGCTATGCCCTGACCTATCTGATTGGTCTGGTGAGCCTGATCGTTGGCGCACGCTACCTGCCAAAACTGCAGCACCAGGATCTGCAGACCAGCGCCCAGCAAATCGCCCGCGAGCGCGGTCTCGATACCGATTCCAAACGTAAAGTCTATCTCCCGGTGATCCGCGCCTATCGCGTCGGGCCAGAGCTGGTGGCATGGGCTGACGGCAAAAATCTGCGCGAGCTGGGGATTTACCGCCAGACGGGCTGCTATATCGAACGTATCCGCCGCAACGGCATTCTGGCAAACCCGGACGGCGACGCGGTGCTGCAGATGGGCGACGATATCGCGCTGGTGGGTTACCCGGACGCCCACGCCCGTCTCGACCCGAGCTTCCGTAACGGCAAAGAGGTGTTCGACCGCGACCTGCTCGACATGCGTATCGTCACCGAAGAGATTGTGGTGAAAAACCATAACGCCGTGGGCCGCCGCCTGGCGCAGCTGAAGCTGACCGACCACGGCTGCTTCCTCAACCGCGTGATCCGCAGCCAGATTGAGATGCCTATCGACGATAACGTCGTGCTCAACAAAGGCGACGTTCTGCAGGTCAGCGGCGACGCGCGACGCGTGAAAACCGTTGCCGACCGCATCGGCTTTATCTCCATTCACAGCCAGGTCACCGACCTGCTGGCCTTCTGCGCTTTCTTTATTGTTGGCCTGATGATCGGGATGATCACCTTCCAGTTCAGCAACTTCAGTTTCGGCATCGGTAACGCCGCCGGGTTGCTGTTTGCCGGGATCATGCTGGGCTTCCTGCGAGCGAACCACCCGACCTTCGGCTACATTCCGCAGGGCGCGCTGAACATGGTGAAAGAGTTCGGTCTGATGGTCTTTATGGCAGGCGTGGGCTTAAGCGCGGGCAGCGGTATCGGCCACAGCCTGGGCGCCGTCGGCTGGCAGATGCTGGTTTCGGGACTTATCGTTAGCCTGGTGCCGGTCGTAATCTGTTTCCTGTTCGGCGCCTACGTGCTGCGCATGAACCGCGCCCTGCTCTTCGGGGCCATGATGGGCGCGCGTACCTGTGCGCCTGCAATGGAAATCATCAGCGATACCGCGCGCAGCAACATCCCGGCGCTGGGGTATGCGGGCACTTACGCTATCGCTAACGTACTGCTTACGCTTGCGGGTACGCTGATCGTTATCATCTGGCCTGGACTCGGATAACTCCTAAGTTTGCGCGCGGGGAAAATTATTTTCGTTACGCGCAGAACTTTTTTATCAGGGGGCAGTCATAACTAGTGCCACTGCTTTTCTTTGATGTCCCCAATTTGTGGAGCCCATCAACCCCGCCGTTTTGGTTCAAGGTTGATGGGTTTTTTGTTGCCTGAAGTTCGTGACCTTCTATATCAGCCACTTACAGAGCCGCTTCGAGCAAGGTGGCGACAGAATGGCGGCAGCGCTAAAACTTGTCGCCTTAGAGCAACAGACTTACCTCTGATTTTTCTCCTTTCCCCCTTCAAAGTCATCGCCATCCGACGGTAAATGAATACAATCGTAAAAAAACCAGCAAGGAAAGCGTATGTTCGATTTTTACCCTGAGAAAACCTACAGCAGAACGGAAGTCATGAGCAGGCCAACTCCGGTTCCTGCAGTAAACGGTGTTTACTTTTGGTGGTTCAAAGAGATTCCTCCTGGGGTGCCAACAGAGGGTTGTATTACGGCTGAGGGCTACACTCTTCTCTACGTCGGCATTTCGCCTGACAAACGTGGGAAACCCAACAGCCGATCGAATTTAAGAAAGCGTCTCAAATCGCATTACAGCGGCAATGCGGCAGGCTCTACACTTCGACGCACGCTTGGCGTGCTACTGAGCGATATCAGTCACTTTCCCCTCCGCCGGGTTAGCTCCGGTTCCAGAATGACATTTACTCACCCAGGCGAACAGTGGCTTGACCTTTGGATGGAGCAAAATGCCAGGGTTCACTGGATACCGATAGATGCACCGTGGGAACTTGAGGACAAGTTGATCGCATCCGTTCCCCTGCCGTTAAATATCCAGGGAAATGCCCATAGTTTTAAACCCACACTTTCGGGAATGCGCACTCAGGCTGCAGCTGAAGCACGATTGATGGATATTGCAGATGAGCGGGATTTGAGAAGACGAGTAATGGCGCAGTAAAACCACGCCATCAACTCAGAATTAATATGCAAATTGTTCCTGCATGCCTTTCGGATGAGGCAGTGCTGAGCTAATTTTTGCGGGCGGCATACTGACCGCACGAAAGTATCATGTGTCACGAAGGTATGCCCACACTCAATGTTAGTGCACTGGTTGTATCGTTCTTTGGTTTCACTGGAAACCTGAAAGCTACTACGTGTATGCGCGGCCTGGCTGCACATCGGACAATTCATCATTTTGTTCAGCCCTCACTCTTAACCAGCTCGCAATAATGATACATTATTGTTCTCATTTTGGAACTAATCATTCAATGTCGAGCTCATCTATTTTCACTTCAAGATCCAAACTGGTCGTAAATCCACTATCCGGATTAACCGTATGCGTCAGGGTAGTAATGGTCCATTCCGTATCATCAATCGGCTGCTTGAAGCCACTGACCTTCACCGGCATTTCGGTGTAGAGATCTGCCCGCCCTTCTGCGAGCTGCAGAGAGAGGGAGGTCACCCCACGCTGCAGACGCTCCCACTGCACCTTTGCCGCCCGTTCCGCATTGCTGCGGTTGGCATAGGTCCGGTTCAGGACCAGCACGTTTTCATCCGTGCCCACCAGATAGTCCCCCTGCTTTTCCTCCGGCTCTTTGGTCGTGGTGGTTTTCTTTCGGCGGCGCTTCACCTGCGTGATTTATTTCTGCTTCGGTTCACGCGTAGTTACAGGGGTGTATCTATCTTCAGAGTGATACGAATGCAGCGCACGCGACAGGATTTGTATAGTCGCTGATACAATCAGGTATTGAGTAGAGTTGCTTCAAAGTAAGAAACAAATCAATTACTTCAATCCATCGAAATGCTATTATTAGAAAATCATTAACAATCAATTCATTTAAAATGATTTTAAACATACAATATTTGCGATTCTTAGCAGCTTTCACCGTCATTTTTGCTCATGCAAATCTTTCAATGTATGGCATACCTCCTTCATTAACCAACCTGGCAGCCATTGGTGTTGATATATTTTTTGTTATTAGTGGCTTTATAATGCCTTATATTATTTTCGCTGGCTGCGATCACAAAAAAGGAAAAATAAAATCGACTGCTGGTGAATTTTTTATGCATCGTTTTATCCGCGTATGGCCTATGTACTTTGTCTCTACCGCCGCTTTTATTTTTGTCTCTTATTTAAATGCGAATGGATTTATAAAAAACCCTACAACTGATTTTACATTTTATTTTAATGACTACCGATATAAAATAGACTACATAATACAGTCATTATCCTTTACGAATGATGCTCGCGGCCCCATATTAACCGCCGGCTGGACCCTTCAGCTTGAATTTGTATTTTACTCATTAATGGCACTATGCATTGTGGTTGGAATGAGAAAGTTTTGGCATTTCTTCTTTACCTTAGCTTGCTTTTTTACGCTTTTACAAATAGCTAAAAATCATTACCAAAGCGACATCATCAATCAACTATCAAGGCCTTTCCTGCTCGAATTTTTGAGTGGGATGTTTATTTATTACTTATTTTCCGCAAAAATACTTTTAAATAAACACATGTCGTTAATTTTAATTGGGGGATGTATCATTAGTATTTTTGCCCTGCCGATAAATTTAAATACCGACACCGAATTAAAAAGAGTTTTATTATGGGGTAGCATATCATCGATAATTGTATATTCCGCACTCTCACTAGAGCGCTATACGTTCAAATCATCATGGTTACTCTTTGCAGGAAACTCTTCCTATAGCTTATATCTAACACATGGAATCCTTGCACCTATAATTGCTTTCACAATAACAAGCAATGACGCATTGAATAAAATAAATTTAAGTATGTATTTATTACTTTACACAATCATCTGTCTCACAACGGCGTTCCTCTCATACAGATTTATAGAAACAAAATTAACAAAAGCGCTCAAAATGGTCTTTTTACGCCAAACAAGAATTTGATTACCAATGCCACTTTAAATTATCAAGTGGCTTATAAAAGAATTATCTAATAGCTAGCAATATTTT